>NZ_FOYZ01000003.1:65493-397929 GCF_900112775.1 Anaeromicropila populeti
GTTACCACTGGTGTTGGCGTTACCACTGGTGTTGAAGTTGGAACACTCACAGCAAATGCAGCCATAAATACTAACGTAGAATTAGAACCAACAGCATGCTCATTTGTGCTCCATTCATCGGCACTATCTAAATAACATTTGGCTGGGAATATGGAGAGTCCTGCACCCTGATACCTATTTGGTCCTAACGGCATAAATCCTTTGGCAATTCCTTGTTTTCCGTCACTATTAAACGTAGCAAATACGGTTTTAATACAGTCTTCACCATATCCTGATACAAAGCTCTTTCTTAGAGGATTCGCACCTAGAATCCAGTTTAATGAAGAAATTGCCATATTGTTAATTGTTTCTGTATTCGTTCCAAGCAGTTTTGAACCAATTAAAGCTTCCATACACATACCAATTATTTGATTGTTGCTGCCCCAGTAATAATTACCATTTACAATTGCTGTTCCCCAAGAACTGTTTATGTATCTATCAATTTTGTTGTTTACCCAAATAGTAAATTCCGTATTAAACCATTCCTCAGCATCACTGTTTCGGTTATCAGCCTTCATATATGAGAAAAATGCAAGATTCCAGTTGCCAACCCAATCTCCGCTGGCATTCTCATAGATATCCTTACCTTTTGAATAGTTTGTCACAAAGTAATTGTTATATTTTTCTTCGCCTGTAGCCCTATACAAGGATGCGGCAGCCAATAATCTGCTAGCCAAATCATTGTCGGTATTGTATGGTCCATTTGGGGATTTAATATTATTAGGATTCTGCTCAAGATATGCCCATGCACTCTTAGCAGCATTTAAACACTGTAATGCAAACGCCTGATCGTATTTTGCATATATTATTGAAGCATGAGCTAAAGCCGCTGCTGCCAACGCAGTATCCTCTGTCGGTCTTATATTGGTGGTATCACCTTCTTTATCCTTAATTATCCTTTTTGTTATATTGCCATCATCGTCTGACTGAACTCGGGCATAAAAACCACCACTAGTAACATCTTGCATTTTCAGAATCCATTCAATTTCCCATCTTGACTCATCAAGTATATCAGGAATTCCGTTTCCGCTTTCAGGAATATTAAACTGATTATCCGCATATACCTCTGTAAACATTTCATATGACCAGAAAAGATTGATTAATGTTCCTGATCCAGTACTTACATATTTACCAAGATCTCCAGCGTCATACCATCCTTTTGACACATCTCTTGTAACCCCTGAATTGGAGTCAAAGACAGCAGCCTCATCCTGAGGTGTTTTATCTGCCCTTGGATAATCTGGACAATACTGTTGTGTAAGTTCTATTCCAGCGCGTTGATAATAAAAATATCTTGCTGCATCCGTCAATAGCGGTTTAAAAATATCATTTCCTATCTTAAACTCTGGAGACTTATCTATACCATCTGCACTAACAGTAATATAATAATTTCCAGGTTGCTTAAGATCTGTAAATACGGCTTTTAAAACCTTTTCTCCAGAATCCGCATCATAATCCTTAACCAGTTCTAACTCCCCACTATAAACAACTGTGTTGTCAGAAACCTTCTTTACCTGAAATGAGGTTCCTACAGCAGCCTTAAGTTCATCTTCAAATCCAGAAACATAGGCATATTTCTCAGAAGACTCTAAAAATCCTACCTGATTTAATTTAATAGCTGGGAATGCTTTTTCTTTATCAGGAGAAGTTAGTTTAATTTGATTCAGCCAAACACAAAATGGATCTGTAGTTACTTTGTCCAAAACAATAGCCTTTGCATTGTAAGGATCCATACCGAGTGATGGGGATAGAATATCCTTTAGGGGTATCTTTACGTGCTGCCACTCCGTAGTAACTGTGCAGTAATTTGTGATTGGTTTTGTTATTTTCTGCTCAACACCTGACGCTCGCTCACTCACATGATCTGTAGCACCAATTACAAACTGTTCCCCACCATTTTTGCCTTTTATATTAAATTCCAGATATCCGTTGGGAACATATTGTGATACATCGTGATTACACCAATCAGCTAATGTAAGTATGGATGTTAACCATCCTGACGTAAGCTGCGTTGTAACATTAAATCTCAAAGAAGGTAAATTTTCATATGTAACTTGAGAATCAACAGGCAGATTCCCGTTTACGGTTTCCAATTCGCCGGCACCACTTCCGGACCATCCGCCGCAACTTTCCTTAAATACATAATAGTCTGGGAGATTTCTCCACCCATCAGGAGCACCTGCATCAACTACCATTGTTGATGAAATTACAGAAGTGCACATCAATGCAAAACATACAATAAAAGCTAGTAACTGTTTCTTTTTCATACTTTTTTTCATCCCTTTCGTTTAGTTAACAAATATTAATTCTGCAATTGCTTCAAAAGATTGCATTTTACACGAATTAATCATCCTATATTTCACTATCACCCCCTGCTGGTTCTATATTGTTTATACAGTTTAGAACTTTCCCTCGTCTGAATCCATGACTATATTGCCAACAATTAGCATAATCAGGACTTAAATACTCCTGTCATAACGAAAAAGTGATAGGAAATAAAAGATTGATTTATTTCCTATCACTTAAATTTTATAATTAACAATCACATTCTGCTATGATTTGTACTAAAATACTTCCTTGCCCTATATTTGACGATCCATCCTCCATCATACAACGTGCTGAAACAATTACCTTGTTTTCGTTAATTCCCTCAACAGATGTATTTACGGATATTCTTTTCACATAATGAGCCTCATCTGGATAGCACAATTCATATCCTTGTATTGCCGCCGAAGCACTGATAACTTTTGCATTAAAATCAATACAAGTCGTGGTTCCATCTGCCAGCTGTACTGTCTTAAACATCACCCTTGCCATATATATTCCTCCTGATACCTCTTATGACATTTACGCTATACCCTATTAATTATATCTTTTTCGATATCATTATGGTCTAAATATGTATAACACGCAAAAGTTACGTTTTAATTGTAGAAAATGATGTTTCAGCTGCAAGCCAGACAAAGTTTATAGAGCATCCAAACATTTCTCAACATTTAATCTTCCTCCAGTTACTGTAATGCCATTTAAACTGCTGACTGGATCAACATTTGATAAAATCAGCGTTTTGATTTCAGCAGAGGTTAATGTAGGATCCAGCGATTTAATAAGTGCTGCTGCCCCCGCAACATGAGGAGTTGCCATAGAGGTTCCACTCAAAGTGGCATAGCTGTTATTCGGATATGTACTATAAATATAGCTTCCAGGAGCACCTAAATCAACAGTTGTACTGCCATAATTACTATAACTTGCCCGGGCATCTGTACTAGTTGTTGCTGCAACAGAAATAATATTACTACATGTATAACAAGCTGGATAGGTAGCGATTGAGTCATTATTTGTTCCATTATTGCCTGCTGCTGCAACAAATACACCATTGTATGCTGTAATTGCATTTTTTAGACTTTGGCTGTAAGTTCTGCCGCCCCAGCTGTTATTTAATATGTCAAAGCCCATTTCTTCAGCATAATTAATTGCCAGAATTGCATCCGAGGTATAGCCTGAACCATCTGCATCCAGAAACTTTAAAACTGCTATGCTTGTAGTCCAGTTAACTCCTACTACTCCTGTTCCATTATTTCCAACTGCACCAACTGTTCCTGCTACATGTGTACCATGACCATTGTCATCCATTGGATCATTGCTGTCGTCCACAAAATTCCACCCGTGAATGTCATCAATGTATCCGTTGGCATCATCGTCTATACCGTTACCAGCTATTTCACCAGGATTCACCCATATATTATTTGCCAAATCTGGATGGGTATAGTCAACTCCAGAGTCAATAATTCCAACAACAATATCTGATGTACCAGTACACATATCCCATGCTCCAGGTGCACTGATTTTTTCCATTCCATAAAGCTGTGAATAGCTCGGATCATTTGGAACAGTATCTGACGCTGTCAAGATATAGTCTGGCTCAGCATAAGCTACAGCCGGATTCTTTTCCAATGAATCAATTGCTTGCTTTACTCCCTCCTCTGTTTTGTCTTCAATGGAATATAGAGCCACATCATACTTATCATTTTCCTGTGATAATTGCTGTTCAAAAATTACCCCACTGCTTTCCATTGCAAATTGATAATCGGCATCTGTTTTTAAAGCTACAATAATTCGATCGGTTGCGTAGGCACATTCAAAACTAGCATCATTAGCCTCTGTTTTTTCCTCAAATTCTGAAAAACCTCCCAAAACGCATACTAATGCAAGACAGCCTGCTGTTACAATACTAAATAATTTACTTCTCTTCATAAATAAAGCTCCTTCCCTTATTATAATTACCTATAACAGTAATTGCGATATTGATAAACAAGGATGAAGTCAGCGCTGAACTTTAAAACTTGTTAATGACCATTATAATTTCTTTTTTGGTAAAGTCAATTAATATTTGGGTATTTATCCTATTTCATAATATTATTTACTATTACTTATTTTTACTTAATAATCCAAAAATAATTACTCCAAAATAATTATTTAAAACATTGATTCAATTCTATTAACAATTGGTTTACTTCATGCTTTTCTATAAAATCCCACCCTATCCAATTTAGCTTATAATTATTTTCCTTTAAAAATTCAAAATACTCCAAGGGATGTGGCAAGTAAGCATCTTTACATATTTTCCGCACCTGCTCACTTACAAAATAATTCACAACATTGTCCAGGCTGTGATCTGCTTCACTTTGAACCAGAAGTGTAACAGGACTGACTATTGCCCCCTCTTCTGGCCAGATTATTTTTATCTTCTTATTGTTTTTCATAAGTTTTGCATAAAAATAAGGTACAATGCTAATTGTCGGTGATTCCTTTACTCCACTTATCATTTTTTTGACCATTTCCGCAGGATGACCACCAAAGCCTACTAATTTGCTTAGTTTTTTAATTCCCTCCATACCAAAATCCTTATATATACTGAATAGAGTGGTTTCACAGTACTTACTCTTTTTTCCCCGTATTGCTACTTCCTTTTCAAAATTTCCATCTAGAAGTTGGGCAAAGGACTGTGGTACTGGCCTTCCATTTAATTTTGTCAAATCTACAACCATCACCAAACAATTCAATGACATAATATAATAATTTCCCTGCAAATCACCTAATTCGCTGTTTACAAATTCATCTGCCCCAGGTACTTTTTTAAAATACTTTTCCTGTATCGCTTTTTCTCTAAAATCTCTCCGATAAAAGCTGTTTACACCTGAACTAATAATAACCTTTGGCAGTTCTTCCTTTCTCGGAACATGGGAGGATTCATCCATCCACATTACCTCATAATTTGCATTTCCCTCTACAAGATAGGTAAAGCTGCAATTACTGCCTATTTTATGTATCAGTTCCTCAAACCCAGTCTCAACTGGTACTTTTATTGGACAAGGCAATAGACAAAGAGCATCATATTCTGATTTATCAATAATCGTTTTTACCTTACTATTCACAAGTTTCCCTCCTTTTCAAACTCATTTAACACAAAATAATCTGACATATTCCATCCGATTTTTTCACCTTTTCTAATAGCTTCTCTTAATGCCAGCATTTTATTATCCATTTGACGCATAATTTTAAGATTTTCCTTCTCTGCCAGTTCAGTTTCTATTACCTGGTTAATTGCCCCATTATTGATTATAATTCTTTTATCACCTAATAAAGCTAAAATAGGGTCGTGGGTTGATACTAAAACAATTTTTCCTTTTTGCACCAAAAGTTCTAAGGCTCTGCCTCTGTCCACTCCTGCATTCTCCAGTTCATCAATTAATACAATGGGAGAACTGCTCAAAAAGGCTACATCTGCAATCATTAAGGCTCTGGACTGTCCGCCGCTCAACTGGGTTACAGCAGTATTTCCTGTAAATTTTTCTCCCGCCAGTTCATTTGCACACTGTATTATTTTTTCCGTAACCTCTTCCATTTGAGTAATTTTTCGGCTTCTGGCATGCATTTTTATAAAATCACATACCGAAGCATCCATGACAAAGTTCATGTTTTGAGAAAGTTGTGCCACCAAACGGGATTCTTCTAAATGCCTGCCTTCTATTTCAATTTTTCTTTTAGAAGGTGTATCTCCCTTTGCCATACACTCTATATCCTCAAGCAGCCTGCTTTTCCCAGAACCTGTAGGTCCAACAATACAAATTACTTCCCCAGCTTGAATTGTCAATTTGACATTTTCCTTCTCTCCGCTTTTATCCTGTCCACCAATAATGGTAAGGGAATCAATGCATGCAGGTTCTTGTCTATCTTCTTGATCTGTTTCCTCAAAATCTTTCCATGTTTTTTCAACACTATTTCTTGTTTGCTGAAATGGAATTTTTTTTGTATTTCCCATCTGATAATCTTCGCCGATTAAAGTTTCTCCTAAGCAGTAAGAGCATAACGCAGCTGGCATTGTAAATCTAAGTTTTTTTCCGTCCAGTGTATTTGTGGAAGCTGCTTCTAGAATGCAGCTGCTTAATTCATAAGCCCCCTGCCCTGTAAGCCCATTCACATATAGTAATTTTGCACCTGGATTGGTTTCTCGCACCATATAAGTAAATACTTCTCTTTCTGCCTGAGATACAATGTCACCTTTTGTTATTACAATAATATCTGCAAATTTCAGCATAGGGCCAATTTTTTTCGGTGTATTGATTCCAGAAAGACTGTCTATGACGCATACCGCCAGTACTTCTTTTATATGTGGAGAACACCGGTTACACAATCCAGCACTTTCACTAATAAGCAGGTCAAAGCCCCTTTCTGTGCCATACTTAACACAATCATCAATATTACTGATATAGAAATGATCGGGACATAAATTTCCAGAAAGTCCAACCATCACTTCTACTCCAGCTTTCTTATACAATATATCATCATATGTTGTGAGACAATCAAATTTAACAACACCAACCTTCTCTACACTATTTCTCATACACTCAATCACTTTTAATATAACGGATGTTTTTCCTGAGGATGGTGGTCCTGAAACAGTTACAAACTTCATCGTTTTTCTCCTTCTCCTTCCTATTCTTCCAAAATCGGAATACATGATTTCAGAATTTTATTTTTCCCTATTTTAGTATCAATTATCTTAACGGAAATTCCGTATGCTTCTTTCAGGTTATCTTCTGTTACAATTTCATTCACATCCCCTACCTTGAAACATTTATTTTTCTGCATCAATGCCACTTTCGTAGAACACAGAAAAGCATGATTGGGAAAATGAGAGGTCATAATAACTCCCATTCCATTTTTAGAAAGATCATTTATATGTTGTAATACTCGAATTTGATTCCCAAAATCAAGGTTAGAGGTTGGTTCATCCATAATTAGAATTGCTGGCTGCTGCGTTAACGCTCTTGCAATTAAAACTAATTGTCTTTCTCCTCCACTGATTTCTGTATATATTTTATCCTTTAAATCAGATATTCCCAGACGCTCAAGCGCCTCTGCTGCAACTTCTATATCCTTTCTGGAAGGGTATGAACCTCCATCTATATGAGGTGTCCGTCCCATAATAACTACATCCAGAACACGAAATGGAAAAGGTGGTGTATGAGCCTGCGGAACATATCCTATCATCTTAGCCAGACTTTTTCTTGACCAATCCGCAATATTTTTTCCATTTAGCAAAATCTCACCTTTTTGAACTTTTATAAATCCTAACAGAGTTTTAAAAAAAGTAGTTTTTCCAACTCCATTTGGTCCCAATAAGCATACCACTTCACCATTTGCTACTTTTAATGAAATATTTTCTACAACACTTTTTTTCCCATATCCGCATACTGCATGTTTTACTTCTAATATCAATTCCATCCCTTCTTTCCTTTGAGCAGCAAGTACATAAAAAATGGGGTTCCTATGATTGAGGTGAGTATTCCCAACGGAATCTCCATTGGAAATACACTGCGGGCAATTGTGTCTACTAACAGCAAATACATACCTCCCATTAGGCAGGATACGGGAAGTAATATTTTATAATCTGGACCAACGATCATTCTTGCAAGATGTGGAACAATCAGCCCCACCCATCCAATCATTCCACTTGCTGATACACATGCTGCTGTTATTATGGTAGAACAGAGAATGAGTATACTCCTTATTCTTGAGATATGAATACCCAAAGCCATTGCTTCCTCCTCTCCAAACGAAAGCACATTTATCTTCCATCGGATTAGCATTAAAGGCACAATTGCTGCTATTATTACTATTAAAAGAATTTTCACATCATCTGGTGTAATAGTGGACAGTCCTCCCATAAGCCAGAATGTGATTGCAGGCATTTTCCCATATGGATCTGCAATGTATTTAGTAATAGAAATCATAGACTGAAACAGTGATGAAACTACCATTCCTATCAGTACCAGTACCAACATAGTAGTATTTCCTCTGCTAACTGCTTTACTAATAAAATACGATAATCCTACTGCAAGAATCCCGAAAAGGAAGGCTGTCATTTCTATTCCCAGACTGCCAAAGGACATTAAGATTGCAATAGAAGCACCAAAGCCTGCACCTGAAGAAACTCCCAGTATATCTGGCGAAATCATTGGGTTTCGGAACATGCCCTGATAAGCTGCTCCTGATGCAGAAAGTCCAGCTCCAATCAGCATGGCAGATAGCACTCTTGGCAGTCTGACCTGAAACAGTATGGTTTCCATATTGCTGTTAATTGATTTAGAAATCTGCGTTCCAGAAATTCTCTTTGCTATTAGTTGGAACATCTGCCCAGGTGTAATGGAATACCTCCCCGTAAGAATGGAAACGAAGAACACTCCTGTTGTAAAAAGAATTAACAACACGATTATCAAACTATCTTTTTTATTTTTCATTTTATTCTGATACATGTGCCTAAATTTCAATGGAATCCTCCTGTTTGACCACACTTTACTGTTGCAGCATGTCCGTAATCACTTCTTCTTTCAAATCTATCTGATAATATTTCTGATAGAACTCTTTGATTTCCGACTTCATGTCTATTTCATAATAGTCAGGATAAAGCGTTACTGCCAGCCACTTAATTCCTATTAATTCATTAATAGACGGTGGTCTGTCAAACCAAGAAAATAATAGCATTGGTGATACATAGACTTTATTATTCTTTACAGCAGGAATGTTTTCCCATGCAGTATTCTGAATTAAATTCTGATACGCATTTTTTTCGTTTTTATTTGCTTCTGATAGAAGAATTACATCTGGCTGCCATTTTATCACTTCTTCTAGATTTACCGCTGCATCGCTGTCCCCTTCTATGGCATCCGCCACGTTCTTTCCGCCGACTAGTTCAATAAGTTTTGCATGAACAGATTCTTTTCCACTGGTAGTCAGTGCATCTTCTTCTTTTCCGTAATAAACCTTTATTTTTTCTTCTTCCTTTATCTCAGATTTTGTTTTTTCGATATTGGATAACGTATCTTTATAATATTGAATCAGCTCATTGCTTCTTTCACTACAATCAAATATTTCTCCTAATAGTTCATATGTACTTTCTGTGCTTTCTAGTGAGCCATTGATTAATACTACTGGTTTTCCTAATTGCTGACTGAGTTTGTCTGCTTTTTCAGCTGACTGCTTATTTATTTCAGCCTGGGCATATAGTATAAGATCGGGATTATACGTTAAGATTTCTTCTGCACTTGCCGCCTGTTGTTTTGTTCCCATACTGCCTACTACTGGTAGATTTTTATATGCTTCTGGCAATATTTCCTGGTTGGGCAGCTTTTCATTCCATCCTATTATTTTGTCTGGTACCAGTGTAAATAATAGAATGGTGGCCATCGGATTGGCTCCATAGACTTTTTTTATTTCAGTATCAAATTCGACTGTTCTTCCTCCCATGTCGGTAATTGTTTTCTTTGTGCCGTTATCATCACATACTGTCACTTCTTTTTGAATATTTCCACCTTCGTCTGAAGATGCTGTTTTTTCTTTTTCTTTACACCCAGATAACCCGCCTATGGTTATCAATACAATTAGTATCCCTAGTATCTTGTAGCATCGTTTCATTATAAATTTCTCCTTTCATAAAGCATCACAAGCTAGTTACAAAAAAAATCTCAAAGAGGAAGTATCGTTATATACCCCTCTTTGAGATTTTTATCATTATAAACTATATTGTTGTAAATTACAACCATATTATGAACGGTTTATCTGGAGGATAAATTTAGAAATGAAAGAATTATGCCTTCTGCAAACGCCTTTCCTTTTTGCATTTCCAGCCGATTCACATTACTACACTGCTTTTTTATTGCAAGCTAGTCCACCCATTATTCTGCAATTCCTCTTCATATGGAAAGGTCTGTTCGTTATAAATCTCACGCCATTCAAAGCCTAGTCCACCTTTTCTTACCACTATGTATACCGTATCGCCAACTTTTACATCCAGACCATAAAAATTCCGAAACCACTCATAACCTTTTACAGAATCTTCTTCTGGTATTCTAAAATTTCTCCCATTAATACCACTTAATTCAGTTTCTATGACTTCTGTTTTTTGTATTCTAACAATTGTTTGATTAAAACTCTGATTTACACCTATCAACGTATTCATGCAATAGAAAAAAACAATTGCTATTGTAATGCTTCCCAAAATCATTACAAGTAGTCCAGCTTCTTCCTTTAATTCTAAAATCTCTTTCCACCATCTCAACAAAATAATTGCACTTACTATGATTGATGTAGTAAAAAAATATAACGCAAACTTTCCATTATAATATGGTATATCCTTGTAAAAAAATATTCCCATCCCTACAAAGAAAAACATTCGAATCATTGCTGGTAATCTATCTTCTTTTGTCATCATAAAGACATGTGCTTTCGTACCAATTAGTAGTGAATATAGAAATGCTATTAAAGGTATTACACCCATAAGCACTACAATCCAACTATATCGATATCCAAATTCATAAAACATGACAATCAAAATATAGCATATTGTCTTCAGCCCCTCCAGTACTCGGCTTTCCCTAAACTTCCCCCTTAGTTCTGCCAACGCTTCTTCTCGTTTTGTTATTACAAGGAAACCTTCTCTTATTCCGCTCAAATCAGTAAACCAAATATACAATAACAGAAGCACACGAATTATTCTGCCTATCATCTTTTTAATTTCCCTCTCTTATACCTATCCCCCACCGAATTCAACTACTTAGTTACCCATTATTCTGCAATTCCTCTTCATACGGAAAGGTTTGTTCATTATAAATCTCACGCCATTTAAAGCCTAGTCCACCTTTTCTTACCACTATGTATACCGTATCGCCAACTTCTAAATTAAGGCTATACGTATTAAGATATGAACTATGCCCTTTAACCGAATCATCAATTGGTATGTCAAAGGAACGTCCATTAATACCACTTCATTCAGTCTCGATGACTTCTGTTTTTTGTATTCTAACAATTGTTTGATTAAAACTCTGATTTACACCTATCAACGTATTCATGCAATAGAAAAAAACAATAGCTATTGTAATGCTTCCTGAAAGTGCCATAAGTGATACTGCTTCTTTCTTTAACTCTAAGAAGTCTTTCCACCATCTCAGTAAAATACCTATACTTATTATTGCTGCTATAGTAAAAAAATACCCCGCAAACCTCCTGTCATAATACGGTATATCCTTGTAAAAAAATATTCCCATCCCTACAAAGAAAAACATTCGAATTATTATTGGTATGTCATGATCTGATATCATAATAAATGCATGTGTTTTTCTGCTAATAAACAAGGCATAGATAAATGCTATTAAAGGTATTACACCCATCAGCACTACAATCCAACTATACCGATATCCAAATTCGTAAAACAAAACAATCAAAATATAGCATATTGTCTTCAGCCCCTCCAGTACTCGGCTTTCCCTAAACTTCCCCCTTAGTTCTGCCAACGCTTCTTCTCGTTTTGTTATTACAAGGAAACCTTCTCTTATTCCGCTCAAATCAGTAAACCAAATATACAATAACAGAAGCACACGAATTATTCTGCCTATCATCTTTTTAATTTCCCTCTCTTATACCTATCCCCCACCGAATTCAACTACTTAGTTACCCATTATTCTGCAATTCCTCTTCATACGGAAAAGTCTGTTCATTATAAATCTCACGCCATTCAAAGCCTAGTCCACCTTTTCTTACCACTATGTATACCGTATCGCCAACTTCTAAATTAAGACTATATGTATTTTGAAATGCCCAATCTCCTTTAACTGAATCTTTTTTTGATATTGTAAATCTACGACCATTAATACCACTTCGTTCTGTCTTGATGACTTCTGTTTTTTGTATTCTAACAATTGTTTGATTAAAACTCTGATTTACACCTATCAGCGTATTCATGCAATAGAAAAAAACAATAGCTATTGTAATGCTTCCCAAAATTATTGCAAGTAGTCCAGCTTCCTCCTTTAATTCTAAAATCTCTTTCCACCATCTCAACAAAATAATTGCACTTACTATAGTTGATATAGTAAAAAAATATAACGCAAACATACCATTATAATATGGTGTATCCTGATAAAAAAATATTCCCATCCCTACAAAGAAAAACATTCGAATCAATGCTGGTAATCTATCTTCTTTTGTCATCATAAAGGCATGTGCCTTCGTACCGATTAGTAGTGAATAAAGAAATGCGCAAAAAGGTATTACACCCATAAGCACTACAATCCAACTATACCGATATCCAAATTCGTAAAACAAAACAATCAAAATATAGCATATTGTCTTCAACCCCTCCAGTACTCGGCTTTCCCTAAACTTTCCCCTTAGTTCTGCCAACACTTCTTCCCGTTTTGTTATTACAAGGAAACCTTCTCTTATTCCACTCAAATCAGTAAGCCAAATATACAATAACAGAAGCACACGAATTATTCTGCCTATCATCTTTTTAATTCTCCTCTCATATTCCTTATTCCGTTCCCCAACTGCTTTCATCCTCAAACATATCTTTTATATAGTCAAATCGTTTCATATAGCCATCTATAGCTCCTACTGCCTCTCCTCTTGAAAAAGCAAGCTTATTCTCATTCCGATTATCCACTTTAATAAAATTATAAATTAATTCATTTGTATGGGTAATGGCACAGTATCCCGCAGGAACACTCAATTTCTTTACATTACTTTTAGCTGTACTCAGGCTTTCTTTTGCTAGTTCACGTGAAGAATTCATATCTTGCAATCCGTCTCTAGTTGCTTTGTAAGCAGATTTTGCTTCTGCCTGTGCATTGTTTGCCTGCCTTATTGCCTTTTTTCCTGCTTTCCCTTTTTTCTTATTTTTCTTCACTATTTTATTACGGTTCTGCTCTGCTATTCTTTTGGATTTTTTAGCTTTCTCAAGAGCTTCCTCCCCTGATTTTATTTGCTTCTCAGTTGGGGCTTCCTTTAAAGCCTTTTTCGCATTTCCTACCTCTTTCCGTGCTAAGTCTTTCTTTGCCGCCTTTTCTGCTCCATCATCCATATATTTTCCTAGTTGACTTATACCTGGAATTTTTTCTATCAGTTTCTTGCTTTTACTTCCAACATTCTGCATTAATTTTGTGCATCCTGGAAGATTTTTGGTAATTGCTTTTCCAGCAGCATTTTTCAATTGGTTTCCTCCATATTTTATAACATGGGAGTCAAAAAGACCATATGTTGCTGCGGATGCAAAAGCAGCCTCTCGCAAATCTACATCCCACGCATAACCTGCCATTCTATTATCAACAATAGTTGATGTCATATTTCCTGCAAAATCTATAGTCCCACCTACTGAATCTTTAATTAAAACTTGTGTAAGTGGACGCATCTTCCCTATCTTGCTTGCCTTCCCCAGCTTACTTAATGCCCCCACTCCAAGTGCCTGTGTCACTGCACCTATAAAAGCTTGAGCCGCGCCACGTTTCATATAATCCTGTACACTATAATCTGCTCCACTCTGACATTCCTCATATGCCATTACACCAATTGTAAAGCCTCCACTTGCTACACCCGCTGCGGCGATTCCTACCAGTACACCTACTCCTACTCCTGTACAGCACAAAGCAACAGCTCCTACAACTACCGCAGTCGCAGCTACTACTGCAACTGCACCAAGGGCAACCTTTCCCACAATATCCCAGAAACTTTTTTTCTTTACTTCCTTCTTTACTCCAGGTACAGGTGCATCCTGAATCATGGAATAGAATTCCGTTTGCGTAAACCTCATATAAGACTTTCGTCCTGCTGCATCAAACTGATAGTGCATCCAAAAAGAAGCAGCTATAGTACTTAGACTTCCAACTAGCTGAATTTCACCTTTGAAAGCACCAACAAAGAAACAAGATGCATGAAACTCAATTTTCTTATCTGCTACCAGTGTAAAATCTCCTGCCGTTTCCATATAAATACCAAGCTTATCTACTAAATTCAAATTAGAAAAAGATAACCCGTTCTCATCTTCCGTAGTGGCAAAATTAATGGTATCCATATTTAAATCCATCAACATGCCATCCTCTGTAGTAAAATGCTTGTTAGAGGTATTTCCCATTTTGGGACTGCTGGTACCATTTTTTCTAATGCAGTTTACAACTTTACCACTGCTCTCATCATTATCACTAAAATAAAGAGACACTGTTGTTCCGATCTGTGGCATGCAATAAACCAAATTCCCTGTTTCTGGAGTCCATTGATAAGGATACGCTACATCATCCAAATGCTCGTCATCCTCCAGCTTTAAACTTAGTTTTAATGTTTCTGCCTCTGTCTCAATTACCTCGCCAAGAATAGTATGCCCGATAAAATAGTCATTGAACTTTCTCGTTACCTTACTATAATTCTTTCCTGCCAATCTGTATTGATAAATTAATTCGCCGTCGATTAATTCTGTTGTCTTCTTGCAAATCACCAATGTTGTTTCCTTAAATACAACCGTCTGCCCTAAACTTGCGTCTTCCTTACAGCAAATTTCATAATACATAAAGTCTTTTTTAGACATCCCTGCGGTTTTTCCGCCTAATTCATAATATTTTTTTGAAATGCCCTGCTTATAAAACTTATGATTCAAGCTAATTCCAGACTGCTCCAAGCTGCTTCCCACATCCAGAAAATATGTATTTGTTTTTTCATTTACTATGACCGGCTGCTCATAAATGCTTGATAGCCGCCTTAGAAACTGCCAGTCGGTTTCATTATATTGTATCACAGGCATTTGAATTCTTCTGCTTTGTTCTGTATTCCATCTTACTGGGATACCCAATACTTTATTCATAATATCTTCATGGGTTTTGCTGACATCCTGAAAGGAACGATTTTTCCATTCCTGATCCAACTTGCAGCTTGTACCTATTAATTCTACAGACAACTCATTGGTTTCCGAATCTAGAACCTCTATTTCGAATTTTTCAATATAACCCACAAATAAACGCAATTCTTTTCCACTCTTATATTCTGCAATCACTTGAATCAAGATGTCCTGTGATCTGCTCTTTATCTCATCTACGTTAGCGTCTTCTTTTAATATTCCGCGAAACTGTGCTCTTGGATGTTTGTTGGGCTGCTGGCTGATTTTGAATTCTGTAAGCACTTCTATTTCATCAAAACAACTAATTTTTATTTCACCAAATGTAGTAACCATATTTTCACCACTCCCCACCTCATACTATTTTTTCTGCTTCATCATCCATCTTTTTCACCCTTATACTCCATTCCACTAGATAAAGGTGTTATGATTCCACCATTTAAACATTTCAGGAAGGATTTTGTGGTCACTACTTTACAATCACTTCCATCCTGAATTCTAACGTCCTCCTTTGTATCTGACCATTTATTTAGTGGAAAAACTGGAATACATTTGCCACCCTCCACAATACTTCCTGCTGGCGGTGTCTCTTCTCCGTCTGGTACATAAGGGGTCAGTACAATTGGATTTGCATTTTTCGGCAGATTGGAACACACGCCAAAGTAATCTATATTCCCTGTTGGTCCAATGACACAATCATTTTCGTGTACAATAGGATGTTTATATTCATCCTCTGTTATCACAACTTCTCCATGATCTTCTGGAAGGTTTAACCTTCTCGGATGGGAACCACAATTACATTGCAGAAGCGCTCCCCTCATTAAATAAACATCACCATCACTTTTTGTATCAGCCATGTCACTTTCCTCCTTTTATTACTTCAATTTCTTCTATTCCCAGTCCAGTTATTTCTCTACGCAACAATGCCTCTACCAAATCCAGCCGCATTACAACTGTTCTTTTCTTTATCCCATCTAGTAAAAATACACTCCTATTAATAATATTAGTTTCCTGAATCACTGGCTTTATTACTTCACTCTTATTCAGATTAAACTGGCTCCTGCTGTCTAAACAGTCCACTTTATGTAAAATGGGAAGATAATAAAAATCTACATCACTATTCTTCTGGTGATCCTGAAATATGATTTCTTTGTACTCCAGGTTTGGTTCAAATAATTTCACTACCTCAAACACCTTCTTGGAACACATAAAAAATGGAAACGTAAGAATATCTGGATAAAACAGATTGGGATCTGCTTTTACATTTAGTACCGTCCGAAAAGGTATTTCCTCTGCTGTTTCCACGTTTAATTTATCCACATCAATTTTTCCAAACCAATCTAATATTTGAGGTGTATGAGAAAAATCCTTATTCTGTTCTATCAAAAAATATTTCATCAAATTTCCCCCTCTGCTTGCCCGTTAGCTTCCCCGGCATCAAATAACACCTCATATGCTCCATATAATTCACCAAATATAACTTGAAAGGAATCTGTTTTTTCTAGTTCATCAAAACTTGTCAATTGAAATAATTCGGTTAAATGTAACCCCAAGAACACTAAAACCATTTTCATATAATCTGATGCCAGACGCATTTCAAAATTTCTCAATTCACCTTTTTCTACACGAATTACCTCCGAGGAAATGTTTCTTTCAAAAAATAAAATATCCTCATCATAATACTGCATAATAAATTTAGGTTTCCAAACCCCACATACTTCCTGCTTGTCCATATAAAAATTTGAATCGTAGATTTGTATGTAAACATCATAGCTTTTTGTTCTTATGCTGCTCCGTAAAAAGAAAACAGCAATTTTATCAATCTTGCCCTTTTCATCTTTCTTTTGCAAATCAATTCCCCAACGAAACACTTTATCAAAGGACTCCAGAAAACCCGTCATAACTTCATTCGCATGGAGTTCCTGATATTTACCTGCCTGCTCCATATTTTTCTTAAATCGCGGTTCCATTATGGGAATCCCTTTTTCCATAATTTCCTGTTCTCTATTCATCCATTCCATCAGGCCTTCTCCTGCAATTTAAGCCTTGCTCCTTTCATAATAACATCTTCATTTAAAACTAATCCTGTATTTCCTTGATAAAATGCTAATGCCGCATCTGCTGTCACTGTAATATCTTCCTGCATACTATGTATTTCAATAAATTTCTCCGCTTTAATACAAATTGATTCTGAGCTTGTAATGGTAATTCCAGATTCATCATCCAATACAATACTGCCTACAGCCGGATTGGTAATGGAAATACAGGACGGCGTAAACAGAATTTCTTTATTGGCTGAATTTTTAAAGGATTTATAACTCGGATCTGTTCTGGCAGGTGGGAAATCACTATCGGATGTCTCTGGTGCTGACCCTTGAGATACTTCTAAGTGAACCGCACTGATTGCATATGCATCCTGTTCCTTTTCTGTTGGAAAGTATATCCGAATTGTATCTCCTGACTCTGGCATACAATACCATCCTGTTCCGTCTGGTGAAGAATATACTGTAGAATAGGAAAACTCTTTCACACCGTGATCCGCATATTGCCTGTCCACCTCCAAATTAACCTGGATGGTATCTCTCTGGGCACTTTTCACAGTTCCTCCAAGAGATGCGCCAATTAACTTCATGTTATATTTAATTGGATGTTTGAAACCATTTCTTGTTGTTAACGTATAAGTATTCATTAATTCTTCCCCGTGAAATTTAGATTCAACATTTAGAATATATAGTGGTTTTCCTCCATTTAATTGAATGCAGTCACCTAATTCATATATCTCACGACTGTCAAAGGAATAATAGAATGCATCCTTTTTTGTTAAGCCATTGGTATCCGCTTTTACTTTTTTTTCATAATCATCGACTGCCTTTGTTATCTTATAATGATGCATATCGGACGGTTTTTCTTTTGCTGCCTGCCCCATATCTAGCCCAAAAAAATATTTTGCTCCTTTATTCGTAAATGCTGGGCGAATAAAGGTATTATTATTTGATGCCATTCGTATTGCAAAATCCCAGTCTGTTTCTTTATATTGCACAATTAAATGACCTATTGCATTGTTTCCATCTTCTAAAAACACACTCTGCGCCTGCACATCTGAATTCAGCTTTTCATTACTTTGTAAAACCTGTTTTACTGTCATGCCCGCGTTTTGAAATGTCCGAGTGCGTTTTTTCAAATCAAGGTTTCTGGAACCAGTAATTAAGGACAAGGTCAGTATTTTAACATCTGTAGTGTCAATCTCCATCTCTTCTACCATTCCAACAAAGATGCAGGTTTTACTTTTATTTTCATCTATCGCATATACTTCCAAATAATTTTCGCTCTCTGCCTGGGCAAAGCAAGAATCTTCATCCTCTTCTTGAATGATTCCAACAATTTCAGCTCTTCCATGTTTATTTAAACTTTTTTGAATGGTACATTTTAATACATTAGTAAAATGAATCCCACTGACTTTTATATTACAAGCTCTCATTTCATCGAACCTCCTTATCTAATTCCTTCGTGGTATCCACAATGGATTTTATCACTTCTATGGCGACCTCTTTCCAAAACGGCATATCCTGCAACATACAATTAAAAATGCCATGAAGCATTTTACCATCTAGAGGCATACAATACATAATATTATATAAAATGCCGTCAAATACATGATTCTGAAACTCAAACCATCCGGCAAATGTCCCACTAACCTCTTCTTTTTTCAATTCTCCAAAGGACATAGATGGATTCATATTCTTTAATATATTTTTCAAATTATCTCTGTACTCTATTACCATATCTTCCTGAAAAGGAATATCCACCAGGCTAAACGCAAAATTAATTCCACCAGCTTTATTGGTTTTAATAATTTGAGGTCTTTGCTCAGAAGGATATTTCAATTTCATAATTGACTCTGGCAAATCAACAAAACTTTCTGGTAATAAAACGCTTAATTTTTCATCAAAAAACAGGTTTCTTTGAAACATATATAATTCCTCATTTATGTATATCCCTGTTTCTAAATCACCTGTCGTTCCTATTTTGCTGGAATTTAATATTTTAATGACTGATTCATCTCCGTATTCCATCGTTTTCCTCCCTATCATTTCTATTTTTAATCCACTCATATCCTACTAGAACATACATCCTGCTTCTGACCAGACAATATAGAACAATCACTACAAGAACATCACCTATATATGGCCGGATAACTGTATCATGAACATATCTTGCAATTAGGACTTCTATCCCTAAAAGTCCCATAAAAGCAATCAAATATTTTTCTCTACTTCTTCTCAATTGACACCCCCATAATGTTTCTTTTCTCATTTTACCATTTAAATAGGTGCTGTCAATCATATCTAATGTTTTTATTAATTTTATCGTTATAAGTTTTTTAGAAATTAAAAAATGTTATTTTTTATACTTTTTTAACATTTTCTACATAATTTTATTTGAAATTTTTGGAATTCTATTGTATAATAATAGTACTTTTATGTGATGTTTTGGGAATCAATTGATTTATTACTTATTTTCCAATTTCATTATATAAAAAATCACACAATAAAGGAGTATAAAAAATGAAAACGAACGATGCAATTGTTTTATTTTCGGGGGGAATCGATTGTAGTCTTGCTGCATGCATATTATCAGAACAACAGTATAAAGTTCATTTAGTCCACTACATAAACGGAACAAGTATTTCCAATTCACTATACCAGATACGATATAACGAGTTAAAGTGTGTACTTGGTGATGATATGATTTCATTAACAGAATTAAAAATTCCTGGTTTGTTTAGAAAACTGTCATTATCCAACATCGAGCAGGACTTTAAAAAATATGAAAATAATATGATATGTCTTGGGTGCAGAATGGGGATGCATGTTGAGACAATTGTATATGCCTTGAAAAATAATATCCAGACGGTAGCTGACGGAAGTATTCATTATCAAAGCCACTTTCCAGAGCAAAGCAGTGCTGCACTTCATTTATTCAAACAACTGTATAAAAAATACGGAATTGATTTCATTAATCCTGTGCTGGATATTAAGGAAAAGGAAAACGTAAAGTACAGACTTTTAGATTATGGAATATCCATTCAATCCATGGAGGACACCTGTCTGTTTAGCAATACATTTTCAAAATCCTGTGATGAAAATATAAAAGCATTTATTGCAGAGCGTCTTGATTTTTGCTATGACTATATAGAAAGAAAATCAAAATTTGCTTATGCTTTTCCAAAAAATGAACGAATCAGTAACTTTTGACAGGAGGGTAAACGATGGATTCTATTTACAAAGTTGGGGGTATCATTCTGAACGCTCGTAAGCTGCTGGTTGTACGGAAAAGAACCGTTGATGACAGAGCTGAATTTATAATTCCAGGTGGAAAAAGTGAAGCTGGAGAAAATGATGAAGAAACCTTAAGAAGAGAATTGATGGAGGAACTAAATGTTGCATTAATAAACATGGATTCTTTTGGAACTTTCCACGACATTGCTGTTTTTGAAAATATTCCTATTACGGTATCAGTATATACCTGCGAAATCGATGGAACTATTTGTCCGATGAATGAGATCAAAGAATACATTTGGATTGATAGAGACTATGAAAAAAAGAATATTAAACTGGGAAGTATCCTATCAAAATATATAGTTCCAGAACTGATTCGTTCTGATTTGATGTAACTGATTTTAATGAATGACAGAAAGTGAGTGTTTTCCTATGGATCGTAAAAAAATTTTTGTATTTGACTTGGATGGCACGATTATTGAAAATAATCAACCATTGGACAATTCCATTAACGATGTACTAAAAAAACTAATTTGCTGTGGCCACCATATTATTTTTTCGACTGCACGTTCCATTCGCGGTGCAGCCCACGTTCTCCCTGAATGGTGCCAGCGACACACTATTATTTATTGTAATGGAGCTTTTGCTGAACAAAACAAAAAACTTATTTTTTCCACGCCAATTGCTTCTGATAGGATAGCAAATTTGTTGGAAATCGTAGATTTAACAGGAAATCCTTACTATGTAGAATTAGGACACTATTTTTATCATCCCGACAGCCAGCACCATTCTTTTTACAATAGCCTTCAGTTAGAAGGACCTGCTGACTACATACAGGATAAAAGTATTCTTTTTGAAAAACCAGTTTATAAAATTGTCATACTGGAAAACCAGAAGCAGACTAATTTCAGACAGCTCTTATCTCTGCACGCATTTCATAATTTAGAAATGTATTATCATTCAGACGGATCGATTGACATTGTTGCAGAAAATTGTACAAAGTGGACTGCTTTGTCCCATATTTTAGGATCGCATACTGCATATGATATTATAAGCTTCGGAAATGATATCAATGATATAGACCTGCTGAAGTATTCTACATTCGGCATAGCAGTCAATCCACAATGTGAACAGCTGAAGCAAATTGCAGACAAGGTACTGGATTTTCAAGGTTCCCATCATTTAATCAACACAATACTAGATTTTATTTAGTCCCGTATTCATTGACTCAAACAAAAACATAGGAGGCTATCATCGTGCACTTAACATTAATAGATATTTTTGGATATTCGGCATCAATACTGGTTGCAGTATCCTTTTTGATGAAATCCATTAAGAAACTGAGATTTGTAAATATTGTAGGCTCAACCTGCTTTGTCATTTATAGTATTGTAATCAAAGCCTGGCCTGTTGCTCTAATTAATATATTTATCGTTGGCATCAATATTTACTATCTCTGCCAAAAAGGTGAAAAATAACAGGTTATAAACAGAATATCACGTCATATACAAGCTTTACATAAAAGTGACTACACATATCAAAGATTATACTATTTTTAGATATGTTGTAGTCCTTATTTTTTAGTCTTTACTAATTATTTCTTGTTTTTATTCTTTGTTTTTATCCTTTATTAATACAATTATTGTTCATCATGACAACCACTAAAACTAATATTTTGTACTTTTACCCCAATTTATGCCATATAATTTATGCAAATGCTATACTATCTCTGCTATTACTTAATTTCCCATTTTGTAGGAACTATATTAATTTTAAAGGAGATAATGTTATGTATATTTATTTGGAATCTAATAATTCAATTAAACTGCCACAAGTGGTAGTCAAAGAACTTCAACTTCAAAAAGGAGATGTGCTGGAATGTTCTATAGTAAATGAAGCAATACAATTAAAACCTATATCAACCGAAAAAAATCATTTAAGAAACAGTAAAAATGATTTTTCTTTTTCCCCCCCTGCTAAAAATTAATTGCTTTGGACGTTTTAGAATGTATCAAAATCAAAACTTCATTTCTATTACTAATAAAAAGGCAGAGGAACTTCTGGCCTTTTTAGCTTGGGAAAATGGACCTGTAAAAAAAATAAAGGCTGCAGAAACACTCTGGCCCGACTCTTCCATTGAAAAGGCCCGCGACAGTCTTTATAAGGTATGCCGCTACCTGAGCAGCCTTCAAAAAAATGATATTTCTATTCCCTTTACTCAATATCGTGAGGAACTTTATCTGGATTTGTCCCAAGTGGAATGCGATTTTCTAATTTTCGAATCACTTTGTAAGGAAAATAATTGTATTGCACAATGGGAAGAGGCTGTGAAATTATATCATGGTCCGTTTTTATTTGATCACTATTATGAATGGACGGAACAAGCAGAGGCCTATTACGATATCCGTTACCTGGAGCTTATACAACGGCTTGCAGACTATTATCAGAAACAGGGTAATGCAAAGCTTGTTTCCTTCTACAAAAACAAGCTTCTTTAAGTTTTCCAATTGATTTCCAATAATCTTCCAATTCTTTTCCAATTCTATATGTTATAGTACTACATGTCAACCAGGGTGTGGCCACACAGGTATGATAATAAAAAACTAATAATTTTGGAGGAAAAAAATATGACAAGTTATACTTTAGATGTGAAACATAACGGAACTGATTACGGAAATTTTTGTATTTACCAAACTTATGATGGACAAGATGATGACATCCGTTCACTGGTATGGTTTAGCAAAGCAGCTCACCCAGGAACTCAGCTGCGCTTTGAATGGAATATTGACTATAGTTTTGTATGGAGTGAAAAAGGCGTACTGATTCCTGGTGTTATCTTTAATGCTTCTGAGGTGGAAGAAACTGACCCAAGTAATACAAATTTAAATACCATCGGTTTTACAAAGGACAAAGGTGCTTATCACTTTACTTCTACGGAGGACTCCACCAAATCTGGAAAGCTTGGAATTGCCTGTTCTGAATTGATACCTGCAAATAGTGTTTCCATTGGTATTGGAATGTCAGGAAATCCAGCATATGCCTGCGTAGCTGCTCCTAGCCTGAAATACACCTTTTCTCCTCATCCTACTTATTGGATTGCTTTTGGAAATTATGAGGAAGGTGCCGTTATTGATGTTAACTGCATGACTCAAAAGTATGCGATTAAATTCCCAGTGAATACTTTTGAGCGTTCCTTACAGCTTTGTCCAAACAACACATGGGGTTCTATGGATAATATGTAACCAAACAAACAAAAGAAACTAGAAAGGAAACTGTAACATGTCTTTTATTATACAAAGAATGGATTCTATGTGCGGAGCCTATGGGCTTGCTTATTGGAAATGGATGCATTTTGATGAACGTGAACCCGTTGATGGTGAATTAGAAGGGGATTATGCTTATGTAAAAGCCATCTATGCCATGATCCAGTTTGCAGGCAATGCTCCAAAAAAAGAGTTAGCACAGTACTCTAATCCCATTGATATGATGTACTGGGTAAAGGAGCAGACAATTGACCATCCCGTTTGCTTTTATACAGGAGGAAGTCCTGTTATAAACAATATAATGGATTTAATGAAAGTTCCAAATGCGCCACAAAAAAATTTGTATGATGAGTTAATTGAGCTTGGGCAAATTAAAACGTCTTCTATTACATTGGCTGAGAAGCAATATGCCATTATGATTTTCACAGTAGAAAGGCTGGCAAAACCAACAGAAGATAGCGAATTTCCACTATTTCACACTGCACTTACTGTCCGCAGAGATGGCCAATTGTATCTTATCAATTCATGGGATGGAAACGAACGATTAATTACAGAAGATCAGTTCAACGGAAAAGATTCTATCAGCTACCCAATGGATAAATTAATCAGCACCGGCGCAGGAATCATGCTGTTTTAATACATATTTTGCTGACAATCATTTTAATTAATAAGAAAGGAAACCTTAAAATGCCATTTATTCAACAACAAAACGACACAATGTGTGGGGCTTATGCTCTTGCTTATTGGAAATGGATGTGTTTCTCCAAACGAAATTTATCAGCACCACCACAAGATAATGACATAAATTATGTAAAGTCTATTTATGGTATTGTTAAATTTGGAGGCAATGCACCTGTTCCGTCTTTAGCAGAAGATGCAGATCCTATTAATATGATGTACTGGTATGAAAACATAATGCCAGATAGCTCTGTCT
Organism: Anaeromicropila populeti; assembly: GCF_900112775.1. Taxonomy (GTDB): domain Bacteria; phylum Bacillota; class Clostridia; order Lachnospirales; family Lachnospiraceae; genus Anaeromicropila_A; species Anaeromicropila_A populeti. The sequence continues at coordinate 90,226 of NZ_FOYZ01000003.1, forward strand.
CCTTTTATACTGGAGACAATGAAACCATAAAAAAGTTGATAGGTTTAATCAGCGCAGTTGGCGCACCACAAAAAGTTTTATATGATGAATTAAATAATCTGGGGCAGATTATTTCATCTACTATTACTCTTATGAACGGTCAATATGCTATCATGCTCTATTCCCATACACCTAAAGCACAGCTGGCAGCTGCTAATGCAGGCGGGAATGCCCAGGCTGTTCCCGCAGATGCAAAGCCAGAAGTGAATATGGATCCGAGTCCAGCAATTGCTACGCCAGCTGCCACTACTTCGCCTTCCTTGCACTACATGCTTACTTATCGGTTAAACGGCACTTTTTATATTCTGAATTCATGGGATGGATACGAAAAACAAATTACTGAAGCTCAGTTCAATGGGACTGTACCTATTGATTATCCAAATGACATACTGAAAAGTATTCAAGCAGGAATTTTGTTAGGCTAACAAAAACATAACTATATACCTGTCTTTTACTCTCAAACTCCTTTTAGCTGTTGTTCCCTTGTAAAGTCTGGGGAACAACAGCCTTTATGATTTATCAGCAGTGTTTTCAAGCGTTCTATTTTACTTAAGATTTAGCCTTATTAATACCTTTAACACCCCCACTTATCTGCTTTTAAATACTGTCAGCCCCTTGCTCTGCAAACCCTTCCATCATCTTTTCCGAAGTGCCCTTAGCCACCTGTACCCCCTGGTATGTTGTAATCCCTGTAATAATTACGTCCATTAACAAAAAAATAAAAGTTTTTTAATTCCCAGCATTTTACTTGTTACATAATTGTTAAATATGTGTTACAATTCTTTTACAGAATAAATATTATCAAGGAGGAATTGAGTATGAAAACAATAAAAAGGAATCTTTCAATATTTGCACTTGTATTTATTATGGTAGCTACGTGTTCACCATCCACCCAGGCAGATGCAGCTACTAAATTTACCCGGGGGAAACTTTGTTATCAAGTAACAGGTTGTAATACGGTAACTGTTTCGGATGTTTGCAAGAAATATGAAACTACTAAAAATCTTACCGTTCCTTCTACTGTTACCTGTAATGGGAAGACCTATAAGGTAACAAAAATAAGTAATAATGCGTTTGCTGATTGTGATAACCTGAAAACGGTAAAATGTCCTTCTACACTTAGTAATCGGAATTATAACTGCATTAGAAATGTTTCTATAGTTTGTAATAGATAGATTGAGAGCTGTATTTGCTGTTTATTAAAAAATTTAGCTTTCTGGACTACGTTCATGATAAAATATAGTGGGGTAGGAGGTAGATAATTAGTTATCTACCTCCTACCCCACTGAAAAATTCTACACTAAAATACTCGGCAGTATACTTCACAATCATATTTGCTGCAATTTTTAAAAATAAAATAATACTTATGTTTTGGATTTAATCCTCTAAATTCATTATCATAATCTTCATCACTGGTATATATTGTAGTAACGGTTTTCCCTGCACTATCATCATAAAGTGTCACTTTTATACATGCTTCATCTGTATTACTCATACGAAGCTCAATATATGTACCTTTTGAATAAGTAAACGGCAAGTATTTAAAATTACTATACAATGTTTCACCAGCATCAAAATTCAACGTAAATTTGTTTGCTGAACTTTCATTCATGTCTTTTGTTGCAGTAGGCTTACTTGTTCTAGCACTTACAATTGTTGCATTAACCCCTACACAGCAAAACATCACCATTAACATACAAATAATTAACTTCTTTTTCATATTTACCTCCTAATTTAATATTTTTTGCCATTATATAACTATTATTAATTTATGTCAACACTAATATTCCTTAATAAATTCTTAATATTATATTTATTGACATTATTTTCAATTTGTTTTATTCTATTTTCATTAAATCACATTATAGGTCAAATTGACACAATTACAAGCAGTCATACTTCAAAAGTAATTAGCAAATTAGCAAAAAAATTAGCTGGTAGTTATGGGGCAATTACCGTTGCTTTATATAAACAACTTTTAAAAGACTACTCTGCAACATTAAAGACATACTTAAAAAAACTTAATTCAGCATCTCGTAATAGCAGCAAAATCACAGTATACACCAAATATAAACTAACAGATTATGGTTTATCTAGTGGTTATAAATGGGTCGCTCAAGGAAAACCTACCTTTAGTTTTTCATAAAGTTAAAATAGCATATAGAAAAGTCTTGATAAGATAATTTATCAAAAGTATTTCATTTATTTCACAACTCAGATATAATACCTTCATAAGACATTAAACAAAGGAAGGTTTACATATGAAGAAATATCTTACCAAGACTCCAGTAGTTGTTGTACTAGCTTTACTGAGCTGTTTTCTGTGGGGAAGTGCATTTCCTGCCGTTAAAATAGGATATAAACTCTTCAGCATTTCAAAAGCTTCTACTAATTCACAGCTTTTATTTGCTGGAATCCGTTTTACTCTGGCAGGAATATTCGTTATCCTAACTGGTTCCATTGTGAACAGAAAAATAATTATGCCTGTTGGAATTAAAACCTTTTACAAAATCTCTCTTTTGGCCTGTGTTCAGACATTTTTGCAATATACATTTTTCTATATTGGACTTGCCAATACAACTGGCAGCAAGGCCTCCATTATTGTGGCAATGAACGTCTTCTTTTCTGTTTTGATATCTGCATTACTTTTCCGTATGGAAAAACTAACAATTACAAAAGTTATGGGGTGTCTAATTGGTTTTATTGGAGTTTTTTTAGCCAATCTTGGAAATGGAGTTTTTTCATTTAATTTTCATGGAGATGGTTTTATTTTATTTTCAACAATAGCCTGCGCCTTTTCTTCTGTTATCATGAAACATTTATCTGCAAATAATAATCCCGTGCTTTTAAGTGGTTATCAGTTTATGACAGGTGGATTCTTGCTTATGATTACAGGCTACATAATGGGGGGCAGAATTATAATCCCATCTGCACCGGCACTATTTATTTTAATATATCTTGCATTTGTTTCTGCTGCCGCTTACACCATATGGAGTATATTATTAAAATACAATCCTATTTCAAAAGTATCCATTTTTGGATTCTCAAATCCAATGTTTGGATTTTTACTTTCAACTATTTTTTTACAGGAAAAACAAGACGTAGGCATTATAATTGTGCCTGCACTGTTTCTTGTATGCCTGGGAATTATAATCGTAAATAGTAAGATAGAATATAGGAACAGAAAAAACATCTCCTAATTATTTTTATTATAGGAGATGTTCCTTTACTCATTATCCTTCTATATCTATTTATGCTGCCTCAAATTGGCTATTATATAGTTCTGCATAAAAACCTTTTCTAGCAAGCAACTCGTCATGATTTCCACTTTCGATTATATCACCATCCTTCATTACCAGTATAAGGTCTGCATTTTTTATAGTTGACAGTCTGTGGGCGATTACAAATGAGGTTCTTCCCACCGTCAGCTGATCCATTGCCGCCTGCACTATACGTTCCGTACGTGTATCAACCGAACTGGTTGCTTCATCTAGTATAAGTAATGGTGCATTTTGTATCATCGCTCTTGCTATGGTAATAAGCTGTTTTTGTCCTTCTGAAAGACTTGCCTTATCATTTAGCATCGTATCATAGCCTTTTGGTAAAGTCTTAATAAAATGATGCAGCCCAACGGTCTTACATGCTTTTACTACTTCCTCTTCCGTAACTCCCTGCTTACTGTAAATTATATTATCACGAATCGTTCCCTCAAACAACCAGGTATCTTGTAATACCATACTAAACTGTGCGTGAACATTTTCTCTTGGCACCTGGTGAATTGGCATACCATCAATACAGATTTCTCCTGCATCCAGTTCATAAAATCTCATCAGCAGATTTACCATAGTTGTTTTTCCTGCTCCTGTTGGTCCAACAATTGCTATCTTCTGTCCTGCGCTTATTTTGGCTGAAAAATCACGAATAACTGGCTTATCTGGCGTATATCCAAATTTTACATTCTTAAATTCTACATTTCCCTTAACATCCACAAGTTTGTTGTGTTTCCCTGACTCATTCTCCATTTCCTCTTCGTCTAAAAATTCAAAAACACGTTCACTTGCCGCTGCTGTTCTTTGCAAGTTATTCATTGCCTGTGCAATTTGTGACAGCGGTTGCGTAAATAAACGGATGTACATCATAAATGCCACAATAACTCCAAACGTGATTTTTCCATCCATGGCAAGTGCTGCTCCAACAACACAGACTGCTAAATACCCCAGATTCCCAACAAAACTCATAAGTGGCATCATTAAACCAGACAAAAATTGTGATTTCCATGCACTGCTATATAAACTGGCATTACTTTTTTCAAAGATTTCTTTGGCTTCTCTGCTTCCATTATAAACCTTTACAACATTATGTCCTGTATAAACCTCTTCAATATGCCCATTGATATGACCTAATTCTATTTGCTGTTCCTTAAAATATTTCTGTGAGCTTTTCATGATAAACATCATTACTCCAAAACCAATTATGCTGGCACCTACAGCTGTCAATGCTAAAATCCAGCTATTGTAAAACATCATAATAAGAGAGCCTATCAGCATTGTAACAGATGTGATCAATGTCCCAACGCTTTGATTCAATGTCTGCCCAATTGTATCCACATCATTGGTTACCCGGCTTAATACATCTCCGATACTAGTTGAGTCAAAATATTTTAGCGGAAGCCGGTTCATTTTTACGGATATACTGGTGCGCATTTTCTTAGAAATAATCTGGGTTACGGTAGCCATAATCAAACTCTGCACATAATTTAAAAGCAGTGAGATGCCATAAAAGCTAGTCAATGTCCATGCAATTTTAGATACCGCATCCATATCAATACTACCAAGTACTGGCTTACCATTAATCATTGCTGGAAGAGCTTTCATAATTTCATTGGTTAAATCTTTTAATTTGTCTGGACCGATAATTTGTAATACCGTTCCTGCTGTTGCCGCAAGCAAGGAAATTACTATAACTGGTAAATACTTCTCACAATATTCTAATAGCTTTACCATGGTTGATTTAAAATTTTTCGGCTTTTCTACTGTTCCGCTCATAGGTCCTCTTCCCATTGGCCCACCCTGGGAATTTTGTTTCATTCTCTGCTCACTCATACTATTAATTCCTCCTCACTTAATTGTGACATTGCGATTTCTTTATAAACACCACAGGTCTTCAGCAACTCTTTATGAGTTCCTTTACCTACTACCCTTCCTTCATCAAGAACAATAATCTGATCCGCATCTATAATAGTACCAATTCGCTGTGCGACTATCAAACTGGTAACTCCAGCCGTTTCCTTTTTCAACATGGAACGAAGTACTCGATCTGTTTTATAATCCAATGCAGAAAAACTATCATCAAAAATATACAGTTCTGGTTTCCGGCAGACAGCACGAGCAATGGCAAGGCGCTGCTTCTGTCCTCCTGATATATTCGTTCCTCCCTGAGATATTTCAGATTCATATTGCATTACCATTTTCTCTACGAAATCACTTCCCTGTGCAATTTTAACTGCATACTTAATATCTTCCTGTAAAGGCTTATTCTTTCCGTTATCACCATAACTTACATTACTATTTACTGTTCCCCGAAATAACACTGCTTTCTGGGGAACATATCCAATCTTATTATGCAGAACTTCCTGTTTATACTCCTTAACGCTAATTCCATCTACTAAGACATCACCCTCTGTCACATCATAAAATCTCGGAATTAAGTTGATTAATGTACTTTTACCGCTGCCAGTGGAACCAATAAACGCGACTGTTTCCCCTTTTTTAGCAGAAAAACTGATATCCTCCAGAACATAATCGGAAGCCCCTGGATATTTGAAGCTGACATTTCGAAATTCAACCTGACCTTCTATTCCCTTTTTGCCCTCTTTGCTAGTTCCATCCATAATTGTTGGTTCTGTTTCTAGTACTTCATTGATTCGTCTTGCAGAGACAGCAGCTCTTGGCAACAAAACAAAAATCATTACCAACATCATAAATGACATAATTATCTGAATGGCATAGGAAGAAAATACAACCATGTCAGAAAATAGTGTCAAACGTTCCATGACATCTGCTTCATCTATAAGGTAAGCTCCAATCCAATAAATTGCCAAAGATAAGCCACTCATTAATGCCGTCATCATAGGCATCATGATAGCCATTCCACGATTTGTGTACAACTGGGTAGCAGTTAATTCTTCATTTGCATTTTCAAATTTTTCTTCTTGATACGGTTCTGCATTGTATGCTCTGACTACACGTAATCCCGTAAGATTCTCTCTTGTTACTCGGTTCAGATTATCTGTTAATTCCTGCATTTTTCTGAACTTAGGCATCACAAAAATCATAATCAGACCAATCACGATAACCATAATTCCTACTGTTACTCCTGTTGCTACAGACCACTCAAATCCTTTCCCTGCAATTTTTGTCATTGCCCACACTACCATGATAGGTGCTTTAATTAACATCTGTAATCCCATAGTAATTAACATCTGCACCTGGGTAATATCATTTGTAGAACGTGTTATTAGACTGTCCGTTGAAAACCGGTTCATTTCTTCCATTGAAAAAGAATCTACTTTTGAAAAAAGAAGGCTTCTAAGCCTCTGTGAAAAAGAAGCTGCTATTCTGGCTGCAAAAAAACCTACTACCACGGCCGATACAAGGCTGCCAAGGGCGCACAACATCATTTTTCCGCCTGCTAACCATATATCTGACATCTCACTTCCAGGCGTCTGTGTTAATTTTGTAATTTCAGACATATAATCTGGAAGTTTTAAATCCAGCCATACCTGAGTTATGATAAATATCAGACTGACAAATACTTGTATCCATTCTTTGGCTTTTAGACGTTTTAATAACTGAATCATATGATTCCTCCTTTAATTAATAATATTACATACTAACAGTGTTAGGTATTTGAGATATTATATGCAGCCACATCATATGACTGCATATTACATAAAATCTTCTGGACTTTTTTCAGATAGCTTTTTCATAATTCTTATAAAATTTACAGAATCCTCTTCTCCCAAATAATGAAGCAAATTAGTCGTCATGTTCATAATCATCTCATATTGCTTATCTGCCTGCACCCTGCCTTCGTCCGTCAAATCGATTAAAATTCTTCTGCGATCCTCAATATCAATTCTTCTGGAAATTAGTCCTTTTCTTTCCAAACTGTTAAGAGTAGCTGCTATTCTGGCTGATGTAATCCCCATTTCATTACTAATATCACTTGGAATCACATGACCATCGTGTTTTGAGATATAAAAGAGTACAAAACTTTCTCCATGCAATGATTCATTAATATGCTTCTGAGTATTTTGCCTACGCATCTGATACATGACTTCCATGTACTCTTGTGCTAATGCTTTATAATCCATTTTTCACCTTCTTGCAATAAAAATATTACCTAACACAGTTAACTATATACCCTGTTAGTTACTTTGTCAATACCTAACTAACATTTTTACTTATAAACACATTAAACTATTCAAGTATCAGGTCATTCCATTGGTTTTTCAACAGCCGTACACTCCAGCTCTTCCATACTTTTGTTTTCTTGATATGCCCAGTACACAGCGTTGATAATGATTCTTTGTATCTCGTCTATGTGATAAATCGGGTATTCTTCATGTCCTGGCTGAAAATAAAAAATTTTCCCATATCCACTATGAAAGGTAACACCACTTCGGAAAACTTCGCCTCCAGAAAACCATCCCAAAAAAATAATGTCATCGGGAGCTGGTATATCAAAATATTCCCCATACATTTCTTCTTTTGGCAAAGTGATACACTCTGGAATTCCCTTTGCAATTGGATGGATCTTGTTAATACACCACAGTCTTTCTTTATCTCCATGGCGCCATTTAAGGGTCATGGAAGTACCGAGCAAAGCCTTAAGAACTTTTGAAAAATGAGCAGAATGAAGACCAATGAACCCCATACCCCTCTGCACGTATTTTTGCACGCGCCTTGCATTTTCATCCGTTAGTTCTTCCTGCTTTATATGACTCCACCAAATCAACACATCCGTTTTTCTTAAAATGTCTTCCTCCAATCCCTGATTAGGCATGTCAAGAGTTCGACAAGTTATTTCCATATCTTCGTTTCTCTCCAGAAATGATTTAATGCATCCATGTATTCCCTGTGGATAGATCTCTTTTATCTTCTCATTTTCTCTTTCGTGGATAAATTCATTCCAAATGGTTACTCTAATCATTGCAGTTCCTCCATGTCCGAATCAGCCATTCAGCAGATTGCTTCATATAGGCCAAATAGTCAGAAGCATCAAAATGTTCTATTGTTAATGTTCCCTCGTATCCATCGGCTTTTAATTTTTTTAGAATAATCTCCATAGCGATACACCCGCTGCCAACAACAGCCGGGTATATTTTTTTGTTATCTGTTGTAACTTTATATATAGTACCCTTTAACGCTCTGTCCTTACAATGAACATGTACGATTTTCCCTTTTAAAATATCATATGCGTCCACCTCTGACTGTGCCGAATATATAAAATTACCAGTATCAAAAGTAATTTTTAAATTATTTAATACTTCCGTCATTCGCTTCATCTGTTCTGCTGTGGCGATAGGACTCTTATCATCATCAAAATCTTCTATTGTGGGAGTAATGCCCTTTTCACCTGCATAATCACACATTTTCGCCATCTCCAACACCATGCGCTTCTCTTCTGCCTCTCGCCCCTCAGGCAATCTGCTTTCGTAAAAGCCTGGTATAATCATAATGTTCTTACTGCCGAATGTAACTGCCTTATCAATCAGCTCAAATCCCTCTGCGCCATCCTGTTTTTTTCCAAAGTCATAAAAACCATAAATAGAAGAAACACTAAAACCTGACTCTTCTAGCAATCCAATCACGTTTCCCTCGTTCTTCAAATCATTTACATCAAACTCCAGCTGTGTGATTCCAAATGCTTTTGCTTGTCGCAAAACTTCTAATTCACTTAGCCCAGTCTGCAAGGCTGCTTCTTTAATGTGATGGTAAAATACTGCTAATTGCATATGTCCTCCCCTTGCTTATAAAGAAACTGATATTTTTTATTCGCCAAAATAATTAATTAGTTCCTCAACTAGTAAATCAACTTCTTCTTCGTAATTAATACTATATACTGTTCTATGAAATCTTTGTTGCAATATACTTTTTATATTCTTATATTCTTCTTCTGTAATTTTTTCTTTATTTCCATAAATACCCATCCAATTATTTTTTATTTTCATTGGAAAAACCACTAATGAGAGCACTTTACTATCTGCATAGGATTCAATGTATTTAATTGTTCTTTCAATATAATCAAAATCGTCATAGACATTTATGCATAATATGACTACTTCTGGCATGGTAGCAGAAAGAAAGCTATGCTGTTGAAACATACAATGAGATAAATTACCTGCATCATAAGGGATCGTTCCTGATTGTGATCCTACTAATATCAAATCCGTTTCCTTGCTGCATAGTCGATGAATACATTCATTTAAATATTGTACCACTTCATAATCATTTATTTTAACTGAAGACTGATAACCCATAGGAAATACATAATCCATACCATATAATAATGCCGTAGGTTCCGTCCCAATCTGCCCAATCTGATATCCTAAATCCAGCAGCTTTTTTCTAATCATCAGCTGCAATGTAAATTTACCTTGTTTAGAACTGGTCCCAAAAATCCCTACAACTGGCTTAGTATATCTATAGAGCTTTCCTTGTCTGTTAACAGGAACATTCCTCTTTTCAATCTTAGGATGATAATAATGACCCTTCTCTAATTCATACCTAGATAGGTCATCGCAGGAAAATACATTTATATTATTTTTCTTTACCATCATCATTATCTTATCTAAAAAACTATCAAATTTCATTCTTTCACTATAACGATCTAAGTGTCCTAATATGAGTGTATCAAATGAATCCCATTCTATCTTCTCTATATTCTTCACATACAAATCATCCTCACATTTTTCACCGCTGAGTAAATACTTTACACCTGCACCAATTTTTCCAGAATACTTAATATCATATACATCTATTACCTCAAAATTCAGCAGTTCCTGAAATCGGAGTAAACTATGTATCTCTTTTGAAAAAGGGAACACCACAGCTCTTTTCATGTCAAACAAATTTTGTATTGGTTCTTGCTTTCTAACTGTAATTACTTCAATTGCATTTTGATAAAGAACCTTTTGTATTTCATGAAATTCAGCACCTGGTTCTACTAAATGTGTTATCCTAGCTGTCACATGAGCACAGGCGAAGCTGCTTCCACCAAGTATCATATAGTCTGGTTTTGCCCAAGCAAGACGCTGCATTCCTGCCTTCCCCAATACATTTATAATGGTATCATCCACTACTTTATAATCGGATGCATTAACTATCCGATCATCTCCAGAAACTCCGATTACTTCTTCAAAAGCTGCTGGAAAAGAAATAGAACCGTCATTAGAGAATGCTGAAACAAGGATAATTTGACTGTCTCTTAACTTTTTACACACCTGCTGAAATTCTGTTATATTATCACAAACTGTACTTCCAAGACTCATATTTACAAGATTCACACCTAATGTTTCAACATACTTTAGTGCTTCAATAATTTCATTTACGTCAACACCATCTTCTATGCTTTTTACTTTAATATTAATGATTTGTGTACCTTCTTTTGCCTCTTTACTAATTATATTATAGATAGCTGTACCATGTCCATAGTTATCCTCAAAATCTTCATTCAAACATCCGTTTTGTATTGTCAGTCCATCCAATCTATGGTTTTGAAATGCTGGATGATTCCCCCTGACTCCCGTATCTATAATTGCTACCTTCCACATTATAATTCCTCCGTATTCAATCATTTTCCATATAAAATTCCGACTGCCTTTCAAACATACTCTGATAGAGCCCCTTTTTATCTATAAGTTCTTTGTGTGTTCCATCCTCCACAATCTGCCCCTCTTGAAACACCATAATTCTAGTAGAAAACTTATTACTGGCAAGTCTGTGAGAAATGAAAAAAGACATTTTATTTTTTGTAAGCTCATTAAAATTACAGTAAATCTCATATTCAGCGAGAGGATCCAACGCAGATGTTGGTTCATCTAACACAATAATTTTAGCATTTCGATATAATGTCCGTGCGATGGCAATTTTCTGCTTTTCGCCACCAGAAAAATCCGTACCAGACACATCGTATAATTTAGAAATAATTGTTTTTGTACCTTGTGGCAATGTTTCAATTTTAGTCTGCATGCCCACTTTTTCTAGTAATTGATTAATCCGGGTAGTGTCTACATTTTCACCAAACGCTATATTCTCTTCTACATCAAAAGCAAAAATTTTATGATCCTGAAACATAACACCAAATAACTTTAAATACTGATCATATTGAATTGTATTAATATTAATGCCATTCAATTCAATTACTCCCTCAGTTGGAGCATATAGACGAAGTAATAAATTAATAAATGTACTTTTTCCAGCTCCATTTTCTCCTACTATTAAAATCTTATCTTGTCCATTCATTGTACAGTTTATATTTCTCAACGCATATGTATCTGCACCGGGATATCGAAAAGAAACATCTTTAAATTCAATTGTTATTGATGATAGATTAGTATTGTTTATTTGATATTCCCCTTTCATTTTTTCTTCTGTGTTCATATAAGACAAAAAATGACCAATTGATAAACTATTAATCTTCATATCAATAAATGCCGACATAATTTCCAAAACTGATGTTTTAAACTGATTTACTGCATTAAAAAACATACTAAAATCTCCAATTGTCAAAACCTTAGCTATAATAGTCTTATATCCCAAAATGCTATAAATAATAAAATCTTGGATACCATTTGTAATACTGCCTAATTGCAGTGCCTTTTTTTGTAGATAAATAATTTTTTTTATATATGAAAAAGTTATGGCTGTTAACTTCGTATATTTATCATTTATCAGTTCTTTACAGTTATGAATTCGAACTTCTTTAACAAAACTAAAGTCGCTGCAAACCGTCTGCAAATACTCAATTTTCCGCATATAAGGAACAGATTCTACACTATTTGTATACTCTGCTTTTTTTGCACCTGAATTAATATATGTATTAATGACTATTACCAAAATAATCGGTAGTATAATATATATTCCAACTTGAATAATAATAAAAATAATTCCCATTATAATCAAAACATTGGACACCACTCGTTTTACACCTCTGATAATATCAATAAAATTAGAACCTGTAATTACTTTCTTAGCTAACTCTCGTTCTTCTAGAAATTTAGGATTAAGCAGCATCTCATAATCTATCAATAGTGTTTTCTGATTAAATAAACAATTGAGTTGAAACATTAGCTGCTGCCCTTTTACCTCCGTATAGGCATCTATTTTTTCATATAAAAATTTTATACCAATATTAAGGAACACCAAAAGTGAAATTATTTTCACATAATCTTCATAGGATTGACCATCCTGTAGCATGTCAAATAGTATTTTTGATAATATAATATACGGAAATGGAACTAACGCACTTAATACAACATTTATTACCATGACTATCATAAACTTTTTATTATACGTCAAAATAATTTGAAAAAAATCTTTTATATTTTTCACTTATTTTCCACCCATTTCTGTTGCACAAAATTTTTATAGGCACATTCTTCATATGGCGCAAAAAAATTATCATGCGTTTCTTTTGCACCTGCTTTGCAAAAATAACAATTTTTTGCTTTTATACACCCCTCACATTTTTCAACCTTATTCGATTCTCTCAGTCTTTTTAAAGCCTCTGAATGATTCCAATAATCCAATAAACTCTCAGCCTTTTCCTTGTAGTATAAATGAGAGCACGGCATAAAATCACCATCTATATCTGCAAACATTGCAATTCTTCCTGCCTGACAGCCATTAAATAAATCTCCTGCCCTATCTCCAATAAAATATGTTAAAATGGAATTACATCCTTCAATACGTATCTCTATTTCATTTCTATATTCTTTTATTAATTTTGCCAAATACTCATATTCATCTGTCTGCAAGTCGGCTTGAATGGAATCATTCACTATTTTATTCCGAATAATATTAATCCATTTTACCTGAAGACGTTTTGCTAATTGAACTAGTTCTGGAAAATCAAATACATTATCTTTTCTTGCAACCCAGTTAATTCCACATGGTATATGTAATTTATTAAATAGTTGCAGCGCATTAATAGAATATTGAAAACCGTCTCTTGATAATCCATTTACCTCTTCACAAGAGCCATTTAATGAGAAAGTAACAAAGACACCATCTGAGTTCAGTTCATTTGCATATTTCTCTGTCATATTGTATCCACTCAAAAAACAATATGCATTCATTCCATACTCCTGGCTTATCATTTTAACAATTTTTATAAAATCAGGATGTACGGCTGGTTCACCCCCATTTAGCATAATACTTTTAACACCTGCATTCTTTGCCTCATTCAGAATATTGGTTAATGTATTCATCTGAATATGTTTTGGATTTAGACTTTTATAACATTGAGGACACTTTAAAGGACAAACTGTAGTAATCTCTAATTGAAGTATTTTAGGAACTGGTAAATATCCATTCCGACTAAAAAAATGTATATCATTCATTATTCAATTCTTCCTTTCCTATAAATCTTTTCAAGGATAAAAACGCAAATCACCTAAATGGAAAGTGATTTGCGTTTTCTAATCTTCTATGTACCCTAATTAGCAAAATACATTAGTTGTACAAGATTCATTGTTGTATAAAGTTACAACTTTTTTAACTTTTCTTTTAGATGTTAATTTTTTCATACTAGTTACCTCCTTTATAATATTTATGTAATTGGAATAAAATTCCATATTACAATCTGCATACAACCCTTACTATTCATTTTCAATAGCTGAAAGTGCTTCACAAAAACCATGGAATGAAGTGATTTCATCAAAACTTAATATTTCTTCTGGTATTTCAATTCCTAATTTTTCTTCGATTTTTAATATCACTGAAATAAATTCTAATGAATCTTGTATATAATCTTTTAAGTCAAAATCATCGCTTCCTTCAAATAATTCAGATGGAATTATAATACCAACTTCATCTAATGCTTCCTTTACCAATTTATCCATTGCAACCCCCTATGTTTATTCGCTTTTTAAACTATTTGCTTAATTAGCCCTTTTTTATCGAATAATCTTATTAAATGATTAAAAGAATAAAAGTCAATTGGACATAAATTATTTTTCTCCTTATGTATTCGCTTACTTGGACACCAATCCATTAAGCAGATTGGAGAATAAAAACAACTATCACACTGGTTATTTTTATATCTGAATTCAGACAACCATAACTGATATTGATAAGAATTTATTTCTTTTTCGCTCATAATACAGCCAATTTTGGAGTCATGTAATCCATCTAAATCACAAGTACATTTGAATATTTCTCCTACACTGTTAAAGCAATATTGATTACATTTTCCTGCATAGCATACCTGTGCTCCCCGATTGAAGAAATTTTTATAAACTTCTATACCTAAATCAAATTGGCTTAATGTGTCATACCCAGTACCAAGATCGTTCATCTCAATCATACCTTCAGACATTTCTGCGACTCTATCTCCCCCCCAATCCATTACTGGTCTTAGGAGTATTTGAAATCTTTTATCATTTCCAAAAGCAGATTCTATATATGTAAAATAATCTCTTATGCTATTCATTATATTGCGAGAGCAATTTGTACGAATAATAACACTAAAAAATCTTGATTTCACATTTTCCTTTATGTCCTTTAGATTCCCTATAATCTTATCAAATGTGGGGCTTCCGTCTAACAAAGGTCTTTGTATATTATGTACTGAACCCATTCCGTCAATTGTGATTTGATATGTTAAAACTTTAAGAGCATATAACCTCTTAAACGTATTTAAATTTAACAAATATCCATTCGTCGTAATTTCCGCACTATATATTTTTTTATATTTACTACATATTTTAATAAACGCTTCTGAAAGTTTTTCAATGACCCCCATCTCCAATAGGGGTTCTCCTCCAAACCAAGAAACACTTAAACGTTCAAGCTTTTTCATTTTATGATCTACAAACGAAATAATCTTGTCCATTACATCTTCTTTCATTCTCCCATTGACAAACGACTCATAACAGTATTTACATTTAAAATTACACTTTTCTGTTGGTAAAATAATTAAATGCAACGTTTTTTGATGAATCGTATCCATATAAATCTCTTTCAATTTTATCTGCTCATCTTCCATAGCAGAAACTATATGACCTTTGTCTTCTAAAGTATGTATAAAAGATTTATCCAAATTATTTATTTTATAATTGTTAAATAACTCTGCAAAAGTATCAGCGTAATCCTTATCTATCTTACACAAACTGTCATATCCAGTATAGCTGTTAAATAATATTAACTGCCCCTGTTCATTTTTTAAACACATCGTAAATTTCGACTTTTTATATTCACTCTCTGACAATTTCACTCTCACACCCTTTATTTATTTTATCAAGCAATTTTTCCTTTATTTTTACACTTAATTGTATTTTTAAATATATTGTAACATTTTTGTACATTATTGTAAAGGATATTTTATACATTTCCTACATTTTTTTGTTTTCCTTTAATTTATCCAACAATTCCCTTATAAGCCTTTCATCTTGATTACGAAAATTATCTAAAGCTAAAAGTGTTTTTTCTACATACTTTTTACTTTTTGCCAAGTCAGCCTTGATACATAAGTTAAGTAAAATATCAGCCTTTTTTTCCAATTCTATAAACTGGTTTAAAAAATTATCATCTTTCTCAATCATTTCATTTTTCATTAAGTATTCAACCCTCAGCCTCATAAGCCTTTTGTGATCTTTTAAATAGCTAAAAGCCCTCTTATCAATAAATGAATCTTTTACATTTAAGAAACTTCTCTTTCCGTCAATAAACTCCTGCAAATACGTAACTAACAAGTCGTAACTTTCGATACCGAATTTACCAATATTAGTAGTATCTTTAAATGGAGTAATTACAAAGTTATATAAATAATCAATATTTTTTCTCGGCTCTAGATAATCTTTTAGTAATCCAATTAATAAAACCTTATCAAATTTCCATTCACAATAGGGGTAATTTCTATATACTTTTACCTGCTGTTCAAATTCACTTATAAAATCTGGCAATGGCACCTCTGAAAAGGAATAATTTAAATCTTCAATTCGGATCTCTTTACTTATATATCTCCCCTTTTCAAAGTTATCTGTACAATATACAACACCTTTTTCCAAATCGTAGCCATAAATATTGACAGCATGTAAAAAATAAGGAGGACCGTCGTATTCTTCTTTTGTAAATGTATGTATTCGTATTCCTATTAGTGAAATCCGATCTAACGTTATCGTTATGTAATATTCTTTATCAATAAATTCTTTTACAAAATCAAAAAGAACTCTATATTTTGTACGAATGATATCATCCCTTGGTATTAAATACCGATTTACAAAAGGGCATACATCGGTCATACCAGCTTTTATATTTTGGTTTGCAAACGGATAATGATCCAGTTTTGTCTCTTCTACATAATCTCCAACTTTAAAATAAGAACCATATGTCTGAACATACATATTCATGATCCAGTCATAACCTGTATTCATATTTAAAATCAAAGACGTTAGAAAACTATGATCTGGCCATGCACAGATTAATGGATCTGACAACTTCAAAATATTTCTTGTTTTGCTTTTTTCTTCTTTCTCCATTTTAGGCAGCATTTGTATTTCCTCTCCTTCATCTACTACATCATGAATAAAAATAAGGCATTTCTATAGATATATTGTATCTATTGGAAATGCCGTCGTTCTGTTATGATGTATTTATTATTTTCAGTATCTATTCAATACCAAACCGTTTTTATAACAGTGTAACTATAAAAGTGTTTTACATTAAACAACCTTCTTTTTCATAATTTTACCACAATAATCATACTTTTTCAATCTAAACTTAAATTAATTTCTCTCCCATTTTCATTCTGCTTGATGTATCCAACTTTCTTTTATAAATGACATTAATTTATTATTAAATGCTGCCTCATCTTTATCACATATTTCATTCACGTCTTCTTCAAACCACGTCATAGATTGCAGTAAATTTCTTTTCATGACTGCAAAATCCTCAATACAACCATACTTCATTAAATGTTTTTGTTTTTCTTCCTCTATAAAATGAAGTTTGTTGGCACTGCCTCCCCATTTAATTTTATCCAATCCAGTCAGCAAAAGAGACGTATGTGTATCCATTAATATTCTTAACACCCCATTCATTTTGAAAAAGTCCTTCCTTGCAAAATATTTTTTTGTCATAAAGACATGAAACCAGTATGTTTGTATTATATTATGAAGATTATCATTCCATAGTTCACCTTCAGGAGCTTTTTGGATCAGTTTTTGCAGACAGCTCTCTCTCTCAAAAATAATATCCTTTGCCTGTAAACCAGTGTAATGAATTTTACACATAAAATCATCTAGTTTTCCATTATTTATTAGAAAAACATCGTATTGAAAAATCTGCTCATTTTTTCTTAAAAGAAACCCATAATTTTTTATGGAATCACTATTAAAATTTTCTGGCCAGCAGACAATCACATTATCACATATAGTTTCCATTATTTTTGTAAGACTCTCATCTACCACACAAAATTCCTCCGAATCCACTAGAAATATAATGTCAATATCTGAATACTCATCCGACATTCCATGAGATGCAGAGCCAAAATTCCACGCCCCCAAAACGCCCTGTTTTTCCTTCATAACAGCAATCACTTGTTCATTAGTACATTGAAGTTCCTTTAACATTTTATCCTTCCTCCTTATAACTACTTTTATCACTTGCATGAACAATACTATAATCTTAATTTAAATATATCATATACTTGAAAAATATTTATAATTCCATAGCCCCAATCCCTATTGGGATACGTTAATTCAGGCAATTTCACAGAGCCACGAATCAGATAATTTTTAACTTTAATGGAATCTAAAGCAAAATCATTTTTTCTTATGACTCCCCATTCCAATATCATAGCTGCTATGCCAGCAGTATGTGCTGCTGCAACACTGCTGCCTGTGTAAAGAGAAAATTTCTGATTCAAATTTGGTGCTATATAATTTACACCAGGTGCTGCTAATTCAGGTTTTATCGTATTATCTCTGCTGTACCCTCTGCCAGCATTCAGATAAAGCGTATTATTTTTCGGATCATACGCTGTCATAACGATGGGAACCACTGCTGCTCCTGATGCCAGTAACGTAATATCATTATCTGCAACCACAAAGTATGTATCTATAGTAATCATATTCCCCATAGGAAGCCATATATCAAAATCACCAGGCAGCCCACTTTGGTCGTATACATTAAACCTCCAAATACCAGATGTAACATTGCTGAAACGCATTAAAATTAATGGTTCTCCCGTGGGAGTCTGGGTAAGCTGAGCATCTAAATATATGATAGTCTGTTCAAAAATAAACGATATTTCTCGATTCAATTGTATGCTTATTGGAAGATTAGAGATAAATTCACCACTTGGAGACAAAATATCAATACTATAGGTTCCATATGCATTTCCCCATAACTCCATAGAAAAGCCTTTATCCTCATTTCCAACATGAAGTTCCACTGTTGCATAGTCTGTGGAATCATTTATACTACCATGAAAATGCCGTTTTAGATTCCCTTCATTGCCAGCGGGCAAGACGACTACAGTATCTGGAAAATCCCCAATAATTGATGTAAGTACTGGCAAAGGCTCGTATCCTGAGTGGCTTCCTTGGGACGTTCCCATGCCAGTTAGAATAACAATTGGCCTGTTAAGATTTCTAGCTATCTGAGTACAGTACTGTACACCCCACATAATATGATTTTCTTGATAACAAGGAATGTCATTGGGAACGATAAAAAAATCTCTCAAGTATTTTTTTGCTTGTCTTAATTTTACAATCACCAAATCACTTTCTGGAACCACTCCACTAAAACCATATTGTGGAACTTCATTACCTGCTGCCACACCAGCCAGCATGGTTCCATGACCGATTTTATCTTTGCTTGGAACTAATTCATATGGATTTTCTAACTTTAGAGCCTGATTAATTTGCTCAGAATTGTATTCTGTACCAAACTCTGCACCCACTGGAGCTGCTCCAGTGGTAAGGGTTTGATCCCATATAGATATTATCTTAGTAGTACCATCTTGTTTTATAAATACCGGATTGGTATAATCAATACCTGTATCAATAATTCCAATTATTACTCCATTTCCACGTAAATTAAATTTTTGTATGGATCTTAACTTAGTTACACCAGAAATACCTAGACTTTCTTCACTTGTTAAACCGTATAATTTTGGTATTGCATTATAGCTAAAGGTACGTACCGCTTCCTTCGTCATTTCAGCTATTGGGATATGAACAATAGCAAAAGCTTCATTTATATATTGAACAGCAGCATCCCCATACTGATTTAATATTTTCGGATTATTCAAGTAATAAACAATTAAGTCTGCATAATCCTCACTTACAGCTCTTGGGTTTTCCTTTCTCTCCATGGGTTTCCTCATTTCTACTATCTTATCATTCTTATCGCAATCGATTAAACACATTAAAAATATCAAGAATGCCATATCCCCATTCACGGTTAGGATAGGTTTGAGTTACACTGCGCCTGGCTCCTCTTACAAGTAAAATCTTCATTTCAATTGAATTCATATTAGGCATATTCCCTTGCACTACACCCCACTCCAAAAGCATGGCAGCAATTCCCGCTGCATGGGCAGCGGCTACGCTGGTTCCACTAAATCCTGCAAAACCATTCTCTAATGTTGGTCCGATAATATTAACGCCTGGAGCCGCTATGTGAGGAGTTATGACACCTATACTTGAATAACCTCTCCCTGCTTCTAAATAGATACTTTCGTCTTTTGGGTTATAGGCTGTTATGGTAATAGGAACAGGATTATTAGCATAAGCACTTACTGTAGTATACGGATCGTAACGAAGAAAAAATGTATTTTCCGAAATAAATCCTTGCATTGGCAGCCATATATGAAAACCAATTTTTACATCTCCTCTTTCATGTACTTTAAACTTCCAAATTCCTGGGGTTGGATTTATAAATCGAAAAAATATTAATTGACTTCCAGTTTGGATTTCAGACAATTGATAATCTACATATATTATAGTTCCTTCAAATAGAAATTTAAATCTTTGGAATGCATCTCTTTTTGGAGTAATTCCAAGGATTATCTCTCCAGACGGTGAAATAATATCAACCGTATAAAAATTAGGATGTTCTCCCCATAACTGCATTGTAAAGTTACCTTCATTTTTTCCTACTTGCAGTTCTACGATATCATATCCCGTTTTGTCATTTATCATGCCAAAATAATGTCTTTTGGCATTTCCTTCATTACCAGCTGCAATCATACATGCTATTCCCGGGGTTGCTGCAACCAAAGCATTATAGTTATTAAAGGTTCCACGTCCATCATGAGGGCCTTCCGAGGCACCAAAAGCAACACATATCGCCATAGGCTTCATTAACTGTACAGCAACATTAACTAAGTACTGCAATGCAAAAGCAAAATCATTTTCCTGATAAGCAATGGCACCTGGAGGTATACATTGAAACTCTTTCAAATATTTCTTTGCCTCTTTTAGTTTTACAACGACAAATTCTGCATCCGTTGCAACTCCATAAAAGTTTTCTTTTGGAATTTCATTTCCTCCTGCAATCCCTGCTATCATCGTACCGTGCCCATTCGTATCTCTAGATGGAACAATCTCAAAAGGATTTTCACTTTTTAAGGCTCTATTTATCTCCTCTCTCGTATATTCTGTACCATATAGAAATCCCTCTGGAGGATTGCCGCTTTGTATGGTTTGATCCCATATTGACACTATCCTGGTGGTCCCGTCAGGATACTGAAATATGGGATTTGTATAATCAATCCCTGTATCGTAAATACCTATCAGAGTTCCATTGCCCCGAAGATTTAGAATGGGAATTCGTCGTAATTTTATAACTCCAGATGCATCCAAACTACTCTCACTCACCAATCCCACAAGAGATGGAACTACATTATATCCCAGTTCAACTATAGTGTTATTTGTAAAAAATTCCACAGGATATGTAACTAGAGAAATTTGAAAATTAATAGGAATGGCCTCTGCATCAGGATACATATCTAATATATTTTGTACCTGTACAGTTTCCACAACTAAATCTGCATAATCTTCACTGACTATCCGATTTACATTTTCTTGCAACGTCCAATCACCTCATTATAATGAATCCGATATTCTCGCACTATATATCTCTATATTGTTATATCTATGTGAAATTTTCAAAAATATTAACCTTTCTTTCCTTTACCTTTGATATGCTCAATATCAATTTGAAAAATCCTAGCATTTTTTCCTGCTTTTTTTATGTAGTCCTTGCCTGACTCCATAAATTCATGTGAAAATTTTTCCAGAAATAAATTGAAAACTTTTGTTTTCCCTTCTTCACTAACCTCACTAACCGTTCCAAATAGGATAACACTCATATACTTAGTGTTAAATTGATCTGGAATGGTTTCCACATCCGTTACAATGCAAAAGGATACCTTATTATTAAACTGTATATTGTCCAATTTATGACCTTCTACAGCCGAATGAAAATATATTCTATTACCTTCATGAACAAAACTTATTGGTACCCCATAAGGAATTCCATCCTCACCTATAGTGGATAACACACCATATGAAGCATGATACAAAATTTCGTCTATTTCCTTTTCTGAAAGTACTTTATCCATTCTTCTCATTTCTCTATGCATAATAAACCTCTCCTTATTTTCCTTTGTAATCGTCTTTAAAAACGATTCTGTTAAACGATATTTTTTACGAAATATATACACTGCAAGGCTGAGTCCAATAAGTGGAAGTATTGTCATAAGCAAACGTAAGCCTAATAATGTTCCTTCCGTCTGCGTCTCAGCAGTAACGTCAAGCTTAATCACATCCAGCCCTATTCCAGCTAAAAGTACTGATATTGCAGATGAAAGTTTTACCACAAAAGTCTGTAAGGAGAAGATAACACTCTCATTCCTTTGATTACTTTTCCATTCCCCATAATCTACCGAATCTGCAAGAAAAATCGTAGTTGAAACAGTAGCTAATCCAAAACCAATAAAAATGATAAGTGCAGCCAGGCAAAGCAGAATAAGATTGGTTACATTCAGCGTACCTAATAAAAAAAGAAAAATATATCCGCAGATTGCTGTCACAATTGCCCCAGTAAAAATTAATTTCATTTCAAATTTTTTACGTATAATTGGAAGACACATCATAGCTAATATCTGAGCTGCTCCTCCTACAGTTCCAAATACACTATACAACTCTTCATTTCCTATGTCAAATTGAAAAAAATACAGTGCAAGCTGTTGGGTTAAATATAAAGAAGCATTAAATAGTACAACTGATACCACTACAATAAGAGCCTGATCATTGTTAACAAGTGCCCGGAACATATCCTTAATCGTTGGAGTTTCTCCTTGGAACCGGTTTCTCTCCTTCACATTAGACGCAGTAATTGTTAGTGCAATTACAAAAATAACTGCTATTATGATTGCAAGATAGCGAAAACCTTCTCTCTTATTATCAGCACCTAATTGTGTTACCAAGGTTAAAGTTAGTGCTGTAGGTAATGCAAATCCAACTCCGGCACAGCTTCTTGCTATTACCGACATGCTTTCTCGATCTTTTCCGCTGTCAGTGATTGCAGGAATCATTGACCAATAAGGGATATCCATCATTGTATACGTTATTCCCCATAGTAAATAGACCACTGCCGCATAAATTAACTTAGGATTACCACTTAAACTAGTTGGCATTGAAAATAGGAAGTATAATACAACAGCATTCAATATTGATCCAATTAAAATCCACGGACGAAATTTGCCAAACCTAGAATTCGTTTTCTCCACAACAATCCCCATGAAAGGATCATTAAAAGCATCAAAGATTCTTGCTCCCATAAACACAATTCCTATGAATGTTGCACTTATTCCCAATACAGTATTAAAATAGTAGAACAGAAACCCAGATACGAATGCGTAAACCATATCTTTTCCTATAGCTCCAACTCCATACGCCACCTTTTCTCTTCTTGATAATTTCATATTATTAAACACCTTCCTCTTTACGTCAAATAATTGTAAAATCGATTGTCACCTTGTCTAAAGATTCCGAGCATAAGCTAAGACTTGCTTCTCCAACCTTTCCAATGGTTTTCACATAGGTTCCAAAGGAACCTCCTTTTAAGCTGATTTTTTTGGGGCCAATTATTTCGATTGGACCAGTTGTAATCAACTCAACCACTTCCTGAAAATAAGGAAGCTTCTCACCATTCTCATCTACTGCAAGTATTCTAATGGAAGCAACATCATACGTACCCTCTTCAGACAAAGTATTCGTATCTGTTATCACTTTAAATGCTGGCTTACTAACTGGCTTCTTAACTATTGATTTGACACTTACTCCGTTTTGAATAGCATCAAAGCGATAGCTTATAGCCTCTCCTCCCCAGTTGCCGATATACTTGTAGTATAGTTGAAGTCCTTCTTGAAAGCTTAGCTTCTCTTTAAGCATAACTAAAGCCATCTTTATCTTGAGGTGAAGCGGTAAGTGGTTCTGTCCGTTGTCTCTAATCGCGAAAAGAACTTTCTTAATAGTCTCAGCACTACTATGACAATAGCCTTCCTTCCTCTCAATTAATTCACCTACGAAATCATCTATTACAATAGGGGGGTGCGGTAAACTGCTATATTTCTTCGTATCTGGATAGAACTCCTTTACAAATTCATCGTTCTTATATAGCTTTATACTATCCGAATTAGTAAAAGCCATTACATTAGAAAGGTTGCATGCAGGATGTTCCCCAATATCCATACTAGAACTGATTTCACAGACTGGACTACTACCTAACTGACTCCCATAGACGCTTGCTGCCAGCTTATGATTACGAAACATCGTTAATACCCCATGATAACAGATACGATCTCCGCTTCCGAAGTCTTTATGTGTATTGTAATCGAACATACACCAGCCAAATCCTCCAGCAATATCATTATATTGATACAAGGAATTCAAAACCGCTGCATGGCGTTTCGCATGATTTAGACGGTGCTCCTCTGAGTCAAATGGTTTCGTTGGAAACATATGCCCATTAAACTCTGAAACAAGGTACGATGCTCCCATATTTGAGGTTACTGATTTCTTAGGTTCTAATCCCTCTGTACAACCGTTATGGGAAAAATCATTATAAGTATATACATCCTCCAGAAGATTACTATTCTTAAGGAATCTAACTCCTCCTGTCTGTCTAGATGGATCGAGTTCATGGGCAATCCTGTTGGTTTTATTGTAAAATTCGTCATCATCCTGTGATTCATTAATTCGTACTCCCCAAAGAACAATAGAAGGATGGTTCCTATACTGCAATATCATTTCTCTCGTATTCTGGATAGCAGCTTCCTTCCACTGAGAATCACCAATATGCTGCCACCCTGGAATCTCTGTGAAAACAAGCAGCCCAAGTTCATCACAACGATTTATGAAATGCTGCGATTGTGGATAATGTGACGTACGTACTGCATTTACTCCAAGTTCCCTCTTTAAAATATCAGCGTCCGTTTGCTGAGCTCTCCTTGGCATGGCATATCCAACATAGGGATAGGATTGATGTCGATTCAGCCCCAGTAATTTTATCTTTTCTCCATTTAAATAGAATCCATCCTTACGAAATTCACTTTCTCTAAATCCAAAACGAATCCATTTTCCATCGACACGCTCATTATCAATTTCTAACTCAACATAGAGTATATACAGCACTGGACGTTCTATCTCCCATAGTTCCACGTCAGAAACCCGTAGTTCTATCGTCGTTGTTTCACCTTTCAAAGTATAATTTCCCAGTTCATGCATGCCATCCTTACAGCCCTCTCGCTGCAATAATAGCTTAACCGAACTACCCTCTAAATTATGCTGATTCCATGGTGCCTCCCCCGCCTTATCCAGAGATTGTTTCACTGTAACTTCAACCTGTAACTTCTTTGTTTCGTTCCTAACCTCCTTTGTCTGAATAAAAACATCATCAATATAAATACTCTCTTTCACTTCCAAGAAGACTTCGCGGTAGATACCACCATAAGTCATATAGTCAATTACATGGCCGAACGGTGGAATATTATTTGACTCTCTACTATCAACCTCTACCACCAAGGTATTATATTCACCTAGATGCAGGTAAGGCGAAATATCTATTGTAAATGCGGTATATCCTCCTTTATGTTCTCCAATCAGCTTTCCATGCATGTAAATCTTGGCTATATGAGCGACACCTTCAAAAGTTATGAATACATGTTTGCCTAAGTAGCTCCTCTCTCCATATATCTTTCTACGATAACAGCTTACGAACTGATAGACACCTTCATCGAAATAGTGAAAGGGTAATTCTATGTTTGTATGAGGCAGACGAACAGATGACATCCTAGATTCGTCATATTCCTCCTCTTTCATAACCTCACAAAAGTTTTCTATATATAACCAGTTGTCATTTAACGGAACTCGTTCAAACATCTTCATCAACTCCTTCTACTTTCTTATCTTGTTGTAATTATAAGACTATTTTTTACATAAATAATACTACGTTTCACTACTTTTTACACGAATCCCATCTAAAATGATGCAAATCATTTCCTCCAAAGCATTTGTGTAACTAATATCATTTTTAATCAGTACGTTAGTTTTTATAAATGCCTCTATGGTAGAACTAATCATTGTTTGTAAAACAGGTATTTCAATACGACGAATCTTTCCTTCACGTATAGCCTGTTCAATTAACTGTATCGTTGGCTCCCAATCCGTTTCAAGCCTGGCTTCAATCTTACGGAACATCTTTGGAAACTTCTCCTCCAGCTGATATAGCTGACGAAAATCAATTGCCTGATATCGTTTTGGTAATACGATAATAATTTTGCGAATCTTCTCCATAGTATCTAACTTATCATCCTCAAAAATCTCCTTCTCACTTCTCTTAATTTCAGAGAAGCAAGTATCAATTGCCTCTAAGAATAAACTTTCCTTATCAGAAAACACTGAATATAACGTTTTTTTACTGATACCCATTCTTTTGGCTAATTGATCCATCGTAAACTTAAGTCCTTTCTCATTAAATTCTTCTATAGTTGCCTCAATTATTTGCTCTTTTAATTCCATACTATCTTCCCTTCCAGAAACCAAGAAACTGTTTTTAGTTTTCTAGTTTCCTATATTATAACAGTTATCATCTGCAATTTCAAGAAATATTATTTTTTCATCATATGAGCCAGATTTGCGCGACTTTATCTTAAAAAGGCTCCTTACTGATAAGATGTTATATCTGATTCTTACCAGTTTGGAGCCTTTTATTTTCAAAGACAGTATTTATCACAGAACCTGGAGCGTATGGGTCGCTGGGACTATCATATAAATAATTTTTTGCTTCTATGACTAAGTTTGTTGCAATGAGCTGGTAATGAATTAACCGCGCCAAATACCCTTCCAAAGATAAATAGCAATTCATCAGGTTATCATCTGAAACCAATTGAGCTAGCTTTTGAGTCCACAGTTCCAAAGTTGATCCGGAAACATTCTTTCCTATCATCGCATCATAAAAAGCATTGGATGCCAAATAAAGATTACTTTCTCCCACAATTGATGTGATTAGCGCGTCAATTCTTGAATCAATGTTATCTAAGCCATTACCTGCTATATAATCCTTTAGAATATCCATATAACCTTTTCCTTTGTCTCCCGCTTATTTATGTACTTTAGTCCCAAGCCTGCAATCGTTCCAGCTTTACCAAACGATTTGCAAACTTTGTTGAAAATTCGTGAATATAGATCCATTTCTACTGTCATAAGCATTTCCTCACTTTATCATATATTTTATTCCTTTTTAAACATATCACAAAAATGAATGCAATCCAAGTACAGATGTATAGGATTTAAAGAAAAGCTGTCGCTGTGGTACTGGAATTTCTTTCCGCACCATAACGACAGCCCTCTTGTTTCTGCAATTCTCTGTATACAAAGAAGTTTTATTACTTGAAAGAGTTATTATAGAATCACAATTAATTTTTTGACCTTTTAACAAATAATTAATAATCATTTAAGTGAATATCACCGCTTACTGAACTCAAAATCAGTTCACTTCCTTGATTACCATTGGTATAAGTACCTGTTTTCAGATTTCTTTGACACATATTGTTATAATTAATGTAAAGACCACCTGAGGTAGTTCTTGAATTCACGCAATATCCATTTCCATTGTTTTTTAAGTTAACATTAATATTTCCGCTAATGCTGTTAGACTCTAATATAATATCTCCTTGACACTTCACTTTCACATAACCGCTCTTTGAACTGGCATGACATCTTTTCACGTTGACATCAAGGGTAATATTACCACTTGTACTACCAGCTCTTAAGCCATCTCCAACAATTTGTGACAATTTAATATTCCCGCTTACATTGCTGACATCTGAATTGTTCATTGTAAATTCACTGATAGAAATATTGCCACTTGTACTTCTTATTTTGCCTTCACTTACTTTTACATTAACGTAATTAAAATCACCACTAAAGGATCTATTATCAATAATATCTGCAACTATATTCCTGCATTTAATATCACCGCTTGAACTTTTAAGAGAAAGAAACTTTGTTTCTATGTTATCAGCCTCAACATCACCACTCTCCGTTCTAGTATTTAATTGAATGCAATTCAAATCATCAAGTTTTATTTCTCCACTGGAACTTCTGATTTGAATATCTGTTGCATAAACCTTGTCAATTAAAATATCGCCGCTGGCGGTTGCTGCTATCATTCTATCTGAATTCACATCAACAATCTGAACATTTCCACTTGCCGTCTTAATATGAATATTGCCCATGCCCTCTGGTACTTCTACATTGATATTAATTGAATTTAATATAAGGTTAAATAAAAATACTGATTTTCCAACTCTGCGAATGCCTGCATAAACTGTATTACCTTCCTTGTAACTATAAAATTCATACATTTGTTTCTGTCTATCGTTACCATTGTTTTCATAACTTAGATTTATTTTATTATTAGATGATTTACGTACAGTAACATTAGCACATATGCCATCAATTATAACATTTAATCCTGTATTAGCTTTATTTGAATTGACAGTATCGCTCTTATCGTCTGAATCTACTGGTTCGTCATTGCTTTCCTCACTTTCTGACCAATCTATTGTACTATCATCGTACTCAATATCCTCTTTGATTTCTGTTTCTTTTTTGTTCTCTGTCTCTGTTTGAGTGCTTTCAATAGGTTCCTCAGCATCATCATAGCTTTTTGTTACATTTTCTTTAAAACCTTCTGCATTCCTCTTATTTACAGATTGGCCATCCCCTTGATTCTTAATATAGCTATCTGCAAAATTATTAATAGAAGAAGTGGCTTGGTCCAGTGTGCTTTTTAATGTATGACCAATTTCGATTACATCAATTTTACTAATTGTTTCGCCTGCTGAGTCTAAAGCATTATTAATGACTCCGCCAATCTTTTCACTATCAATATTATTAAAATTAAAATGCCAATCTTTAAATTTCTTGCTTTTTGAATCGGATTGCTGACTATTCTTATATTTACCTTCTTGGTTATCAGTATTGTATACTCCCTTGATTTCTTCTACCAGGTCATCGATCGTTCCTAATTCTTCACAAATTTGTTCTTCACTTTTCCCTTTCTCTATCCCAACTTGAAAATGTTCTTCGTAATCCGATAATATTTCTTCCATTACACTATCATCTGTATCCTTTAAAGCTTCTTTTAATGCATTTAAATATTCAATCTTATTCATTATCCATCCTCCTATTCCAAAATGCCTTGTACGACATTTACAAAATCTAACCATTCCTTTTTTAAAGTCTCTTGATGTATTCTTCCCTGCTCTGTTAAATGATAGTACTTTCTAGCTGGCCCCTCACCTGACTCCACTAAATAAGTTTCTACATAAGCTTCATCTTTTAATCGTTTTAAAATAAGATATAAGGTTCCCGTTGAAATTATCATCTGTTGTGATATTGCTTCTGTTAATTCATATCCATAACGATCTGCCTCAACTAATTTTGAAAGCACACATAACTCCAGCACTCCTTTTTTAAACTGTGCATTCATATTCTAACTCCTTTCCGCCTGATTATAAGCAATTTACTTTGCATCATACTATAAATATAATTCCTAATATACATCTCATAATATATATTATCACTATCTATTATATATTGCAATATAGTATTTATTATAATATAATTGTTTTATAATTTTTTGAATTGATTTTTTTATATTAGAAATTGTCAATTACAGTAGAATAAGTTATAATGGAACTAGTTATATTTACAATAATATAGCAGAGGAGATATTATGAGTAAAAGAAATAATTTAAATATAGGGGACGAAATAAAGGATATCGTTCAAAATGCAGTGAATACCATGGACTTCCATCAATTAAATAGTGACATTGGCAATACAGTAAATGGTGCACTAGAAGAAGTGCGAAACTCGTTAGGCATATATACTATAAATAAACGAAACAGGAACACTGCTTATAATAAATACACTCAAAGTAATGAACATCAAAATGGCGACGAATTTAAGAATAATAATGAAGGTAGTACTAAACAGGTGAATTGTCCACAAAACAACACTCAACATTATACTACAACTAGAAACAACCCAAAAGCAACTTATCCTTCGACACAAAAGCACTATAATAACATTCCAAATTTTCCTATTGGCAGAGTTTCTGGAAAGATACTTACTGTTTTAGGAAACATGGGTTTTGGACTAGTAGGAATCGCAATATTTGTGTTATATTTAGTTGGTGCATCAACTGGAAACCTTTATGTACTTGGAACAATTGCTTTTGGATTATCACCCTTATTGTTTATCTTCCTATATATGGCAGTCAAGGGTTCTCAAATTCGAAAGCGCTTACGAAGATTTCGTCGATATTTAAGAACATTTCAAGGTCGCAGCTATTATTCAATAAAAGAATTATCACACAATTGTGGTCTTAGTAAAAAATTTATTCTGAAGGATTTTAGAAAAATGGTTTCTCTGGGTATGTTTCCAGAAGGTCATATTGATGATGAGGAAACCTGTCTAATCTTAAATCGTGAAAGCTATAATCAATACAGAGCATTGCAGAAAAACATGATTATGCAGAAAGAACAAGCAAAAAGCAAGGATGACTACGGACAAGAAACGAACCATATATCAGATTTAAAGCAATCTGTTAATCAGACAACACGATCAGAATTAGAAGATGCTATAGAAAATGGACAAACATGTATTCGACAGATTAAGGAAGCCAATGATGCTATCCAGAGTGAAGATATGTCCAGAAAATTGTACCGTCTAGAAGAAGTTATCGCAAAAATATTTAATTATGTAGAATCACATCCAGCACAACTTGCTGAAATACAGAAGTTTATGGATTATTATCTTCCAACCACTCTGAAATTAGTAAATGCCTACAAAGACTTTGACAGGCAATCTGTACAGGGTGAAACGATTACTACAGCAAAAAATGAGATAGAAAACACATTAGATACCATAAATCAGGCATTTGAAAAGTTATTTGACAGCCTTTTTGTGGATGCTGCTATGGATGTTTCTACTGATATATCTGTGTTAGAAACCCTTCTTGCCCAAGAAGGACTGACACAAGGGGATTTTGAATCAAACTATGGGAGGACAAAATAATGAATAATGAAGTACCAACACTAACCTTTGATCCCTTTGGTGAAGATACTGCTGAGCAAATCACTACGAAGCCCGAAGCAGCAAAACCAGAGGCAATTCAATTTGACGAAAGCAGTTTGTCGCCAGAAGAGCAAATGATGGTAAATGATTTTGCTAATGCAATCGATCTTAGTAAATCAAATCTTATTCTTCAATATGGTATTGGAGCTCAGAAAAAGATTGCTGACTTCTCAGAAACTGCTTTGAATAATGTTAAAACAAAGGACTTAGGTGAAATAGGAGAAATGCTCTCTAGTGTAGTATTGGAACTAAGATCCTTTGATACCGATGTTGAGGAAAAGGGTTTTTTAGGATTTTTCAAAAAAACCTCCAATAAACTCACTGTAATGAAAACAAAGTATGATAAAGCAGAGGTGAATATCAATAAAATTTGTCAAGCTCTAGAAAGCCATCAGGTTCAATTGTTAAAAGATATTGCTATGTTGGACAAGATGTATGATTTAAACAAAACATACTTTAAAGAACTTTCTATGTATATTTTAGCAGGAAAAAAGAAATTAGCGAAAGTTCAATCGGAGGAACTGCCTAAATTAATTGAGAAATCTAATTTTAGCAATCTTCCTGAAGATGCACAGGCTGTTAACGACCTTGTTGCCATCTGCAACCGATTTGAAAAGAAAATTCATGATTTGGAATTAACTAGAATGATTTCAATTCAGATGGCTCCTCAGATTCGTTTGGTGCAGAATAATGATACCATGATGGTAGAGAAAGTACAGTCAACCATTGTTAATACGATTCCTCTTTGGAAGAGTCAAATGGTTCTTGCACTTGGCGTTACTCACTCTACTCAGGCTGCAAAGGCTCAAAGAGAAGTAACGGATATGACCAACGAGTTATTAAAAAAGAATGCAGAAACGCTTAAAATTGCCACCATTGAAACTGCAAAGGAATCTGAACGCGGTATCGTAGACATTGAGACCTTGCGTTTTACAAATGAATCCTTAATATCTACTTTGGATGAAGTGCTTCGTATCCAAACAGAAGGACATCAAAAGAGGAAAGAAGCAGAAATTGAATTAAATCGCATTGAAAAAGAATTAAAAATGAAACTTTTGAATATAAATGGCCAACGGTAATTGTTTGTATCTATTCTGTAATGCCAGCATTTGATAAAGAAAGTCTGAAACGCACTATTTATAATGAGTTCCAGACTTTTTCATTCTTATAAGTTTTCATTCTCATAGCCTGAAAAAGTTATCAAAATTAACTATACACCATCATTCTCTTTTCTATAATTCGTGATACATATTTTTAATTTTTTCTAAGTCTGGTTTTGTTTCCTTTGCCTTTCGCCAATCCCACTCTCTTCCATTTGTACTTGCTATTAACTTTCTCCAGTACTGTGATATTTTAGTATTAGATTCATGCACAAGTGTTTTTTCTTCATCAAAGTATAAATTGTATACACCGCTGATATTGAATATTTCATTAAACTCTATTTTTCTGAATGGTAGAGTAAAATCATCTAGTTCAAACGTGGTTGAAATAACATGTAAATGTGCGTGTTCTATAGTCTTTGAAAAATTATTAATAAAATTTGCACCATGCTCAACGAAAGCTGTCTTTGAATTGAATTTTGATTGATTAAACTTGATAAGATCATTCATGATTTTTTTTAACTCTTCTTGTTCTTCTGTGTTGATCATACTGAAAGAACTAATGTGTCTAATTGGAGTCAGTATCAAATATCTATCGCATATTTGCCCTATCCCAACACCTAAAACAAAATTCTTATACTTTTTGATGATCACATTGCCAGCCTCGTTTAATTCAGAGCTTTCATTTACAAATTGTGAGCAAAATCTACATGGACATAATTGATTCAGTTCAAAATCTGTAATATCATTCTTTATTGTATCTACGAAATCATAATCTATGAAATATTTATATTTGATTACCATATTTTCATAGTATGATATCGTATTATATACAAGAGGAATCTTTGCAAACTCTTCGTTTCTCATAACCAATTTGACAGCATCCTTAAGCGCCTTATTTTTATCTAGATTTATACCAGACACAAGTGTTTCAAATAAAATTTTATTTGCTTTGATTTCTTCGAAATTTACGTCTTCAGATGTTGTATAAATTAACTTATCCGTTCTGATTCCATATTCAGTAAATATTTGAATCATATTTATTATATTATCAAATAAAAATTTCCCCGATGTGTTGTACAAATAGAAATTTTTTATGGTATTATCTTTTAATATATTTTCACCGGTATCTCTGTACATTTTATTATACATTACAGCATCATCATCAAATTTGCTCAATGTTCCATCTAACTTTCGTTCTTTAATTCTCTTGTTAATAATTGCTTCATCATCATTGTATATGAAAATGATCAACCTGCCATCCAACTTAGTTTTAAAGTTTATCTTTAATTTTTCAACTCTATCTTCTTGAGAATAACTAGTAAGCATATATTTACATATAAATTCTGGTTCACGATCTTTTATGTTAAACCCGAACTCCCTAAGAAACTTTATTATTGTGGATTTTCCTGCCATATCTCCACCATCAAAAATTATTTCATTGGTCATTGTTCACCTCCTATGTTTGCTAAATCATCATATAAACCCATCCAAGTATCATATATTAGACTTTCTTCTTTTCCAATTCTCCACAAATCCTTGTCAAAACATTTGCCTTTCTTCTTGATTCGCATTCCATCAGGAGTTATCTCGCTATACACAACAGAACCCTTTGTATTAATAAAATAACAAGTATCAACGAATATGTAATCTTTTTTAAGTAAGAATTCAGATATAATATTAGATACAGCTAGAACCGTTTTCTTAGCAGCTGTTGTATCTACCCAAAAACCTGCGAAGTCATCAGGAATACACTCATCCTTGTATCTCACTCCATCTTTCTCGAATGGATTTCTCCAATCAAACCTAACAAATTCTTCTGTTTCATCTTCTGGTTTAATATAAGTTCCATATTTCGTTTGGAACTTATCAACATCCACAAGATTGTGTTTCATAGTCCCTATGAAACACTTCTTCCATACAAATTCAAGCGGGGTTTGGTTTTCGATATATTTACAAATGTTATATGTTATACCATCTATCTCGATACTTCCAAGATACGATGTCAAGAACGGATAATTTTCAGATATTTTTCTAGTTTCCCATAATGAACAAATTAAATCGTTTACCTTTTTGCTGTATGTTCCGTTTCCAGTAAAACAAACACTAAAGCATTCGTTATTAATTTCGTTTGAGAATAATCTCCACAACTTATTTCGTGGAATATCTATGTTATTCACGATACCGTATCGATTCTGCGTGAAAGAATACATTGTTGGCTTCAATGATATTAGACATATGTCTGAGCCAACGTCCTTGAAAATTCTTTTTGACTCTCCTTCCTCTGTTGTTTTGTTCAAGTCGAATCTGTTAAAATTGTGTCTAACATATTCAGTTACAATTCTTGAAACGGCAGAAACAACTGTTTCATTGGAATTTATATACACCTCTTCGCATTCAATCTTTAGTCCTTCAATAATGCTATTTACTATATTTACCTTATTCATTTACTTTTTCCTCCTTTTCCTATTGCCATATATTAGGCGTTTGTTAAACTCCATGTAACACTTCATCCTATGGCAGAATGATTTATGTTTATCCTGAAAAAAATTATGCTGACCTATTCCTTTCTGGAATCGCTCAACTTATGACCGTTGTATTAGCTGACAAAATATATCAGCATCCATACATTAGAAGTTTAAAACCACTGATTGCATAGACAGTGTCTATGGGTTACATATATATTTCATATTCTGTTAAATCTCTACCCATAACATGAGGTATATTCCTAAAGCTATTTCTACAATGTTTTTATATGAATCAGTCCACCAACTATAACGTTCTATTTTTCCGCTTTTATATATTCCTGCGCTACAACATCCAACAATCCCTTTTATTTCCCCAATAATTCACAATCTATTAGTTATACTAAATTATATACTATTATTTGTAATAAATCTATATATAATATTTTCTTTTTCAATATATGATCTTTTATTGTATAATTTAGGTGTCATAGCAAAACACCTGATGTGGTAAAAAAAGAAAATCTGTCGCACGTTCCATGCCAGCTCCCATAATTCCACACATCTTCAATTCTTCATTCCTCTAATTCCCTTCCTATTACAATTCTTATCTTTCTAACCCTTTTTACAACATTACTTATAACCCTTCCCGGCTTAGCTCAATCGCAGACAAAACAATATTATATGGTATCAGATCCATATTTCCAATCGTGATAATATAATTCTTCTTATCAGGAAGTGTTTTATCTTCAATTACGCACCCAATAGGATTAGCTATTGTAGTTTGTATCATTATCATCATTCCTAAGAGATACGATTAAGCTTCCCTGTGGGTCAAAATGCACCAGTAAAACTTTCTTTTCCTGATTTGCTAACGCATAGCCTAAATTTAAAGTAGTAGTTGTTTTCCCACTCCACCTTTTTGATTTACTACTGCAATTACTTTATTATTCATTTCAAACTCCTTCTTTCCTTTTTATTTTTCCATACCCTTTTCCATAATTTAAGCCAGAGCTGCGCGACTCTGGCTTAGGAAAAAAGGTAATATGTGCATTCTGTTGCTTTTAAGCAACAAAAAAAGGACAACCAAACACATTCTGATTATCCTTTTTTTATTGCTTATCATATTCATTTAGCAGGTTTTACACTCCATTTTTTTTCATTTATTACTCCATTTTTACTCCAAATAAATAAAATCTTTTAAGAATATTTAAGAAAAAATAAGAAAACCATTTATTAAAATAACATCAGTCAAGCTCTGCAATCGTGCGTCTTTCCTTAACTTTCCTATAACTCATACGGCGTCCTCTGATATACATAATAATTCAGCCAATTAGTATACAACGCATTGGAATGTCCCCTCCAGGTTAGCAAAGGCTTTTCATTGCAGTCATTCCCCGGATAATAATTAACAGGAAGCTTAATCTCAGCTCCCTTTTCAAAATCACGCTTGTATTCCGAGTCCAGCGTCATACGATCGTACTCAGGATGTCCAAATACAAAAATCTGTTTACCTTCCTCTGCAATAGCAAGATAAACACCAGCCTCCTCAGACTGCGCTAATATAGTCAGCCGTTCTTCCTTCAGGATATCTTCACTGCATGTCCCTGTGTGCCTAGAATGAGGGGCAAAGAACACATCGTCAAATCCACGCATTAACGGAACCTTTCGGTGCAGGACACGATGTTCAAACACCCCAAACATTTTTTCCTCAAGGTCGTACTTCCGCACTCCATAATGATAATAAATTCCTGCCTGGGCTCCCCAGCATATATGAAGTGTCGAGGTAATGTTGGTTTTTGACCATTCCATAATCTGAACCAGCTCTTCCCAATACTGAACCTCTTCAAATTCCATGGTTTCTACTGGCGCACCTGTAATAATCAAGCCGTCAAATTTCATGTGCTTTACTTCTTCAAATGTCATATAAAACTTATCTAGATGGCTGGCTGGTGTATTTTTCCCAATATAAGATGCTGTTGTTAAAAATGTAATATCTACCTGTAACGGTGTATTAGATAAAGACCTTAAAAGCTGGACTTCTGTGTCCTCCTTAAGAGGCATCAAGTTCAAAATAGCAATCTGCAACGGCCGGATGTCCTGCTCAATTGCTCTGTTTTCATCCATAATAAATATATTTTCATTCTCCAGTACTCTTTTTGCTGGCAAATTACTCTGTACTTTAATTGGCATTTTTCATCATCTTCCTTCCAAAACTCCCCTTATTCTATCATAATAAAATACAAATATCAACTAAGCATCTGCATAAATTCTTCTTCTGTAATAATCGGAATCCCTAATTCCTTTGCCTTCTTATTTTTTGATGAATTAGAAGTATTATCATTATTAATTAAATAGTTAGTCTTTGATGTAACCGAACCAGTAACCTTGCCGCCTCTTTTTTCAATTACATCCTTCACCTCGTTCCGGTTTGCAAAATGATTAACAGAACCTGTTATAACAAAAACCATATCTGTAAAAATTGGCTCTTCTTCATTTTCCTCTGTAACAAAATGAAGCTCATGAATCAAGTGCTGCACATTTTTCCTGTTTTGCTCCTTTTGGAAATAAGACACATAAGTATCTGCAATGATATCCCCGATTCCACTAACGTCTAATAAATCTCCAGAGGACAATTCCATCAATTTATGAATATCACTTCCAAACGCCTTTACGATTAATTTGGCAGTAGATAGTCCTATGTTCTCTATCCCTAAACTAAACAGAAAATTCTCCACTTGGACATTTCTGGACTTTTCTATGGATTGCATTAAGTTTTCAAAGGATTTTTCTCCGTACCCCTCCATAGAAACAATTCCCTCCTGGTGATCCTTTAAATGATACAAATCAGCTAATTCTTTTATATATCCCTTTTGT
Source organism: Anaeromicropila populeti (assembly GCF_900112775.1). GTDB lineage: Bacteria > Bacillota > Clostridia > Lachnospirales > Lachnospiraceae > Anaeromicropila_A > Anaeromicropila_A populeti. Next base: position 127,654 of record NZ_FOYZ01000003.1, read on the forward strand.
ATCAGCTTTTCAACCGTTGCTTCCGAAAGTCCATCTATATTCATAGCATTTCTTCCGACAAAATGAGAAAACAGCTTGATTTTTTTCGCAATACACTCTGGATTTGTGCAATACAGTGATTTTACATTTTGGCTGGAATGATCGCTGCGAACCTCTGTTTTTCCTCCACATACTGGACATGTCTCTGGAATTACTACTGAATTGCTTCTAGTCAGATTTCTGGCAATCTGTGGTATAATCATATTAGCCTTATACACTTCAACAGTATCCCCTATTCCAAGTTCCAGACCCTCCAGAATACTTACATTATGAACACTGGCTCTGCTTACTGTAGTTCCTTCCAACTCCACTGGTTCAAAAATCGCAACCGGATTAATTAAACCAGTCCTGGAAGCACTCCATTCAATCTCTAATAATTTAGTTTCTCGAATTTCGTCTGCCCATTTAAATGCAATGGCATCCCTTGGAAACTTTGATGTAGTTCCCAATGACTGCCCATAAGCGATGTCGTCTAAAATTAGTACCAAGCCGTCAGACGGAAAATCAGTTTTCCCAACCTGCTGGGAAAACCACTCAACACTTTCTTCAATGGTATCCTTTGTGACTTTTCTGCTTTCCACCACATCAAATCCTTGTTCTTCCAGCCATTTCATTTGCTTTTCCCTGGAATTTTCAAAATCAGTTCCTGCTGCCTGTACCAACGCAAATGCAAAAAAATACACGCTTCTTTTCGCTGTAATTTCATTATTAAGCTGACGAACTGATCCACTGCACAAGTTTCTTGGATTTTTATATTTGGCATCCACATCGGCAATTTGGCTGTTAATTTTCTCAAAATCAGAATACTTAATAAGTGCCTCTCCTCTTAAAACAAGAGTTCCCTGATAGCTGATTTCTAAAGGAATATTGGCAAAAACCTTTGCATTATTTGTGATAACCTCTCCTATTTCACCATTTCCTCTCGTTACAGCTTTCATCAGTTTACCATTTTCATAGGTTAATACAATGGTCAATCCATCTAGCTTCCATGACAAAATTCCTGTCTGATTCCCAAGCCAAGATTTTAATGTACCAACCTCTTTGGTTTTATCAAGGGAAAGCATTGCCGACATATGACGCTCCTTAGGAAGTTCACTTAAAACTTCATAGCCCACATGGATGCTTGGACTATTTGACAAAACAGTTCCTAATTCCTTTTCCAGTGAAAGAAGCTCATCATAAAGTTTATCATATTCAAAATTACTCATAATCTCATTAGCTTCTTGATAATAGGCTTTTCCTGCCTCATTTAAAAGTGTTACAAGTTCACGCATACGCAGTTTTTTGTCCATAAACAATTTCCTTTCCACAATACCGTTTTATCTATCTCTTCTTTAACAACCGCTTTAATTCACTAAATTCCTTATCCGTTACCCCACGATAAGTACCTTCTTTCAGATTTCCTAACAAAATATTCATAATTCGAACACGCCTCAGCCGGATTACCCGATATTCAAAATACTCACACATTCTTCGTATCTGCCGGTTCAATCCCTGAGTAATGACAATTTTAAACTGATAATCTCCTATTACCTCAATTTTGCAAGGACGTGTTACCGTATCTAATATAGGGACTCCCTGCTCCATTTTTCTGACAAAATCAGAGGTAATTTTTTTATTCACTGTAACCACATATTCCTTTTCATGGTGATTACTTCCACGTAAAATGTCGTCTACAATATCGCCCTTATTAGTTAGCAGAATAAGCCCCTCTGAATCTTTATCCAGCCTCCCAATGGGATAAATCCTTTTATCCATATGAATATAATCTACGATATTATCTGGATCATTTTTACTTGTGGTACATACAATTCCCCTGGGCTTATGAAAAGCAATTAAGATTCTTTTTTCTTCTCGCTCTATTTCTCTGCCGTTAACTGCAATAATCTGATTCCAAAATATTTTATCTCCTAGTGCTGCTTTTTGCCCATCAATGGTAACTTTCCCTTGCTCAATCAGACGGTCTGCCTCACGTCTGGAACAAAATCCAGCATCACTCATGTATTTATTTAAGCGAATAGCGTCCTCTGCTAAATTATCCTTTCCCATCTATCTCTCACCCTTATCCTTTAAAAGTCAATTCATTTCTTCATAAAGCAGGTGCTGCAAATCCTATTGTTCCCGTGTAAATATGGTATACAACCTTCATTTGCAACACCTTTTTCATTCCTATAAAATATCAGCTGTTACTATTCTTAGCAGAATTCTCAAGCTTCTTGTCAAACTCATTTAATTTCTCATCCTTTTGAAGAGCTTCTGTAAAACGATTATCCACTGAACGAATCAGTTCCTGTACCCCTTCGCACTCAGCAGCTTCTTTCATATAGTTCTGTGTTTCTTCATCCAAGACACCAAAATACACACATAGCTTGTCATCATCTGTCTTACGAATATAAATACTTGTAAGCCCTGGTGCTGGTGTATCAATATCCAAAATCTTCACTTCACTATATACATATACAATGTAGCTGTCCTCTTCCAGACCTTTTACCGTATAACATTCAATATTCTGATAGCCTTCAATATATTCACTTTTTTCTTGCAATGTCTTTTCACTTAGATAACTCACATCACTGACAAGACTGCTCAATGCATCCATATCACAACGTACTCTTGCATTCAGATAGTCTTTCACCAGTTGGTTCACTTCATCATAAGCATCTTTCTCAAGAATTATTTCCCCGGCCTCACCTTCATAGGTCTGCTTTGTAAACTCGGTACTATCCACGCTGATTTGTCCTGCACTTGTCTCAACACTGTCAGCTTTTGATTTATTTTTGACTGGCTTACTAAGAGATAATGTTACAAAACCAATAAACATAGTTCCTAACGTAATCAGAAGCACTATTTTCTTGTATTTTAATTTCATAAGTTCACCTTTTCTAATACTTTTGTTATTTCCTCTATAATAGTAACAAAATTTTAAAGAAAAAGCAATCTGCTATTTACTTTTTTCAATTTTCCATATATAATAGAAAAGTACTTTTTAGCATCTGTAGCTCAGTGGATAGAGCAGTGGCGTCCGAAGCCATGTGCGCAGGTTCGACTCCTGTCAGGTGCATTTTTTATGCTCATTTATAGCAGACTTCATTTGTCAAAGTGCCTACATCAAAAAATTCCTGAAAATTTCCCAACGTAGTTTTTGCAATATTTTCAATTGCTTCATTCGTAAAAAATGCCTGGTGAGAGGTTACTAAAACATTTGGCATAGATATTAATCGAGATAATACATCATCATGCACAATCGTATTTGACAAATCTTCAAAAAAGAAATCCGATTCCTCTTCATATACATCTAAAGCAGCTCCACCAATTTTACCAGATTTAATATTTTCCAGCAGATCATCACTATCTATCAGCGCACCTCGGGATGTATTGATAATATAAACTCCCTGCTTCATTTTCTCAATGGATTTTTGATTGATAATGTAATGGCTTTCCTTAGTTAGCGGACAATGCAGCGAAATAATATCTGATTTCTCACATAATTCATTAAAATCTACATATTGAAAATCAGCATCTTGAGCAGGATATGGGTCATAGGCAAGAATGTTCATACCAAATCCTTTGCATATTTTGATAAATATTCTTCCTATTTGCCCAGTTCCCACTACACCAATGGTTTTTCCATATAAATCAAATCCATTTAATCCATTTATACTAAAATTATATTCTCTTGTCCGGTTATAGGCACGATGAAATTTTCGATTTAATGTTAAAAGCATTCCCATTGTTGCTTCTGCTACTGCATGAGGCGAATACGCTGGCACTCGGACAATATGAATTTTTCCTTTTGCAAATTTCAAGTCCACATTATTATAGCCTGCACAACGCATCGCCACAATTTCAATTCCACTTTCGCATAAGGTTTCTAATGTTTCTCTGTCCAAGGTGTCATTTACAAAAGCACATACACCCTGACTGTTTTTTGCCAGAATTGCAGAGCCCTTATTTAGTTTCGTTTCATGATAAATAATATCAATATGATATTTTGCTTTATACGCATCGAAATAAACTTTATCATAAGGTTTTGTGTCAAAAAAGCTTATCGTTTTCATCTTTTTCTCATCCTTTTCTTTTTAAGAATAAGATTTGTAAAAATGCTTATAACTATGCTTATTAGAATATGTATGTTATGGAATAAATGACTTTCTTTACTGAATAAAATTACATGATTTGAAATGAATGTTCTTGATAAGAATAAATATAGACACGATCACTTAGAATATCTTCTCTTGGAACCTGTGTTTGATTTACTTCCTTTACCATAGATTTTAGCTGCTGCACATTTAATGCATTTGAATAGGGAATAATAATAATTTCATGAATACTACTTGGTAAGATATATAAATTAGACTGAATAGAACAGGCAAATTCCTGCAAAACTTCTTCATACAGCAATGAGGCTGCACCATTGACTCCTGAAAGATTCGACATCACATACATGCCATACGGTTCCGGCACTCGTTTCATCTCCAATATCTCCTGTATGAGTTCATGAACCTGACAAGCATAAGAATCTGATTCCTCTTCTGGCGATTCACCAGCTAAGCTGATTAACTCCGATTGCATAATATCAAATATCACTTCTTCCATACGCCGTATTGACACTGGAAATAACTGTTGGGTGTTTTTCACAGCATATCTCATTAATTCATTTAATGAAATCTTCCATTTCTGCTTTATTATATTAGTAATCGTTAAAGTACTAACTCCAAGTTCTCCTCTAGAAACGAGACAATGGAATGTAATTGCTAAATCCAAAAATCTCAAATGGGGAATTCCCTTTAAACGCTCCTTATTCCGTTCGTAATGAACCAATCGGAATATAATCTTATCTTTTTGGGAGTCTAAATCCAATGGTAAATCAAACTCTTTTATCACCTCCGAATGAAAGGAAGCCTCATAAATCTCCCAAATTTCCAGAACTACTTCTTCTACCGTCTTTCCTTTTAAATATTGTTCATAATAACCATTCAAATAAATATTAGGAGAAATTTTGCTCTCTTCCTTTAAAATAACCAGCCCGTCCAAATAGACTTCGTTATTTTTTACTACTTGATTCACTCGTACTGTATACCCTTCACCTGCCCTTTCTTTAATTTTGCTCTCTACTGTCTTAACAAATTCTAAATACTCCATTCAATACTCCTTTCTATTTCGTGCTGCCTCTACATTTTACCAAGAAAAACCATATAAATCAATACATTATTTTATTTTTCACTCCAACGATTGCTTAATGTTAGCAATACCTGGCTTGGCAAATAAAATAACCACATCCCTATCTGACTAAATGCAAAAAGTTTTTTAAAAAGTTCGCCTTCAATCGAAATATACTGGCTTATGTTAAAAATGCCCACTTGAATGTCACAGCAAAGAAATAACAGCATACCTACCGCAAATAATACATTTTTCTTCCACTGTAAACAGCTTCCAATTACATTATAAAATAAATTGACAAAGTAAAAACCTGTTAACAAAACAAGCAAATCAATCGATACCTTTCTCCAACCAACTATCCAGATTAGAGCCAGAAAGGTCACGAACCGTATAATAAAAAATAAGCTTCCCTTTTTCCTTCTTGATAAATAAATTTTTATTCCATAGCAAACCTGTGTTATGTTAAAGAATAACAGCCCGATTGTGTAGTGTCTATTTAATAAAAGCAAAAAAACATCAGCTATTACAGTTGTCGTAATAGCCAATGTTACTATATTATTTTCTAAGTTTTTATCTTCCTTCATTAAAAAGCAGATTATGCTATAGAACAAACATAAGCTGATTCCTATAAATTTCATCCCAGTAGAATAATCACTATGGCTGTTTGCTATATCCAAACTAAGAAATGCCACATAAATAACCGCTTCTATTAATAAAAATATTCCTGTAACTGTACAAATAAAATATTTTTTACCCTTATCTACTATATTCTGCATCTATCCTATCCTTATATTTTCTTATGCCTCTGCCTCTCTAAGTGCCTGTTCCAATGTCAGATTCGCATGGTTCCTTCTTTCTCGAAGCTTCTCTAATAAAAAACCTGCATCCTTTTGCGGAATTGGCTTACTATATAAATATCCTTGTGCCTTATCACAATGAACATTTTTTAAGAATACAGCTTGTTCATTGCTTTCAACACCTTCTGCAATTACGACCAAATCTAAAGTCTGAGCTAATGTAATAATAGTTGATACAATCTTTTGATCATTCTGATCTTCCATAACCGTATCTAGAAAACTCTTGTCAATTTTCAAGTTATTCACTGGAAGATGCTTTAAATAATTCATGGAAGAGTAGCCTGTTCCAAAATCATCCAGCGAAAATTTTACTCCAATTGATTTCAGTTTCTGAATCATTGCAATCGAATAACTCATGTTTTCTAATGCAATTGATTCCGTTATTTCTAATTCCAATTTATTTGGATCGATTTTCGTTTCCTTTATAACTTCACATACAGTTTCTACAATATCTGCATCTTTAAACTGCCTCGCAGACAAATTAACAGCAATATTGATTTCTGTAAACCCTGCTTCTTCCCACTGCTTCAGCTGCTTGCATGCCTCAAGGAGCACCCATTGTCCAATAGGAACAATTAACCCTGTCTCTTCTGCCACTTGTACAAAACCAGCTGGGGTAATTAATCCTTTTGTTGGATGATTCCAACGTACCAAAGCTTCAAAACCAACAATCCGATCCTTTTCCAAATCGATCTGTGCCTGATAGTATACATCAAATTCGTTGTTCTCTATTGCAGTACGAAGTTCGGACTGTAATTCTATCTTATCCATAAGACTATTGTTAATCTTTTCATCATAAAAACAGTATGTGCTTTTGCCCATTCCTTTTGCCACATACATTGCCGCATCAACATTCTTAATGAGCATCTGCGTTGTCTTCCCATCCTTTGGTGCAAAGGCTACTCCAATACTTGTCGTAACAAAAAATTCTCGTGTTGATAAAACGAATGGATAACTGAATACCTTCTGAATCTTCTTAATCTTTTGTTCATACTCACCTTCATCCACAAAATTCTGTGTAAGAATAATGAACTCATCACCGCCAAACCTGGAAAAGAAATCATTCTCGTCCAGTACCTGCCGGATACGGTCTGTTACATCAATTAAAAGTTCATCTCCATAGGAATGACCCAAAACATCGTTAATATTCTTAAAATTATCCAAATCAATATACATGATGGCAATGTTCTCAGAAGGTCTGATCGTTGCCAGTATATGATCCAGCTTTTCCGAAAATGCAACGCGGTTCGGTAAATCTGTCAGATAATCTGTAAATGCAAGCTTTTTATTCCGCTCTTCGCTGCGCTTCAGCTCTTCATATTTTTGTGCCAGTTCCTTCTGCGTATGCTTTACTTTTTCATATGCTTCTTCCAGCTTTACATAATTATCTTCCAACTGCCTTTTAGCCTCAAACGCATCTGCTTCTGCCACAATCCTTCTTCTCATATTAATCAGCATAAAGACAATTGTAATCACCAGAGCAATCGCAATAAAGGTTAACAACAAACCTGATTTATTATCAAATTGGTATAACATCAAAGCAAAAATATTTATTTTCATTAATAGAAAACCCCCACCGATTACCAATATATTATTCTCAATTCTGTAAGAAATAGAAAATATGTAATTTAATTTGATAAACATCTTTAATACTATTGTAACATATCTGCCATAACACATCAACTGTTTTTTCCTTGATTCTTCCACAAAACCCGAAAACTAAGTCGTATTTTGTCAAAAAAGCGCTTACTAGTTCCATCAACTGAAATTAATAAGCGCTTTTGTAAATATTATACTACATTCTCTATTTCTTTAAGAATTCCTCGATTCCCTTTGCTGCTGCCTTACCAGCACCCATAGCTAAAATAACCGTTGCAGCTCCTGTTACAGCATCACCACCAGCAAATACACCTTCCTTTGAAGTTGCTCCATTTGCCTCATCAGCCATAATACACTGCCATTTATTCACTTCTAATCCATCGGTTGTTGAAGAAATTAATGGGTTAGGACTTGTACCTAAAGACATAATTACTGTATCCACATCAATTATATGTTCAGAACCTGCTTTTTCAACTGGACTTCTTCTTCCAGATGCATCTGGTTCACCCAGTTCCATATCAACCACTTTGATACCACTTACCCAGCCATCTTCATTCACAATAATTTCCTTTGGATTTGTCAGAAGATCGAAAATGATTCCTTCCTCTTTTGCATGATGCACTTCTTCTACTCTGGCTGGAAGCTCTGACTCGCCTCTACGATAGATAATATGAACTTCTGCGCCTAAACGAAGAGCTGTTCTGGCAGCATCCATTGCTACATTACCCCCACCAACAACAGCTACCTTATTACCGCCTTTAATCGGTGTAGCATAGCTTTCATCAAATGCTTTCATTAAATTATTTCTGGTCAGATATTCATTGGCAGAAAATACACCATTGGCATTTTCCCCTGGAATGTTCATAAATTTAGGAAGTCCTGCACCAGATCCAACAAATACTGCGGAAAATCCCTCTTCCTGTAATAGCTCATCAATAGTTGTTGACTTACCAATCACAACATTTGTTTCTATCTTAACACCTAAAGATTTCACGTTCTCAATTTCTGATGCAACAACTGTCTGCTTTGGAAGACGGAATTCAGGAATACCATATGATAAAACACCGCCTGCTTCATGTAATGCTTCAAAAATAGTAACTTCATATCCGGCTTTTGCTAAATCTCCTGCGCAAGTTAATCCCGCAGGACCAGAACCAATCACAGCAACCTTAATACCATTGGTAGCTTCTGGTGCATTTGGCTTAATTCCATTTTCCCTTGCCCAGTCAGCCACAAAACGTTCTAACTTACCAATAGAAACTGGTTCACCTTTAATCCCTCTGATACACTTGCTTTCACACTGACTCTCCTGTGGGCATACACGTCCACAAACAGCTGGCAATGCTGAATATTTACTAATAATCTGATATGCTTCTGCAATATCTCCTTCTTTTACCTTGCCAATAAAGCTTGGAATATCAATTGAAACAGGACAGCCTTGGATACACTTTGCGTTTTTACATTGCAGACATCTTGTAGCCTCATCCATAGCCTCTTCCTGATTATATCCTAAACAAACTTCTTCAAAGTTTTTCGCACGTACTTGTGGTTCCTGCTCTCTTACAGGAATTCTCTTTAAAACATCAACTGCCATTTCCTTTACCTATCCTTTCCCAATTAATTGCCGCCGCAGCCGCAGCCGCCATGATGATGTGTGTCACCTTCTTGTAATTTCAGCACTTCTCTGCCTTCTTCTGTTTTGTACATCTGCTGTCTCTTCATAGACTCATCAAAGTCTACAAGATGTCCATCAAATTCTGGTCCGTCTACACATGCAAACTTCACCTTGCCGCCAACAGTTAAACGACATGCTCCACACATACCAGTTCCGTCAACCATAACTGGGTTCATACTTACAATTGTCTTAATACCAAGTTCTTTTGTTAAAATTGAAACAAACTTCATCATAATAAGCGGGCCAATTGCAACTACCAGATCATAGCTTTTTCCCTGATTATTCACTAAGTCCTTAATCTGATCATTAACATTTCCCTTAAAACCAAGTGAACCATCATCTGTACATACATATACATTCTCAGCCCACTGCTTCATTTCTTCCACTAATATAATTAAATCCTTATTTCTTGCACCTATGATTACGTCTACATCGTAACCATTTTCTTTCATCCACTTTACCTGTGGATATACAGGTGCTGTTCCCACTCCACCTGCAACAAATAAGATTTTTTTTGCTTTTAATTCCTCTGGTTCTTCATCAATCAACTCTGAACGACATCCCAGTGGACCAACAAAATCGCGGAATGACTCACCTTCCTCATATTCTGCCATAATCTTAGTAGATGCACCAACTGACTGGAATACTATAGTAACTGTTCCTGCTTGTCTATCATAATCACAAATTGTCAGGGGGATACGTTCTCCCTTTTCATCCATCTTCACAATTACAAACTGACCTGGAAAACATGATTTTGCAACTCTTGGTGCCAAAACATCCATTAAATAAATGTTGTTTGCCAGATACTGTTTTTTAACGATTTTAAACATGCACTTATCCTCCATAAAAATTGAATTATCTTTTCCTATTATAATTGAGAATTGATAAAAAATCTACACTAAAGTTAAATTAAGTAGCAAAATGTTTTCTACTTTCGACAAATAAACATTTGTGAACCTTTTATCCAGACTCACATCTTCCCCAAACCAGCTGGGTATAGAAAATTGATTTGCAGCCTCTTCCTCCTTAAATTCGACTTCTACCAGTAAAAGTCCATCCAAATTCCCATGAAATACATCCACTTCCGCCTTCAGTTCATCTGCAATAGGAACTAGGTATCTGGTTTTATACACCATATGATCATCCACTTTTGCCTTTAAATGCCAATAACCCTCTTCATTTAAAGGAACTTCTACTTCATTACAAACCTTTGCGGTTCTCTCCAGTGACTCTGGGATTCCAAACCGTGACTTATAGGTCAAAATATATTCCTCATTACATTTCCGGATACGGACTGTTGGATTAGTACACAGATAACCCTGTTCGATTTCTTTCTTCTCATACTGTTCCAGCTTCTCAGGAAGAGTCTTTACAAGAAACTTTCTTTCAATCTCCATCTTTTACTCCTTACTTCTTCTTTCCACTTCGAAATACAAATACCTTACTAAATATATAATTTAATACAATCACAATTATATTCATAAATATTTTGGAAAAGTCACTATTTAGTTTTAAACTATCTACCATTACTATCATACCAGCCTCGTCAATGGCCAATGTTACCAGTCTTGCACTTGTGAACTTCCAAATCTTACTCAGTTCACTTTGCCGGTTCTGTTCATCCTCAAGAAATACAAATTTGTTGCTGAGTACATAGGCAATTATGACTCCTACTACCCATGCAATTAAATTGGCAGTCCAGTTAGCTACATGGCAATAGTCAAACAATACTTTATACGTCACAATATTGGCAACTGTTGTAATCCCTCCTACAATGACATATGCAATAATTTCCCTGTTTTTCTTCGCAATCCCTAATAGTTTATTTATCATACCCCTTATCCTTAGCCCTTTCTCTTCTTTCATAAAGTATCGTAAAATTATTATAACAAAGCTCTTCTCACTCTGCAATATATACTCAAAAGAGGATGCTTTTACACACCCTCTTCTATAAAAACCTATATTAATTTAATTCAAATAGTGCATTTTTTAATACTTGAATATCTGCAATTGCCACTTTTCCACTCTTCTTATCGGTCGCTTTAATCTGTATCACTGCCTCAGCATTGCTGCCTGACAGATAATGAAGCGGCAGTGGAAAGGAATACTGTTTGCCCTTATCTAATGATGCCACTGCTGATGCAGTAGAGCCTGTTAATGTGGAATCTGCTACAACATTTCCAGCAGAATCCTTAATTCTTACACGATTCCAAGCCTTATCCAACAGTTCTGATACCGTTGTATCTGGATTTATAACTAACAATTCACAAACAATGTCCGTAGAGTCCATTCCCACACAGTCCACAGAAAATGTGATATCCTCTGTTTCTTTCAAGAATGCATCTGCCTGAAAATCATAGTCTGCATAGGTAAAATATTGACGATAACCAACATTGTCAACACTCTTAGCAAGCTTTTCTATGGTAATATCCATTCTTTTCTCATGGTGCAGTGCAGCAACGATTGTATTTACAAATAATTTCACCTCTGATTCTGAAGTAGAAAATGCTGTCTTTGTAATTCCAGTATAATAAATATTGTCATTCTGGAACAAGTAATAATTGTTTGTAGCATTATTGTCGGAAACTGTATACAGCCCTTGATTATTGGCATCGGTATCTCCCAAACAATAATATGTTATAATATTCTTTTCTGTAACCGCATCCTCTTCCAGATTCAATTGATAATTACCGGCTCTCACCGCTGAAAAATCCTTTGCTTTTGTATCAATTGTATACGGATACTCTGTGATCTTTCCTGGATTCACCTGTGTAACTACATTTGTAGTGTAATCTGTCTTATTCAAATGAGAATACTTAAAATTGGCAGTGGAAGAGTTTTCATTTAATGTAATATAGGTAAATCCTTCTAGCCAGAAGGTATCTCTTACTGCTTTATCAGCGTCTGCTAGTTTCTCATAATTACGATCCATATTTAACAAGCTTCGATACGGTATATTTGAATTCATACCTGTTTTATTAATACCTGCTCGATTGTTCGCTGTTAAACAATCTCCTACAATAATAATTCCTTTTCCCGTTTTAGAAACATCCACCAAACCTGCCGCAACTGCTGCTTCGTTGGCAGACAATTCTCTTCCATCATCTAGGAATCCATAGATACAAATATCAAAATTTTTCATTTCATCTTGAACATTGCCTATATCATCCACATCCATAAATGTCACGTTAATATCGTAATCATTTGAAACAGTGGTTTTATTAATATACTGATTGAAATAGGAAGAAGCATTTGCGCTGGTCAGTAGATTCTTAGAACCATCATCTCCAACATGCAATACCTTTAATATCTGCTTTGCTTTATTATAGTAAACTACACCAGATACACTGCTTCTGATTCCCGACTCATTGCCAGAGGAATCCATCTTTACAACTTCCAGCCTCCAAGGCAATCCTCCTCCAAACACATTGGCCTTAAATGCCGATCCAGAAACATCAATTATCGATCCGCCAGACGTACTGGAAAAGCTTTTGCTCCAGATTTCACTTTCAAAGTTGTTGTTTTGTTTCCACTCTGCCGATGCACCTGCATTATATTTCCAACGATTAAAGATACCATCATTGTTACTGTCAACGTATAAATAAGCCTTATAGCTTCCTGGTGTTTTTACATAAAAACTCATATTATCGAATCCAGACACACCAGAAATTCCTTTCGAGCGATCCATGCCCTCTTTATAATACCACTCTTTATTGCTATTCAATAAATAAACCTGAGCTTTTCCTTTGTCTATATCAGAATCTGCCAGTTTATTGGAACCAGTAAAGCTACCTTGTGCCTTCATTTTAGCTTTATTGTTATTGAAAAATTCCTGGAAAATTGTACTCTTACCGGTTGAAGCAGTCTGACTGTCTAAATCTGCAACTAAGCTTGTAACATCATCTCGATAGACAACTGGATAGCCAGCAGCGATAAAGGCTTCTATTTCTTTGACTTTTCTCAAGGTAATATCATTACCAGAATAATAAAATTCTGCTGAATCCGTTCCATTACTGGACTGTAATGCAGTGCTTTCTGCCATGATGCCAGTTTCATAGAACTTATATGCATCTAGTAATGTTCCCTGACAAGAACCAATATAAATCAAATCATATTCACTGTTTAAATCGTCTTCACTTCCAATAAATTCAGCCATAGACATATAAACTACCAATGGATTATATTTACTTTTCATTGTATCTGGGAACCACTTCCTAACTTCAGACTTTGACAAGCTGAATTCAACGGATGGCTCCAAATCCAATACGCGGAATCTTGGTTTATTTGCATTTGCAATAACGGTGATGACGTCCTTTGCATTGGTACTACTTATCATATTATCAATTAACGCATTCATACCATTACCATGACCAATTGCCATAACCGTCGTAACAGAATCGTCACCAATATAGCCTCTGGCTACATAAGTAGATTTCTTATTTTGTGTTGCAGCTTTTAGTGCTTCTTTCAAATTTCTGAATGCATCGCCATTATCCACATACCCCATTGCCAAAAGCATTGCTTCTGCAACTGTATCATACCCCCAGTACACCTCGCTGGAATAAGTATCTGCTATCGTTGCTGCTATAGTCTGGTTAGAATTTGACCAGTCGATGCCTTTACCATATATTTTATCACTGTTGATGATACCCTTTGTAATACTTCCACTTCGTGGTGTCATTAAATTATTTTTTGACTTATCATAATACAAGGATTTTACTTTTTTAAATGAAAATCCATTTTTAAAATCGTTTTGCTCAAATATCTTATAATACAATTCGGATTCTTCTATTTCACCGCCTGTATAACCATATGCAGCTTCATCCTGGGTAAAATTATCTGTCATGGAAAAAATGATACCCAGCTTATATATATTTAACGACGTATACTCACGTTCAAACAATTCACCTGATAAAATCAACGGCATTTCATTGACTCTGGCGTATTCATATAGTTTTTTTGCAACCTCCCACGAAATGTCGTTTGCAACAACCTTATAAGTTCCGCTTTCTTTAATTGTTTTTTTAGCAAAATTAGGTACAGAAGCTAATGAATTTGAAATTGCTGCTTTATTAGACCCCTTTCCTACATAATAACGCACTAAATTATCTTCATCAGAAGCATTCCTATATTCATCTGAATATTTTTCATATAACGTTACAATACGGTAATCCTCTACCTCATGGATATATATCAAATCTGCCTCATCAATCAATTCTGGATGCTCATTAATGGTTTCCACATCTACTGCAATATGATCCACCCAGTTATGATCTAGATAATAATTTACTTCAGCTGATGTAAGCTCTAGCGCCTCTTTTAATACATATTTAATGAAATAATCATTGTTCACGAATTTTTGATCAACAATTTTTAATGCATCCCCCAGCACCTGTTTCATATCAGAACATTGATGCTCATAGGTCATTGCATCACTTTCCGTACCTGTAAATGTACTCTCAATAGCCGATAAATCAATAGGCTCTTCTCCTTCAATGGAGTAACCTAGCACTGCCATACTTCTTTCAGGAACAATTTCCAGTACACGGAACTGGCTTGTGGACCGAAACTTCAAAGTAGGTGTATAGGTTCCTGCGGAATAAGACTCTACAACATCTTTTTTATTAGTAAACAGAAAATTATTCTGCACCACAGAAGCCAGCATGGCAAAAACCAGCAGGAGTGCCGTAGCCCCAGCAACTATTTTGTATCTTCTGGAATCATCTTTCATAATTATCTAACCATCCTCTCAACTCACCAAATGCATTTCTTTGCAATATTCTCCAAACCCAAACATTAAATATTAACTAATCTGCTTACTGGGACATCTCTAAACTCCTTATTACGCATTAAAATCTCTTCTTGCAGATTCACTTCCTTATCCTGCTTAAAAAGCTTAAGTGTAACCTGGATTTTAGGAGACTGGGAACAATCTGCGTCAAAGCCTTTTACATAATCACACAACAAATCATCCTGACTGCCAACGACCGTGCCGTCACTGGTCCACACATTTCGAATCTTAGTTTCCATAGCTGTTATTTCTGATGAAGTCATATTTTTAGAATCTACCTCGTAGTAATAAATCTTTTCTTCACTTTCTTTAAAAATAAAGAACTTCTCCCGGATACTGGTTTTTGTGGCAGTATCGAAATAATATACCCTAAGCATAGAGTCATTGTGTGATGTTACGGTGGGAATGATTTCTGCATAATTCCCTTCTAGTACAATGTTTGTAATATGTGTCATAATAATTTGAGCCTCTGACTGCAATTCCACATCATTTTCCGCCATACTGGCTGTTCGGCTTCCTGTTGAAACGAAGTAGATAATACCTGTCAAGATAATTGAGGTTAGTGCCATTGCAATCAATAACTCAACAATCGAAAAACCCTTTTGATTCAATTTCATCTAATACCTCCTTATCTACCCTTTACTTAAAAAGTGCTTGCCCGTTAACTTGTTCAGTTCAATTTTGTATGTACTGCTTCCAATTACTTTAATGTACTTATAGTAAGCAGCACCGCCTGTCACTGACTCCTCAAGCAATCCACCTGTATTTTTAGAAAATTTGAGTTTGATGGGGTTACTGCCTGCTGTCAGTGTTTCCTCACTTGATGCCCCATCCTTTTGAAATTTAATGGAAATAGAATTCCCTGCCAGCAAGTTCCCATCTGTAGGAGTAGTAGTTTCTTTTGTTATTTTGTAATACACTCCGTCAGAAGTCTTATATACATATAGATACCATGTACCCGCTTTACTCATAGCCTGCATTCTGCCCTTTTCTATCAGAGTATTCAGTTCATTGGCACATTTCTTTGTATTGGCATATCGGATTTTGGAAAGCCCAGCAACAGCACCTGTTGACAGTATGGCTAAAATAGCAATTACAATAATTAATTCTATTAAACTAAATCCTTTACTATTTTTCAACTCTCATCACCCCTTACTAGTCAACCTTATAATCATCTAATGTGTTATTGCTCTTCATTTTTCTTCCAGTTCTCATAGGAAATATTTTTTCTATACTTTAATACACTCTCGCCAGATGAGGCTGACCCACTATATGCGTTAACATAATTTCCAAAGTTATCTATTGTATCCACGCAAGCCTTTAGCGCCTTCAATACCATGACTTCATCTGCATAGATTTTGGAATTTGCCGACGAGGCATGGATAATTCCTCTGGCAATGACCACACCAGTAAAATTCTGTGGCATAATAACATCTCCACTGGTAATCACTATTCCGTTCATTCCTTCTGGAACTTTAAATGCCGCTCCGCCAGAACCATTAGTCCCATCATTGTGTACAATATACAGTTCCATATTAACACTATTATAAGCACCTAAATCTTTATACAAATAATAGTAATGCTTTGTCGAATCCTCAATCATCTTATTGGCACTTTTATTGGACAAATAGCTGTAATTTATAATGCTGTCAAACAATCGGCTGGCATCTGGATTCGCTGGAGGAATACCATTTTCACTTAAACTTGCCTGCAACGCTTTGTATTTGTTTTTGTATTCTTCTATTTCTGTATACAACCCAGCCGCTGAAGTCTCATAGGTATCTGGATTATATTCGTTATTCTTTAAAATAATATATTCTCCACTGCTGCTTGGAGTTTTTGCCACAATCTGTCCGCCAACAAAATATCTGGCATAATCCGCCTTATCTTTTGTTGTAACAGTAGCATTCCCTGCGGTGTCTTCGTGATAAGAGATATTTTCTTTTACCTTATCTTTATTTGAATGAAAATAATCACTATAGTAGGCATTGGCTGTCGCCTCGCTTTTAAAATTATAATAGAAGCTTACCATTTGGATTGAACCGCTGCCTGCACCTAACCGATAATAAACCCTTTTAATTGGTTCACTAGGATTTAAATACTTGGTATAAATTTCATTGGTTTCCGTAGCTTCATAATTCCAGATTTCTTTGTCTTCTAATTCTCGATAACGACTATCTGAAGTTTGGGCAGCTGTAGAAAATGGTGTCGTTCTTGTAGACTCTAATTTTTTTGCATATTCCTCTAATGTATCTATTTTGATTGGATTCACCCTACACTTTAATTCGGATGTGACTGGTATTAAGTAAGCTGACTGATCCTTTTTCACCGCAATGGATTCACCCATCATAATATCATTGTCTGTATCAAAGGTTGCTCCTGTAATGGAAGACGTAGCCGAACTAGTAGATATAAATGACCGTCCTCCTAAAATCAGTGTAGACAATCCTGTTAAATCCAAAGAGGAATTCTTTCCATTAATTAGCATAGCACTACTTTTTGCTGCATTTTTTTTGCCTGCACTGTCAATACTGTCAAATGACAGTCCCACATACTCTGATTTTAAAGTAATTTTGCTATTTGCAGATCTCAGATTCAAATCGTTTTCAACCCGTACCTGACTGTCTAATTTAATTTCATTCGGTACAACATCAGTGGCTGCTCCACTTGTTAATATATTTTCTGCCCACACTTTGCCACCATTTACGGTCAGCTTTGCCCCATCATGTACCCATATATTTTCCCTCGTGATTACATTGCTATTTTCTGCATTTACCTCTAAATCACCACTTCCCAGAATCGCAATTCCTCCATCAAATGGATATGTGCTACTACTTGGGATACTGCTGTACGATGTCTGTAACGTACCTGCATACATACTTCCTTTAACTTCTGTAGCGCTTCTAACTTCAATCAACTGATCGGATATTAGTGCATACTTTGCAAATGCTGGCGTAATTTCTTCACTTTCTGGCAGCGTAATATTTAAATCAGTAGTGATACTAGATGCAAAACCGTTATTGCTTTCATAACTGATTTTTACATTCATTAATGTTATATATTGATAATCTAAAGTAAATCCGCTGCCAGTTGCAGAAGGAGTTCCTGAATATGCTAACTCACTTGTGCTGCTGGCCGGATTTGTAGAACAGGTTATGGTAAGAGTACCTCCCACACCTTCTGTATTAAATTGAGTTTCAATTAAATCATTTAGCTTACTCAACTGAAACGTAAATGTATTTCCTGTTAAAGTATCAACCGTTGGATCCGTACTAGGCAGTTCAGATGCACCTAATTGGGCAGCTACATAGCGAAAAAAATTCTTAGACAGTAATTTCTGTCTGTCACCAGTAGATGACATATAATTTACAACCAAAGACTGATAAGCCTCTTCCATGGCATCTGCCGAAATTCCTTCTAGCCCAGATACAATTTCGTCTGCTGCAATCTCAGCTGTATAAAAAGTTTTCTTTGAAACTAAATCCGACGACTTGATCTGCATATTAGTCATAACAACAGAAAGCACCAATGCACCAATAATTCCAAGAAATGAAATGGCGGTAATGACTAGAATCATACTAAATCCTTTTTTATTTTTTCCGAATCTCATAGGTCTAATTCTCCCCTTTCGCCGAACTCATTTCAGCATAAACTTTGTTATTCACATCGTTTGCTCTTGTAACCTTTACAGTTACTCTGTAAAGTCTATCTTTTGTCTCCTCTTCAAAGAAATCACCTGCCGCAGTTGCTACTTCATTGGAATGACCGTCTGAAAAATTAACATTATGAACCATATAAAACGGACTTGCACTTCCACATAAGTCAGTAGGACAATCAATGGTCAGCTGCGAAGACACTGATGTATCTGTACTTATTACAAAAAAATTAATATGATCCGTTGCAGGAACTGTATCACAAGTTATTTTCAATGTATCATTTCCACTGGTTAAAGGCTGATAATAAAAATAAATACAATCTAATCCGTTCATAAATGTTTCTTCATATATATGTAATGGTAACGTTTCAATACATCCATCATAGGTATATTCATACTCTACACTGACTTTATATTGTTTATCGGCCAATTTCTCAATTGTAACCTTCATAGTACGTCTAAGTTTTGAATCATCATGGTAACCCTTATTACTAAAGAAAACCTTTCCCGAACTGGAATCATATCCATCTGACATAACACAAGTATTATTGGAACTCATAGCATAAATCTTCGGCAGTTTTTTATCATTAATACTATCCACACCACCCGTACCATAATAGCTTGTTGGCGTCATTCTGACTTCAGCCTTATACTCCACACCATCATAAATAAACCCTGCTTTTGCTCGAATCAATGCCGCGGTATCAGAAGGATCTACTGGCTGAGTCGTCCAACCCGATGCTTTTAAAAACTCTTCATAAGTTTTATTCTTAACGTCTTCCAATACAGTTTGAGCGACTAAAGTTGCCTTTTGCATGTAGCCAGCCTCACGATTCACTTTTATACTTGCTACAAAATTTGAAATAATGGGAATAAATAAGATTGCCAGTACCATAACACTAACCATTACCTCTACTAAAGAGAAACCTTTTTTATTCTTTCGGAATTTCATAAACAACCTCCTCGCCAAACTAAACTTCTATCTTGTTATATTTTATTACTTGCTTTTTGAAAAAGTGTCAAATATATCTGGCTTTTTCGTCTGAATATATGCTAAATCTGGTTCTATATATGGTATTCCATTTTTACCCATGCAATATGCTGATACAGTTATAGAACCTGATAATAAACCAGATGAAGAATCAAACGCCATATCCATTGAGTCAATAGTCATATGATACTCATTTTTAATAAAATATTCAATAATATTATTAAAAGCTTTATAGTTAGCTCCATCAAAAGAAATAGTAAATTTTTGCTGTGCTGCAATTAATTGTAACACATCCACTTCTTCTACTTCTTGCTGAAACAATGCATACACCTCTCTATCCGTAATACATTGTTCTAGTTCTGTTTGAACAGATGTGCCAACATAAAATGGCTTTAATCCTTCTAATGTAATAGATGTAAGAGTAATATTAGTTTTCTCTTCCAATTTCACCATCATTTCAATAATTTTTTCTGTTTTTACAAGACATGGATATTTACTTGCAATTTCAGTTATTTCTGCTTCCTTTTCTTCTTTCTTCTGACGAATCTCTTCTTTTTTTTGCTCCTTAGCTTTTAACGTATCTAACTCTGTCTGTAAAGCAACATTATCTTTTTTTACCGCCTTAGCTTTGTCGAAATTTGGCTTAATAACGAAAAATCCAGAAGCTGCTACCAATAATATAGTGACAAGAATAATTAATAATTTTTTATCTCTCTCTGAGATTTTACTTTGCTTCATATTTAGCCCCTCCTACTCCGCACTTACTTCTGTATTATCACTTTGTTCCGTCGTTTCAGCACCTGTTGCTTCATTATCTACAGAACCACTATCTGTATCAACTAACTTATCGAACGCATCCTGTGTATATACTGCATTTACAATAATAGACACGGTTGCAGGTCCATCATCTACGTCAGAAGTATTTGTTGAATCAATAGATATTTTATCCAAGCAATCAATTTGCTGTAATTGCATTAATAACTTTGCTACTGTTATTGTTTTATCTAAAGTTATGGTTAATGAAACATTCGTATCTGTAATAGAAAGAGCCGTTACAGAAACTGCCTTTGGAAGTTTTTCTTCTAGTTCACCAATCAATTTGTCTAAGTTCTCATTAGCATTCCGAGTAGAATCATATACCCCTGCCAACGTATTGTAATCAGCTAAAACTTTATTGTATTCATTATAGATAACTTCCACAGAACTTCTGGACGCAATATCATTTTCAAGCTGTCTCTTTTTTGCTGCATACCCAATATTGGCAAAAACAGAAACCAAAATAAGTCCTGTTGTTAAAATCATACAAGCAGATGCCCCTAACATCACACCTTTTGTAGTTCCTCTATTTCCTGCCTTCATTTTATCGTCATGGATTTCAAATCCAATTGGTTTTACACAAGCACCAATACAAGCTAAAAATTCAGAAGATTCTGCTGGATTTGCCAAAGCATTTTTATCAAAACGAATGGAAAACAAATCTTCCATTTTCTTTGCATCTAAGCCTAATTCATTATGAAATAACTGTGCTACTCCCATAAAGCGTGAGCCAATACCACTAAGATGAATAAACGAAATCTTTTTCTCTGGATTCTTTGATGAAAAATAATCTAACACACGGATAACATTACTTACCACAAACTTAAATGCCTGCGTTACATCCTCTCTAGCACGGGCTTCCTTCATTATTTTCTCATAACCCTCTGATGCTACTGCATAAGTAACCCCATCTTCCTTTGCCAGATCAAACTGATGATTAATTATTTTTTCACGGCAAAGCAGACTAACCGCCTCCTCAGAAGTAGTTACTTTAAAGGTAGAATGTTTTTGTACAGCCTCAATTACACCATTAGCTCCATAAGGTATAATTCTTTGCAGCATTAAGCTTTCATTTTCAATAATATTAATAATACTGCTGTTTTCATTAATATGTACAGCAATGCTGACTCCCTGACCAACTTGTTTTTTGGCAATCTGAAAATAGCTGTTTCCAATATAATCAATGGATTCAACCTGCATCTCTAACGCATCTGCCAGCCCATAATAGCCGCGAATTAAATTGACTGGTGCCGCTAACACTAATAACTTTATCTGCTTATCTTTTCCATTTGACACACGACTTAATATATAGTAAGAAATCGTATACTCTGAAATATCAATTGGAAAATACTCTGTTGCCTGGTTCATAACAATCGACTTAATGGTCTGTTCCTTCACAGCTGGAATCAGAACCTCACGATTAGCAACCTTTGTTGAATTTACAGTAAAAATAACTTCTCTTGTCTTAATATTTGCATCTGCAAGTGCCTGCCTCAATACTGTAGCAAACATATTTTTATCCCGGATATAACCATCCTCAACCGCACCTTGTGGCGTCGGAATGGAAACACATTTGTGTACATTTGGAGTTCCCTTTATATAAGAAACCTCGCTCAGTTTGGTACTTCTTGCACCAATTTCAATACTTAATACTCTCTTAGCCACGTAATTTCCTCCCATTAGAAGTATTTTTAAAACATTAATTTTTCATTACGCAAGATTGCTTTTATCAATCCTCCGTAACAAAAAATTATAAAGAACATAGATTCAGATACCATTGAATCATTTTTTCACCATATAATGCGGCAATCAAAATACCCGTTGCCAAATAAGGTCCCATGGCAAGCACATTCCCTTCTTCTTGAATACGCATACGAATGACATGAATCACAGAACCTATAATACATCCAAAAAAGAAAGCCAAAATAATATTCTTCCAACCTACAATTAGTCCTGCTGATGCCATTAATTTTACATCACCTCCACCGATTGCCCTTCCCTTGGAAAGAATAAAAATAAGCAGCAACACTGCACTGATACTGACTCCGCCTATTATATAAACAAACCAGTGCCCTATATCAGATACAATA
The DNA here is from genome assembly GCF_900112775.1 of Anaeromicropila populeti. Classification (GTDB taxonomy): domain Bacteria; phylum Bacillota; class Clostridia; order Lachnospirales; family Lachnospiraceae; genus Anaeromicropila_A; species Anaeromicropila_A populeti. The sequence goes on from NZ_FOYZ01000003.1 coordinate 150,327, forward strand.
CGTCCAACTCCTATAATAGCCAAAAAAACATTAATTCCATCCGGTATTTCGTAAATTCTCCAGTCAATTACACTGAGGACAATAAACGCAGAGGTCATAAAACAATATAGCAGACTCTCCACTGTAAAACCATTTACAACAAAAATGCCAACCCAAAAAGCACCATTTAAAAACTCAATAACAGGATACTGGATAGAAATTTTTTCGCCACAGCTTCTGCATTTTCCTTTTAAAGCAACATAACTGAACACAGGAATTAAATCGTACCATTTCAGTTGATAATCACACTTCATACAATGAGATCGGACTATTGCAATATTCTCTTTCTTAGGAATCCGATAAATGCAGACATTCAAAAAGCTGCCTATGACTATTCCGTAAATAAAAATGACCACAAATATCAATACTTCCATACTACTTTCCTTTCATAGGAAGCAGATCGCATGTGCCGATCTGCTCCTTAAATACTCATTAATTAAATTAGTGATGCCCTAATCATTTAGAAACAGCTGGATCTAAAAGTGCAGTAGTTCCATTATAAAGCTGAACTGTCACCTTTCCAGTAGCATAAACATAGTCAATATGAAGACTTGTTGCACTTTTTCCATCTTTTGACTGAAAAGTACCAGCTGGTAAATAATCATCAAATATACTTGTTGATGTAGCAGGTACACCTAATAATTCTTTTAATCCAGCTAAAATAGTTGAATTACCTGTGTCTCCAGTTGAATTTGTTACAATATGCTCATCAGTTGAAATAACATCTGCATGCTCTGCAAATACAGCTAATGCAGATGTACTGATTCCACTTACAATTTGCATATCTTTTGCTTTTCTAGATTTTTCCATGTATGGTAATACTGCTGTACCTACCACACCTACTAAAATTGCCATAATGGCGATAACAATGATCATCTCGATCAGGGAGAAACCTTTGTTACCAAGTTTTTTTGATTTTCTTAGCTCTTCTCTCATCATTCATTACTCCTTTTCATTTCTTCATAAATTATTAAAAATGGCTTATACCCTGCATACGATGCTATTTGATTATGTATTACCAGGATACTCCATCGTTAACCTATTTCCTTACATTTTATCCACACTGGAATATAATGTAAACATTGGTGCCAATACTGACATAATAATTCCACCTACAACAACAGCCAGAACTACTATAATCAATGGCTCTAGCACTGTTGTCAGTACCTGTGTGGTCTGCTCCACATCGTCTTCAAAAAAATCTGCTACTTTGTCAAGCATAGCTTCCATATTACCAGTTTCTTCTCCGATTTTTACCATGTGATACAGCATAGGCGGAAACAAACCACTGATTTCCAATGGTTCAGATAAAGGAACACCACGCTCCACCTCTTCCTTGGCTTCTATCAATGCGTCCTTAATTACCTGATTATCCATAATCTTAGCTGTAATTTCTACTGCATCAATCAAGGAAATACCTGCTGCTAATAAGGTACTCAATGTTCTGGTAAAACGTGCAGCAGATGATTTTACAATTAATTTACCAAAAAGAGGAATTCTCAATCCTATCCTGGACAAAGTCATTCTTCCAGTATCAGATGCCTTATAAAAATGAAGACCAATTACAATTCCTGCAATAATTAACAGCATAAGCCACCAGAATTTTACCATAAAATCACTGACTGCAATTACTGCCAATGTAATCTTAGGTAATTTAATATCTGCATCGTCAAACATGGACATAAACTGCGGTACAACAAAGGTTAACATAAGGATTACTACAGCAACTGCTACCACACAAACGATAATTGGATAAACCATGGCACGAATTACTACTGAACGTAGTTTCGCATCCTTCTCAAACTGAGTTGCCATACGCTCAAATGCTGTATCAAGGTTACCTGAGGCTTCTCCTGCTTCCACCATGTTAATCAGCATAGGTGGAAAGATTTGTGGCTGCCCGCCCATACCACTTGCAAGAGTTTCTCCTTTTTCAACTGCAAGCTGCACATCACGGATTGCCTTCCGCATACTTTTTTTCTCGGTCTGTTCAGAAAGCATCTGCAAAGCATTAATTACCGTAACACCTGCTGCCAGAACGCTGTGAAACTGCTTACAAAATAAACTCAGGTCTCTTGGCTTTACCCCTCCGCCAAACGTAATCTCTTTATTTAAAAGAGTTTCTTCTGTTACTGCAATGGGAATTAGTCCTTGAGCCTTTAACTGACTGCGGACTGTTTCCACATCGTTGGCTTCCATCTTGCCCTTTTTCTCTTTCCCGCTCTGATCTAAAATGACATAATCAAAAAATGGCACTTTCTCATCCCTTCCTAATTTAATTAGTAAATTTTCTTTTCAAATGCAATCGGATCCTGGGAAAAGCTGATTGCCTTTTCCGCATCGATTTTACCGCTAATATACAACTCATAAATAGCATCATCCAATGTCTGCATACCAATTTTCTTACTGGTCTGCATAGCACTTTCAATTTGGTGAGTTTTCCCTTCACGAATCAAGTTTCTGACCGCAGGAGTTCCCAACATAACTTCAAAAGCAGCAGCTCTTCCTCGTCCATTAGCAAGCGGAATCAATTGCTGTGAAACAACCGCTTCCAAAACAGAAGCTACTTGTATACGAATCTGTTGCTGCTGATGTGGCGGAAATACGTCAATCATACGATCTACCGTTGCTGCCGCACCAATGGTATGTAAAGTAGAAAATACCAAATGTCCAGTCTCTGCTGCGGTAATAGCAGTGGAGATTGTTTCCAAGTCTCGCATTTCTCCAACCAGAATTACATCTGGATCTTCTCTTAGCGCAGACCTTAATGCATGTTCATATGAATATGTATCCAAGCCTATTTCCCTCTGATTCACCACAGAACGTACATGTGAATGAAGATATTCTATTGGGTCCTCAAGGGTAATAATATGTGACGAATAATTTTTATTAATCTGGTCAATTAGCGATGCCAGTGTAGTAGATTTACCACTACCCGTTGGACCTGTTACCAGAACCAGCCCCCTCTTTCTTCCTGTCAGTTCTACAATAGAAGATGGAATTCCCAGCATCTGAGGTGACGGAATCGTAGTACCTACAAGACGCAGCACGCATGCCAGTGAACCTCTCTGTTTAAATACGTTAACACGGTACCTTCCCAGATTGGGTACCGAATATGCAAAATCCACTTCACCATACTCATCCAAAATGGAACGATGGTAAGGTGAAAGCATCGGATTAATAATTGCCTCTGTATCTGCTGGCATAAGCTTGGGAAATTCCATATTCCGCAGCTCGCCATGAACCCTGCATTTAGGCGGCACCCCCACCGTAAGATGCAAATCCGACGCTCCATTTCCATTCGTTATAGCTAATAAATCATTAATTGTAATCATACTTTTCCCTCTCGCTTATAAACTAAAATCAGTCTTTATTTATCAAATGAAATACGTTCCATTTCAGAATAGGACGTAATTCCATCTATAACAAACTTCGACGCTGAAAGCCTTAGCGTATGCATACCTTCATCCAAGGCAGCCTTTTCAATATCATCTGCACTTCCATGCTTGCTGATAACATCTTTTATTTTTTGTGAAATCGCCATAATCTCATATACACCAATACGTCCCCAATAACCAGTATTATTACACTGAGTACAGCCACATGGCTCATAAACAGTCAATGGCATTTCCTTCGGATATCCTAACATTTCTTTTTCATACCGGGAAGCACTTCTGCCCTGCTTGCACTTTGGACACAGCCTTCTTACCAGACGCTGTGCAATAACACCAACTACAGAGTCCGCAATCAAGTAAGGTTCTATTCCCATATCTTCAAGTCTCGTAATGGTACTGGAAGCACTGTTTGTATGCAGTGTACTAACAACAAGGTGACCCGTAATAGAGGCTTTTACAGCTATCTGAGCCGTCTCCCCGTCACGAATCTCACCAATCATGATAATATCCGGATCCTGACGAAGAATCGAACGCAACGCATTGGCAAAGGTCATATCTGCCTTATTATTAACTTGAACCTGATTGATACCATCAATATTGGCTTCTACTGGATCTTCAACCGTAATAATATTTACACCCTCTACATTCAGCTCACTTAATGCCGTATATAATGTGGTGGACTTACCACTACCAGTTGGTCCTGTTACCAGAATAATTCCATGTGGATGCTTTAAAATAGAATCAAACAGTGCCAGCTCATCATCTGAAAAACCTAAATCCTTTTTGTCCTTCGTCAATGCCTGCTTGGATGTAAGACGCATTACTACCTTTTCTCCAAATACAGTTGGCAGAATAGATACACGAATATCATATTCACTTCTATCAACCACGCTGGTAATACGGCCATCCTGAGGCTTTCTCTTTTCTGATATATCCATTCCACCGATAATTTTAATTCGCGTTACAATCGCTGCCAAAAGATCTGTTCCATAGGACATAACAGCCTTCAGCACACCATCCACACGAAAACGTATTCTAACTTGATACTCCATCGGTTCAATATGTATATCACTTGCACGTAATCTAACTGCCTGCTCAATAATCTTATTCACGAGCTGCACAATAGGTGCATTACTTATGTCATCATCGAAATTAATATCTTCTTCTTTTTTAGAATCCTTAAACTTTTCTTCACGCTCTTTTGTATATTGTTCAGCTACCTTCATTGCCTCTGCATTACCAAAGTACCGGTCAATTGCAGAAGAAATTTCTGTTGGTGTACTAACAACTGGTTCTATTTGAAGATTTGTTATAAAAGCCAAATCATCAATAGCATAAATATCCATTGGATCGGACATTGCGACTCTTAATTCGTTCATATTCATCATATTGAATTCAAAAGGAATCACGTTGTATTTTCGCAAAACCGACTCACTAACTAAGCGGAGTATATCTTCAGGTATAACCAATTCTTCAAGCCGAATCATGTCAACTCCCAGCTGCCTGTGCAGCGCATCTGCAATATCCAATTCGGTGAGAATTCCTGAATCTATTAATGTTTCCCCTAACTTTTTCCCCTTTTTCTTTTGTTCGTCTAAAGCCGTCATAAGCTCTTCTGGACTGATAGCACCACTTGAAATTAAAATATCCCCCAAACGCTTTTTGCGACGTCCCCCTTGATCTACCAATCTAGTTCCCAATATAATGAACCACCTTTATAAAATCTTTATTTTTATTATTATTTCTCTATCAATTATATTCTATCACTCTTCAAAAATAAAGAAAACTATATTTTTAATTATCTTTATTTTAGCAAATAAAATCTATTGCTTCAAGTATCTTTTATACTTTTTTTAATTATTTTTCATTTTTTCTTATGTTTTACTAGCAATGTTTTACATATAAATTCACACAAATACAATGTTGTCCGTTTTCTGTTGTGTAGATTACTAAACAGAAAATGACTGTCTTTGTTTACAATAGCCAACTAGTACAAGCTGCTATATCTTGTACTTCTTCCATTCTATTCATTTTGGTATAGTTTATTCTGCAACAAATAATACATTCCAATTATTTTTCTGCTATCAAAAAGTCAAAAAACTCCAACGGCTCATTATATTCCTGATGTCCTGTACTTATAACCTGGTTTTCAGCTGTTACATTTATTGACTTTAACTTGTAGTACTCAATAAATGTATTGACCAATGACCCCATCAGCATCGTTTCACCTGTTGTTCCTGTTTGTGACACGGCATCCCTAAATTCCTTTGATAAATCAATATGTGCTGTTAAACTGTCATCATCCTCAATTTCAAAAGAATTCACCTTTACTCCTTCTGGAAGAGCCCCTGCCTGGATTAATGCATCTACGATTCCCTGTGGACTATCTTCCGCTGTCACTTTTGTTGGAATTTCATAAAGAACATCCTCATCAGGTACATACACTGTCACCTCTGCTTTTGGAATTTCACTGGCTTCTGCAACAGGTTCTGATGTTTGCTGCACTTCCTCGGTTGGCACAGTTTCTGAATTTTCTGGAGTTACAACATCTTCTGTTGGAACTATTTCAATAGGCGTTATCGTTTCCGTCACCATACTATCTTCCGCAGCATCTTTCTTTTTACCACATCCCATTATGCTAAACAACAGCAGTAGCATAAGAATATAAAATAGAACACTTCTTTTTTTGATATTTTTACTTGCATCTTGAATCGTATTAAAAAAACTCATGGTAAGCCCTCCTTTTAGTCAGAATTTATCTGCCATATGTTTAAACACATTCATTATAACATAAATCTTTTCATTGTGCAGATAATATTTGAAAAAGCTATTGCTATTCATATTTATTTGTTTTATAGTTTCATAATACTAATACTTTCAGGAGGTTCTATAGACATGATTATTGTAGCACAAAATGGAAGCGGAGATTTCAAAACAATACAAGAAGCTGTAGATAGTATTTCTATTAATAATGGCACCGAAGCTGACAAAACAATTTTCATCAAACGGGGGGTATATAAAGAACAATTAGAGATCAAAGTACCTAATCTTAAACTAGAAGGGGAAGATCGAGATGAAACCATTATAACAAACACTCTGGGGGCATTTGATCCAATGCCTGACGGAAAAAAGCGCGGCACATTCCGCAGTTATACTGTTTTTATTGATGCCAGCCAGATATCACTTTATAATCTGACAATTAGAAATGAAGCCGGCATTGGCTCAGAAAAAGGACAGGCAATCGCCCTATATGCCGAGGGGGATTTGCTGCAAATTGAAAACTGCAATTTAATTGCAAGACAAGATACCCTTTTTACAGGTCCTCTGCCTGAAAAGGAACTGATTCCCGATGGATTTCTGGGACCAAAACAATTTTCTCCCCGTATAAACGGACGCCAGCTCTATCGGAATTGCTTTATATCTGGAGATATTGATTTTATTTTTGGCAGTGCTACCGCATATTTTGAAAGCTGTGAGATATTTTCTCACACTTTAAACCAGGAAGTGAACGGCTATGTAACTGCTCCATCCACACCAAAGGGACAGACTTACGGATATGTGTTTCAAAACTGCTGTTTTACCAGTAATTGCCCCGATAATTCTGTCTATTTGGGAAGACCATGGCGAAACTATGCAAAAGCTGTATTCATAAATTGTGAACTAGGTTCCCATATTAAGAAAGAAGGCTTTCATGACTGGGACAAAACAGAAAGTCATCACACTACTTTTTTTGCTGAATATCAAAACTATGGTCCTGGTGCAGAAGATACCTGCCGAGAACCATGGGTTCATTCTTTATCACCAGAAGATATTTCACAGTATTCCATAGAATCCATATTTAAGAAGTAACACCTTGTGTTTTTTCTAAAAATAGTTTAATTCCCTGGAATACTTCATCACATATGATATGTTCCATTTTACAGGCATCTGCCTCTGCTGTACTCCGATCAACACCCGTTGTAAGAATCAGAAATTCAGTCAGCAGCAGATGCCTTTCTAAAACACTGTTAGCTTTCTCAAGACCTAATTTCGTTAGTGTAATCTCTCCTTTTGCATCCATTACGATATGTCCCGATTCTTTTAATATTCCCATTGCCCGGCAGACACTAGGTTTACTAAATCCCAATTCCCTTGCTATCTCGATAGACCGCACCGAACCATTCCTGTTCTTCAGCATCAAAATGGTTTCCAGATAGTTTTCACCTGATTCATACATGTAAATTGCCTCCTACTATGTTATGAATTCTATCTTAAATGATTCTTAGCAGCTCGTCTAGATGTTTTTACCACAATTTTTATCACAACTGCTGCAACCGCATCCGCATCCCGTATTGATTCCTGCTTTCTTATTTTTTACGCCCCGATAAACGATTAGTCCAACGCAGAACAGAATAATTGCTACTACTAAAAAATCAACCATACATTTGTTCCTCCTCAATTTCATTTTTTCTAATTTTAACTAGAAATGAGATGTCTTCATTTTGCAATATTCCTTTTTCCTTTAACCTGTTTTTTAACTCCTGGCACCAGGCAGAATCTTTGATTTCTATCACATGATTTCCGTCTAATACTAGTATATTATCATTTTCAATACATTTAAAGCCCTCACAATGAATTTGGTACATATTTTTTCGATTAATTGCTCCGATTTCTTCCAGTGTATTCAGCATTCGGTAAACCGTTGCAATTCCGATTGACGGATCCCGCAATACCGCCTGGTAATATATTTCTTTGCAACAGGAACATTCGTTTTCCAAAATAATTTCTGTAATTATTTTTCTCTGGGAAGTAATCCGACATCCTCTTTTCCGAAGTTCATCAAATATTAGTTCCTGTTTAAACATTTTGGTCTGAAACTGTTGCTCTTGATTTTTCATTAAAACTGCCATTCTGTTACCTCCTATTCGTATAGCCGTTGGTTAGTTTATGCTAACCGACATTTCTAAATTTGCAGAGTTTTATGTAAGTAAAACTCTGCTATTCCATCGTAATATTTTGAGCTTCGTCTTTACGTAAGCTTAATTCGTATCCTCTGATATTTACTTCAATTGGATCTCCCAGAGGCGCTATCTTAACCACTTTTATACGGGTTCCTGGTGTTACCCCCATATCCATCAGTCTTCGCTTCATAGGTCCCTTTGTTCCTATCGCTTTTACAGTACCTTCCTCACCTGGCTTTAATTCTTTTAATGTCATATAAATCCTCCTAATTCACCATGATTTTAGACGCAAGTCCTTTGTTTATTGCAACCTTAACACCCTTTATCAAAAGTATTAATCCACTGTCATTTTCACTTACTACTTTTATTGGAACTCCATTTACAAACCCCATATCCTGAAGATGCCTTCTCATGTCATCTTGCCCTCTAAAACCTACCATTTCTTTTTCTTCTCCAAGCTTCACATACGATAATGGCATATAACCAGCTCCTTTGTAAAATTAATTAGATATTGATTATCATTTTCATTTATAATAATAAGTCATAATCTATAAAAAGTCAATCCTTATTTAAAAATTTATCAAAAAAGAAGTATGCAACAAGTATTTTTACTCATTACATACTTCTATTCCTAGTCGCAGCTTATTAATCAAAAGACTCTCTTAACTTCCTGAGAGCTTTTTTTTCAATTCTGCTCACATAGCTTCTGCTAATTCCCAGCATATCTGCAATTTCTCTTTGAGTTGCCTCGTCCTCTCCACCTAAACCATACCGCAATTTTATAATTTCTTTTTCTCTTTCACTTAAAACTTTATCAAAAAACTGATATAGTTTTTTGGTATTCTCCTCCAGCTCCATTAATTCTACAATATCATCGTCAACAGATTCTATAATATCCAACAAATTGATTTCATTTCCTTCTTTATCGGCTCCTATTGGCTCATACAAATAGACATCCCTGGACTGCTTTTTGCCATTTCTAAGCATCATTAACAGTTCATTATCAATACATCGAGAAGCATATGTGGCTAAACGAATTCCCTTATCCATGTCGAAGGTATCTATAGCTTTAATTAATCCAATGGTGCCAATCGAAATCAAGTCATCAATTTCCTTATCATTTGCGTTATATTTTTTCACAATATGTGCCACAAGACGCAGGTTTCGCTCAATCAAAATTTCTCTTGCTGCTTTATCACCTATCTTACAAAGCTGGATATAATGTTGCTCCTCCTTGGTGCTAAGTGGCATAGGAAATGATTTCATTGAATAAGCACCTCAATGATGAATCAGTTTAATTATAGTCTATGATTCTGGAGGCTGTTTAGTGCATTTCCATAAAATAAAAACTTTTAATCTGCCTGTTTTTTTCTTAAAATATCAAAGGCTTCTAATTCTAAACCTAAATCTACAAAAATCACTTGTTTTGGATGTGGACAGCTTTCCATCTCATTTCCTTCTTCGTCCTGAATAGACTTAACCACAGCCTCTATATTTTCACCAGAAGGCTTCATAACCTCAATTACTTCACCCACACTAAATTTATTTCTCTGTTCCAGTTTATAATAACCAGCTTCTCTTTTACCTTCAATCAACCCCAGATATGTGTACTCTTTAATATAAGTATTGTTATCATATACCTGACTTTCTTCAGTAGTTGGACCATAAAAAAAACCAGTAGTAAACTTTCGATACGTACATTTTGAAATTTCGCTCATATAGTATGGAACATTTTTCTCATATAGTGCCGGGTCTTTAAAATAATCGTCAATTGCCTGACGGTATGTTCTAGTAACTACAGCAACATATAGTGCTGTTTTCATCCGACCTTCGATTTTAAGACTATTAATACCCGCCTTTACAATATCGGGAATATGTTCAATCATGCATAAATCCTTTGAATTGAAAATATATGTTCCTCTTTCATTTTCTTCAATCGGCATGTATTCACCTGGACGTGTTTCCTCAACTATGGAATATTTCCATCTGCACGGATGGGTACACGCCCCTAAATTGGCATCTCTCCCAGTAAAATAATTACTGAGCAGACACCTGCCTGAGTAGGAAATACACATTGCACCATGAATAAAGGTTTCTATTTCCAAATCATCCGGAATATTGGCACGAATCTGCCCAATCTCTTCCATGCTAAGTTCTCTTGCTGTTACAACTCTGACAGCCCCCATGGTCTTCCAAAAACGAAAAGTTAAATAATTCACATTATTTGCCTGTGTGCTGACATGAAGATCAATCTCTGGACAAACCTCTTTGGCAATGCTAAAAACACCAGGATCTGAAATAATAATCGCATCTGGCTTTATTACTTTTAGTTCTTCAAAGTATTCTCTGGCATTTTCCAAGTCTCTGTTATGAGCAGTAATGTTTGCCGTTACATATACTTTTACACCATGCTTATGAGCATATTCAATCCCCTGTTCCATATTTTCTCTTGTAAAGTTTTTCGCCTTTGCACGCAGACTAAACATTTCGCCTCCAATGTAGACAGCATCTGCTCCATAATTAACTGCAACCTTTAAAACCTCAAGACTCCCTGCTGGGATTAATAGTTCTGGCTTACTACTTTTCAACATCTCAATTTCCTTTCTTGCAAAAAACTACATCCTTTTTGTACTTAATGTTACTCCATCTCCAATTGGTAAAACAACCGTATCAAATTGTTCTGAATGTGTCAGTTCAAATAAATATTCTCTCATTCTAAAATGTATTGTCCTGTTTCGCCGTGTTACAGCATATCGGGATTCTACAATATCCCCATCCTGTAACACATTATCTGAAATAAGAATTCCGCCAACTTTGAGTATTTTCAAAATATCAGGCAGAAAATTCAGATACTGCCCTTTTGCAGCATCCATAAAAACAAAATCAAATGCTTCCTTCTTCTCTCCTAATTCTTGCAAAATAACGGCTGCATCCCCCTCTAACACTTTAATAACCTGTTCCTTTTGGGCAAGCTTTATATTTTCCTTTGCACGTCTAATTCGCTCCGGCATTTTTTCTATTGTTATAATTTCAGCTTCTTTCTTTAGGTACTGGCTCATAAGAATTGAAGAAAATCCCACCGCGGTCCCCACCTCCAGGATTCTTTCTGGATTATGGCAATGAATTAAAAAGCGCAAAAGACTTTGGGTTGGTTTTTTTATAATTGGAACATAATCAGCCAAAGCTTCTTGTTCCAGTTTCCGCAGAAAATCATTCTGCTCCATTTCCAAAGAATTAATATAGGCCGCTATTCTTTCGTTGGTTATCATTTCAAAATCTCCCATCCATTCTGCATTCTCATAAATCAGTTTTCAAGAAAAGACGAGTACCCATTAGAAGTTCTCTAATAAATACCCGCTTTTAATCATACAATTTTATATTTATATCATTTACTCACCTGAATCTCTTCCTGCTCTTCTTCAGGCGTTGTTATCATTTCAATAATTTCCCTGTACGACATAGAAGTATTCAACACATATATTCCTTTAATGATAGGTCTATCTGAATTAACCATTAGCTTTGCCCTAATCATAAAAGACGCTTTATCTGCAATCAACTTGTTATCTTCTAACCGCTGCGCCAGATCTGATATGGAATCCCCTTCTCGCACTGTAAATCTCACTTCTAAACCAGGTGTACCTGCAACCGATGATTTTCCAAAAACATGGTAGGCTGTATAATATGCACTTCCTGTCAGATGCATTGCAGTAGTGATAATTACAACATAAAATGCAATGTGAAGCAATCCAAAAAGCACTAGATTCATCACTTTCAGTATTAGCTTATTATTTACTGCTTTTGTTGCCATAATCATCCCTCCAAAATGTAATCTTCAGTTTTCTGCTGTCTATTCATTCGTAACCAAGCTGCAACCTACACTTCCATAATGATAGGTAATATCATTGGATCTCTTTTTGTCTTTTTCCACAAATACTCGCTTAGGGTATCTCTAATTTCATTCTTTATTTTACCCCAGTCTGTAATATTTTTACTTAAACACTTATTTAATGCTTCATTTACAACTAATCTAGCTTCATCCATCAGATTTTCGGATTCTCTTACATATACAAATCCTCTCGAAACAATATCCGGACCAGCAAGAATCTGATTACTGTATTTTTCTAGTGTAACTACAATAATAATTAATCCATTCTCTGACAAATGCTGCCTGTCCCGCAATACAATATTTCCTACATCTCCCACTCCCAAGCCATCTACAAGGATTCCTTGAGCTGGTACCCGTGAGACAATTCCTGCCTTTTCGTGAGACATTTCCAATACGTCACCAGAAGATAAGATGAAAATATTATCCTTGTTGATTCCCATTCCTTCTGCCAGTTCTGCATGTGCAATCAAGTGACGATATTCACCATGTACAGGAATTGCATATTGAGGTTTTACCAACGTATAAATCAGTTTTATCTCTTCTTGACAGGCATGACCAGAAACGTGTGTATCCTGGAAAATAACTTTAGCGCCTTTCATGGATAATTCATTAATCACTTTGGAAACCGACTTTTCATTTCCTGGAATTGGTGTTGAACTAAAAATCACCGTGTCTCCTGGCTGAATTGATACTTTTCTATGAAGTGAAGCAGCCATACGTGAAAGTGCAGCCATAGCTTCACCCTGACTTCCTGTTGTTATCAATACCAACTGATCGTCCGTATAATTTTTCATTTGTTCTATATCAATCAAAATATTTTTCGGCATATTAATATAACCAAGTTCGGTGGCAGTGGTAATAATATTTACCATACTGCGGCCTTCAATCACAACCTTCCGCCCATACTTTTCAGCAGAGTTAATAATCTGCTGGACTCTGTCCACATTAGAAGCAAAGGTTGCTACAATAATTCGATGTTTCGTATTTTCAGCAAAAATATTATCAAATGTTTTACCTACTGTTCTTTCTGACATGGTAAAACCAGGCTTCATAATATTCGTACTGTCAGCTAGTAATGCCAAAACGCCCTTTTTCCCAATTTCCGCAAATCTCTGCAAGTCGATTGTTTCTCCGAAAACTGGTGTATAATCAATTTTGAAGTCACCTGTATGAACAATAATACCTGCTGGCGAATAAATTGCTAGTGCAGCGGCATCTGCAATACTATGATTCGTTCTGATAAATTCTATTCGGAAACATCCCAAATTAATGGACTGACCATATTTAATTACTTTGCGTTTTGTGCTTTTCATTAAATTATGCTCTTTTAATTTATTCTCAATGATACCCATCGTAAGCTTTGTTGAGTATATAGGGACATTTACATCCCTCAAAACATAAGGAAGACCACCAATATGATCCTCATGTCCATGGGTAATAACAAACCCTTTTACTTTTTTAATATTATCTTTTAAATATGTCACATCTGGAATAACTAAATCAATTCCCAGCATATCATCTGCTGGAAAGGATAACCCGCAATCTACAACGATTATACTGTCCTCATATTCAAAAGCTGTAATATTCATACCAATCTGTTCTAATCCACCTAATGGGATTATTTTAATACCTTTATCTGATAATTCTTTTGATTTCAAATCATGCACCTCCATATTTTTTATGTAACAAAGGGCAAGTATGAAATATTAGATTATATTTTATTCGTTTTCAACCATTTTTCTACACTCTTCACAGTAACCATAAAGCTTCACTTCATGATCCGTCACTTGAAAATTTAGGGACTTCTGAATTCTTTCTTCCAGGGTTTCTAATAAATCGTCTCGAAAAGTAAGCACCGAGCCGCATTTTAAACAGATCAAATGATGGTGGTGATGACCTTCACCTTCTTCACTTGCGATATTCAATTCATATCTTACATAACCATCGTCTAAATTCAGCTTATCTATCACATTTAAATCCGACAAAACCTGTATCGTTCGATATACCGTAGCAAGTCCAATATCGGAATACTTTTCTTTTACATAATCATAAATCTCCTCTACTGTCAGATGTTCCTCCGGTCTCTTCTCCATCACTTCCAGTATGGCAATTCTTTGATTCGTCACCTTTAGCCCGTTACTTTTCAACAACTGCTTAAATACGTCCTGCTTATCAGGCATTTTACCTCACCTTTTCACAAATAAAATGAAATCTAATTTTCTCTCTCGCACTTTTTGGTTCCTTATAAAATGCTGCTATCTACTAGCCATTAATCTCAATATCCAAATCTTCCATTAGTTCCGTAAAAACCTTTGACAATGCAGCCAGCTGTTCTTCATCCTCTACTACTTCATATACTGCCTCTTCTGATTCTTCTTCTGAAACATCTGCCAGAATTAATGCATTTGCTTCTTCACCCTCAATTTCATCTGCAACGAGAAGATAATTCTTACCGTTAATTTTTGTTTCTTCTAATACAAAAAATTCAAAAGCCTCACCATCTTCTGTGGTAAAAACTATTTTTTCATTATTATCGCTCATGTTTCTCTCCTTAATCCATCTGTTTTTGTAAGTTTTTATAGTCCAGATACCCCTGTAAAATAAATACTGCTGCTACTTTATCTACTATCTGATCGCGTTTATCCCTACGCAAATTTCCCTCTATCATCGACTGGTGTGCTGCAACAGTTGTTAATCGTTCATCCCATAAATGTACCTCAATACCCAGACGCTTCTCCAGCATCCCAGCAAACTCTTCCGATTTAATTGCACGGTCACCTATTGTATTGTTCATATTCTTTGGATATCCCAAAACCACTTCTGATATTTCGTATTCTTTTACAAGTTCTTCAATTCTCGCCAATGTCTGCCTGAGCTTATTTTCCTGCTTTCTGCGGATTACTTCTATTCCCTGTGCCGTAATATTAAGTCCGTCACTGACTGCAACGCCTACCGTCACTGAGCCGTAATCAAGTCCCATAATTCGTTTCATACTAAATTCCTGTCAATGTAATTTTTTAATAGTTCTTCTAAAATTTCATCTCTTTCTACTTTCATAATCAGACTTCTCGCATTATTGTAACTAGTGATATAAGTTGGATCTCCAGACATAATGTATCCAATAATCTGACTTACTGGGTCATATCCTTTCTCTGCCAAAGCACTATACACCCTCGATAACATTTCATTTACTTTTATTTCAGGTTCTTTCTGCACCTTAAAAAACTGAGTATGATTGATTTCCTGCATCTTGTCACTTCCTTACTATCGTTACATTTCTATATCATCCGGCCACACCATTAGTTATATGATAATATAAATGCTGTAAAATAGCAACCCATTTTTTTCATACGACACTTCTTACTTTTAAAATATTCACTAAATCCACCTGTTTTAAACCTGTCAGATTATTTTTCACCTAATAAAATATCATTATTCAAAAAGCCAGTAATCTTAACCTGGTGAATATAATTTTGACAGTCCACATCTGATAAAACAGCGATCTTAACATATCGTTCGTTATGTCCTGTCTGATAAATCTGCTGCCCAATCTGAATTTCTTCTTCAAACAAAATGTTTTGAAATGTTCCAGTAAACTGCTGCATATACTGCTGCCTCATGTGTTTTTCTAATTCTATCAATTGCTCACTTCTTAAAGTTTTTTTATTTTCTTCCACCTGATTTTCCATACATTCAGCCTTTGTCCCTTTTCGCGGTGAAAACTTAAATATATGCATTTGCGCAAATTTTATTTTAGACAGAAATTCCTTTGTCTGTTCAAACTCTTCCTCTGTTTCACCTGGGAAACCAACAATCACATCTGTTGTAATGGCTGGATTGTCAAAATACCTTCTGAGAATTTCACATTTTTCATAATATTCCTCGGCAGAATAATGCCGGTTCATCCTTTTTAACGTTTCATTGCAGCCACTTTGTAAAGACAAATGAAAATGAGGACATACTTTATCTAGTCCTGCTAATTCCCCTGCAAAGGCTTCACTAATAATCCTTGGTTCAAGAGAACCTAACCGGATTCGTTCTAGTCCACTTATCTTACTAATCCTTTCAATTACAGCCAACAAAGGCCTGCCACTTAATGCAACAAAATCAGAATGCTCCAAACCTTCTCTCCATGGGTCCAAATCCACGCCATAGGAGGACAAATGAATTCCTGTCAGTACAACCTCTTTATATCCGCCTGCTACCAGTCTTTCAACCTCTGAAACAATATCATCTATTTCTCTGCTTCTTACCCGTCCCCTTGCAAAAGGAATAATACAATACGAGCAGAACTGATTACATCCATCCTGTATTTTTATAACTGCCCTTGTTTTGTCTCCCGCTGAATCAATCGTTAACTCTTCATAATTTTTTTCTGCAAACAGTTTATCCGTTACATAGTAGCTGCATTCCATCTCTCCCATGTAGTTTTCCACTATAGTAACGATTTCACTCTTCCTGTTATTCCCAACTACTAAATCCACAGCCATATCTTTTGTCAATTCTTCTCCTGCTGCTTGTGCATAGCAGCCAGCAGCAACTACAATTCCTTCTGGATTATTTTTTTTCGCCTTATGAAGCATCTGACGGGACTTCCTGTCAGCCATATTAGTTACAGTACAAGTGTTAATAATATAAACGTCTGCTTTCTTGGTAAATTCTGTTATTTCATAACCAGCATCCAAAAATAATTTCTCCATTGCATTTGTTTCATACGTATTCACCTTACAACCTAATGTTAAAAAGGCAACTGTCCTTTTTTGTTTCTCCAAAATTACCTTCCTTCCTGTTTGACCCTTAAACAACAGCATCCTTTTCTCTGCTGACACGAAAAATCTGGTCGAAAAATTAACTTTTAATTTACACGATCTGTTGATTTTTATTTACTTTGTATATTGACTTTTACCACTGCAAAATGTACTATATATATAGTACTTAATAACTTAAAAAAGGAGGACATATCAATGAAAACTGTTAAAATTTCATTAAACTCAATTGACAAAGTAAAGTCATTTGTGAATGACATTACTAAGTTTGATTCCGACTTCGATTTAGTTTCAGGCAGATATGTGATCGATGCAAAATCTATTATGGGTATTTTCAGTTTAGATTTATCTAAACCAATTGATTTAAATATTCATGCTGAAGATAGTGATAACATTATTGAAGTATTAACACCATATATCGTGGAGTAATACATCATATAAGGGGGAGGATACCATGTATCCTCTTTTTGTCTGTCCCCTGTTTTTATTCCACGATAATCTTCTCCACAGAATCCATTGCCACTTGAATTAATTCTTCGATTTTCTCTTCCAGATTTCTTTCCGAACGCTTAATTACCTTTAAGTTAGGTTTTGTCACCGGATGCTTTGCCACAAAAATAGTACAGCAGTCTTCATATGGCAGAATAGATGTTTCATACGTATTTATTTTCTCAGAAACATTTACAATCTCCTGCTTGTCGAAACCAATTAAAGGACGATAAACTGGAAGTGTACAGACCTCATTGGTAGCCAGCAGACTTTGCATTGTCTGACTTGCAACCTGGCCAATACTCTCTCCTGTAATCAGTCCAAGGCAATCTGATTCCAGAGCCAGACTCTCCGCAATTTTCATCATATAACGTCTCATAATAATGGTCAATTCCTCATGAGGACATTTTTCATATATATATAACTGTATATCAGTAAAATTCACCACATTCAACTGGATTGGTCCAGAATATCTGGCAACTAATTTTGCCAAATCTACAACCTTTTGCTTTGCTCGTTCACTGGTATAAGGAGGTGCATGAAAATACGTAGCAGCCAGCTTCACCCCACGCTTTGCAATCATATACCCTGCAACAGGGCTGTCAATTCCCCCTGATAATAAAAGCATTGCTTTTCCATTTGTTCCAACAGGCATACCACCTGGCCCGGGAATATTCTGGGAATACAGATAGGCTCTGTTACGTATCTCAACATAAATTCTTACCTCTGGCTGATGCACGTCTACTGTTAGATTTTCAAATCGGCTTAGCAGGTAACTTCCCATCTCTGAACAGATTTCTGGAGATTTTAAAGGATAATTTTTATCTGCACGTTTTGCCTCCACCTTAAATGTCATAGGTTTGTTTCCATATAGTTGTTCTACATAGTCGCCAGTTGCTTTGGTTAAATCTTCCCACTGATATTCTTCCACTAATACAACGGGACAAATTGAAGATATCCCAAATACTCTTTTCAGTGCCTCTATTGTCTCTTCATAGTCAAATGAGCCGGCCGCTTCCACATAAATTCTTCCCTGATCCTTTATGACGTGGAAATCCCCCTCCACATCGTTTAATACAAATGAAATTTGATCACGCAATGCATTCTCAAATATAAATCTGTTTTTACCTTTTATCCCAATTTCAGCGTACTTGATTAAAAATGCCTGAAACATAACTTCCTCCTTATTTTCTGTACTAATCTTTTTCTTTAATGACGTGTAAAGCGTTTTAACACAGGAACGATTTTTTTCAATTCTTCGATTGTATAATCAATTTCTTCGATTGTCGTTGAAACAGAAAAACTAAAACGCAGGGTGGAATCTAAATATTTTTTAGGAATCCCCATGGCCTTTAATGTTCCGCTAAGTTGGGGATGATTAGATGCACAAGCAGAACCACTTGAAACATAAATTCCCTTTTCTTCTAAAGCATGTAAAAGTACTTCACTACGAACATCTTCAAAGCTGACACTAACAATATGCGGCGCTGTTTCTTCAATCGGAATATTCTCTATTCCATTAACCATTACGCCTCCCATTTCTCCAATTCTATCTATAAAATACTTTTTCAGCTTGTACAAATGGGTTCTTTTTTCATCGTAATTCTTATATATTTCTTCTACTGCCTTTGAAAGCCCTGCAATCCCTGGAACATTTTCGGTTCCTGAACGTAGTCCCCTCTGCTGTTCTCCACCAAACAAAATAGGTTTTATCTTCACCTTATTTTGAACATAAAGAAAGCCTGCTCCTTTGGGTCCATGTATCTTATGGGCACTGACTGACAGCAAATCAATTCCAAGTCTTTTGGGATAAATTTTGTATTTTCCAAACCCCTGAATGGCATCTACATGAAATACTGTATTTTCATTCTTTTCTTTTATGATTTTAGAAATCTCATCAATTTTTTCACATGCTCCCACTTCATTGTTTACATACATAACCGAAACAAGTATCGTTTCCTTGCGAATTGATTCTGCTAGTTCTTCCAAAATAACTCTTCCATTTTTATCTACGTTCAAATAAGTTACCTGAAATCCTTGTTCTTCTAAAAAAAATAGCGGGTTATGCACAGACGGGTGTTCTATTTTAGTAGTGATAATATGCTTTCCAGCTCTTTGGTTAGCATAGGCAGCTCCAATAAGTGCCATATTATTAGATTCTGTTCCTCCTGATGTAAATATGATTTCCTTTTGTTCTGCCTTCAGTGCAGCGGCAATGGTTTCTCTTGCCTCTCTCACATATTTTTCTGCTTCCACTCCCTTTTTGTGCATGGAAGATGGATTCCCGTAATTTTCCTCAAGAGTCTCCCACATACGCTTTCGTACCGCTTCAAAAGGTTTTGTTGTTGCTGCATTATCTAAATAAACTTCCATTTTGTTAAAACTCCTTTGTTTTACACCTTACACAATACTATCCCGTTCTTTTTCCAGTTCAAACATTAATACAGAAAGAATCGTTAAGCCTGCCGTTTCTGTACGCAAAATCCGTCTTCCAAGTGTAACTGGACAAAAACCAGCTTCTATCACAGCTGAGATTTCAGACTCATCAAAGCCCCCCTCTGGGCCGATAAAAACACCAATAGATTTCTGTGAAGCTGCTTTTTGAATCATCTGCTTCGTTTCGCTCATATTGTCAGCCTGTTCATAAGGAACTATATTAATATCCAGTCCTTTTGCAAATGCAACTGCTTCTGAAAATCTCATAACGTTTCTTACTTTTGGTATGATACCTCTTCCAGACTGTTTTGCCGCAGATGTGGCAATAGACTGCCAACGCTCTATCTTTTTCTCTTCTTTTTTTCTATCCTCAATTTTAGCTACACAACGTTTCATGGAAACAGGAATTACCTCATAAGCACCAAGTTCAACTGCCTTTTGAATAATCAATTCCATCTTGTCCTTTTTGGGGATTCCCTGAAATAAATAGATTTTTCCCTGTAATTCCGATTCTGTATCATTAATATCCTCAATTTTTGCCACAATTTCAGAAGCTGAGAAATCCTGCAAGGTACAATAGTAATCTTTTCCCTCACCATCGCAGATAACTACTCTCTCTCCCTTTGACATGCGAAGGACATTTTTAATATGATTCACATCAGAACCTGTAATACTAATATACTCTCCATTAATCTGACTTTTTTCTATATAAAACCAATGCATCGTATCATGCCTTTCACTCGAATATGCTTATAGTATCATTCCTTTATGCAAATGTCAAATGCTCATTTTGCAACAAAAGAAACCCAGTCTCCCTGTTCATTTGTCTCAACTATTTCAAATCCATTTTTTAAAAGTGCCCGTTTTACTTCTTCTTTTTTCATATTAATGATTCCCGATGATATAAACACTCCCCCTGGTTTCAAAAACTTACCTGCAATTTCAGATAATGGTATAATGACATCTGCTAAAATATTTGCTGCCACAATATCATACTTTTCATATCCAATACTCTCACAAAATTGTGAATCTGTTAATAAGTTACCTTCTTTTATTACAATCTGCTGCTGGTCTAACTGATTTACCTGTACATTTTCTCTTGCCACCTGTACCGCAATTGGATCAATATCCGTTCCACAGGCAGATTTGGCTCCCAGCTTTACTGCTATTATGGATAAAATACCACTTCCACAGCCCACATCTAGTACCTTTGTATCAGAATCCACGTATTTCTTCAGACCTTCGATACATAGTTTGGTTGTCTCATGAGAACCTGTCCCAAATGCAGTTCCTGGATCGATTTCTACAACAATATCTGCTTCTTCACCATCGGGAATCTCTTCCCAAGTCGGTTTTATTAAAATGGAGTCTGCAACGCGAAAGGGTTTAAAAAATGCTTTCCAATTATTGATCCAATCTTCATCATCTGTTACTTCAAACTCAAGCTTTCGTTCTCCCAGTTCCACAAATAGAGCCAGCTCATCAAGTCCTTCCTCAATGGATTGTTTTAATTGTTCTACATCCAAATCCATTTCCACATAGGAGCTGATAACACAAGTCCCATCATCCTCTTCCATTTCCGGTAAAATATCAATATACATTTTCATTTTTTCTTCTTCGGTAAGAGGAATATGATCCTCAATCTGAATTCCTTCAAATCCAAGTTCGTCAAATAAATTACTAATAAAATCAACTGCCTCTGTAGTTGTTTTTAGGGATACTCTTCTCCACTTCATATTAGCCTCCTGCCT
Organism: Anaeromicropila populeti; assembly: GCF_900112775.1. Lineage (GTDB taxonomy): Bacteria > Bacillota > Clostridia > Lachnospirales > Lachnospiraceae > Anaeromicropila_A > Anaeromicropila_A populeti. The sequence continues at coordinate 172,029 of NZ_FOYZ01000003.1, forward strand.
GCTTAACGAATCATTTTCTTTACGCTAAAACATAGGGTGCTGCAACAAACCTATATTACTACTGCAACACCCTACTAAGATATTACTTTATCTTATTGTTGTATCAAAACTCTCTATTTTTTAAAGAACTTCTTTTTCGTTTTATGTTCTGTTTCTCCCTCAGAATTAGTGTGTTCCATCACCTTTCCTGTAAGAGATTCTTCAAACTGCTGCAAAAGCTGCTTTTGCTCACTAGTTAATTTTGTTGGAACCTGTACTACCAACGTTACATAATGATCTCCTCTGACCTGTTTATTCCGTAAGGTTGGAACACCTTTGCTCCTTAGACGAACCTTGGTATCTGTCTGGGTACCTGGTTTTACAGAATAAATCACCTCACCATCAATGGTACTGATTTTCACATCTGCGCCCAGCGCTGCCTCGGCAAAGGAAATCGGTGCTGTAGAATAAATATCATAATCCTGACGTTGAAATACTGGATGTCTTGTAACAATTACTTCTACTAGTAAATCACCTCTTGGACCTCCATTTATTCCTGGCTCACCTTTATCACGTATTCTCACACTCTGTCCATTGTCGATTCCAGCAGGAATGGATACTTGAATTTTCTTTTTACTGCTGACATAACCCGTTCCATAGCAGTCTGAACATTTTTCTTTTACTATTTTACCAGTTCCATGACAATCTGGACAGGTCTGAACATTACGCACCATACCAAATAAGGACTGCTGGGTAAAAATAACCTGACCCTTTCCACCACACTTTGAACAGGTCACTGGTGTTGTACCAGGCTTTGCTCCTGTTCCATGGCAGGTATTACACTGGTCTTTTAATGTTAACTCTATCTCTTTTTCTACTCCAAAGCAAGCTTCTTCAAAAGTAATACGAACTGAAGTTCTGATGTTTTGACCTTTCATTGGTCCGTTATTTGCTCTTCTGGCTCTGCCGCCGCCAAATAAATCTCCAAATATATCTCCAAATATATCTCCCATATCAAAATCATTAAAGTCAAAGCCACCGGCTCCACCAGCTCCACCAGCCCCATCAAACGCAGCATGGCCAAACTGATCATACTTCCTGCGTTTATCTGGATCGCTTAAAACTGCATATGCCTCTGATGCTTCCTTAAATCTTTCTTCTGCTTCTGTATCTCCTGGATGCATATCTGGATGATATTTTTTTGCAAGCACTCGATATGCCTTTTTTAGCTCGTCATCAGATGCACCCTTGGTCACACCTAAAACTTCATAGTAATCTCTCTTATCCGCCATTTCTTCCACCTTCCATATATAAATAGGCCGTCTGGTCAGACCGCCTATTTATGATAAATAACTATACTTCTTTATATTCACCGTCTACAACATCGTCGTATCCTGCATTTCCATCATTTGGATTTCCACCCATATCAGGACCTGCACCTTGTGCCTGCTGAGCTTGTTGTTCATACATTTTTTGTGATAAAGTCTGAATTCCATTCATAACCTTATCCTTTGCAGCTTTCAGTGCGTCCACTTCACTGTCTGACATAGATTCAGGATCAGATTTTTCAAGTAAGGACTTTAATTCAGCTAAGTCAGATTCTACAGAAGCTCTCTCACTTGGGTCTATTTTATCTCCAACTTCCTGCAATGCTTTTTCAGTCTGGAATACCATTGCATCTGCATCATTACGAGCATCAACAGCTTCTTTACGTTTCTTATCTTGTGCTTCAAATTCAGCTGCTTCCTTGACTGCCTTTTCAATATCTGAATCTGACATATTGGAACCAGAAGTAATGGTAATATGCTGTTCCTTTCCTGTACCCAGGTCTTTTGCAGATACATTAACGATACCGTTTGCATCAATATCAAATGTAACTTCAATCTGTGGAACACCTCTTCTTGCTGGTGGAATTCCATCTAATCTAAATTGTCCTAATGTTTTATTATCTCTCGCAAACTGTCTTTCACCCTGCACTACATGCACATCTACTGCTGTCTGGTTATCAGCTGCTGTAGAGAATACCTGACTCTTCTTAGTAGGAATTGTAGTATTTCTAGGAATCAGCGTAGTAGCTACACCACCCATTGTTTCAATTGATAAAGAAAGCGGCGTAACATCCAGAAGAAGAATATCACCTGCACCAGCATCTCCAGCTAATTTACCACCTTGAATGGATGCTCCTAATGCAACACACTCATCTGGATTTAAGCTCTTAGAAGGTTCTTTATTAGTCATGCCTTTTACTTTTTCCTGAACAGCTGGAATACGAGTAGAACCACCTACTAATAATACCTGGCCTAACTCTGCTGCTGTAATACCAGCATCACGTAATGCATTTTGAACTGGTACAACTGTCCTCTCAACTAAATCATGTGTTAACTCATCAAATTTTGCTCTTGTCAGGTTCATATCAAAATGCTTTGGACCTTCAGCCGTTGCTGTAATAAATGGAAGATTAATATTAGTAGTGGTAGCAGAAGATAATTCCTTTTTCGCTTTCTCTGCTGCTTCCTTTAATCTCTGAAGAGCCATTTTATCTGTTGATAAATCTACACCTTCTTGTTTTTTAAATTCATCAATCATATAACGGGTAATTCTTTCATCGAAATCGTCTCCACCAAGTTTGTTATCCCCAGATGTAGCTAAAACTTCAATAACGCCATCACCAATTTCAATAATAGATACATCGAATGTACCACCACCAAGGTCATATACCATGATTTTTTGTTCATGCTCATTGTCAAGACCATATGCCAGTGCTGCTGCTGTTGGCTCATTGATAATACGTTTTACATCAAGACCAGCTATCTTTCCTGCATCCTTTGTTGCCTGTCTCTGTGCATCATTAAAATATGCTGGAACTGTAATAACTGCTTCTGTTACCTTCTCACCTAAATAAGCTTCTGCATCAGCTTTTAATTTTTGTAACGTCATAGCTGAAATTTCTTGTGGAGAATATTTTTTATCATCAATTGTTACCTTATAATCACTACCCATGTGTCTCTTAATAGAGGAAATAGTCTTATCTGCATTTGTAACTGCCTGACGCTTTGCTGGCTCACCAACTAATCTCTCGCCTGTTTTACTAAATGCTACAACGGAAGGAGTAGTACGCGCACCTTCTGCATTTGCGATAACTACTGGTTTACCACCTTCCATAACTGCAACGCATGAATTTGTTGTTCCTAAATCAATACCTATTATTTTACCCATAATCGTTTCCTCCTATATTTTATTAAAAAACTCATTACATCATTCTATTTTAACAATTATTTAAAATTATATCAGTTAACTACTTTTACCATGCTGTGTCTCACAACTGTATCTCTGTAGGTATATCCTTTTTGGAATTCGTCTGAAATAATATTCTCTCCTAAGTTTTCATCCTCTGCATGCATAACTGCGTTGTGTAAATCTGGATTAAATTCCTTTCCTACAGCTTCAATCGCCTTAACACCAGCATCCTCTAATACTGTTACAAACTGTTTATAAATCTGCTCAATCCCCTGTGCAAAAGCAGTTCCTTTTTCTTCTTCCCTAATTGTACTTAAACCTCTTTCAAAATTATCCAGTACGGGAAGTATTTTTTCTATAATGTCCTTTGCACCGATTTCAAACATCTGAGATTTTTCTTTTTCAGAACGTCGGCGGAAATTATCAAATTCTGCCATTGTTCTCATCAGCTTATCTGTTAATTCTTCTATTTTAGCCTCGTTTTTATCCTTTTTATCTTTTTTATTATTTTTTAGCTTCACATCTTCTTCAGCCTCGCTTTTCTCATCTGCCTCAGCGGATTGTTCTGCCTGTTCTGCCACATCTTCTGCTTCAACTTCAGCTTCTTTTTTTTCACAAACCTCTTTTTCTTCCTGCTTCTCTGCCTTAGATGTCTTTCCAGCTTTCTGTTCCTTATCCTTATCTCTCACCTTTTTTCCACCTTTCTCATTCATTTCACTTCAACTATTTCTTTTTAAAAATCTCATCCAGCTGAGTCATCAAATTTTGCAGTGTACTTACAACTCTCTCATAATCCATTCTCTTTGGACCAACAATACCAACTTTTCCATACACACCTTCCTCTATTTCATAGGTGGCAGTCACAACAGAACAGTCCTTCATGGATTCCACTGGAGTTTCATCTCCTATATAGACCTGAATTCCTCTCTGCTCTTCTTGATCCATTTTATCTGCAATTAATTCAGTTAATTGCTTTTTTTCTTCAAAAGTATACAATAACTCAGTTGCCTTTTCCTTGTCACTAAGCTCTGGATATTTCAAAATGTTTGTAGCTCCACTTGTATAAATCTCCAAATCATCTTCTTCATTGATAGCATCTGCAATTGCATCCAGCAAAATACTTAGTAAATTGCCCTGCTGACCAGCCTGTTCTTTCATTTTCTGTATTATATTCAGATTAATTTCTGTCACATCCAGACCTTGCAAAAATGTATTAAAAATAATATTTAGCTTTAATACTGTTTCCTTATCTACAGGTTCTGAAAGATTCAAAATTTTATTTTTTACAATATTACCTTCTATCACAATAACGGCAAGCAACTGTGTTTCATCTACCTCTGTCAATTGTATAAACTTCAGCTTTTTGTGCTTAAACTTTGGTCTGCTCACCATTGTTGCATAATTCGTATTCAGCGCCAACATTTTTGCCACCTGTTGAAGCATGGTCTCAAGCTTATCGGTTTTTTGAATTAAGATTTCTTTCATATCCTCAATTTCCCGAACCTTATCGTTCATTAATTGATCTACATAGAAGCGATACCCTTGATCAGATGGAATTCTTCCTGCTGAAGTATGGGGTTGAACAATAAAGCCCAAGTCTTCCAAATCAGACATCTCATTACGAATAGTTGCTGAACTTAAGTTAAGATCCGTATATTTTGAAATAGTTCTTGAACCTACTGGTTCACCTGTTTCTAAATATGTTCGAATGATAGCCTTTAATATTTTCCTTTTTCTATCATCAATCTCCACTTATGCTTCACCCTTTCGAAATAATACTGTTATACTCCATGCCCTTCAGTTTTTATTTATTTGTTAGCACTCAGCCAAGAAGAGTGCTAACATCTTTATAGATAAAATACCACTATATAAATATTTTGTCAAGGATAATTTTTCTTTTTCTTTGTACGAATTTTAATCAATCATTCTCTGGCAGGAATTCGATCAGAATCTGATTGCTGACAGAAATTCCATTTTCAGTCAGGTAAATCCGATTTCCTCTTACTTTTATTAAATCTAACAATTGATATTTTTTAATGATTGTTCCGTATTTTTCAAAAATCCCAAGCTGAAAGCGTTTTGTAAATTCATCTCCATTCACTCCGTTGGTAAGTCTCAGACCTAGAATCATAAATTCTGCCATTTCATCTGCTTCTGATAGATTTTCTTCTATATGCATGACCTTCTGGTTCTTCTCGATCTTTTCCATATAAATCTCGGCATTCCGTTCATTATAATATCTCACATGATTTAATAAGGAAGAGGCTCCTAACCCAAATCCCAGATATTCAATACCTGTCCAATAAGAAAGATTATGTCTGCTTTCATGCCCTTTCTTTGCATAATTGGAAATTTCATATTGCTTGTATCCTGCACTCTCCAGCATCTTTTTTGTCATTTTGTACATGTCACGTTCTTCTTCCTCAGAAGGAAGTTCTTTGCTTTCTCCATGTATGGCATATTTTTTATAGAATTCTGTTCCTTCCTCAATTATCAGACTATACGCTGATATGTGCTCTGGGTTTAACCTTACAACCTCCTCAATTGTATTCTGATAGCTTGACATCGTCTGACTTGGCAATGCTGACATCAAGTCAACATTAATATTCTGAAAACCCAGTTCTCTTGCCATATCGTAATTTTCTCGAAACGTTTTGTAATTATGGATTCTGCCTAATATTTGAAGTTCCTGATCGCTGGCAGACTGTAATCCCATACTTAGCCGGTTAATCCCCAACTCCTTATAAACTCTCAGTTTTTCCTTTGTTAATGTACCTGGATTCGCTTCAATTGTAACCTCAGGCTCATTTTGCTGAAACGAGTCTCTATACTGGCATGCCTTATTAACAGCTTCCATAATCCGGTCCACTTGATCTGCTTTTAGAATGGAAGGCGTTCCTCCTCCAATAAAAATACTCCTTATTTTATACTGACTCATGACTTGGCCTTGAGAAATAATTTGCTTTTGCAGCATATTCACGTACCGTTCCTGCTGGCTGTCTGAAGCCGCAAAGGATAAAAAGTCGCAGTAATTACATTTCTTCACACAAAAGGGTATGTGAATATATATAGATAACTCCCTTTTCTCACTTCTGCTTTCCATATAACTTTTGCCCCTGTTCTATTATGATAAAGAAATAGAACGCTATAAAATACAGCGTCCCATTTCCTGCTCTTTATTCGTCATCAAGCTTTAATACACTCATAAATGCTTTTTGTGGTATCTCTACATTACCAACCTGGCGCATTCTCTTCTTTCCTTCTTTTTGTTTTTCTAGAAGCTTTTTCTTACGAGTAATATCTCCACCATAACATTTTGCCAATACATCTTTTCGCATTGCCTTAACTGTTTCTCTAGCAATAACCTTGCTTCCTACTGCCGCCTGAATAGGAATTTCAAAAAGCTGTCTCGGAATTTCTTTCTTAAGCTTTTCACACATTTTTCTTCCTCTTTCATATGAGGTTTCTGCATGAACAATAAATGAAAGTGCATCAACTTCTTCTTTATTTATAAGAATATCCAACTTCACAAGTTCAGATTTTTCATATCCTTTTAACTCATAGTCAAATGATGCGTAACCTCTTGACCTGGACTTTAACGCATCAAAGAAATCATAAATAATTTCATTCAATGGAAGCTCGTACCTCAGTAAGGCTCTTGTCTCCTCCATATATTCCATTCCAAGATAGATACCCCTGCGTTCTTGGCAAAGGGACATAATAGAACCGACAAACTCTGTTGTAACCATAATTTCGGCGCTGACAACTGGTTCCTCCATATATTCTATTTCTGTTGGTGAAGGAAGATTGGATGGATTCGTAATTTCTAAAACTTGTCCATCTGTCCTATATACCTTATAAACAACACCAGGTGCTGTTGTGACAATATCCAGATTATATTCTCTTTCAAGCCTTTCTTGAATGATTTCCAAATGCAGCAGTCCTAAAAACCCGCACCGAAATCCAAATCCCAAAGCTACGCTTGTTTCTGCCTCAAACTGAAGTGATGCATCATTTAATTGAAGCTTTTCTAGAGCATCTCTTAAATCTCCATATTTTGACCCATCTGCTGGATACATTCCACAATATACCATAGGATTTACCTTCTTGTATCCTGGAAGTGCTTCCCCACAAGGATTTTCAGCATCTGTAATCGTGTCACCTACTCTTGTATCTTTCACATTTTTAAGACTCGCTGTTACATAACCAACCATACCTGCTGTCAATTCTTCACAAGGGATAAACTGACCTGCTCCAAAAGTTCCTACTTCAACTACTTCCGCCTCTGCATTGGTAGCTATCATTTTCATTCTGGTTCCTTTTTTAATTACTCCGTCGAATATACGAGTAAATACAATAACACCCTTATAAGAATCATAAATGGAATCAAAAATAAGTGCTTTTAAAGAAGCATCTTTTCTTCCAGATGGTGCTGGTATTCGGGTTACAATCTGCTCTAGTACTTCCTCAATATTTAATCCCTGCTTGGCAGAAATCAGTGGCGCGTCTGATGCGTCTAGTCCAATAATATCTTCAATCTCTGCCTTTACCCTGTCTGGTTCAGCACTTGGCAAGTCAATTTTGTTAATGACTGGCATTATTTCCAAATCATGATCCAATGCAAGGTAACAGTTTGCCAGTGTCTGTGCCTCAATCCCCTGGGCTGCATCTACAATCAGTATAGCCCCTTCACAGGCCGCAAGACTTCTAGATACTTCATAATTAAAATCCACATGTCCTGGAGTATCAATTAAATTGAACACATATTCTTCTCCGTCTTTTGCTTTATAAACAATACGTACGGTTTGTGCTTTAATGGTAATACCTCGTTCTCTTTCTAACTCCATATTATCCAGTACCTGCTCCTGCATTTCTCTTTGCGTCAATAATCCCGTTTTCTCAATAATTCGATCCGCCAATGTTGATTTTCCATGGTCAATATGTGCAATAATGCAAAAATTTCTTATTTTACTTTGTTCAATGCCTGCCATTTGTACCTCTTTCTATGCAATACATGCAAAACCCATTTTCATTGTCTGTAATTATAGCATAGGAAACTTATTCATTCAATACTTGGTTTAAAACCTCTGCTAAAGGAGTCATTGCATTTTTAGCTTCCTGTAGAGTATTGGCATCCGTCCCCAATTCAATTAACAGTGACTTTTCTCGTAAATGCAGATTATATCGGTAATTTTTTAAATAAATTGGCTTTGTCAGATTTGGATATTGTTCCATTGCCTTTATTTTTAATTGAAGACTAAATGCAAGATTGGCTTGTAAATTAGGATTTTTTAAATATTCAATATCTCCCTTTTGATTTCTGCTAAGCCCATTAAAGAACATAATTTGTGCTGTAGGTTTTCCATCTACTGTAGTAATGGTTTTTCCTTTATTTAAGCTGGAGTCTCTATGTATATCTATCACTACCTCAATACTGGGATACCTGGCCAGTGTTTTCTTTAGTGCGGACAGAGCCACAGTATAGCTTTTATTCCGGTCAATACTGCCATCGATAATATCATATTGGGTTTTATCATGAATCACATTGTAACCATAGGTATTTGCCAAAACATTCGCCAGTTCAGTCCCTACTCCTACAACCGTTTCTTCAATCTTTCCTTCATGGCTGTCTGTGAATGCTTCTGAACCTCCATGTGTATGGTAAATTAAAATCTGTGGATTGTCAGTATCCTTTTCCATCTTAAAATTTTTTTCCAGCAACTGTTTCGCATTAAAGATTTTATTATCAATTGTTGTTTTTCCATCTACAATATAAAAATTCTTTGTCAAAAACTCTGTTGTTAAATCTTGTTTCAATGTCTGAATTAATTTTTTATTCTGCTCCAATTTATTTGTTAATTCAATTGTACTCTCCACTTCATTGGCAGCTATCTCCTCATAATAAGAATCTCCGTTTAATACGCCTATGGTTCCAAGGCTTCCATTTTCCTCCTGGACATGGCTTGCCAAATCATTATCTACTATAATCAGGTTATCCTCGTCCTCATCATCTGGTTCATAAAATACTGCCTGGTCAGTATCTGAAATAATATTTGCATAAGCAAATTCTATCTTATACTGGTTAATTGGAAATTGTTCTAAAAATGCTGCTGCAATCCAACTGCGTCCTGCATTCTGATCCATTTCAGGAAGCTGTTTGTATGCTGCAATAGGATAACAGGCTCTTACAGCTTGTATACTGACACTGGATATCAAATTATTCATTAACCGGCTGAATAGTGAGTCTGATTTTTCTAATTTACTCTTTGCATTAAAAGATATGCAGCAGGCGGCAATAAACATAAAACTAATACTAAGGAAAAAGCTTATTCTCTTACTTGCTTTTTTTCTTTTTGTAATTTGAACCAGTTCCATGTTACACCACCTGCCATCTACCTTCTATTATTCCATTGTATTCATTTTATTGCACATTTATGCCCCGATTCCCTTAAAGAAGCATTGATTAAGAGCTTCTGAAATTGTATAGCTAATCTGCTTAATAGATTCATCTATATTTTTTGGTGTCACAAACATGTTTCTCATAGATGGATCATTCATTTCCTGAATAAAACACTCCACCTCTTTTTCGCTAAAACCCTGTCTGCTTAGCAGACGTTCCAGATGTTCCGATACAATTGTCGCAGCATCTACAACTGTTGGAACTCCTAATGCAATCACATCCACACCTAAGTTTTTACGATTCAGCTCCTTTCGGTTGTTTCCCACTCCTGCTCCAGGGCTAATTCCTGTATCGGTAATCTGTACTGTCCTGTTTAACCTTTCTACACTTCTGGCTGCCAATGCATCAATTACGATTACTAAATCAGGCTTTGTTTCATGTATGACTCCCGCAATAATTTCACCTGTTTCCATTCCAGTTTGTGCCATAACTCCTGGGGAAATTGCACTCATAGATTCCATGTTATGCTTTTCCTTAAACTCTTTCCCATATTCATTAATTAAATGTCTTGTTACAAATAAATTATCTACTACATCTGGTCCCAAAGCATCTGGTGTCACTTCACGATTTCCTAAACCCACAACAAGTACCTGCTTATTTTTCAAGCCTCCTGCTAGTCTTTCTACATATTTTGCTATTTCTTCAGAAAGTGGTTTATAAAAATTTTCATCCTTCTCATTTAAATGAGGAGCTTCTATAGTAATATACGTCCCTATTGGTTTCCCCATCACCTTTTCACCCTGTTTATCCGTAATTTCTACTGTAGTTACCCGAATGTCCTTCTGCTCATTCTCTTCTTTTTTTAAGATTACTCCCTTTATCTCAACATTATCTTCGGTAAAGCTTTCACGTACTTCCAGTGCTAAATCTGTTCTTCCCCCCTTCATAGATGTTTCAGATTCACTGTTCTTACTTTGTTTCCAATTCATTTTTGTCACTTCCTCTTTCTCCTGATTCTTATTTTGCTACTGGATATTTTGCCCCAAAAATGAATTAATATGAACCTAAATCATTAACTCTTTTCGATTTCTACGTGTGTACCTGCTTTGCCAGCAACCGATGGCTTCACAAGCAGCTTAACTGGAATACGGGTTTTTACAGATTCCACATGGCTGATAAGCCCTACCTTCAGTCTTTCATGATGAATTTTTTCAATGGAACTCATTACAACATCCAGCAGGTTATCATCTAATGTACCGAAACCTTCATCTAAAAAGAACAATTCGAGAGGCGCGGTTCCCTTCAATTGAATTTGCTGGGACAGCGCCAATGCCAATGCTAATGATACTAAAAAAGTTTCTCCTCCAGATAAGGTAGAGGCATCCCGGGTTACACCGCCGTTTTTAAAATCGCGTATCATAAATCTACCTGTTTCGTCTACTTCAATTCCATAGTTTCCATTTGTTATCTCCTGAAGTCTTTTGGCTGCATCGATTGAAATATATTTTAGTCTTGAAATTGCTACAAACTCAACAAATTTTTTCCCTTTAAAAAGCTTTTCAAGTTCCTCAATTAATGACTGTATATGTGCCGCCTTCTCCTGCTTTTTCAAAACCTCCCGAATCAATAATAATTTTTCTTCCATTTCATTTATTTCATGCTCCAGTGTATGAAAAAGCTTCTTCTTTTCCTCCTGGTCTTTCTCAATAAACAACTTCTTTTCTTCTAACTGTTCCCACTCTGCTTTTTCTATCCTTCGTTCCCCTAATTTTTCCCGGACATGAGTCAGCAGACTTTGAATACTCACTATCTCCTCCTTGTACTGACTGAGCTGTTTCATGTAGTCTTTGTATACATTTTCTTCCAAATTCCCTGCTTTTACTTCATCCTGACTATGAAATCCCTGCTCCTCCATAACAATAACAAAGTCCTTTTCTAAGTTTCTTTGCTGGGTCTGTAACAGCTGATACCTAGATTCTATTGTCCTCAGCGTCTGCTGGCACCTGCTGTAGGTTTCTTCTATATTTTTTTTCTGTTGTTCAAATTCTTTACTATTCCTTTCGATCCTTTTAATTTCCAATTCCACTTCTTCTAGACAGCCATGAATATTGGTTTCTGCCTTGTCCTCTTGATTCCATTGAATCTGTTCCAATTTTCTCTCATAATGCATTCGTTTTTCATTTACATGATCTGTCAAGAGTCGTATTCCCTCTTGCATGCTCACCAATTCCTGCTCACATTTATTCGTTTCAATGGAAATTTCCTGCATCTGCTTCAATAAAGTGCTTTGCTCATCCCTTAACTTCTTAAGTCTTACTGATAACTTCTTTGCTTCTTTATCCTTTTCTATCAGCAAGGAGCTTTCCTTTAAAAAATCTTTTATATGAATCTTATCCTGTAATATGATTAACTGTTCTTTCGCTTCATTATAAAGCCTGATTTTTAATTTGTAATCTTCTTCTGCCTGCCTTAAACTCTTGGTTTTTTCAAAAATCTTATTTCTAAGTTCCTTATATCGATCTAGCTTTTCTAATTTTTCTTGAATGACTTCTTTCGTATCTTCTCCTAGCTCTGCACCCAGTTCTTTTATAATTTTTTTATCCTCCTGGATTTGTTCTTCATAGATGGCTGTTCTAGATAAAAGATCCGATAGTGCTTTGGTCACCTGGTCAATTTGTAATTCTATTTTTTCTTTTTCCTTTTTTAGTATAGCAATGTGTTTCGTGTCATCCTGCTCTATATAATGCTTTACATGATGTATACTCCCACAAACTGGGCAAGGAACTCCCTCTTCCAATTGCTGTCTTATAATTTGTGCAAGATTTTCTTGTTCCTCTTTTTTTATTTTAACCTCAAATTCGAGATCTTGATTTCTAAACATTTTTTCTCTGTCTAATAATTCATTCCGCTTTTCACTTAATTCCATTACTAATTGAGAGTTCTTGGCTGCCTTATCGCTAGCTGCATTATACTTGTCCCTTGCTTCCTTTCTTTTATACAAGTCTTTTTGTAAGAAAGCTAGTTTCTCTTGCTCTTTCTCGTAGTCTTCCTCTTCTAAATTAAAAAAATTCTTTAGCTTTAGATATTCCGGAAGAATTTGATTATATACCCGTTTCTCTTCTAAAAATCTTTTTTCTAAGTGTTCTTTATCCTTCTCATATTCTGATTTTTTTTCTTCATATGAGGCTCCTGCTAGAATTTGCTCTCTTAAAACAGGATCCACCGTTTTTTCCATCAGTAATTTTTCCTGAACACTTATTTCTTCTGCTGTTGACAGTGCTTTTTTTTCTATCAGTTCCTTTTTTTTCATGCATTCTGCTTTCTGATCTTTCAGAACATCCAAACGACAACTGTATTCTACAAGCTGTTTTTTCTTTTCCCTTAACTCTTCAAATAAAATGACGGCATCTTTACAATCTTTCTGCTTTAAATAAAGTTTAGGCAGTTTTTCTTGCTGAAGTGTATGCCAAAGCTGAAAACTTTCGTCTACTCTTTCCTTTTCCAATTTGCACTCCTGCAAAATAGCCATTTGCTTTGTCTGCTCCTGTAATGCCTGATTAGTCTGCAAAACATTTTGCTCAAAAGCTTCTAGATAAGGTTTTACTCTTTTAGTCCCTTCATGTATTACAATCTTTTTTTCAATCCCCTTCATATCATCAGACCGTTCTTCTAGCTTTATAAGACGGCCATGATATTCTTTTTCTTCCTCTTGTAGTTTCCAGATTTCTTCTGCTTCTTTATGCTGCTTTGTGATTGCCTCCAGGAAATCTGCTGTACTATTCAGTTCCATTTCACAGTTATTCTTATCTTTTTTCTTTTCCTCCAGCAAGCTATTTGAAATACCGCTATATGCCTGTAATTCGCCTCGATAACCTTCCATTTCTGATTGAAGTAGCTTTTTATGAATGGAAAGCCTGTTGGCAAGACAATCTCCGTATTTTTCTAGATGAAAAAGACGTTCCAACATTTCACGTCGTTCCTTTCCCTCCAGCTTTAAAAATTCACTAAAACGCCCCTGTGGCAACACTACTGTTCTTTGAAAATCTTCCTGTCTAAGTCCAATAATTTCAATCACTTTTTTATTTACTTCTGTTATCGTGTCTGCCAGTATAACCAGCTCTTCGCCTTGATCCTCAAAAATTCTCCCCTTACCAGAACGAACACTATTTGTCTTTTCTGAGAATTTAAACTCTCGTTCCACCAGATATCTTTTTGTTTTCCTCTCAGTTACTTGAAAGAGAAAGGAAACATTTGCTGACTTTAGATTGACATTAATAAAATTAGAACTTTTTACTGCTGGCTGTCCATACAAAGCAAGCATCATGGCATCTAATATAGTAGTTTTACCACTTCCAGTAGGACCAAATATACCAAATAGACCTTGCTCCGACAGCTTAACAAAATCAACTATTTGTTCCTCTATAAAACTATTTATTCCCTTTATTTTTAATACAAGCGGCCTCATCCTCATCCTCCTCCGATACTATTTTTAATAATAATTCTACTAGCTCTGGTTCTGGCTCGCCTCCTTTTTCCCTGATAAAAAACTCCCGAAAAACCTCTTCAAACGGCTTTTCGGCAAAATTCAATGCTTCCTCACTGGCTGTCTCCAGCCTTGGAAAGATAGGAATAATTTCAAGAATATCATCTTTGATGCTCTTTAACTGCTTTATTTCCTGTTCCGTAATAAATGTCTCTGTTTTTATTTCCAAATACACCCAGCATTGTCGATTACTGTTTTCCATACACTTTCTCACTGCTTCCTCAAAAGCATTACACTTCCAGATTTCAATTGGCTTATAGGTATTTAATGGAATTTCCTCCACTTGACACGGCTCGCCTGCTTGTACCTCAACTAAAAATACTTTTTTTTGAAAGGCTGCTTCTCCTTTATGATAATGAAGGGGAGCCCCAGCATAACGTGCTCTTTTTTCTGTCCCAGGTACAATCTGTGGTCTGTGAATATGTCCAAGAGCAATATACTGTGCCTGCTTGGGAAAACATTTACTATCTACAATATAACTTCCACCTAGCGAAATACTCCTCTCAGAACCACTTTCTTCTATCCATGCAACAAATAAATGTGCTGTTAGTAAATTAATCGTGTCCTCCTGATAATGAACTGCCAGTGAATCCATTAGCTGTTTCAGACGTTCTCCATATGATTTTAATTTCTCCTCTTCCTCAGACATTTCAGTATAAATCATTTCTTCCAGCCTTTTTTCACTTGGAAAAGGAATTGTTACAATCACTGCCTGTTCCTCACCAATTTGAAGTTTAAAATAACCTTCTCCTGATTCAGTTATTTTATGTTTGCCGTATGTCCCTGTCTGGGCAATTGCCTTAGGAGTTCCCAACATAATAATTCCATGTTCTCTTGCTAATGGTCCTGCTGCAACCAGACGTTCTGGGCTATCGTGATTACCCGCTATTACCAAAGTTACACGTTCCCCATCTCTAGATAATTTTTTTAACGTATCATAGAACAATTGTTCTGCCTTTGCAGGTGGATTGGCTGTATCATAAATATCTCCTGCAATAATCACTAAATCCACTTTCTTTTCTTCTACTAGTTTAACAAAATCCTCTAGAAACCTTTCTTGTTCCCAAAGCCTGCTGTTTCCATCTAGATATTTTCCTAAATGCCAATCACTTGTATGCAAAATTCTCACAATACTGTCCTCCTTTATATACCAGCCTTTTCCTTATACTTTTATTAGTATAACATGTAACGTTTTATATGGAAATAGCGAGCCCCCGTTATTTCACTAATGCGTTCCCCCCACTTTATAATCTGATGCTGCTGAACGATTCCAGTCATACAGAATGCTGTCCCCATCTCGAAAAGAAAATGTTGTATATTCGTTATCTGTTTTTTCCCGAGAAAACCCTTCCATTTCCCACATATTGCAATATCCATTCTGTTGGTTCTTTTTATTTACATAGCTTAAGTGTTCCTTTCCGTCTTGTATTGTTTTGATGGAAAAATTCACAACTAAATATCCTTTCTTTAACCAGAAATCTTCCTTAAAATCAAAAGCTCCATTATTCTCATAATATGCTTTCAAAGGAAATGCCTTTGGTACTACATAAATTTTACTAGGCAGATAATATTCTCCATACCATTTTTGCATAGACCTTGTAACCGTTTTCCACGAAACATTTATAGGAAGCTCATTCATGCTGGAATAATTTTTTTGGATAGGAATATAGGTATCTCCAATATAAGTTCTAAAATTCTCATTTAACTGAACAGACTGGAAACAAAACATCGGATATTTCTTATTACGGATACTGTCTATCGTTTCACCAGTCACCTTGCATTTCACCTTAAGTTCTTCCTTGCTTACTGCAAGAAAAGGACTTCCTAATGCCCTATTCTTCACATTTTCTGCATCCCTTTTACTGCCAATGCGAACTAGTATTTCTTTTTCCTCTCCAATTGTTTCAGAATAATAAACATCCACTTCTGTCCTGTTTTCTCCTGTTTTATCAATATAATAGAACTCTGGTTTTATTACTATACTGTCACTCTCCTCATACATATTACCGATTGTAGTTAAATAATATCGGATAGAATACCCCGTCTTTAATATTCCTTCTGTAGAATCATATGGATGACTTCCTTTTACAAGAGGAATCGTATTCCTACTACTTCTATCCATTCTTTTACCGTCCTGATTATTAATGCCTGCCCAATAGGTGAAACCTGTTGGTTTTAATGAATCAGTCTGACGGAATACAGCCTGCCACGTTGGATAGTCTGATATATCATAAATAGAAAGTCCATATAGCCTGCCCGATATTTCAACGCATACAGAATCCGAAGCAATGTAATGGGCAGGATTAAGATTCGCAAGATTTTCTTCTAGAAGTGTTTCATTCTGTACAGTGGGAATGTTTACCGCAATACTCCTGCACTGTATCTCATAGCAGCCTTCCTTGACCCATATGGGAAGGTAAAACTCTGTCCAATCGTCTTCTAGTGTAATCCACGTATATTTGCAATAATACTGGCTGCCTATATATACATCAAAGGGAAACTGAACCTGCCTGCATTTTGTATACCGTTCATAATCCCTATATCCATATCCTGTCTGGTACAAATGCTCACCTTCCGTTGGCAAATACAATGAAAATGTCTTGTCTAACACGAGGGATGCTCTGGTTTTATCTGGATTAAGCATCTGATTATATGGCACCCCATTGGATACCATGGCATCACAGATAACTGGTGTATGTACAACAACTGGATTAATTCCCTCTATTTCATAGACCAGTTCATTATGATTTTCTGTTGTACTAACCGTTTCATATGTTATGTTTCCTGACGCAGCATACTCCTGATTTAAAATATGCTGGGCAATACTTAAATCATCTTGAAAAAGAACGTTTTCACCTGTTATTGCAGCCTGCCCTATAATTTCTTTTGGCGGATTTGTTTCTTTTTCTCTCCAATGCTTATCCATTACAATCTGCTGCCCCATAGTTAAGAAATCATTTGCTACAAGTATTTGGGGAACCTGCTGCTGGGCATAAGTAGAAAAGTTTTCTGATGGAATTTCTGGCCGTTGATTACTACCAGTAAGACTTTCTGATGGAATGATAACAGTATCTTGATAGACTGGGATTTTCATATGATTATTCTCGTCAGAATCTGCTTGATATACTAGTTGTGGAATAGAATAATTCTTAGGAACCAACACAATCGATTGATTAGGAAATACTTTATTACGGACTACAGCATTTTTAATTTTGTAATACTGTAAGGATTCAATCACCCAGTAAGAATAGGTTCTTTCCACCTTGATTTTTTTCGTAATTGTCTTCTCTTCCTTTTTTTGAACAATTTCTTGTTCCTCTGTAGAATTGCTGTCATTCCATTTTAAATGATAGGTTTTTTGAATCGTAACATAAAAAGATTTTGTTCCATAGATTTTCTTAAAATGATAAGACAGTAAATAAGACTGGGACATAACATTTACATATAAATTTTCTTTTACTGGAATTCCTTCTGTAACATCAAAAAACTCTTTACCTCTTTCTTCTGCACCAATGACTGCACTTATATCAGGAGATTCTAGATTTCTAATCTGTTCCGTTTCCGTAATTGTTTCTTTCGACGGCGTTTCTCTCATAATAGCTACAAACCGGACACCTCCTGGCCTCTGCCGAATCGTTCTGTTTTGTATACTGGCCTCTGACTCTCCGTTCAGTAAGCTGCGTCCAGTTCCTTCTATTGCCCTGCCGCTTATATAATACTGGATATAGCTTTTATATAACTCATATGTTGTATTACGATATACCATTTCTTTACGAAATGTTACAGCAAGCATAGTGCCTGGCTTTACCCATCTGGCTTTGTCATAAAGCTCTGTTTTTATAATTGCTCCAGATGCTGTTTTATACTGAAGTTCTACAGGCTCCAATGCCGCCTCATACCTTACCTTAATATCAAATCTGTCTCTGAAATCATTGGGATTTTTCCAATTTTCAGCTCTCATAATAGAGGGCAGATCATAAATTTTACTTCCATAGGCTATTCCATTATGCATCACCTGAAAGATACCATGGAGATATATAATATCGTTATTTTGAATCTCATCAAAGCCGGCTTGGATAAATGCTGCATTCACAGCTTCCTTTGGAATAGTAAAGGTAACATATACCGTACTTTCCGTTTCTCTTTCCTTTTTCCACTCCTCTTTTAAATAAATCGTAGCACACTTCAGCTTTTGCGGATATCCGCCATTGCTTGCTTCTCCGCTTAGACAAGGTTCTCTTGTCACTGTAAAACCAACTGTTTTCCACCGAATAGAAGACACTGCCTTTGTATCAACTGTAATAAACTTAATTCCACCTTCCACTGTTGTAACGCCAGTATTTTCCGCAAAGCTTTCAGGGCTTTTCCAAAAGACAATACAAGCTACAACCAGTATCAGTATCCATTTTTTATTCATCTGCAAATAACTCCTCCTAAAATGCTGTATCAATTAATTTATTGTCAATAACTGCATAGTCTTCACCTAAGCTGTTTCCATTATAGGAACCAATTGCAATATCAAAATATTGTTCTGCCCATTTTCCTATTACCATTGGATTCCCAATGTAATCATCACAGAACACAGTATCTTTGGTGGCAGTTCTGTCTTTTGCAGCTACAAGCATAAACTTAACATAAACTCTTACATAATTATTTTCCATGTTATATAATGTGGATGGTTCCACGCTTACCCGCTGTGTTTTAATAACCACCTTATTCTTTTTCATCCTGGAAACGTATTCTTTAATCTGAGTTGTCATTATCTTATTGGATACTTCATCTTTATTAAATATATAATAGGTACTTCTTAATTTATTAATCCATTCCTTGTCAAGTGTCCTGTAATCCACATTAAAGCGAAGCTTCATATTCTCTTCCACTTTGTCACACCATTCATCCAAATGCCGTTTCATCACTTCTTCCATACTTGTCTGATTATAAGCAAATACCATCTGCTTCACATGGGCTGGACTGGCATAATCCTCCAGTTCAACTGGTTTCTTATAGTATTTTGTTTTCTGGTACTCAAATTTTCCTTCATAAAATCGGTTAGGAAAGCTTGCCAATATGTATTCATAACTTTTATAATTTTTCGGAAGATGTGTAGTGCGAATCAGCTGTCCATCCGGACTAAGGTTTTTTCTCTGGCTTTTCTCTGTAACCCTCTTCAAGATTGTCCCAATCTCGGACTTTGTTAAATAACTACCTCCCGAAAACCTTCTGCTCTGACTGCATGTTCCATTAGACTGTCCAATCATAATCCCCTTACAAAATACTTTAATAACGTCTTCCCTTCGGTTTTTAGCAATAGAACTTAAATCAGAAATTCTATTCTTTAATTTTACCTGCTCATACAAGGCGTGATCGTACTCCTGCCCATATAAAGATTCATCCATCCTGTTTACCAGTACGGCAAGTCTTTCCTTCGTAAGCTTCTTCCCCATATCAGCCTTCTCTTCGTCCAGTAAAAGCCCAGCTGTAACAGCAGCTTCTATCCTCTCCTTTTCTCCTTCTTCCTCTGTTAAAGCAAGCAGATTGACGATTCGCAATATTCCATATTTTTCAGTTACTGTATTGGCTGCACTAGATATTTTACAATTATAAAACAGACCTGCTCCTAGCAGAATTAGAAGTACACCAGTTAAAACTCCTCTATACTTTCCGTTCATAAAATCCTCCTTACTCCTTGTTGATACGCTTTTTGTGATTAAAACATAGAAAAATAGATGTGACATATATTATAGAATTCTATACAAGCTGTTTACTTTCTAGATATTATTAGGAATTTTTTATTATCATACCATATTTTTTCTTTTAGTTCAATTTATTTTCCCTATTTTATGTATTTTCTCATCACAGAAAATCTATTTTTTTTGCTATTATCTGACACTCTGCTTTTCTGCTGAAAATCTCCACTTTAATAAAATCTTACTCCTTTTGCTAAAGACAAAATAGAGGCTCTTGCTCCATAGATTATTCATCTATTTTGCAAAAGCCCCTTTCAATCTAAATATTTATTAAATTATTTCTTCTTTATTTCATATACCCTGGTTCCAAAATCCCCCATAAGCCGCGTCTGCTCCAATAGCTCTGTTCCTGAGAACTGCTGGACTAACTTTATTCCTGCATGCATAAGCATATCTCCAAATACCTGATATTCTTCCTCTTCACTCATACCTGCTACTTCTTCTTTTCCCTTTATTATATATTGTTTTCTGGATTTCACAGTATAGATTTCATCCGGCAGAAGATTCACTGCCTTTATGATATCCCCAGGTGGATTGGATACAGCCAGCCTTTGATAAACAAGTATAACCGCCTCTTTTTGATCCCCTGACGTAACCTGCCAGACAACCAGATTCTGCTCTGATTTCAGCCGTGAGAAAGTGCCGAACTGAAACAACCTCCGGTATTGTTTATAAAAACTAATCTGCTGCGCCACTGCTATTTTTTCCATTTCTGTTAATTTTGTAATATCAATTTCATATCCAAGCACTCCGAAACAAGCCACATGAAACCTTGTCTCAATAGAAATATTTCGAAGTGTCTGATGATTGGGAACTGCACTGACATGTGCTGCCATAGCAGAAAGAGGATAGCCAAAGGATGTCCCTTCCTGAATATCAATTCTTTGATTGGCATCTGTATTATCAGAAGTCCAAATCTGTGGCATGTAAAACAACATACCTAAGTCAAAACGGTTTCCTCCTGAGGAACAGCTTTCAAATAAAACATCTGGAAACTCTTCTGTAATTTCCTTCATAATCTGATACAGCCCTAAAATATACCGATGATAAAATTCTCCCTGCCGTTTCAAAAGTCCTGCTGAATAAGCATCTGTTATATGTCTGTTCATATCCCATTTCACATATTCAACTGGTGCACTTTTCAGTATACTGGTAACAGCATCCACAATGTACTCACATACCTCCTGACGTGTCAGATCCAAAACAAGCTGGTTTCTTCCCAAATATGCCTCTCTGCCAGGTACCTTTACCGCCCAGTCTGGATGTTGTCTATATAACTCACTGATTTCACAAATCATTTCCGGTTCAAACCACAAACCAAATTTTATGCCAAGGTTATTTATTTTCTTGACAAATCCATCTAATGTTCCACCTATCTTCTTCTCATTCACTGTCCAGTCACCTAGGGAAGAAGTGTCGTCGTTCCGATTGGAGAACCAGCCATCATCTAACACAAACATTTCTATGCCAAGACTTTTTGCTTCCTCTGCAATTTCCAGCAGCTTATCACCAGTAAAATCGAAATAAGTCGCTTCCCAGTTATTAATTACGATTGGTCTTTCCTTCCCCTGCCAATTAGAAGGTATTATATGCTGATTTACAAATACATGCATATTATGTGATAATCCATTTTGCCCTTTATCGCTATAAGTCAATACTGCCTGCGGGGTATAAAAGACATCATTTCCATCTAATGTCCAGGCAAACTGATGGGGATTTAATCCTGACATAATTCGTATTTTTCCGTATTCGGATACTTCAACCGCTTCATAGTGATTGCCAGAATAAATCAAATTGAAGCCAAAACAATCTCCTGTGTCTTGTGTGCAATTTGCTTTTGTCAGCATAATAAACGGATTATGCCTGTTAGAGCTGCTTCCTGTGGTAGAATCGTTTACATAAATTCCAGAAACAAGCTTTTTCCTATTTTTATGCCGTTCGCGAATCCAAAGCCCATCAAAAGTATGGAGATAATACTCCTGTTCTGGCAAATCCAACATCATACTCATCACTTTTTCTATTCTGATCGAATCTTCACAGTGATTCTCTATCTTAACAAGCCTTACAATCACATCGCACTCATAAAAGAACGTATAAATCAAGTGTAGATACACTGGATATACAGTATCCTTTAACACGATGTCTAATGTTTCCACATCTTCCTGTTCTTTATCCTGACTTTTCTTTGCAAAGGGCATGTTGGTTTTATCATTTTCTTCATAAGTGCCTTGATAGATTCTGTAACTGTCATAAACAAATTGATTGGAAAAACAAGAATCTGGCATCTGAAGAGTCAGAGGTATATGCCTGTAGTCTCCTGTTCCTGAAAAGGAATATTCCAGACATATATTATCTAATGTGAGTCTGGAATCTGTTGGAGTTACAATAGAATTTCCATATCCTGTTCCATTTTTTTCGTATAAAGCCTCATAATCTGACGTATGTCTTATTTTCTTCCCGTAATAAAGCTGCTCTATATACTGGCCATCACGAACTCTTATAATATACGAAGTATTTTTTGTAGAAGCATGAAATACATTATTTTGAAATATAATCAAAGCTACTGTCCTCCTGTCAGCTTATTATAGATAACATAAATTCAAATTCTATGTCCTCTTCACCCGAAATACAGTATTCTGGATGAACAGGAGCGCCCCAGCTGTCATCACCACCAACTCCCATTTGTTTTGCCGCAATCCTCACATATGTGTTTTTAACTGGCGGCAGTTCTTCTATATGCATGGCATTTTCCAAATCCACTGTGCTATAAGGCAGCACACTTAGTTCAAACGGCTGCTTTACCATCGTAATCTCTACTCCACATCCTGAAGCATCATATACCTTTGCACATCTTACGCCTGTTCGATTGCCACATTCCTGTGGCACAATATATCTGGACAAATTATCCATTACTCTCATTTCATATTTGCCAAGTCTTGCACCAGCAGAACGATCCACATAATTTTCATCAGGCCCCATACCATACCAGCTGAACCATTTTAAATCAGGCACCATTTTAAATTCCATTCCATAAAGAGGAAGAACTGTTAACCCTTCCTTCCCGAAATATTTCATCTGCACCCGTATATTACAGGTTTGATCAACGGTATAAATAACCTTTGATAAGGTACCAGGATTGGTTGGTGTTAAAAAAGTGTAGCTGAACTGATGGCAATTGCCTATTGTATCAACGGTAAAGTTAGTTACTTTTTGATATTTTGAAGCCAGGCCCCATTGAGCTGCATCAAAGCTAATACTGTTTCCTCTGTCATTATCCGTTGAAGCCCGCCAGTATACGGGTTTGCCAGCACGGCTGACTAGCTCCTTGCCTGCCTTTTTTATTGAAACAATTCCACCCTCTGATACAGAAAAGAGGATAGAAAGATCACCTGAACGGATTCCATAATTTCCATCACCTCTTATCAGTTCTACCTTTGGTAAAGCGTTTTCTAGCTGTTTCACTTTTTCCTTGCTAAAAGTCTTACAGCAATATTCACCATAAGCTGTTTCATATCCCTTTGACTCCCATAATGTATCTTCTCGTAAATGCAGAGAAACCCGATATACATATTCTCCTTCAGAGTTAAAATGTGGGTAATCAATGGGAATCCACTGCTCCTTCTGTGGTTCTACCGATACTACTCCACTGGTAAAATAAATTGGTTCTCCATTTCGAAAAACCTGGCATTCCATTATATAATGATCCGTTGAAATAAAAAGATTTTGGTTCTGTATCCGTACTCCCTTTTCATCTGGCATTATTTTTACATTTTGGTAAAGAAACTTCACTTCCTGCGCCTTTGGAGATGGAGTGCGGTCTGCATATACAATGCCATTGGCACAGAAATTATAGTCTGACGGACGATCCATAAAGTCTCCTCCATAGGCAAACACGTTATTTCCTGATTTCCCTTCTCGTAAAATCACCTGGTCAATATAATCCCATATAAATCCCCCTTGATACATGGGATACTTTTCCTCTAAAGCTGTATATTTCAACATTCCACCACAAGAATTACCCATAGCATGCATATATTCACAGCTAATATAAGGCTTTTGTGGATCCTGTAACAGATACTCTTCTATTTCATGAGGTTTTGCATACATTCTGCTTTCCATATCACTTGTTTCATTATAGGTTCTATCCCAAAATACTCCTTCATAATGAACCAGTCTGCCCGGGTCCTTTTGACGAAACAATTGTGACATAGCATAAATATCTTTTCCTCCATATGATTCATTTCCACAAGACCAAATCAAAATCGAAGGGTGGTTTTTATCTCGTTGAAGCATGGCATTGGCACGACTTAATACATTTTCCCGCCACTCCTCCAGATCCCCTGGGACAACCCATTTAGGAACAGTTCCATCTGTTCTCTGCCAGGATCCATGACTCTCCAAATTTGTCTCGTCAATCAGATATATTCCATATTCATCACACAATCTGTACCATTCACTTTGGTTAGGATAATGAGAAGTCCTTACTGCATTTATGTTATTCCTTTTGCAGAATTTTATATCCCAAATCATTTCCTTTTTCGTAACTGCCCGCCCTCTGGACGGACTAAATTCATGACGGTTAACTCCTTTAAATACAATTCTCTTACCATTTAAATACATTATTTTATCCCGCAGTTCAAATGAACGAAACCCTACCTTTTGAGGAACTACCTCAATTAAGTTTCCGCTGTCATCCTTGCAGTATAAAAGCAGAAGATATAAATAAGGCTCCTCTGCACTCCATGTCTGGATTTGGTTTACTTCTATTTTAAGGTTCATTTCTGGCTGTGTACTTATATGTTCCAGTACAGCAACTGTCCTGTTCTGACTGTCTAGCAGCTTCGCTGACATGCTTCCTTTTAAATTTCCTTTTGTTTGAAGATCTATCTCTAATATTCCGCTTTTATAATCGCTGTTTAATTTTGTTTTAATAAATACATCAAAAATATGAAGCTCTGGTACTGCATATAAATATACTTCTCTAAAAATACCTGAAAATCTCCAAAAATCTTGGTCTTCAATCCAACTTGCACTGCTTCTTTTGTAGACTTCCACACAAAGCTTATTGGTTCCCTCTATGATATATTCCGTAATATCAAATTCCGATGGTGTAAAGGAATCCTCAGCATATCCAATAAATTCTCCATTGAGCCAGACATAAAATGCTGTCTCAACTCCTTGAAAGGACAAAAATATTTTTTTCCCTTTCAAATTCTCTGCTAACTCAAAGTATTTGACATAACTTCCAACAGGATTATACTTCCATGAAATATTTGGTGGAAGAAGTTCCTCCTGACCATCCCATGGATATATTTTGTTGGTATAGTGACAATAATCATACCCTTCCAACTGAATATGAGAAGGGACCTGAATACTAGAAAAATCATCGCAGGAATTATCCATTTCATAAAAATGCTCCTTGCGGGATTCTGGATTTTCCGCATAATGAAATAACCACCTACCATTTAAGCTTTGTTTTAATGGCATTTCACTTTGGCATAAAGCCTGACATTCCTTTTCATAAAACCAATGGTCTGAATGTGGTGGTATTGTATTCACTGAAAATACAGCTGGATTCTCCAGCCACGCCAAGTCTGCCTTAGCTGCCCTTTGATTCATTTTAACATCCATACATTTATCCTTTCACTGCTCCGCCAATTGTCATTGCGCCTTCAACCTTTTTACTAAATATACAATATAAAATAATTGTTGGCAAGCTTGCAATTACCATAGTTGCTCCCATTGCACCCCAGTCAGTTGTAAAGGCTCCCTGTAAAAACAACAAACCTAATGGTAATGTCTTTAATCTTTCCTGTACTACTAATACATTTGCCAGATTAAATTCATTCCATGCATTTAAGAATATATAAATAACAAGAGTAGCAGTTGCTGGCTTTACCAGTGGCACAATAATGCGGAAAAAGCAGACAAAAATATTCGCTCCATCCATACATGCCGCCTCTTCTAGTTCAACTGGCAGTGCCTTTAATGAACCATAATACACCAGTGTTGCAAAGGAAAGGTTGATTGCTGTATAAACTAATATTAAACCTGTTCTTGTACTATCCAGCCCTAATCCATTCACCAGTTTGGC
Organism: Anaeromicropila populeti; assembly: GCF_900112775.1. GTDB lineage: Bacteria > Bacillota > Clostridia > Lachnospirales > Lachnospiraceae > Anaeromicropila_A > Anaeromicropila_A populeti. The sequence goes on from NZ_FOYZ01000003.1 coordinate 198,029, forward strand.
AACTGGAATCAGTATAGCTTGAATTGGTATGAACATTCCTAAAGACATATAAATTTTTGCTGTATTTCTTCCTTTCCACTGCATACGTGCTGTAGCATAGGAGAATAATAATGCTAAAATAATGGTGAGAATTACAGTTATAATCGAAACGATCAAGCTATTAGTAAAATACATTGGTACATTATATTGAGACCATGCTTTTTGGTAATTTTCCCAGTGGAGTATAGTGGGAACTCCAAATGGATTTGTGACAAATATTTCACTGTTATTTTTGAATGAATAAAAAATCAGCCATATTACAGGATATAGCGATATTCCTGCGTAAAACCAACAAAATGCACGAAATAATACTTTTCCTATTTTACCTGTCCAGTTTTTTTGCTCCATCTGCTTTCCCTCCTATCTTCTTTATCACGAAACAGCCAATTAATAACCAAAATAATAACTAAACACTGAATTACCAAAATACTGGCGGAAGCCATACCATATCCGTACCGGTATTCACGAAAGGCTGCTTTATACATTAAGTAGGTAAGGGTATAGGTTGCATTACCTGGTCCCCCTTTTGTCATAATAAACATTTCTGTAAATGCTTTAACACCGCCTGTTAGTGATATAGTAAGACAAATCTTATAAGTTTCTTTTAATAAAGGAATTGTAACCTTGGAATGAGCCTGCAAAGTCGATGCTCCATCAATTCTTGCTGCTTCATAATAATCATTGGGAATGGATTTAATACCTGCCATCATTAATGCAAACTGATACCCCATCCACTGCCATGCATTAACAAACGCAATGACATAAATAGCATGGTGCCTGTCTGATAACCAGTTTTGTTCATAATTGATACCAAGCGCTTTAAAAATTGCATTTAACAATCCAGTATCGGCATTTAGGATTGCCAGCCATAATTGACATACTACTGTTACAGAAAGCACTACAGGAATAAAATACGCCACCCGTAGAAAATTTCTTCCCTTTACCTTTTTGTTGGAAACAACCAAAGCAAAAATACTGGCTAATGTCATTTGAAAAACAGTGATCACCAAAGCAAAAATCAGTGCATTTTTATTGGATAGTTTAAAAACAGTATCTCCAAACAGTTTTGTATAATTGTCAAAACCAATAAATGTCCCGCTTCCCAGACCATTCCATTCGTAAAAACTTTTTACAAACGCCTGCACAATCGGATAAAATACCATAACAGTAAAAACCAATAGTGCCGGAAATGCAAAAAGAACAATTGCCAGCTTATTTGAATAAAATTTCTTCACTTTATGGCCCTCATTTCTATATTTTATTAGAGTTAGAGCCGCCATACACAGGATTGCCTTTGTATGGCGGCTCCATAACTAGTTCAGAGAATTATCAAGTTCTTTTATTACTTCTTCTGGTGTGTAATCTTTCACTAATAAATATTTTGTCTGATCCTCCAGAGCAGTTTTAAACGTTGCATTGGATAAATGCCAGTCGAATTTTGTAATGCTTGTGATACCTGGCAGATCTGCCTGCAATTTCTGCATCATTGCTGGAAATTCTGTCTGTGGCTCAACATCTACATCTAGAGCAACTAATGGTGTACCACGATACATTACTTTTGCTTCACAATACTTTTCTGATAAGAAAGCTGCTACTTCTGCTGCAAGCTGAGCATGCTTAGAATCTGGGTTCACTGCATAACCAGCTGCTGCACCACCACCAGACCAAGCCGTTTTTCCAGCTTCGTATGAAGCTTCATCATAAGAAGGATAGTACATCCAATCTACATCCTGACCTAGTGCAGTTGTTGCATCTGTCATATACCATTGTCCATTTAAGAACATAGCTGCTTCACCATTTAAAAACATTTGAGATGCCTGATCATAATTTGTTGTAGGTGCACTTCCCTGGAACATACCTGCTTTTACAAGGGTATTCATCATTTTAGCTGCATTTACATAGGCATCTTCTGTGGCGGAGCCTTCTCCATTATCTAGTTTTGCTATACCACCTGCATCCCATCTGGTTGCAAGAACATCAAACATAGCAGAGGTAATCCAGCCTTCTGAACCAAAAATAGCCATTGGTGTAATACCATTGCTGTTAAAAGTATCAATCGCTGTTAATAATTCATCAAATGTTTTTGGAACCTCTACATTGTATTTTTCAAAAATTGCTTTATTATAATACCACATTACATATTCGTTTCCTGCATATGGAAAAGCATAAATATTTCCATCTTCGTTATATAAAATATTCTGTGCGCTTTCAAATACTTTATCTTTAAATCCAGTTGCTTCTGCAACATCATTTAGCACCATAATATTTCCAGATTGTTTGAAATTTTCAATCTGCGCTAAAGCCACCTGATAAATGTCTGGCAAGTTGCCTGTTGCTGCATAGGTCATAAGTTTTTGTCCATCATCCTGTGCCTGGACTTCTAAGTTTAAAGTTACATTAGGATAGGCTGTTTTCAACTGTTCTACCGCATAATCATAAGGTACCTTTGTATCGTCATCTGAATATTGTGCATAGATTGACAAGGTAGCTTCCTCATTTGACAATACGCCTTCTGGCAATGTCTCTGTAGCTGACTCAGTAGTAGTTTCTGATGGTGACGTAGTATCGGGTGTAGTTTCATCCTCTGTTTTACTGGAACATCCGATAAACATAAACAAGCAAAGAATAATACTCATTGCAAAAGCCATAATTCTTTTCATAATATTTCCTCCTTGTAATAAAGTAAAAAATCTGCCTGACTGCTTAAAAGCAGCATTGCTGTTGATGAAATGAGTATACCCTTTTTTACATATAATTACTACGGAATATCCAAAAAACATTGGTATTTTTCAAAATTTATTGTCTATTTATAATATCACTAGGTAAGTAGCCAAAGTATTTCTTAAAACATTTACTGAAATAGCTGGTATCATTATAGCCAACTTTGTACGATATGTACGAAAGTTTTTTATTTTCCCTCTTAATCAATTCTCTTGCCATCTCCATGCGATACTTTGTAATGTACTCACTAATTGTCATTTTATATTCCTCTTTAAACATTTTCCTCAAATAGGTCTGATTCACTAACAATTCTTTTGATATATCACTGATGGAAAGTTCTGTATCTCCATAATTTCTTTCAATATAGCTTTTTGCCTGCTGAGCAATCTGACGAGACTTTGTATCCTGGTGCTTTACCTGATAATCAATTGCTGCTTTATAGCATTTAAAAATGAAATTCCTTTTATTTTTATAAGATGTTTCCTCATTCAGGATAGTATTTGGATGAAAACCATACCCAAATATATCATCTATATTCCGCCCCTTCTTAACTAAATAGGAAAACAAAATGCTGAGCAGACTCATATAAATCATAGTAGCATATTCTGGATTTTCATATTCCCCAATCCGATCCAGTTCTTCTATCATGCTTTTTTCAATTTGCTCATAACTTAATATTTCTAAGCAGTTATTAATTTCGTCAATTAAATCCCATGTATAAAATTCACTTTTACCATCCTGTTTCTCTCTCTTATAATCTAATATTTTACCATGATGCTCCATATAAGAATTACTTAGTGCTTGAATTGTTTGAAAATACGCCTCTCTTAACTCATTTTCTGAATAACAGTAATCGCTGATTCCAACGGAAACTTCAAAACCAATGTGCTCTTTTGTCATATTTATGATATCTTCAAATTCAAATCCCTCATACTCTTCCATAGATTGCTTATCTTGAAAGTTAAGAATTGTAACGATATTTCCTTCAAAATCACTAAAAATCTCCTGGGTTCCATTAATTTGAATCATATTCAGCAGCATGGAAGACAACACCTGTTTCCACTTTACTATTTCCTCCGATTCAACTTTGTTCTCGTACAAGTTTATCCGGACTGTAGTTACCAGAAAATAAGGATATTGAAATGAAACTTTGGTGTCCATTATTTCCTTATCCTTTAAATCCCGTGTATAAATATACTGCCTAAGCTGCTGTTCCCTCCTCTCCCTTTTTACTTCATCTTGTTCATTTTGAAGTTCCAGTACACGACTGATATTATCCTGTAATTTCAGCAATGCAATGAGCAGTTCTTCTTTTTCAAAGGGTTTTACAATATAATCACAAACACCTAGCTTAACTGCTTTTCTTGCATACTCAAACTCACTATTTCCCGTTATTAGTATAACCGATACATCGGCATTATCGCCAAGCAGTTTTTCCGCAAGTTCCAATCCATCCATATACGGCATTACTATATCCGTCAGTACAATATCCGGCAGATGTTGTTCATACTGCTCCAAAGCTTCTCGTCCATCCTTCGCCTCACAGCACACTTCAAAACCATATGCCTTCCAATCAATGAAATTCCGCAGATACTCTCTGTAAACGGGCATATCATCCACAATCATTATCTTAATCATTAATTCCCATCCTCCATACTTTCCTTTGCTGGAAGTAATATACTAATTATTGTTCCTTCTCCTGTTTTACTTTGTATTGCCATACCGTATTGTTCTCCGAAAAACAGCTTAATTCTATGATTTACACTATATACTCCAAAATGCCCGTCTGGCTGATTTGTTAATATTGACTGGCTGATTTCAGGACTCATACCTGCTCCATTATCTTCAACAGAAAGCACAATTCCTCTTTCTGTCCTGTTTCCAGTAACACGCAATAGCCCCATTTCTTCTTTATATTTTAACCCATGATAAATTGCATTTTCAATAAGAGGCTGCAAAGTGAGTTTAGGAATCAGCATATTCATAATACTTTCATCCAGATCAACCTCATAGGAAAAAATATCCTGATAGCGGATTCGCTGCAATTCTAAATAATCCTCTACAATTTTAACTTCTCTGCTAATAGTGATAATCTTTTTACTATCTGAAAGGGAATTTCTATAGTAATCAGCAAGCCTTCTAATTGCCCTTCTTGCTTCTCTGTTCCGATTCATATCTGATAGCTTTAAAATAATATCCAGACTATTATACAAAAAGTGAGGCTTTATCTGTTCATGCAACAGGGATAGCTCATATTCCTGCTTTTTCCCCGCTTCATAATCCACCTTTACAAGTAATTCCTGCACCTGCTCTGTCATATAGTTAAAGCTATTACCTAATTGGCCTATTTCATCTTCACTCTTAAAATCCAGCCGCAGATTCATATTTCCACCTGCAATTTCCTCTGCTCCAGCTTTTAATTTTTGAAGAGGATTTGTAATAATCTTAGACAAATAGTAGGACAATAGAATTTCCAGCACCATTACTGCAATTATAATGATAATTGCCATATATAACAATTTTTTTGCTTCTACACTAAATTCATTTAAATCTGTTACGCCTGCTAAACTCCATCCATAATCTGCTATTTCATAATTGGAAATATAATAGCTTCTCCCATTATATCTCGTTATCTGTTCCATCTCTCCCTGCCTCAAAAGCTCTGTTACCTCTTCCTCATCTATATACTCAGATGAGGTAACCGAACTAATTACCATTTCATTCTTATCCACCAATCGGTAATTAATTAACTGATTTGATAAAATAGTACCAATGGCACGTAAGTCCACATTTACAAATATATATCCTAATGTTTCCCCTGTGGTAATCTTTACTACTTTTTTTCCTAATGACAACACTGGTTCTGTGGTATCTTGTACAAAAAAATTTCTTGTTTCACAAGGAAACCAAATTGGCTTCCCACTGGTTTCCTTCAACTTTTTCAAATGCGAAGATTGAAGAATTTCATTTATGTTAATTTGTATTGTATTATCCGATACAAATACTGTTCCGTTATTACTAATAAATGCAATGGATTCAATTTCATCAAACACAATTTTAGCTACATAAAGCTCATTTGTAATTGCTTTTTGCTCTGCCAGTGACATTTCCCTGTTAATATCCTTGTTTTCCATTACTTTATTTATATTAACTGTTAAATAATTTGAGCAATTCTCTGTATCCTTTAATACCCTGGTAATTCGATCCGCAATTACAGTACTGGAATCCTCTACACTTTGCCTTGTCCGTTTATTTACCGTATCGCGGTACACTTTTGTCATTAAGATTCCAAATATAGTTACAGGAAGGATAGCTATTATCATATTAATAAAAAGTAATTTCCGCTTAATCAAAAGTGTTTTCCGATACTTTCTGATTTTCTCAACTAAAGTCTTTTTCATTCTGTTTTTCCTCTCATGCACAGGAAAAGGATATATTGCATCCCTTTATTAGGCTTCCTGCAACATATCCTTTACCCTACACTAATTGTTAATTGCTATAATTTTATATTCACCGTTTTCATTTTCCGTAAACCAGATATTATTGGAACCAGTGCCAACCATAACTCCATCTTCATTACTAAACATTAGATTAGAATAGGCATTTATCATACATTCCTGTAACCCTTCTGTAAAGACCTTTTCCATTCCAATCTCTAACAGCTGCTCCTTTGTATCAACTGAAACCTTAATATCTCCTGCCATAATAACAACCGGATATTCAACATAATCAGCAAATGCCTGAAAATCTCCAGCATTTACAGCATCTATAATTTTTAATGCAAACTCTTCCACATCCTCATTTTCACCAATTGCATACAAATGTTCCTTATCTGGCGAACTATTAATGTGATTCAAAGTAACCCTTACCTCCTGCGGCTCTCCACCTTCCTCTGCAAAAAAACCTGTTAAAGATGAATCTTCTATTTCAGCCAGTGCTAGAAAATAAGATGTATCCTGATATATGATTCTATTATTTTCTATAGATGTTTCCATCGTAATCGGTTCTGCATAAAAAGAACTCACTAATACAATCTGAGCTTCATTGGTCTCAACATCTGACCATATATCCAGATATACTTCTTCTGTACCAATGCTTCCATAATAAATATTATGTGCTTTATCTTGTATCGTAAAGGGAACACTCTCTAATTTCTCTGTTAATGAAGAGTAATCTGTTAATAAATTCTCTTCTTCTGCCTCCACTGCTTCCGTTGCTGGAATATCTGTGGTATCTGCCTCTTCAGTTGAAACATTGGGTTGATCTACATCAACAGTTGGTTTCTGAAGACCATCCTTTGAACAGGCAGTCAGTATAACAGCTAAGCATACCATACCAATATAAAAACTAAAATATTTATTTTTTTTCATAGTACTCTCTCCTAACTTCATGCATTCCACTTTTTTAATAGAATATATTCATTATAATACAGAGCGCCGGAAGTTACAATATGGTGGAAAAAAGAAGAAACAAATCAAGCTTTATACTATGCTGTTTTTTCAAACTGACTGTTATATAACTGGGCATAGAATCCACCTTTTGCCATAAGTTCTTGGTGATTTCCCTGTTCTACAATATCCCCGTCCTTCATAACTAAAATCAAATCAGCATCACGAATGGTGGATAGTCTGTGGGCAATTACAAAACTTGTTCTTCCCTTCATTAAATGATCCATTGCCTTTTGAATCTGCACCTCAGTTCTGGTATCTACTGAACTGGTTGCTTCATCTAAAATCAAAATCTTATTATCCGCCAAAATTGCTCTGGCAATGGTTAATAGCTGTTTCTGCCCCTGGGATACATTGGTAGCCTCCTCATTTAGTTCCATATTATATCCATCTGGTAACGTCTGGATAAAATGATGTGCATGGGCCGCTTTTGCTGCTGCAATTACCTCTTCATCTGTTGCATCTAATTTACCATAACGAATATTTTCCATAATGCTTCCTTTAAACAGCCAAGTATCCTGAAGCACCATTCCAAACAGCTTCCTTAATTCTCCCCGGTTAAAATCACGTAAATCATTACCGTCGATTTTAATTGATCCGTTATTCACATCATAAAAACGCATCAGAAGCTTCACCATTGTAGTTTTACCTGCTCCAGTAGGCCCGACAATTGCAACCTTTTGCCCCTGCTTAATATCCACGCTAAAATCATGTATAATAATGTTATCTTCATTATACCCAAAATTCACATTTTCAAATCGCACTTCTCCCACCAAATCCTCTACAGAAACAGGGTTTTCAGCAAATTGAACTTCTTCCTCTTCTTCCAAAAATTCAAATACACGCTCTGCAGCTGCTAAAGTGGATTGCAGCATATTAGAAACCTGTGCAATCTGACCAATTGGCTGGGTAAAGCTTTTTACATATGAAATAAAGGACTGTATATCACCTACCTGAATTTTCCCCTTTATAACTAGAAAACCTCCTAAAATAGCTACTGCAACATATCCTAAATTTCCAATAAAATTCATAATTGGCATCATCAAACCTGATAAAAATTGAGACTTCCATGCTGATCCATATAAAACATCATTTACTTTATCAAACTCATTGATTACCTGCTGTTCATGATTAAAAACCTTTACTACACTGTGACCTCCATAAACCTCTTCTACCTGGCCATTAATATGCCCTAGATATTCCTGCTGTTCTTTAAAGTACTTCTGGGACTTCTTCACAATAAACATTATCAGAACCATGGAAATAGGTAAAATTAACAACGTAACCAAAGTCATAACTGGGCTAATAGAAAGCATCATAATGATAATACCAACTATGGTTGTAACAGATGTAATCAGCTGGCTGATACTCTGATTCAGACTCTGTCCAAGTGTATCAATATCATTTGTCACTCTGGAAAGAATCTCACCATTGGTTGTACTGTCGTAATACTTCATTGGCAGTCGGTTCATCTTTTCAGAAAGTTCTTTTCTAAGATTATAGCAGGTTTTCTGAGAAACCTGTGTCATAATCATTCCCTGTACAAAACCAAATACCGCACTAATACAATATATAATTACAAGAAAAATCAAAATATCTAAAATCTTATCGAAATTAATGCCACTTCCACCTTGCATTTTGGAAATGAATCCATTGGCAATTTCCGTTGTCGCATTTCCTAATTTTTTAGGACCATAAATATTAAATGTGGTACTGAAAATCGCAAAAATAAACGCAATGACCATCTGAATTTTATATTTTCCCAGATATCGATTTAATTTTTTCATAGTTCCCTTGAAATCTTTTGCTTTTTCACCAGGAACCATTCCTCCCATTGGTCCATGGCCGCCTCCCATGGGTCCCCTTTTCGGTCCTCTTTTTATGGAAGCATCTGACACCTTAGGATTGTCATTATTGTTCATTCTGATCAGCTCCTTTCTTTAATTCTAACACCTCTTTACTATCTAAATCCCCACTTAACTCCGCTTGTGAAAGCTGAGATGCTGCTATCTGCTGATACACCTCATTGGCTGCCAATAGCTGCTTATGGGTACCAATTCCCACTATTTTACCTTCGTCTAATACAATAATCTGGTCTGCATTCAAAATCGTACTAATACGCTGGGCAACAATTAAGACAGTGCTCTCTTTTAAATCTTTCTGAATTGCCTTTCTAAGCGCTACATCTGTCTTAAAATCCAGAGCTGAAAAACTATCATCAAATATAAAAATTTCTGGTTTCTTCGCAATTGCCCTTGCAATAGAAAGTCTTTGCTTCTGTCCACCAGAAACATTGCTGCCGCCTTGTGCAATAGAGCTAAAATATTTATTTTCCTTTTCCTCTATAAAGTCCGCTGACTGTGCAATGGCTGCTGCCTTCTTTATTTCTTCTTCTGTTGCATCTTCTTTTCCATAACGAAGATTTGAATCTATGGTTCCAGAAAACAAAATTGCTTTTTGTGGAACATACCCCAGCTTATCATGTAGTTCTTTCTGTGTTATTTCTCTCACATCGATTCCATCCACTTTAACGCTGCCTTTTGTAACATCATAAAAACGTGGTATCAGATTTACTAACGTAGATTTACCACTTCCTGTACTTCCAATAAATGCTGTAGTCTTGCCAGGCAGTGCCGTAAACGTAATATTTTCAAGCGCATCTTCATCTGCATTTGGATACCGGAACGATACATTTTCAAATTCAATCAGTCCCTTTTTCCCGTTTGCATCCGATATTTTTTTTGGACTTTCTGGTTCCATAATTGTAAGGTCTGTCATTAACACTTCATCAATACGGGTAGCGGAAATAGCTGCCCTTGGAAGAAAAATAGAAACCATGGTAAGCATTAAAAATGACATTACAATCTGCATGGTATAAGTCATAAAGGCAATCATATCTCCAACCTGTAACTCTCCCAGTTCAATGCCCTTTCCTCCGTACCACACAATTAAGATCATCACACAATTCATAATTAAAAACATAAATGGCATCATAAACGACATCACCCGATTGGTAAACAGCATCGTTTTTGTCAAATCCTGATTTGCCCCATCAAATCTTTTCTCCTCATGCTTTTCTGTTCCAAATGCCCGGATAACAGAAAGACCAGTCAAGATTTCTCTTGATACTAAATTGACTCTGTCAACTAAGCTTTGCATCATTTTGAACTTTGGCATGGCAACTTTAAATAAAATAAGTACAACTGCCAGAATTGCTGCCACCGCAACAAAAATAATCCATGACATAGATGTATTGGTATGCACTACTTTAATAATACCGCCTATTCCTAAAATTGGTGCATACACTACCATACGCAGCAGAAGCACAGCTACCATCTGCACCTGCTGAATATCATTGGTACTCCGTGTTATCAGAGAAGCAGTTGAAAAGCGGTCCATTTCCGTGTTGGAAAAGGATACAACCTTCTTGAACAAAGAGGTACGCAGATTTTTCCCTATGCTTGCTGCTACTCTTGCTGCTATTAAACTGACAATGATTATAATAAACATGGCTCCGAAGGATACTCCCAGCATTTTTGCTCCCGTCCTTAAAATATAGCTGGTTTGAATTTTCCCAATATCCCTCCCAAGTGCCTCATACTCACTTTTTGCAAAAGCTGCTCCAATTGTATTTATCATAGAGGCGGAATAATTAGAAAATCCTTCATCGGTTTTCTGGTACATGGCAATTCGCTGCTCTGCTGTTCCGTTTAAAACTCCTTCTAGCGCACCCTCCGTTTTTGACAAACTACTGATAAGGGCATATACCTTAGCAATCACCAAACCTGCTTTTTCTCTCTCCTCTTCTGTTCCATTAAATTCATAAACTACCATAGAATCAGCTAGAGGATATTGTTTTAGAAATTCCTTTCTCCCTTGTTCAGTTAAACTAGATAATTCCACTTTTTGATAACAATTCTGAATCAATGTCAAATTGTCCTCTGCTAGAAAAGGATACATTAACTGCAAACTCTCTTCTCTCATCACATCAGGGGACACCTCTTCAATTCCACTCTGCTGGATTCCTACATTTACAACATCTGAAGTATATTCTGGCAATTTCAAATCACAGATAGCCTGAATGACAAGCAAAGCCACAATTGCAATGACCGGAATATAATGCTTTGATAAATACTTAATGATATTTCTCATATTCTGCGCTCTCCCTTTCTTTCTCCTCAATATCACCTAATTCTTCTATTATCAGGTCTACAAGCTTTTCATTTAAGTGAAGCAACTGTTCCACATCTTCACTCCCCATTTTCTGAAATACTACTGTAAGAAAATCAGTAATTTCCTTTTTTGACTCCTCCAAAGCTTTCCGTCCTTCTTCTGTTACAGTAAGATACACTACTCTCTTGTCTTTTTTATCAGAAACCCGTTTCACATATTCTTTTTCCTCTAGTGAACGTATTTTCTTTGAAATCGCTGGTTTTGTAGCATCCATCCTCTTTGTAATATCAGAGATTTTGACTCCAGGCAAATTAGGTTCTGTCTTTGTATTTTGCTCCACCATTTCCTGAATACAAGATAATGTAACAAACTCTACATGAGGCAAATGGGCGGATTTCATTTTTTTTGCAATATTTCGAAAACGATGTAATACAGTAACGTATCTTTTTATGAATTCCTTCACCATTTCATGTCCTTTCTTTTAAATAGTTTACTTGGTTAACAGTTGAGCAAGTGAACTTATTTTATCCTATTAATAATTTTTTGTCAATTAGCTATTTTTGTGTTAAGAAATTTAATACCTGGTTTATACTTTTTTTATCTTTGCAAAAATTGACTTTTTTAATATTTAGTGTTACCATTTGACTGACACAAAATCAATTTACTCTCATATACTGAGAATAAATTATAAAAACAGCTGACAGAAGTGTCTTTGTCATTTCTAAGTGGCAATAAAACTAGCGCCATGCACCTTTTCATATTGTGAAAAAGGTTAACGAGGTAGGAAGAGTATCGAAAATTCGGCGGATGCTTCCTCGCGTTTTCTGGACGTGTAATATGTTGCTAAAAATCTGGGTAACTAGCCAACAAGAGTAACATAACCAGTAAATGCTTGAAAAAGGAGAATAAGTATGTGTGGAATTATTGGTTTTACTGGCATCCTTGATGCAAAAGAAGTTTTAACAGAAGGATTAAAGGAATTAGAATACCGCGGCTATGACAGTGCCGGCATTTCTTTTTTTGGGGAAAACAAAATCCTTACGATTAAATCAGAAGGTAAGGTTGCCTGTTTATGCGAAAAAGTTAAGGCAGCTGATACCGAAGAGGCAACCTGTGGAATCGGACACACCAGATGGGCAACCCATGGTGGCGTTTCTGACACAAACTCTCATCCTCATACTTTTGGCCAGGTTACTTTAATTCATAATGGTATTATTGAAAACTATAAAGAATTAGAGGAAGAACTGGCAAAGAAGGGAAAATATCCTGTTAGTCAGACAGATTCTGAAATTGCAGCAATGGTCATTGATGACTACTATGTTGGCAATCCTGTTAAAGCATTAAAATCTGCCATAAAAAAATTGCAGGGAGCGTATGCATTTTGTATTATGTTTGCGGATCAGCCAGAAGTTATTTATGCTATCCGAAATGGAAGTCCTCTAGTTGCCACTTCTACGGTAGAAGGCTCCATCATTGCATCTGATATGGTTGCACTAATTAAGTATTCAAAAGACTATTTTGTTTTACCAGAGCATCACATTGCCCGTCTCACCAAGGACGAAATTATTGTAACAAATATGGAACATCAAGTGGTGACACCTCCTATGCTTCATGTAAACTGGGATGTGGCAGCAGCAAGAAAAGGTGGATACGAATATTTTATGCTGAAAGAAATCCACGAACAGCCTGAAGCTTTAAGAAATACAATTGCACCTCGGATCGTCAATGGGCTTCCCGATTTTTCAGAAGAAGGTATTTCTGATGAACTATTAAGAAATACAAAGCGCATTGTGATTACAGCCTGTGGTACTGCCATGCATGCTGGATTAGTCGGCCGTATCCTTATTGAAAAGCTTACGCGGATTCCTGTTTCCGTTGAAATAGCTTCTGAATTTCGTTATGCCAACCCGATTTTGGATGAGAATACTCTTGTCATTACCATTTCTCAGTCTGGAGAAACCGCAGATACATTAGCTGCATTGCGATTAGCGAAAGAAAATGGTTCTATGACCTTATCGATTGTAAATGTGAAGGGTTCCTCCATTGCCCGGGAAAGTGATTTTGTTCTTTATACTCACGCAGGCCCTGAAATTGCAGTTGCAAGCACAAAGGCTTATACCGTTCAATTATCTGCCTTGTATCTTTTTGCATTCCGTTTTGCTTTTGTCAAGGAAAAAATTTCCCAACAGAAGGCTCAGGAATATATTACTTTGCTGGAGGATACCATTGACACAGTTGCCTACGTTTTATCCTATGATACACAAATAGAAGCTATCAGCCAACGCCTGAAGAGTGCTGATGATTTATTTTTTATTGGCCGTGGGTTAGATTATGCTCTTTCTTGTGAAGGTTCTATTAAGCTGAAAGAAATTACTTATATTCATTCTGAAGCTTATGCAGCAGGTGAACTTAAACATGGTACCATATCACTGATTACAGACAATGTTCCTGTTATTGCATTAGCCACTCAGGCAGATGTTTATGCAAAAACTATTTCTAATGTAAGAGAAGTCCGTTCCAGGGGTGCGAAAGTAATTTTGATTACAAATGCAGATGTCCAGGTAGATGCTTCTTTATGCGATCATCATATTATGCTTCCACCAATGGAAGCAGAGTTTACTCCTTTTGCTGCTGCTGTGGTATTACAGTATATCGCTTATTATACAGCAGTTGCCCGAGAGTTAAATGTTGACCAGCCAAGAAACCTGGCTAAATCTGTTACTGTAGAATAATTGCAAGGGATGCTGTTGGTTAAGAACAGCATCCCTTTTCATAATACAAACAATTTAATACACTACATCAATATCATAAATATTAATTCCGCTATTTGATGAATACAAATAAATTGTATTGCTATTTCCTGAGTAAGTAAATTTTTGTACCGACAAGGACGTACTCATTGAAAACGTTCCTAGCTGGTTTCCATTGGCATCAGCAACCAATAAGGTTCTTGAACTAGTTCCTGATGATTTTCCAGTCACTACAATGGAACAAGCACCACTTACAGGAAAGGAAGCTGAACGATAAGAAGTATTTCCTGTACCCCCTAAAGCTAAACAATATCCATAGGTTGTTCCATTTAATGTTTGAGAAGCTTCATATACTTGCATCGTTTTTGCACTGGTTGCATGTAATGCTAATTGATTTACAGTAACACTAGATGAAATAGTCCCTAAACCTTTAAAGCCGGAATCCTGCATATTCCATGACATGTTTGTTCCAGTACTGCCAGCCGGAATTAACTTCCAATGCTGTGCATTGCCGCCCCAGTAAGTCCATTGGTTTGCGTTTCCTCCATTTGCTGTGCTAAAGTCATAGATTTCAATTGCTGAAGCACTTCCAGATGCTTTTGTCAAAAATGCATAGGAGCCATCATTATGTTTAGTAATATAATACTGTTGCATATCTCCTCCATGATAAGTCCATTGCAAAACATTTGTACCATTACTAGTACTACCGTTTTCAATATCTATACAACTAGTATATCCAGAGGCACCTGTTAGTATATGATAGTAGCCATTTCCATTGGAAACTACTTTAAATTTTTGAGCGTCACTTCCGTTATACTCCCATTGTTGAATGTTGGTTCCGTCTGACGCAGATCCATCTGCAACATCAAGGTATAATCCACTATTTACATTTTGTATATAATAAGTTCCTTCTGTCACAACTGAAGCCTCATCCTTAGTCTTTGATCCCCAAAGTGCTTTATTATTCTTACCAATTACAGAAAATGTCATTACCTCATTGTGGCTGCTTGATTCATTATATTGCTTGAAGAAAACACCTTTATAAGTTATTCCACCAATTATCATCGTTACATAGTAGGAACCTGATGTATAAGACCATGTTCCGCTGATTGCTCCAGAAATTGTTCCATTAGAAGAAAGTGTAATGGATGTAGTAGGAAGCATTCCAACATTTGAAGTAGATGCATCTAAACCATGATCAATAAATTCATAGGTACCTGCCATATCTGATAAACTGTATCCCGATGCCGAAATTTTACTTCCCAGATACTCATATGGAGCTGTCACCAGCCAGCCATCTTGATTCAAAAATTGTTGATGAACACGAACTTCATGCATCTCTGAGCCATTATTAAATCGAGTATGATATACAAGATAATGACTTCCATCTGTGTTAATGAATGCTGAATTATGACCACCAGACTTATATCCCACGCTTAAACTGGAAAAATCATAGTTTCCAAATAATTTAACCCCTAAATTTGCCTGATTACTTGTGGAAGAATAAATCGCTGAATTTCCTGCTGCATCCTTATATGGACCTGAGATATTAGTAGAACGGTACATTCTAATGTGATAACCACCAGAATTTGCAAGTCCTCCGTATGTTATGTAAAGGTAATAGTAACCTGCCGTTTTATCATATACAATATATGGCGCTTCACCTGATTTATAATAGCCTCCTGCTATTCTTGTTCCAAAATAGGCATCTGTATTACCACTGTTATAACCAGGATAAATTGGCTGACCAGTTGCTGGATTTAACTCAAGTAAATAAATTCCCCCTGACCAGGAACCATATGACATCCACATTCTTCCACTAGAATCAAATGTTAGGTTAGGATCAATTGCATTTGGAAATAAGCAATTATTATAAGAACCATTGGCATTAAACCATCCACTCCTATATCCACTTAATGTTCCTTTGCTAATTAATGTTGAAACATTTGTATTTGTATATTTTGTATTTATTGTCTTACTGCCTAACGAAGAGGAAGTTGTAATATAATTATCCTTTAATGTAAAACCTGAATATACAATTGTGTCAACATGTTTAAATGGCCCCTCTACTGATTTTGATACTGCATATCCAATGCAGGAACGAATGTACGTGGAAGACGTACAATAATACATCATATATGCGCCTTTAGTCCCATCACTCCAACTATAACTTCCATTCCAAATAATGTCTGGTGCCCATACCGCATATCCGCCAGAACTATCCTGATCATTATAGCCTGCCCATGTAAAGGATTCTGACAATGCACTTAATAAAGAATCTGTTGTTGAACTTCCATAGACACTTCTATTACTATACCCTTGGGTTCCTAAATAAGACCAGTCCATAATGTTTGTTGAAGAAGCCTGACCTAAATGCGATCCAAATATGTAATATTTCCCGGATTTTGGATCTCTAAAAATTGATGGATCATGTACAGAAACCCTTTTTGTTGTTCCTGCTGCTGCTTTAATTGTATTTTCGTTGTGTTGCAAAACCAGTGTAAAGACAAACATACCAATAAGTGACACTGCTATAACCTTTTTTAAAAATTTTTTCATACCTTTTCGGGTATAAACAATCATTTATACCCTGCCTCCTTTCAAATAAATCCATGTAACCTGTTTTTTTGTAATCCCCAATTTTAGATTTTAGTAAACAATTCATACTAAAAATAATTTGGATAAATCAGCATAAATCCTTATGCTATATTAAATATAGCATAATATGTAAGAAAAAATAAGATGTATTATTCACAAATATTATGCAACTAATTAAACTATTTTAACAATTACCAAAACATATTTCACTTATTTATTTGAATTTTCCCTAAAATTATAGAGCCTTTGCTCCCAGATAATTAATACCTGATTGGCAAAGGCTCCTGCAAATATTTTAAAACTTCTATTATTGATACCTCTTCTAAATTAAAATTATAATAGATTTACATTTAGAAAATGACATACCTGTGGATATATTTTTTCATCACCTACAATAAGCAAAATATCTTTTTCCAAAATCAGTACATATGGACCTGGAGAAACGATTAAATTACCCTCTCGCTTAATTCCAATAATGGTACCACCTGTATTCTGCCAAAATTTCACCTCCGAAATTGTCTTTCCAAGGTGAATAAAATTACCTGGAACCTCAATTTCAATTGGTGTAAGCGGGTTGGTGTTTCTCAACCGTCCAGAGTAATCCAAAATTTTTTTTAATGTATCTTGTAAGTATAAATCCAGCCTTTCCTTCTCTAAAAGGATATTATGAACTTGTTTTTCCAAATCCCTGACACTTTCCAAATTGGAGAAACGGTTCATATACTCAAAAGCCTTCTCCCGAGACAGAACCTCTATCCCACTGCCTCTATTGGATTTCACAATGTGAACATCCTCTAATATTTTTACTGCTCTCCTTATTGTTTCAGGAGACACTTTATACTCACTTGCCAAAGTAGAACGGCCATGTAGCTTATCTCCAATTTTAAAGCTACCGTTATAAATGCGATTAGCCAAATCAATGGCTATTTTTTCATAAGTAGGTATCTGAATTTTGTGTTCCATGAAATCCTCCAGCACATTATTATAAAATTAAAGATATCATAACACAAATCTTTTCTAAAAAATACTATCTGCATAAATTTATTTGATTAGTCCCTTTTCTTTTAAGAAATCTTCTGCCACCTGAGCAGGAGCCTCCTTCAAACTATCTACTTTATAATTTAATTCACGCATAGTTTCATCGTCCAAGGCAGCTGCTAATTTGTTTATAACACTTTCCAGTTCTGGATATTCCTCTAAAGTATCTTCTCGAATCAAAGGCGCTGCATAATATGGCGGAAAAAATTTCTTGTCATCTTCCAAAACTGACAAGTTAAATTCTCGTAATAATCCATCTGTAGAAAAAGCATCAATTACTTCACTTTCTCCGCTATTTAAAGCTGTATATCGAAGTCCTCCATCTACAGGAGCTACTTTTTTAAATTCTAAATTATACACTTCTTTTAGTCCAATCAGACCATCTGAACGATTAGGAAATTCTATAGTAGGTCCCATAATCAGTTGTTTACTCACATTAGCTAAATCCGAAATTGTTTTCAAATTATATTTTTCTGCTGTATCTTGTCTTACTGCTAAAGCATACGTATTATTAAAGCCCAGTGGCTCCAGCCATTTTAATTGATACTTATCATGAAATTCTTTTTGCACAATATTATAAACTTGATCGGAATCACTAACCGCATCTTCTTTTAATATATTTACCAATCCGGTTCCTGTATATTCCACATAAACATCCAATTCTCCAGAAGTTAAAGCACTAAAAGCAACCTGTGATCCACCAAGATTTAATTTCCTTTTTACATGGAAATCTGTGTTGTATTCGATTACATCTGAAATCATGTTTCCTACAATCAATTGCTCTGTAAAGTTTTTACTTCCAACTACAATCGTTTTTTCTTTGTTATGATTCATATTCATAACTAATACTGTTGCCCCAAAACATAGAATAATTCCCATTGAAGCAATTTGCACCCATCGCCTTTGAAAAATACCGCTTTTTTTAGATTTTTTGGTAGAAAAGGAAATCCCATTTTCAATTTTACCAATTAAAAAATCGATGAGCAGGGCAAGCATACATGCTGGAATGGCTCCAGCTAAAATCATCTGATTATCTACCGTTTGCACACCTGAAAATACAAGATATCCCAAACCACCTGCACCAACAAAAGCAGCAATTGTCATTAATCCAACCGCGGTAACAGCCGAAATGCGAATACCTGCCATAATCATGGGAAGGGCAAGTGGCAGCTGTACTTTCGTTAAAATCTGATTTTTGGTCAGTCCAATTCCAGTTGCAGCCTCGATAATGTTCCCATCTATATTCATTAATCCTGTGTACGTATTCTTGATAATTGGCAAAAGAGAATATAGCACAACCATTATGATAGCTGGCTTACTTCCTATTCCAACAAAGGGAATAAGAAACCCAAGTAATGCCAGACTTGGAATAGCCTGAACTAAATTAGCTAATCCAATAATAGGCTTGGATAGTTTCATATGCCTTGCAATTAAAACACCTATCGGTATTCCAATTAGTACTGCGATTAGTACTGCTAAAACACTAAGATAAATATGTTGAACAAGTAAATTCAAAATTTGTTCTTTTCGCTCTAAAATATATTGAAAAAAGTCAGCTACTTTTATCATTAGAAATCCACCTCCATCTCCAATAGTTGGTCGCTTAATGCTGATAGTATACTGCTTCTTGTAATCAGACCCTTTAACTGCTTTGAACTGTTAACAACTGGTACATATCCTATATGATTATCATTCATGGTTTTTAACACACTGATTAAGTCCTCTTCTTCTAACACAGTAACTAAATTAGGCTCCATAACATTTTCAATTAGAAGGCCCCTATCTTTCAGCTTTAAATCTTTCAGTGTAACAAGTCCAATCAATACTCCTGATTTTTCCGTAATCATTAAGCTGTCAACATGATTTGTTTTCATAATTTCAATTGCTTGAAGAACATTACGCTTAGGATTAATTTTAACTGGTTCTTCAATCATAAAATCCTGAGCTTTAAGGAACTCTGGATTATTCCATATTTGTTTTTTTCCAATAAAATTTTCTACGAATTCATTTGCTGGATTTTTCAATATAACTTCTGGCGTATCAAATTGTAGTATCTCTCCATCTTTTAATAAACAAATCTTGTCTCCCAACTTAATAGCCTCTTCCATATCATGTGTTACAAAAACAATTGTTTTATTTAATTCTTTCTGCATTTGAAATAGTTCCTCCTGAAGACCGTTACGGGTAACAGGATCTAACGCACTAAAAGGTTCATCCATTAATATAATATCTGATTCTGTAGCAAACGCCCTTGCTACACCTACTCTTTGCTGCTGTCCACCGCTAAGTTCTTTGGGCAGACGTTCTAAATATTCATCTGGATTCAGTCCCACAAGTTTTAGTAATTCTACTGTCTTTTCAAAAATTTTCTCGGTTGGTTCCCCTTTCAGGCGAGGAATCAATTCAATATTCTCCTTAATACTCATATGAGGAAATAGTCCTGTATGCTGAATAACATACCCCATATTTCTTCTCAATTGAATCGTATTGGCTTTTGCAATATCCTTACCATTTACATATATAGTTCCTGAAGTTGGTTCAACCAGTTTATTTAACATTTTTAATAGAGTCGTTTTTCCACAGCCGCTTGGTCCAATTAATATTACTAATTCTCCCTGATTTATCGTTAACGAAAAGTCATTTATAATAGTCTTATCACGATACATTTTTCTTACATTTTTAAATTCAATCATTCAAATCCTCCTTCTTAACCAGTCAAACTAACAACCTCATTATAACAGTAAAGTTGTTAGTTTGTCAAATTGGAGGAATATAGAAAAAAGAGCCGCCGTCTATTTAAGACGTAACAGCTCTTCTTATTTCACCTATATTTATTTCATTACAATATTAACAATTCTTCCAGGAACGTAAATTTCTTTTACAATATTTCCTGTTAATTTATCCTGAACAGACTCTTTTGCTTTGGCAATAACAGCATCCTTTGCTTCTTCAATTCCTATCAAAATGGCAGCTTTTGTTTTTCCATTTATTTGTACTGCAATCTCAATTTCATCATCCTTCATTGCCTCTTCATCATATACTGGCCAGCCACCGTCAAACACGGAGCCTTCATTGCCTAACTGTTCCCATAATTCTGCTGCAAAATGAGGTGCAAATGGTGCCAGCAGCAATACAACCGCAGAAAGTGTTTCTTTATCAATTCCGTTTTCTTTCTTCGCTAGGTCAATCAGCTTGTTATTGTATTCCATAAAACCGCTGATTACTGTATTTAGACTAAATGATTCCAAACGAGTTGTAATGTCATAAATCATCTTATGACGAAGCTTTACCATATCCTTCGTTGCTGAAACATTTTTCTCTTTGCTGTCCATTGTTAAATTCCAAAGACGATTTAAGAAACGATATACACCATCAATACCTCTGTCATCCCATTCCGAATCTAATTCAGGTGGTCCAACAAACAACTCATATAATCTTAAGGAATCACATCCATAATCACGTACCAAATCATCAGGTGAAACTACATTTCCCTTAGATTTACTCATTTTAATACCATTTTTTCCAGTAATCATACCCTGATTAAATAATTTTTGGAATGGCTCTTCAAAGTCAACTACACCAATGTCATATAAAAATTTGGTATAAAATCTTGCATATAATAAGTGTAATACTGCATGCTCTACGCCACCAATATACATATCAACTGGCAGATATTTTTTTGCCTTTTCAGCAGAAACTAATTCTTTATTATTTTTACTATCCACATATCTTAAGAAATACCAAGATGAGCCTGCCCATTGTGGCATCGTATTAGTTTCTCTCTTTGCAGGCGCTCCACAACAAGGACAAGTTGTGTTTACCCAATCAGTAATGTCTGCTAATGGTGATTCTCCTGTACCAGTAGGCTGATAGCTTTCAACCTCTGGAAGTAATAATGGCAGTTCTTCCTCCGGAACAGGAACTGCCCCACATTTCTCACAATGAACAATTGGAATTGGCTCGCCCCAATAACGCTGCCTTGAAAACACCCAGTCACGAAGCTTATATTGCGTAGTCTTCTTTCCGATTCCTTTTTCTTCAATTATAATTGGTGCTTCCTTTTTTAATACTGCCGAATCTTTTCCATTCCATTCACCTGAATTAATAACAATACCAGATTCTGTATACGCTTCCTTTAAATCTGGATTTTCTTTTCCATCTGGCGCAATTACCTGTATAATCGGAATGCTAAATTTTGTCGCAAACTCAAAATCCCTGTCATCATGTGCTGGTACACACATAATCGCTCCCGTTCCATAATCAGCCAGAACGTAATCAGACAGCCAAATCGGCACCTTTGCGCCATTCATTGGATTCACGGCATAGGAACCTGTGAATACTCCTGTTTTTTCTTTATCTTGAAGACGATCCACATTGGACTTCATGGAAGCTTTAAAAATATAATCTTCCACAGCTTTCCTCGTCTCATCATTAGCTAACTCTTTTGCCATAGCATGTTCTGGTGCTAATACCATAAAAGTTGCTCCATACAACGTATCTGGTCTTGTAGTATAAACAGTAATAGCCTTATCTGTACCATCCACTTTAAAATCTACTTCTGCACCATAGCTTTTGCCAATCCAGTCGGACTGCATTTTTTTTACTTTATCTGGCCAATCCAGTTTATCCAGATCGCTCAACAAACGATCTGCATATTTTGTAATCCTAAGCATCCATTGTTTTAAATTCTTCTTTGTAACATCTTCACCACATCGTTCGCATTTACCATTAACAACTTCTTCATTTGCCAGGCCAGTTTTACAGGAAGGACACCAGTTAATTGGCATTTCCTTTTCATATGCCAAACCAGCTTTAAACATTTTGACAAAAATCCATTGTGTCCATTTATAGAAATCTGGATCTGTTGTGTTCACTTCCATATCCCAGTCATAAACCGCCTCAATTTCGTCCATCTGCCTCTTAATATTTGCCACGTTTTCAGCAGTAGAAATCGCTGGATGCACACCCATTTTTATTGCATAATTTTCAGCAGGTAATCCAAAGGCATCCCATCCCATTGGATGGATAATATAATGCCCTTTCATCATCTTATAGCGGCTCCAGACATCACTGATAACATACCCTCTCCAGTGCCCCACATGAAGCCCATTTCCAGATGGATAAGGGAACATATCCAGACAATAATATTTAGGTTTCTTTTCATCCTCTACGTTAACAGGATTTTGTTTCCAGTATTCATGCCATTTTTTTTCAATTTCCTTATGATTATATGGTATTGCCATATCTGATTCCTCCATTCTTTTTCATACAAATGCGGTACTGGAGCAAGTTTCCATCACATAAAAAGCCCCTCCGTCTCTATACTGCTTAGAGACGAAAGGGCATCTATCCATCACCATTTTCCGTGGTACCACTCTAATTCGTGCAATCTTCTTTGTCAAACTGCACGCACTTATTGTTCTGTAACGGGAATACCCGCCCCTATCTACACATTATCTGTATCCTCTTTCAAGGAAATACTTCAACAAGGGAGCTCCAAGGCGAGTTGGGAGACTAAATCTATTGCCTTGCACCAGACGGCAACTCTCTAAAAGACCCTGTTCTCTTACTACTCCTCTTCACTGCTTTTAATACTATAAACTGTTAAATATTTTATATCAAATGCACTTACCTTGTCAAGTAAAAAAACTTAATAGTCTTCACTCTTTGTATAAACCACAGTGGTTTCTCTTGTATGACCTTTTTCATTACTTATAGATAATGTAATTGTATAAACACCTGGCTTACTTTCCTCAATTTGAATTTTCATCCGATACGTAACATCTGTATAATAGTCAAATGCAGTTATACCTTGATTCCGCACATAAGTTTCTGAAACAACATCATATTTTGAAATCGTCAAATCCTTTGCGTTTTCAATTCTCAAAAAATTAGTCACTTGAAACGTAACGACCTGGCTGACTTCATTTAGAAAATCATCTTGTGCAATATACGTAATTTCATATGTTTTAGAATCTACTTTGTCAATCCCTACTACAATGTCATCTACACTCATTTCAGAATAATCATCTGTTACTCCAATTCCTTCCAATGCAAATTCCTCTGTAACC
Organism: Anaeromicropila populeti; assembly: GCF_900112775.1. GTDB lineage: Bacteria > Bacillota > Clostridia > Lachnospirales > Lachnospiraceae > Anaeromicropila_A > Anaeromicropila_A populeti. Next base: position 221,867 of record NZ_FOYZ01000003.1, read on the forward strand.
TCAGTATCCCATGCAATTTCTCTGTTTTCAACTCCTGTAAATACAGGTGCCTCGTTATCCACAAATACTTTGCAGGATGCTGTCTTCGTTTTTCCATTTTCCGCCGTAACAGAATAGGTTACATCATAGTAAGAGGAATCTTCACTTTTTGCAATCTTTGTCTTAATAGACTTCTTACTTATTGTCTTTGAATTCCATGAAGCCTTTACATTTTTTAATACCAAAGTACGGTTTACTTTTGCATCTGGTCCAACTAAAATATCCTTAACACCAGTTAATTTTGGCTTTGCAGTACTTCCCTTTACCGTAAAAGTTACTGTCTTCTTAGCACTTTTTCCAACTCCATCTGTAACAGAATAAATTACCTTATATTTACCAGGAACCTTAGAATCCACCCCGTCCGCATTGTTTCCATTATATGTAACAGAAACTTCTATCTCACTTGAAATATCTGTTCCTAAGGACGAGTATGCTTTTACACCACTTAGCACATTCACAGCTGCTCCTAGTTTTACACTTTGACTTTTTGCTCCCGTAATAGAAGCTTTTTTCGTAATATAAGGGTTTCCTGCCGACCAAATATCCGTCGGATCATATCCCATTCCGTAGTTTATACTTAGTTTTATTCCCTGTGGTTTACCCAGTGGGCCTGGATCACTGCTGTCATAAATTGTCACCGTAGTCCCCAGAGAACAATTATCATAGATCCACTTGGCATCTTCTACTGATAGCCGGACACATCCATGTGAACAAACTGTTCCCAGCTTATTAAACTGCTTGTTGGATAATGTTGCTGGATCCCTTTCATAATACCACACCGAATGAAACAAGATACCATCTACTATTCGTGTAGAATACTGTCCCCAGACATCTTCCATTAATAATTTCCATCTGTACTTAGCTTTTGTCTGATAAGTTCCTAACGGAGTGTCCCAGCCCGGCGAACACAGCATTGCCTTAACCGGAACAGTATACTTACCTTTTTCATCCTTTTCGTAAACAGTTAACGTACTCATTTTTCGATTCACTTTAATCAAGTATGGATACTTTTCCGCGGCATGCACGCTTCTATCCATCTTTCCGTACGACAACCCAATTCCAATAAAGAACAAAAGAATAAAAAGCTGTTTTGCACGAATGCTAAAAAGTCTTTTTTTCATACTATTTCTCCTAATTCTCTTTCATTCAATGACTTTATTTTAGTCTTAAATTATGTTACTTTTATGTCAAGTCAGACTAAAATGTCCTATTTTACTCGCCTGGTACATTAAACTGGCTGTTATAAAGTTGATAATAAAAACCACCTTGGTCTAATAAAGCATTATGGCTTCCCTGTTCAATTATATCACCATCTTTTAATACCAGTATAATATCCGCTTCTCGTATCGTTGAAAGCCTGTGTGCTATCACAAAGCTCGTCCTGCCACGCATCATTTTAGTAAATGCCCTTTGTATGGTTATTTCTGTTCTTGTATCTATGCTGCTTGTGGCTTCATCTAAAATAAGAACAGGTGGATCCATTAACATTACCCGCGCAATTGTTAGTAATTGTCTTTGTCCTTGTGACAAATTGCTTCCTTCCTCATCAAGAATGGTATCATATCCTTTTGGCATTTTTCGAATAAAACTATCTGCCTTTGCCTCTTTTGCAGCCTGGATTATTTCTTCCTTTGAAGCATCTTCTTTACCATATCCAATATTTTCTGCAATCGTACCAGCAAATAGCCAGCTGTCCTGCAATACCATTCCAATAGAGCTTCTTAAACTTTCTCTTGTCATTTTAGTAATATTGTTCCCGTCTATCATTATATGCCCGCTGTCCACATCATAGAACCTCATTAGCAAATTTACTAAGGTTGTCTTACCAGAACCAGTTGGTCCTACAATGGCAACCATCTGTCCACTTTGTACTTTTAAGTTTAATCTCCGTATAAAGGGTACATCTGGACGATAGGAAAACTTTACATCTCTAAATTCAACCTCACCCCTGCAATTACGCAGCACATCTACTGTTTCATTTTCTTGTTCCTCTTCTGGTTCATCTAAAAATTTGAACACCCTTTCTGCTGATGCAAGAGCTGACTGGATTTGAGTGGAAATAGATGTAATCTCATTAATTGGCTTAGCAAACTGACTGGAATACGTTAGGAAACTGGCGATTTTACCTATGGTCAAATTTCCTTGTATGGCCATAACACCACCCAATACAGTTACTCCAACATATGCAATGTTATTTACAAGCCGAGTCGTTGGATTTGTCATTGAAGCATACCACTGAGCCTTTTGGCCACATTGGTACAGTCTTTGATTTATCTCCTTAAAATTCTGCACTGCTTCATTTTCATGACCATACGCTTTCAAAACCTGCATATTAGTTACCATTTCTTCTACATATCCGTTTAACTCCCCAGTTGTTTTAGATTGAAGGGAAAAACTATTGGCAGAATGCTTTGCAATAAATGCAGCAATAAAAAAACAAAGGGGTGTTACAACTAAAACCACTATAGTAATCAACGGGCTAATCAAAAGCATAAACAGAAAACAGCCTGTAATACTAATGACTGCTGACATAATCTGAGTAATCCCTTGAAATAAGCCATCTGATATAGCATCTAAATCATTTGTAATACGGTTAATGGTATCTCCATGTGGAGTATTGTCAAAATATTTCAGCGGAAGCCTATTAATCTTTTGAAATGATTCCTGCCGCAAATCATGTATTGTTTTATTTGCTGCTACATTGCTGACAATAGACATAAGCCACTGAAAAATACTGCTTAATAAATAGAGGAGAAGCAAAATCAAAATAATTTTTAACAGCTGTGGAAATTTTACTGCTCCAGTTCCAATCATCTGGTCTATAGCCTGTCCCGTCAGCAGTGGTCCTAAAATTAACAGCATATTCCCAACTAGACCACATATGAAAACACCAATTAAATAGGTTTTATACTTTCCCACATATCCCCATATTCTCTTCCATGTTCCTTTTTCCCGTCTGTTACTATGCTTCATCTGCCATCACCTCACTACTTTGCATTTGGGATTCACATATTTCACGATATACGGAACAGTTCCTCAACAGCTCCTCATGGGTTCCCATTCCTTCCATTTTTCCATCATGCATGACAAAAATTTGATCCGCATTTTTTATGGTGCTTACTCTCTGGGAAACCACAAAAATCGTCATATCCTCAGTGTTATCTTTTAAGGCTTTACGAAGCTTTGCATCTGTCACAAAATCCAGTGCATTAAAACTGTCATCCAATATAAGTATTTCTGGCTGCCTGATAATTGCTCTTGCAATGGAAAGCCTTTGTCTCTGTCCGCCCGATACATTAACACCACCTCTTTGAATTATACTTTCAAAGCCATTTGGCATCTTTTCAATAAACTCTGTTGCCTGGGCAATCTCTGCTGCTCTTTTTATTTCTTCCATAGAAGCGTCCTTTTTACCCCATCGCAGATTTTCTGCAATACTTCCTGAAAATAGTACAGATTTTTGTAAAACAATAGCTATTTTGCTACGCAATTCTTCTAATGCATAATTCTTTATATCCACTCCATCAATGAAAATGTGTCCGCCCGATACAGGATAAAATCCTGGAATTAAATTAACAAGAGTAGATTTTCCACTTCCTGTTCCGCCAATTATTCCAATAGTATCCCCCTTCTTTACCCGAAAGCTGATATCCTGAATTGCATTCTCGCCAGCGCCTTCATAATTCATGGAAACATGTTGAAATTCGATGTGAAATTCGTCTACTTTTTTTCCCTGTTCTTGTGTATCATTTTTTTTCTCTGCTTCACCTTCTGCTTCTAGTACATCACTTATTCTTGCAGCAGATGCAAAAGCTTTTGTAAATACCACCACCAAATTGGATACAACGATCAATGCTGCTAAAATCTGTGTAACGTACCCGATAAATGCCATAATCTCTCCTGTGGTTGTCGTTCCCGTATTTACTCTGATTCCACCATACCATAGGATTGCTCCAATTGAAAAATTCATTACCAGTGCAGTCAATGGATTTAAAAGTGCAGAAAGCTTACCCACACGAATTGCATTTTCTTTATATTCATCATTCTGTTTCATAAATCTTCTGTTTTCATAATCAATTTTGGAAAATGCGCGGATTACTCGAATGCCATTTAGATTTTCCCTTAGCACAAGTGCAATTTTATCAAGCTTTCTTTGTACTGCTTTATAGAGAGGAACCGTTTTTTTCATTGTTAAGAACAAGATTAAAATAAAGACTGGTAATACAATCACCAGGATAAGAGACATTTTAAAATCAATCAAAAAAGCCATAACAAGTCCGCCAATGCACAAAAACGGCGCCCTGATTACTAATCGTATCAGCATTGCCACTGCCCACTGGACTTGATTTACATCATTTGTAATTCTATTTACCAAGGAAGATGTTCCAAAACGATCTGCTTCCTGATTTGATAACGTTAAAATATGCGAAAAAAGCTCATTTCGAATATCCGTTCCCACTCCTTGTGCAACAAAAGATGCTGAATATTGACAAATCAATGCACAACACACGCCTACTACAGCAATGAGAATCATGAAGCCGCCCGTCCGATATACATAATTTAAATCTCCGCGGGCAACACCCATATCCATTACTTTAGACATTAAAAAAGGAAGCATTAGTTCTAAAATTGCTTCTAGTAATTTAAAGAATGGTCCAATTATAAGCAATTTCCAATATGGTCTTAGAAACCTTAATAACTTTCTCATATAAACCTCTTTTCTATGTTGTAAACTATACCGTATATTTTATCATACAAAACATTGGATATTATAACACCGATTCCTCATTTTGTTAAGACTATTTTTCATTATAATACCTATTTTCATCATTTTTACCGTCCCAATAAAATATGCATATATTAATACATTTTCCAACCAGGAGTATCTTATGGAGACATTGCTTCACCTGATTCATCAATACGGCTTGCCTGGCATGTTTTTTCTTATTATGATTGAATACGCTTGTTTTCCCATTTCAAGTGAAATCGTACTTCCTTTTTCTGGTGCTATGGCATCTACCCAACAAATTGATTACCTCTTAATTTTAGCAGTAAGCGTCATTGCTGGATTACTTGGAACAAGTTTTTGCTATTTTGTTGGCCGGCTTGGTGGGTTTCCCATATTGGAGAGACTTTGTAAAAAGCATCCTAAGATGCAGAAATCTATGGATTCCTGCTATCAATATTTTGATAAGCATGGCCGTTCTGCTGTTTGCATCGGAAGAGTCATACCCATTTGCAGAACCTATATTGCATTTGTAGCAGGTGCCCTGAAGCTGAAGTACTCTGTATTTTTATTAGCCTCCTTTGCTGGTATTTCTCTTTGGAATTCCATTTTAATCGGGCTTGGCTACTTATTCCGTGAGAACTGGGGATTAGTCCAGCGTTATTATAATGACTATAAAGCCTTTTTCTTTTGTACTTTGGCAATTTTAGCTTTGGTTCTTATCATCCGCTTTTTACGCCATCGTTCGCAAAATCGCAATTAATATTAATAAAAATCCTGAAAATACACCACACACTTTACGATTCAACTTTTTCATAAGCTGGCTTTTGTCAATAAGTATCCCCCCTATACTTAAAAATGCTATTTGCATGAATCCCACTGTAAAAGGCATAATACTGCCTCCAATCCCAATGGCCGATGCAGCAATCCCCGCACTAAAAGCATCGGCTGATAATGCAATTCCCAATATAAAAGCTTCCCAAAAATCAATTGTTTTTGATTTATCAAAATCGTATATCTGATTTTCGTCTCCAAAAATACTGTTTCTTATAAATGTTAATCCAATTAATACTAAAATAGATATTCCTATAATCTGTATCACCGTTTCCGGAAAAACGGCAGCTAAAAATGCTCCTATTTTTAATGATGTATACATTATAATTACTGACATCATGGCAATAATGGCTCTTGAAAGTTTTGTAATTTTAACGCCCTTTAAATGATATGAAATTCCAATGCCAAGTGCATCAATACTTAGCGATACGGAAATAATCAGAATTTGAAGCAACACCGTATTCACCTGACTTTTTATAAATTCGGCACGTCCTTATCTTCACATGCCTTACATTACAATATGCAAATCAATTAATTTATTGACATTTCTGTAAATTTTTCTATGCAATGATCCGATATAATTTATGACAATAAAACCAAATTATATAAAAGGATCAAGGAGGATTTTTATGAATGTAAATGGAATTACAACTCAGACAGCGGCATATGCTGCTACGGAAACTTCTGAAAAGAAAACAGCTGATAAGAAATCGGCCGCATCAGACAAATCGGAAGCAGCTGTTTATGAAAGCACTGCAAAATCAGACAAGGACAGCAGCAAAAAAATATATTCACAGGATTTGGAGACAGTGAATCGGTTAAAAGAGGATTTGGCCAGAAGAAAATTGCAATTGATGGAACTGGTACAAAAATCTTTAGGACAGCAGGCTGATACCTCTATTACTGCTGCTTCTATACGACAGGTGATTGAAGATGGGGTCGATCCAGAAGTTGTAAAGCAGGCTCAGGAAGACATTTCGGAAGACGGCTACTGGGGGGTAGAGAAAACCTCTGACCGCCTTGTGAATTTTGCAATTGCACTTTCTGGCGGCAACCCAGATAAGGCAGATGAAATGATTGCAGCCATCCAGGAGGGCTTTTCACAGGCTGCTGGGGCATGGGGCGAGGACTTGCCTGAACTTTGCCAGAAAACCTATGATGCAACTATGGAAAAATTAGATGCCTGGAAAAATTCTGTAACCGAAGAAGTATAAAAAGAGTAAAGTGCTGCTGTACTAATAACCTTTTGTCATTAGTGCAACAGCACCTTTTCTGATTGATTTTTTATTATCGCCATTTACTAAATTGCCCCTTTAACATAACAATACTTACAGGAATGTATACATTTTTTCCCACCATCTAGGTAAGGATAAATTCCTATGTCGATACTTTTTGTGCAAAGACATTCTTTTCGTTGGGAAGCATCTTTTGCACGGCTCACCTTTTCTCCCTCTATGCTAGAAATAATATTTCCGTCAATACAGGGTTTCCTTTCTATTCCCGCCATCTCAACCCTAACATCCGCGCAAGATGTCAACGCAAATCCCCTCTCATCAGCTATTTTTTTTATTGTTTTAAAAAAGGTGTCTATCTGTTTCTGATTTGCATTAAAAATATGTATTCCATGCTTGTCCAAGTTTTCAGTTATCTGACTGTTCAGGTCAATATATGATGTTATCAATCTAGGTCTTTCCATTATGTGCTTATCGATATTGTCCAACAATGTCTCAAAAATCTGCTTCCTCTCATTCATTGCATCTTCAATTCCGTTTCCTTTATCTACAAACATAACAGGATCAAAACGTATAGCCACCTTCTCTGCACCATAATTGTCAATTATCCATTTTAAATTTACAATATGATAATCTAATAATTTTACATTTTCAATAGCTTTATCATACAAATTAATGGTATATTGAAAATACAACGAATAGATATCAAGTGGCTTAGGATGCCGAACAAAATTTGTGAAATCCTTGCTCCACAGAACCATTGCTTGTATATCATCTTTCTCTAGGGACACATAGTATTTTTTATTCCTAAAGAATGGATTCTGTAATTCAACACCGCCTTCTTTTACTTTTTCCAATAACCAAGGGTAGAATTGCGCCACAACATCAGCCCTTCTTGAGGCAGATATTACATTTTTCATTGTTTTATCCATTCCTTTCGCGATGCTCAAAGCACAAATTGTCATAAAAAACGTTGCCTGAGCCTATTTCTTATTTATAATCATGTCCAAAGAAACCAAACGTGGTATACTCATGATTTTTGACAAAAACTAAAGTCTCTTATGGTGCCGTTCAACAGCCTTTCTAAAGCCATTTTACGACACCATATTATTCACACTCTAGTATCTTATCTTTCTAATTCAGTCTGCATTGCCTCTATACCTTCTGGCGAAATCTTTTCCATTTTGTCCAACAGTTCTGGACTGGCATTTATGTTAATATTTTTCGTCACCTGGGCATCATATCCCTTTGCCTTAACCAAATCCGTCAAGTCAACACCTGTAACTTCTTTCATCGACTCGAATACCTGTGTCATAACTCCAGTTACATTTGAAGCCACGTTACTTACTCCGTTTCCATTTCCACTGCCGCCATCCATAATAACAATTTTATCAATCTGAGACAATGGCTGAGCCACTTTTCCAGCAACATCCGGCAATACTTTAATTAACATTTCCGCAACTGCTGCTCCTGTATATTTCTTGTATGCCTCGGCCTTCTTTTCCATGGCTTCTGCCTCTGCAATACCCTTTGCCCGGATTGCCTCTGCTTCTGCACGTCCCTTCTGACTAATAACATCTGCCTCTGCCTGACCAGTAGACTTAATGGCTTCTGCTTCCGCATATGCTTTCATTTTCTTCGCCTCCGCTTCGGCCTCGGCAAATTTTTTCTGCGCCTCAGCATTTGCTTCTGCTTCTGCAATCTTACGATACTTTTCTGCATCCGCAATGGTCTGCTGCTTTGCCTTATCAGCAATAGCTGGTTCTACTACCTCTGCACGAAGACTCTCTTTTCTTCTCTCTGCCTGTTTCTGCGCCAACTCAATGTTTTTTTGTTCCTTTGCAATCGCAATCTGAACCTGAGCTGCTTCAATATCCTTCTGACGTTCCTGTTTCAAAAGTTCTGCATCCATCTCAGCCGTAACGACCTCTTTGTACGTAATATTCTTCTGGATATCATACGCTGCATCTGCCTTTGCCTTCGCTGCCTGCTGCTCCTGCATATAAGCTGCTTCCTGAACCTGCTTCAGCTTAGTTGCCTCCGCAATCTCTGTTTCAGCTTGCAGCCTTGCCTGCTCACCAGCCCTCCTGGCCTTTGAAGTCTCAATCTGGGTTTCTCTGTTTGCTTCAGCTTTTGCAATTTCTGCATCCTTCTTCTTCTCAGCAATCTGCTTAACACCAAGTGCCTGAATATAACCATTACTATCGTTAATATCTTTAATGGTAAAGACCTTCACTTCAAGACCCATTTCCATCAATTCCGTTCCCACTACTTCCTGAACCTTGGAAGAAAAGGTTTCTCTGTCCCGGTAAATCTCCTCTACCGTCATTGTAGATACGATTTCACGAAGCTTACCTTCCAGTACATTTGTTGCTGTATTTTTAATTGACTGCTCAATCTGTGCTTCATTTTTCCCTGTAAACTGTTCAATTGCATTAAAAATAGATGCATGTTCATTCTTAACCTTAATTACAGCAGTACCGATAACTGCTAATGGTACTCCCTGGGAAGACATACTTTCATCTGTTGATACATCAATCTGGATATTTCCCAGAGAAATATAATCTGCTCTTTCCAATACAGGAATTACCAGACCACCACCACCTGTAATAATTCTTTTTCTTAAACCAGTTACAACAGCTGCTTTATCCTGTGGAACCTTTTTCCACATAGAAAAGATAATTACCAGAATTAAAATGATCCCAACTACAGCAATTAACACGTATCCCAATGTTCCTAAACTTTCAAGCATTCTAACATCCTCCATTCTTTCATTTAAATTTATCTTAAAATGGTAATCCATCTTAATTCAAGCATTAGTTTTTCTGCTTTTTTTCAACAATTGCCACATTCCTGTCAAATCGAATAATCCTTACTATCGAATCTTGTCTGATTACTGCATCTTTCTCTGCTGCCTTTGCTGGATAATTTGTTGTAATCCCATCTAAAGTAGTAATACTGACGGAACCAAAGCCTCCTTTTACAATGGTATTAATTACTTTACCATCATATAACAAAAGCTCCTCCTTTGCATATGTAGTATGACTAATATTTTTTAATGTCCGAATCAATGTCTGAAGGATTATAGCAATTACATAACCTGCTGCGCCGGCTGCTATATTAACCACCACCGTATTATGTCCATTATAAAAAATTTTGCCCATACATCCAAAAATCAGAAGTCCTGCACTTACACACTGTAAAGAAAAAGGCAAATAACAAAATTCTATTCCACCTATGTGAAAGCTCAGATTAAAGTCAAATCCACTGTCCACTGCATCAAATATCCCGTCAAATACATCAAATATTTCTCCTATAATAAGCGTGATAGCTGGAATTGCTATCCCAACGACGATACAGATAAAATAAATCTTATCCATTATGCACCTCCTACTCTATCCAATATATTCATTATATTACAAGTGAATCAAAATTGATATAATTTTTAGAAAAAGTTTGTTATAAACAAGACAAACCACAACATATATTGTGAAAGATACTATACCAGTAAAGGAGAATGCCAATGAGTTCCTGCAACAGAGCAACCAATCCTCATTTTAAAAATAGAGATTCTGTTCCTTATCACAGTCTTTCTAAGGAGGAAACACTGCAACATTTAAATAGTTCCGCTTCTGGAGGCCTGACTTCAGCAGAAGCCCAGAAACGTTTGAAAACATATGGCCCAAATCAATTGGAATGTGCTCAGAAAAAAAGTTTACTTTTACGTTTTTTCAGCCAATTTACAGATTTTATGATTATTATTTTAATTGCTGCTGCTGTTATATCCTTTGTCGTTTCCTTGTTAGAAGGCCATGCTGACTATGTAGATCCTAGCATTATTTTTGCAATTATCTTACTAAATGCCATTCTTGGAGTTTTACAGGAAGCAAAAGCAGAAAAATCATTAGAAGCATTGAAAAAAATGTCTGCTCCCAATGCATTTGTACTTCGAGAAGGCCGGCAATTTTCTATTCCTTCAAAGGATCTGGTTCCAGGAGACATTATTTTTTTAGAAACAGGCTATTTTGTACCAGCTGATGCCAGACTTTTAGATTCTGCAAATCTGAAGATAGATGAATCCTCCCTGACAGGGGAATCTCATCCTGTTGAAAAAAACTGTGACTGTATTTTGGCTGCCGATACAATGCTTGGAGATCGAAACAACCTGGTTCCTGCTACTGGAATTGTCACATATGGACGTGGTAAGGCAGTGGTAACAGCTACTGGTATGAACACAGAGGTTGGGAATATTGCAAAAATGATTCTTGAGGATGTCACACCAGACACACCTTTGCAAAAACGTCTTGCACAAACTGGAAAAATCCTTGGTATTGCAGCTTTGTTTATATGCATTATTATTTTTATTCTAGGTACCACGCAAGGAAGACCTGTCTTTGACATGTTTATGACTAGTGTCTCACTTGCCGTTGCTGCTATTCCAGAAGGCCTTCCTGCTATTGTTACTATAATGCTTTCACTGGGTGTACAGCGAATGGTAAAAAAGAATGCTGTAATCAGGAAGCTTCCTGCCGTTGAAACACTTGGCAGTGCAACTGTCATATGCTCTGATAAAACAGGAACATTAACTCAAAATAGAATGACAGTAACTGCACTTTCCAGTTCAACCCAATTTGAAACTCCTAACAGTGATTTTGCAACTTTCTTACTCTCACTTGCTACTCTTTGTAATGACTCTGTCGTACAAATAAAAGACAAAAAATTATCTGTTATGGGGGAGCCAACTGAAACCGCCCTGGCAATGGCCGCCTATGATTTAGGTATTAACAAGACTAAACTAGATTTAACTTCAAAGCGAATTTTTGAAATTCCATTTGATTCTACCAGAAAAAGAATGACAACAGTACATAAAAATCCTTATCTTACTAGCTATCTTTCTCTTGAAGAAACTATGGATTGCATAAGCATTACGAAAGGTGCACCTGATATTTTAATAAATAAATGTTCTTACTACTGTGAAAACGGAACAATAAAGAAACTAACCAGCACAATAATTCATACTATTACTCAATTAAATTTAACTATGACACAAGATGCATTGCGAGTAATTGCCATTGCTTTTAAACCACTGAAAGTTTCTGCTGGGACACCTAAAAATTGGGGGAACGATTTGGAAAGTTCCCTTGTATTTGTTGGTCTGGTTGGAATGATTGATCCACCTCGGCCAGAAGTAAAGGACGCCGTTTTCACCTGTAAAAGAGCTGGAATTAAGCCTGTCATGATTACAGGAGATCATATTTCTACCGCATGTGCTATTGGAAAAGAACTTCATATTATTTCAAATAACAGCCAAGCAATTTCCGGTCAAGAATTAAACAGCATGAGCGACGAAGAATTGAAAAACACCATTCATAAGTTTGGTGTATTTGCCAGAGTATCCCCCGAACATAAGGTAAGAATTGTAAAAGCATTTCAGAATAATGGCGAAATTGTAGCTATGACAGGGGATGGAGTAAACGATGCCCCTGCACTAAAATGCGCTGATATTGGTTGTGCAATGGGAATCACAGGGACAGACGTAGCGAAAAATGCAGCTGATATGATCTTGACCGATGACAATTTTGCTACTATTGTTTCTGCTGTCAGTGAAGGAAGAGGCATTTATGATAACATAAGAAAATCCATTCACTTTCTTCTTTCCAGCAACATTGGTGAAATTATCACCATTTTTATTGCTATATTATTTGGCTTGCAGGCACCATTAGTTGCCGTACAGCTTTTATGGGTTAATTTGGTCACAGATTCTCTTCCTGCCATTTCGCTAGGAATGGAACCTGTGGAAAAAGATATCATGAAACGAAAACCCATCTCCCCATCAAAAGGAATTTTTTCAGACGGCTTGTTTTTGAAAATAATCATTGAAGGTATGCTGATTGGTTCCCTGTCACTCTTAGCATACGTAACCGGAATCGCGGTTCTTTCTGAAAGGAGCTTATCTCTTGGACGCACCATGTGTTTTTCCGTACTAAGCCTTTCCCAGCTTTTCCACTCCTTCAATATGCGTAGTGAACACTCACTCTTTACGATTGGCCTATTCAGTAACAAGCAGCTTTTATTTAGCTTTCTTCTAGGAACTGCTTTGCAAATATCAGTAGTTACGTGCTTACCATTAGCTGCTATTTTTAAAGTAATACCTCTTACCATACAGCAATGGTTTATTGTATTTGCATTATCAAGTTTGCCTGTTCTATTAGTAGAATTCCAAAAAAAGGTCATAAAATAAATCATAATAATATAAAATGACGAATATTTGACATTCTTTTTCCTTAATTATATAATAGTATTAAGGATACAAAAAGGAGAAGGTGGATAAGGTGAGTACTAATTTCCAGAATAATTTTTCACATCTAGCACCCTATGATTTAAGTCTTGAAGACAAACGAACCATTTACGATAATCAGCCTTATAAAAGGGATTCTGACTTAATGTCATTAGAAAAAGTAACAAAATTCAGCGGTAATGTAATTAAGTACTATAGATTTAATTATGATAAGGATGCACCTTATAAAGTTGATACTAAGGATGCCAATTTCATTAAAAATCAAAAAAAGGAATGTAACCCCGAAGTATGTACTCCTCAACAGGATTTTGCAGAAGAAGCCGCTAGCTCAAAGGATATTACCGATGAACAAATTGAATCTCTTATGGAAGATCAGAATTAAAGCCCAAAGAATTTTCATCTGTATAACAAATATTTTCACTCAAGAAAGTGTCCTTGACACTTTCTTGTGATAATAAAACTTATAATGGAATATTTCCATGTTTCTTTTTAATCTTCATTTCTTCCTTATTTCTCAGACGAACCAAGTCACAATACAGTCTTTCTCGTGTTTCAGATGGTTGAATCAGCTCATCCACATAACCCTCTTCTACCGCTGTATTAGCATTCATAAAATTATCATTATATGCACGTACTTTTTCATCATAAAATTTCTTTTTGTCATCTCCACTTAATGCTTTCATTTCTTTTCTGTTAATAATCTGAACCGCACCTTCTGCGCCCATAACTGCAATTTCTGCCTTTGGCCATGCATAAACAAAATCTGCTTTTAGATGTTTACTGCACATAGCAATATAAGCTCCACCGTATGCTTTTCTTAGAACAACTGTTAATTTCGTTGTTGTTGCTTCTGCATATGCATAAAGAAGTTTCGCACCATGACGAATAATTCCGCTGTGTTCCTGAGTTGTACTTGGCATAAAGCCTGGAACATCCACTAGTGAAATAATTGGTATATCAAAAGAATCGCAAAAACGAATAAATCTAGCTGCCTTGTCACTGGAATCACAGTCTAGTACTCCACTCATAAAATAAGGCTGATTTGCAACAATACCAACTGTTATATCACCAATTTTTCCAAAGCCTATTACAACATTTTGTGCGAAATGTTCCTGGACTTCAAGAAAACTATTCTGATCTACAATCTCATCAATAATATGTCTCACATCATAAGCCTTCTTAGATTCTTCTGGAATAATATTGGCAATTTTACTTCCCCTCTTTTTCACATAGACTGAAAATTTATCCGGATACACCGAATCTTCAGGAAATATTTTAACCAGTTCGCGAACCTTCTTAAAACACTCTCTTTCGCTTTGATGATAAAAATGTGCTACACCAGATTTTTTAGCATGAACCTCTGCACCACCTAGCTCTTCTGCTGTACAGACTTGTCCTGTTACACTCTTTACTACATTTGGTCCTGTTACAAACATTTTACTTATATTGTCAATTACAAAAATAAAATCTGTTATACCTGGTGAATAAACTGCACCACCTGCACACGCGCCTGCAATAATGGATATTTGTGGAATATAACCTGATGCCATAGTATTGTAATAGAAAATATCTCCATAACCAGCTAATGCATTAACTCCTTCTTGAATTCTAGCCCCACCAGAATCATTAATTCCAATGATGGGACATTTGTTTTTAATAGCAAGTTCAATGACATGAGCAATCTTTCTCCCGTGCCTTAGTCCCAACGAACCACCGTTAACTGTGAAATCCTGAGAATATACAAATACCGTTTTACCTTCAATTGTTCCATGGCCTGTAATAACTCCATCATATGGCAGCTTTTTAGCTGATGAATCACATGAACCATAATTAGAAATACCTGACCCGATTTCGCAAAAACTGTCTTTATCAAGCAATAGTGCAATTCGTTCTATTGCATGTAACTTGCCCTTACTGTGTTGAGCCTCATAATTGTAATTTACATTCATTAACTATATCCTCCTACAAAAGATTTCATTACCAAAAATAGGACAAACTCCCGTATATCAAGTATTATTTACTGTTTAGTCAATTAATCTGTCTGAATATTCTTCCTCTCATTTCTTGTTGTAAACACTATTATTATATATCAATTAAGTTCTAGTATCAATACTAAAATGAAAAATAGTTTGACATTCAAAGTAAAAAGACCATCCCGGCAGATGGTCTTTTACTTTTTATGTGATTAAAACCACGCGAGTATGTGGAACACACACTTTGTTCTATTACCTTACCTTAAATGCATTTTTTCCTAAATACCTGGCACTACTTCCCAGTTCTTCTTCAATACGCAATAATTGGTTGTATTTCGCAACACGATCACTTCGTGAAGGAGCACCTGTCTTAATCTGTCCTGCATTCATTCCTACCGCTATATCTGCTATGGTGACATCTTCTGTTTCGCCAGAACGATGTGATACAATAGCTGTCCACTTATTATTTTTTGCCATCTCTATTGCTTCTAATGTTTCTGTCAATGTTCCAATCTGATTTACTTTTATCAAAACAGAATTAGAAATATTTCCTGTTATACCCTTTTGTATTCGCTTAGTATTGGTAACAAATAAATCATCACCAACTAGCTGGATTTTCTTTCCCAAACGCTGGGTTAATTTATCCCAACCTTCCCAGTCCTCTTCTGCCAGACCATCTTCCAAAGAGATAATCGGATACTTATCGCACAATGCCTCCCAATACTCAATCATTCCATCGACAGATTTGTACTCTCCTGATTTCCAGAATAAATATTCTCCTTTTTTTCCTGCTTTAGCAGCTTCTTCATACATTTCCGTTGCAGCTGCGTCCATGGCAATTAGAAAATCGTCTCCAGGCTTATAACCTGCCACCTCGATTGCCTTAACAATATATTCAAGAGCCTGCTCATCACTTGAAAATTTAGGAGCAAATCCTCCCTCATCTCCAACTGCTGTCACATATCCATCCGTTTTAAGCAGCTTCTTTAAAGTATGAAAGACCGTAGTACTGGCTTCCAAACAATCTGAAAATTTCTTTGCTCCTACTGGCATAATCATAAATTCCTGAATATTTAAGCTGGAATCTGCATGCTTTCCACCATTAATAATATTCATCATAGGTACAGGAAGAACAGTTGCATTACATCCTCCAACATACTGATATAATGGAAGATAACTAGCCTTTGCTGCTGCCTTTGCTACTGCCAATGAAACACCTAAAATTGCATTAGCTCCTAATTTACCTTTATTTTCTGTACCATCTGCCTCTATCATTGCCTGATCTATTTCCACTTGGTTAAATGCATTCATACCAATTATAGTGTCTGCAATTACATTATTAACATTACTAACTGCTTTTCTGACTCCTGTTCCCAAATATCGCTGTTTGTCTCCATCTCTTAGCTCCACTGCCTCAAAAGCACCTGTTGATGCGCCAGAAGGAACCGCTGCTGTTCCTGTACTTCCATCCTCTAAAACAACTTCTGCCTCTACTGTAGGATTTCCTCTAGAATCTAAAACCTCTCTTCCGTGAACTGCTGTGATACGTAATTGTTCATTCATATTATTTCCTCCATATCCTGTAAGTCTCCAAACAATCTTTTTCTTATAATAGAATGTGAATTTCTTCTATAAAATATTCAAAAAGAAAAATACACAGATTTTTTTTAGATAGTTGCATAAATACCAAAAAACAGTTAATATAGAAAAGCAGGAATTAAATGTACTTATATTATTACAATAAAGAAACGAGGTAATTAACATGAAACTCTGGGGCGGACGTTTTACAAAGGAGACGGACCAATTAGTTCATAATTTTAATGCTTCTATTAGCTTTGATCAAAAATTTTACAAGCAGGATATAACAGGTAGTATTGCCCACGTGAAAATGCTTTGCAAACAGGGAATTTTAAGTTCTGATGAATGCAGCACCATTGTAAAAGGTTTAGAAGATATTCTTACAGATATTGAAAATGGAACTTTGGTTATTGACAGTGAGCATGAAGATATACACAGCTTTGTAGAAGCACACTTAATTGAACGGATTGGCGATGTAGGTAAAAAGCTGCACACTGGAAGAAGCCGGAATGATCAGGTAGCTTTAGATATGAAGCTGTATACACGGGATGAAATGAAAGAACTAGATACTCTTCTTAAAAATCTTTTGTCTGAACTTTTTATAATTATGGAAAAGAATACAGAAACCTTTATGCCAGGATTTACCCATTTACAAAAGGCTCAGCCAATATCTCTAGCTCATCATATAGGTGCATACTTTGAAATGTTTAAAAGAGATCGTTCCCGGCTTTTTGATATTAAAAACCGTTTAAATTATTGTCCACTTGGTTCAGGCGCGCTGGCTGGTACAACCTATCCTTTGGATCGTGAATTTACAGCATCACTTTTAAATTTTGAAGGACCAACCTATAACAGTATGGATTCTGTTTCAGATAGAGATTATTTAATTGAACTTTTAAGCGCCATGTCAACCATTATGATGCATTTAAGCAGATTTTGCGAAGAAATTATTATCTGGAATTCAAATGAATATCAGTTTGTAGAACTTGACGATGCATATAGTACTGGCAGCAGTATTATGCCACAAAAGAAAAATCCAGATATTGCTGAATTGGTTCGTGGTAAAACTGGCCGCGTCTATGGTGCACTAATGTCACTATTAACCACTATGAAGGGCTTGCCACTTGCTTATAATAAAGATATGCAGGAAGATAAAGAACTGACATTTGATGCGATTGATACGGTAAAAGGATGTCTTGCTTTATTTACTGGTATGGTTTCAACTATGAGATTTAATAAAACCATAATGGAAAGCAGTGCCAAGAATGGATTTACCAATGCCACTGATGCAGCAGACTATCTTGTAAATCATGGTGTACCATTCCGTGACGCACATGGAATTGTAGGTCAGTTAGTTTTATTTTGCATAGAAAAAAACATTTCGCTGGATGAAATGACTCTTGACGAGTATAAAGCTATCAGCTCTGTTTTTGAATCAGATATTTATGAAGCCATCAGCTTAAAAACTTGTGTTGAAAAGAGAAATACCATTGGCGCTCCAGGTACCGAATCTATGAAGCAAGTTTTAGATTGGTGCAGAACATATTTAAATCAATAGGTTTGTTCCAGCTTTTGAAAAAGAGCCTAAGTCCATAAAAAGACCTGGCTCTTTTTTGGTGCTGGAAGGTGTGTGTTCTAAGCGCTTTGCTCTTATTCCGGTATCTTTTTCCCAGCATACACACTAATATAAGCAATTCCCATTCCCAACGCCATTCCAGCTAATACATCTGTTAAATAATGAACGCCTAAATATATTCGTGAAAATCCTATTAGTGCTGCAAGGCACAGCGCGCTAATACCATATTTTCTTGGCAACATTAAAAACAGCACCATAGCAGCTGCAAAACTAGAGGCTGTATGTCCAGAAGGAAAGGAGTAGCTATGAGGCGCCCTCGTTAAATGCTCCAATTCCTCCATTGCTACAAACGGCCTGGTGCGTGCAAATATATTTTTTAAAAACTGATTCACGACAAACATTTCCAACATAACAGAAAGATTTACAACAAAGCCAACCCTTCTATACTTGGCATAAAAGACAAGTCCAAATCCAATTAAAGTCCAAATAATCGCATTATCCCCTAACACCGTAATCATCTGCATGATTTTCGTCAATACTGGAGTCCTTAAGTATTCCTGAATCCATAATAATATATTTTGATCCAACTCTGTTATTGTTGTTATCATCCATGCTTCTCACTTATAAATAGAATATTGCTAAAGTATATTCGCAAGCATATAAATTAATACTATTGTTTCATTCTTATTCAATGTTCAAATCCGAATGTATAAATGAAATTTCATTAATAATTACAAACTGCTCTGATATAAATATTTCATCTGACTGCTTTTCACTTGTATCCCTATTTGCAGATAATTTTTCCGTTCTTGGCAGCTGATCCAGCACAGAGGTTTCATTCCCTCCTAACACTGTAGTCTGACCTTCACCTAATACAATGGTTTCATTTGTATCTAACACAGCAGTCTCATTTTGCCCTAAAACGGCAGTTTCATTTGCTTCTAACACCGTTGTTTCACTTACTTGGTTTTCAGATTCCTTCTTTAACTGCTTGGTTGCTTTCTTTAAGCCAGCCGTTTTCCCTTTTAGTTCTTTTGATTTTCCATGTTGCTTTTCCAACCTTCGTACATTTTCGACACTTTGGCTTTTCTCTCGTATCTGCTGCGTACCTTTTTTAGCTGAAGAACCCGTTAATACACCAATTACTTTCACAATGTGAAGTCTGAAAAAGAGAATGATTGAAATCATCAAAAATACACCTGCTGCTACTAAACCTGATATGAATAGTAAATTAAATACTTTTGCTTCTTCTGTCATTTTCTATCGTCCCTCCCCGCTTGTCACTGTACTGCCCGAATCCTGATTTTCTGACTGTTCTTCAGTTGTTCTTGCAGAATAAGCTGTTACTATGGCATTTTCAGCTTGTACAATTGTCTGGCTCAAAAGTTCTGTTACTTCTTTCTGGAGCAATTCATTTGTAACAGTCATATCAGTTAGCTCATTTTTAATACTTGTCAGCATTTCCTCCATATCAGTCTGATCAACGCCATCTGTTTTTAACTTATTTGCCCGTTCAAAAATCTGTCCGCATATTTCAGCAAAAAGCCTAATTTTGATAGCATCTTCTCCACTTACTTTATCCTGCTCTGACTTTAAAGTTTTCAGATTTTCCCAGAATTCAATATGCTTACCTGCATCTGAACCTTCATATTCAAGCCTTGTAATGTCCTTATAATAGCTTCCAATGGCTGAATATAAGCTGGCCTTTCTATAGTATCCGTCTTCTTCTATATCTTTTCCCTGTTCTTCACATATTTTTGTTACATAGTCGAAAAAAGTAATTGAAGTTTTCTTTTCAACATCCGTTTCCGTTTCCAGATAGAACCATCTTGCTTCTCCAATTTTATAGCATACCTCAATATATTCATCTGGTGATTCCATCAATCTGGTAAATGGTTTCACTGTCTCAGCATTGCTGAATTTATATTCTTTTGACTTTGAACCTGTTAATTGAATAAATGTATCAATTGGCTGACTAATTCCTCCTATCCGGCAATACTCAATAATCTGATCCTCCTCCTTTGAAAGAAGCTGATCGCTGGTAAATTGATCGATTAATTGCAGATAAGGTTCTTTAATTTGTGGTGACAAGGTAATAGCACTTAAATAGCACAAAATAATTTTATCATAGTCAGATGAACCTGCTGCCTCATCCATTAAAACCTCATATCTGTTTATTTGCAGCTTTTCCTTTTGGCTATAACAGAAAAAGGAAAAAGCCAAAAATGCTAGTGTCAGCACAGCAGGTATAATAAATAATGTCAGCTTTTTCTTTTGCTCCCTGATATATGCATCATCAAGCTCTTCGTAATGCTCCAAGGCATACATTAATTCTGAACAGGACTGAAACCGGTCTGCCGGATTATTTTGTGTGCACTTTAATATAATATTCTCCAAACCTTGGGATAAGGAAGGATTCCAGTAGCGTATTGGATACATTTCATATGGCGGATCACTTGGGTTGTGCCCAGTGATTAAATGATATAAAGTAGCTCCTAAACAATAAATATCGGTTCTGCCATCTGTCTGACCTTGCCCGCCAAACTGCTCAGGTGCAGCATATCCTCTAGTTCCTAAGCAGGTAGTGTCCTCCAGACTTGTTTTCTTATATTCCCGTGCTGTTCCAAAATCGATTAGCGTTACATCTCCATTGGGCCTTAGCATAACATTAGCTGGCTTCATATCACGATAAATAATCGGTGGCTTTTGATTATGTAAATAAGATAAAACATCACAAAGCTGCTTTGCCCAGTGAATCACCTCTTCCTGTGACAATGCTCCCTGCTCTGCTATCTTATCACTAAGTGGTTTTCCTTCTATGTAATCCATTACAATAAGAAACATTCCGTCAGAATCAATAACGTCTACAATACTAGGCAGGCTTGGATGGTTAAACTTCTTCAACATATCTGTTTCAACAATCAGCCCCTGCTTAATCACTTCAAAATTCCACACGCCATCCTTTCGGACTTCTTTTATTGCCCACTGCTTATTTGCCTTTTCATTCATGGCAAGGTATACAACACTCATTCCTCCCCGTCCAATAACGTTCAGTATCTTATATTTTCCATCAATAATTGAACCTATTTCAAGCATTTCTTCCTCTCCATAATTCTAAAATTTTAATAAGTTTTTATTAGTGCGATCGAAATATTATCCCGTTCCTTACGACTCTTGTTCAATTCAATCAAATAGTCAGCATAATGTTCCATATTTTCTACGCTGGTTAGTACATCAGGAGATAGACATTCAAAAATTTCCTCTTGTGTGATTTCATGGCGGAATCCATCTGAACAAAGCATATATACTGCATTTCTTTTCACCACTCCACTATAAAATTCAGGACATACACTTTCAGAAGCCCCCACACATTGTAATAAAATACTCCTTCTTGGATCAACCTTTGCCTGTTCCTCGGTCAGCCTTCCTCTGGCAATCTCCATTGCAACCACTGTCTGATCTCTTGTAAGTACTCTTAACTGATTCTCAATCTCATATAACCTTGTATCGCCAACATGAATAACATAATATTTTTCTCCCATAATAAGCAATGCAGTTATGGTCGTTCCTAACCGTATATTACATCTCCGTCCATAATTTTTAATTTTTTCGTTCAACTCACTTAGCATTTCTTCCCATTGGAAACGTATCTTATCTTCACTAATGCCACGTCTTAAATGATTGGGCAAAACAGTTGTAAACCAGTTTTCAAATGCTCTTATCACTGTTGCACTTGCCACTTCTCCCTGCTCCAGACCACCCATGCCATCACAAATAACAGCAAGTAAAATCTCCCCAAAAGAAGTATCTGCAATTTTAATAGAAAGACTATCCTGGTTTTTGTCCTTCACAATACCTTTGTCTGTCTGAGCTGCTGCCAGAAATTTCATATTCTCCCTCCATCACTCTCTGATAATTCGATGCTTTTTTGTCCTATGTACATAAATCTACAACACTTCTTGGTTTTAATTTTACCACAAAATATTCCATTCGTAAAACTAAACATAAAAAAATCACAAGAAACTTAAAACTAAGTTCCTTGTGATTTAGATTTTATCACTTCTTAATTATTATACTTCAAATAATAAATCGCCGTAAGATGGAACAGGCCAGAATGCTTTATCTACTATCATCTCTAATTCATCTATAGGACTTCTTAATTCTCCCATTGCTGCGAACACAGTATCTTTAAAGAATGTTGCTTGTTCTTTTCCTTCTTCAACACCAGCAGCTTCTGCTGTAACAGCTTCTAATTTTGCTAATGCAGCTTTTGCGCTAGCTAATAAAGAAGACGCTTTTGTTAAAATCTCTGTCTGAACAGAAATATCAGCAGCTGGACAAGCAGCTTTTACACTATTAATAGAATCAGCCAGGCTTGTAACATACTTAATAACAGCAGGAATATATTTCTTGGAAGCCATATCAATCATAGTTTTTGCTTCAATATTAATTGCTTTTGCATAAGCTTCATAGTGAATTTCTGCACGAGACTCTAACTCACAACGGGATAATACATGATGTTTTTCAAACATAGTAATTGTTTTCTCTGTTGTAAGCTCAGGAATTGCATCTACCATAGTTTTCAGGTTTGGTAATCCTCTGCGTGCTGCTTCTTCTACCCATTCATCCGAATAGCCATTTCCGTTGAAAATAACTCTTTGATGCTCTGCAAACGTCTTTTTAATTAAATCATGAACTGCAACGTTGAAATCTTCAGCACCCTCTAATTCATCTGCCATTTCAGCCAATACTTCAGCAACAATTGTGTTAAGTACTGTATTTGCCCCTGCAATTGACATAGAAGAAGCAACCATACGGAACTCAAATTTATTACCTGTGAAAGCAAAAGGTGATGTACGGTTTCTGTCAGTAGCATCTTTCTTAAGAGAAGGTAATGTATTTACACCAATATTCAATTTTCCACCCTGCTTACTAGAAGTAGCAGTACCAGTTTCGATTAATTGAGCTACAACATCTTGTAACTGTTCTCCTAAGAATACAGAAATAATAGCTGGAGGTGCTTCATTTGCTCCTAATCTGTGGTCATTTCCAGGATTAGATGCTGACATACGAAGTAAACCTGCATTTTCATCTACTGCCTTTAAAACAGCAGCCAGGAATAATAAGAATTGAATGTTATCATGTGGAGTTTTTCCTGGATCTAATAAGTTTTTACCTGTGCTAGTTACAAGTGACCAGTTATCATGTTTACCTGAACCATTAACTCCTGCAAATGGTTTCTCATGTAATAAACATTCTAAACCATGGCGTTTTGCAACTTTTTTCATTGTTTCCATAACTAACTGATTATGATCTGTTGCAATGTTGGCTGTAGAATAGATTGGAGCCATTTCATGCTGAGCAGGTGCAACTTCATTATGCTGGGTTTTTGCAAGAATACCAAGCTTCCAAAGTTCCACATTTAACTCTTTCATAAAAGCTGCAATTCTTTCTTTGATACTTCCAAAATAGTGATCATCCAGTTCCTGACCCTTTGGAGGCATTGCACCAAACAAAGTACGGCCAGTAAAAATCAAATCTTCTCTCATTAAATATTTTTCTTTATCTACTAAAAAGTATTCTTGTTCTGGACCAACAGAGCAAGATACATTTGTTACATCATCATGTCCAAATAATTTTAATACACGTACTGCCTGCTTGCTGACAGCTTCCATAGAACGTAATAATGGAGTCTTTTTATCAAGGGCTTCTCCTGTATATGCACAAAAAGCAGTTGGAATACATAAAGTAACACCTGCTGCATCTTCTCTTAAGAATGCTGGTGATGTACAATCCCAAGCTGTATATCCTCTTGCTTCAAATGTAGCACGAATACCACCTGATGGGAATGACGAAGCATCCGGCTCACCTTTTACTAACTCTTTGCCTGAAAACTCTAAAATCACACCACCATCTTTTGTTGGTGAAATAAAGGAATCATGCTTTTCAGCAGTAATACCAGTCATTGGCTGGAACCAATGGGTATAGTGTGTAGCACCTCTTTCTAAAGCCCACTCTTTCATTGCATGAGCAACTGCTCCAGCAATTTCCAGATCTAATTCTTCATCATTTTCAATTGTCTTTTTTAATTTTGCATAAACAGGCTTTGGTAAGCGTTCTTTCATTACTGCATCATTAAAAACATCCATAGCAAAAACTTCTTCAATTACATTCTTTTTCATATTCTAAGTCCTTCCTTCCATATGATATTCTATGCTATTCATAGTATTCCTATGAAAAAAGGTGTTCTCAAATAAACCTTGAGAACACCCTTGCTCCAATTCTAAACGAATTTCTTTTTCGCTAGTAATAAGATACCACGATTTATTAAAAAAATAAAGTGTTTTTTCATTTTTTTTTGAGATTTTTTCATTATTTCTTTTGAGAATAAGTTTTTATTCCCTTTTCACAATAACATCTAACTGATTAAACGGAATAAATATATTTTCTTCTGCGAATCGTTCTCTTATATTCTCCAGTATCTCGCACTTTAATTTCCAATAATTATCTGTATTTACCCACATTCTTAGCCCAAGTGAAATTGAACTCGCTTCAAAGCTGCTCACATAAATATCAATCTGATAATCTTCTTTTAGCACCAGCTGATGATTCATTGCTTCCTGAAATAAAACATCTTTAACCCTCTTTATGTTTTCAGAATATTCTATTGGAATTATTAAATCAAGCCTTCGAACTGGTTCTGCTGTGACATTTACTATATTAGAATTTGCTAAAGAACCATTGGGAATTACAACAACTTTATTATCTATTGTTAATAGTTTTGTATAAAAAATATCAATTCCCGAAACGGTTCCTTCATTTCCTGCTGCAATAATATAATCTCCAACTCGAAATGGTTTTAATACTAAAATTAAAACTCCACCTGCAAAATTAGACAGACTTCCCTGAAGTGCAAGACCAATTGTCACACCTGCTGAACCAATTAACGCTACAAAAGAGGTAGTTGGCAATCCCAAGATAGCAATAATTGTTACCAGCAATACAATGGTTGCTACTACTTTGCTAAATGAAATAAGGAACTTCGTAATTCCAGTATCTACATTTGACCGTTCAAGAGATTTTTCCACCAGACGTAACAGCCAGTTGATTACTTTCTTACCGATAAAGAACACAACAAGAGCAATCAAAAGACTTTTACCTACCTTCAATATATCAGGAAGAATGCTGTTAAACCAGTCCACCGATACCTGAACCTTTTCCTTTGCTTGTTCCAGCGCTTCTGAACTGTCTACAATACTGCTTTCCAAAAGCATTCTATTCACTTTAATCTCAATTCCCCCCTAATCCGTTTTCACAACTCTCGTTCTCTTTTGTTTTTTAGCCTTTTCTTCTTCCTTTACCAACGGCGTACAAGTAAATACGGAAATACCTAACGGTGGTACTACTATTTTAATAGATTCCTCTCTTCCATCCCACGCTATACTTTTTGATTGTTTTAATCGTGGATTACAGTTCCCTTCTCCACCATACTCTACACGGTCACTATTAAATATTTCTTTATATCTTCCTTTAAAAGGTACACCAACCAGAAACTCGTTATATACGACTGGAGTAAAATTACAAACAACTAAAAGAGTTTCCTCTTTTTTATTGCTCTTACGTAAAAAAGCAATTATACTATGATCACAATCCAGACAACTAATCCATTCAAATCCATCTGCACTATCATCCTTGCAATATAATGCTGGCCTCTGTTGATAAAAGAGATTCCATTCTCTTACATAATTCTGCATCTTTTGATGTGCTTCAAAATCCTCAATTAGTTTCCAGTCAAGTTCTTTCTTCTCATCCCATTCTGCAAATTGTGCAAATTCCTGCCCCATGAACAACAGCTTCTTACCTGGGTGTGTCATCATATAACCATAGGCAGCCCTCAAATTAGAGAACATCTCCCAATAATCCCCTGGCATCTTTTGAATCATAGAACCTTTTCCATGAACAACCTCATCATGAGAAAACACCAAAATAAATTTCTCACTATACGCATAAATCATGCTAAAAGTCAATTCTCCATGCCGGCCCTTTCGAAATAAGGGATCGCATCTCATATAATTAAGAAAATCATTCATCCATCCCATATTCCATTTGAAATCAAAGCCTAATCCTCCTGATTCCACATTTTCTGTTACCATCGGCCAGGCAGTTGACTCTTCCGCTATCAGTACAGCACCATCTTCCCGCTTTTTCATAATACTATTCAAATGCTTTAGCAATTCAAGGGCTTCCAGGTTTTCTTTTCCCCCATACATATTGGGAATCCATTGACCAGGTTCCTTACCATAATCCAGATAGAGCATAGAAGCTACTGCGTCCATTCGGATTCCATCTGCATGATACTTTTCAACCCAAAAAAGTGCATTGGCTATTAGAAAATTAGACACCTGAGGCCGTCCATAATTAAATATCAGCGTTCCCCAGTGAGGATGGGCTCCTTGTCTTGGATCCAGATGTTCATACAAACAAGTTCCATCAAAATTAGCAAGACCAAATGCATCTCTTGGAAAATGTGCTGGTACCCAGTCTAAAATAACCCCTATATTGTTCTGGTGCATAGTATCAATAAAATACATAAAATCTTCACAGGTTCCATATCGTGCAGTTGGTGCATAATAACCTGTCACCTGATATCCCCACGAAGCATCAAATGGATGTTCCATGACAGGAAGTATCTCAACATGTGTATAGTGCATTTCTATTAAATACTCTGCCAGCATATCTGCCAGCTGACGGTAGTTATAAAATTCTTTTGTTTCATCTTCAGGCTTTTTCCATGAACCAAGATGTACCTCATAAATGGAAACTGGCTGGTTCTGTAAAACATTTTTCTTACGCTTTTTCAGCCATTCATCATCCTGCCATTGATATAATTCAATATTTCTGACTACGCTGGCGGAATTTGGCCTTAACTCGGCTCCAAACCCATAGGGATCTGCTTTTAAAATCGTCAGATCACCTTTTATTTTTATCTCGTATTTGTAGTTGCTTCCCTCTTCTAATCCAGGTACAAATGTCCAAAAAACCCCCGATTCATCAAGATGAATCATTTGATTCCGCCTGCCATCCCAAAAGTTAAAATCACCAACAACACTGACTCTTACTGCATTGGGCGCCCAAACTGCAAATGCCACGCCTTTCACAGAATTTATTTCTACAGGATGAGCTCCTAACTTTTCATAAATTGAATAGTGGATTCCACCAG
This sequence comes from Anaeromicropila populeti, assembly GCF_900112775.1. Classification (GTDB taxonomy): domain Bacteria; phylum Bacillota; class Clostridia; order Lachnospirales; family Lachnospiraceae; genus Anaeromicropila_A; species Anaeromicropila_A populeti. The sequence continues at coordinate 249,343 of NZ_FOYZ01000003.1, forward strand.
CAAAGCGAAGTAAATCCTGAGAAGTGATCGTAGGCTTAAATCGATAAGGATCTTCCACTGTTCTCTCAACACCATCCTGATAAACAACACGGTACGAGTAAGAAAACAGTTTCTTTCTTGCAACCAAAACGGCAAAAAAACCATTCTCATCAACCATTTCCATTTTATACTTCTTCTCTTTTCCAGCAGGAACCACATAAACCTCTTTTGCATCTGGGAAAAAGGCCTGGATTAATATGCCCTCCTTTAATAGGAATGCCCCTAAACATTCATCTGGATGATCAGTATCCGCATAAACTATACTTTCAACCTTCTCCCAATTCATTAAATCATACAATAATTTATCCATAACTCCCACTCCAACCTATATTTTTTTATTCTAAATACCACTCATCTTTATTTTCACCATCTTCTTCTTTTGGAGTATATAATTTTAAAACTGGTTCCATCACTAGTGATACTAACAGGCAGCAGCACACTGGCGTAAAGAAAATCAATGGTATTGCCGCAAAGGTAGCAAAGCCAAACAGAGCTACAATCACAATCATAAGGAGCGTTCTAATTAAATGCTTAAACATGAAAAATAAGCACGTCTTGACTACCTGACTGAATTTCATTGTAAACCTAGATAGTACCGGATAAAAATACACACTTACTCCAATAATTAAAAATGCAAAAAAACAATACACACAGATTAGAAATAATGCAAATTTTCCTTCTAATGCAAAAGCAAACTGAATATTTGAAACAATTAGTATTCCCAAAACCAGCTGCAATACCCATGCAATTGTTCCATTTACAAAATTCATTTTAAACGATTTAATAAATTCCTGTGTAACATATCCCCGTTCTCTTCTTAAAACCTTAACCGTAGTGTAGTACAGCGCTGTCGTTGCTGCCCCAACTGTTACCAGTGGAATACAACACAATCCCCATAGAATACTTAGATAAACCAAATCAAATAATTTTGATAAAAAGCGCATTACCGGATTATCTAAATTAAATAAATTAAACATATTTTTTCCTCTTTTCAAATGAAATACTTATATTTTATAAATAAGATACGATTAATTCCAAATCTCCTTCTACCGTATAATCCCCATAATTCGCTGGCAGAATAAAGTGATTTCCTTTTTCAACTTTTCTATTATCTATCATTCCACTTCCATCTATTACACTAAACAACATAAAAGGTTCTGTCTGTTTAAACGTTTCTCTTCCATTCACTACAACTCTCTCTACTGTGTAGTATTTACAAGAAATCAACTCATAAACAACTGCATGCTGTAAATTTGTATTCTGGTTAGAAATCATCACTTCTTCGTGTGGACATGTTATTACATCAATACTTTTTTCTAAATGAAGTTCTCTTGGTTTACCATTCTGCAATCGGTCATAGTCATACAAGCGATATGTAATATCACTGCTCTGTTGTGTTTCCAGAATAAGCGTACCCCCTTTAATAGCATGTACAGTCCCTGGATTAATTTGAAAAAAGTCACCCTTACTGATTTTCCGAAACTTAATTAGTTCGGACCATTTTTTTTGGTCGATCATATCCTTTAGTTCTTCCTTAGAAGAAGCATTATGTCCAATTACAATTGTAGCATCCTCATCACAATCTAATATATACCAGCATTCAGTTTTTCCTAATGCACCATCCTCATGAACTCTGGCATATTCATCATCGGGATGCACCTGAATACTTAAATCCGTCTTTGCATCAATTATTTTTACTAATAAAGGAAATTCATTTCCCTCCACATTACCAAAAAGTTCTCTGTGATTCTGCCATAGCCAGCTTAAGCTTTTCCCTTGAAAGGTTCCATCCTGAATCATACAATCGCCATTTTTATGCGCACTCACTGCCCAGCACTCACCTGTATGATCACAGGGAATGTCATAATGAAATTCTTCTCTTAGTCTTGATCCTCCCCAAATCATTTCCTTTAATACAGGTTGTAGCATAATAATTTCTCGCATTTTTATTTCTCCTTTTCCTCCGTGGCTATATAATTTTTCTCAAAAACTATTGTAGCATATTTTATCTCGTTTTCAAAATAAAATAATTATAAAAAGGACTGCATTCAGAAGAATCTACTTCCAAATACAATCCTTATTTTACAATTAGTTATCTTTATTACAATTTAGAGGAATTCATCATTTCAAGATATCCCAGTCGCAGGGCACCCATTATTCCAGGATCGTCTCCTAGCTTAGGGGCTACAATGTATTCCTCAATATTTTTTACTATGGCATCATGTCTGATATATCCGTTCAGCTTATTTACAACACCATTCCGAATCATCGGAAACAACTGAGGCTGATGCATAACGCCGCCCCAAAGCACAATTTTATTAGGAGAATAGGTTAAAATGTAATTTACCAGAGCTTGTGAAACATACTCTGCTTCCATCTTCCAGACCCCTTCTGAATCTGCCAGTTCGATTGCTTTCTTTCCCCATCTTCCTTCAATAGCCGGACCTGCCGCAAGTCCTTCCAGGCAGTTAGGATGAAATGGGCACTTCCCTGAATACGTATCATTTGGTAACTTTTCTAGCAGTATATGTCCTGCCTCTGGATGTACAAGCCCATGAAGAAGCTTCCCACCTATGCAGACCCCAACACCAACACCTGTACCGATTGTAATATATAAAACCACATCGCAGCCTGCACCAGCTCCCCAGGTAGCTTCAGCCAGAGCAGCTCCGTTGACATCTGTGTCAATACCAACCGGAATGTGAAATTCTTCAAGAAAAGCTCCCCTAAGATTTACATTACCCCAAAAAGGCTTTGGAGTACTGGTAATATATCCAAAGGTTTCAGACTTTCTATCCAAGTCTAACGGTCCAAAGCTTCCAATTCCTATTGCCTCAACAGGAAAATCCTTAAAATATGAAATCATTGCAGGTATTGTAACATCTGGTGTTTCTGTTGGAAATACCTTTCTGTCAATTAACTTACCATTTTCGTCACCAACTGCACATACCATTTTAGTACCACCAGCTTCTAATCCTCCCAATAACATACCGTCTCTCCTTTATGCTGAAATTTTATTTACCTTCGTATTTAATAACAGAAACTACATCATAATCCTTTAATTTTTCTCTTCCACAAAGACCTTCCAGCTCCATTAAAAATACAATTTTAATTACTTCACCGCCAAGCTTCCTTACTAATTTAGTAATTGCTTCTATGGTTCCTCCTGTAGCAATCAGATCATCAATGATTACAACCTTTTGTCCTGGCTGTATGGCATCCTTGTGCATTTCAATCACTGCTGTACCATATTCTAAATCATATTCCATCTCAACTGTTTCACATGGTAGTTTTCCCTTTTTTCTTACAGGAATAAACGGCTTATTCAAATTATATGCCACAGGAACTCCAAAAATAAATCCTCTGGACTCAGGTCCTAAAACTAAATCAAAATCTACCTGCGCTAATTCTTCTTGTATTTTATCAATTGCCATTCTTAAGCCATCTTTATCTTGTAATATACTGGTTACATCTCGAAATATAATTCCCTCTTCCGGAAAATCAGGAATACTTCTTACATAATCTTCTAATTTTTTCATAAAATACTACCTTTCTTCTTGTACAAAATTGAACTTACGCCATTATTGTATCATCTACTGAAAAAAATGCAAGTATGTTAGCGTTAATTTATCGAAAATGTTGAATAATAATCTGAACTGTTTCCTTTCCGTTGTATTCATTCACATCTGGATAAAACACAAGATCTAACAAAATATTTTTCGCATTTCCTTTCAGAATCTGTTCCATTGCGTTCTTCCCGTATTTTTCTCCTACTATTTCTTCAAATCTATCTAATCCCTGAAACAACATAGCAGAATACAAATTCGAACTACTCTTTGTTTTTACAGACAACCGCAGCATGGAATTATCTTTCCCAATTAGCCTGCCATTGATAATTTCAACATTTCTCAATACAAAAGTTGGTTTTCCATTCCCTTTTCCGAATGGCTCTAGCAACTCCATTTCACGAATAAACTTGGGACTGATTTCATTAAAAGGAAGCTCCATATCAAAAGACACTTTTCTGATTAAATCATCTTCTGTAAGACTGCTGTTTTGGTTTAATTTTGCCCTAAGCAAGGAAATATTTTCTTCTGGAAGTGAAAGTCCTGCTGCCATAGGATGTCCACCAAATTTTGTTAATAATTCTCTGCACTCATTCAATTTTTCAAACATAGAATACGCTTCTATGGATCTTCCCGAACCCTTTACACCCTGCTCTGCTCTAGTCAATATAATTGCTGGTTTATTATACTTTTCTCTGACTCTTCCTGCAATAATACCTGCAATACTTTCATGGCAGTCTGGCAGAAATACCACAAGCACAGAATCACTCTCGTACTGCTCCTCCACAACTGAATACGCCTGTTTTACCCCAAGGCTTGTTAATTCCTTGCGTTCCTCATTTAAAAGCTTTAGCTTCTTTGCTGATTGCATCGCTCTTTCATAATCCTCTGCCAAAAACATTTTCAAGCTGATTTTAGCAGATTCCAGCCGCCCCGAAGCATTGATACAAGGTCCTAAAATAAATCCCATATGATATGCTGATAACTTTCGTTCTTTCAACTGGTTTACCTCTATCAGCGCCTGAATACCGTAATTTTTTGAGAAAGGCAGTTTCTTTAACCCCTGACTTACCAGTACACGATTCTCTCCTTCCAAATCCATGACATCACATACCGTTGCGATTGCCACAAAAGGAAGCAGTTCTTCTAGTTCATTAAGTGCTATGAAATATTCTTTCCATAAAAGTTCTAACAATTTGAACACCACTGCTGCGCCACATAACTTTTTAAACAGATAGCTACAGTCCCATTGTTTCGGGTTCACTACAGCATCTGCGGGAGGAACCTTGTATATCCTCTTTCCATCCTCCTGCTCTTCATAAGGAACCTCATGGTGATCTGTAATAATTACCGTCATCCCCAGTTCCTTTGCACGTTGGATTTGATCATATGCTGCAATACCATTATCACAGGTAATAATGGTATCAATGTTATCACTACTTGCCGCCTCTACAATATCTATATTAATGCCATACCCATCCTTAATTCGGTCTGGAATTTCATAATCTACAACAGCGCCCACCCTGGAAAGACCCACCTTTAGCAAATAAGCAGCCATTACACCATCAACATCATAGTCGCCAATAATTCGTATCGATTTCCTTTGTTCTATCTTCTTCTTTAAAATATCAACTGCAAGAACACTATCCTTCATCTTATTTGGTTCCAAAAGCATATGCGTATCTGGATATAAATATTCCTTAAGCTCTGACGCAGATTTAACATTTCGATTTACAGCCAGCTGTACCAGTTTCTCACTAACTCCAAATGCTCTAGCAATCTTTGAAAAATCACCCTTTTTGTTTTTAATAAACCATTTTTCCATAACTACTCCTTATATGTGCCAACATCCTCTTCTGACATAGGAAAAGCCATGAAAGTTCATCTCTCATGGCCATTGAAACTACTAAAACTATACTTCTCAATTATTAAGCTTTTTTCTTTGTAAACGTCTTCTTTAATACAAACCACAATGCACCTGTAATACAGATAGAAGAATATGCACCACCTATAATACCAGCCATAATTGGAATTGCAAATTCTTGAATTGAATCCACTCCTAAGATTGCTAAAACCAATACCATTACAAAGGTTGTTAAAGATGTGTTAATATTTCTGCTGATTGTCTGGCTAACACTAGTATTAACTACATTTTCTAGTAAATCTGGGCGGTTCATTGTGCCTTTATTTTCACGAATTCGGTCAAATACAATAATCGTTGCATTAATAGAGTAACCAACAATTGTCAGCATACATGCTATAAATGTACTGCTTACAGATATACGATTCATTGCACTGGCTACTGCATATACCGTTATCACAATTAATACGTCATGGCACAATGCAAGCACTGCACTGGCACCAAAGTTAGCATCTTTAAATCTGAACCAGATGTAAATCAGCATACAGATAGTAGCAATGATAACTGCAACAACTGCATCCTCTTTCATTTCATCACTGATGGCACCACTGATATTTTCTGTCTGAATTTTGTTCTTATCAACACTATATGTTTCAACTAATTTATTTTCTAAAGCAGTTCTTTCATCAAGTGACAGTTCCTGTGTTTTAATAACAACAGCATTCTCACCTTTTACTTCTGACGTTTCGGCATTCTTTCCTGTAACTGTTTTTACAAGTTCTCTAATTTCTGTACTGCTTGGAACAGTTCCTTCAAAAGTCACCTCAGTTGAAGTACCACCCTTAAAATCAAGTCCATAATTTAAAATCTGTCCTGTCTGAGCTTTGTTATAAATAAGTGATCCAATACCAACTAAAATTATAACTCCAGATATAGATGCAAATTTCAGGAAGTTTCCAGTAAAGTTTTTAACCTTAACTTCTTTTTGTACACCATAGAATTTTTCCTTGTCAAATCCAATTCCATATAGACCTTTTAAAATAAACTTAGTAACTGTTAATGCTGTAAACATAGATAAAATAATACCAATTGCTAATGTCTGGGCAAATCCCTTTACAGTTCCCGAACCTTTAAAATATAATACCGCAGCAGCAATTAAAGTAGTTACGTTACCATCTATAATAGCAGATAGTGCTTTATCAAAACCTAATTTAATAGCAGAACGAACTGTCTTGCCTGTTGCAAGTTCTTCTCGGATTCTTGTAAAAATAACAACATTGGCATCTACCGCCATACCAATAGATAAAATAATACCAGCAATACCTGGAAGTGTCAGAGTTACATTAAAACCATTCAATACTACTAAAGTAACTACAACATATAAACATAATGCAATTGCAGAAGCTAAACCTGGAATTCTGTAATAAGCAATCATAAACAATAGAACAATAGCCAAACCAATGATACCTGCTAATAAACTTGTATCAACTGCTTCTTCACCAAGCCTTGCACCTACTACGTTAGAACGAACTTCCTTTAATTCTAATGGAAGTGCACCAATACGAATTGTGGATGCTAGTGCTTCCGCTTCATCATAGCTGCTCTGTCCACTGATTTGTGCCTTACCACCTGTAATTGCTTCATTTACCTTTGGAGAAGAAATGACCTCACCATCATAAACAATTGAAATTGTTTTACCGATATTAGCTGCCGTTGCTTCTGCAAATTTATTCGCTCCTGTTGCATTAAGCTCCAAGTTAACGACATATTCCGTAAGTCCCTGTGTAATAGTTCCTGCCTTGGCTGTAGAAATATCAGAACCATCAATTACAACATTACCATCTTCATCTTTAAATTCAATGGAACCTGCTTTTCCAAGTGCAGCAAGAATTTCATTTGCATTGGTAACACCTGGAATATCTACATTGATACGGTTACTTCCTTCCTGATAAACAGCTGCCTCCATGCTATAATTTTCAACACGCTTCTGTAACTTGTAAATAGTATCTTTCATTTCAGTCGCAGTTGGATTATCATCTACTGTTTCATAAGTAATACTTACACCACCTGCTAAGTCCAAACCTAATTTAATGTTTTGGGCACTACCCTTATGTTGTTTACCAATTCCCATAAATGCTATGGCACTAAATGCACCAATTACAATTACCACAAGAAGTAAGCTTGCTATGCCTCTTTTCTTATCTTTCATTGTTCTTTCTCCTTTTCCTCTTAACTTTACTAAATCACAGCCCTCTTACTCTGATTCTGCTGCTTTTATCATGATTGCACATTCAATGCGCTTTTTTTGCAGTTCACACCCGATGTCATAAGCATCTGTAATGGTTCCATGAAAATTATATGAATTAGCTGCACAGCCTCCGCTGCAATAAAACTTTGCAAAGCATTCTCTGCATTTTTCCTTGGCGTAAACATTGCAAAGCTTAAACTCATCTCTGATCTCAGTCTTTTGTACCCCTTCAAAGACATTGCCCATCAGAAAATCTTCATTCCCAACAAATTGATGGCAGGGATATAAATCTCCCCAAGGTGTTACTGCTAAATATTCAGTACCAGATCCACATCCAGATAATCTTTTTGCTACACACGGACCTCCGCTCAGATCAAGCATAAAGTGGAAAAAATTGAAACCATTCTTTTCCCTGTTTCTCCGAATCATTTCTCTGGCGAGAATATCATATTCCTCCATAATTTTTGGAAGGTCATCCTCTTTAATCGCGTAAGGCTCCTCTTCCTTTGAAACAACAGGCTCTACAGAAATTTGCTTAAAGCCCATGTCTGCTAAATGTAATACATCCTTTGAAAAATCTAAATTAAAATGTGTAAAAGTACCCCTCACATAATAATCCGTTTGCTTTCTGCTTTCAGCCATCTGTATAAACTTTGGCATAATCAAATCATAACTACCTTTATCATTTCTTGAAGGTCTCATATAATCATTGACTTCTTTTCTCCCATCAATGCTGAGGACAACATTTGACATTTCTTTATTTAGAAATTCCATTATTTCATTATTTAGTAATACACCATTTGTCGTAAGAGTAAAACGGAAGTTTTTACCATGCTTCTTTTCCTGATCTCTTCCGTATTGAACAAGCTGCTTTATGACCTCAAAATTCATAAGAGGCTCACCGCCAAAGAAATCTACCTCCAGATTTTTTCTGCTTCCAGACTGGGCAATCAGAAAATCCAGTGCCTTTTTCCCGACTTCAAAGCTCATATATGCTTTATCACCCTGATATTCACCTTTTCCTGCAAAACAATATCTACATGCCAGATTACAATCATGGGCAATATGTAAACATAAAGCCTTTACAACTGTCTGCCTTTTTTTAAAGTCCACAATATATTTTTCATAAATATCTTCTGTGAACAGACATCCACCCTCTTTAAGTTGTTCTATTTCGTTAAAGGCCTCATGAATATCTTCTATTTCAACTCCACTTTCCCTGTATTTTTCCAGCATTCTGCTTATAATGGATTCTTTCTCGTTTGTTTCATACAATTCAATCATGTCATAAACTAAATCGTCCACTACATGGACACTACCACTATTCACGTCTAAGACAATATTATAACCGTTATTTTTATACTGATGAATCACGGTATTACTCCTTTCATTCTTATGTTTTGGCATGTCCTGCATATATCACATTGAATAGGCAGCGACATCTGCCGCTGCCCTCTGCTTATAATTATTTGTTCTCACAGCTTTGATTACCAACTGTACAAGAAGTTTTACAAGCTGATTGGCAAGAAGTCTGACATTCTCCACAACCGCCTTTTTTCATTGTCTCTTTCAAATTACGAGTAGTTAATGTTTTGATATGTTTCAATGCAAGTAACCTCCTTTATTTGAATTTTCTGTTAAAAAATAAACTTTTGCTATGTAACAAAAAATTCATGTCAACTCAAAATATTATAACACAAATCATTTTGTATTGGAAGTTTTTTTTTATTAACATATTAACTTATTAACTAAGCATACCACCCAGCATGCCACCTAAGCTGCACATAAAAAACACAGTGATCATACTTCCTATTTCGCCCATAATATCTCTTTGCATTAGAATAGAAACTGCAAATATAATTGCAAAATACAGCATGCCCAATATGATTCCCCACAAAAATCTTTTTTGCGATGAATGTTTTCCCACAATTAGCCCCCCTATAAATGATGAGAAAATATATGAGAAAATAATTCCAGCATTTACTGCAATATCAGGCATTTCCAGCCTCGCCATGGCAAGAGCTAAAAATAACATAAAAGCCCCTGTTATAACATAAGCAATAAATAATGCCTTTAGCAAAGTAACACCTCTTGACTGTTTCATAATAGAACGATTCATCTCCATACCTCCAACCTCTCCAGTACCTGTACTTTTATTAACATATATATTGACAAAGAATGGCAGATAGAACTACAATAAAAATAAAATATTTATCCAACAAACTATATCTATCTATAAAAAGAAAGGCTTTCAAATGAAATTAATTGATTTACATGTGCATTCAAATATTTCAGACGGCACTTTTCCGCCAGAAGATTTAGTAAAACTTGCTGTTGAAAATAATCTTGCAGCTTTTGCCCTAACGGATCATGATACAATAAGCGGAATTGCTCCAGCAGCCGCTTTTGCAGAGAAATTTAAAAAAGAAGGAACTGACATTCAGGTTATTCCTGGTGTAGAACTATCTGTCGGATATAAAAACAGGGATATTCATATTTTAGGATTATTAATTAATGAGCAAAACTCTTTGCTTATCTCCACTTTGAATGAGTTACAAAAAGAACGGGAAAACCGTAACCTTAAAATGATTGCAAATTTTAATTCTGTTGATATTCCTATCACGATAGAAGATTTGACTCAATACGCAGAAGCTGCCGTTATTACACGAGCTCATTTTGCTAAATACTTAATCGAACACGGCTATGTCAAAACATCAAATGAGGCATTTGACCGTTATCTAAAAGAAGACGGACCATTTTACGTAAACCGTCACTTCATTTCTCCTGAAGACGCAATTGACTTAATCCGTCATGCTGGAGGAATTCCTGTACTGGCTCATCCCATGCTTTATAATCTCCCACCAGAAGAGCTTGATCAATTGACCAAACGACTTGCCTTGCATGGTCTGCTAGGCATTGAGGCAATTCACTCCTCTAATACCATTACTTCTGAAAACGTGTCACGCTATTTGGCAAGTAAGCACCATCTCCTTATTACGGGGGGCTCTGATTTTCATGGTTTAAATAAACCAGATATATCTTTGGGAACTGGGAAAGGAAATTTGCAAATATCTTATTCTATCTATGAAAACTTATTAAATAAGAAGCATGAATTATTCTCTTAATTTCTGCCAAAAAAGGCCGTTATTACAGTATAATGCAATAACGACCTTTTCATAATAATAACTATTCACCAAAATTAACTCTCTTTTTTGGGTTTTTCCACACTGACAATTGATTCTCTCTTCATCGGAATCCGGCAGTTTTTATTGCTTCCAAATTCAACAATTACGATTTCAGGCATCACATCAATAATAACACCATAAAAACCACTTGTTGTCAAAATACTGTCACCAATTTCCACAGAAGCAACAAGTGCATCATGTTCCCTCTGCTGCTTTTTTTGTGGTCTCATCACAAGAAAATAAAACACTAAGAACATAGCAATAATTGGTAAAAAAGTAGCCAGCATACTTGCTGTATCTGCTGCCAAAAAAATAGCTGGTAAATTCATTTTAATCCTCCTAATTATGCATTTTCATTTTATATTTTACCTGCCCTTCAAGGAACAAAGTGTGTGTTCCACACACTTTGCCGCGCCTTGGGGGGTGGCTGTCCTTTAGCCACAATATTCCTTACCCACAAGTGCGCATCATCCTGCACCCTGTTTTTTAGGGTGCTTTTTTCTGTGATAGCAAAATGCGGAGCAATTTCCTATCACAGAAAAACAGGTCATATATTCTATTCACCTTCTGCCATTCGGGCCAGTTTATCCCTTTTATATTCTTGAAAACGATGTTCCTCAATTGCCATTCGGATTTCTTCCATCATCTTATTATAAAAATACAAGTTATGTGTCACCAGAAAACGTAATCCCAGCATCTCCTTGGCTTTTAGTAAATGTCTGATATAAGCTCTGCTGTATGTCTTACAGACAGGACACTGACACCCCTCTTCAATCGGACGTTCATCCAGTTCATACTTGGCATTCAGCAAGTTCATTTTTCCATGGTTGGTATAAGCATGTCCATGTCTTCCATTCCTTGAAGGATAAACACAGTCAAAAAAATCTACCCCTCTCTCCACGGCCTCTAAAATATTAGCTGGTGTCCCCACCCCCATTAAATAAGTGGGCTTTTCCAGTGGCAGATAAGGTACTGTTTGTTCAATTATCTCATACATTTCCTCGTGGGATTCCCCAACTGCCAGACCGCCTAATGCATATCCATCCAAATCAAGTTCCGAAATCCTTCTGGCATGCTCTATCCGTATATCTGCAAAGGTTCCTCCCTGATTAATACCAAACAGCATCTGCTTTGGATTAATGGTATCTTCAAGTGAATTCAATCGTTCCATTTCTGTCTTACAGCGCAAAAGCCAGCGGGTAGTCCTGTCAACAGAGTCCTGCATATATTTTCTTGTCGCTGGATGAGGAGGACATTCATCAAAAGCCATTGCAATAGTAGATGCTAGGTTTGACTGAATCTGCATACTTTCCTCTGGCCCCATAAAAATACGTTTTCCATCAATATGAGACTGAAAATATACTCCCTCTTCCTTTATTTTTCTTAACCCTGCCAGAGAAAAAACTTGAAATCCTCCTGAATCAGTAAGAATTGGCTTATCCCATACCATAAACTTATGCAACCCACCCATTTTTTTTACTACAAGGTCTCCTGGTCTTACATGCAGATGATACGTATTGGATAGTTCAACCTGAGTATCAATTGCCTGCAAATCCAATGTGGACACAGCACCCTTAATGGCAGCCGCTGTCCCAACATTCATAAATACAGGTGTCTGTATTGTACCATGTACAGTATGAAATTCGCCTCGTTTCGCATTATTATCTCTAGTTATCAAACGATACATTGCCTTCTCCATTCCTTACATAATTCCGCAGACAATAGACAGAAAAAGTATCTCCTGACATTCATATTGTCTGCGTAACTACAAGTTCTTCTAATGTACTTCCCTGTAGTTTGCCGACTAATAGTATAGCCTCTAACAGAGAAAATTTCAACACATTAAAAGTGTTTTACGTATTAAATTTTTAGGATACAGCAAATTTCTTAAGAATATTTTCAAAATTTGGATTATAACCTCGACAAGTTACACTTAATTCCTTGGTAAGATCTAAACTCAATACACCCAGTAGAGATTTTGCATCTACAACTACTCTGTTGTAGCTAATATCAATATCAAAGTTACACCTAGATGCCTCACGCACAAATTCTTTTACCTGGTTTACTTCCTGTAATCTTATCTTCGTCTTTTCCATAAATAATTCACTTCTTTCTTTTAATAAAAACTCAACTATGTGCTAACATTTTAGTTAGTTATATCACCTTTTGCGAATACCGTCAATCTTTTTTCTATTTAATTTTAATTTTTATATTTATAGGAAAATTCTTCTTATAATAAGATGTATCTTATTCGATTTTATTCCTTACTATTCGTCATAAAAAAATATTTCTAAATTTTTTAAAATTATCTTGACAATAGCAACAATTTATTGTATTATGATTAAGCAACACAGCAGTGCTGCAACATACATAAGTACATAGGGGTATAGTTCAGTTGGTAGAATAACGGTCTCCAAAACCGCAGGTCGTGGGTTCAAGTCCTACTGCCCCTGTTCTTTTGAGTCATAAGCCTTTTGGTTTATGACTTTTTTGTTTTATATGCTTTCATACACATATTTCATGTATATTCTATTTCCATATGCCATTTTCTATTCCTACAAATTGCTGACATATAATAAACCGTTACTATTATTTTATGAAAGAAAAGATAGACTCTTGTCAGATTACTATTTTTCATATAAAATAACACTATTGCGCGAGCTGGTGAAATTAACAAAATAAAAACTTTTCAAGTATAAGGAGTTTATTGTATGAGTATCTTAAATGTTGAAAATCTAAGTCACGGATTTGGTGATCGGGCTATTTTTCATAACGTATCCTTTCGTCTTTTAAAAGGGGAACATATTGGGTTATTTGGCTCCAATGGCGAAGGTAAATCTACCTTCATGAATATAATCACAGGAAAACTCCAGCCAGATGAAGGTAAAATTGAATGGTCAAAAAATGTTCGTGTAGGCTATCTGGATCAGCACACCGTTCTTGAAAAAGGCATGACTATTCGAGATGTTTTAAAATCTGCTTTTGCTTTTTTATACGATATGGAAAACCAGATGAATGAAATCTGTGACAAAATGGGAGAAGCTTCTGAAACCGAACTAGCTTCTATGATGGAAGATCTAGGTGTCATTCAGGATTTACTTATGGCACACGACTTTTATATTATAGACTCTAAAATCGAAGAAATCGGCCATGCTCTAGGATTAGATGATATTGGATTAGATAAAGATGTTACTGATTTGAGCGGTGGTCAAAGAACTAAGGTTCTACTGGGAAAATTATTATTAGAAAAGCCCGACATCTTATTATTGGACGAGCCTACTAACTATCTGGACACCCAACATATTGAATGGTTAAAGCGTTACTTACAGGATTATGAAAACGCATTTATTTTAATATCCCATGACATCCCTTTTCTTAATAGTGTCATTAACCTAATCTATCATATGGAAAATCAGGCGCTTAACCGTTATGTCGGCGATTATGATAAATTTCAAGAGGTTTATGAAATGAAGAAGGCACAGCTAGAAGCTGCTTATCGAAAGCAACAACAAGAAATCGAAGAACTAGAGGATTTTGTTGCTCGTAATAAAGCAAGGGTTTCCACCCGCAATATGGCTATGTCCCGCCAGAAAAAGCTAGATAAAATGGAAGTGATTGAGCTGCAAAAGGAAAAACCAAAACCTGAATTTAATTTTATAAGTGCAAGAGCATCTGGCAAGGTTTTATTTGAAACGAAAGACTTAGTAATTGGTTATGATGAACCACTCTCTCATCCTTTAAATCTATCTATGGAACGGGGACAGAAAGTAGTTTTAGTTGGAGCAAATGGAATTGGTAAAACAACTCTTTTAAAAAGTATTTTAGGCTTAATCCCACCTGTATCTGGAAGTGTGTCCTTGGGAGACTACCTTCATATTGGCTACTTTGAGCAAGAAATGACTCCTGGTAATACAACAACGTGTATTGAAGAAATCTGGAAAGAGTTCCCTTCTTACACTCAGTATCAGGTTCGCTCTGCCTTAGCAAAATGTGGACTGACAACAAAGCATATCGAAAGTCAGGTCCGCGTTTTAAGCGGAGGTGAACAAGCTAAAGTCAGACTTTGCAAGCTCATCAACCGCGAAACAAATATTCTGCTTCTGGATGAGCCTACAAACCATTTAGACATTGATGCGAAAGATGAATTAAGACGTGCCCTGCAAGCCTATAAAGGCAGCATTCTGCTGATTTGTCATGAACCAGAATTTTATGAAGGACTGGCTACAGACGTATGGGACTGCTCCAGCTGGAGCTTAAAAATCATCTAATTTTTATGTAATCCAGATTTTATAGAATAACATAAGAGGTATATAAAATAGATGCTGCATTTATTTTTCATACCTCTTTGTATTTGTATCATATATTTCACTATTCAATTAATATGTATTTCAATGAATCCCTTAGGTTATGGAATGTCAATTACATCTTGTCCCACTAACCCTGCAAAAAAATCATATGCATCTGGATGTGACTTCTTTAATGAGATCAAATGATAGTTTTTATCAAGGACTGCATGAGCTGTACTTCCTAAAACCCTCAGCTCCTTTGTTACTGCATCAATAACCTGATATGTAAATTCAATTTTTACACCGTTGAAACCTTCTACTTTAGGAACAATATATACTGTTTCATCAAATCGAACCATCGATTTATACTTACAAGCTACTTCTGTTAAGGGACAAATAAATCCCATTTCCTCCATTCTATGATAAGAAAAATCTAGTAAATCTAACATCTCATTTCTG
The DNA here is from genome assembly GCF_900112775.1 of Anaeromicropila populeti. Lineage (GTDB taxonomy): Bacteria > Bacillota > Clostridia > Lachnospirales > Lachnospiraceae > Anaeromicropila_A > Anaeromicropila_A populeti. Next base: position 264,987 of record NZ_FOYZ01000003.1, read on the forward strand.
GCCTCTTCAAACCACCTAATATAATTGGAATGATGTACTACCTTCATCTGATCTGTTTCATAATACTGTGCCTTATGTTTATATACGCCTATTTTCCTCATATGTCTTCCCCCTATGCTTCGTAATAAATTATTTACTTATTTTCCTAAATACATATATTATAACAATTTTATTGAAAAAATCAATAAATTTCTAATTTTTTTTAAATTTTAATTAAATTTTTTCACAATTTTTACACTTTCACAATTTTTACACTTTTACAATTTGTTCATTTCTAGTACGAAAATATTAGTTGTTTCCAAATTGAAATCATGGTACAATAATCATACGTATTAATTCTGAAAAGGGAGTGATTAGAATGGCAAGTTATGTTCAATTTTTAAACGTAGGCTTTGGTATTATTAACAATACAAAAGAAGTAGAATCATGGGATATAAAAACAGCTATGGAAGAAGCACTATTAATGGATAATCCAGATACTGATGTTCGAATCATTGGTTTTAGATTTTATGACCTTGATCCAGTTACAAACCATGTTTCAAAGCGAAGTGGTATTTATTATCTGGATGGTGAGGTCTTCTACTATCCAAAAGTTGATAATGATATCTTGAATTTCTTAAAGACAATGAACAAGGAATTCCAGAAAAATCAACGCATTATAAAAATTCAAAAGCCATATACACTTGTATATCCTTTTGAAAGTGATGATACTATTGTAGATGTGAAACCATTCTTAGCAAAGATTAAGGCGAAGAAAGCGGAAGAACAGCTTGATCGAATGAAAGAAGAAATTGAAGAGTACAAGAATAATTTATTAGAGGCATTGCGTAAAATTGAAGATGCAATTGAAACAAATGCATTCAATACAATACCTTTATTAGATTCTCCGTATTCAGAAGCTACAAAAACTCTTAATATTATGAATGATGGCGGTAATTTTAATAAACATATTGAATACCTGCGTAATAAGCGTGTTGAAATTATGAACTTAGAACGCACAATGAATGAAACCGGCGGAGTGCAATAATACATAATAAAAGGAAATTGTGATAATTCATCCAATTTCCTTTTATTGATTTATAAGACAATATGTTTTATAAATCATGAAAGTATCATCCTGGCTCATTTGATACTATCTGACTATGTTCTTTTAACCACAAACGTCTTTTTTTATAATCAGGAATTATGGATGCAACTAGATCCCAAAAGTTCTTTGAATGATTCATATGTTTCAGGTGACACAATTCATGCACAACAACATAATCTATCATTTCTAATGGCGCCATAATAATTTTCCAGTTAATCATCACAGCTCCTTTACTACTACAGCTGCCCCAGCGGGTTTTTGCTTCTCTTAATGTTAATTTACTAACTCTGACACCCAGTTTTGCACTGTACATTTTAATCTGATTATCTATTACCCATTTTGCCTGTTCAAAATACCAGCTGCATAATGCTTCTCTCACAATTTCCCTTGAAAGCTTCTTCCCAGATACTTGAATTTGATTATGTAAAATTTTTACCTCTGGAACATCGTTCACCCTGTCTTCTACTAAAAGTAATGTATACTCTTTCCCTAAGTATAAAAAATGTTCCCCATTGACATATTCTTTTGCCTGTGTCCTTTTTTCCATCAAATGCATCTTTTTTTGTTTTTCCCGAATCCACCCCAGCTTCTTCAAAACAATAGCCTCTACTTCATTCATGGACAAAATAGCAGGAGCTTTTACGATAACACTCCCATCCTGTTCCACAATGATTGAAATTGTTTTTCGTTTTGAACGAATTAGTACATATTCTAAATCTACTTCCTCTCCAATACACTTCATATCCTTAATTCCACCTTATTTATATTGTATTTATTGTGCCACACAACTTGAAAGTTTATTTCCATAACTGTCATAGAGCAAAGCAATGTCTTCCTTTTTTGTACTCCACACCTTCTCCTCTTTCCAAATATAATCACCTTTCTTGCCAGTGCATGCAATTGTTATTTTTTCATTTCTTAATAGCCTGCTCCCTTCAGGAAAGCAAAATACTTCCTTTCCTTTTGTGGAAAAAATGAAATATCCTGACAAATCCACCTCATCACCATTATTTATAATCGTAACCGTCTGATTTTCCAGCGAAACTGATTGGATTTCCAGGCTGGCAACTAACTTAGGAATAATAGGATCTGATACCTCTGTGTTTCCATTTGTATCAATTTTAATAAGGACACCACATGCATAGTCTTCTGTAACATAAACCTTGGCAGAAGAGAAAAACGCTTTGACCTTTTTATTTGCAGAATTTTCATCCACTGATGTATCCGTTGATATAACAGCTATTTCTGGTGAAACTGCCTTTGCAAACTTTACTGAAGTCGCATCCTTGTTTCCATGATTTGCCACCTTTAAAATGTCTGCTGAAACATCAGCACCAGCTTTTAATAACGTTTCTTCCTCTGCAAATTGCATATCCCCCGTAAATAGAAATGTTTTTCCATTTACCGACAGCTTCAGTACCAGTGAATTATCATTATCATCTGCATCATTGTATTGAAGTGGTCCCAATACTTCAAAATAAACATCTGATGTAATAGCAATCTGGTCCCCTGCCTTTAGTTTTTTATGTGGCAGTGCTAATTGTTCCACTACCTGTTGTATTTTATTTTCACCTGTTTCTTCATTCATTGATATTTCGGCTGAATACACATTTTCTATTTCACATCTTTGTGCAAGTGCCTCCATACCACCAATGTGATCACTATGGGTATGGGTCAGAATAACACCATCTAATTTTGCCACTTCCTTATACTGTAATGCTCTGAAAAGAGAAGGTACAGAGTCATTCTCGCCTGCATCGATCAGAAAATTTTTTTCATCAACCTGTACTAATATAGAATCTGCCTTCCCCACATTTATATACATAACAGATACTTGATGATGATACTGCTGCTTGTCTTCTTTACAGCCTGTTAATATACACAAATTCACTGCTATAAGAAGTACTGCTGCACCGATCCAAATCAATTTACCCCTCTGATTCTTAATCATATTTCTTTCACCCATTCTTCTTAACTTTCCATCAGCTTGTTTACTTCTTGAATGTCTCTGATAATACTTTCTTTTCTGTCTTGAAACAGCAAGCCTTTATTGTATTCATAATACTTATCACAGCCAAACTCACTAATATATCTCATACTGTGATAATTTCCAGCTAATTCCGTAATAAAGATAACCATTTCCTGACTTTCGCCAAATGCTTTTTCCATAAAAAGAAAAGCATGCTTTAAACGATTGGAGGCTTTTTCAATTGATTCGTTTCTTTCCTTGGTTTCCTCATAAAACCATTCTTTCAGAAGCTGAAAGGATTCTTCATCCGCCATGCTTCCCTTCTGTACCAGCTTATCCTTATATTCCTCTAACGTCTGAATCATATGAAGAATAGCCTGTACTTGGTCAATTTCTATCTGACCAGCTTCTTTCTGAGCTGTTAAAACAATATTTTTTCGCTGTATGATAGACATTAATAACTCTGGCACACCATCCACATTACTATTTTCTTGAACATTTTCTTTTATTTCCTGTAAAACCTCATATAATCCTGTCACATATGCATCCATATGCAATGCCCTTTGAAAATTTTCATTTATGCCTGCCAGCAACAGTCCAATCACGGTATACCTTTCATCAAACTGTGCTTCCTTCACTCGTTTTACCAGTTCTGATTCAATTTGTCCATTTAAAATACTCTGAATCTGATAATCTTTTTCATATTTAACATACAACTCTAGATAGCTGGAAAAATCCTTTGCAATTTTCTGATTTTGCAGATACTGGATGACAACCTGTTCATCTACTTTAAGATTTAGTTCTTCATATACTAAGAGTAATTTAGACAGGTCTTCCCACCCCCTGGCTGTTACAAAACTCATACCATCTATTGTTGTTTCAATTTTATAAAAATGGTCTTTTTTTATTTCTAAATAGGAAAGAACTGCCCCGTGGATTCCCTGCTTATAAGCATATTCCTTCCAAACATCAAAATTGTCTTCTACCTCAATCTTTTTTAGCCGATCTAGTGTTACAATGTCAAAATCACGAACAGATTTATTATATTCAGGAGGATTTCCAGCTGCAACAATGATCCAGCCTTCTGGAAGCTTATGATTTCCAAACGTTTTAAATTGCAAAAATTGAAGCATAGTAGGTGCCAATGTCTCTGAAACACAGTTTATTTCATCCAAAAATAAAATACCTTCTCTTAATCCTGTTTCCTCAATTTTATTATATACCGCAGCAATTATCTCGCTCATTGTATATTCTGTTACCGCATATTCTCTGCCACTATACACCTTCTTACTAATAAATGGCAGGCCAACTGCACTCTGACGTGTATGATGTGTGATCGTATAAGCCAGCAGTCCGATTTTACATTCCATTGCAATCTGCTCCATAATCGCCGTTTTTCCAATACCAGGCGGACCTATCAGTAGAATTGGACGCTGCTTCATAATCGGAATTTTATACATTCCATACTCATCTTTACTTAAATATGCCTGAATTGAGTTTTTAATTTCTTCCTTTGCACGCTTTATATTCATTTTCTATTCCTTTCGTTTTTGTCTTAAATCATCTGGTTCTATTATAAGTTTCATTGCCCACGGGGGAACCTTTTTGTCTGTATAGTTTTCTTCAATAAATACAAATGCCACCTCATACCCTGGCGGTTTAGTAGGATAAACTCCCATTCCATCGGTGAAATAAAGTAATCCCTTTAAATGATGCAGCTCTTTCCTTTTGATCAGGTCATCAACATATTGAAACACAGGGCGGAAATCTGTCCCTCCATATCCTTTAACAGAAAACCCTTTTATACAATCTTCTATTTGTTCCATATCTGTGATAATCATATCTTCCTTTATTTCATTATCACACTGAATCACATGTACATTTACCTTATTAAAAAAATTCTCACTATCCAGCAGAATTGTAAAAGTCTCTTCCAAAAATGCCTTTACTGTCTCTCCCTGACAGGATCCTGATGTATCAATAGCAATTACAAACTCTTCTATCTTGTTTACCTCACTATACTCTAATGGTTCTATTAATGGCATATTCTGATAAAGCTCCAATCCGTAATGATAAAATCCATAATCAAAGCTATCCATATCCATTTTGTTTTCTTCCCGCAGCAATGCAAATCTACGTAAAAAACTTCTGTAATTATACTGCTCCCGGTGCTTAACATTTAAGTAGTCCATTAGTGCTCTTGATTCATTTCCTGCATTTTTAAAATAAGTTTCCAAATTGGTCTTTATAGTTTCACTTACTTTTTCCCACCTTTGATATTCTTCCTCTGGTGCCTTTCTGCTCTCAGGCTCCTCATTCTGTCCTCCCTTTTTCTTTTTTCTCCACAAGGTATGATCGTCTACTAAAAATTCCAATCCTATTTTTACTATATCCTGTTCTGCAAACCTCCCAGATAATAGTACCTTATAGATTCCCTCAGCAGTTAAAATCTTCTGCTCGTCCTCTAAGCTCGCATAAATTTGCTTTCTGTAATCGGAAATTAATTTTTGTATACATTTATAGTCCATTCCATCCATAATATATTCAACAGCAATATCACAGCTTATATCCCATAGTTCTTCATTCTTATCTTCATAATTATAAATGTGAAAAAAAATGCAGTGAAGCAGCATATGAAAATAACTCCTGTTTACCAAGATTCTGTTAAACTCATACCGTTCTGTCAAAAACTTGGGGTTATAATATATCTTCTCCCCGTCTGTTCCCATATAAAAAGTAGATAACAGAAATTCATAAGAAAACTGGCTCAGTGCTACATCTAAAAATCTCATAGAAAGGTACAATTCATTTCTGGAAGCCTTTAAAATCTGATTACATATATTTATTAATCTTTCCTTAATCTCATTTTTCACTTTTTGCTCTCCTGTCTACAATTCAAAACTTTTGTCAGAAAAACCAAACTTTCTTTTCTTATATGTTAATAAAAAATGAATGATTTCTAATTTTCCTAATGAACTGGCCGCCTTCAAGATGCGTTCAAGACTTTCCCTGTCAAATACCTCTAGTTTAGAAAGCTGCTCTAATATTTCCATATCTTCTCGTTCCGCTGCCAAATTGAAAATGTAATCTAAGTTCTCTTTTATATAAGCAAGATACATCTGCTGCGCTTCCTCTTCTAGCTTATAGGGATAAAAAGCCCTATACATAGCCAAAAATGCTGCTGTTTCATCAGAATCATTTGCTCTGGCAACAAAAAAATCTGCATCATATTTTTTATAGTCCACATCTCCACCAAACATACATTCCCGAAAATGTACGCCAGAACCGTATGTTACCTGATTGATGATTCTTGCCGCAGTCACTTCTTCATAATCAAACTCATATTTAGGAAATACAAGTTTAGCAACTGATATGCCATTCCATTTATCTTCACCATAATCCAGAGTCACATGAAGCTCCTGGTTAATTTCTGATAGGATTCCCTTTAAACATTTTGTTTTAGGAATTACACGATATATAAAAACTTCTTTCAAATTCCCACAATTTTTAAATGCACCATCTCCAATGGAATTCACTGTATTGTAAAGTACTATTTTCCTCAATTCTCGACAATTATAAAATGCATGTGTACCAATGCTTAGTAGTCCATCTGGCATAAACAATTCATACAATCCCCGGCATCGTTCAAATGCATATGCTGCCAGGCTGACAACTTTTTGCTCATCAATCTTTTCTGGAATGATTACACTAGAAGCGTCCCCTAAGTACCGGGTAATCTCAATTCCTGTCTCAACTATCTTCCATTCAAAATGATTTTTCAATTTTCCTAGCTCCTTGTTTCATAAATCAATAGATAATTTATAACGAGTATACCATTTTGGACTTTTTTTTACAATATTTATATCCATGTTCTGTAACGATAAAAATGAGAACAAAGGGGCTGTCACAATAAAAATGGCGTTTTGCATTGGCAAAACACCATTAAGACATAATTCTATTTTTTAAATCTCTCTGCACCTTTCGGAAGAACTGGCTGATAATACCAACTGATACATGCAGAATTTATTTCTTTTGATACAAAATGCTCTGCTGTTTTACTAATTATTTTTTCCACAATTTCTTTTCTCTTTTTCACCTTATGAACCTCCTTTTATTATAATCATTCAGATTATTAATATTCAAAATTTTCATTCAAAGTGTCGTAAATACAAAACTTGCAAAATATTAGTGTATAACATATTTTAACATAATGTTACAAGACATTCAATCCTATATTATACTTTTATCATTATTCAGTATACTTTTTTAAATAGATTCTGTCAAATAGTATCCTTACAAGTATTGAACGATGCAAAACTGGTACCATTCGTCATTTATCTTCTGACCCTTTTAATCATTCCACTTATATATTATAGTTATAGTACTTATACAAACAATTATATGAATAAATGAGATTCAGGAGGCTGTTATGAAAAAAGATAGAATTACGAAATTAACTCTTGCTGCACTTATGGCTGCATTAACCTATGTAGCAACAACTATTGTAAAAATCCCATCCCCTACAAATGGATTTATTCATCCAGGTGATGGCATGGTATTTTTGTCTGGTATATTGCTTGGTCCTATATATGGAGCATTTGCTGCCGGAATTGGTTCTATGCTTGTTGACTTGCTTTCAGGCTACACCCAGTACGTTCTTGGAACCTTTGTAATTAAAGCACTGGCAGCTTTTACCTGTGGACTTCTCTACCGTGTCCTTTCCACTAGATTTCACAATGCTATCCTTCCCAGCATATTGAGTGGTCTTGCTGCCTCTTCCATTATTGTGCTTGGGTATTTTGGATATACCTATTTATTTCTAGGGATGGGAATATCTGCTGCTGCTGACATTCCAGGAAATATTATTCAGACCTTGTTTGGTACTTTTACAGTGACAATTATTTTTCCAGCATTGAAAAAAGCCAACATATTTACCTATATAACTCATTAAATACAGCATATTGCACATTCCAGTTTTTTGTTTTTAAAGAAACGCCCGCCTATTTTATGTGCTTTTTTTACATTGTATATAACGATTGTCCATACTAATCTTAGATTATTGTGTATTTTTAATAAAAAAAATAATTTAATGTGTTGAATGTAGTTACAATTTATGATAAAATAATTAAAACGGGGAATACAATAGAACATAGGGAGATGTGTTATTATAAATGAATTAAATATAATACTTGCACTACTCTCGTATAGTATCGAGCCTTTTATTTGGATTCGGATCATGTCAAAAATTTTTAAACCGAAATACTCAAACAGAATCTATTATTTTTCCGCTGGCTTCGGTATGTATTTGCTGGGAGTATTAAAGCAAGTTCTTGCATTTAGGATTCAGAATGACGTGATAAATCTAGTAATACCGATTGTTATGATTTCCTATACTATATTTTTAACAAATATTTTGTTTAAAAACACTTTATACTCACGGCTTTTATGTCTGGGAATTTTAAATATTGTGTCCATCATAACAGATATCCTTACAGTCGGAATATTATATGGAATTATACGTATTCCAATTAATGAAATTACCTCGTTCGGAACAATTAATGTACTAGCAAGCTTATTTGCCCGATTGTGTTACATAATTATTTGTGAAATGATTTTTACAATAAGCTTTCGAAAGTTAATTTCCCGATTACTTTACAATAAAGAAATTGTTCCTTTGATACTAAGCAATATAATTTTAGTTGTACCTAGTGTCGCTGTATTTAATAATAAAAAATTGATTGGAAGTAATGTTTCACTGTTATTCTTTTTCTTATTGGAACAATTTTTACTTGTAGGGATTACCATTTATGTAATAGTTTTATTTGACAGGCGGCAACAACGAGAGTTTAAGAATACTCTTCGTTTACAACAGATGGAACTAGAAATGCAAATGAATAAAGATATTATTGAAGTTACAGATAAATTGAGAGAATTACGACATGATATGCGATCACATTATGGATTAATAAAATCACTTGTTATTTCAAAAAAATATAATGAATTAGAGTCGTATATTAATGATCTGTACGTGGATATAGAAGTTGCAGAAGATATTTTTCTTCTTGATAATAAAAATGTCGCTATTTTATTAAATCAAAAGAAGAAAGCAGCTAAACAGCTAAAAATCAAGTTCTCTTCTACTATTACAGTTAATGATTTTAAAATGTCTGATGTTGATATTTGTTCGCTGCTCTCCAATTTGCTTAATAATGCAATTGAAGCCAATGAAAATGTTTCTGTGGAACAGCGCTTTGTTAATTTGGACATTCAGCTAGAGGAGGCTGGTTACTACATTATATGTAATAATTCATTAGCTGATATGCCCGTTTTTAGAAAAGGGAGCTTTATTACTACTAAACTTGATTCCTCAAATCATGGTTTAGGTGTAAATATTATTCGAAATATTGTAAAGAAATATCATGGCAACGTTAAATTTGATTTTAATGAAAATGAATTTACAGTAGAAATTTTTATTCCAAATGCTTCATAGGAGGTTTCGGATAAATGGAACTTAATATTATTATTTGTGATGATGACCAAGTAAGCTTAAGTATTAATCGAACTTACATTGAGGAATTCAGCAAGAAATTTAAGGTACGCCCCAATATTCAGTGTTTTAGTACCATTAATGCATCATTTAACAGTATTGTAAAAAAAGAAAAGATTGATATTGCCCTTTTAGATATTGATTTAAAAGATCATAGTGGTATAGAAGTTGCAAAATTAATTCAGAAAAATAGTCCATGGGCTGTTATTATTTTTATAACCAGTCATTCTGAGTACGCATTGGACGCCTTTGAATTATTTGCATTTGGATATCTTCAGAAACCGATTGAGCAATCTCGACTTGAAAAATTATATGCAAAAGCAATTGTTCAGGTACAAAGTATTAAAAATAAAAAGATAAGTGCTTGTATTTATTTTACGGTTAATAAGAATAATATTACGTTAAAACAATCTAGTATTATTTATATTGAAAAAATACAACAGAAAACAAGAATTGTTACTTTTAAAGAAACATACGAAATTTACGAAACGTTATCTGCTGTTGAAGAACGGTTAGAATATATTTTTGTACGAATAAGCCAAAGTATTATTGTAAATATGGATGAAATTCTATCTATGGACAAAAATACTATTTATATGAAAAGCGGACAAGAATTTCGCATCGGAAGAACATTCTTAAAGAATGTGAAAGATATTTATTCCAAGTTTCCTAAACACTAGATATACATACTAATGACAATAGCATAATTGACACATTCATGTTGAAAGGCGGTGTTTTTTATGAAAGAAACAAAAGATACTGTGAAAGCTGCAATTGTAAGCTTATCAGAACAAGTGGTGAAAAATAATGTTAACTGTGCATGTTGGTGGTTCTTACACCAACCGAAGTTGCCAAAAGGCGCAGAAAAATTTAAAAAGCATTAATTATTACCTAAAAACCTAATAATAGAGAGTCATGGAGGCATATCCTGTTTCAATGACTCTCTATTATTTTGCCAATATTTATATCTATTTTGCTATTATACGTCAATATTTTTATACAAATTCATATACTTGCGTGCAGAATTTATAATTTCTTCTTTATTTTTCATGCAAAAACTTGCCATATTGTTGCTATAAAATGCAAAATACATAGTTTGATTGCATAAATAAAATCTATAGTATATTATATAACCATACAAATGAGGTGCAAATTTATAAAGCATTATCATTTATATCTTCGCAAATTAGCACAAAAAACCTTTTAATTCTTATTAAATTAAGCCCCCTTAATAAGTATTATACCCCTCGTTTAAAGGCTGTGACCGCACACATCACAGTCTTTATTTTTTTGCTTTTATTGCACTAGTTATATCGTACAACCATACTTTAATATAATTCTATTAATAGCATATATTTTAGAGGTTATTATGGATATTGACGAAGAAAAAGAGAAAATAGTCAAATTTATTAAAGGAGGGCTTTTTGGGCTTTCTATTGTATTACTGTTTGCTTGTGGAATATATTATTTTCCTAAAGCAGTTGCAACCATTTCAAATCCTCCTGTTCAGGATGAAAAAAAGCTGCCTATTTATTGCGTAAACTGTCAGGAAAAAAAGGTCTCTTTAAGCTTTGATGCCGCATGGGGAAATGAAGACACCCGTGAAATACTTGATATTTTGGCCAAATACAATGTAAAAGTTACTTTTTTTATGACAGGCGGATGGATTGAAAAGTATCCTGATGATGTAAAGGCAATTGCCGCTGCTGGCCATGACCTAGGTAATCACAGTGAAAATCATAAGCAGATGTCTCAGCTCAGCCTTGAACAATGTAAAGAAGAAATTATGAAACCGCATGAAAAAGTAAAGGAACTGACAGGAAAAGATATGCTTCTTTTTCGTCCCCCTTATGGAGACTATAATAATACATTAGTAGATGCCGTTAAGGAATGTGGTTATCATTGTATTCAATGGGATGTTGATAGTCTTGATTGGAAAGATTATGGTGTAGATTCTATTATTAAAACGGTTTGCAACCATAAGCACTTGGGAAATGGTTCTATTATTTTATGCCATAACGGTGCTAAATTTACAAAGGACGCTTTAGCATCTATGATTGCTGGCTTGCAAGAGCAGGGATATCAAATTGTACCTATTTCAGAATTAATTTATACAGACAATTATTATATGGATCATGAGGGCAGACAATTTCTAAATCAATAATTTTTCTCTATAATTTTATAATTACTTTACAAAAATTAATAAGATTCCTATTTCATTTGTCCAGCTAATATGCTACAATTTAGTATATTAGCTGTTCATTTTCACATAAGATTTAAGAAGAGAAAGGGCGTGCACTTATTGCCTATGATGAAGAAAATAGTATCCGTCATATCCCGACTTTTATATGGGCGTTATGGAATTGATAAATTGTCCCTGCACATATTATATTTAAGCATATTACTATCCTTTATTAATGGTTTTTTCCGAACAATTAGTTTAAATATTATTACAACTTTGTTATTAATCGTATCTCTATTAAGAATCTTTTCCAAGAACTATAATCAGAGACGTTCCGAATCAACGAAATGGGAAAATTTCATTTTGTCAGTTCGCAATTTTTTTTGCAAATGCGGAAAACGCCTTAGGGATTTACCACACTATAAATATTATACCTGTATGAATTGCAGCCAAACTCTTAGAGTACCAAGAAAAAAAGGTACCATTGAAATCCGGTGTCCAAAATGTGGCTATTCATTTCGGGGACGAACCTAAAGTATTGTTTTCTATTAACTATAAGTAATTCAAGAATACCTTGTTCATTTACTATGTCAATATAAAAGGTACTAGAATCTCAAGTAAGAAACTCTAGTACCTTTTCATCTTATCTTAATTTCAAATACCAACCAATTAAAATGAAAACTTGCACTATCAGAATAGTGGGAATACCAATATAAAATTTGGGATGCTTGGTTTTATGGTGAAAAATCTGCATTCCCGCTATAGAACCTATACTTCCTCCAAGCACTGCCACAGCTAGCAGATTTCTTTCACGAACCCTCCACTTATGGTGCTGTGCACGCCTCTTATCTATATACATAAGAGTGAATCCTGTCAAATTTATAGCTCCTGCATATAGGAGCAGACTCATTCTTATAATATTTCCATCCCACATCGCCTGTCTCCTGCTTTCTACTGTTCCTGTTCCATCATTTCTATTGCAATGGCTAATTCTTTTAATTGTTTTGCATCTACTACATTAGGAGCATCTGACATGAGGCAGGATGCGTCTTTGACCTTAGGGAATGCAATTACATCACGTATGCTGTCTTCTTTTGCCATAAGCATAATCAGACGATCTAGTCCATATGCCAATCCAGCATGAGGTGGGACGCCATATTTAAATGCATTTAATAAAAATCCAAACTGTTCATACGCATCTTCCTTACTAAATCCTAATACCCCAAACATTTTTTCCTGAACATCGTTTTGATGAATACGAATACTGCCACCACCAAGCTCTGTACCATTTAATACGATATCATATGCTTTCGCACGTACTTTCCCGGGATCACTTTCCAATAAATACAAATCCTCTTCCATTGGCATGGTAAAAGGATGATGCATTGCAGTAAAACGGTTTTGCTCCTCATCCCATTCTAACAGTGGAAATTCTGTTACCCATAAAAATCGATATTCATTTTTATCTAAAAGTCCTAATTGACTGGCAATCTCCAAACGAAGAGCACCTAACACATTATATACTACCTTATTCTTATCCGCTGCGAATAGCAGTAAATCGCCGTTTTTACCATCCATTGCTTCTACTAAAGCATTCATTTCCTCTGGCGTCATAAACTTGGCGAAAGAGGATTTGTAGCTTCCATCTTCTCCAATTGCAATGTATGCCAGTCCCTTTGCACCATATCCCTTTGCAAACTCTACTAATGCATCGATTTTCTTACGTGGCATTGCCCCCTGTCCTTCTGCATTAATACCACGCACGCTTCCTCCAGCTTCGATTGCATTTTTAAATACAACAAATTCAACATTTTTCACAACCTCTGTTACATCTTTCAGTTCCATCCCAAATCTTAGATCTGGTTTATCAGAACCAAACCGATCCATTGCTTCTTGCCATTTCATTCTCTGTATTGGAAGTGAAATTTCGACATCTAAAATTTCTTTAAATACTTTTTCCAGCAATCTTTCATTCACATCTAAAACATCATCAACCTCTACAAATGACATTTCCATATCTATCTGAGTAAATTCTGGCTGTCTGTCTGCCCGTAAATCTTCATCGCGAAAGCACTTGGCAAGTTGAAAATACCTATCGTATCCAGAACACATTAACAGCTGCTTAAAAAGCTGAGGTGACTGAGGCAATGCATAAAAATTACCTGGATGTACACGACTTGGCACCAAATAATCTCTTGCACCTTCTGGGGTACTTTTATTCAGCATCGGAGTCTCAATTTCTAGAAAACCTTCCTCACTCAAAAACTGACGTACCAACGTGGCTACTTTACTTCTCATAATAAGATTTTTTTGTAAATCAGGCCTTCGTAAATCAAGATAACGATATTTCAGCCGAAGTTCTTCCTTCGTCTTACTATCCTCTTCAATTGGAAATGGCGGTGTTTCAGCCTCTGAAAGTATTCTAACAGATAATGCACGTACTTCAATTGCACCTGTTGTCAAATTTTCATTTACGGCACCAGAACGCTCTACCACATTTCCTTCCACTGCAATTACAAATTCACTTCTCAGCTTTTCAGCTTTGGCAAAGTTCTCACTACCACATTCACTTTCTTCAAAAATTAATTGTAAAATACCAGAACGGTCTCTCAAATCTACAAAAATAATTCCGCCCTTATTTCTGCTTTTCTGTACCCATCCCATCACGGTTACCTTTTGTCCAATGTTTTCCTGGGAAACCTCGGTACATCTATGACTTCTTCGCATACCCATCATTGATTCTGACATAATTGTTCCTCCTACTGTTCTTTCCTTAAAAAGTACTCACTTATTTGACTTAATTCTACCTCTGTCTGTTCATGCGTATCCATATTTTTAATCGCTGCTTTATTATTGGCAATCTCATCTGCACCAATTACAACTGTATTCTTTGCTCCAATTTTATTAGCAAATTTCATCTGTGCCTTTACACTGCGATCCAAATAATCCGTTTCAACAATGATACCATTTAAACGCATTTCATTCACAATCTGATAAGCTGCTGCTTTTGCTTCTTTTCCCAAAATTCCCATATACAAAGAAATCTCTGGTTCTGGCTGAACCATAACCCCTTCCTTCTCCAGAAAATAAATAATTCGTTCGATTCCCATTCCAAAACCAGCAGATGGAATATCTTGCTTTTCATCTATTTCATGAACCAGATTATCGTATCGTCCACCACCACAAAGTGTAAAGCCTTCGCTGTTAACAAATTCAAAAACTGTCTTTGTATAATAATCAAGCCCCCTCACAATTCCTGTATCAATTTCATACGGTATGTTGAGACTTGTAAGAAGATTCTGCAACTCATCAAAATGCTCTCTGCACTCTTCGTCCAGGTATTCAATAGTGCGTGGTGCATTAGCCACAATTTCTTTACAGGCAGGCACTTTGCAATCTATTACGCGCAATGGATTTTTCAACATACGTTCCTTGCAGGTAGGACAAAGCTGATTTTCATATTTTTTCAAATACGCTAACAATGCCTCGTTATAAGTTTTGCGGCAATTAGCACAGCCAATGCTGTTAATGTGAAGTTTTGCATCCTTCAGTCCAATTTTCTTGATAAAGGTTGTAATTAAAGAAATTAATTCAACCTCCACTAGTGGGCTTTTTGAACCTACTATTTCTACTCCAAACTGATGATGCTGTCTTAATCTTCCACTCTGTGGCTGTTCATATCGAAATGCCGGTGTCACATAAAACATTTTAATTGGCTGACTCTGTGCATATAAATTATTTTCCAGATAAGCGCGGATTGCCCCCGCAGTACCTTCTGGTTTCAGCGTAATACTTCTGTCACCCTTATCCATAAATGTATACATCTCTTTTTGTACCACATCTGTTGTTTCACCTACACCTCTTTGAAATAAAACAGTATGTTCAAAAACCGGTGAAATAATTTCCTTTATATTATATACTTTGCATAAATCTCTTGCTAATTTTTCAATTACCGTTCTTTTATGCATTGATTCACCATACCAGTCCTGTGTCCCTTTTGGTCTTTGCGTAATCATAGTCTTCCTCCTTATCTCTTATGCATTTACCTATTCCTGCTATGAATCAACTCGCCTATATGGGCAAAATTACTAGAATTAATCAGGCTTTGAAAAGCCAGAAAAACACTCATATCAAAGTTTTTTACTTCATCTATCATCAACTCTAACGCTACTTCTATATCAAAAGCTTCTCGATAAGGACGATCAGATACCAAAGCAGCAAATACATCGCAGCAGCGTATAATTCTTGCTCCCCATGGAATATCATCTCCCTTTAAATTACCTGGATAACCACTTCCATCATAATTTTCATGGTGATGATAAATTGCCTCAAGAATAAAAGGTGAAAACCCTTCATTCTCAAGAATCTGCCTACTAAAAGTAGGATGCATCCGGACATATTTAATTTCCTCAATTGACAGGGCATCCTTCTTTCGGCCATATAGATATTTGCTAAGCTTTAGTTTTCCAATATCATGCAGCATTCCTGCCAAAGCCATTTCCTTGCAGAAGAACTCGCTTTCACCCAATTCCTGGGATAAAAAATAAGCCAGATTACTTACCACCATTCCATGATCAATAGCATATTGTAAGTCTTCCCTTATCGCTTCATCCAAATCATCTTCATCAAGTATAATATTTTGTTTAGCAACAGACATTGTATTCCCCTTCTATGAAAGCTCTCTTTCTTTCAATCATTTCGTCAATTCGTTCCACATAATCTTTTACACTTTTAACATTTTCGATCCGTTCAATTCTTGATCCATCTGGAAAAACAAACTTACAGGCAGCCCCTGCTCCTAATGCTAAAATAGTATGCTTTTCTTCCATAATCAGAATATTATAAAGCCCCTCTTTTCCGTTTTTAGCATAACCAATATTTTCTCTGCTGCTGTTGCTGCTTCCTGTGGTGTTCTTCTGGCGGTATAAATAATACGGTTCCATTTCATTCTCTTTTGCGTATTTATGACCTAATGCAATCATCTTTTCCACGTCACCAAAATGAAACTCTTCATATCTTTCTCTCTTCATATTCAAAATGGCGGCTCTTTTTAGTACCAGCGAATGAACTGTAATGCTGTCGGGATTTAGTTTCTTTATTTCATCAAATGTATGCATCACATCCTCAACCGTCTCATTAGGCAGTCCCACAATCAAATCCATATTAATATTACGAAAACCTATTTCCCTGGCAAGAAAGAAGGTATCCTTCACTTGTTCCACCGTATGGCATCGTCCAATCACATCTAACGTAGTCTGATTCATGGTCTGAGGATTAATAGAAATTCTTGTCACACCAGTTTTTTTCAATACCATTAATTTATCTTGGCTAATACTGTCGGGCCTCCCAGCCTCTACCGTAAATTCCTTTACAAAGGACATATCGAATGTTTCTTTGATTTTTCCAATTAAACGTTCTAATTGAAATGCCGTCAAAGTAGTTGGCGTGCCGCCTCCTATGTATATAGTAGCCAGCTTTTTCCCATTTAAACAAGCACCTGCATACTGGATTTCCCGAAATAATGCATCCAAATACTGTTCCACATAGGACGAAAATAATTTGAGTGAATACGATGTAAAGGAACAATATAAGCAAGTTGTTGGACAAAAGGGAATACCCACATATAAACTGTAGCTTTCCTTATAGTCTATATCTTTTAGAAGTGAAAGTTCCTTTTCCACAATATCTACTCCCAAGCGTGCTTTATCCTCAGAACATAGATACCACTTCTGCATCCTTTCTCTTGCCTCTTCCTTTGATATTCCAGATTCCACCAATTCCATCGCAAGCTTAGTTGGTCTGACACCAGTCAGTGCTCCCCATGGAAGTACATCACCTGTTACTTCTGCCAGCACTTCATATAAAGTACGCTTCAAAATATTTTTAAATTCTCTTTTTGGTTCTCTGACAAGCTCACTTGTCCTTTTAACAAGCACATTGTCAGACTTGATAAAAGAAACGGTAATATTGGATTCTTCTAAAAAAATCCAGATTTTTTCCGTTTCCCCTGTAATTTCATCTGTTCCAATTGTAATTTTTTCTTTTGGAAAGAATGCCTTTACTAATGCTTGTATTTCATAAGAAAATACATCTTCTGATAATAAAACGTACATAATATCTCCTGTCTGTCAACTAATTGAAATCAAATCCATTCACATATGGGTTGTTTTTCTTTTCATATCCTATCGTTGTACTATCTCCATGTCCTGGCAGAACAATTGTTTTTTCCTCAAGTCCAAACAATTTTTTATTAATAGAAGATACAATCGCTGAACTATTACCCGTTGGCAAATCCGTTCTTCCCACTGATTCTAAAAATAAAGTATCACCACTAAATAATACTCCTTGTTGTTCAAAGAAAAAGCAAACAGAGCCTTTTGTATGACCTGGAGTATGCAGCACCTTAATATCACAATCAATTAAATGCAACATTTCATTATCCCGAAACACATGTTCAACTGAGACTGAATATGTTTTTGCAATCATACCAGAGCAATTCATTATGGAATCCTCTACAATTTCCTTTTCTTCTGCATGACAATATATAGGAGCATGATACGCTGTTTTTAATTCACTTGCAGCTAAAATATGATCAAAATGACCATGTGTTAATAGAATAGCCTCTAGTTTTAATGAATTATCTTTTAAATATTTGTCAATGACACAAAATTGATCTGCTGGATCAATCACAATTGCTTTTTTCGTTTCTCCATGGCTTACGATAAAGCAATTTGTCTGTACCATTCCAAGAATAAATAACTTTATTTCAATTGGCTCAACTCGTAAAATATCTCCCATTTTTCTTTTCCCTTCCATCTAATCAGCCTGAGGTTCTTTCAATGTCAATAACCCCTTCAACACTACGAAGCTTTCCTGTTATATTACTTAACTGTTCTACTCCCTGAATTTCAAATCCAACACTAATTGTAGCTGTTCCCTGCTTACTTGTGCGGACAGTCATAGAAGTTACATCAATTCTATTTTCTGTAAATGCCTTAGAGACATCCACAAGCACACCACTTCTATTTTTTGCATAAATCCTAATTTCAGCTGTATAAAATTCATTTTCTGACTTGCTGGTTCCAACCCGCCATTCTGCTTCGATTAATCTTACTCTGTCCTCTTCTGGCAAGTTAATAACATTGATGCAGTCTGTCCTGTGAATGGATACTCCTCTTCCTCGTGTAACAAAACCAATAATTTCGTCTCCAGGAACAGGGCTGCAACATTTTGAAAATCTTACTGCAACATCATGGATTCCTTCCACCACAATACCACTTTTGGATTTACTTATCGCAGCAGGCTTATTGTCCTTAACCTCCTGGACAGTTTCCATTACTTTTTCATCTGTAATTTCTTTCCTATGTTTCTTCAGGTAACATTCTTGAAGCTTATTAATAACCTGACCTTCCTTAAGTCCGCCATGGCCTACAGCAGCATATACAGAATCCCAGTCTCTGAAACCATACTTCGTCATACATTCATTCATAAACTCTGGTTTCAGTAAATCACTCAATACAATGGTTTTTGACTTACAATAAGACAACAGCATATCTTTCCCTTTTATAATATTGTCTTCCTTTAATTGTGTTTTAAACCATTGATTAATCTTATTCTTTGCTTGTGTGCTTTTAACCTGCCAAAGCCAGTCTCGACTAGGTCCTCTTGAATTTTGTGAAGTCAGGATCTCAATTCTGTCTCCATTCTGTATTTCATAATTAATATTTACCAGTTTGCCATTAACCCTTGCACCCACCATTTTATTCCCTACCGCACTATGGATACTATAAGCAAAATCAACTGGGGTCGAACCTGTAGGAAGATTTTTAACATCTCCTGAAGGTGTAAAACAATATACACTCTCTGAAAATAAATCCAAATCACTCTTAATCAGACTTAAAAACTCTTTATTATCTGACATTTCCTGCTGCCACTCTAAAATCTGACGCAGCCATGTTAGTTTAGCTTCTTCACTGTCCTTGCTGTTCTTTCCATCATTTCCCTCTTTATATTTCCAATGAGCCGCTATACCGTATTCTGCGATACGGTGCATTTCATAGGTTCTAATTTGGATTTCGAACGGCTGACCAGTAGGACCAATTAAAGTTGTATGAAGCGACTGGTACATATTTGCTTTTGGCATTGCAATATAATCTTTAAATCTTCCCGGAATTGGTTTATACATTTCATGAATAATTCCCAAAGCTGCGTAACAGTCTTTTACAGACTCCACTATAATCCGCACGGCAAATAAATCATAAATCTGCTCTAACGTTTTATTTTGATTTACCATCTTGCGGTAGACACTAAATAAATGCTTTACTCTGCCATCAATATCTGCATCAATATTGGCATTGTTTATATGCCGGATTACTTCATCTACAATCTGGTTGACAAAAACTTCCCGATCACATTTCTTAACATTAATTTTTTGAAGTAAATCCGCATATACTTCTGGCTCCAGATATTTTAAACACAAATCATCCAGTTCAATTTTAATTTTAGAAATACCAAGACGCTGGGCAATGGGAGCATAAATATCCATAGTCTCTCTTGCCTTTTCCCTTTGCTTTTCTGGCTTCATATACTGTAACGTACGCATATTATGAAGACGATCCGCAAGCTTTATTAAAATTACCCGTATGTCCTTTGCCATTGCTAAAAACATCTTCCTCAAATTCTCTGCCTGTAATTCAACCTTATCAGAAGAATAATTCAAATTAGTTAATTTGGTTACTCCATCAACTAATAATGCTATCTCCTCACTAAACTGAACCGCTAATTCTTCAACCGTACACACGGTATCCTCTACTACATCATGTAATAGCCCTGCAACAATTGTTTCCTTATCTAATTCCAGTTCTGCCAAAATAATAGCAACACAGATTGGATGAATAATATATGGTTCTCCTGATTTTCGAAATTGTTCTTTATGTGCCTCATATGCAATTGAATATGCTTTTTCAATCATGGAAAGATCAGCAGAAGGATGATAACGCTTTATCGTATCTATTAACTTGTTATATAAGATCTCCGGGTCTGTAAAATCGGCTGGAGCAGTTAATGCGGTATGACTTTTTCTCACTAATTTTTTATTAACATCAAGTCCATTGCCAATTATATCCATGATATCACCCCTAGTTTAGAATATTCTATTATTATAATGATTTTTTTGCAAAAAATCAATTGCTTTATTGAATAATGTCTTTTTACCATAAAAAAACAAAAGAAACACTTATTTGTATTCCTTTTGTTTTTTGGCAGATATTAATTTTTCAATACAAAAAATCTATTAGTTAAACTGGTAAACACCTGATTTAGTAAGACCCTGGCGAATTGCTAAAGCCACAAAATATGCGATTCCTATTGAAATAATATCTTTTACAAGAAATGGAACCGAAACTAATGTTATAGAATATGGAATACTTAATTTCATAAGAAAAGCAAATTGAAGTACGCCAAACATATGGCAAATAATCAAACCCGCCAAAGAGAATATTGCAGTAAATACTTTATTCTTCATCTGCACTGCAATTCCGCAAAATACAGTTAAAACAACAAATCCAATCAGAAATCCGCCTGTCTTTCCAAACAACACCTGAACTCCACCGCGGAAGTTGGCAAAGACTGGAATCCCAATTACTCCTGCTAAAATATAAACCAAATTAGAAACCATTCCATATTTCCAACCAAGAATATAACCACAAAGTGCCATTCCAAGAGTCTGTAATGTCACAGGTACTCCTGATGGCAGGGGAATCGAAACTTGTGCCATTACAGCAAGTATTGCAGCAAACATTCCACACAGCACTATATTTTTAATTGACATCTTCTTCATTTTATGTAGCCTCCAACAAACTAATTTTCTTTTGCTCTTTCATCATACTTCAAAAAAAACAATTTGTCAACCTATATTGTTATCAGGTTGACAATTATATGTTTTTCTTAATTCTGTTCTATTTTCTGCTAATACCATTTAATTTGCTCATAGCCAATATTTGAGAGGCTCCTGTCTTTTCCCACTGCTCTACCTGATCAATTGCATCCTCTGGACTTTTTCCCAAGCCAACCAATACTCCTGCCAGTATAAATTCCTGAAAAAGATGTTCCTGATTAATTCCTTGCTTCGCTTCCTGCAAAGCACGCTTTGCCAACGGCATAATATAATTTACCCAGTCATCTGGTGTAAATTTTGTTCTGTCCATATCCATTGCATTAAGCACTGGCTGGTTCATACCTTGATTTAATGTAAATAAATAATTGTATTTTGATGCATGCTTTATTTCATCTGTGATAATATCAAACAGAGTGTCCTGATAGGCTCCCATTGGAAGTCCGCTTCGAATGATTCGGTACTTCTCCACCGCAGCAAGCTCACCAAATAAAGCCCTCCTAATACCATCTACGTACGATTCCGGCATTTCAAAGTCAACCTCTTCTTGACTGCCAATTTCATTTCCAGTAAAATCGTAGTAAATTCTTCGAAATAACTTATTATGTTTCCGTTCATCATCTCTGATAGAAGTAATAATTTCTACCTCTTCTTCCGTAGGTGCCTGACTCAATAAGTAATCATAAAATAATTCATCTTCCTTTTCAGATCCCACAGCATCACTTATCGCTGCAATGGCTGCCCGAAGCTGGGCATTATCTGTTAATTTACTGCTTTGACATGGGGCTATAAACATGCCAACCCTCCTAAAAGAATTCCTTTACTACTATATATATGATACTTCTTTAAATCTGGTGAATAAAAATTCCACTTCTTAATTTCGGCTCAAACCAGGTAGATTTAGGCGGCATTAATTTTTCTTCATCTGCCACCTGAAAAAGTTCATTTATAGAAGTTGGATACATAGCAAAAGAAATCTTCATATCTTGATTTGCTCTCCGCTCAAGCTCCTCCAGTCCCCGTATTCCCCCTATAAAATCAATTCTCTTATCTGTTCTTGGGTCTTCAATTCCCAATACTGGTTCCAGCAGATAATTCTGCAATAAGGATACGTCAAGGGATTCCACTGGATCTTTCATTTCAGATAACCCAGAACCTGCAACAAGTTTATACCACTTGTTTTCCAGATACATTCCAAATTCGCCCTTTTTCTCAGGTCTATATGGCGTTGTTCCGTATTCTGTAACATCAAAATTTTCTTTCACTTTATTAATAAAAGCTTCCTTAGTTAATCCGTTCAAATCTTTTACCGTTCGATTATAATCCATAATCATCAACTGGTCATGTGGAAACAGTACAGATAAAAAGAAATTAAACTCTTCTGTACCATCATAGTTTTTAGTTTGTTCCCGTCGCTTCAAGCCAACCTTTACGGCTGAAGCCGCCCTGTGATGTCCATCTGCTATATATATCTCCTGAATAGCAGAAAAAGCCTGCTGAATGTTCTGCACTTTCTCTGGATTAGCAAGCTTCCATACATTATGTCCGATACCATCATCAGAAATAAAGGAGTATAACATGGTTTCTTCCTTAACCTGATTCACAATTTGATTAATAATGTCATTAGAGCGATATGCAAGAAAAATAGGACCTGTCTGTGCACTTAATGTATCTACATGAGTAATTCTGTCCACTTCCTTATCTGCTCGTGTGTTCTCATGCTTTTTAATTACCTTGCTCTCATAGTCATCGATCGAAGCACATGCCACGATGCCTGTCTGACTTCTGCCCTGCATAATTAGTTCATAAATATAATACGCTGGCTCTGTATCTTTTATAAAAATTTTTTTTTCCAGCCAGTTTTGAAAAAGCTCTCTTGCTTTTTCGTACACACACGGTGCATAGGTATCTACTGTATCATCAAATTGAGTCTCCGCGCGATCGATATTTAAAAAGGAAATCGGTTCTTTCCCAACTTCAGCTTTGGCCTCCTGTCTATTGTAAACATCATACGGGAGAGCTGCTACTCGTCCCACCAAATCTGCATTGGGTCTAACACATTGGAAAGGTTTAATTACTGCCATGTTTCATCCTCCTAAACAACATTATTCTTCATTCGTCTTTATCATAACAAAACAATTTTAGTATAGCACCCTGCCTGCAAAAAGTAAATTACTTCATAAACTTTTCTATTTCTTCTGATGTGCTGTTTGGAAAATGCCTGCTTATCTTAGAAATTATTTTTTCCTTTGATAACAGTGGATTCTCTGAATAGCAGCTTCTCACATAATCTGTACCAAATACCATCTCAGGCAAACAATAAACTGCAACAGCCCATCCATATTCTTCATTTTGCTTGTTTCTCTTTTTCTGGAATCTTTTTACCGTAACATAAGTCTGCATCTGCAACGTTGTTAACCCAGTGTCAAACCCCTTCTCACCTGCCTTACCAAAACCAGCTGAATTTTTTAGTTCACTTGACAATATTTCATTATGCTGCTCTAGTACTTCCATTAACAACTGGCTTTTTCTTCCTGCCAGGCCTTCTTCATACCTTGTATCAAAATCATAACCATCCCTCCTATAATTGCAAAAAACCGGATACCATTCTTTTGAAACAAAGCCTGCCTTTTTTGAAAATAATTTACCATAGGCAATCTCTCCCTGTTCTGCAATCCTGCCTCTCCATTCCCATGGATCTTCCAGCGGATTTTCTCCCCACCAGGCATCTTTATCGGTTATTTCTTCTACTGAAAAGCCAGGTATACTATTTTTAAATAGTGGCAAAAAGCCGACCTTATTAATATACTTTATTAATTCATCCATGCTCCTGATACAATTTGGATCATCCTTCGACAATCCTTCCATAATCCATTTACCATTTATTTCATTCATACAATAATCCACCCTGTCAATTTTTTTAGATAAATTTATTATAATTTGGCATATTAGATTTGTACAGAAAATTTTACTTGACAAATAGCATTTTTGTATTAAAATAAACATATGAACAATAATTCATATGAAAGGATGATGGTATGAAAGAAACAAAGAATGAATGCTGTGATTTCCTGTGTGTACATCCTGATATAGTGGAAAATGTTTTTTCAAAAATGCCTGAAGAAGAAAATCTGTACGACCTGGCTGAATTATTTAAAGTATTTGGAGACTCTACCCGCATTAAGATTTTATATGTTCTTTTTGAACAGGAGATGTGTGTTTGTGACATTGCACAAATACTGAATATGACCCAAAGTGCAATTTCTCATCAGCTTAGAGTACTAAAGCAAAATCGTCTGGTCAAATACAGACGTGAAGGAAAAACAGTTATCTATTCCCTGTCAGATGACCATGTCAGAACAATTATGGATCAGGGTATGGAACATATTAGTGAATAGCAATATAATAATAGGAAGGTGGATATATTTATGAAAAAAACGTTTAAACTTCAAGATTTGGATTGTGCAAATTGCGCTGCAAAAATGGAGCACGCAATTAATGAAATGGAGGCTGTACACTCCGCAACCGTTAATTTTATGACGCAAAAGTTGACAGTAGACATCGACGAAGAGAAATTTGATTCTACTATGAAGGATATCCAAAAGACAATCCGCAAAGTAGAGCCAGACTGCACGATTATTATGTAAAATTAATTGTATGTTTTATTATGGAGGTGGTTAACAAATGACAAAGCGACAAAAGAAATCGCTTATACTAATCCTTTTAAGTTCATTGATTTTTATCATTGGCCTGATAGTTCCTTTAGGAAATACCGGAAAGTTAATCATTTACCTGGCTTCCTACATACTTGTAGGCCACCACGTTTTGCAAAAAGCATTTCGTAACATCCTGAAAGGCCGGGTATTTGATGAAAATTTCCTGATGGCACTTGCTAGTTTGGGTGCTTTCTTTATTGGTGACTATAAAGAGGGCGTTACTGTTATTATATTTTACCAGATTGGTGAGCTGTTTGAACATATTGCCGTAGATCGCTCCAGAAAATCAATTAAAGATTTAATGGACATTTGTCCTGATTATGCAAACTTGGAAAAAGACGGTAACCTTGAAACAGTAGATCCTGATGAGGTCTGCATTGATGATATCATTTTAATTAAAACAGGTGAAAAGGTTCCTTTAGACGGTGAAGTCGTAGAAGGCAGTTCCACCCTGGATACTACTGCTCTTACAGGGGAAACCGTTCCCAGAACAGTTCATGCAGGTGATACTATTTTAAGTGGAACGATAAATCTGACTGGTGTTTTGCGGGTTCGGGTGACAAAAGAATTTGGCGAATCTACTGTATCAAAAATATTGGATTTAGTTGAAAATGCCAGCAATAAAAAGGCTCATCACGAACAGTTCATTACAAAGTTTGCACGCTACTATACTCCTATTGTGGTAATCATTGCTGCTTTTCTTTCTTTGATTCCGCCTTTACTTATTCCTTCTGCTTCCTTCTCCGATTGGATTCACAGAGGACTGATTTTCCTTGTTATCTCTTGTCCATGTGCATTAGTGATTTCGGTTCCACTAAGCTTCTTTGGAGGAATTGGTGCCGCTTCTAAAGCGGGTATATTAATTAAAGGCAGTAACTATATTGAAGCTCTTGCAAATGCAGAAACTGTTGTTTTTGATAAAACAGGAACCTTAACCAAAGGAACCTTTGAAGTTACAAAGATTGCTCCGCTCCAAATTTCAAAAGATAAACTTCTTGAATATGCCGCTTATGCTGAATGTTATAGCAGTCACCCCATTGCCCTTTCCTTAAAAAAATCATATGGAAATCCAATTGATACAAACATGGTATCTGATATAGAGGAAATATCTGGTCATGGCATTAAAGCGGTAGTGAATGGTGTTGTTGTTCATGTTGGAAACAGCAAACTTATGAACCAAATTCAAGTTGAAATTCCTGCACATTCCTCAACAGGAACCACTGTACACATATCTGCTGATTATCAGTATGCTGGATATATTACCATTTCCGACCAGGTAAAAAGCGACTCAAAGTCTGCAATTACTTCTATTAAAGCATTAGGTGTAAAAACTACGGTTATGCTGACTGGTGATCAGAAAGCAGTAGGTGAAATGGTCGCTTCTGAATTAGGAATAGATAAAGTACGCACAGAATTGCTACCTGTTGACAAAGTGAATGAAGTTGAAAAACTTCTGGAAGAAACATCACAGACTGGAAAATTAATTTTCGTTGGCGATGGCATCAATGATGCACCTGTTTTAACTCGATCTGACATTGGTATTGCAATGGGTGGTTTAGGTTCTGATGCTGCTATTGAAGCCGCTGATATTGTAATCATGACCGATGAACCAAGCAAGGTTGCAACCGTCATTGCCATTAGCAGAAAGACCCTCCGCATAGTAAAACAAAACATTATATTTGCTCTT
Organism: Anaeromicropila populeti; assembly: GCF_900112775.1. Classification (GTDB taxonomy): domain Bacteria; phylum Bacillota; class Clostridia; order Lachnospirales; family Lachnospiraceae; genus Anaeromicropila_A; species Anaeromicropila_A populeti. Next base: position 292,067 of record NZ_FOYZ01000003.1, read on the forward strand.
GGTGTTAAACTGTTTATCCTAAGCCTTGGCGCTTTTGGATTGGCAAATATGTGGGAAGCTGTTTTTGCAGATGTAGGAGTATCCGTTATTGCCATCTTAAATGCCATGAGAGTTTTAAAAATGAAACATAATGAATAACTTACTTGTAACAGACAAAACCAGTTCTGTTGTATCTGCCAGAACTGGTTTTATTTTTATAATTTGGTTTATTTACTAAACTAATTTTAAAACATTATTCTACAATTTGTTTTACGCTATCCGTAATTTCTCTTTGATAGGCAATCTCATGCTCCATTTTTCTTGAAACATCATTGGCAATGGAAGCAGCCTCCAGTATTTTATTAAATATCTCTCCAGCACTGGTATTCACATTATTTTGTTGATCTACAACATCTAATAAAGCCTCCATACTAGAACCCATTTCATTATTAAAGGCTTGCACTGCCTGAATGGTTTCCTTTATTTCCTTGGAAGAATTAGCTGACTGTGCTGCTAATTCCCGTACCTGATTTGCCACAACTGCAAATCCCAGCCCATGCTCACCAGCTCTTGCTGCTTCTATGGAAGCATTTAGTGCCAGCATATTGGTTTTATTGGAAATTCCTCCAATGACACCTGCAAATCCTTCGATTTTATTTGTTAATTTCTCCATTTGCTCCATAGTTCCAGATGTCTTCTTCATCACTTCATTCAGAATCGATATTTTCTCCGAAAGCTCTTTTATGCACTGCATGCCTTCTTTTACAAGATTTAATGTTGTATCCGAGGAATTAATTGCGTCAAAAGCATTTTGCTCCACCTTCAACTGTGAAGCATCTAAATTGTTTAAAACAGATTTTACGTCCATGTCCTTTATGTTTGTGTTCATTTTGAATCCCCTTTCTACAAAATATATTCTAATATTTCTCTAATATGTTGAATCCCTACTAGCTGCATACTCACTTTCGTATTATCCCGGGCACTCTGGTTTGCTTTTGGCAAAATACACTTTGTGAATCCCATTTTCTCTGCCTCTGCAATTCTTTGTTCCGAAAGGTTTACTGCTCTTACCTCTCCAGTCAGTCCGACTTCTCCAAATATAATTGTATTTTCATCTACTACACTATTTCGAAAGCTTGAGATAATTGCTGCAACAATTGCCAAATCCAATGCAGGTTCCATTATTTTCATTCCACCAGCCACATTGATATAAGCATCACAATTCGATAAGGTAATACCCAGACGTTTCTCAATTACAGCTATCAACAAATTGATTCTGTTATAATCCGTTCCAGCCGCAGTCCTTCTTGGCATATTGAAATTAGTATGACAGATCAAAGCCTGTGTCTCTATTAGAATTGGCCTTGTTCCTTCCATGGAACAACAAACCACAGAACCTGATTCCCCCTTTGGTTTGCCTTGCAGCATATATTGTGACGGATTGCTTACCTCACATAATCCACTTTGCTTCATTTCAAATACACCAATCTCATTAGTAGATCCAAAACGATTTTTTACAGCTCTTAAAACCCGGTATGTACTTGACGAATCACCTTCAAAATACAACACCGTATCAACCATATGTTCCAGTAATCTTGGGCCTGCCACTACACCTTCTTTTGTAACATGGCCAACTATAAAGATCGAAATGCCATAGCTTTTTGCTAATTTAAGTAAAACTCCTGTGGCCTCACGTACCTGTGAAACGCTTCCTGGAGCAGCACTCACTTCCTCACAAAACATAGTTTGAATGGAATCAATCATTACGATCTGTGGTTTTCTCTTTGTTATAATGTCTTCTACAGCGTTAAGATTTGTTTCACTATATAATAATAAATCACCTGAGAAGCCTCCGATTCTTTCTGCTCTCATTTTAATCTGACGAAGTGATTCTTCTCCTGAAACATAAAGAACATTTAATTTCTTTTCAACCATATCTCTGCAAACCTGCAAAAGCAATGTTGACTTTCCTATTCCAGGATCTCCTCCCACCAGCACTAATGAGCCTACAACGATTCCTCCTCCAAGTACTCTGTCAAATTCCATCATTCCCGTAATAAAACGGCTGCTTTCTTCTGTTGAAATTTCTGATAACGGTTCTGGTTCATTTACATTGATCATGCTTTTTTTGAAAGTACCGTTCTTTTTCACTACCGGCTCTTCTACAAAAACATCCCATTGGTGACAAGCGGGACATTTCCCAAGCCACTTATTGGACTCAAAACCACACTCCTTGCAAAAGAAAATCGTTTTATTTTTTGCCATTTTGTCTCTCCATTTTACATTGAAAGAAACATCAGTGCCAAAGCACTGATGTTCTAATATTTCCTATCGCTGAACTACACTAACTTTTACAGCCTCTTGATTTCCTAATTCTACACTAAGAACCAGCTTCCCGCCAAGATTGGTTTTCATTTCACCAATAGCAGCGTCAGCAATGGAAACACTGTATTCTTTCTCAGGCTCCAGTTCTAGTGTAATCTGCGCATCTTCATATCCAGTTACGCAAAATTCTATACCCTTATCTGATAAATCTAATTGTGTTACAGTAGTACCTGGTACTGATTCGTAAACAAATAAACCATTCTTTTCCAGCTTCGTAATTTCTTTAAATGTTTTTACTTTATAAAGATCCCCATTGTGTTCGAAATCAGATACCTTAGATTTCTTGTCCAACTCATAATTACCAAAACTTAAGGTTCCGTCTACTTCTTTGCGTATTAACTCTTGGATTACAGCCATTTTCAAAGTCCTCCTACTTGCTAAAGAAAAAAGCAATTTTATAGTCATATTATATTATATTTTCAAGAAAATTTCTAGTCTATTATGCATATTACCTTTTATTTGATCGAAAATTTTATTTCCTTGTCTTTCAATCTCATAGAAACAACATGACCACTCTTAATATTTCCCTCTAATACTTCCTCTGCAAGCTTATCCTCTACGTTGCTCTGGATTGCCCGTCTAAGTGGTCTGGCTCCATAGGTAGGATCATAATTCTTTTCTGCCAGAAATTCCAACACCGCATTACTTGCTTTCAGTGTAATGTTCATTTGCTCCTTGGTACGTTTACTAATACCATCTAACATAATGCTCACAATCTTCTTAATGTCATCTTTTGTTAATGCATGGAATACTATAATCTCATCAATACGATTAATAAATTCTGGTTTAAACTGATGCTTAACCTCTTCCATCACACTTTCCTTCATTTTCTTGTAATCTGCCGCCACATCCTGAGCTGATGCAAATCCTAATGTCTTTGGTGCAATTATGCGTTTTGCTCCTGCATTAGAGGTCATAATAATAATGGCATTCTTAAAGCTGACCTTTCTTCCCTGAGCATCGGTAATGTGTCCATCCTCCAGAACCTGTAACAAAATATTAAACACATCTGGATGAGCCTTTTCTATTTCATCAAATAAAATGACGGAATATGGATTTCTTCTTACTTTTTCACTTAATTGTCCGCCCTCTTCATATCCTACATATCCAGGAGGAGAACCGATTAATTTGGAAACACTATGCTTTTCCATATATTCAGACATATCTACACGAATCATGGCATTTTCACTGCCAAACATTGCCTCTGCCAGTGCCTTTGATAATTCGGTCTTACCAACACCAGTTGGTCCCAAAAACAGAAAAGAACCAATCGGACGGTTTGGATCCTTTAATCCTACTCTGCCTCTTCTAATTGCTTTAGAAATTGCCTTTACTGCCTCTTCCTGTCCAACAACCCGTTTATGCAGAATGTCCTCCAGCTTTCTTAATCGCTCCGTTTCTTCCTCTTCCAGTCTCTTCACTGGAATTTTTGTCCACGATGAAATAATATCTGCAATTTCAGCTTCTCCTACAATTAGTTTTCTTTCTGCTTTTTCTTTCTCTTTTTTCAGCTTAATCTTTACCAGTTTCTCCAAGTTATCCTGTTGTTTTTTCTTTATTTCACCAGCAAGTTCATAAGCTTCACTTTTTATAGCTTCTTCCTTCTCAATTTCCAGCTTTTCATTCTCTTCTTCTATTTTTCTCACCTCAGGAGAAGCAATGTAGGTACTTAAACGTACCTTAGATGCCGCCTCATCAATTAAGTCTATTGCTTTATCTGGTAAGAATCTATCGTTAATATAACGCATTGACAGCTTTACTGCTGCCACAATAGCTTCATCCTGAATCGTAACCTGATGATGTACTTCATAGCTTTCTCGTAATCCCTTCAGAATCAATACAGATTCTTCTTCAGAAGGTTCCTCTACCGTAACTGGCTGAAATCTTCGCTCAAGAGCTGGATCCTTTTCAATATACTTTCGATACTCTTCTATAGTAGTCGCACCAATAATCTGAAGTTCTCCCCTTGCTAAAGAAGGTTTTAATATATTAGAAGCATCAATTGCACCTTCCGCTCCACCTGCTCCTATAATCGTATGAATTTCATCAATAAATAACAAGACATTGCCATCGCTCATTACTTCTTGGATTACTTTTTTAATTCTTTCTTCAAATTCACCACGATACTTGGAGCCAGCCACCATTCCAGACAAATCAAGAGTCAGTACACGCTTATCCTTAATGGTATCTGGAATATTTCCTTCTGTAATCTTCTGTGCAAGACCTTCTGCAATTGCCGTCTTACCTACACCTGGTTCACCAATTAAGCATGGATTGTTTTTTGTCCTTCTGCTCAATATCTGAATAACTCTCTGGATTTCACTTTCACGCCCAATGACAGGATCTAATTTTCCTTCTCGTGCATACATGGTTAAATCTCTGCTGTACTGATCAAGGGTCGGAGTTGTACTTTTCCCTTTCGTTTTGTTTTTACTTGCAGAAAATTCATTTTTTGCCGCCCCTACTTCTTGTCCAACTGCGGTTAACAAATCAACAAATAATTTTTGCAGATTGATTCCTAGCGTATTTAATAAGCGGACTGCAATGCAGTCCCCTTCTTTCAGTAAAGCAAGCAATAAATGCTCTGTACCCACTAGATCACTTTTTAATCTTGACGCCTCCCGATAGCTTTGGCCAACAATTCTTTTCACCCTTGGAGTAATATTATCAGCTGAAACCATACCTATTGAAGCATTGGGAGAAATAAATTCTTCAATTAATTTTATTAAACGTGTTTCTTCTACACCGTTTTCATCCAATACCTTTGCTGCAACTCCTGGTGCCTTCACAAGGCCAATTAAAAGATGTTCCGTCCCAATATAATCATGAGAAAGCTCCTGGGCTACTTCTGATGCTTTATTCATTGCAATTTTTGCATTATCTGTAAACTTATCAAACATATTTAACCCTCCTAGTTACCAATTTTTATCTCGACTTAAGTTCTGGCAGATTTTTATTAATATACTCTGCTCGAAGCCTTTCCCTTTGAACACTTCCAATGTTTTTTCCAAATCCATATTGTAAGCCATAAGGCTGAATATTCATCATCATCTGATAAATACTTCTATCCCCTTCCAGTGAAATAATTCCTGTGTCTGCTCCGAACTTTACCTGTGACAGTAATGTCATTGCATCCTTTGTATTAATCTGTCTTGTATATTTTAATACACCATACGAACGATACACCTGATCTTCAATCTCATTATAATTCTTATTCAAAACGTATTCCCTGCGAAGTCTTTCCTGTTTAATCACCTGCATTACAATGTTATTTAAACTCTGAATAATATCGCTTTCATGGGTGCCAAGTGTCTTTTGATTGGAAATCTGAAAAATGTCGGCCTGGCTCTTACTCCCCTCCCCGTACAAACCGCGAAGAGTCACTCCATATTTACTCACTTCACTTGCTAACTTAGTAATCTTACCAGCACCACTTAATGCTGGTAAAAATATCATATAGGATGCTCGCAGTCCTGTTCCTACATTGGTAGGACAAGACGTAAGATATCCATATTTTTCATCAAAAGCAATTTCAAATTTCTCCTGTATCCGATCGTCTATTTCATTTGCCCTTGAAAAAGCCGTCTTCATATTCATACCACCAGTAAATGTCTGAATCCGAAGATGATCCTCCTCATTTATCATAATACCAGCCGATTCATCTTCTGATAGAATCAGACCATTACATTGCTTTTTGTTTACAATCTGCGGACTGAGAATATGACGTTCTACCATGGCAAGTTTATCAATTTCACCAAGTTCATTTAGTTTGCAGGTAAAATAGTTTCCTGACACATCCTTGTAATGTTCCATTCCAGCTTTTACTTCTTCAAACAGCTCATTCGCTCCCTGTTCCGTAAGCCTGACACCAAAAGGATACTTCTTCAGATTTCTAGCCAGACGCACACGGCTTGAAATTACAATATCATCATGTTCACCCTTTTGTTCAAACCATTTAAGCATTACTTGGTTCCTCCTTTTGGCCTGGAGTATGATTTACAACTTCTTCTGCTTCTTTCTTCCTTAATTCTCGTATTAAATCCCTAAGCCTTGCTGCTTCTTCAAACTCTTCCTTTTCAACTGCATCTTGAAGCTTTAAGGACATCTTGTCAATTTCTGTAATTTCACTAATCACCTTTTCTGTTTTACTCATAAAATTCTTTGGAATTTTCCCTATATGCTTATCGCTTCCTTGAATCTGCAACAAACTCTTATCAAATATTTTGCCAAAAGCTTCATAACAGTTGGCACAGCCAAATTTTCCATTTGTCAGAAACTCCTCGTAAGTCATTCCACATTCTTTACATTTTACCGATTCCTGGAGTTTTTTATGCTCTTCCTTATAAACATTGTCTAACAAACCGGATAAGAGATTTCCTAAATTAACTTCTTTGCTCACACCAACTGCTTCTAAGTGAAAGGATGCATACTCAGCAGCACATTCTTCACATAAATACTGTTCCTTTTTTACCCCATTCACTATTTCCGTACAATATATCCTTGCTTCTCGTTTATGGCATTTATCACATAACATAGCAGAACCTCCTTCCCCTGCATGAAATGACAGCTACAAACTGCTGCTATTCTGTTCCACCTTTTCTTTCCTGGCATGAATATTGTTCAAACACCTTATCTACCAATTCATAGACTTCATTTTTTGAAATATTCCGACATACTGCCTTTGCAAGTATCACCTGCATCTCTGACATCAATTCTGTTAATGCATTGTACTTGTCAACTTCAACTGCAATGACTGCCCCTTTTCTGCGATCCAGCTTCAAATAACCTTCCTGCCTCAATATACCATATGCTTTATTCACTGTGTGCATATTAATTCCTATATTATCTGCCAGTTCCCGTACAGAAGGAAGGTTATCCCCCTCTCTGATTTGAGCAGTCGCAATGCCAATAATAATCTGATTACAAAGCTGAATATAAATAGCTTCTTCGCTATTAAAATCTATTGTTACAAGCAATGTCTCCACCTCTGCTTTCGTTACATCTGTTATATTAATAGTATAACAAGAATGCAATTCTGTCAAGTACCAGACGACTTGTAATATTATACATGTTAGTGTATTATTCTTCCTCTTTATAAGTATGCATACTCTTAATAACAAGTGTAATCGTCAGAATAATACAAATAACACCCAGTACCGCTAAAGCAAATACCATCGCTGTCATCCTTTTCTGATACTCACTTTTGGTAATAGAATCCAAACTGTCAGATTCCTGGTTTTCACCAGTTCCGTCGTTTTGTGAATAGCGCTGAATTGTTTTTTCAATCCGATCCATCTGGTAAAATCTTTTTTCTCCAAAATCATTTTCTAAGAATAGCAAAAAGAACTCACTTTCCATATCATTTTTTAGTAAAAATGCCTCTATTTCAATTTCATTGATTGTTACAGATGACTGAACATATCCTGCTGGGATTTCTGTAGAATCATCCAGCTCTGCTAATTTATATTTACTTTGGTTCTGAAGATAAACCGTTCCGTCTAGTTCATATACGACTCCCGATTCATCCTGAGGCAGCTCCACATCCCCCTCTTCACCATTCTCCTCTTCTACGGATAATCTTCTGACTTCAATCTGGTAATCCTGCTTATCTCCCGACGGTGCTGTTACAATAACGTGGACAAAGTTTACTCCTTCTTTTAACTCCTGATTCCCCTGAATTTCTACAACAGCATCCTGGTCTTCTGGTATGGCGGATAGAAATAATCGTTCGCTGGCATTTGGAATTTCAACCTGATATTTGAAACGATCCTTTTGAAATTCTGGCGTTAATGTTCCTGGACTTACTTCTAAGCTGGAAAGTGATGAATTGTCACTTAATTTTTCTGAACTAACAACCGATATGGTAAGGCGGCTTCTTGAAACTGACATTTCATCACCATCTGCATTGTAAACACCAGGTGTATCACTGACTGCAATTTCACAATTGCCTACTTTTATTGCCTTAAACTGAATGGAATACTTCTTGGACTCACTTTGTATGTCAGAGTTCAAATCGGATATTTTAAGCAGTCCGCTTCCTCCACTAACATGGCTTCCTCCTGTTGTAAACTCCAAAATCTCTGGATCATATGATACATATGCTTCAAAATCTCCAATGATGTCACTGGAATCCAAGGAAACAACCACTGATAAGTCGTCACCCTTCTGTACTTCTCTGTTGGCAATAGAAAAAGTAATGGTAGCACTGGATGCCATAACGATTCTACCAGACATCCCTACCCCTGTAACTATAATAAACAGAATACAAGTAACAAAAAACAGATTCTTCCTATTATTATATGAATTATTTTTCTTCTGACACTTCATTTTATCACACCTTTTCTTCCTTATAACGTAAGTCTGGCTGATTTACTTGTTTCACGCATTTTTAATAACATATATCTCATAGGTTCGCTGCTGCCCATTTTCTGCTGTCACAACAACAGGAATGGTATTAACACCTATATTAACTGGATATTCTACATTTCCTACAACCGTTGCTTTACTGCTTACTGCTGATGCCTCTATTGTAACACTTGTAACGCTGCTGTCAACTATAACAGTATAGGAAGTATTTACAGCATCTGACACCTGAAAAGTTGGTGTCATGGTCTGACCTATAACAGAAAGCTTCTTCAGCCAGTTATTCGGATTTAAACCACCTGATGGAACTGGGCATGGTGCAGCAGGCATATTATAGTAAACTGGTATATAAAATACCACAGGAATATCCGTAAAGTTTTTATACGCTGTATAAGTTTTTTGAGCCTCAGCCCTTGCTGCTTCTACATTTGCCATATATTGATGCGAAAATGTACTATAATTTGACAAATTAAATTTTTGCAAATAAACTGTGTCCTGACCTTTATTAATGTAATTATTTCCGATAAACTTTGCTCCTCCTACAATAGAGCGATAAGGACTTGTCCATGGAATCAAAAATAAATCTTTATTTGCTTGCGAATAACTTCCTCCTGTTTTAGCAAAGGATAATCCATTGGCAATGGCTCCACCAGCAACAGTGCTGTGAGTCGCTCCTATATTGTAAAAATTGTAGTACCCTTCATATCCTGCAAACTGTCCTGTTGCAGAAGCACTCAGTCCTGTCGAAGTGGCAACCTCCTGCTTTACCCTTGTTGCCAGATGAAATGGATTCACATTGGAGTACTTTGCCGCTGCAATAAATGTGTCACCATACGTAGTACTTGTCTCAGTTTGTGCCTCATCCAGATACGTATAACTTTTATTCCCCATCACCGTATTGGACAAAATACTTTCCACTCCTGACTTTGTCTGATACTGTTCATTATATGCTAAATGCTCAAATTGAAAAATTCCATCTGTTGTAAGAAAATTTCGAGGATCCATGTAATAAGCAAGACCTTCTTTTGACACAGTAACCCACGTAGAACCATCAAATGGAATAAACGAATCGGTTGACCAGTTATAGGCTCCTGCTTCAATCGATTTCCAGGCAATGGACTTAGCATTGGTAATTAAATTTTTACCAACCACACTTTCTTTCTCTATAACAGTGTTCCAGTCATATCCTGTATGATATGCCTTAAACTGCCATAGTGGGTATTGCTGGTGCAACAGACGCAATTTTGCTTTATAGTCCTCTGGAAACCCTTCACTCATCAGTGCTGCTTCAAACTCTGCGTCCGTCAACGCTGTTGGTACTGGTGTTACTGTTGGCACTGGTGTTATTTCTGGAGTAGGTTCTGGGGTTATCTCTGGTGTTTCTGTTATTTCTGGGGTTGACGTTACCTCAGGAATTTCTGTTATCTCTGGGGTTGGGGTTGCCTCTGGCAATGGGGTAACTGCTGTCTTAGTTGTTAATTGAATAAACTCTCCTGAAACATAACCTTTAAGAGAGGCTGATTCATAGGAAAACTTCACCTGATACCATAAAACAGTATCTACTTTCTTTTCACTTACAATTGTTACCAGTGTCCCTTTTGTTAACTGTACCTTTTGCTCTTTATACTCTAAAATAGGATATGTAGTTCCGGCACCTGTTCTTACATTCAGCCTGGACGCCGCAACTGACCCTGTTTTTGTTGTCTCTGGTATTACAAAGGAAACGGAATCGGCAAGAATATATCCTTTATAAGTTTTTTTCTTATACACAAAGGATATGTAAAACCATTTCTTCTTACTAACAGTGGATTCCTTCAGTACCGTTACCGCTGTACCTTTTTTAAGTGAAACCACCTTCCCGCTTACTTTTTTATAAGTACTTCCTCCAGCCTTTGTTACGATTTTCTGACTTGTCTTTGCACTTACAGCTGCACTTGCCGAAGTTTTTAAGGTCAGCTTCACGTAATTGCTAAGCACATAACCACGATAGCTTTTTTTCAAGTATTTAAATGAAATGTAGTACCACTTTTCACCTGATACCACTTTTTCCTTTAGTACTGTTACCGCTTGGTTTTTACTTAGCTGCACTTTTTTCTCATTAATTATCATCTGAGAGGCTGTACGCCCTGGCTTTGTCCTGACATTCACCTTACTTGCTGTTGACTTGCCAGCTAACTTTAATGTACTTGCCGCATAGGAATCAATCCTTCCTAAATTGTGAACTGAAACAAACAGCACTATAGTTAGCGCAATACAGCTGACGCAAAATAATATTCTATGCTTATTACTTTTCATTCTCATCACTCCTATGTGTTTTTTCTACAGCAGTAGTGTTTTCATCTACAATATTAGTACAAATATATCCCATATATATGGCAGTATTATGTCAGTCCTCAGAAGCTCATCGACAAAAAGCACCTATGAGAAGTTTCCTTCTCACCAGTGCTTTTCTTCTATGCTTCCTACTGGATGCATTCTTATCTACTTGTATTTTACTTACGCTTCATCAATTGCTTTTCCAATATCATTTCTCATATATTTATTAGAAAATTCAATCCAATCCGTTGCCTGATATGCCTTCTTTCTTGCATCTTTTAAATCTTGTCCCAGCGCAGTCACACCTAAAACACGGCCTCCATTTGTCACAATGCCTTCTTCCGCAGCTTTTGTACCTGCATGAAACACAAAGTATTCTTCCTTATCTGAAAAATGTTCAAGCCCTGTAATTACCTTACCCTTTTCATATGCCTCTGGGTATCCTTCTGATGCTAAAACAACACAGACAGCCGCGTTATTGTCAAATTCCAGTTCTAGTTCATTTAACTTTCCATCTACACAGGCTTCCATCACTTCGATAATATCATTTTTCATACGAGGCAGAACAACCTGAGTCTCAGGATCACCAAAACGGGCATTATACTCCAGTACCTTTGGCCCCTGTTCCGTAAGAATCAGACCAACAAACAAAATTCCAGTAAATGCTCTTCCCTCTGCCTTCATGGCGTCCATAGATGCCTGATAAACGTATTTTTCACAAAAACTCTTTACTTCCTCTGTGTAAAAAGGACTTGGTGAAAAAGTTCCCATACCACCTGTGTTTAAGCCCTGGTCTCCGTCTTTTGCTCTTTTATGATCCTGAGCGCTGGTCATTGGCTTCACAGTCGATCCGTCACAGAAACAAAGAACAGACACTTCTCTTCCTGCTAAAAATTCTTCTACGACAATTTTATCACCAGCAGACCCAAATTGCTTGTCCAACATCAAGGTTTTCACACCTTCTATTGCCTCTTCCTTGGTGTTGCAAATCAGAACACCCTTTCCCAAAGCAAGTCCATCTGCCTTTAAAACAATTGGAAAGCTGCTTGTTTCCAGATATTCCACCGCTTTTTCAGCAGACTGAAACGTTTCGTATTGGGCAGTTGGAATATTATATTTTTTCATCAAATCTTTAGAAAATGCCTTAGATCCTTCTATGATTGCTGCATTTTTCCGTGGTCCAAATACCCGCAGCCCCTTTGCTTCAAAAGCATCTACAATACCTGCCACTAATGGATCATCTGGTCCGATAATGGTAAAGTCAATTTTTTCTTTTTCAGCAAATGCTGTCATTTTATCAAATTCCATTACAGAAATGTCAACGCACTCTGCAAGCTCTGCAATTCCTGCATTACCTGGAGCACAATAAATTTTCTCAACTTTTTTGCTTTTTGCAACACTTGCAGCAATGGCATGTTCTCTGCCTCCGCCACCTACAATTAAAACTTTCATCCTGCATCCTCCTACCTTGTAAAGCTATTTTTCCCTAACCAGATGTCCACTTATCACAAGCTTGTCATTTGCAATCAGGTCAATGGCTCTAGGAAGTATTTTCCACTCCGCTTCTTCCATTACCCTTTTTTGTAAAATCTCAGCCGTATCTCCTGCTTTTACCTCTACTGCTTTCTGTAAAATGATTGGTCCTGTATCCGTACCTTCATCAACAAAATGAACGGTTGCACCTGTTACTTTATTACCACGTTCCAGAACTGCTTCGTGTACTTTCAACCCATAAAATCCTGCTCCACAAAAGGATGGAATCAGACTAGGATGAATATTAATAATACGGTTCCTGTAATGCTTCACCACAATCTCTGGCATTATCACTAAATAACCTGCCAATACAATTAAATCAATCTGATAGGATAGTAAGGTATCTAAAAGCTTTTTCCCAAAGTCCTCACGGTCTGAAAAATCCTTTGGTGATATGCAGTGAGCTGGAATTTCTTTATTCGCAGCACGTTCTAACGCATATGCATTCTGCTTATTACTAATTACTACTTCTATCGATGCATTCGTAATACTTCCATTTTCCATGCTGTCTATTATTGCTTGTAAATTCGTTCCTCCACCAGAAACTAAAACTGCTGTCTTAAGCATGCCTTAAGCCTCCTCGATTGTAATTCCTTTTTCGCCTGAAATGATTTCACCTATAATATAAGGAGTTTCACCTGCTGCCTTAATGGTAGCCATTGCAGCATCTACATCTAACGGATCTACCACTACCATCATGCCAATACCCATATTAAAGGTGTTATACATAACATGCTCTGCTACATCTCCATCCTCTTGAAGCATTTTAAAAATTGGAGGTACTGGATAACTTTTTTTACGGAGTACTGCATGAAAACCATCTGACAGCATTCTAGGTACGTTCTCATAAAATCCGCCGCCTGTAATATGACTGCAAGCCTTTACTTTAATGTTGGCAGCTTTAAGATCACTTAATGCTTTTACATAAATTTTCGTAGGAGTCAGCAACGTCTCTCCCAATGTACTTCCAAGTGATTCCACGTAAGTGTTTAGATATTGTTCTTTTATATTAAAAATCTTGCGAACTAAAGAGTATCCGTTACTATGGATTCCAGAAGATGCCATTCCAATAATAACATCATTTTTTCTTAAGTCTTTTCCATTAATTAAATCTTTTTCATCAACAATTCCTACAGCAAAGCCTGCAAGATCGTATTCATCTACTGGATAAAAGCCTGGCATTTCCGCAGTTTCTCCACCTATAAGTGCCGCATTTGCCTGTTTACAGCCTTCTGCTACGCCACTTACGATTTTGGCAATTTTTTCTGGCTCATTTTTTCCACATGCGATATAATCTAAGAAAAATAATGGTTCTCCGCCTGCACAGGCAATATCATTTACGCACATAGCAACACAATCTATTCCAATGGTATCATGTCTGTCTAATTCAAACGCAACCTTTAACTTTGTTCCAACGCCGTCTGTTCCAGAAACCAAGGTTGGCTTTTCCATATTTTTAAAGCTTTCTAAAGAAAATGCTCCCGAAAAACCACCAATATGGGTAAGCACCTCTTTTCGCATCGTACCTTTTATATGTTCTTTCATAAGTTCAACTGATTTATATCCTGCTTCAATATCTACACCAGCATTTTTGTAATCCATTTCCTTTTCCTCCTAAAATCAGATTCACGCTTATTATTTTATTGTATCATACTTGTCTCAATGGTATTGTATCATACTTCAAAAGATTTGTCCTTTTTTTGAAGTTATTTATTTCTTATGGTATCTATTAGAACCATTAATAAATACCATAAGCTTTATAAGTAAGAGTTGATACAGCTGTATTCTTTACTTTATCGAAATGCAAATTCTTTTCTTATATTTGTCATAAAAAACAGATACGGTTAGTGCCAATGTCACTGTACCTAGTACGGTTTCTGCCATTACCAGGCCTCTCACCATGGATTCATTGGGAAGTATGTCGCCATATCCTAATGTGGTTATGGTCACTGCACTAAAATACAAAAAATCAATGACAGGATACTTAAAATTTTCATTTGTCTCATAGTCGTAAATAATATCAATTGCTTTATCAAAATAGTTCACGGCACATGCTACTATAATTTTGCAAAAACCAATTTCCAGATAACCTGCCTTTTCCCATGTCTCTTTTTCAATCCCCAGTTCATCTCCCTTTACGTATACTAGAAAATCCTGCTGCTTCATTACTTCAGTCATTTCAGACACGTTTTCCTCTGACGGTGCCAGTTCAACAAGGCTTAGTTTTAACTTGGTATATTCAGCAGTTCCCATAATGCGGTTTCTGGTTTCTATGATTTCGATCTGACAATAATTATATTTTTCCTGCTTCCACTTTGTTATATAATAGTTTGCCCAGTCAGCACCAAGATTTTCAAGCTTTCCATCAATAAAATTAAAGGTTATATTCATCGGTCCTGAATCCTCAAACTTTAACATGGTAAAGTTTTCATTGTAATGGCGAAACAGTTCTTTTGTAATGTGATTTTCCATAGAAATCCCCAGTTTTCTTTGAAATGCCTCATTTTTGGAATGTAGCAAAATATCTTCTTGAAAAATGAATGCTTCTCCACCTGTGGTATTTGCCCGAATCCAATAAAACAATCCAAATATGAGCCAGATAAAGATATAAAGACAAATACACAGTTTCTCTGCATTTCTTTTTATAAACCGAAGCAGCCCCCTCATTTACTTCCCCCACTTTTCATAGTTCAGATAAAAGTGTGTTCTACACACTCTGCAATTTTTAAGTACTGAAAAAGACAGCCCTAAGGCTGCCCTTGTCATATTACTATTGTATTTACATTTGTTTTAAATATTCTTCATAACCAAGTGTATTTAACTTTTCTGCCTTCTTTACAACGCCTTCTTTTAGGCCCTGGCAGTATGTTTTCACTTTTTCACGCAATTCTTTGTTACCAATAGACAGCATTTGTGCTGCTAATATTCCTGCATTTGCCGCTCCGTCAATGGCTACGGTTGCAACTGGAATTCCAGAAGGCATCTGTACGATTGAGTACAGAGAATCTACTCCGCCTAAAGTTTTTGTATGAATTGGAACGCCGATTACTGGAAGCTTAAATAATGCAGCACACATTCCTGGTAAATGTGCAGCTCCGCCTGCTCCTGCAATAATCACCTCAACGCCTCTTGCTTCAGCACCTGTTGCATATTCTACAAAAATATCTGGCATTCTGTGGGCACTGATTACGGTCATCTCATATTCTATTCCAAATCCTTCAAGTATTTCTGCTGCTTTTTTCATAATTGGAAGGTCTGAATCGCTTCCCATTAAAATTCCTACTTTTGACATTTCAAATCTCCTTCTGTTTCTTATTTTCCTTAGGTTTTACTGCAACTGAATTGAATTAAATGTACTTAACAGCTGTTCCAAATGCCATAATTTCTGCTGCACCTGCTGCTACTGCACTGGAACTGTAGCGTACTGCCACAATAGCATCTGCTCCCACTGCTTCTGCCTGTTTTATCATTCTTTGTGTAGCAAGTTTTCTGGCATTGTCCATCATTTCATTATAGGATGTCAGCTCACCACCCACTAATGTTTTAAAGCTATTCATAATGTCTTTTCCTGCATGAACGGTCTGAATGGAAGAGCCTATTACAACCCCTAACATTTCAAGGTTTTTCCCAGTTATTGTTTCTGTCGTAACTAATACCATATTAAATCCTCCTTGACACTATTTTTTTGCTATTATACCATATGTTTCTTGTTTGTAAAACCTATAAAATGATTTTTTCGGCTTTCCTTTCAGTTTTCCACCAAGTGAAAGGGATTATACATGGGTATATTTCTAAATTCGCTTACTCAATTATTCTCATTTCACTTTAGTCTGTATTATGTCTATACATTCGTCAACATATTCTTTTAATAAATTCAAGTCTCTACAATTTTTCTGTAGAACTGGGTTTTCCCACTGATAATCTTTTATAATACTTACTCTAAAAAACCCTTCTTCATCAAATTCAGGATACCAACCAATATCTATTAGATAATTACTTTCATAAATCACCTGAATTAAGTCTTCTTTTAGCAAATCAGTTTGTTCTTTTAAAGGTATTACTTCATTTATATTAAAGTCAATATATTTTCTATTCACACCTTTCCCAAAATCAATATCTTGAAACAAATAATCTCACCATCCTAAGGCATCTACCACCACTTCAAGTGGTGGTTTGATATTAGCCCTATAAGGGCTGTTTACTTGCGCGCCTAAAAGGCGAGTATCACAAGCACTATTACCGTCTGCCTCTAAAAGAGGCTATTTTCTTGTTTCTTCTGCTTTTGCTTCTTCTTGCTGTTCTTGTATATATTTTTTAATTGCATCTTCAGTGACATTTCCTACTGTAGAAACATAGTATCCTCTTGCCCAAAATGATTTCGTCCATTTGGTTGTTAACTCTGGATGTTTATCAAATATCATTAATGCTGATTTTCCCTTCAAATAACCTACGAAGTCAGAAACACTTTCCTTAGGGGGAATACTTACGCATAAATGTACATGGTCTGAACACACTGCTCCTTCTATTATTTCAATATTCTTATACTCACAAAATCTTTTTATTATTTCCCTTATATCTGCTCTTACTTGCCCAAACAGTACTTTTCTCCTGTATTTCGGAATGAATACTATATGATACTGGCATTTCCATCTAGTGTGTGATAAACTTGAACTGTTCATTAAACCGCCTCCTGTTCTTTTTGATAATGGCTTGCGATACCTTTATCATAATACCACAGGAGGCTTTCTAATGTCCGTAGTTACGCCACCGCTTACTCTATTCGCCCCAGCATAGCTGGGGGATTAGCGTTTTCATTTACCATGCACTTTTTACTACGAAGCAGTGTCTAAGACAAGGTTTATAGGAATTTTCTCAGTATGCAAGACAACTGCACATTTACTTAAGAGTTTCCGAACCCACTCTATATACATAAATATATTCAATTGGTGCCGTCAACTCATCCCATTCTTCATCATAGTCAACATCCTCAAGTTCAAAACACATTCCCTTATCATTCTCTATTTCATAAGTATTATGTTCTTCATTATAATCACCAAATTTCTCCTTTACTTCTTTCAACGTTGATCCTATTCCAATTACATTCTTATATTTTCCTTGAAAGTCCTTGGATACTCCAATTTGATATAATTTTCCATCATTAGTAAACCAAAACTTTGCATTTTCAACTATTATAATTGAAATGAACTCAAATATTTCTTCCTCATATTCTATGCCTATGAGATGTATAAGTTCTTCTTTTGTTATACCAAGACTAATATTTGATATACCAATCCCTGGTATAATCTCACCATTCTTTAACTTCATCATTGCACCTGTTTCCCTCCAGACCTAATAATTATTTGTATCTTTCCTGATTCTACGCCTCTGCTTGAATTCCATGTTGCTTCAAATATTTCAGCAGTATTCTTATTTTTTTCAATAAATTCTCTAGCACCATAATTAGCCTCAGAACCTCCCTTTGCTGCCATCATTTTGTCCCAGTCACACTTTATTTTACCGGTTCCCTTAAATACAACGGATCCTTCATTTGCTATTTCAATAACTCCAGATTCTATCTCTAATATTGTAATTTCCATAGCAGCTACAGTTAGCCAACCGCCTGAACAGACTGTTAATTCATCACCTATGACTCTGCCTAATAATAATTAAATCTTCATCCATTCTTTAAATAAATAATGATTTGCTAGACCGTTACACAAAACTGAACTATAAGATAAGAAATTCTTGTATAAGTTGTTAAAAATTAAAGAAACTTCTTCCTTTCTCATCTTAATATTGTTTGGTTTAGGTATCCAATTAGTTCTACTTATGCATACTAGCCTTACACATTCTACATCATTGACAAATACTATTTCTCTTTCAATTCCCTGTTCATAAAAATCCAATTTAAAGTTGAAATCTTTATTATTAATTCTTCTTATTATTTCAGGTAATTGCTCAATTATGATTGGGAGGTCAAAACGACAATCAACAGTCCACTTATCATCTCCAAATCCCGAAACACAAAATAAGATTTGTTCTGTATTACCCATTATTTTGCATATATCCATTATTACCGACCTCCCATCATCTAGCTCATCATCATAATCTCCAATTCCACAATTATCAATTTTGATAGTATTCAATGGTATTATAGTCTTTATTTCCATATTAAACATGTTTACATTCTCCTTTATAATTAATATCCAATCAATTCTATAGAATTGGAAATGCAGTCTTTATGCCTGTTGCAGATGGTACAACTATCGCCTTAGTAGCAGGTACTATATTACCTGTTGGAGTTATTACCTGTCCCAAGCCCTTTGGTATTGAAACTGTTATTGGTTCCGTTATATTTCCTAGAAATTCAAGAAACTCCGCAGCCCTTTGATTATTGAGCCATTGACCTTGATTATTTCCTGTACTTCTAGATCGATCTATTAAGCTTTTTGTATTTTTTGCTCCAGATCCATGCGTGCTAAAAGTATGACCAAATTGTTTAACACTCTTCCAATTAATCGTACTAGTTCCCTTGGACTTATCCTTAGAACCTCCCTTGGCTGCCATCATTTTGTCCCAGTCACACTTTATTTGACCAGTTCCCTTAAATACAACGGCACCTCCATTTGCTATTTCAATAACACCCGATTCTGTCTCTACTATTGTAATTCCCATAGCAGCTACCGTTAGCCAACCGCCTGAGCAAACTGTTAAAGCATCACCAACTTCAATTGCAGTACATATCTTTTTGTATCCTTTGTAACACTCTTTCGCACCCCATACTATACTTATCGCATCACCAATGACTCTCCCCAAATAATAATCATACTGACTTTCATAAGGATAATTTGAAAGATCAATATCATTGCATAATGAAATAATTTCCATTGTCAGATCAAATGCCAAACCCAAGTCTAATGTCTCATCTAGACATAAAGTTAATCCAACTACAGTATCCAATGTTGAATATCCACTCTTATCAATATACCTCAGTGAATTATTTTCACAATACAGATATCGGTTAAATGTTGTTGGATGTTCCTCAATTCCCTTAAAAACATCCTGGCTGATAAACTTAGCCGTTTCGGAATCATAATATCTTGCTTGGACGTAGTACATGTGGGATGCTACATCGTATTGATAGCCTGCGTAACCGTAAATATTTTTCTGAAAGCTGTTTTCATCACCTTCCGTCACTGGTTTTCCATAGATATCATAATCATAGCTCTCTAATACTGTTTCGTCCTCTCCTGTCAGATTCATTGTACTTCCCAGTTCGTTTTGGAGATAATAGGACTTTACAGCGGAACTGTCTTCCAAATAACTGCCAATGGAATAATCCCAATCCATTGTTTCATTTTCTGTACAATCAACACTAATTGTTCCTAATCCATGTACATAACGGCTTGTCACATTATGTTCACCGTACACCAGCATGACCAAATCAGCAGAACTTGTGCTATCATTTACATATTCATATTCCTTGCTATAGTTTACACCATCAAAAATGGCATTACAAGAATTCTTTAGTGCTTTTTCCTCATCAGAATCTTCCTCATCAATAAGAAATGAATCTGGCTGTTCTGCTTCAGGGAGTTGAATATACATTGCAATTCTTTTGTTATTTCCATCGTACGAATACTCTGTTTCCATACCAAATTGATTTACTGAGGACGACATTCTGTTTTGGCCATTAAAAGTAAATGCAGCAACAGATGAACCATCTTGATAAATCTCAGCAATATTTCCTCGGTTATCATACTCCATTGTAATTGGCTCATTCGCATATTCTTCACGAATATCTGCTGTCTGTCCACTTAATAATATCAGTTGATTCTCCTGGTTATACTCATACTCTAATGAATTCTCAAAGGTTTGCTCATCGTTCCAGTTTTCTTGACGAATACAGTTTTGTAATGTATCGTAGAAATATCTCACAATTCCAGTAGAAGAAACAGCACAAGTTAATTGATTTAATCCATCATATGTATAGCTGGTAACATCAACGGTTGTACTGTCACTCTCGTTTCGAGCAATACTCATTTTATTACCTACATTGTCTAGTGTAAATGCAGATTGATTTAATAATTGGTTGTTATTTGTATAATCCACCAATCCTGTTAAATAGGATAACTTGTTATACGAATACTCCGTCCTGATTCCATTCGGTAATACCTTTTTAATTAAATTTCCAATATTGTCATACTCATAGGTAGTTTCTGCATTATCTGCATCTACTACTGATATAAGTCGATTTCTATTGTCATAGCTATAATTTACCACGCTGCCATCTGGGTAAGTAATCATTTTTTTCTTACCATCTGCTGTCCATTCATAATCAGTTGTCCTATATTGATAATCGGTTACACTTGTAATTCTGTTTAAGCTATCTAGTTCATAACTTGTGATTCCATTCCAGTCTGTCATGGAGGTTATTTGATTCAACTCATTGTACTCATATTGAACTGACTTACCATCACTATATTGCACTGATACCAAATTATCCGCTTCATCATATGAATAATTTATTATATTTCCATCTTCATCTGTTGCAGCTATCAAATTACTATTTCCATCATAGCAATAAAATTTAATTTTTCCTGTAGGACTTTTTTCTTCAACTAAAAGACCTCTGTTATCGTAATTATATTCTGTAATTAATTCTTCTTGTGTAGAAGCATATTTACTTTGGTCATCTGCAAACATCTGGGTAATTGTATTATCAGTAATTGCTTTGAATTGTTGAATCTGCTTAATATTTCCAATTTCATCATACTGATACATCGTTTTATTACCTAGTGGATCAATTACTTTTGATAACTGGTTATTGAAATTGAATTCATAACATGTTATATTCCCATTTTCATCAGTAAATTCACTTACCTTCCCACAAGGAGCATATTTTAAATGTTGCTCACCCTGTTCTGCATTTACTGTCTGAATAAGTCTGTTTCGATTATCATACTCACTGGTAATTATATTTCCATTTCCATCTTGTATGCTAAGCATATTACTATTGCCATCGTAAGTTGCCTCTTCTGTTGTTCCATCTGGATGTATTACTTCTATTATATTTCCTTGAATATTATACTTGTACTGCGTTACATTTCCATTTACATCTGTTTCCTTAATTTTGTTTCCTAACAAATCGTACTCATAGGACTCCACATTATCAGCTTCATCTTTATAGCTTATTAATTGCCCACAAGAATCAAACGTATATTCTTTGGTTGCACCTAGAGGATTTATTTCTTTTATCAGTTTTCCATTATTGTCATATTCATAAGTTGTCGTATTTCCTCTTTCATCTGTTGTTGAAGCCAATTGATTTATGTCATTATAAGTATATGTTTTTCTTATTCTTTTATAAACAACTCTACCATGGAAACGTCAGGTAATACAGCCCCTGACATTCCCATGGTATTTTATTAGACAACATTCTATTAAAAGTAACTTTTTTCTAAATTAAAAATATTTTACATGCACCAACCTAATTTGTCAACAATTTCTCCTACATTTGTCTCTCTTATCCTTTTTCGTAATGGCAATATTCTAGACGGTGAAACAGATAATTCATCAATTCCGATTGACAGGAAAAATTCCGTCATCTCCAGGTCTGCTCCCAGCTCTCCGCAGATTCCAATCCAGATTCCTGCCTTATGAGCATTATCAGCAGTCATTTTAATCATTCTTAGAATGGCTGGATGATGTGGGTCATAAAAATCATCCAGTTTGGGATTTTGCCGATCAATTGCCTCCGTATACTGTGTCAAATCATTTGTTCCAACACTAAAGAAATCCACTTCCTTCGCAAGACAGTCACTAATCATCACCGCTGCCGGAGTCTCAATCATAATGCCCTGTTCCATCTCTTTATCAAAAGGAATGTTCTGGCTGGTCAACTCCTCCTTTACTTCTGCCACAATCTCTTTAATCTGCTTTATTTCATTAAGAGATATAATCATAGGATACATTACAGCGATTTTCCCATAGACACCTGCTCGGAAAATTGCTCTCAGCTGTGTTTTAAAAATGTCCTTCTGCGTAAGACAGATACGGATAGCACGATAGCCCAATGCTGGATTTTCCTCCTGATCCATGTTAAAATATGCAGCCTGCTTATCTGCACCGATATCCAGTGTTCTAATGATAACACGCTTTCCTGCCATCATTTCTGCTGCCATTTTGTATACAGCAAATTGTTCTTCCTCTGTTGGATAGGTGTCCTTTTCCAAATATAAGAATTCACTTCTGAACAAACCAATTCCACCGGCATCATTTTTTAGAACACTACCAATATCACCTACATTTCCAATATTGGCATATACAAGAACCTTCTGTCCATCTAACGTAATATTTTCTTTTCCCTTTAACTCCTCAAGCAGCTTCTGTTTTTCCTGTAAATCCTTTAACTTGCTCTCCATGACAGCTAACAGTTCACTTTCTGGCTCAATAAATATTTTTCCTTCAAATCCATCTACCGCTGCAAGCTTTCCATTCAGTTCCTTATCCAGTGTAATGTTTGTACAAACTATCGCAGGAATGTTCATAGTTTTTGCCAAAATAGCTGTGTGGGAATTTACGGAGCCATTCACTAAAATAAAAGCAAGTACTTTTTCCTTATCAAGCTGAACTGTCTCACTAGGAGCAAGATCATCTGCCAGAATAATCACTGGTTCATCCGATACTCCTGCCATTGTACTGTCCTTCCCTAATAAGATAGAAATAACACGTTCTGAAATATCCTTCACATCAGCAGAGCGTGCCTGCATATATTCATCATCCATAGAAGCAAACATTTTTGCAAAATTATCGCAGGTTTCAGCCACCGCATATTCTGCATTTACCTCTTGTTTCCTAATAATACTTTCGACAGATTCCACATAATCTGTATCCTCCAGCATCATTTGATGAATTTCAAAAATGGCAGCATTTGCTTCTCCAACTTCATTTACAGCTTTTTCATATAAATCTTGAAGCTGCTTTTTTGCTTCTGCCTGTGCATGGTAAAACCTGTCCATCTCCGCATCTGCATCCTGGATTCTAATTCGTTTTACCTGATGCTCCCCCTTTTGGTAGACACTGATTTTTCCAATTGCAATTCCACCAAAGGCACTTTTCCCAACAGCCGTTTTCACAACAATTCCTCCTGTCCTATACTTTTTCCTATTTATTCCTCAACTGGTT
Organism: Anaeromicropila populeti; assembly: GCF_900112775.1. GTDB lineage: Bacteria > Bacillota > Clostridia > Lachnospirales > Lachnospiraceae > Anaeromicropila_A > Anaeromicropila_A populeti. The sequence continues at coordinate 315,830 of NZ_FOYZ01000003.1, forward strand.
TCTTCAATAATCCAAGCATAACAGCCCCTACTACTGTACCAATTACTAATGCCAGCAAATATAATAACGCATTACCTACTACTGGGAATACAAAGATACCACCATGAGGTGCCATCAGTGTACAGCCAAATGCCATTGAAAGCGCTCCTGCTATCGCAGAACCTACAATACAGGATGGTAATACTCTAAGAGGATCTGCTGCTGCAAATGGAATAGCACCTTCTGAAATAAATGCCAGTCCCATTACAAAGTTTGTTGGTCCAGATTTTCTTTCTTCTCTTGTGAACTTGTTTTTAAATAATAATGTTGCCAGAGCAATAATACAAGGAGGCACCATACCACCAACCATAACGGCTGCCATAATTGCGTAATTTCCTGCTGCAATAGAAGCTGTACCAAAGACATAGGCTGCCTTGTTTACTGGTCCACCTAAATCCACAGACATCATTCCACCTAACACCATACCCAAAATAATTTTGCTTGTATTGTTCATTCCTAATAAACCGTTGTTCATCAAAGTGTTTAATGCTCCTACTGGAGGCTCAACAATAAATACCATAACAGTTCCTACTATTAAGATACCAAATAACGGATATAACAATACTGGTTTTAAACCATCTAATGCTTCTGGAAGACCTTCAAATATTTTTCTCAATAATACAATTGTATATCCAGCCAAAAAGCCAGCAACTAAGGCTCCTAAAAACCCAGAACTTCCACTAGCGGCAATAGAACCACCTACAAACCCTAAAGCAAGACCTGGTCTGTCAGCTATACTCAAAGCAATGAAGCCTGCCAAAATAGGAAGCATAAATTTAAATGCAGTACCGCCGATTGTCATAAAAAATGCTGCATATTTGGTGATAGAACCAAAACTTGACCGAACCTCAGGATCCAAGGCGGACATATCAATTAACATACTGTCTATTAAAAATGCAATGGCAATTAAAATTCCTCCGCCTACTACAAAAGGAAGCATATGGGATACACCACTCATTAAATGCTTGTAAATGGAATGACCGACACTTCCACTGCCAGCAGATGCTCCTTCCTCCGAGGAACCAGCCTTCGCAAGATAAACTGGTACATTTCCACTCATTGCCCGTTTCACCAATTCCTCTGCTTTATTGATTCCATCAGAAACCTGACATTCAATCAGTTTCTTTCCGTTAAATCTTCCCATAGGCACCTTTGTATCAGCTGCCACAATAATACAATCTGCTTCAGCAATTTCAGCATCTGTTAAAACATTTTTAGCTCCTCCCGATCCTCTTGTCTCAACCTTTATGCTGCATCCTAATGCGCCAGCCTTTTTCTCTAATGCTTCTGCTGCCATATACGTGTGGGCAATCCCTGTTGGGCAAGCTGTAACAGCCAGGATTTTGCAACTATTCTGATTATTATACGAAATCACTTTACTTTGTCCACCTTCCTCATCAAAGCTGTCGATTATTTTCAAAAACTCATCTACTGATTTTGCATTTCTTAACTTCCTTGTGAAATCATCGTTCATCATTAAAACAGACAATTTACTCAACACGTCAAGATGAACATTATCTTTTGTATTTGGCGCTGCTATCAAAAAGATAATATGAACAGGTTCACCATCCAGCGATTCAAAATCAACACCATTTTTTATAACCATGGCTGCAAGACCTGGTTTTAAAACAGCATCCCCCTTTCCATGAGGAATTGCAATTCCTTCACCAATCCCTGTTGTTCCTTCTTCCTCTCTGGCATAAACCTTTTTACGGTAAGCTTCCTTATCCTTTAGCTTTCCTGATGCTGCCATTAAATCAATTACTTTGTCAAGGGCTTCCTTCTTTGTTGACACCCTTCCATTCAATTCAATGCTTCTTTTGTCCAGCAGATCTGTAATTCTCATAATCAAAACCTCCTCTGTACTATAATGTCTGATAAACTGCCTCGACTTCTGACTTGGTTGCTAATTGTGCTGAAAATGCGCTGGCACTTCCAGCAGAAATTCCCATTTTAAAAGCATGTTGATAATCCCCTTGATCTAAGTAGCCTGTCAAAAAACCTGCTACCATAGAATCTCCTGCACCTACAGAATTTATTACTTTTCCTTTTGGCGCAGGACTTTCATAAACACATCCATCCTCTCCAAGAAAAATTGCACCATCTCCAGCCATTGAAATCAAGACATTTCTTGCACCCATATCCTTCAATTTCTCGCCATAAGCAATGATTTCTTCATTGGTTTTCAACTCCACCCCAAAGATTTCACCTAGCTCATGGTTGTTAGGTTTTATCAGAAATGGCTTTCTATCTAAAACATTCACCAATAAATCTTTGGTAGCATCCACAACTACCATAACCTTTTTATTCGATACCCTTTTCATAATATCTTGATAAATGGAATCTGGAACAGAATTGGGAATGCTTCCTGCCAGAACCAGAATATCTTTGTCTGTTAATTGCTCTAATTTTTCAAACAATTGGTTTAAATGCTTCTCATGAATGATTGGACCCATTCCATTAATCTCTGTCTCACCATCAGATTTTAATTTTATATTAATTCGTGACATTCCTTCTTGAATTTTAATAAAATCCGTTGTGCATCCAGCAGCTTTTACATTTTTTTCTATTTCATCACCTGTGAAGCCTGCAATAAAACCTAATGCTGTGCTGGGAATCCCAAGATTTTTTAAAACAATGGAAACATTAATTCCTTTTCCTCCCGGAAGCATTTGTTCACTGTCTGTTCGATTTGTTGCATTCAACTTTATCTCCTTAACTCCAACAACATAATCCAATGATGGATTAAAAGTTACTGTGTAAATCATTTTGCGTCTACCTCCAGAATATTGGAACAATTTTTATAATTATCATCTTTTACTATTGTTGTAATCACTTTTGCCCTTGTAAAATCTGCAAATGTAATAGGTGAAAGCTGGTTGAATTTTGAAGAATCCCCAAGTATATAGCCATCCTTACACCTTTCTAGCGCTGCCTTCTTCACCATTGCTTCATTTAAATCAGGGGTGGTAAAACCAAACTGCCTGCTGATTCCATTTGTTCCAAAAAAACCTTTTGTAAAATTGTATTTATTCAGATTAAAAACCGCTTCATTTCCTGCAATTGCTTCAGTCGAAGCTTTTACTTCTCCACCAATTATAAAAACCTTGCAGCCAGCTTTTATTAATTTTCCAGCGTTAGAAATGGAATTTGTTACAAATGTTACCGTTGTTTCTGTGATATAAGGAATCATGGCACCAGTTGTAGTGCCTGCATCTAAATATACAAAATCATTTGCTTTAATTAGCTGTGCAGCATATTTCGCAATTTTGTTTTTATCCTCTGCATTCCTGCTTTGTCTGAATTCTACATCATCGTCTTTTGTATTATAGTAAGAACTTAATGCAATTGCCCCGCCATGTACCTTAATTAATTTTCCTTGCAGATGCAGGGCAATCAAATCCCTTCGTATTGTGGAGTCTGATGCTTCAAAAATCTCCATCAATTCCTGTACTGTTACACTTTTCTTTTCTTCTACAATCCTTATAATCTCCTCAAATCTTTGCTCAGCCAGCATAATCTTCACCCCCATGTTATGCTCTTATTATATATTCAAAATCAGTCATAGTCAATCATGTTTCTTCATAAACAGTCATGATTTTTTTGTGCAATTTGCACAAAAATTAACTTTGGAATTAAAAATAAATGCTACCTTTTATAGTAACAATTCTTTACCGTTATATGAATCCGTCATTTTCATTCAAATTCTTTTACATCATACATATAATAATTAATTTTTGAAACTAAGTGTGGTATAATGATTACTACAAACTTTCGCACAGCGAATGAATTAAAGGAGGAATTTCATTATGAAAAATGGGAAACTTTATAGCTTCATTCTTACTTTCCTATTAGTATTTGTAACACTTGATGTTAATATGAGTACTGATCAAAAAATTCAGGCAGCAGAAGAATATGCCGTACGAGATGCATTTTGTTCTCTTTCTAATTCTTCTGTTAATCGTCTTTCATCGGAACATTTCCAGATTATCTGGGGAAATGCAGATGAAACTGGCACTGTTACAAGAGATTTTGTACAAGGAAATTTGGAAAATCTGGAATCTATACGTGCATTTTACATCAATGAACTGAACATGAAAGATATTTGTTATTCTCAGACAAATTCATCACTACAAACAAAATATAAAACAAATGTGTATATTTCCAACACCGGGTTATCGGAAATTGACAGTGACTGGGCTTACATGGGGGTTGACAGCGGCGGATTTGGATTTATTGTTCTTCATCCCGGTGCTATGCGGGTTGATCCACCAAGCTGGGTTGTTCCTCATGAACTTGCACATGTTTTCACCTATCATCAAGGCGGCATTGTTCCATATAAATGGTATGAGGCAGTTGCAAACTGGTTCCGCGATCAATACTTAGGCAGTACCTATTACCGCTATGGGAACACTGTTTATGGACCAACCTCGGATTTTTTCCAACCTTTTATATTAAATGACTACTCTTATTTTCCTCACTTAAACAACTGGTATGATGCCTGGCCTATTTTACTGTACATATATGAGAATCCAGATAATTTAAACGGTCTTGGTCCAAATCTAATGCATAAGTTATTTGAAACCAAAACAGAGGATACTACTTATTTCGCTACAATAGAGCGTCTTTCTGGCGTATCCATTAAAGAGATTCTAGGGAATTTGTCCAGACGACTGGTTACTATGGATTTTCAGCGCCAGAACAGTTATCTGACCTACTATGCAGAAACTCTTTCCAATCAAGAAAATGCTTCAAAAATTTATACTACATTAAACTCCAGCAGTGACGGCTGGCTGACAGTTCCTTCTGATCGTGCTCCACAGCAAGGTGGTTACAATATTGTCCCATTAAATGTCGACCTCTCTGCTAAAAAAGTAATTGTAAATTTTCAAGGTACTACAAGTGCAGCTGGTGCTGACTGGAGAGTTAGTTTAGTTACAAAAACAAATTCTGGTGACACAAGATATTCTACTCTATGGAACTCTGGAGCAAACTCCATTTCCTTACAGGGAGATGAGACAGCTGTCTATTTAGTAGTGACAGCCACTCCTAATACCATGCAAGATTTACCAGTTGAAAGCTTAAGTGATGCAGGAACAAAGTATCCATACAAAATTAAGGTCAGTGTTTCTTATCAAAGTAATACAACTCCTACTCCCGTTGTAACACCGACTCCTGTTGTGACTCCTACTCCTGTTGTGACTCCAACTCCTGTTGTGACTCCTACTCCCGTTGTGACTCCTACTCCACAGGCAACAGCTAATCCTTCTTCACAGCCAGTTGTAACAGTAAACACTAATGCATCGGGAACAGTCCGTCAGGAATACACGATTACAGCTCCTCAAAATGCAAGTATTGATTTATCGAATTTAAAGCTTCGCTACTATTACAGTGCCGACAATATAAAAACCCAGCAGTTCTGGTGTGACAACGCGGCAATTAGTTATACACAGGCACCATGGTACGTTAATTATCCATCGAAAAATGTGACAGCTGACTTCAAAAATGGTTACATTGAGATTAGTTTTTCAGAAGCTCTTGAATTGGACTCTTCTGGTACTTTAAAATTAGCCATTCGATTTAACAATGCAGACTGGTCTAATTATGAAAATTTTCAAGAAGGCGGTCTTGACATCGTTTATAACTAAATTAAAATGGAGGTAATGTAACATAATGAAAAAGCAAGCGGGAATTGGTGCCTTAAAGCTTTCCTTGTTTCTTCAGCCGCGTATCACAGAAGATGGCTTTCTTGAATATTCCAGATTTCTTGATTCTACAATTACCATAGAGCGGCTTACAACTATTATTCAAAAAAATAAACTAGATTATGCAAATATTGAAAACGACAATATTCCTGGACAGCGTTTAAAGCAGCTTTTAGAATTCTGCAATGGCAATCAGACAGCAATTACCTGCCTGGAGCTGGCTTTTCTGGAATATATGGACAGCTCCGTAAACGATATTTTTCATATCATATCACCGAATCAAAAAAAAGGTGTTACTTTGGAAATCGCTGTCCATGCCGCTTATCCTGACAAGGAAATTTTGAATTGCACAGACGAACTGTGGGAAGCTTATCAAATTCTTACATTGATTTTGGAATATGAAGAGGCGGATGATGATTTTATTCATCACCATTTTCATGCAGACACAAGGCTTATTTCTTATTTGAATGGAGAGGATCATTTATCCTTTACCTGTCAGAAGTATATGGAATGTTTTCTTCATGGAAAGGAACTGCCTAGATCTATTTTGTATGAAAAAGAAATCGAGCAGATTTCTCTGGATGCCAGCACATTATTAGATACCACCGATGACAATCCTATTATTCACATTACTGGGAAAGCTTCTTGTGGTAAAAAATTTACTGCAAAACATATTGCAAAGAAAATGAATGTTAATCTGCTATTTTTTGATTTCTCCGCATTTACTGATAGCAATGAAACACTTTGGATTAACAGGCTTGCCCGGGAAGTTTACTTATCAAAAGCAGCCCTTTGCCTGTATCAGATAAGTCCCCCCAATGAAAGAGTGCATCTTATTGTAAAAAAGATAGCCCAAAAGCTTGCCTGCTTTCACCGTCCTCTTTTTGTTCTTTCTGATGAAACCTTGAAAATTGTTCCATTTCTGGACAATATGATATGTGAATTTGAAATCAAAAAGTTGACCCCACTACAAAGCTTTAAAATCTGGAATGAATTTTCTACACTTTACTTGGCAGACAAGAAAATAAACAGCAGTGAATTATCTGTCAAAATGAATATACCAATTGGGTACATAGAGAAAATTGTCAAGATTCTTTCTTACTCCAGAGAAGAAACACTAGACGAAGGATCTATTTCAAAAATCTGCTACCGCGTCCTAGATGATGGCCGTTACACCGATATTAAGCCTGTCAGCGCAGAATATACGTGGGATGATTTAAAACTTCGTTCTCAAGAAAAAAATATTCTATTGGATATTTTCCATCAGGTTAAATACAAATTAAAGGTATTTGAAGAATTTGGACTTTCCAGGCACTATCCATATGGAAAATGCGTTTCCGCATTGTTCTCAGGACCACCAGGTACTGGAAAAACAATGGCGGTTCATGTACTTTCTAATATGCTTAAGCTGGAGCTTTATAAGGTTGACCTGTCAAAAGTTATTGATAAATATATCGGAGAAACCGAAAAGAGACTGGAAGAAATTTTTATGAAAGCAGAACAAAGTAATATGATCCTATTTTTTGACGAAGCTGATGCCATTTTCGGAAAGAGAAATGAGGTTACAGATTCCAAAGATCGTTATGCCAATACGCAGGTATCATATATTCTTCAAAGAATTGAAGAATTTGACGGAATTGTAATACTTGCAACAAACTACAGAAGCAATATCGACGCAGCATTTATGCGCCGTATCCGGTACGAGATAAAATTTACAATGCCGTCTGCTGAAATCCGCAGGGAAATCTGGGAATCTTTATTTCTTCCTGAAATTCCTGTTCACTTTATTGATTTTGAATACCTTGCAGAGCAATTTGAATTTTCTGGTGCTTTAATTAAAAATGTTTTCTTAAATGCTGTTTTTAAAGCTGTTTCAGAAAATAAACCATTGGATATGACTCATATTTTGCAAAGCATTGTGAATGAATATGAAAAAATGGGTAAAATGATTGTTTCAGAAGATTTTGGTTCATACTCTCATTTAATCTGGAGAAGCTGACAAAATAGGGTGCTGCCAAATAGGTGATTACTCACTTATTTAGGCAGCACCCTGAAATACATTGGGCTGATTCAGCTTTACAAAAGGATTTCTTTTTTCATTTGAATAGATAACCGAATTATCCGACTTCTTTTTTTGAAGAGCTGGATTTTTGAATTTGTTCAAAAACAAATTCTCCCTCATGTTGTTTCTCCCTATTTTCACAATTTATGCTTATAAATACTCTAGCAATGCCTTCTCATTTAAAACCTTCACGCTCTTTCCCTTTATTTCAATAATGCCATCTTCCTTCATTTTCATAAGTTCGCGGGAAAGAGAGGGCCTTGCCACACCCAAATAATCTGCCATTTCCTCTCTAGTCATAGACAAATTGATATTGTTATTTTCCGCAAAGGATTCACTTAAAAATCTAGCAATCTTCTCTCTTAATGTACCGCAAGACATTAGTTGCAGTTTTCTGTTCAGCATATATGCCTTATCAGCCATAATGGAAATCAGATTATATATTAATTTTTCATGATGCCTGCAATTATTGGAACAAGACCGATAAAAAAAGTGTTTGGGGATCTGCAATACTCTTGCATACTCGGACACTACACCATACACCTCATAGTGCTTGTGCTCCATAAAAAGATATACTTCTCCAAAAATATCTCCCTTACGCTGAATCTGTGTCATAATATTCCGCTTTCCGAAATTTGTATCTTGGCAAATCGTTACACTGCCTTCCAGCAAAACAAATAATCTTTCTGGTGCGTCAAATTGATGAAAAACTATTTCATCCGAACAATAGGTCTTTATCATTGCTCCACTGCACTTTAAGCATTTTTCAATTTCTTCTTCCGTCATACTGCAAAACAAGCGTGATTCCTTCATATTTTCCAATATTTTTCATCCTCCCTGCATAACGCTGCCCTAATACGTCTTACCTTAAGCCATCAAGGGGCTTATTCAGTTCATCTGTTCCTTCTAAAACAAACCGGCCATTTTCAATAATGACCATTTTATCTCCTGCTTTTGTATATACTGCAATTTCCCCTAATTCATCATATGGAATGGTTATGTCCGTATGACAATTAAAATATGCCTTTTCAATATCTGTTTTTCTCTGACTGGAGCATTCATTTTCTCGCGCAACAATCTCTTTCCCATCCGGATTATACACCTTATGATCCTCACTCATTTTATAGCAGGTGTCCCCTACGGCAAAATGTGGTCCTGTTTTTTCTGCTATCAAAATAGGCAGCAGATGGAAAATCTGAAATCTGTGTCCCATGGCGTATGCTGTTGTGTTGGTTCCGATTGCAAATTCTCCAATGGGAAGACTCTTATGCTGGCATAACAGGTTTTCTTCTAAAAACTTCAAATTTTTCTTTTTCTCAGGGAAATTAGAACAGTTATACTCCACAATCATACCATCACGAAAAACCAGATATAAACCTTTATAGTCTAGATCATTCAGATAAACCCTGTTCACATGTAAAACTCCTTCTGTTCCTGTCAGCTTAGGAGACGTAAATACCTCTCCCACTGGAATGTTAACATCTGCCAGACAGTTTTCAAAGTTGGTTTCCTTTTCTGGATTTTCTAATTCATGAAGCATAATTTTTATATCGGTCAAGTTATTATCTCTTCCCTTTACATGGACATATTCTCCTTTGTCCAGACAATCAATCAGCTTTTGTTGAATAGAACGGTACAAATCAATATCCAGTGTATTTACCTTTACTGTCTCGTCAAAAATCTCTTGAAAATCAGCCCCTATTTCCGGAATTGGACACGCCATTATGGTAAAACTTGTCTCTTCCATTTTTACATACTCGTTTAAAATCAAGCTGGCTTCTCGTTCATAATAAACGGTCAGTTTCTGCTGCTTTTCGGAAAGGGTAATTGCATTTTCTTTATCTTCCGCTAAAAAAGGATGTTCTCCGAAGATTTCTAAAACTGCTGGTCCAGCATATTGGGATGCCAATTCCTTATAATGCTCAAATCCCTGTCGGTATGTTGCCAGCTTCCGCTCCACAAATCCCTTATCAAAATATAAACCGTTATCAAACCTGTGATCATATTCGTATTGCCTGTTTGCCGAAGTGGCACAATAACCTATTTTTAAATTTCTTTTTTTATGAATACTGCTGACTGCCTCGTAATAAATGGCAGGTTTTAATCCCATTGCTTCAAACTGTTTTACTGCTTCTCGGATTATCCTTTCAAACCCAATGTTATAGCGGATATTTACGACCGACTTTTTAGACAAATCAATCTTATTATTTATAAATCCTACCCGGTAGCCTTCTGTAAAAGTGCGTGCCAGCTTTATAACCGCTTCTTCTTCCAAGCCATTCAAATACTCTGCAATCTGTATCTCATTTTTAGAGATATAGCTTCCAAACCGATATAAATATCTTAAATCCGTCAAATCACTGTTCATAATAATTTCTGTTGCAAAGGAAAGCTTAGGATCCACCATTTCCCGAACCCGGTAATCCATTCTAATGTCACAGTAATCACTGGCATAATAATAAAGTGCCTCCTTTGCCTGTTTATATGCCGTTTCCTCATCCTCTCTGTAGTATCCGTAGATTTCAAGAAACAACTCCATTCCAATTGTAATATCAAACAGCCTTTGTGCAAAAGCATAATGAATCAGCCCCTGTAATTCTGTAAATAGGAAGCATAATAGCTTACCATCCTTTTTTCCAAGTATTGATGCCGCATAATCGGGATTTAAATAACTATATTCATAGCTGACTCCCTCTATTCCATCACCCGTCATATAAGCATACAAGGTTTTATTCCATTTTTCCAGTTCTTCCATTGAAAGGGATTTTATCTCACCCGAGTTTACCAATTTGTAAACTTCCTTTATATTCTTTAGGAAACCTGCCACAATCAAAAAATAACCGCAATATACCGCGTCTTGTTTCTCCTCCTGCCAGCCATCCAAAAAAGTCTCCAGCAATTCTTCTATTCTATCCATTCCCAGTTCATAACGCTCACGAACTGCCTCATTATCTTCCATAATTTCCTCTAAGTATCCCAATTCCAACTTCCTTTCTCTTCTACTTTATTGTCTGTCTTCTATCAGCTTTCCTGCTTTCACACTTGGTTCAATAAAATGTTCCAATGCATAATCCCACAAATCTTCAGAGCCTTCTTTCGTTGAACTATTCCGTTTTATCACCTGAGAAATTTTTATTTCATGTTCTTCCCATGCCTTTCCATTGGATGCATGATTTAGCATGGTAGGCTGTATTTTATCCAATGCTAACGCAAACTTCGCCTCATTTGTCTCTGCACGCTCAAATTCCTCCCACAATTCTCTCATATATACCGCTTGATCCTTAGGAAGAAGATTAAAAATCCGGTTGGCAGCTTTCACCTCTCGCTCTCTTTTTGTCTGATTTCCTGCATCATCATATGCGTAGGTATCTCCTGCGTCAATTTCAATTAAATCATGGATCAATACCATACACATTGTTCTGTATGGATCAATCGGTTCATTGGCATGTTCCTGCAAAAGCATGCACATTAATGCCAAGTGCCATGAATGTTCCGCATCATTTTCCTTTCTGCTGGAATCTGATAAATAAGTTTGTCGTCCAATTTTTTTCAATTGATCCATCTCTTCTATAAAATGCATTTGCTGTTCTAGTCTGCTCAATTTCACATCTCCCTCATCTTCTTTTATTCTATGTAAATTCTAGTCCAACTCTTTCCAACTTGTCAAGCCTTCAATTTGTTAACTGATACACTTTGACATGAAAAAAGGTACAAAAAGCTTGAAAGGATTTATCTTTCCGCATTTTTGTACCTCTTGGTCTATTTCTTCTAGTATTTCATTGGTATCATATCCATATAATCCTTCACTGATGCACCTTCCAAAAATAGATTAATAATTTGCCGTCCTAATGGACTAAGTTCATCCGTATTATATTTCTCCAGCTCCTGCTTAAAAAAGTCTGTTAAAATTTTTGCTCCAGCATCATAGCCTTCTTTTCCTACTTCCTGCTGAGTCTCTGGTTTTAAAAATGCCCTTCTGATGTACTGGCCATCAATTTTTAATGATTCCAAACCAAATCCCAGCAACGGACAACGCGCTTCTACCAGATGCTCTGGTTTGAATCTGGCACTGCCCCGGCGTGCAATATATTCCCTGGCAATCCATTGTGGCATAAAGCTGACCTCATAGGCTCCAATATGCTGATTTGGGATTAATACATATCTTGTTCCCGTAGAACTTGCAATCTGCTCCAGGAGAAGATTGGCCTGAGTAACCATTTTTCCTGTGGCAAATGGCCAATAAGAGCCAACTCCTTCACTGGTCATTTCCAACGAATCAATAATACTTGGATTGTTAAATCCTCTCGGAGCCACCAGACGCCACAACCATGCCAAGGCTGGCGGCAGCACGTGGAAAATCCCCAGAATACCATAAGATGGATTTTCCTTTGTACAGGCAGGAGTCCGCACGCCAAAACTTCTTACGTCTACTTCTACTGGGCTGTCAATGGCTTTTGGAACTAGTTTTCTTGGTAAAATAACTCTTGGATTTGGACAAGGCTTTCCACTCTCATCTAATGTGTGTTCCCACACCAGACAGGTTGCTCCTGGCACACCCTGAATATTTAAAAATACTAGTGGTTCTTCTGGCTGTGTCAGTATTTTTTCATACTGTGGAGAGGAACCATAGCTTTTAATATTGTCCAAGCGTAAAAACCACGCTGATTCTGCATCCTTAACAACCAGCTTCTTACTGTCATTCTGCATAGCCGGATGGCATAATGCCATATCATCGGTTACAGGTAAAAGCTCACAGGTTTCATTTAGTACCAGATAATTTTTTTCATCAGTTATAATATTCCTGCCTAATACAACTCTTCCTTCGGATTCCTTATGAATATCTTCAATCATTTCACTTTTTCCGCCTCCCGAAGCTCCTTCGTGCATGATTACGATTTCATTGTCGTAAGGTGTAATCACCTTTACTGTAGACGCATGTGCTGTTATCCAGCCTTCCTCTTCTCCTATGTTAAGCAAAACTCCGTAAATACCTTTTTTGGCACTTGGTCCTGGATAAAGGTTATAGGAAAATACCTCATGCAGCTCATCCAGGCGGTTATGGATAACAATCTGTTTTCCATCAAAATGGGTGTGTCTGAATGGTGGTGCCAAATACACAATTGCTCTTGGACGAAAATCAGAATCCAACTCATCTATATTTAAAAAACCTTGTAAATCCGCAAGTCCAGCCGCAAAAAAGCCCGCATTGGCTGGTGCAATTAAAATAGAGTCATATCCGTATTCTAACCCACCGGACTTAAATGGAAAACAAATCAATTCTTGTTCTTTTAGCCAATCAAAGGTATCTTTTCGTAGTAATTCAAAATCACTGCTATAAACATCTTCATATTTAGGCTTATCGGTATCCTTCTTATCTGCAACCAATAAACAGTCTGGATCACGTCTTCGCATATAATCATCCAGATAATTTACCACAACGCCATTTTTACATTTTGTAACGGTTGCCTCTAATACCGTTCCTTTTCCTTCCACTTCATATTCCACAGGAAACAATGTATTTTCCCCATTTCCCATAGCAAGCCTCAACAGCTCTTCTCTTGTCTTTGGTATGGTAACTCCTTTGGAATGAGTGACAATATCAAGTACATATTCTGGTAAATTCATTTTATTTGCATTTTCTTCCATCTTCTTTTCCTCCAATTCACATACTATTAGTGTATCTAAAACTAGTCTAAGTATTACACAGATTCTATTTTTTATTTACCAAGAAATCGCACTGTATTTCCTGGTAAATAACAAAGTGTGGGTTCCACACACTCTCGCGATTTTAATCAACTATAAGGAACACACACTTTGCCGCAACCTGTGGGTGTGGCTGTCCTTTAGCCACAATATTCCTTACCCACACGTGTGCATCATCCTGCACCCTGTTTTTTAGGGTGCTTTTTTATGTGATAGGAAATGCAAAGCAATTTCCTATCACATAAAAAAGCCAATACCCACCTGAATCATGGATATTGGCTTACTTACAACTTAGATTATCTCTATTTTGTCTTGTCTTCCAATCTTATTTTACTTTACATATCTCTTCTAAATTTTTATCAACTGTTATTACAATAATCTTTTCACCAGTTTTTGTACTGACATCTGAGTGAGTGCTGATTATGGCTACATCTATCACTTCTTTGATCAATGTCTCCAAATATCCTCTTCCACCTTCAAATAATGATGTCCTTACTTTTTTATATAATTCTACACCTTGTGCATTATCCGTTAACTTTTGTTCGGAAAGGCTTAGAAAACCTGTTAATCTAACTACCAACATATCATTAATAATATATGTTTTTATAGTCTTTGGTCCTCTCCCCATATATTCTATCTCAAACTTACTGACTATCTCACTAATTTTGGCTTCCAACTGCCCCTTTGTCATAAATACACCACCTATTTCGTACGATGATATCATAAAATGCATGGCATGTCAATCATTTTCTTGGAGAGGCTTTTTCCCTCGTATGCAGTCGTTCTTCCTGTGTAATCCTTCTACGAGTGCAATAGAAATGTCATATTTTTTATTAAAGTATCATGGTAATATGTTATAATATCTGCTGATGACTATACATATACTGAAAAAAGTAACGCAATTCGATCGTTAGTTAACGTAAATACTACATTATCAAAAATTCTAACTAATACCAGTGAAGTATCTTTACTATCAGCTGAATTTGGAACTTCAAGTAAAGAAGCATTATCTCAATATACGGGAGATATTGGCGTTAGTTAGTTGCACGATTTAGGTAATTCACCATTGACATTAAGTGAGTGTATTGTTGGATCTTATACGCTTGAATTTGATTAACTTACATATGCACAAGCAGCAACAATTTTGGCAGCAAAATCAAGTTATAGCATTTATAGTTCTATAGTTGCAGCAACATCGACAACTGTACTTTCAGCAATTGTATGTGAAGCATTGGTCATATCAGCAACAATTCCCGCTGCATGTATAGGAATGTTGTTTGCTTAGGATGGGAGAGGAAAAATGGGACAATTATATTGTATTTAAATTATCTTTAATATAAAATCTTAAAGCTGATGTTCTGCAACAAATACCTGTTAGCTGAACATCAGCTTTTTTACAAATTCAAAAAGAAATTATTAATTTAAAAATATTCTTATATGTAATATAATAAAATAAAACTAGAAATACAACAAATGAAAGTAACATATGTAATACATATGAACTTTTCTTATGAATAATTTTATGTTTACTAATTCGAGCACACATACTACTAATTATTAATAACATTATGAAAATACAACAATATCTTGTTAGGTTAGATTCTAAATGTAAACAAAAAAACGCCAGAGTAAACCAAATACATGCATTCTCTATTATCAACCAAAATGAGCAAATTAAAGACTTTAGTTTGGGAATCAATATAAATATCCTCCTTTTAATATTATTATTTACATTATATTATAGCTATCTTCTCAATAAATCAATACAAATTTTCCATATTATAATATTTTTTCCTATAATTTATTTTTTGTTTTTTAAATCCATAGTTCCCATTACTATTCTTTTCATTATCTCAAACTTCCTACATAGATTTTAACTATATACTTTGAGGATTAATATCTGACAGTTATTCAGTTATCGAAGTTCGGATGTCATGCTACTTAATGTTTTGGTTTTACCTCATGTCTTTACTTTAATGCACAGCATTTCAGCAATTTTTCAACTACTTTACAAAAAATTATTTATTATTTAAAAAGTAATTCCATTTATACTAAAAAATATGCGTTGCTCATGGTATCCACAGCAACGCATATTTCCCAAACTACTAACAGGTTATATATCCATTCACTAATGGCCCAACCCCTCAAACTTACAAAAATTTATTTCTCATTAATATAATTCATCAAACCACCTGAAGAAATAATTTTCTGCATGAACTCTGGAAAAGGCTGTCCTTGAAACTGTGTTCCCTTTGTCCGATTGTAAATCATACCAGAATCAAAGTCTATCTCCACCTGGTCGCCAGCATCAATTCCTTCTGCCGCCTCTTTACACTCAATAATAGGAAGTCCAATATTAATCGCGTTACGATAAAAAATTCTGGCGAAGGTTTCTGCGATTACACAACTAACACCTGCACACTTGATAGCAAGCGGTGCATGCTCTCTAGACGAGCCACAGCCAAAGTTTTTCGCTGCCACAATAATATCTCCTGCTTTTACATTTTTCGCAAAATCCCCGTCAATATCTTCCATACAATGCTTTGCCAATTCAAATCCATCGGATGAATTCAAATATCTTGCTGGAATAATTACATCCGTATCTACATTATCACCATATTTAAAAACTGTACCATTTGCTTTCATTTCAAATCCTCCTAGTTTTCAGATCTTATGTTCTATTCACATTCCTATAAACCTAATTCCTCTGGCTCCGATATCTTACCTGTAATTGCACTAGCCGCAGCAACTGCCGGGCTTGCCAGATACACTTCCGACTCCACATGTCCCATTCTTCCTACAAAGTTACGGTTTGTTGTAGAAACTGCCCGCTCCCCTGCTGCCAGAATGCCCATATGACCTCCTAAACAAGGTCCGCAGGTAGGTGTACTTACAACTGCACCAGCTTTTATAAATGTCTGGATTAATCCTTCTTCAATCGCCTGCAAATAAATTGCCTGGGTAGCTGGGAAAACAATCGCACGCATTCCCTTTGCCACATGTCTTCCTTCCAGAACCTTAGCCGCAATTCTCAAATCGTCGATTCTTCCATTGGTACAAGAACCAATTACAACCTGATCAATTTTTACATCACCAGATTCCTTCACTGTCTTTGTATTTTCTGGTAAATGAGGAAATGCCACTGTAGGCTCTAACGTACTCAAATCAATCGTAAAAACCTCATCATACTCCGCATCCTCATCTGCCTCGTATACCGTATAGCTTTTTTTAGAATGTTCCTTTATATACGCAATTGTCAAATCATCTACTGGAAAAATCCCATTCTTAGCACCTGCTTCAATTGCCATGTTTGCAATGGTAAAACGGTCATCCATTGTAAGATTTCCAATGCCGTCTCCTACAAATTCCATAGATTTATACAATGCTCCATCTACGCCAATCATTCCAATAATATGCAAAATAACATCCTTACCACTTACCCATTTATTCATTTTTCCAGTTAAAACAAATTTCATTGCGGAAGGCACCTTAAACCAGGCTTTTCCTGTAATCATACCAGCTCCCATATCAGTACTTCCAACACCTGTTGAAAATGCTCCCAATGCTCCATAGGTACAAGTATGAGAATCTGCACCAATACAAGTTTCCCCTGCAACAATCAGTCCTTTTTCTGGTAACAAAGCATGTTCAATTCCCATTTCTCCCACTTCAAAGTAATTCGTTATTTCCTGAGCCATGGCATAATCCCTGACACATTTACAATGCTCTGCCGATTTAATATCTTTATTTGGAGTAAAATGATCCGGAACAAGTGCTATTTTGTCCTTATCAAATACTGTTTTTTTATTTAACTTCTCAACCTCATGTATCGCAACCGGACCTGTAATATCATTGGCAAGTACCAAATCCAAATCCGCCTCAATTAATTGTCCTGCAACAACCTTCTCAAGCCCCGCATGTGCTGCTAAGATTTTCTGCGTCATCGTCATACCCATAATTTTTTCCTCCATTTTGCTTACTATGTTCTTGCATTTTTCATTTCTATAGTATAACATAAAAATTATTATAAATAAAATATATATTATCTATACTTAATATAACTACAATTCATATTACGGAGAGATGAAATGAATACAAATTTAAGCCTGTACCGGATTTTTTGTTCTGTTGCAGAACATAAAAACATTTCAAAAGCTGCCAGCGAGCTGTACATCAGCCAGCCTGCCATTAGTAAGGCAATACAAAAATTAGAACAGAATCTGGGAGTTACTTTATTCCATAGAAATTCAAGGGGCGTATTATTAACTGCTGAAGGAGAACTGCTTTATCAGCAAGTATTGTTTGCTTTTCAGGCATTGCAGAAGGGAGAAGAGGATTTAAAGAAAATACATGAGCTTGGAATTGGACAGCTTCGCATCGGCGTAAGCACCTCGTTGTGCAAATACCTGCTGCTTCCCTATTTAAAAAGCTTTCTGGAGCGATACCCACATGTCAAAATTACCATTGACTGCCAGTCCAGCCTTCATACCATTAAGCTGTTAGAGGAACGAAAAATAGATATTGGACTAGTTGGGAAACCAAAACATCTTAGACAATTAACTTTTCAGCCAGTTGCCCAGTTAACCGATGTATTTGTGGCAACCCAGACATATCTGGATAATTTAAAGGTTCGCAGCATGGATACAAAAACAGACTTTATTAAACAGGGAAATGTAATGCTTTTAGATGGAGAAAACCTTACCCGCCAATATATAAACGAATATTTGCAGGCAAATAAAATAGAGCCAAACCAAGTGCTTGAAGTGAACAATATGGATTTATTAATTGATTTTGCCAAAATTGGAATTGGTATTGCCTGTGTCATAAAGGAATTTGTTCAGGCAGAACTGGACACTGGGCTATTAACCGAACTAAAGCTAAACAGCCTCATTCCCAAACGGGAGGTAGGATTTGCCTATGATGCTTCTTCCTTTATGACTCAAACTATGAAATGGTTTCTAGACCATGTTAATGAACACCAGTAATACAGTTTTTATTTGGTTCCAGTAGAGCCAAACCCACCTTCACCACGAACCGTATCCTGAAGTTCCTCCGTCTCTATGAACTGAGCAGTGAGAAATGGAGCAATGACCATCTGGGCAATCCTCTCCCCATGCTCCACTTCCTGGGCACTGATTCCATGGTTATGAAGAGCCACCATAATTTCTCCACGGTAATCTGCATCCACAACCCCAACCTTATTGGCTGGCGCCAGACCTTTCTTAGAAGCAAGTCCACTTCTGGCATAAATAAATCCAGCATAGCCAACTGGAATCTCCATGGCAAGCCCTGTTTGAATCAAAACCGTCTCACCTGGTTGTATCACTGCTGTTTTTTCTATACAGGCATATAAATCTGCTCCTGCTGCAAACTCACTTCCATAGGTTGGAATCATTGCCTTTTCATTTAATTTCTTAATTCTGACTTCTTGTAACATTCTTTTGTCTCCTTCTGATTATTCTTCCCATAAAATAATTCTGCCAGCCTTTAAACTTTCTGGCACCCTGATAATTCTTTGATTGGAAGAACCTCTAAACCTTAAATTTAGATTTTTCAGCTCTTCTATAAATTTTCCATCTACTAATACATCAAGACAGGAAAGCATTTCTGTTGTTTCCTGCCATTTTAAACACATATCCTTCAAAATATCCTGTTCAAAATCATAGCCTGTATAGCACCAAATACTTTTTTCTGGAAATCTCTTTCTTACCTCCTGCAAGAGAGGAAGCAGCCCCTTCTGGTTTACATATTCAAATGGCTCTCCTCCCAATACAGTTAAGCCCTTCACAAAATCTTTTGACAAATACTCCAGCACCTGCTCCTGTGTTTCCTTTGTAAATACCTCCCCATAGTGAAAGTCCCAGGTCATCTGGTTAAAGCACCCTTTACAATGATGGGTACAGCCACTGACAAACAAGGAAACACGAACTCCTGGTCCATTAGCAACATCTATTCTTTTGATATCTGCATAATTCATCGGTACACCTGCTTCTCATATCCTGATACTTTATTTTTTCAGGATTTGTTTATTTTCATACATAATTTTATCTGCTCTTGCCATAGTTGCATGCAAATCAATATCCAGCATCTTATTGAATTTTGCATATCCCTGTGCAATCTGCATTTTACTATAATCATACGGTCCCTTTAAGCTTTGCAGCCGTTCCGTAATTTCTTCTGCCAGCTTTCTGTAATTTTCCTCTGGACAATCCTTTAGTAAAACACAAAACTCATCCCCGCCAATCCGGTAACAATTTCCCAATTCTCCAATAGTGTCCTGCAAAATTTCACTGCACAAAATAATATAGTAATCTCCCACACTATGCCCGAATTCATCATTAAAATACTTCAGATTATTCAAATCATACATGCCGATTCCATAATGAACATACTCTTTTTCCTCTAGTTTATCCAGCAGATTCATATAAGCCGCCCTGTTTTCCATTCCTGTCAGCGCATCATGGTAAGCAACAATCTTAATCTCTTCTGCCTCATGTCCTGCTTTAATCAGCTGGAGTGAATTCCTTATGCTTAGGCTTCCCAGAATCATAACATAAATCAGAACCGTAAGCCTGCTGAGGGAAATCGTTTTTGTTCCTGCGTTCTGATAATAATTTATAATATCCATTACCATAGATACCAACATAAACAGCACTACAATAATATTAATCCCTGCCATTTTCCGTTCCTTCGCATTACCAGATTTTAAAATTTTAATAATTTCAAATAATGACACAACTATAGTCGCAATGAAAGTAAAATGAATTAATACAATTGTATGTTTAAAGTCTTCCACATAAAATGCCTTTAGCATAATGATGAAAAATCCGATTGCCAGATTTAACTTTCCGATATAGTCCAGCAAACATTGATTTTTCATATGATACGTCAGCTTTACAAAACGATAATATGGATAAGGTATTACTATTAAAACTAAGTAGGCTAGTTGACTAATTGCATAGTGATGTCCTATAAAGATAGGCATAATGTTGGTTTCTACCATGGACCACACAGCCAGTTCAATCGATAAAACACCCATACATAAAAAATTTTCTGTTAATTTAAATTTGTTCCGGCAGAATAACCAGATAAAACAGATTTCTATACCTATGATCAGCATTATAATAGAAATCGATACGTCACCTGACTTTTCTAGCATAATTTTTCTAACTACCTGAATTTTTTCACCAAGCACAAACTTTGGAAGGATTCCAGAATTTGCTTTATAATTAGACATCAGAGAAATCTCTATCTTTTGTCCAGCGTATTCATCAGAAAGCTGTACAAAATGCCATCCGCTTCCTGGTGTTAAATTCCTGCTATCATCTGCTATCCCAAAATAATAGATAACCTTTTGATTTATTTTTACTTCCACAATCTGATGTGTCGTTAAGAAGGCAAGCACATTGTTATTATCCAGATTCTCCGGCAGTGTATTACCAATGATAATCGCTTTCCCTGAATCAGCCGGTACCCTGTCTGGCAGCTTTGAAATTTCTATTTCTCCTTTTTCATCTAGTATTTTCCATCCTGTTGTATAGTCCTGAATTGTATTATTGTGTTCTCTCTGGATTTCTGTATTGTTTTCTAAAAACATACTTCCCAATAAGACTATTGCTGTAAAAATCAACATAAAATAAAAATATAACGGTTTTTTCATGTCTCAACTCCTTACTGTGTAAAAAGCCCAATCCCAAGTATTTATTTTAACACCTATTGTTCTGTTGGTAAACTATATTTCTTATAATTTATATATTCTTAAGGTCTGATCATTAAATATGTAATTGCTTTCATACTATTCTTTTTTACATTTTTTTATTCTAATAAAATCCATTTTTTTACTTGTAAATTTTTTTAAATTCCTCTTGCTTTTTCTTTATTTGTCTGTTATAATAAATATTGTATTTTGGATGTTTGTTTTGATTCACATATTTTTGTAAGTCATTAACACGTTTGATGTCTTACAAAAATATGTGATTTTTATTTACACCCCAAAATATAAATAATTATTATCAGGAGGTATCTTTATGAACAAAGGTACAGTAAAATGGTTTAACGAACAAAAAGGTTTTGGATTTATCACAGACGACAATAACGGAGAAGATGTATTTGTACATTTTTCAGGTATTGTAGCTAATGGCTTCAAGTCATTACAGGACGGACAAAAAGTAAGTTTTGAATTAACTCGTGGTGATCGCGGAATGCAAGCGGTTAACGTTAGCGTTTTATAGTAAATATTTTTTGACTTTCTTACAAGAGGCAGCCACACTAACGTGTGACTGCCTCTTGTTTTCTTCTCTTCTCTTATTTTAATTTACCATTTCATATAATAAGTTGTAATCGTCTTGATTAATTGCCCCATCCCGATTCATATCAGCCCGGACATTATAATAGCCAAATTGATAATACCTTGCATATGCCTGTACTTCATTACCCATACAGTTGATGTCCATTGAATCCAACACACCGTCCATATTCAAATCGCCTATGATGGCATCGCAAACTGGCAGATTATCAATATATTCTGACTTGTCTACACCAAAACTATAATTTGTACTAACCAGGCAGGAGCTACATATTCCTGTGTATGCGGGATGAATGGGTGCATACTCCGCAGCCGTCCGCAAGAAATATGTTTTCCCTGCCATCTCCGTATCATTGTCATCCCACGTAGCATCAATGAGAAGCCATACGTCATTTAGTTTTAAAACATCCCATGCATGATTATAGTTCAGTACAGCGCAATTAGGAATACCTATTTTATCCAGTAACAAAGACATTGCGAGTGCGTACCCTTCGCATACTGTCTGGTTCCCTAGAAATAAAGAACTCATACAATGATTTTCTGGTGCATACATATCCGCAGAATCATAGGTTACTTTATTGGTAGCATAGTTATATAACGCATAAATTTTCTGATAGTCACTCATACCAGCCTCAATGTAAGTATCTACTGCATATTGTATTTCCTGCTCCACTAAAGAAATAGAAAACGGCTGTGTATTAAAGGCGGCCAGATTATCTTGAAATACCGTTTTCAAAGGAGAATTCCAGTTCACGTAATCTGCCCTTGTGGTGATCGAATTTAGTGACGTCAAATTACATCCTGTAAATGCAAAAATGTCAATATCAGTAATATTGGCTGACAAATTAATGTTTTGCAGATTAACTGCGTTTAAAAATGCATTGCATTCTATAGTAGTAACACTATTTGGAATCGTAAAATCAGTATCTGCTTTTTTAGGCGGATACCATGCTAGTTTTGTTTTATCGGCATTATAGAGAATACCAGATTCACTGGAGAAATTAGCATTACCCTGCTCCACTTCAATTGTCGTCAGATTGGGAAACATTCTTTGAGAAAAGATACATGTCTGGTCACCTTCTTCACCAGTATAGATAGCTGGAATTACTAATGTTTGTATATTGGGACAGATTTCTAAAGCATCATCATCACATTTTATAAATGAATCAGGAAATTCCATTGTTTGGGCAGGATTCTTCTGTGGAAAACGCAGCAATATTGTCTGAGCTTTATTATATAAAATACCATTAATGTCACAATAATTTGTATTAGTTTCACTCACCTCAATAGCCTCTAGATTGGGCATCTGCATAAATGATCCATCAGCAATAAACGTAATATTATCACCTATGTTGATTTTAGTAACAGTAGTATTTTTTAATAATGCAAACTTAGTAACTTTTGAAATATTATATGTAACACCATTTGATGTGAGCTGTTCTGGTAAAGTTACTTCTGTTTCACTTCCTGTATAAATATATAACTCACCGTCCGTACTGAATTTCCATTTTCCATCCTCTGAAACGATAATGGTTGCCGCAAAAACCTTATCTGCATAATTGTAAAAGCGGAGCAAGCTTGTATTATTTAAGCAGCCTGCAACGACAAGTACTATGGCAGAAAATAGAACAAATCTGAATTTTTTACTTAAAACTTTCATTTTTTTATCTCCTTTATCTCTCTTTTGTTCTTATATTGCAATATAATTAGATACAATACTCTATAACGTAAATAAAATCAATACATTTTATAAATTTGTTCACATCTTATAAAAAATGTAATATAACGCACAATTTTATTAATATTTTTTACAACTTCATAATATCAACTTTAAACAAGAAATAATTGTTTACTGTTACCTCCCTCTGGGTTCTTAAATACTCCATAATCAACTCTGACATTTCCACATTGATTTCCTTCCTTACCCTGCATGTCCGGTATCCGTCATAGCCGCCTGCTCCGCTGGCGCGATAGCTGTTCATACAAACTTGATAAAACGCATTTTCCTCCACTGCTTTCCCCTCATATAGAATTTCAGTAACCCGCTGCCCCACTGGCCGGTTTACCTGAATTACATATTGAATACCTGCAAAATAGTCGTAATTATAATGCTCCTTTTTAGGATTTAAAAAGGATTGAGAAATACAAATTCCATTCTCATCCACTGAAAAATACTCTGCGGTTCTTTCTAACCCTTCCTTCAATAACTTTCCACTTACTTCCAGTACAACAAGCGTATTAGAGTAGGGATAGTTGGTCATAACCTCCCGCACACTTACTTTCTCACAAAATCCAGCTATTTCATTTGCAAGACTTGTACAAGAAATTTGTGCGCCGGAATAATAAAGCTGAATTTGGTTAATAAAATCAGCTATCTCTGATCCATACAGTGCCATATCCAATTTATCTCTAGGAACCAGTTTCTTATTCAGACTGCCAATTGGATTATCCAGCCATATCTGAACCTGTTCTTCTGTTTTTCTCACTATATCTGGAACTACTGCTATACACTTACTCCCAGCTTTCCGGATTTCAGACTGAATCCGCTTACCTTGTTCATCTACCTGAACTTCCATATATAAGTAGTTTGCAGCCTTATCTGGAAGCTGAACCACATAGGTTCCATGTATTATTTCTCCTTCAATGGTCATATGCTGATGTGCAGACAGCAATATATCAAAATCCAGTTCCTCACAGATTTTCCATCCTATATTCTCCTTGGTTTTTGACACTAGTTCACCTGTTTTTAAATTCCGTTCAAAACCTCCATGATATAGACAAATGGTAATATCCGCTTCTTTGCGTACTTGTTCTAGTGCCTTTCTGGCTGCATCCAACGGTTCTGTAATCTGAATACCCTTTAGATTTTCTTCTTTTTCCCAGATGGCTACAAACTCTGTAACAATTCCAATAATTCCTACACGCAGGCCATTTTTCATTTTGTGGACTACATATGGATGACCAATACTTCCTGTTCCAGATTCTTTCACGTTTTCACAAACGCAAACAGCCTTTAACGAATTTATATACTCATTTAAATAGTCCATTCCATAATTAAAGTCATGATTGCCAATTGTTACAAAGTCATAACCCAAAGTATTTACAAGCTCTGCAATTGGCTTACTGGAATGTAAGACCTTTTGACAATAAAAAGTGAAGGGGGAGCCCTGTAACATGTCTCCTCCATCTATAACCAGTGTATTACCATCCTTTTCAAAATTGGCACCACAGTGCATTAAACCTATATCTTGCTTTTCCGTTCTAGTGTAATCAGTTGGAAATAAAAAACCATGCACATCAGAGGTATAGAATAACTTTAATTTTTTTTCTTTCAATTCCTTTTCATCCTCTCGCCAGTCTTACCCTTATTTTTGTAGAAAAAAATTCAATGATTAATATACAAATTATCAATCCTGTTAAAATAGCACCCACTTCATTCCAGCGATAAGAACTCATGGCAAAAATCAGCGGTGCCCCAATTCCTCCTGCTCCCACCAAACCCAGTATTGTTGCATCACGAAGATTCATATCAAACCGGTAAATAACCGTTGAAATGAAATCTGGTGATAGCTGTGGAATGATTCCATATCTTATTTTTTGAAATGTATTGCAGCCACTGGCATCAAGCGATTCAATTATCCTGACATCCAGATCCTCAATCGTCTCAATAAACATTTTAGACAACATTCCTATGGAACATACAGACATAGTTAAAACACCAGCAAATGCACCGGGCCCTGTAACGCGTATAAACATAAGACCATAAATGAAAGCCGGAATGGTGCGGATCGCCATGATTACCCAGCGAACCGCCAGTGCAATTGGTTTTGGCACGATATTCACCGCAGAAAAAAAAGAAAGGGGAACTGCCAGAACGGCTCCCACAATGGTTCCTAAAAACGCTATACATATGGTTTCCAAAACTAAATAGGAAATTCCTGTTTTTGTAAAATTAAAGAGCAGCCGCCGATCAGGATGAAAAATCCCTGATATAATATTTTTTGCAATATCTAGTCCATTGTCTGATACTCTGTTTATCTGAAAGGTAGAAGAAGACCATCCTAGTAAGATTGCCAACAGGAAGGTAACTCCCACCTTGTAAAACCAGCTTGATTTTTCCTGCTCCAATTGTTGTTTTATAGCTTCACTCATCTTATTATCCTCTCTATGTCAGTTTTTTACGAATATAATAGCTGATTCCTTCTATTAAAAACACTGCCATAAAAAGAACTAGTAAAATCATTCCTACGCTGTCATATTCACGCCATCCAATTTTTTCATTTAGAATCAGCCCTAATCCACCTGCTCCTACATAGCCAAGAATAGACGCATAACGTACATTTCCCTCCAGACAAAATAAACAAGTAGAACAATAGGCGGGCAGTACAAAAGGCACAACTGCTGTGAGAAAGGAATAGAACCGGTTTGCTCCCATCGCCTCCATTGCCTCAAAAGCGCCCATATCAACGGTTTCTATCTGCTCATATAATTGTTTTCCTACATAGGCAAATGTAAATATGGAAATAGCCGCCATTCCTGCCATTGTTCCCAATCCAAATATGTACGTGGCTATTAATGCTGTAATTAAAGTCGGCAATGTACGAATAAGGCTTAAAAACAGCCGTACAGTCATTAAAATCCATTTATTTTTCACTATATTGCCTGCTGCAATAATGGAAAAAGGGATTGCCAAAATACTTCCCAGGAAGGAACCTAGCAAGGACATTTTTATAGTATCCAAAAGGGGCTGTATTATTTGAGAAACATAAGCTGTTCTAGGGGGAATCATCTGATTCAGTATCACAAAAAACTCATTTCCCCGATTCATTAATGTAGAAATACGAAAACCTGTAATATGAATAGATAGTATCATCATGAACAGCAGCCCTGTAAGAATCAAAGGAATTCTTGTAAAACGTTCCTCCACTGTTTTCCCACTGGAAAGAACCATCTGTTTTGGTGGAAACACCTTATCATACAGCCTCATATAATTCCTCCACACCTTCTGGCATTTCTTCCCCGTAAATGCCTGCCAAAACAGCTTTATCCACAGAAGAAGCCTTCCCATCAAATACAATTTTACCAGAGCGAATCCCTATGATTCGCTCTGCATATGCTAATGCTAATTCAACGTGATGAATATTTAGTAGAATTGTAATATTCAGTTCCTTGTTTATTTTTGCAAAATCCCCCATAACCTGCCTTGCTGTTACAGGATCTAATGCTGCTACTGGCTCATCTGCCAGAATAATTTCCGGGTGCTGTGCCAATGTCCTTGCCAAAGCAACCCTTTGCTGCTGTCCTCCTGAAAGCTGGTCGGCGCGCATATACGCCTTTTCTAAGATTCCAACCTTATCTAACGCTTCCAGTGCATCTATTTTCTCTTCCTTAGTAAAAATTCCAGGAACAACTCTCCAGAACGGCATTGCTGGAACCTTTGACATTAATACATTTTTTATAACGGTTGTTCTTCCAACCAAATGGAAGGATTGAAAAATCATTCCGATCCCTCTTCTAAAGCTTCTCAGCTTCTTTCCATTTAACGATGCTACATCTGTTCCATTTACCTGCAATGTTCCTGCTGTTATTTCGTGCATACGGTTGATAGAACGCAGTAAGGTTGATTTACCAGCACCAGATAATCCGATGATTGCAACAAATTCCCCCTGCCCGATGTGCAAAGTCACATCATCCAAGCCCTTTACTCCATTACTATATTCCTTTGATACATGGCTAAATTCAATCATCTATTAACTCCTGTTATTGTGCATTTAGTGTCTGAATTAACTTTTGAGCCGCACGTTCCTGATCATAATCAGATTCTTTTGCTGGCTGATAGCCTTCATGACTATAAATGGAAATGACTTCTTTTCCTGCGTCAGTACCTGCAATTTGAATAAATGCATTTTGAATTGCTTCCTTTAGATCATCATTCATATTTTCAGATGACTTGCTGACACATACTGTATCATTATAAATAGCAGGGGTCACACCAATTACATTGGTTTCTTCCCATATAGAAGCAGTTCTTCCGTACTCACTGCCCCACTTTTCTGTATAATCTCTTCTTGCATCTGCATAAGTCAGCATAATATCAACTTGACCTGAAGCTAAACGCGCCATGGCACTTCCATAAGAATCGGATTGTACTGCAAGAGTCAAATCCGTAATACTATGTCCATACTTTTCTTGAAGCCAAAGTGCTGGATAAATGTATCCTGCTGGAGAAGAGGATGACATAATACTCCAGCTGGCACTATTCAAATCCTCCCAAGTCAGTTCTTCCCCTGCATTTACCTTTGCCGCCAGCTCCTGTCCCTTTTCAGATGGTCCTGCAATAATAAGTGACCGATAAGAAACTGCCTGCTGATCCGATGCCTCTGTAGCGGTACCATCGTTCCAGTCTTTTGGAACTTCTGAATCTTTGTTAAGGCCAGATCTGGTTGCTGTTAAAATTACTTCTGCGCCATCGTCATACAATACATAGGTACCTCCTGGAATCAGTCCAATATCTGCTGTTCCTGCTGAAAGGGCTTCCCCTACTGCTTCATAACTTGTTCCAACGCTGATTTCCACCTGGCCAATTTCAAATCCCTGATCTTCCAGCTGCTGCTTTAATAAATCTTTTAGTGGCTCCGTAGCGGTAATTATTTCCTCTGGCTCTCTGGACGGAACAAAATATACACTTAGTTTTTCAATACTTTTATCCTCTTTATCTGACTTACATCCTGTAAATGCTGTCACACATAGTAACAGAATGAATACCACTGTCCATTTTCTCATGCTCATACCTCATTATTTTTTAGTCATTTCAAACTCACTTTTAGTTATCCTATGGTAATTGTATCAGTAAACACATTTGTGCTGCCTTTCTTCAATCTCATATTGGCAGTACCTGATACCCCGGACTTAATCTTAAATACCAGTGACTTAGTGGCATTGCCGCTGCTGTCTGTGGTAATTGAAAAAGTACTGCTGTATCCATATGTAGACGGCCATCTACCATTTACCTCTTTAAACATGCCAACTTGTGTTCCACCAGTTGTATAAGCTCCTACTTTATAATTTGTATACGTTGTATTAGGAGTTAAATTTGAAAAATAAATGGTCAAAGGCAGTTCCTGCCCTGCTATAATCTGTGTTGGAACACCAAAAGAATACGTTGTGTCTCCTACCGTTCCTGTTCCTCCTCCAGAAGTAGTTGTATAACCATAGGAGCCTGCTGCAAAGGTTGTGGTATCATACCATTTGTAGCTTGCTGATGGAGATGCCCATGGTTCTGTTGCTGGTTCTGTTGATAGAGAAGGTGTTTCAAAGCTGTATAAAGCAGTTGCTGTATCTAAGGAAATGCTGGTTTGTGAAAAGCTGGTATAGCTTTCCTTTTCTGCCAGCCAGTCTGTTAATTGCAGCAATAAGGCAGCATCGTCATCTTCCTCATATCCATCATAGGTTGTTTTTGTTCCGCCTGTTTCTTCTTTTTTGTACTTAGGTGTTGCATCTTCAACTGCGGAAGAATCTCCGATAAATGCAGCTTTTCCAAGACCTTTTTTGGCAATTGCCACATAAGCGCCCTCAGCTACACCACCATTATTATATACGCCCTGATCCACTGCGCTGGACCATTTATTGCTCGTAGTCAGGTTATTTGGCAGATATACGATACCTTTTGCAACAGCAGGATTTATAATAGCAATTGTGGAACCTGCATGCATGGCAACCGTATCAATATTTTGTGTAATGCCAAAACACTGGCTGGAAGCAACAATATTGGTGGCATCAATATTACCCAGAGCATTATATCGGAATCGAACACCAAAATTAGCAGCTAACCAGTCACTACTTACAACACCTGACATAGCCGCTGACGCTGCCTCAGCAGTACTCATTCCTTGTGTCGGATTAGAGTAAGCACCTCTTCTGTAACCGTTAAATACTTCTGAAGCATCCCATCTATTTTTATTACGGTCTGCGTTATAATGATCGGAAATAAAAAAGACACTTCCTCCATTTTCAACATACTGTAATATAGCTGCCTGCTCAGTAGCCTTAAATGGTATGTTAGCTTCTGGAATTACAAAAACATCATAGCCAGACAAATCAGAGTACGTAATGGCACTATTTTTTCGTAATTCCTTTATGTAATAGCCTTCATTTGCCAATCCATTGGCATAATCTGAAAATGCACCATCTATTACCCAGTCAGCTGCCCCAGCAGTCTGAGCATGTGTATTATCAAACAGTATTTTCAATCCATTTGCTGATGCTGGCTGTATCTCTGGCGCGGCATCAGCATAATTTTCCGCTTTTACCTGTACAAAATAATCCTGTGAACAAACTCCAAATGTAAAAACTAATAGCATGGCAATAAAAATCCTTTTGAAATGATTTCTTTTTTTCATTCATTTTCCTCCATTTATTTTGATTTTTTTCACTACCATGCGTAATTATATCATATAATTGTAAATTAAATAGTATTTTTTGGTAAAACCTAAGTAAATAATGTTTATCTTACTTATCACTTTATTAATTAAACTGATAAAACTATTTTTTCTATTTGTCATGCTTCCCTGACACAATTACGGCCACTTTCTTTTGCTTCATATAGCGCATAATCAATGCGGTCATAAAGAAGCCGATAAGTTTCACCTTTTTTTCTTTCCCCAGCACCAAAACTTGCTGTAACCGTTCCCACCAGAGGATGTTCTGCTATCTCAATGGCATTTCGTACCTTTTCCGCCGCGAAGGATGCTCCGTGGAGATTGGTATGTGGCATCAAGACGATAAACTCCTCTCCGCCAAGCCGGATTAAATAATCTGACATTCTTATATTTTCACTAATAATATCTGCTACCTTCTTCAAAACACTGTCACCTGTAGGATGTCCCCATTTATCATTAATTTGTTTAAAATTATCTAAATCCACAATAAACGCAGAAAACGGTATATTGTAGCGTTCAGAACGTTCTATTTCCTCATGAATAATCATGTCTAAAAAATGTCTGTTATAAAGACCAGTAAGTTCATCAGTAAAAGCCATATTTTTCATGGACTCCTCTGCTTTCTTTTGCATGGTAATATCAAACATATTAAGCAAAAAAGTCTGGATACCCCGATACTCTCCTTTTACAACAGATAACAACACGATTGAATAGTTCTCATATCTATCTTGTACTTCAACTTCCATCTCCACTATTTTTTCATCCTTCTGTATTTGCTCTAACACTGCTTCTAAATTAATAGAAAGCCATTTGATATGCCGCTTTAGATTAACTGCTGAATCCCTTGTATCCATTGAAATAAACTGTTCTGCATCCTTGCTCATAAAAATAACATCTGTCTCTTTATTAACAAGGTAGATTGCCCCATGCATGGTTCGGAAAAGACGAATTAGATTTTCATTACTTTCATTCATATCCATAAATGCTCTTTTTAATGTTTTTTCAGCAGGATAGAACACAAAAACGGCAATGAAAGCAATCAGAATAATCATTATTGCAAATAGAAAATGCTCTGTCTGTTGTATCGCTTTTATTTTTATTCGGTTTTCCTCATCATACTGATAAATAATGTCATTCATCCTATTTAAAAATTCACCTTCATTGTTATGAATGATAAGAATTTTTTCTAACAACTGATAACGATCGTATTCACCTGATTTAAATAAATATAGAATATCCTTAGAGGCTCTTAGTATTTTATCAAAAAACTGTCCTGATTCCATAAGCATACTCTCAATTTTCGCACTATGAATTCCAATAAGCTGCCTCTTTTTTTCTCCATCTAGTAAATTATTCTGATACATTTCCCACTTCTCAACTGAGTTTTCCAACTCGGTCAGATAAGATTCAATTGCTTTTTTGTCATCACTCTGATACAACATCAGTACGTCCTTTGATATTTTCTGACTTAACATCCTCTGACTTCCAGCTACGTTCATTGCTCTTGACATCTTTTCCATCTGACTAATCTGAAGCTGGATGATGGCTTGTTTGGATGTAAATAGAATAAATATGGAGAGGGCAGACAAAATGTACCTTTTTCTCATTTTTCGATATATTTTTTGATAGTTCATTTTATCTTCATCCAAACGAAACACCTCTTTCTTAACAGGTATTTTCTATGTAGTGTACCCATTTTCTTCTTTTCCCATGTAAATCTGATAAAAGTTATCCTTCTAAAAAATCCATTTTTAAAATATCAAATGAATTGTATACATCAATGATTCCATATCCCCAATCCTTATTAGGATAGGATAAATATGGTACTCTTTTTGCACCTCTGATTAAATAATTTTTGATATCCAGCGAATCTAAATACGGCTGGTTTCCCTTCACTGCACTCCACTCTAAAATTAAAGCAATAATGCCTGCTGTATGTGCTGCCGCAACACCAGTTCCTGAATAACTTACAAACTCCTGGTTCTGATTGGGTGCAATATAATTGACTCCTGGTGCTGCCAGATCTGGTTTTACTATATTATTTTTGGTATATCCGCGGCTTGCCTTTATATACAAACTATTGTCAGTGGTATTATATGCTGTAATAGTAATAGGTATGGTAGCTGAACCAGGGCTTAGTACCGTTGTATATACATCAGGACTAGAAAAGTACGTGTTATCTGATATCATATTTCCCATTGGCAGCCATATATGAAATCCTGAAGATAAATCAATTTCACTATATACTTTAAATATCCATTTCCCAGGTGTCATCTGAAAGAAACGCAGTAAAATTAATTGCTCTCCCGTTCTCGATTCAGCCATCAGACTGTCAACATAAATAATTGTGCTTTCAAATACAAATTTGATTTCCCTACTTTCCCTAAGGTAGGATAAAGTCTTTGGTATATATTCTCCACTTGGTGACGTAATATCTACAGAATAAATACCTGGTGCATTCCCCCATAATTCCATTGTAAACTCTTTATCCTCTTCTCCAACTTGCAGCTCTACTAATTGATATTCTTGATTTGCCTGAATTGTATTATAATAATGCCTGTTGCTGATTCCTTCATTTCCCATAGAAGTTACCAGTATTATATTTGGTACATCTCCAAGAATGGACATCATGGTAGCCAAATAGGAACGTCCGTCATGTGATCCCTGGGAGGTTCCGCATCCAATGCATATCACAATGGGTCTTCTTAATTCTACTGCTTGATTTATGCAATATTGTATTCCCCACATAATATGATTTTCCTGAAAACAATCCACTTTGGATGGTACTCCATAAAACCTGCGTAAATACTCCTTTGCTCTTCTTAATTTTACAATAACTAAATCAGCCTCTGGTGCCACTCCTCTAAAATCCTGTTTAATATTTGCATTTCCTGCTGCTACGGCTGCCATCATTGTTCCATGGCCATTCTCATCTTTGGACGGCACACTTTGAAACGAATCTTCTGAAGCAAGGGCTTGATTTATCTGTTCCGCATCATACTCTGTTCCAAATGGTAATTCGTCTGAAACCACACCTGTTTCCATTTCCTGATCCCATATGGACAAAATTTTAGTAGAACCATCTGCTTTTATAAAAACCGGATTTGTATAGTCAATCCCTGTATCTACAATTCCAACCAAAACACCATTTCCAAACATATTTAGACTTGGAATATTTCTTAATCGATTAATACCAGATGCTTCTACATCTCTTTCACTAGTTAATCCATATAACTTAGGAATCGCCGCATAACCATATTTACTAACCATATCCATTGAAAGCTGAGATACTGGCATATGCACTACAGCAAATGCTTCGTTTATATATTGAATCTCTTTCCCCTCATATCTATTTAGAAATTCTGGCCGATTTTGATAAAATACAATTAAATCTCCTTCTTCTTCCTTGTGCAAAGGCTGATTTGTTATGTCCATCCGCTTCCTCCTCACATGATTTATCCTATCCCTTCGTTCGCAGACTATCAAATACATTATAAATGTCAAGAATTCCATATCCCCACTCTCGATTTGGATATTCCACACCTTTTAATCTTCTTGCCCCTCTTATCAATAAAATCCTCATATCAACAGTACTCATATTGGGCAGATTTCCCTGTACAATTCCCCATTCTAAAAGCATAGCTGCAACTCCAGCCGTATAGGCGGAGGAAATGCTGGTTCCACTATACGGAGTAAAGGAATGCTCCAGCGTTGGCCCTATAACATTAACGCCTGGTGCTGCCAGCTGTGGGTTGATATCTCCAGCCCGGGTATATCCCTTGCTTGCTTCTTTGAATAAGCTGTCATCGGTATAATCATAAGCTGTTGCCACAATTGCTGTTGGATTAGTGCTAAGACTTAATACTGTCATATAAGGATCTGGCTGAATGAAAAAAATATTATCTGATACAAAGCCCTCCATGGGAAGCCAAATATGAAAGCCATATTTTATATCCCCTACTTCATAAACATTGATTTTCCAAATACCTGGATCGGGATCTTTAAAACGAAACATAATAAATGGATCGGAACTCTGCGATTCCATAAATTGATAATCTAAGTATATGACGGTTTTCTCAAAAATGAAGCTGATTTCTCTAAATTCATTTATGCTGTATATCAGTCTTGGAACATATTCACCTGAAGGTGAAATGATATCAACAGAATATATATTTGGCCGCTTTCCCCATAACTGCATAGTAAAGCTGTGGGCATTTTCTCCTACATTTAATTCCACTATGTTGCTTCTCGTTTTTGCATCGGGCATTCCGAAATAATGTCTTCTGGCTATTCCTTCATTGCCCGCTGGAAGAGTACAGGCTATTCCTGGTGTTGCTGCAATTAAAGAAAGATAGGTGCTTAAATCACCTCTTCCATCATGAGGTCCTTCAAAGCTGCTGATGGCAATGCCGATTGTCATTGGACGTGATAGTTTTGCAGCAACAGCCAATAAATATTCCAATGCAAATGAAAAATCATTTTCCTGATATACAACCGCATCTTCTAAGATAAAATAAAATTCTTTAAAATATTTTTTTGCAGTCTTCAGCTTTACTACTACAAACTCCGCCTGTGACGCAATTCCGTAAAAATCTTTTTCAGGAACCTCGTTCCCTCCAGCAATGCCGGCAATCATCGTTCCATGACCGTTTTCATCTCTGGTTGGTACAATATCAAATGGATTTTCACTTTGTAATGCTAAATTTATTTGTTCTCTTGTATATTCCGTTCCATACAAAAATCCTTCTGGCTGGTTTTCACTTTGGATAGTCTGATCCCAAATTGAAACAATTCTTGTAGTTCCATCAGGATATTGGAAAATAGGATTTGTATAATCAATTCCTGTATCCAGTATGCCGATTAAAACCCCTTCTCCCCGAAGATTCAATGCAGGAATCCCCCGTAATTTCGTAATACCAGATGCCTCAAGGCTTTCTTTTCCCACTAATCCAAGATACCCTGGAAATAACCCATATCCTAGTCTGCTGATGGTCTGGTTTGTAATATAGGAAACGGGAATATTCAACAATGAAATAATATAATTAATGGGAGTCACAATTGCATCTGGAAATATCTGAAGCATATCTTCTATATCATTCTTTGGAATTAATAAATCAGCGTACTCTTCACTAATAATTGGATTCACAATATCTGACATGCTATTTTCCTTTTATATTCTTTGCTAATTATAGTATATGATCATTATTGTCAGATTACACAAAAAGGGAACTTTCGTCCCCTTTTTGTATTACACATCATTTTGTTTGATTGACTGGTGCTTTGCATTTTTATTCTTATTCTGATTTTCTCTTGTTAATGGTGTCTGACCATTGCACTTTTCCATTCGTACTTCCTTTTTATCTGGCTGACTGTCTTTCGGCATAAACGACCTCCTATTTTTGAATTTAATTAGAGTTTACCTTAAATTCTAGTTACAGCAATTACTATTTCCCAATCGTTTATATTTATCCTGTAAACTTTTCAAATGCTTTTATATTTTTATCCAAATCAGGAACCAGTACACTCATTCCTTGCTGGGTTTCCAGTGTATAGGTTTCTATAACAGGAATGGATGCTGTGCTGGCAGTCACCGTATCATTGCATACCGTCCTTAAATATGTGAGTAATTCCGTATAACTTAAATCAGTGGTAACTTCTGACTGAATCGTTAAAAATAGAGAGCCAATTTTCATAATATCTTGTTTTTTATATTCTTTCATTATCGCTGAAAGAAGTTTTCGTAATCGTGCAGTTCGTCCAAACTCACCATTTTCACCATTTTCATCAGATACCTGACGCACTCTGACATAGCCAAGTGCCTGACTTCCGTTTAGTCTTTGCCTTCCTTTCAGGACATTACGACATTCTTTTTTTGAAATATAATTTGTTTGATTCAGGTATTCGGCTTCTTTCTCTGATAATTCCAGTTCTACTCCTCCAATAGCATCTATGATAGTTTCAAATGCTTTCATATTAACAGAAATAGTATGGTCAATGGAAAACTGAAAATTAGTTTCAATAGTATCTTCTACCAGTTGAATTCCGCCCAAGGAATATACGGCACTCAACTTATTTTCACCTATTTCTGGAACCGATAGGTACATATCACGAAGAAAGGATGTTAAAACCACTTTTTTAGAAACTGGATTGATGCTGACAATTAAAATGCTATCAGCTCTTACATTTGTATCGTCATTTGTTCCATCCAATCCAACCACTAAAATATGACTTGCTTTTTCTAATAAATCCTGACTTTCATTTTTCTCTGTTTCAGTTATACTTTCTTCTATTCCCACTTCTTCTACCTCCACACCTATGGTTTCTGCCTTGCTTACCTTAGATGGAAGGAAAGATCCAGTTATATTAGATATAAGAAAAATTACGCAAATAACGCCTATAATAATACTAGTACCTCTTTTCGTTGGTTTTATATTCATAATCTGATAAACTCTCTTTTTTACCTGCTTCTTTTTCTCGCTGAAACCTGTTGTAAGAAGTATATTATCCCCGTAAGTACCTGACATGATTTGCAGTAATGTCAGACTATATTCTTCCCTATACTGCAAATTCCTTTCCTTAACCACCTTTTCATCACAATACAATTCAATGTCTGAATAAGCAGTTCTTGCCATGTAATGTACCAATGGATTAAACCAGTGAAATCCTGTTGCACACAGTAATAAAAGCTTATAATATAAATCGTGGTTTTTATAATGAACCAGTTCATGTTTTAAAATAAAGCTATACTGTTCTAAAGTAAATTCTTTTGTAGGAAGCACAATGACAGGGTTTCTAAATCCTGTTAACATTGGTGAATGAATTAAGGGACAGGTCACAAGTCTGATTTCTTCTTTAATATCCATTTCAGTGCAAAGTTCTTGTAGTACATTGTGTATTTCGCTGTTTCTTACAGAGTGGCACCATTTGCTTATCTTTTTTTGAAAGCTCATGTATGCCATAATATGATATAACATAACTAGAAACACACCAATCATCCAGATTAAAGATGCCCCTTTTATAATACTCTCAAATGAAACCCAAGGCATATGGTGGTTACCTGATTCTTTTATTTGTGTACTGCTGTCTGTCTCCTTTTCTGTTAATAAAAAATCCGTATGATCACTCTGTACACTCTTTGCTTCTTCCTGATTATTTTTTGACAAGATCGTTTGCTTATTTTTGTCTGTTTCATTAATATTTTGATTAGTTACCACTACAGCTGCTCTTTCCTTGTTTTCTACAAATGGCAGCTTTACTAATTGAACATTTAGTGGCAGCAAAAGTCGTATAGCAATCAGAAACCAGACAATATAGTTCCAGTGCCTAGAATATTTCTTACAAAATATTTTATCCAGTAATACTGCCATACAAATGAGAAAAGAGCAGCCAGCAGATATAACAAGAACTGTTAGAAAGAAATCAATCATTTTTTTCACCTCTCTTGGCATCTGTTATGATTTGAATAATATCATCCATGTCTTCCTTTGAAATTGCCTGATCCTGTACAAGTGAAGCAATTAATTTTTTGTAAGAATTGCTGTAAAATTGCTCTAAAAAGGTTTTTGTTTCTTTTGCCAGATACTCTTCTTCCTCAATCAAAGGAATATAATACTTGAATCTTCCTCTTTTTTCAATTCCAATAAATCCACGTTCCTCCAGACGAGTCAGCAGCACCTGTATCGTTGATCGGGTCCAGTCCTTTTGCTCAGATACTAATTCTACCACTTTTCCTGTTCCAACAGGTGTTTCTGCTTCCCATATTATTTTCATTACCAGCAGTTCAGAATCCGGAAGTCTCTCATAATTGTCTTTTGCATCCATTTTATTCAGCTCCTTTTTAATCAATTGTTGGTGACAAGGTTAAAAATATACCGATACATTATTTACCATACAATTACTATACTACGTTCGTTGACAAATGTCAATAAAAAGATGACATTTGTCAACGAATTTGTGTTTTAGCTTATATAAAACGGAGACATCATCTCCTATTAGAACGAAATCTTTCTCTCCCTCTGTATATCCTGCTCCACAAACAGCCTTGTTACAGTCTCCTCATAATCACCCAGTCTTTCCGATTTTCTAATTTTTTTATGATATTTTTCATTGTCGGAAAATACTTGAATCATATAAAACCAAAGTTCCTTCATCTTAAACAACACATTTTTATCTCCAAAAAGAACCTGTCTGTAATCGCTATAAATTTTATCATGAAATTCCTTTAGAAGTTCCTTTTCAACTAGTTTTCCCTCTGTAATTTCTTTTATTATTCCTGGATTTGCAATCAAGCCCCTTCCCATCATAACATGCTCAACCAGTGGAAAAGCTGCTGTCAGTTCATTAAAATTATTTACTTGAAAAATATCTCCATTATAGCAGACAGGATTTTTACTAACTACCAGTGCTTCCTGAAACACATTCCAGTTAGGCTTATTTTTATAAAAATCCTTTTGCACGCGGGGATGAATAATTAGTTCTTCAAGTGGATACTTATTAAAAATCTCAATTAATTTTCTAAACTCTTCTGGATGATCTCTTCCAATTCTTGTTTTGATTGAAATTTTTGTTATGGCTTGTGAAAAAACTTCTTCTAAAAAATGATCCAATTCTTCTGGCTGAGCCAAAAAACCTGAACCCCTGTTTTTTGACACTACCGTTTTGGATGGACATCCTAGATTTAAATTAAGCTCAAGATAGCCAAGCTCCTTTATTCTTTTTGAGGTTTGTATAAAATCCTTTGCCTGATTGGTCAAAAGCTGTGGAACTAATTTAATGCCTTCGTTATGTTCTGGTAAAATGTCATTCAAATCTCTAGTCTTAAAGCTATCCCTTTGGTTTGCAACTATAAATGGTGCAAAATATTTATCTATATGATTAAAAAAAGTATGATAGGCATTTCTGAAAATATAGCCTGTCACACCTTCCATTGGTGCTAAATAAAATTTCATATTCCTGCTTCTCCTTTATTCTGTTTTCTAACTATTTTACACCTAAATCGTCATATTTTACAATCAAAAAGTATATATTTAGTCATTATTTGTATTTTCAATCCTTGCTTTTGATGGTAAAATTTAATAAAAACAATTAGGGGGTTATTATGAAAACACACAATCAAACGAAAACATCACGTTCCATTGTATCATTTTTACTAACATTGTCATTGGCACTGGCAATACTAATTCCAGACTTCGCTGCCGTCAAGGCAGATAACACCGCCACTTCCCAGTCCGCTCCATTAGAGCTGACAACAGCAGGAAATGCTTGGAGTTCTGGATTTTCCATTAACGTATTTATTAAAAATGCTTCAAACACGCCAATAGACGATTGGAAAATACTTGTTGACAAAACAAGCTTTACCATTACCAGCATCTGGTGCACCGAGCTGAAAGAAGACAGTAACACCTATGTAATTACTCCTTTTTCCTGGGGAAAAAGCATAACCAGTGGCAGTTCTGTAAATTTCGGATTTTGCGGAACGGGCAGTATGCCTGACACGTCAGATTTTACGCTAAAATACTACATAAATGGAGTGGAATATACCAACGGCAGTACTTCTGTGCCAACACCGACTCCTGTTGTTACTCCGACTCCTGTTGTCACTCCGACTCCTGTTGTCACTCCGACTCCTGTTGTCACTCCGACTCCTGTTGTCACTCCGACTCCTGTTGTCACTCCGACTCCTGTTGTCACTCCGACTCCTGTTGTCACTCCGACTCCTGTTGTCACTCCAACTCCTGTTGTCACTCCGACTCCTGTTGTCACTCCGACTCCTGTTGTCACTCCAACGGAGCCATCTGGTGCTGCTGAGTCTGGCGATGACTGGCTTCATGTAGATGGAACAAATATTGTGGACCAATATGGCAACAAAGTGTGGCTGACTGGTGCAAACTGGTTTGGATTCAATTGCAGAGAACTTATGTTTTTAGATTCTTATAGCAGCAATATCGTTGCAGATATTGAAATGGTAGCAGATAAAGGGATAAATGTAGTCAGAATGCCAATTTCAACAGAATTATTATACTCCTGGAGTCAAGGTACTTTTCCTGCTTCCACAGATACCAGCTATAATAATGCCGCTTTAGCAGGATTAAATAGCTATGAATTGTTCAATTTTATGTTGGATAATTTTAAAAGAGTAGGTATTAAAGTCATACTTGACGTACATAGTGCACAAACCGATAACCAGGGCCATACTTATCCACTTTGGTATAATACTACTATAACAGAACAAATGTTCAAATCTTCTTGGGTATGGATTGCTGACCAATATAAAAATGATGATACGATTATTGGTTTTGATTTAAAAAATGAGCCACATACAAATGTTGGTGATATAAAAATTAAAGCGCAAAGTGCTATCTGGGATAATT
This sequence comes from Anaeromicropila populeti, assembly GCF_900112775.1. Lineage (GTDB taxonomy): Bacteria > Bacillota > Clostridia > Lachnospirales > Lachnospiraceae > Anaeromicropila_A > Anaeromicropila_A populeti. The sequence continues at coordinate 356,452 of NZ_FOYZ01000003.1, forward strand.
CTGATGACCCAAATAACTGGAAAAGAGTTGCTCAAGAGACAGCATTACAAATTTTAGCAGTCAATCCAAATGCATTAATTTTTGTAGAGGGTGTTGAAATTTATCCAAAAGATAGTATATGGAATGATGCACAAATTAATACCAGTGCCTGGGGCGGTACCAATGATTACTACTGCAACTGGTGGGGTGGTAATTTGAGAGGTGTTGCCGATTACCCAATTGACTTAGGCCAGTATCAGGATCAGTTAGTTTACTCTCCACATGATTATGGTCCTATTGTTTATAATCAGTCATGGTTCCAGGGGGCTTTCCTTACCGCAGATGATGCAGAAGCATCTGAAATTTTATATAATCAGTGCTGGAAGGATAACTGGGCTTATATTATAGAGGATGGAATTTCCCCATTACTACTTGGCGAATGGGGCGGTATGACAGAAGGAAGTAATTCCCTATTGGAACTGAACACAAAATATTTGAGAGCCATGAGAGATTATATTGCTGCTAATAAATATTCATTACATCATACTTTCTGGTGTATTAATGTTGATTCGGCTGATACAGGGGGATTACTGACTCGTGATGAAGGTACTCCATTCCCTGGAAGCAGAGATTTAAAGTGGAATGATAACAAATATGAAAATTATCTGTTACCTGCATTATGGAAAAACAGCGATGGTAAATTTGTCGGTTTAGATCATCAAGTACCTCTTGGCAAGAATGGTGTAGCATTAGGTACAACTCAACAATAACAGTAATGCCCCTGCTGACTTTGATAGCCAGCAGGGGCATTAAACATTTATAGATTATAACGGATGTGTATACGTACTTGTAAGTGTATAACTTCCTGTTCCACTTCCACTATGAGATACCTTTAAATAATAGGTTTGATACGGAGCTAAATGGCACTGGATTTTAAAGTTACTTCCTTCACCACCAGCATCTGCCGATGCAATCAGATTTCCATTACTGTCATATAACTCAGCATAAGTATCTGTTGTACCAGTGGTTTCCAACGTATAGTGATCATTCATTGCTGCACTAAACCGATAACAATCCACATCTCCTGTTTTTCCAATGCTGCCTTGAATCGAAGTATCACTGGAAAGGTGAATCGCAACATCCGTTGTATCATTTGGTTCAAGGTCTTTATCAGTAGGATAAAAAGTTACATATCCAAGAGGGTAAACTGCAACACTTATATGTTCCTGACCATCCAGTGGATCATTATAGATTACATTCAGTCCATTGGCATCATATTTATATCCCTTTACAATCAGGCAGTGATTGCCTCCTGCACTATTTTGTACTTTAACAATAATTGGATAACCACTGTTAATACTTTTTATTAATTCATTGGTAGAATAACTATAGGATGTCGAGTCTCTTGGATCTGAGCTCATATTCTCCCATACACTTACCTCTACGTCAAATGCTGTACTAGCATTAATATAGCTTCCACAATTCAACAAATGTGCTGGCTGATTAAAAACAGACGGATAGGTATAATAATCTGCTCCATATAGTGCTTCTGTACCAGCATACCAAGTTCTTGCACAGTCTTTTGCAATCATAACAGTACGATCTAGTGTATCATTGTTAAAGTAAGCTATTGCCATGGAAGAAGCAGTTGCCCAACAAACCATATCATATGGCAATTGAAGATACTGAGGAACTGACAGGCATTTTCCTCTTGCAATATCAATTCCATATACTCCAGTATTACCAGCAGGTGCCGCAACCTTTAAATAATAGGTTTGGTCAGCAGTAAGCTCAACATCAACCTGAAAATTTCCTGCTGAACTGCTATTTGCATCACTTTTTAAAAGTGTTAAACTGCTGTCATACACCTCCCCATATACATTTGCTCTTCCATGCAATGTGTATGGATTCTGAAACGTATATATGCCATCTACCTGAGGCGTAAATTTGTAAATATCTACATCCCCAGAATAATTGATACCAGCACCTGAATACGAAAAATAATTTTCTGTCGCCAAATCAATTGCCGTACTGAAATCATCTCCACCTTCCCAATCAGTACTTGAAACTGCGTTAGGAGGTGTAATTAGCAAACTGTAACTGCCTGTGCCATTTGGAGAACTATGGCATACCTTAACATAGTATATCTGCTGACCAGACAAATTGCTGACTATTTTCATATTGTTCTCTTCACCACTATTATCATCTGAAGCAATCAAATTATAATTACTGTCATATAAATATCCCAACGTATCTGTGCCACCTGATGTTTCAAATGAAAAACTACCACCACCACTCACTGTTACTTTATAAAAATCTTCGTCACCTGCTGTGCTAATGTCTGCCTGCACGGTAGCAAAATCACTTAACGAAACTGCTGTTCCAAACGAATTATTTGGTTCAATGTCTTTCTTATCATAATTTACGCCTGTAATCTTCAGGGTATAATCGCCTGTCTCTGTCTCACTTTTATGTGTAACCTTAATATAATATGTACTTCCAGCGGTCAGTTCATAACGTAATTCAAAGTTTATACCGCCTGGATTCAGCTGATTATCACTTACATCAAGCAAATTCATATTGCTATCGTACAAATATCCAAAAGTATCAGTAGTACCCAGTGTTACGATAGAATAACCTGCATTATTTAATGGAACAAATTTGTAATAGTCCACATCTCCCGCATATCCAATGGAACCTCCTATTTCCTGAGTCAAATCATAGTCTGACGGAATAATTACAGCTGTAGAAGCTGTATTATTGGATTCACTCTCACTCATACCTGCTACAGCAAAAACAGGTACATTGAATATAAACATACCTATAAATGCTGTAAAAAGGCAGATACTTACTTTTTTTAAATTAGTCATACCTTTCACCTCATATCTTATTAATTAAACTACTTGTGCGATATTATACATCTTAAACAATTATTATTCAATGTTTACATTTTTTAGATTGCACCGCTCAATCATAGTCCTATTTTTTGCATTTTTGTCATAATTAATCAGATATTGATATAGTTCCAGATACTTTTTTTATTATTCAATACAATATTCTGTAAATTCATTAACATTTCATGGTAAATCTATCTATAAATACAGCTAAATCCAACAACATTTTCTATCATTTTAAAAATTCATATTGTGACATATAAAGTTTATAGTATGGTCCCTTTTTCAAAAGCAGTTCCTCGTGACTTCCTTTTTCCAGAATACCGCCCTGATCCACATACATAATACAATCAGCATTTTTAATCGTAGAAAGGCGATGTGCAATAATAAAGGATGTTCTGCCTGAAAGCAGACTATTTAAACCTTTCTGCAAGATTAACTCAGTTTCTGTATCAATACTTGAGGTTGCTTCATCTAAAATTAAAATCTTTGGATTTGCAAGCAATGCCCGGGCAAAGGATATCAGCTGCCGCTGCCCTGCTGAAAGCCTGCTTCCCCGTTCGTTGACCTGTGTCTGATAACCATTCTCCATTTCCATTATAAAATCATGGGCACAAACGGTTTTTGCTGCTTCAATTACCTCTTCATCTGTTGCCGTATGATTACCATACCTGATATTATCCATAATCGTTCCAGAAAAAATAAAACTATCCTGCATCATAATACCCATTTGGGTTCTTAAGGAATGTAACGTTACTTTTGAAATATCCCTTCCGTCAATTAAAATTTTTCCTGAATCCACGTTGTAAAATCTGCTGATTAAATTGACTATTGTCGTTTTTCCCGCTCCTGTAGGTCCTACAATGGCATACGTTTCACCTTTCTTTGCAGTAAAACTAATATCCTGTAAAATCTTATGGTCTGGCTCATAGCTAAAAGAAACCTTCTGAAATTCTACTGTACCATCAATAGGAGGCATTTCCACAGCATCTTTAGTATCTTTTACGTTTACCGGTTCATCAATGGTTTCAAAAATACGTTCCAAATAAGAAATCGCCGTCAAAAGAGAATTGTAAAAACCAGCCAGGGTGTTAATTGGCGCCCAGAAACGACTGATATATGCGGTGAATGCAATTAGAACACCCACTGTCAGAGTAGAGTCTGGTGACAAAATCCATTTCACACCTAAAATATAAATAAAAGCAGTCGTTACGGTTGAAATAATGTCAACACTTGGCCCCATAGTAAAGTTAAACATAACTGCCCGCATCCATGACTTCTGATAATTTTTACTAAGAAAATTAAAAATTCCTGTATTTTCTCGTTCTCTGACAAAGGACTGGGTTACCCGGATGCCATTAATGCTTTCTGCAATGTATGCGTTCAAGTTAGACTGCTTATTGCTCTGTATCTGCCACGCCCTCCGCTGCTTTTTCTTAATAAAAATAATAACAACAGTCAGCACAGGAAGACCACAAAGACATACCAATGTCAGCTTTACATCCAAAAACAGCATAAAAGCCAAAATAAAAATCAGGTTACACAAATCAGTAAATGTATTTACAATACCATTACTTAATAAATCACTTAAGCTGTTTACATAATTCACTACACGTACCTGTATTTTCCCGTGAGGTCTGTCATCATAATAAGAAAAAGGAAGTTCCTGCAAATGTTTAAAAATATCGGTTCGTATACTATATATAATATTCTGTCCCACTACACTCATAATTTTAATTTTCAACCTTAGTGCAAAGGCAGAATAAAGTGCAATTAACAGGGTGAGAAAACTGTAAATTCCAATAGCTTTCATATCTTTATCTGGAATAGAGACGTCCATAACATTCTGTAAGAAAATTGGAATCATCATAGTGGATGCAGAGGATGACAACATCAGCAAAATTACTCCTGCCATTTTCTTTTTATAAGGTGAAATATATGCTGCCAAACGCTTTAATTGATTCACATCAAAACTGTCTTCTAAAATTTCGTCCATATCGTATCGGTTTCTAGCCATAACTATTTCTCCTCCATTCCTACTAAGACTTCATTAGGTACTTCTCCATATTGATTACGGAATGCCGTTGCATAGTAACCACCAGCAGCCACTAAGGACTCATGTGTACCCTGCTCAATAATGCGGCCATTGTTCATAACTAATATCAAATCTGCATCCTTTATAGATGATATACGATATGCAATTACAAATATAGTACAATTCTTTTCTATTTTTTTCAGCTGACTCTGTATATAGCTTTCTGTCTCCATATCTACTGCTGAGGTAGTATCATCCAGAATTAGAATTGACGGTTTCTTCAGCAATGCTCTTGCCAGAGAAATTCTTTGTTTCTGCCCTCCTGATAGTCCAACCCCACGCTCTCCTACAATCGTATCATAGCCATCTGGAAGTGCACTGATAAAATGATTGGCATCTGCCATAACTGCTGCTTTCTTTACCTCTTCAAAGGAACAATCTGGTCTTCCATAAGCAATATTGCCTTCAATTGTATCAGAAAATAGAAACACGTCCTGCATTGCCATTCCGATATTGTCCCGAAGATGATACAAATCCATATCTTTCACGTCCGTTCCGTCCACCAAAACCTGTCCAGAGGTAGTATCATAAAAACGACAAAGTAAATTCATTATTGTAGATTTTCCTGAACCAGTCGAACCAATGATTCCAACGGTCTGCCCTGGTTTTACCTTAAAATTAATATCCATAACAATGTCTTCATCATCTGCCCGGTAAGAAACATTTTGAAATACGATTTCCCCTTTCAGATGTTTCTTGATAATACCAGTGGCTGGTGTTTTTACTTGTGGCTCCTCGCTATAGGTAGCATAAATCTTTTCCACCGACGTAACAAAATTACCTACATCATTTACCAGCCATCCTGCCATGCGAAGAGGATTATTCAGCATCCACAAATACCCATTTACTGTAACCAACTGCCCCATAGTAATTTCATTTTGAATTACCATATGTCCGCCATAAAATATAAGCAAAATAGTAAGTACATAAGACAAGACTTCAAAAACCGGAACATATTTCATCCAGATTTTGGACGCATCAATCTGAGCCGCTCTAAATTTATCATTTTCCCTTGTAAATTTATCAATTTCAAATTCTTCCTTGGCAAATGCTTTTACCACACGATTTCCACTAATATTTTCCTGAACAAAGGCATTCAGAGAAGAAAAGCAGTCACGATTCCGCTTAAATGCTGGATGTACTTCCTTTGACTGACGGTATGTAGCAAGTGCTGTAAATGGAAGCACCAGTATCATACACAATGCCAGCTTGGTATTTACTGTGAAAATCATAATTAAGGCAAAAAGAAACATCAGAATACTTTGATAGCTGACATACACCACGTATGCCACAAAATGACGAATAGCTTCCATGTCTCCTGTCTGCCGGCTCATTAAATCTCCTGTTCTCTTTTTGTTATAAAAAGAGAAATCTTCTTCCAAAAGCTTACGATAAACTTTATCACGCATATCATACAAAAGCCTTTGGGATGCCGTTTCAAAAACCACCTGATAAAAAAAGCGTGTAACCCCAATTACAACTGTTACCACCATCAGGCATCCTACTAATGGCAGCAGCTTATCATAATTTTCTCCCTTGATAACCTGATCCACAATTTGACCAGAAATATACGGATTTATAATAGAAAGTGCTGAAATAACCGTTGTCAGCAATAACCCCAAAATCATATGTCCCCGGTACTTTTTTAAAAATGAATAAAACCACTTCATTGGTGTCATATTTTAATACCTCCTATCCCTGTCGAATCTCAGACACTTACGTTCTGAAATATTCTGCCATGAATTCAAAGTATATCTTATTTTGAAGAAAATGAAATGTAGTATCTTGCACCTTTGATGTAGGATTTTGCAAAAAACAATTTACCTTTTACTTTAAACAAGTTACAATAGAAAAAGGTATTGAAATCGTTTTGGGAGGATTATAAGTATGTGCTGTGAAAATACGCTAATAGAAGATTTAAACCCTACTTTTCTTTTTATCTGGACAGGAGCCAGAACCCACGACGAATGCTGTTATCATTGCCATGACCACATAGAAATGGATTTTATTCTATCTGGTACTGGGAAATATCATATTGATGGGAAATATTATACGGTCAGGGAGGGGGATTTGATTATTTTAAATCCAGGAGTGAAGCATCAATCTCTTGTCAGTGATTCGCATAACCCAGTAACAGAATTTTTTATTGGTTTTTCTGACATTTATTTTACTGGCTATTCCAAAAATTATTTTCCTCTTGTAGACGAGGATATTATACTTCACACAACGGGAGAGCTCCGCCAAAGACTGTTTAAAATCTGTGCCTCTATGTCAGCTGAAAATGCAGTGTACCGGGAGGGAAGGTACTTTATGCTTAAATCTTATCTGATGCAGATATTACTGCTTCTTATCCGGGAACAAACGGAACCTGTGGAGATTAAGACGGGCTGCTCTTTTGATTCTACCAATAAAAAATATGTAGTTGAACAGATTATTACCTATTTTGAGGATCACTACAATGAAAAAATATCTTTGGATCAGATCGCAGAAAATATGTATTTAAGTCCTTTTTATATATCCAGAATTTTTAAAAGCGAAACAGGAAATGCCCCTATCCGATATTTAATCAGTATACGGCTGGAAAAAGCAAAGGAACTGTTAGAAGCTGGTTGGGAAGGCAGTATTCAGGAGGTAGCAGCTGAAGTTGGCTATGATGATGCGTATTATTTTAGTAAGCTTTTTAAGAAAAAATATGGCGTTTCACCATCTAGTTTAAAGTAATAATTTTTAGAACAGGGATGGAGTATTCTTCCATCCCTGAATTATTTTATACAATCTGTACACGATATGCTGTGGTTTGTGGTGGAATACTAAATGTCATAAAATCAGCATGGGTAACCTTTACCATCTGTCCTGCCCTTATTCTGCATAAGCAGATTCTATTTCCCCTTTGATCTAGGAGCACCGTTTGAGGATTCACATTAAACCGGATTTGCTTTTCAGGCAGATTTGCCTTTCCTGTAATAAAAAAATGATTTTCAGTATTAACGGTTATCACTCTGTCTACTACAGTATTAGAATGAGTTTCTTCATTCCATACGATGATTTCAAAAGCTCTTGCCTGGGGTGGTTCAGATGCCGTCATAAGATTTGAGAAAACAGCATCTACGGTCATGCCTTTTCTAAGGTCACGCAACAGCAAGCTTTGCCCTGAGCGGTTTTGTATGATTGTTGTCTGCCCAACTAATAATTGTACAACACGGATATGGACGATATTAAAATTTCCAATTTCCCCATATGATATTGTTACATAGCCTGCATTTCTATCATGAAATACCTCTTCAATCAGGGCATCTCTTACATAAATCACATTATTACTTCCATATCTATAGTTTAACATATCATAATTTCTTCCTAGATTTTTACTATAAGATATGGTATGACAAATTTAAGATTTTGCCATATGTAATGACAGAATTAAATGTTTTGGTAGCTTTAAGTACCTTTATATGGTAAAATTATTTTATTAGTATTGCATTATTTACTTACTATGAAAGGATGTTTTATATGAAACTCTGCATTGACACTACTCCGTGCAAGGTCTGATCGGACGAAGCCGCACGGAGTGAATTACATTCGTCCAACAGACTTTGCACCTTCCTGATTAAATATTTTATTTGAAAGAGGAGCAAGGTCATGTTTAAAAATATTAATGTAGCATCCAGGGAGCTTAGTACTTTCCTGATTTTGTGGATTACTCAGTCATTTTCTGCACTTGGCAGTGCAATGACTAGCTTTGCACTTGTAATCTGGTCCTATCAACAGCAGGGTTCTGCACTTACTACTTCCCTGCTTACCATCTGTTCCTATACACCATATGTTTTATTCAGTATATTTTCTGGTGCATTAAGTGACCGTTGGAACAAAAAGCTTACCATACTAATTAGTGACAGCTTTGCGGCACTTTGTAGTGTTGTGGTATTTTTTTTTCTGACAACAGGCAGGCTGCAAATCTGGCATCTGTATTTCCTGAATGCCCTAAATGGACTGATGAATACGGTACAACAGCCTTCGTCAGATGTTGTTATCAGCCTTCTGGTGCCTGAAAAATATTACCAGAAAGTCAGTGGGATGCGTTCTTTTTCTAATTCGCTGGTCTCTATACTCACACCAGTAATTGCAGCTGCACTGCTTTCCATTACCAGCCTTCAGATAGTCATTCTGTTTGATTTGCTAACCTTTGCTACTGCCTTTACAGCATTGCTTTGTTTTGTGAAAATTCCGTCCCCTTCACAAGACAATGTGGAAAAGGAAACCATTATCCAGTCTGCCAGAAGTGGACTGCACTATCTGAAAAATAACCGTGGTATTCTGGATTTGATTTTGTTTTTGGCAGTAATCAATTTTACAGCTTCTATTTATAACGCTGCATTACCAGCAATGGTTCTTTCACGTTCCCCTGGTAATGGAGAACTGGCTCTTGGAATGGTCAATACTTTTACTGGTCTGGCTGCTTTGTTAGGAAGTATTTTGGTTACTATTCTTCCTACTCCTAAAAGCAGAGCCAGGATTATTTGCAATTCCCTGCTTTTTTCCATGAGTACAGAAAACTTTATCCTGGCATTTGGAAGAAGTACACCCGTTTGGTGTCTGGGTGCTGTTTTGGGATGGATTTTTATTCCTGTTATGAATGCTAATCTAGATGTACTTTTCCGTTCAAGAATTCCGATTTCTATGCAAGGTCGTGTCTACTCTGTCCGGAATACTTTGCAGTTTTTTACAATTCCGCTTGGTTATTTTTGTGGAGGCATTTTGGTTGATAAAGTATTTGAACCTTTTATGGCCACCCAGCTTTCTGGAAGCCAGCTGGTAATACTATTTGGTTCTGGAAAGGGGTCTGGTGCAGCTTTGTTATTTTTCATCATTGGAATCATTGGTGCATTATCCTGCCTTCCTTTTCGGGCTGATAAACATATCTATGCGCTGGAAGAATAGAAACAACCATGGAAAGGGGATAGTCATTTTCAGACTATCCCCTTTATTTAACTACTTTATTACCTTTTCCAAATACTTTTTATTGCTTTTCCTCCATTTTCTCCATAGATCCCCTCACTATTCCCACCATTGTCATTATCCTTCAAAAGAAAACCATTCTCTCCCTTTTGAAAAAACATGGCATGACCAGCTGTAAGAATGATTCCACTCGTAACTCCTCCTAGTTTTCCAACTAAATCATCATAAATGCCTTGATCCGCAGCATTTCTCCCTCTTTCCTTCAATTTATCAAGATGCTTTCCTATACAAGATGCTCCAGCAACTTCTTTATATTTGAAATACTTATATAAACTAGGATTCACTGAATCGTCTGAATAGTTTTTCCATACATTATGAAACTGATTATGATTTTCTTCTTTCTTATATCCATCCTTTTGGAATTTATTATCTGAAAAAAATGTAACCATCATTCCATGCAGCTCTTCTGGCGAACTGCTTCCAAAAGGAGCTGCCCCCAATGCTGATTCTGCATGAAACAATGCTGTAATTACACAGGACGTATTTTTCACATATTCCTTCTTTATATCTGTTGGATCAATGTCCTCTTCTTCATTTCCAGTAAATCCTTTCTTTTCCCGTTCCAAATTATAATGATATTTTCTTGCCTTAAAAATATCCAAAACAGCAGGTAATTTAATATCTGAATGTTTTTCCTTTGCTAATAAGAAAGCAAAAAAAGTTATGTAATTATACTTCTCATATAAATCTTTGGTTTCAGAAGTGGCATCCCACTGGGTATGTATACAATCATCCAATAAGTTCTCTTTCTCCAAGGTGGTGTAAATTTTCAACAAAACCTCATTTTTATCTTGGGGAATTTCCAGTTCTGCCACACTTTGCATAATTTCAACCTGATTATCAAGTGTGAACTCTTTAAAATCAATTTCTTTTTGTATCTTGGGTGGAATTTCCTTTGCTCTCTCCTTAATAGCCTCATACAGTGCCTGAAATTTTTCTATTTGCTCTACTTCCTTTATTTTTTTCCTGTTAGGATGCTCCTTTTTATCCTCATCAAATAATAAACCCATCAGATTCATAAATATGAATAAATTATCTATTTTAGCTGTTTTATCCTCACCTTTGTCGTTCTTAACCTTTATTTCCATTCTCTGCACAACTGGTGTATCTCCATACAATCCACTAAAAATATTTTCCTGGTTTTTCTTTGTAAAAGAACGACTGCCGAATTTAGCCTGAACGGGAGTCTCTTTGGGGTTAACCCAACTTACCTTTTCCTTACTCTCCGCTTCAAGTTCCCCCTTTTTCTCTAGTGCAATATCCATTCTCCATCCCCTCTTTCTTACATATCATTCAAAACTTCTATATATCTAATAATATACTAAAATAGAGAAAATGAATATACTCAAATTTTTTTTCTGTTGACAGCTAAAGTTATAGTTTATATTTTAAGACTAAACTACGTCTATGTCATAGGTAATAAAAACAAATAGCAGAAATTATACTCTAATATCAAACTGCTTAATTGATATGGTATTGGAGTTGTAATAAATAACAAAATATTTACATAAAAAAAAAGTATGGTATTATTAAAATGTGCAAGAAAGCAAAAATGATATTGACTTTAGTATGTGCTTTGGCAGTGCTTATTGGATTCAATCCAAATGTTAGTGTATCTGCTGAATCAACTAATAGCCTAGACAATTTAAACAATGAATATGTCAAGAATTTAGATACTGGTACATATGACTATTCGATTGAGCAAGAGGATGGTGGTACTCTTTACGTAACAATTGATGTTGGAGAAGTGCTAACAATTGGTACAGATAGTAATGTTTCGGTAAATAGCTTAGTTACAGCATCATCTAGTTTATATGCAAGAAATTTAACTTATACTGGTGCCTATGTTAATGGATTAGGTGTAACCGTATATAATTTAACAAGTACAGCGACATTTTATTGGAATAATACATATTCTTCTACTTATACCACTTCAATATCTAAGTATATAGTCAATGCCACAATATATTATGAGTCTACGACATTTAATGTTGAGTTGGAGATTGGTTGTAGTAAATATGGAGATCCTTATTATTATTACGTTAATTAATGATGGAGGTTGAAAAATGAAGTCTAAACAAAAACCAGTGATTGGTATAGTTACAGTTGTTTTGATTGGATGTGTAATTTTTGCTATTGTTGGACAGCCCTTTACCAAAGATGTAAAGGGGAGTGCATCAAGTAGTGAAACAAGTGTTGAGTCTACAGAAGAACCAATTATATTAGAGAGCCAAACGAGACAAAACATAACTATTGAAAATGAAGATGGTACAACAACGGTAATAGAAACTACAATACCAGGTGATTCTTCCATTGAGCATGGGAATATTGTTGAGGGTATTGATTCTGCTAAGTAGCTATTGAAAGATAGTCACAGACTTTCTATTGAGTTTGTGACTATCTTATTTTTCTGTATGTTCGTCTATTTTTTACGTATTACTATGATAATTGTTGGAGACACCCCTATATGTGCAAAATGTACAACCACAAGATATAGCTCCAGAATGACAAAAAAGAAATGAAAAAATTTCTATCATACGATTCAATAATAATACTCTCACTAATTCTACTCTGCTTGTTCTATTAATTGAGTAAGTAAGTGGATTTTCAGTAAACTCCTTATTTACTGCAATAAAAAACACCTATTTAACTCTTTTTCTATTGTTTGGGCTTCACTTTTTAAGTGAACGCAATCATTAGTTGAAAATAAAGTTATTATGCGGTTTGAAGCACCATTGGATGTTTTACCATGAATAATTCCGGATTAAATCTACTTTTTTATTTAATGGATAAATTTTACTGCCTTGCATCTTCTCAGTGCTAATGCCCTATATAGCTGGCATTTATGATATCTGCTCAAGTGCCTGTTCCAAATCGGCGATAATATCCTCTACATTTTCCAAACCTACTGAAAATCTTATTAGATCGGGAGCAATTCCTGCTGCCCTTAACTGTTCATCAGAAAGCTGCCTGTGGGTATGGCTTGCTGGATGTAAAAGGCAGGTTTTGCTGTCTGCCACATGGGTAACAATAGACGCTAATTTCAATTGATCCATAAACTTAACAGAAGTATCCCTTCCTCCCTTTATGGCAAATGCTAAAACTCCGCAAGAACCATTTGGCAGATATTTTGTCACTAGTCCATGATACTGGCTGCTTTCCAAATCCCCATAGTTTACCCATGCGACTTTTTCCTGCTTTTCCAAAAACCTTGCAACTGCCAAAGCATTTTCACAGTGCCGCTTTACTCTTAAATGAAGGGTTTCCAGTCCAAGATTCAGATAAAACGCATTTTGCGGTGACTGGATAGAACCAAAATCACGCATCAGCTGGGCTGTCGCTTTTGTAATATAAGCACCCTTTCCAAACTTTTCAGCATACACAATGCCATGATACGACTCGTCTGGTGTTGTAAGCCCTGGATACATATCTTTATGTGCCAGCCAGTCAAAGTTCCCGCTGTCCACAATACAGCCTCCTACACCAACACCATGTCCATCCATATACTTAGTAGTGGAATGAGTCACTATATCAGCTCCCCACTCAAATGGTCTGCAATTAATAGGTGTAGCAAAGGTGTTATCCACAATCAAAGGCACTCCATGAGAATGTGCCAACCGTGCAAATTTTTCAAAATCAAAAATGGAAACGGTGGGATTTGTAATGGTTTCTCCAAAAACAGCCTTTGTATTTGGTCTGAAATATTGTGCCAACTCCTCTTCTGGCAGATCTTGATCTACAAAAGTACATTCGATACCCATTTTTTTCATGGTAACTCCAAACAAATTATAGGTTCCTCCATATATAGCTGAAGATGCAATAAAATGATCCCCTGCCTCACATATATTAAAAACAGCGTAAAAGTTTGCTGCCTGCCCAGATGATGTAAGCATGGCTGCCGCTCCCCCCTCAAGAGCACATATTTTTGCTGCCACAGCATCATTGGTTGGATTTTGCAGTCTGGTATAAAAATAACCTTCTGCCTCTAAGTCAAATAATTGTCCCATTTCATCACTGGTATCATATTTAAATGTTGTACTTTGATAAATTGGCAGCTGCCTTGGCGCCCCCTTTTCCGGTTTCCACCCTTCCTGTATACATTTCGTTTCGATTCTGTTTGCCATACTGTTTCCTCCTTTTCTCGCGTATCACATTATCAATGCTTCTATTCTTGAAAACAGTATAAATTACTTTTCTAATTTTTCATAATACAAAAAAAAGTGTGTTTGACATAGCTTTAAACTATATCAAACACATGCTTTTTTAATGCTTCCATATACGCTCTTCCATATCTGCTCAATGGCATATTTTTTTGTATAATTGTGCCTACCCGCATATACTCATCTACCATTAATGGCTTTGCGATAATATTTTCTCCATTTAATTCTTTGCTTATAATGCCAGTACTGACGGTATAGCCATTTAAGCCAACTGCAAGATTAAAAAGGGTTGCCCTGTCCCTTACCTTAATATTTTTATTTCGGTCCAGGGTACTCAGTATTTCCTCCGAAAAATAGAAGGAATTATAATCTCCCTGCTCAAAAGAGAGATAGGGGTATTCCTCCAAATCCTTTATATCAATCACTTCTTTTTCTGCCAATGGATGTTTTGAACTAATGAATACATGAGGTTTTGCAACAAAAAGTTCTTCAAAAATAAGACCATTCTGCTTAATCATCTTTTTCATTACTTCCTCATTTTTTGATGATGTATATAAAATACCAATTTCACTTTTCAGTCTGCTCACATCCTCAATAATTTCATAGGTCTGGGTTTCCCTTAACGTAAAATCATATTGGTTTCCCCCAAATTCACAAATTACATCTACAAAAGCATTAACCGCAAAGGAATAGTGCTGAGCAGACACTGAAAATCTCGGGCTTTGTTTTTTAACATTTAAAAACTTTTCCTCCAGAAGATTTGCCTGCTCCAGAACCTGCCTAGCATAAGCAAGAAATTCATCACCAACACCAGATACTGCTATTCCTTTATTTGTCCGGTTAAAAATCGTAATCTGCATTTCATTTTCCAGCTCTTTGATTGCATTGGTCAGGCTTGGTTGGGAAATAAACAATTCCTTGGCAGCCTCACTGATTGTTCCCTTATCTGCTACCATTACCACATACTTTAACTGCTGTAACGTCATAACTTTGGTACTCCTTTGGCTCATAATATCCTATTATACTCGTTATACAAACCTGATACAACCTATGTAACAAATATCCCCACATAAAAACGAAATTCATAACTTATAAAACTTCTCTTTGAAAAGAGTACTTGACACTTTGAATTCTAACTATTAGAATTGAAAGTGTTTAAAGAAAGGAGCGCACACCATGTATCACAAATTAATGATGGAAAATCATTTAATATTTACCAAAAAAGTTTTTGAGCAGTTAGCCGAACGTAATCTTTCATCTGGTCAGCCTAAAGTTTTAGAATATTTAAAAGAACATGATGGTTCTGTTCAAAAAGATATTGCAATAGCATGCAAGATTGAACCTGCAACGGTTACTAGTCTTTTAATCCGAATGGAAAAGAATGGTCTAGTCCAACGCAAACTGAATAATGAGAACCGCAAATACTTGAATGTTTTTTTAACAGAAAAAGGGGAAGAAGAGGTTACACATGTAGAAAAAGCTTTTACTACAATAGAAAATACCGCTTTATGTAATTTTACAGATGATGAAAAAGAACAATTTATAAAATATTTAGAGCGAGTAAATAACAATTTGAAAAGAGTGTAGAGATTTGAATAGAAAAAAATTAATTAAACCATATATTGTATTTTTACTAGGATTATACATCAATTCATTTGGTGTAAGTTTTATCACAAAATCAAACCTTGGAACATCACCAATATCAAGTATTCCCTATGTATTAAGTCTAGGATTTACACCTACATTAGGGGAATTTACCATTGTCTTTAGTCTTGTACTAATTGCATTGCAGATAGCAATACTTCGGAGAAATTTTCAAAAAATACAGTTATTACAAATTCCTATTTCCATTGCATTTGGCTATTTTATTGACTCTTCTATGAATTTGTTGTCATGGATTGAACCTGATAAATATATTTATAAAATTGCTTCCCTTTTGATCGGCTGTGTCATTTTAGGATTTGGCGTGTACATTGAAGTAATAGCAGATGTTGTAATGCTTCCAGGCGAAGCCTTTGTAAAAGCTGTGACAATGCGAATTAAAGCAGAGTTTGGAATCATCAAAGTGTGTTTTGATGCATCAATGGCTTTTATCGCAATCCTAATATCAGGTATATTATTCCATAAAATTAGCGGTGTTCGTGAAGGAACCATAATTGCTGCATTCATAGTTGGCTTAATTGCCAAGTTTTTTGGAAGAACACTAAGTTCATTTGCAAACTGGTTATTTCCTGTAGCAACAGAACCATATTAATTTATCTGTATTATAAAAAATTGTGTCTGACATAGTTTCTAACTATATCAAACACATATTTTTTAGTACTACTTATACTTATTTATCCTAGGAATCTTTTTCATAAAAGATTTAGGTCTTTATAATGTCTCTTTATCTGTTTTTGCTACAAATGCAATTGTTAATAAAACAACGACTACTGCTAACATATAAAGTATTTCATTTCTTACCGCTCCAAGGCCGTCACCATATAATACAGACTCTGCTGCCTGCATGTACCAGGTTGTTGGCATAAAATCACCAATTTTCTGTACAGTCTCTGGCATTATTTCTCTTGGCCACAAACATCCACCTAGCATTAATAGCGGAATATTTACTAAGCTGACAAAGGATCCTGCAAATAATGTACTCTTAGCAAACCGGCTGATTAAAATACCAATTGCAATACAAACCATGGCAAACACTGCACTTACCAGTATAATTTCCATAACCCGCTGTGTTGTATCACCGTAACTGATGTCAACTATATTGGGCAGTACATTAACAATGACTACAATTTGAATACAGGAAACAACAAAAAAACTGAGCAGATTCTGAACATAATAGCTTGATTTTCTTAATGGTGTTACTGTTAACCGATCGAATACACCGACCATCTTATCTTCCAGAATCAGCATAGTAGAAAATGACATTAAAAACATCATTCCCAGTGCAAGATAACCTAATGATGTTACTGAACG
Source organism: Anaeromicropila populeti (assembly GCF_900112775.1). GTDB lineage: Bacteria > Bacillota > Clostridia > Lachnospirales > Lachnospiraceae > Anaeromicropila_A > Anaeromicropila_A populeti. The sequence goes on from NZ_FOYZ01000003.1 coordinate 373,566, forward strand.
TTCTATATCATCAGAAACACTTGATGCTAAATTCTTATATTCTACCTGATAGTCACTATTGCTGTAATCTTCTATTCCCTGATAAAAAGCTTCTTCATCGCTGCCTGCCGCCCCTGCAATCTCTTTTATTGCAGATAAATAACTGTTAAGATTCATTTTTAATGGCTGGGCATTGTTCCCATCCGTCAGCATATAGCTTTTTACAGCGGCATCTTCACCAGCAATCAGCTTGGCTGTATAGCCTTCGTCAAACACCAGTGCCAAGTCCACTTTGCTATTTATTACCTTACTGCTTACTTCATCTTCGTCCAGTTCTACCACATCATACTTTTCGCTTAGTGTTTCCACAAACTGTTCTGTGAATTTTGTCTGGTCATTATCCGTAATTCCAACGGTATAACTTGAATTTGAAGTCATTAAGGAAACAACAATTATATTTACCACTATTGGTACAACCACCATACAAATAATATTTGTTTTTCTTAAAAATATTCGTTTTATATTATTCCAAAATATTGTCATGCTTTTTTCCTTTCCGCAATAAATACGCTAATTATAATAAATACTACAGTAACACCCCACATAATTCCAATATTCCGATATACTACATTTAAATCTCCTGCATATACCATATTCAGTATTGCACTTTTTGCATAATAGCTTAATGATATATGCTCAACATTGGAAAAATCAGCATATACAAAACCACCTGCAAGGAACGTAAATACAATAATTAAAACAGTAATAATGGACTGTGCTTTTGACTCGTTTCCTGTCAATATACACAGCATAGCTCCCAGTGTTGTTGTTACTACGGAAAAGGAGAAAATGATGGCAAGTAATAATGGTACATTATTTCCCCAATCTACATCATATACGATTTTTGTAAATATAATAATTACTAATGCTTGAATAAATGTTACCAAAGCTAATCCTATTATCTTTCCAATATATTGCTGATAGGTTTTCATTGGAGACAGCTTAACTCGGTCGCCTAATGTACCAAGGCTTTCCTCAGCAGTTCCATTGCATCCATATTCTGCACCATACAACATCATCATAAGCAGCATTGCCAGCGCATAATATCCCATAGAGGTTGGCACTTTACCAGAAGAGGTCAATGGCTGCTCCTCCAGTCCGCTTTCTGCTGTAAAATCAAATCCATCCAAGTTACCTTGCAGCTGATAGACAACACCTGCACAATTTAATCCATTTACATAGCTTTCGACTACATTTTCAATTACAGTCGATGAAATTCCAGAATATTTTCTCTGATATACCTCAATTGTATTTGCTGTGTCCTGAGTCTGTACTTGCTCTGAAAAATTATCAGGTATGCAGATAACAGCCTCTGCCTCTTCATTGTTAACCAATTCTTCTGCTTCTTCAAAAGTAGATACTTCTTTAAACGTGATAAGTTCCTTTATCGAATCTATTTTCATCATAGAATCCAAAAAATCTTTTCCACTGTCACCTTGATCCCCATTATAACAAACTACCGTAATCTCATCCAAAGATGACACTTCAAATGCATCTGTAAATGCAGATCCCAGAATCAATATAAGAAGAATAAAAGATAACAATTTAATCGCAACTGCCTTATATTCCATAAATATACGTTTTACGGTATAATAAATCTGATTTAATATGTTCATACTATCAATTCGATTCCTTTCTTTTTCAGTTATTTTTCATGCACCAGTTTCCCGTTAATCTCTTAATTTCTTACCAGTCAACTGTAAAAATACTGTTTCAAGATTTGGTTTTTCAACATCCAGAGCAATTACTTCTATTTTATTCTTCACAAGTTCTTCCATTAACTTTGACATATCCTGCTCATTCATTTTAAAATGAATTTCATTTTCTTCCTTACTGATATCTGACAGGAACTTCCAGGATTGAATCTTTTTATAGGCTTCTTCCGTCATATTTGAAATATCCAGTCTTACTTTTCTTTCTTCAGACATCAAATGAATTAACTCATCAATTGTTCCCTGGGCAATAATTCGTCCATTGTCCATAATCGCCACTTGATTACAGATTGCCTGAATTTCTTCCATGTAGTGAGACGTATATATTACCGTAGTACCCTTTTGATTTAAAATGCGTACAGCATCCAGGATGTTATTTCTAGATTGTGGATCTACACCAACGGTTGGCTCGTCCATAATCAAAATATCTGGCTTATGTACAATTGCACAAGCAATGTTTAATCTTCTTTTCATACCACCAGAATATGTTTTTGCCTTATCCTTTCTCCTATCCCAAAGGCCAACAAAATCCAGTGCTTCCTTTACTGCTTCTTTCACATCCTTGCCTTTTATCTGATAAAGCTTTGCCCAGTAGGTAACATTATCATATGCACTTAATTCTGGAAAAAATGCAAAATCCTGTGGGACATAGCCAATTCTCTTTTTAATATCCACTGCGCCAGGCTTTAATGTCTGTCCAAATATTTTAACATCACCAGCACTTATTTTAACCAGTCCTAAAATTGCACTGATTGTAGTTGACTTTCCAGCACCATTAGGTCCTAATAAACCTAAAACCTCTCCTTCTTTAATATTCAACGACACCCCGTCAACTACTGTTTTTTTACCATACTTTTTTACTAAATCCTGAATTTCAATTACCATAGTCCATTTTAAGTAAAAGGCTTTCCAGCCAGAAAGCCTTTCACTCTCTCCTTTCTTTTCATCACTTCATTTTAATTGAATTTCTAGTTATCGCTATTCCTTCTCTTCTCCAAAAAAGTCGATCATTTGTTCCACATCAATATCTCCTTCTTCGAATTTTTTCAGCATATCTGTTAATTGTCCATTCTCTATCTTTGAACTATTGTCCACGTTTCTTTTCTGGTCAATGTATTCTGCCATCTCGACAACAGTTGGATACGAGAACATATCAGACACATCAAGAATATTGTCAAATTCCTTATTCAGAATTGACAGCACCTCTGTAGAAATCATGGAATCTCCACCCATAGAATTGAAGCTTTCAAATACATCAATCTCAGTTAAGTCTAACACACCTGCATATATATATGCTACTGTTTTTTCAGTCTGGGTATATTCTTCTGTTCCTTTTCCTACAATTGCTATGTTTTTAATATCTGTTTCTTTCTTCTTACCTGCTCCCAGGCTTTCCTGCTTCTTCTTTTGTCTGGCAACTGCCTTTTGAATTCCATCTGATAAATGAATGGAAATGCTGTCTGATACATGGGCAAATAAAGCGTAATTAATTTCAGCAGGAATAATATTGGAAACATTTCTGGATATCATTTCTTCCATCACTTCAATTGCTTCCTGGTTGGAAACAGACTGGAACAGTACCATTTCATCTGCTACCATGTAATCCACTGCCATACCAGTTTCCTTCCATGCTGACCAGTTAATGGAAATGGCATGTTTTCCACTTAATCTTCTGTATTGTGCATAGGAATCAAGATAGGAATTTGCTGCTGTATAATCACTTTGTCCTGCACCTCCAAGAAGTGTAGTCATAGAAGAGAACAGAATGCAAAAATCCAGTTCTTCTTCTCCTAACAGGGTATCCAGCACTTTTGTTCCCTGAATTTTTGGTTTGATAACAGTAGCGAAGGTATCCATTGTCTTATTAATAATAAACCCATCTCCTGCTATACCTGCACAATGAACCAGTCCATTAATTCGTCCATAGGCATCTTTTAGTTCCTCTACAATATTTTTCATTTGTGCAAAATCAGAAACATCCCCACTTCTAACCAATACATTTGCACCTGTATGTTCAATTTCACGGATTTTGTCCATTACCTCTGTAGTACTACTTTTTCTACTGATAAGACAAATATTTTTCACACCGTTTTGAGCAAAATATTTTGCCATTACCAGTCCAAGTCCACCTAATCCACCAGTTACAATCGTACAGCCATCCTTTATTTCAATTAGCTTTTTGCCCTCCGTTGAGCTTGACAGCTTGGAAAGACATTCTGTATATCGTTTTCCATTACGAAGAGCTGTTTTTAACTCATATATGCTATTTAACAGTTCATCTAAAATAACTTCTGACGCTGTTTCCTCGTCAATGTCAATGCACCTAACCTTAAAATTCGGATATTCCTGCACCATACACTTTCCAAAGCCTAAGTAAGCATTATTTAATGGTTGAATTGTTTTCTCTTGTCCTGTAACCCTTTGGGCATACTCTGTTAATAGTACAAAATCCAGGTTCCCCTTGAATTTTCTCGTCATCAATGCCTTGGTAAAATAGAAAAGACCGTATATACTCTGATTCATCTCTTTCTCAAACGCTTCTATTTCTACCTGGTCCATGCAAGAATCCATCGTAGCAGCATGAATAACGGTGTCGATGCCTCTGTCTTTTATCTCATCTACCAACACTTCGTAATCCTGTTCGCTAGCTACTATATACTGGTTTTCAGATACCTTTTGATAGTTCTCTCCCAGTGTTACCTGAATTACACTCTCAAATGCTGATTTTCCCTGTTCCAACAGCTTATCCGTCACCAGACGATCTCCACGGAACACCAAAACATTGCGCTTTTTCATATCCTTGACGATTTGCTTCGTATCAGGCAGCCATTCTATCTGATAAAATGGCTTTTCTTCATAATCGTTAAATTTATGAACCTTCTTCACTGTATAATCTTCTATTTTTACAACTACATTTCCTTTACAATCCATAAGCCATACGTCATAGGTAAATGTTTCATTGTTATTATTAGACTTTTCCTTCTTCACTGCCAGACTGTATACTTCCTCTGGAAGTGGTGCCAGCAGCTTAATAGACTTAAAGGCAAATGGCAGATAAACACCCTCCAGAACTGCCTGGATTCCAGCATTAATCGTAGAATCAAGCATACTGGTGTGAAAACGGTACTCTTTCATATCATCCAGATATTCATCTGGTAGTTTGGCATGTACAAACAAACGGTCTGGAGAAGTATACACATGTACAACATTATGCCATCTTGGACCAAAGTTCATAATAGCATCCTTGTCCTCTAAAGTGGCCAGCTTAATTTCAAAGCGGGATAAGGTTTCATCCTGATCTATGTTTGAAATGTCCACTACTTCGTTTGGATTTTCCTCAACGGGATATGCTTTTCCTTCCGCATGGATAATCCACTCTTTATCTCCGTCAATTACTTTATTGCGGGATGCCACCGTAAATTTAATTCCATTTGCTTCCTTTGTCACAGCAATCTGAGCTTCTACCTCTTCTCCTGGTTCAACAGCTAATGGTGTCATAAAAACTAAATCGCGGAATTCTACCATTTCATCATAATATCTGGATGCTACTTCACTGCCCAATTCAATATATGCTGTTCCTGGAATAATATTTTTTCCTGTAATAATATGTTCCCGCAGAATCCAGTGCTTCTTCAAGCTGAACGTCACCGCATAAATGTCCTCATGTACTGATTTCACCACACATCTTTCCAGTAATGGCATATTATATTTTTCACAACAGGACTGGTTTTTCTCTGCTACCTTTGATTCCTTCACATCTCCCCAGTACACAATTTTCTCAAAAGGATAGGTAGGAAGGCTTACTTTTCTACAAGATTTACCATCATACAGCTTCTGCCAGTCAATGTATCCACCGCATACATAGCATCTGCTTAATTCACTCAACAAGTCGTTTCTTTGAACCTCTTCCTTCACAATCTGTTCTGTCAGTCTGGAAGCATTGATGTTTATGTCTCTGATTTCTGTTTCTGTATACTCCCCTTCACCACGATCCGTTCTCTTGTCGCTGACTATCTTATAATAACCGTAATAAATCTCATTTTCTTCATCCGTTTCCAAACCGTGATAATATAAGGCTTCTATCCGATCCTTTAACTGGCTGTAATCTTTGAATACAACTGCCAAACGATAATTATAGTGTCCTCTTCCTGTATTTTCAGTAAAACAGATATCCTCCAGATTATACGGTTCCACATCGTGCTTCTTCAGGAAGCGGTAGTATCTTGCCACTAACTGCTCTAGTGACCATTTTACCTTTGCAGACAAGGTCAGCACATGTGCCTGTTCTGTTTTTTCTAATTCTGCAATGTCTGGTGCTTCTTCAATGATAACATGAACATTTGTCCCACTAAATCCAAAGCTGCTGACACCTGCTTTTAGTTTTCCATCCTTTTGCTCCCATGGTAAGGTTTTATCTACAACGTATAAAGCCGAGTCAATAAAATTAATATGAGGATTTGGTTCCTCAAAATTGATACTTGCTGGAAGCATATGATTTTCCATTGAGAGAATTACCTTCATCATGCCAACACATCCCGAAGCAGCAACTAAATGTCCCATATTACTTTTAACAGAACCAATACCACAGAACTGCTTTTTGCTGGTATAATTTCGGAATGCATTATTCAATGCTTTTACTTCAATTGGATCTCCAAGCAGTGTTCCTGTTCCGTGAGTCTCTACATAGGATACTGACTCCGGTGAAATTCCTGCTTTTTCCCATGCTTTCATAATAACACTTTCCTGAGCAGCTGGATTTGGTGCTGTAATTCCATTGGAAGCACCGTCATTGTTTGCAGCACTTGCCCTGATAACAGCATGAATATGATCGCCATCTCGTAATGCAGCCTTTAATGGTTTTAATATAAATGCTACTACACCTTCTCCAAATACTGTTCCAGATGATTTTTTATCGAATGATCTTACTGTTCTGTCATCAGAATCTACTGCATCCAATGCGTCTTTTTTTGCATCCTCATCTTCAGAATCCGCAGAAGCACCGCCTCCTATTGAAATTCCTCCTGCAATTGCCATTTCGCAATCTGAATTTTTTAGTGCATTACAAGCCTGATGAACTGCGGTAAGTCCAGAAGAACAAGCGGTATCTACTACGATTGCTGGTCCTCTCAAATTAAATAAATAGCTTAATCTGCTTGCTAAAATACTTTCCCATGAACCTACGGTACTTAGTGTATCATTTTCCGTCAGCATTTTATATAGTCCGCTGCTGTTATGATCTCTTCCTACAAATACACCTGTATTAGAACCCTGTATCCGGTCAAATCCATATCCTGAATCCTCTAACGCACTCCAGGCTGTCTGCATAAACATTCTGTGACATGGATCAATATGCTTAGCCTCTCTGGGAGGTACATTAAAAAATGTTGCATCAAAACAATCTGAATCTTTTATATAAGCGCTTCGTTTGCTTAATCGGTTTTTCTTTACATCATTTGGCGCACTTCCAAGGAATTCCGCATAATATGGATTTTCTGTTGGTCGGTAATAATCAGTGTATGCCTTTGGCAAATAATTCAGACATTCACGCTCAGCTATTAAATTATCCCAAAATTCATTATAATTTTCGGATTCTGGCAAATTACATGCCATACCGATTACCGCTATCTGCTCATCAAATTTTCCAGTTTCATTCTTCATTTCTTGCAGCATAACTAACGCATCCTGCTGAGTTAGTAACTTCTTACTTACCTGTTCTAAAATATAATTTTTTATCGCTTCCACAGCCACATCTCCCTATTATTATAATAGTTTATTTGCATCTTCTACTTTCATTTGTCCACTGCCTACCATCTGCAACAAGGCAACCAAATCCTCGTCAAACTGAACTGGTTTTTCTGCATCGGTTTTCTTTGCCTTTGACAGCTCCAGCCGGCTTTCAATAAACTGTGCCATATCACAAACGGAAGAATATACAAATACATCTGTAATATCCATGATTCCTGGAAATTCTTTCTCTATCTCTTTTTGAAGATAAGTTGCAGATAAGGAATCTCCACCTATTTCCAAAAACTTCGCTTTATACTCTATTTCTTTAAAGCCTAGTATCTTTCCCCAGATGTTTGCCACCTTCTGTTCTGTATCACTTAACTTTCCAGTTGTTTTGCCCGATACCAGAACCTCCTGAATTTGATTTTTCACACCACTTTTACGAAATGGCTGCAAATTATTTTCAATTTCACGGTCAAATTTCAGATATTGGAGGAACCGCTGCTGCTTATCTTCCTGTGCCATAACAGGATAATTATATTCACCAATCAATATCTGGCAAAATCCAGTTTCTAATGCATCCCGAAACGCATTTGCTGCCTCTTGATTACTCATAAAAAAGACTGTGCTGTCTTCCTGTTTCACATTATTATCTGCTGCCATTCCAGCTTCTCCCCAGCCTGTCCAGTTCATTGTCATTATTTTTCTGCTATGACAATTTTCCCGATATGCAAAAGCATCCAAATAGGAATTGGCTGTAATATAATCTGTCTGACCTGTTTCACAGAACAAGGAAGAATACGATGAAAACAGGACAAAGAAATCCAATTCATCTTCTTTTGTCAGATCATCCAGTATCCATGTTCCCTCTACCTTTGGACCAAGGACATTTTGGAAATCTTCCCATTCCCTTCGCATAATCAGTCCCCCGCCTGGCAGACCAGCTGCATGAATGATACCCTTTAGGCTTCCATATTTACTTCTAAGCTGTTCCAGTACTTGCTTCATTGCTGCATAGTCCGTAACGTCTGCACAAATAATTTCAATCTCTGCTCCACTTTCTTCTATTTTTTCAATACGTTTTATTTTCTCTGCAACTGCATTTTTTTCAGAAGCAGCTGTTATTTTCTTCCACTCCTGTCTCTGTGGAAATGGAGAACGATTAACTAGTGCAAGCTTTACTTTTTTGTTTTCAGAAGCCAGCCTCTCGGCCAATACCAATCCGGCACCACCTAGACCGCCTGTAATCAGGTAAATACCTTCCTCCTGAACAGATATGTGCTTTTTATCTTCGTTGGTTTTTACAGTGCCGACACACTGGATATAACGTTGATTTCTACGATAAGCCGTTATTTTTTGCTTTGAAATGGTCTCCATCTCTTGTAGAATACTCTCTCCATAGGTTTCAGAATCAGCATCAATACATTTCACTTTGATTCGGTCATTTTCCAGCATTAATGCTTTCCCCATGCCTAAAATTAAGGCATTTTCTGCTGACACTATACGGTCATCCTCTGACGTAGAAACTGCATTTTGTGTTAACAGCATCAACTGGATTCCTGAAAACTTTTTATTTTTTGACAAAACTCGCATAAGGTAGTAAAGGCTCTTTACTCTTAACTGATAGTTTTGTTTCAGTTCTTCTACCCTTTTTACTTCGCCAGTATCTCTCCCTGCCAGAAAAATAATGGTTCCTGCTTGTCCTGCATCATACATTTCATTGATACAGCTTTCGTATTCCTGCTCACTTTCATTGATGACATAAACTTTTCCATTTTCGCCAGCCTGAACAGTATCCGTTAGAACAGTATCCGTTAGAATAATCTCCGTCATATTCTGCCCACACTGTTTTTTTAATGCCTGTAATACAGAATCCTCCCATTGATTTTCCTTTCTGATTACCACACAGCATTCTATTTTTCCCCTGTCACCAGCAGCTTCATTTTTTTTCCAGTATGTCGCATGATATCGTGAATCTACACGTCTCATAAACTGCTCCCTTTCCTTTTCATGGGTCTTTTTCATGCTGTAATGTTCAAATTCCGCAATTACATTTCCTTCTGGATCAAATATCTTTCCATCAAAAGAAGTAATTTCAGAATGTTCCGGTTCTGGTCCGTGTTTTTTCAAATAACTACAGCACTGGTCAGGCATTCTTTGGTAAATTCTAATTTTTCCAAAATAATAGGGAAGAAACAATTTTGTCTTATTTAAAATACTTCCCGCATTTACAGAAGCATCTAACATAGGAGGATAGATATGATATAACTTTCGTTCTTCTAAAAAAGCATTTGGTACTCTAATCCTTGCAAACACTTCTGAATCAGAAGCAATAATCACTTTATCTGGATTCCATCTTGGCCCCACCTTAACTAATGTTTCTGTAGAACTGCCTTCCCTGTCTTCTTTTTGTTCAGCCTGAATCCTTGACTCGATTTCATTTACATTAATTTGCTCTGGCACAGCTTCTTTCAGCTCCTGCACAGCAGCGGTTACATGCTTCGTCCACTTCCCTTCACCTTCATAGGTACTTTGGATGGACACCTTATACTGCTCCCCTTCTGACACTACCACAATATGTACCTGACGTTTCTTATCGGGTTCACATGTCATCGGCATCTGGAACACCAGATTTATTATTTCCATCTGTGCATTCCCTGTAATATGCTCCACTGCTCTCTGAATCATTTCCACATAAACGGTACCAGCAAGTACATGGGTACTGCCAATAATATGTTCTTCTAATTCCGCATGTGTTTTCGTACTCATACTATTTTCAAAAATCACAAGTTCCAAAGAATCTGCCAGTACCTTTCCCAACAGCCGGTCAATATCCGTTCCTGCTTCTTCTGTGGTCTTCTGGTCTGCTGGTTCTGGCCAGAATTTTTCTTTCCAGTACGGATACGGTGGAAGAACTACCTTCTTTACCTGATTATCTTCCTTCAGGCGATCCCATTCTATATCTGCACCATTCACATATGCATCTGCCAGTTCCTTCAGCAATTCATATAAAACCTCTGGATTGGTTTCATCCTCCAGCCTGCCTACAATCCCTTCCGCTGTCTCTGTATATGCCCTTGCTTCTTGTGTATGGATTCTGTCATGGCAATCCATGTATTTTACATTTGGATGGCTGATTTCCCCCTCCTGTATGGAACGAACCAGTTCAGATAATTCACTTTTATCCTGTAAAACAAAAGCATAACGATATCCATACTCTGAACGGCTGATATTGGAGGTATAGCAGATATTTTCTAATGTATTTTCTGTACCTTCAAAATAATTCACATAGTCTTTTAGTAATCTCTTTTCTGATTTTTTATCCTTTATGGACAAGGTCAACATATACGGTCTTTTCACCCTTTGAAGGGAATTCGTCATAGGAGCCTCTTCCAGTACCACATGGCTATTAGTTCCACTAATTCCAAAGGAACTGACTCCTGCCCTTCTTGGGTAATCTGCATCCCAGCTTCGTAAACCATCATTTACGTAAACTGCACCATCAATAAACGGAATATTCCTATTTGGCACTCGGAAATGAAGGCTTCCTGGAAGCTGTCTGTTTTTCATAGCAAACACTGCTCTTACCAGTCCAAATATTCCAGCTGCACAATCCAGATGTCCGATTCCTGATTTCAGAGAAGATACTGCACAGAAATTTTTCTTCTTGGTATACTCTGCAAAAGCTGTGTTTATTCCTGTTATCTCTATCGGATCTCCTAACTTGGTAGCGGTTCCATGGGCCTCTATATAGGTAATCGTTTCTGGATTAATTCTTGCTTTTTCCCATGCTTTGCATATAACCTCTTTTTGTGCTTTGGAATTAGGCGCAGTTATCCCTACAGAAGCACCGTCCTGGTTAACTGCCGCAGCCTTAATAACAGCATATATGTTGTCCCCGTCTGATAATGCTTTCTGCAACGGTTTTAAAACAACTGCTGCAACTCCTTCTCCTCCATTGGTTCCATCTGCACTTTGATCAAATGTTCTGGTGAATCCATCTAAAGAAACAACCGAAACCAAACCATTCTCTTCTCTGTTCTGTTCTGGTATTAAATAATACTTGATTCCTCCTGCTAGTGCCATCTTACATTCGCCATCCAGTAAAGACTGGCATGCCATATGTACTGCCACTAAGGAAGAGGAACAAGCTGTATCAATCATTACCGAAGGTCCCTTTAAATCCAGATAATAGCTGATTCTGCTTGCAATTACAGAATTAACGGTTCCAGCAAGATTTTTATCATACAGTTCCCGGTTCATTTCCTCCAGCATACGCTGATAACTGTACTCTGGTACAGAATATCCAATAAACACCCCTGTATGACTGCCTTCTACTGCTTTTTCACTGTAGCCGGCATCCTGTAACGCATTCCATGCATGTTCCAGCATAATTCTTTGAGCAGGCTCCATCATTACGGCGTCATTTGGTAATACATTGAAAAACTTCGCATCAAATAAACTAATTTCATCTAAGTATGTTTCTTTTACAAACATTTCAGGCCTTGGATTGGAAATTCCTTTTCTTTGTAAATACTCCTTAATATCTTTAAAACGTTCTTTCGGAAAAGTTCCTGCTAATACAGATTGTCCATCCATTCCGCCTTCCCAAAGGGGCATCATACCTTCCAAATCTTTCATTTTGGCAGAAATTCCAATAACAGCTATATCTGTTCTTTGAGAAAGCTCTGGCAGACACTGTTCCTTTTCTTCTAATCCTAACGTATCTAATTTAATATTCTTTTTCTTCATATACCGCCTCTACACCATTTTATCTCTAGTAACCTTTTATTTTACGTAATCAGCAAATATATCCTCTGTCTCTGTATCTATAAATAACCGCCTGTAATTTATTTTGCAGACATCCTCTGGAACCTTCTTAGTACGAAATATTATTTCAAGCATCTCTAATCCCAGCTTCATTTCTTCTATACTGGCTGTTCTTTTCTCTGACTCTATCTTGTTCTGCATTTCTTGTAATCTGCGATATGGCTCAACTACCCCTTTTTGGTATGTACTATCATCTGAGCACTGATTTTTTGAAGCTGCCGCCAGCCCCATGCAGCGGGAAATAAAAGGCAGTGAGTATTCATTTTTCATAGCAGCTTTCAGGAAAATCATATCTTCTACATCATCACAAGCATATACCTTTATAGTAGGAACTGTATTTTCCGATAAATTCTTCATTACTTTTCCAGGTCCTGCATCAATTATCATTTTTGTATTTTCTCCAGCTAAGTACTTCATACTGTCAAACCATCGTACCGGATTAACCATCTGCATTTTCAAATTCTCTGCTATGCTGTCTTTTCCCTGATAAGGACGTGCAGTTACATTGGATAAAACAATACATTCTGGGTCATGAAAAGAGTACTTACTTAGCTCCTGGGCAAATTGCTCTGCTGCTGGCTCCATAACAGGACAATGAAACGGTGCGCTGACATTCAGCTGTTTCACTCTTGCCCCTAAGAGTGCCAGACGTTTCTGTGCCTCTTCTACTGCTTCAAAGCAGCCTGAAATGACATTTTGCTCTTCTGCATTATAATTCGATATTCCAACAAAATAATCTGGTTTTGCTATTTGACGGCAGACCTCTTGGATTAGCTCTACACGTAATTTCCCAATAGCATACATGGTTCCTGCACCCTTTTGTGCAGCCTCCTTCATACACAAACCACGCTTGCGCACAATTTTAACTCCATCTTTAAAATCAATGGCTCCTGCGCAGGTTAGTGCTGTTAATTCTCCCAGGCTGTGTCCTGCCATGTAATGGGGATGAACTCCCGTTAATTCCTGAAGCACACGATATTGCGCCACTCCTGCTACGTAAATGGCAACCTGTGCATTTTCTGTACTTGTCAGAACCTCATTGCTGCTGTTAAAAGCCAGTTCTTTCACATCCAGATTTAGTATATCACTTGCCTCTTCAAATGTCTGACTCCCTGTAGCAAATTCTGAACACAGCTTCTTTCCCATGCCTATATACTGTGATCCCTGTCCTGGAAATAAAATTGCCTTTTTTTTCATATCGTTCTTCTCAACCAGCGGTATTAAACTGGTTGTTTTCTCCTTTCTGTTTTTCCCTTTGGCATCATAGTTTTCATACTTTGGTTTAATAAATTCTTATATTTATAATACCATGTTACCATGCTTCTGTCGAGCATGAATAACCACCTCCCCTCTATTCTGCCAGCAGAATTTTTAATGTTTTTACCATTAGTTTATAGACAAGTTCCAGCCTGTCATCTGCTATTTCTTTTCTGTTTGCATAAATACATACGGATGATTTTTTCTGTCCAATATCCAGCCAAAATACTAAGTCCATATACTTGTCTATCCACTTCTTTTCTGTGACCGAAACCTTTTCTGTGAAATTATTTTCCTCTGCATCCGTAATTTTATTGAAGCAGACTGCTGTTGTAAATTCATTGGTATGAAAGGCATGATATACGCTGCCCTCCTGAACCTCTTGGGACTGATAATAGTGTTCTTTTCTCTCGCGATCAGTTTTCTGTACCACCGCTTCCAAAATATCATCAAATACTGCCTCTTCTAGTTTCTTTGAATGATATTCATAATACTTATGCTTTCCTTCCCGAATTTGAAAACATAGTTCTGTATCCTGTACAATTTGAGAAAGAAGGTATTCCCACACCGCTATAAAAAATATCTTTATCTGTTCTCCGTCCTGCTCACACCAGTCATATAACTGGTATATTTCTTTCTCAGTGAACGAATAGGCAAATTCCATTTCACTTCCTTCTTTGTCATCTACAAGCTCAAGCTTCATTCTTTGCAGGATATGTTCTTTTTTATCCTGTAATCTGCGTATCGCTTCTGCCAGATCCCGAATGGACGGATTAGCAAAGATATCTCCTACTGTAAGGATATCTGGATACAGCTGCTGTATCTCTGAATGCATTACAGTAACCAGCAGGGAGTTACCTCCTAATTCAAAGAAATTGTCTGTAATTCCGGCTGACGGTATATTCAAAATGCTTTTCCAGATTGCCAAAAGATTCTTTTCATATTCATTGGATGCCTCCACCACCTCTGCATTTGTTCTATAAGCAGAAAAATCTGGCACTGGCAGCTGTTTTTTATCTACCTTGCTATTTGCTGAATATACAAACTTCTCAAGCCACACAAAGGCATCGGGAATCATATAGGAAGGCAGCCTCTTTTTCATCGTCTCTTTTAAAGCTGCTGCATCCAGTTCCCGCTTTGAAATATAATATAAAACGATTCTCTGGATATTCTTCTCATCTTCCAATACATGAATGACACAATCTGAAACTTCTTTTTGCTGCTTTGCAGCATTTTCAATTTCTCCTGCCTCTACACGGTTACCCCGAATCTTTATCTGCTCATCATTTCTTCCCAGAAATTCAAGATTTCCATCTGTAAGCCATCTTACCACATCCCCGGTCCGGTACATTTTTGTCCCTGGAATATATGGATTATCTATAAATCTTTCTTCTGTTAGTTTTTCATCATTTAGATATCCTCTAGCCAATCCAGAGCCACTAATCATTAATTCACCTGGGATTCCAATTGGAACAGGCTTTAGATTTTTATCCAGTACATAGACACAGACATTGTCAATAGGTCTGCCTATCGGGATATTTTCATAAAATCTATCTACCTGAAATACAGTAGATACAACCGTATTCTCCGTTGGACCATAATTATTATAAAGAGTATACCAGTCACAAAAAGATCGTAATTTATCTCCACCAGTAATCATCATCCTTAAGGCTCGACATTCCTTTTTCATAAACTGCTCACAGATTGGTGTAGGCATAAATCCTATTGTAATTTTATTGTCTTCTACGTATTTTCTCAGCTTCACCATATCCATCCGGATTTCTTCTGGGATAATATGAATCTCTACACCTGCTATCAGCTGTGGATACATTTCATGTACAGACGCATCAAATCCAAAGCCTGCATATTTTATACTTCGATCCTCCTCAGTCAATCCAAAATAACGATTATGCCAGTGTACCATATTTACCAGTGCCTTATGCTCAATCATAACCCCTTTTGGCTTTCCTGTAGAACCAGATGTAAAAATAACATAGGCTAAATTGTCTGGATACACCTTTTCTGCTTTTTCTTGCCCCTGCTTTTGATTTTCTTTCAAAATGTCTTTTATAATACCTGTTTTCCTGCCTCTAAATTCTTCTCTGTCCGCAAACTGCTGTTCCGTTAGTATCAAAACCGCATTACTTTTCTCCAGCATGTATTTTATACGTTCCTCCGGATAGTTAGAATCCACTGGCATGTAGGCACAGCCTGCACGCATGATGCCAATGGCACCAATAAACATTTCAGCTGATGGCGTTACCATAATGGCACAAATGTCCTCTTTTTTGACAGAATTGCTTCGTATATACTGAGCAATCTTTTGGGAAAGTCTGTCCAGTTCTCTAAATGAAATCTTCTGCTCCTTCCATACCAGTGCCGTTTTATCAGGAGTCTTCTGCATCCTCTCTTCCAGCATATCCAGATAGGATAAACTAGTGTCATATAAAGCCCTTGTCTGATTAAAATCCTCCAGAACCTTCTGTCGTTCCTGTCTGGTCAAAACGTCAATACCTGCTAGCTCTGACTCAGGATTTTTCAGGCATTGGAAAACTACTTGCTCTAATTCCTCCAAAATCCTGCGTGCTGTTTCTTTTTCAAACAGGCTTCTATTATAATTCAGTGCAATCTGATAGTCTGCCTCCTCTTCAATAATTTCAAAGGATAAATCAAACTTATAGATGCCTGTGTCAACTGGAGTCTGCCTGCATACAAAACCATTTCCCCGATAGGAATACGGTTCAAGGTTCTGATAAATTACTGCCACCTGAAACAAAGGATTCTGCATACTGTCACGTTCCACATACTTTTCTGGAATGATATCCTCTAACGAACAGTCTCTATTTTTATAGGCTTCTACTGCTCTTTGCTTTACTTCTGTCAGATAGTCCTGGAAAGACTGCTTGGCAGAAGGATATAAGCGAACTGGTACGGTATTCACAAACATACCTACAATGTTATCTGCATCTTTATGGTTTCTTGCCATAACTGGGCAACCAATGACCACATCTTCTTCACCAGAATACTTACTTAACAATACAGATACTGCTGATAGAAATATCATATTAGCAGTTACCCTTTCCTTTTTTGCCAAGGTGGAAACAGACTGATAAATTTCTTTACTTAATCTGTAGCGTTCTGTACTTCCCAGATTTCTTTCATTTTTCTTTTTTCGATAGTCGTAAGGAAGCTCAACTGGTTTTACATCTTTTTCAAAAACAGTTTTCCAATAGCTTTTCTGTTTCTCATAATTTTGCGTTAGGAGCCATTGGCTATAATCAATAAACTGTCTTGATGGGTCAGGAATTGGGTTATCATTGTAAAGCTGTTCAAATTCTCTTTTTAGAATACTGATGCTTGATCCATCTGCTGCAATATGATGTATATCAACAAACAGCCAGCTTCTATCCTTTTCCAACACAATTTCTACCCTTATAGGAAGTTCTTCTGACAGATGAAATGGTCTTACAAAATTCCGGAACGCCTCTTCTACCCCTCCAGTGATGTGTTTCGTTGGAATAGAAAGTTCTGCACTTTTATGAATTTTTTGAATCCACTTTCCATCTGCAATATGAAACGTAGTACGTAATGCACTGTGTCTTTGCACCAGCTTCTGAAATGTTTCCTTTAACTTCTTTTCATTAAATTGTCCGATAATCTCCAAACAATCTGGCATATTATAATGAATACTATCTGGTGATGCACATTGCAGCATATACATTCTTCTTTGCACCTCTGTCATGGCATACTCTGGCTTTTCATCTGCCTTGGCAAGAGGCTGTTGTTTAGTCTTATCCCTGTCCTTCATGAATACCGCAAGCTGCTGTACCGTAGAATTTTCCAGTATATCACTAATTTCCAACAAATATCCTGTCTGTTGTTCAATTTGGTTTACCAGCTGAATCGCCTTCAGGGAATGCCCTCCCATACGGTAAAAATCATCTTTGATACCAATACGTTCCACTCCAAGTACCAATTCAAAAATACTGCATACTGTTTCTTCAAGCTCGTCTTCTGGCGGTATATATTCTCTTTCAGATATGGAAGATATTTTCTCTGCTAACAGTTTCCCTTTGTCCACTTTGCCATTTTGAGTAACAGGAATTTCTTTTATCTGCATAATACCAGTAGGAATCATGTATTCCGGCATTTTGGCTGAAAGCTGTCTTCTGATTTCTGATATGTCCAGCTCTTCTTCTGCTACAAAAAATGCCAGAATCTGTTTATCTCCACTTTCCTCTTCTTTTAAGATTACAACGGCATCACTAATATTGCTTAAATTTCTCAGCCTGCTCTGTATTTCTCCTAATTCAATCCGGAAGCCTCTGACTTTAACCTGATCATCTAAACGCCCCAGGTACTCAATATTACCATCTGGCAGCCACCTTGCCAAATCACCCGAGCAGTACAGGTTCCCTTCTCCAAATGGATTTTTTAAGAATTTGCTTTGGGTCAGATCTGGCCTGTTTAAATACCCTCTGGAAACACCATCTCCTCCAATACATAATTCTCCTGGCATACAGATTCCACAAAGCTGCCTATCATTCAGAATGTATGCCTGTGTATTAGCAATTGGTCTGCCAATTGGTGTCTTGTACCGTTTCTGCTCTTGTATCCTGTAATGTGCTGCAAAGGTAGTGGTTTCCGTTGGTCCATAGACATTTCTAAAATCAACCGGCCTTTTTTTCTCCTGTAATAAAACAACCTGCTTCTCTGCTGTTTTTTCTCCGCCAAACATCAAATGCTCTAACGTATCAAACATTGTTTCATCAAAATTCAACATCTGGTTAAATAATGCTGTGGTCAGAAACATGGTATTTATTTTGTTCGAAACAATATACTCCTTTAATTTCTTTACATGAAGAAGTATTTTGTCATCTATCAGATGCAGCTCGCCGCCATTTAAAAAGGTACCCCATATTTCATATGTGGAGGCATCAAATGCCAAAGCTCCTGTCTGGAGAACCACAGAATGGGTATCCATAACCGTATAGTCGGCATTCATAACCAGTTTAACAATATTCTTATGTTCTACCATAACACCTTTTGGTGTTCCTGTCGTTCCCGATGTATATATAACATATGCCAAATCAGATGGATGGCTTTTATTTTCTGTCCATTCTCCTTCTTCCTCCCAGATGGATTGGTCGGTTAGTACAATGTACGGAATGTCAGTTTCTATATGGCAGGCTTCCTTCCAGATTAAAAATTTTGGCTGGCTGTCGCCTAAAATATACTGAATCCTTTCTGCTGGATAGGATACATCAATTGGAATATAAGCCGCACCAGCTTTCATGATTCCGCAAATTGCCACCACAACTTCCAGTGACTTTTCAGCCATTACCGCAATAAAATCACCTTTTCCAACTCCTCTATTTTTCAGAAATGTGGCAAAGCGTTCTGACTTTTCATTTAATTCCTCATAAGTCAGCGACTTTTCATGATAGACTACTGCTGTTTTATTTGGTGTCTTTTCAACTTGCTGTTCCAATAATTCTGTTACGGTTTGTTCCTTTGGCCATGGACGGTATGTCTGATTAAATTCCTTTAGAACAAGCTGTTTTTCCTTGTCTGTAAGCACATCCAGTTCTGTCACCATACAGTTCAGGCTGGCTGGTATGACCTCCAGTATTCTTTCATAACGCTGTAATACTAAATCTATTTCCTCTTCTGTATAGACTGCTGGATTGTATAATACCTCTACAAGAAACGTTTCCTGATCCGAAATGGTAACTGTTATATCATAATTTGTCTTTTCCCTTGCTGGATCTGCATCTACAGACAAGCCAGCCTCCTGCCATTCCTTGCTTTCCTCTGAATAATAATTTTCAAATACAAACAATGTTTTTACCAAATTACGTCCATTACCAGCATAACTCATGATATCTGCCAGTGAACAATAATCATAGCTGCTTCCCTCACTGCTCTGCTTTTGAATCTTTTTCATTAAATCTGCCACAGTATCCGTTTCACTCACAACAGCTCTTGTAACAACGGTATTAATAAATAATCCCGCTCTGTAATCCATATTTTCCACTTCTGCATTTCTTCCAGAAACGACTTTTCCAAATACAACATCTTTACTTTTATTATATTTCTGCAATAGAATTCCCCATGCCAGTTCTACTGCTGAATTTATAGTCACATGATTTTCCTTGGAAATTTTCTTTAAGTTCCAGACTGTTTCCTTTGCAATTCTCTGTTTCCTGCGGCTTACCTTTTCCAACGTTTCAAGCTGAAGTCCCGCTGGCTTGATTTCTGCATTTCCATCGTATTCTTTCAGCACTTTGGACCAATAAGCAGCCGCTCCTGCTTTGTCCGTTTTCAGCATCCATCTAATGTAATCTTCATATGGCAGCGCCTCATCTTTGGCAAGCTGATGCACCTGCTCTGCTGAATACCCCTTAACCAGCATTTTATAATATTTCCAGAAGTCAGAATATACAAGTGCTATACTCCAGCCATCCAAAATAATATGATGAAAACTAATTACCATATGGTAGCAGCGGTTTGAAAACTTAATCATTTTTACCCGTAATAATGAATCCTGTTCTAAGTCAAAGCCTCTGTCAATATCCTCCTTCAGCATCTGATGAAACGCTGTTTCCTTGTCTAATTTTCCCGTATAGTCTTCCCAAAGAAATTCCATCTGGCGTTCCTCAAAAATAATCTGACATGGTTCTTTTATTTTCTGATAGCAGAATGCCGATTTTAATACCTCGTATTTACAACATAAAGCATGTAATACGTCTGGAATATAGTCAGGATAACAGGTTCCCGTTATATGGTAAACCTTCTGTACCACATAATCAGAAGCCGATGAATTCATTATTTTTGCATAAAGCATACCCTGTTGTAAGGATGTAAGTGGATATATATTATCTATTTTTCCTATATTCTTTGTATGGTTATAAAGCAGCTTCAAATCCTCTTTTTGGATGCCTGCAAGCAGGAAATCGGAGCAGGTCTTAATTGGCTCTTTTTGTTCCATGCAAAATATAACTAGTTCCTGTATGGAGTCTTTATAACAGGCAGTCCATTTTTGTATCCAATCATCCCCATACTTTTTATCATATTTCACAGAAAAAATAAGACAATGATTGTAGACTTCTCCATTCAGACTGATATCCCCAGGAAGTTTATTTTCTTCTGCAATACTTCTGCCAAAGGCATATCTGACCTTAACCTTCTGCCTGTCATCTCCACTTCTTTCTCCCATATAATTAAAATATACAGCTGGTTTGAAGTCAGGTAGATTTTCTCTTAATATGCCGGCTCCTATTCCATTGTGTGGAATAGTCTTTAACATATCTTTTACAGAAGCAATTGAATCTCCTATATTTTCATCTGACCTGAGAATCACAGGAACCAAATTGGTAAACCACCCAACGGTTCTGTCCAGTCTGATGTTTTTTCCAATCTCCTCTCTTCCATGCCGTTCCAGTTCTACTGCAATTTTATTTTGTCCAGTCATTTTATAAAAAGCCCGGCCTAATGCTGCAAGCAGAATATCGTTTACCTCTGTATGGTAAGGCAGCCTTGTAAATTTGATTAAGTTTTCAGTCTCTTCCTTACTTAATGATAAATTTACCTCCCCAGTTCCTTTATCTTCTCCAAAAACTGCTTTTACAGACGCCTCCGGAATCTGTTCTATTATATTTTCCCAGTACTTCTTTTCATCTACTCCAATTTGTAAAGCATACTTCTGTAATTCATTTCCCCATTCTATAAACGAGGTTGTCTTTGGTGGCAATTGAATCCTTTTTTTGCTTCTCAGCTGATTGATAGCAAGTTCCCAATCATCTAAAAGAATATTCCAGGAAACGCCGTCTACAGCAAGGTGATGAATACAAATAAATACATATCTGCCCTCTGGTGTATCAAACAATATTGCATGTAAAAGTGGTCCCTGCTCCAAATCTATACCAGACTGCACGTCATTGCAGTGTTTCTCCATTTCAGTCCAGATATTTTTTTCTGTAATGGTGATACACCTTAACTGATATAACTGGCTCTTTTCCACGCTTAGTATTTCAAAATCTTTATCACGCTTTACCAAACGCAGCATGTCATGATGAACTGCCAGTTCCCGTAGAACTTCCCTTATTTCTTCTTCTGTGTAAGAAACATTCTCAAGTAAAACCTCTTGATTGAAATGCTCTGGTTTTTCCAGCTTCCACTTCAAAAACTCTTTCATAACTGGTATTTTTGGTACCATTCCTGTTACTTCTGACTGCTTTACCTCCCATTTCAGGAGAGGCTTCATTTTAGCCGCAATATTTTTTACCGTGTACTGTTCAATCATATCCTTTACCGATAATTCATATTTCTTTTCCCTGACCTTCGACACAAGGCGGATTGCTTTAATGGAGTCTCCTCCCAGTTCAAAAAAATTGTCCTGAACACCTACCTGGTCAGCCCTGAGAATTTCCTCTAACAACTGACACAATAATATTTCTTCCTCTGTTTCTGGGGCGGTGTACTGTTCCTTCCTGGCTTTCTGAACTTCAGGAAGTGCCCGTTTGTCTACCTTTCCACTTCTGGTAACTGGTATTTTTTCTATCTGCATCATATAGGCTGGAATCATATAAACTGGTAAACTCTTTGCGAGTATTTCCTTAATGTTGGTTATATTTAATTTTTCTGGTGAAACCAGATACCCACAGATTTCCTTGTCTCCATTCTCTTCTTCTATTACAATTACCGCTGCATCCGTTATGGACGGGATTTGACAAAGTGCGCTTTCGATTTCACCAGGTTCAATTCGATATCCTCTTATTTTCACCTGTTCATCGATTCTTCCCAAAAATTCTATGTTTCCGTCTGGAAGCCATCTTGCCAAATCACCACTTCGGTACATTCTTCCTTCACCAAATGGGTTTTCTGCAAATTTTTCTCTGGTAAGTTCTTCTTTTTGGATATATTCCTGGGCAACTCCCTCCCCAGCTATACATAATTCACCTGGAATACCAATTCCACATAACTTATCGTTTTGTAAAATATACACCTGACTGTTTAATATTGGTCTGCCTATCGGTATATTTTCTGGAATTGTACTGCCATCCCTCTCCCAGTGTGTTGCACAGACGGTTGTTTCAGTTGGCCCATATGCATTCACATATCTTTTTCCTGCTGATTTTTCTACTATATTTTTATCCGTTCTGCTTCCCGCTGTTATCACAAGCTGCAGTTTTGTATCCTGCATTTGTGAATAATAGTTAGGAGGCAGGGTTGCCACTGTCACATGATGTTCCTTCAAATATGCTTCTGTCCTTTGGATATCTAGTTTTATTCTTTCTGGTAAAATAACCAAATCTGCTCCTGTTAACAATGCCATTGTAATTTCCCATACAGAAGCATCAAACATCAGGCTGGCAAATTGTAGAATGGAGTCTGTATCACTTATTTCTAAATCAGAAACAAAATAATATGCCAAATTCACCAGACCACGGTGATTTACAAGTACTCCTTTTGGTTTTCCTGTTGTTCCTGACGTATAAATAATATAGGCTGGGTTATCTTGTTCTATGATAACTGGTCTTACCTTACATTGTTCTCTTCTGCTGTCTTTTTCTGGAACAGCAATCCTCATAAAATGGTCTGGAAGATAAGTAAGCTTCTGAGTTTCCTCAGTTAAAATTGCTTTTACCTGACTGTCCTGCAACATATAAAGACATCTGTCCTCTGGAACTTCTGGCTCAACTGGAAGATATACACCGCCTGCTTTTTCTATTCCCAGAATTCCCACTATGGCTTTTATGCCTCTTTCTATTATAAGTGCAACTCTATCTCCTTTTTCTACTCCCTTTTCTTGCAGCAATACAGCAATATAGTCTGACCATTGATCCAGTTCCTCATAAGAAACCGTATGGTTCTGAAAAGAAACTGCCTGTTTTTTAGGATATAGGCTTACTTGCTTTTCAAATAACTCTACTATATTCCTTTCTTGAAAACATTTCTTTTCTGTATAATTAAATTCCTGTAAAATCTTTTTCTTCTCTTCTTCCCCAGCAAGTTCTACCTTTCCCAGTGGCTCCTCTGGGTGTTCCAGCATCCATCCCAGACATTCCACATAATGCTCCAGCATCCATCTGGCGGTTTCCTCCTGGTAAAGCTCTCGGCTGTATTCCAGTGATACCTCTTCTTCCTTCTCGTTTCTTTTTATCTGAAACGTCAGTTCAAACTGCACCTCTCCTGCCCCGTCTGCCTCCAGACTGCTCTCTACTCCATTCAAGCGGTATTCCATTGCTTCCCCATCCTGCAATACCAGCATTACGTCAAACAGTGGATTCCGGGACAACTCCCTTTTTCCTCCCTTTTCCTCTGCCAGTCTCCAATAAGGGTATTCCTGGTTTTCATATCCTTTGATTCCTGTCTCTCGGATTTCCTCGAAAAAGGCTTTCACCTGTTTTTCCTTCTCTGGATATCCTCTCATTACCAGCGTATTGGCAAACATTCCGATGACCTCTTCTGTTTCCCTTCTGGTTCGTCCTGCCGCCACCGTTCCTACTGTGATATCCTCTTGTCCGCTGTATGCCCCAAGCAGTACCATCAGACCCCCCAGCAGCACCATGTATTCCGTCATCCCATGACTCTGACAGTAATCCTTTATGTTCTCTCTTACACTCTCTGGAAGTGTTCGGCTCACCCGTCCTCCCTGACTGTCACGCAGACGCCCCCTTCCTGCATCCGTTGGCAGCTCCAGTACCTGGGCTGGTTCTTCAAATACCTGGTTCCAGTATGCCCTCTCTTTTTCCAGCTTCCTGTCCTTTGCCCAGCAGCTGTAATCCGTATAACTG
>NZ_FOYZ01000021.1:0-31741 GCF_900112775.1 Anaeromicropila populeti
CACAGAGAAATAGAAGAGGCAGAAAGAGCTGTTTTAAAAATAATACAGGAAATGCCAGAAACGGTATGGAACCAGATCGCAGAAAAGACCCAGCTATGGAGAGGAATCGTAAACCAGACAGTACAGGAAGAGAACTGGAGAAGTATTACAACCCAGACAGAGTTAGTAAACGTGCTGAAGGAGAAGAACCAGGAAGAAAAGTATGTGCTGTTACAGAGACTGAATCAGATGGTGGAGAAGTGGGAAACCAAGGCATATCATGCCCAACAAGAAGCAGGAGAAGCAGAGGGCAGAGAATCCATCCCGTTGGTGGAACTTCAGAAGGCAATTAAGGAATATGAGACTGAGTACCGAAGAAGAGAAAGAGACCAACAACAACTTTATCAGAAAGTAGAGAAGTATAAGAAAATTGAAAATAGGGAAATCGAAGAGAGCCACAGAGAAATCGAAGAGGCAGGAAGAACTGTTTTAAAAGTGAACCAGAAAATACCGGAAATGGTATGGGATCAGATTGCAGAAAAGACCCAGCTATGGAGAGGAATCGTAAACCAGACAGTACAGGAAGAGAACTGGAGAAGTATTACAACCCAGACAGAACTAGTAAACGTGCTGAAGGAGAAGAACCAGGAAGAAAAGTATGTGCTGTTACAGAGACTGAATCAGACGGTGGAGAAGTGGGAAACCAAGGCATATCATGCCCAACAAGAAGCAGGAGAAGCAGAGGGCAGAGCAATTGTTCCCATAATGAAGTTCCAGAAGGCAATTAGGGGATATAAGGCAGAGTATCAAAAAAAGGAAAATAGTATTATATATAAAAAGACATCCTCTAGAGAATATGATGAAGTAGTCAGCCTAAAGTCAAAAATTCAGGAATTTCAGTATCTTCAGCAGGTGCAGAAGGAAGTGATAAAGAATTTACAAAAAGAAACAGAAATCCAACGAAGGCAAGTCGAAGAACTGATGGAAAAGCAGTTTTATACGGAAAGAGAGTTTACAGAAAGCAAAGATAAATTTTCCAATAGTATGATGAATCAGTTAAAAGCAGAAATGCATTTAGAACGAATGAGATATGGTTTAGAGTGAAAGGGGGAAGTAGAATGCCAGGTGGTATT
This sequence comes from Anaeromicropila populeti, assembly GCF_900112775.1. Lineage (GTDB taxonomy): Bacteria > Bacillota > Clostridia > Lachnospirales > Lachnospiraceae > Anaeromicropila_A > Anaeromicropila_A populeti. The sequence continues at coordinate 1,113 of NZ_FOYZ01000021.1, forward strand.
AATAAAGCATATTTTGAAATAGAAGGACAAGATTCTCTGACCGTTCAGTTTAATCCCAGTGAATACAGCATAACGGAAGAGGCACAGTATGGTGGAAGAAAAAGTAATGAAAAAGCCCAATATGTCGGAAATAAAATGAAAACTCTTCATTTAACCTTTTATCTAGATACATCCGGGTATGAAAATGTTAACGGAAGTAGCGAAACAGATGAATCCGACGTTACGGAAGTTGCTATAAAATATGCGAATCTGGCAATTGTTGACGGGGATAAGCATAGGCCTCCAATTGTAAAATTTGTATGGGGCTCCATTCATTTTCAGGGATTAGTAACTAAGGTACAGACAAGTTTTACACTTTTTAATGGAGATGGAAAGCCTGTAAGGGCAAAAATTACGACAGACATTCAGGAGTACTGGGATGAAACACATGCAAGAGTAGATCCTCTTCTTTCACCTGATCGGACAAAAAGACGTATTATATCAGAAGATACTAATGTCTGGAATCTGGCAGAGAAAGAATATGGAGATATTAATAAATGGAGATTAATTGCAAAGGCAAATCAGATTTTAGATCCACTGGAAATACCAAACGGGACAGTGCTGAAGGTACCCGCTTTAGAAAATTAGCAGGAGAGAGGGAAAAGAATGGCAGATTTGATGACAGACACAACCAGCTATCAGGCGTTAGCAAATCAATATGGCAATTTTATTGTGCCAGCGTTAAAAATAAAGGTGAATGGGACAGATGTTGTCAATAATCTAAAATTGCAGATAGACCAGTTAACAGCTCATTTATCGCTAAAAGCAGCAAGTAGTGTTGTAATAAGGCTGGGTGGACTGTACGATTTGGAAACTAGCTCCTTTAAATCAGATGTAAAAGATAAGTTTAAACTAGGTACAGTTGTGGAAATAGAGCTGGGATATTCCTCTACCACTCAAAAGGTATTTAAGGGCTACGTTGCTATGCTGGGAGTAGAATTCCAAGATAATGCTTTGTTGGTGGTAACGTTAATGGATGCCAGAAGACTTATGATGACAAGTGGCAAAAAGCAGGTTCTTCATGATGTGACAAATTACTCAGATGCTTGTGCAACCATTATGAATAATTATTCTAGTTTATGTACCCTTACATCAGATGCCACACAAGATACACTAAAAAAACCCTTATCTCAAATCACCAATGACTATGATTTTGTAACAAAGGAATTGATTCGTAAAGGTAAAGTGGATAGAGAATTTTTTATATTTGGAGATAAAGCCTACTTTCGGGAGGTTGGAAAAAATACAACACCCATTATGACTGCACAGTTGAACAGAGAATTATATGAGTTTACTGCTTCCATGAGTTATCTTGATTTACAAATTGAAGTAGTAGGCTATGACGGAACAGAGCAAGCCGTTATAAGTGCAAAAAAGGATGCAAAGAATACGGATAACCAGACAAATATTATTTCAACCACCCCAGTGATGACTGTAACAGATCCAGATGCTGACAGTAAGGATAAGGCTGATCTAAGGGCAGCTGCCATTGCCAATCAAGAAAAGGAAAAAGCATGTACTGGTTATGGAAAAGCAATCGGACTTCCAGAAATTGTGCCAGGAAGGTATATTGAAATAGAAAAACTAGATAGCCTTGTAAACAAAAAATTTTATATTGTAGAAGTTAAGCATGTATTTGATGAAACTGGGTTTTTAACCTACTTTGAAATAGGAGGTTGTATATAATGGCTTTGTTCGGAGAGTTTTTAGAACGGGAGAATGAATCAGAAGATAAGATATGGAGTGTTACAACAGGAATTGTAAAGGAGAACTGGAATACAGATTATCCAGGAAAATTAAAAGTAGAAATATTTATGGGAGAACAAGGAAAGAATGTAACGGGCTGGATTCCATTTGCAGCGCCATACGGCGGAAATTCCTATGGTTTTTATACAATGCCAGAGATTGGGTCAGAAGTAGTGATAGCATTTAATATGGGTGACAGGAACTGTCCTATTGTAATTGGGTGTTTGTGGAATACAATCAATGCATTGCCACCGAATACAGCAAATGAAAAAAATACAATTAAACGTTTTTTAACAAAAGGTGGATGTGAGGTTATCCTTCAGGATGAAGAGAAGAAAGGGAAAATAGAGGTACATTCGCCATTAAAGTATGGGATTGTAATGGACGATGAAAACAAAAAAATAACGGTTACAGATGACAAAAATGAAAATCAGATTATAATAGATGCTGAAAATGGAAAGGTATCCGTTGAGGCAAAGAAAAAAATTGAATTAATCGTTGACGGGAATACAATGCTTTCTTTAGATGGAAGCCAAAAGGCAGCAGAACTGAAAGCGAATAAGATAACCATTGAAGCTGCACAATCATTAGAAATAAAAGGACAAAGTACAAAATTGGAGGGAACTTCTGTGGAAGTATCCTCACAAGGCTCCTTAAAAGTAGAATCAAGCGGAATGGCACAAATAAAAGGCAGTATGCTAAAACTGAATTAGAAAAGGTGTGAGTATAGATGCAGGGAGAAAATGCAAAGTCATTTATGGGTACAGGGTTCCGGTTTCCAGTTCAGGTGGACGAGACAACCGGGAGAATGAAAATGTCTTCCTTTGAAGAAGATATTAAAGAAGCAATCCATATTATATTGACAACAAAAAAAGGAGAGCGGGTGCGTAATCCTCATTTTGGCTGCGGAATTTACGAATACGCATTTGGAACTACAGACTTTACCTCCTTAAAGTCAATGGAAAGAGAAATATTCAATGCACTGGTTATGTGGGAACCAAGGATACAAAATATTCAGGTGAAAGCTGGAATTGATTTAAAGGAAGAAGGAAAATTGAATATTTCTATTGATTATGTTGTAAGAATGACAAATAATCCATATAATCTGGTATTTCCATTTTATATGAATGAAGGATTTGGAGAGAACGCCAAATAGAGAGGTAGGTGAACATATTGCATACAATTGAAATGGATGGCAGAAAAAAAGAAGAAGTGATTGGACAAATAAAGGATAAAGCGTTGTGCTATGTACCAGAATGGAAATTTGATGAAGAATTTCCAGATGGAGGAACGGCATTGGCATATGTATATGCAGATATGCTTTCTAAAACAATTCAGAAATTTAATAAGGTAGCACTTAAAAATCAAATAGCTTTTTTAAATGCATTAGATGCCAGTCTGCTTCCCGCAGTTCCTGCAACAGGTTATACTGTATTTTCTTTAGTAAATAATGAAGTACCAGGAACGATTGTGTCTGCTGGAACCATTTTAACTGGACAGACGGATGATTCCGTTGTTCAGTCAGCATCCTTTGAAACGAAGGAAGATGTATATGTTACGCCAGCTGAAATAGAATGCATTTATCAGACTGGGAGACAGCAGGATTATATTGGCAAAATATATGATAAGAATCACCAAGTGGAAGAGATAGTTCTTTTTGGATTTCATCAAACAAACTTACAGTACCATGAATTTCATTTTTGCCATGAAGAGGCTTTTGCAATTAAAGGAAATGCATGGATTTCGGTGGAGTTTTTAAAGAGAGATAGCTATAATATTTCAACGGAAATTTTAGAACAGTTGGTAAAGAAAGAACAGGTAGTGTTTGAATATTTATCAGAAGAAGGATATTGTGAGTTTTCAGGAATTCAGTTGAAGGAATCTTCCATTTGTTTTTTAAAGGGAGAGCTTCAACCCAAGTTTAAAAAAGCAGAAATAGAAGGAAAAGAAGGCTGCTGGATTCGGTGCAGAGTAAAGCAGATTGATTCAGTAAAGTTTTTAGAATTTGATAACTTTTATATAAAGGTAAAGGGCATAGCCATATTGCCAGATAGTATTTATGCAAATGGAACAGAAGGAACCAGGAGATATTTTCCCTTTGGAGAGAGACTGTCCAATTATAGTGAGTGGTATCTTTCATCAGAAGAAGTATTGTGCAAGAAAGGCGCAGAAGTGGAATTAGCTTTTCAAATCAATTTTGTTAAAATTCCATTAGATTATAATGTTGAAAATGACCCTATAAAATGGGAATGGATTATGAAAAAATCTGATTTTGAAAGAGATCCAGAATATGATATTACAATAGAAGAGGTTATTTGGGAGTATTACAATGGATTAGGCTGGCGGCGGCTGTTTGAAGACAGCAGGTATTCTGATATTTTTTCCGTGCAGAATGACTCACCTTACCGAAAGGTAAAATTCACTTGTCCCCTTGATATTCAGCCTATTTTGGTAAATTCCAGTGAATCCTTGTTCATTCGTGCCAGAGTGGTTAAGGTTAATAATTTTTTAAAGATGAAAGGAAGTTATGTTTCACCAGTATTGGAGAGTACATCTTTTTCTTATGAGTATACAGCCAGAAAGTGTAACCCTACATATTTAATTTCAAAAAATAATTTGGATGTGAGAGCTGGAACTTATAAGAAACTATTATCGGAAGGAGCATTTCAGCCATTTCAGTCCCTAAGCGAAAATAACCAGATGCTGTATATGGGATTTCAGACGGCACCAGTTGGTGAACCAATAAAAATGCTGGTTTTGCTGAAAGACTGCATAGAACGCAGTTACTCCAATCTTTTTTGGGAATATTATAACGGGCATGGTTGGAAATCATTAAATATAATAGATGAAACAGAAAATTTGTCTAAATCAGGTATTATAAATTTTATTGGAAATAAAGACTTTAAAAAATTAAAGTTATTTGGAAGAGAATTGTACTGGATAAGAATTTGTGATGGAAATGGTTACTACGGAAGCCAGAATGGTATCCAGGGACTTCCAAGACTTTCAGGAATCTATTTAAATGCAACAAAAATTGAACATGTTGAAAAGAAAGCAGAAGAATATTTTATGATGGAAAGCTTTCAGGAAAGCAGAAAATTTGCGCTTACAGGCAATCATATTATTGATATTCAGGTTTATGTGAATGAAATAAATTCGTTAAGTAATTTGGATGAAAAATCATTGAGAAAAGAGGGGAGATTTGCTCCCGTTTATGATGAAAGCGGTATGCTGACAGAAGCATGGGTGAAATGGATTTGTGTGCCGGATTTTGTGCTTTCATCACAAGAGGATCGTCATTTCATAATAGATAAAAATGAAGGATATATTGTATTTGGAAATGGAAGGCAGGGAAGAATTCCATCCATCAGCAGAAGAAAGAACATCAGAGTATCGTATAGCTGTGGAGGAGGAAACTATGCCAATGTGCCAGCAGGTGGAGTAAAAAAAATTAATCAGTCAATTGGCTATATAAACAAAGTGTTTAATCCGGAAGCATTAACTGGAGGCGCAGACATGGAGGCACTGGAGGGTGCTATAAAAAGAAGTACTGCGGTAATCAGACATCAGAACAGGGCAATTACAATCCGGGATTACGAAGAACTGACACTGGCGGCTTCCCGCAATGTGAAAAAGGTAAAATGCTTTTCTGGTTGTGATGGTTCAGGAGATAAATTAAGTGGTGCCATTACACTGGTTGTACTACAAAGTGATTACCAAAACAGTAAATCCTTGTTTCATGTTCTAAAAAAGGATTTACTAGCGTTTTTAAAAGATAAAGTTAATGACAATTTACTACTAATGAAAAAACTATTCATTGTAGAGCCAGTTTTCGTGAAATTAAATGTAAAGGTAGAAATAGTAGTAGGATCTCTTCAAAATTTGTACCAGGTAAAAAAAATGGTAAGTGATCGGCTGAATCAATTTATTGATCCTATGACAGGAAATTTTCATGGAAATGGATGGAGCATTGGAAGTCTGCCTAATACTATACAAATTCAAAATGCAATCAACACAATACCAGGGGTGCTTTATATACGCAAAGTGTTTATCAGCGCTTTTGTACATAAAAACACAGGGCTGGGAGAAGTGCAGTATGAAGAGATACAGCAAAACAAATATAGTTTACCAGTTAGTGGGGAGCATGAAATAGAGATGATGATAGAGGAGGGATAAAATGCTGCCAAATTTAGAATTGGATACGGAAAATTTTGATGAAATCATGGATGAAGCCAGAAGCATGATAAGCAGTATCTATCCAGAGTGGACAGATTTTAATTACCACGATCCAGGAATTACTCTGATCGAACTCTTTGCATGGTTAATAGAAAGTTTACAATATTTCTTAGATCAGATTAGTGAAGATAATCTAGTGAAGTACCTGAAGATTCTCGGAACAAAAAGAAAAAATAAGGTATGTGCAAGGGCGTTGGTAAATGTAGTGCCCGAAACGGATTTTATAGTAATGAAGGGGACTAAATTATATGCAGGAAAGGTTTGTTTTGAGACAAACTGCAAAAATTATATGGTGAAGGGAGACATTACCAAATGTTTCTATGGTGGAAAGGCTCAGACTTCTAGAAAGCAGCTTGCTGAAACAAGGCAATTTGTTGAAGTAGTGGATAAGGCCCAGCTTGAGTTCGGACATAAGCTGAAACAAATGATGTTTGGGAAAAACCCTGTTCCAGGAGATTGCTATTATATTGGATTAGCCCAGACACTGCCGGATTCAATTGAGATAAGCATATACATGGAGATAGAAGAGGATTATCCAGTAAAGCGAAATCCCATACAACAACAACTGTATGCTCCTCTTGCTGCATTTCGTCTTCAATACAGTACTAAGGACGGATGGAAAGATGTGAGAGGGCTGCGGGATGAGACCTATGGTTTACTAATCAGCGGACAGATTTATTTTACATTAGAAGAAGAAATGACCGATATTATAGTCTGTGGAGAAAATTCCTATTATTTAAGACTTCTGCTGACAGAAAGTAATTATGATGCAGCACCAATTGTGCATGGTATGAGCATTAATGTGTTACCAGTAGAACAAAAGGATACCCTTATAGAATCTGTAGACGTTTCCAAGGAACAGCTGATTAAGATGGAAAACTGCCAGATAGCAGCCGAGACCTTCTTATCTTTTCATGGGGTAAACAGGCTTTATTTAAAAAGGGGAGAGGTCTATTTTCCAGTAGAGACCTTTACAAAGTGTCTGAATTATGATAAAGGGTGCAGTACTTACTTTTTCACTGGGGATGCCGAAGAGTTAGACGGAGCAAGAATTATTAGTTATCTAAGTGAAAATGAAGCAAAAGTTGAACTGGGAATTGGAAATGGATTTCCTTTTCAGGAATATAACTTATTTGATTCGGACATGGAATACGAATCCTTTGAAATTCTGGTTCAGGAAATCGAAAATAAAAATGGATTTAGCCAATGGACGAAGGTGGTGGATTTTGGGAATTCCAAGCCATGGGATAAGCATTATGTGTTTGATTCCAGAAAAGGGACAGTGGAATTTGGTGACTGCATTCATGGAATGGCGCCAGAGGGGAGAATTTTAGTTTCCTCTTATGCAAGAACTGTTGGCATGAACGGAAATGTAAAGGAAAACAAAATTAATTATTTTGGAGATATGACGGCAGATAATATTCTGATTTATAATAAAGAGGGAGCAGTTGGGGGAAGAAATGAAGAAACGATGGAAGAAAGCTTTTTAAGGGTAAGGGCAAACTTGAAGTCATCTTTTGCAGCAGTTACCTACGAAGACTATGAAAGGTATGTAAAAGAAACACCAGGGTTAATGATTGAAAGCTGTAAGGTGATTTCTTCCGTGCAGATGAAGCAGTCACATTTAAATGCAGATGAAACAATAGTAAATATTGTAGTAAAACCTTTTACCTACCAGATTAGAAATAAGCTGAGCAGCTGTTATGAAAAAAATATTTTAATGTATTTAGAACAATACCGGCTGGTTGGAACAAAAATAAATCTTCTGTCACCACAATATATTAGAATTGAATTATACATAGATATTATATTCAGGCCTCAATTTACAGACGCCAAGGAACAGATTAAAAATACTGTTGAGAGCTATTTCAAAAACCTTTCAAGAGAATTTGGTACTACTGTTATTTACAGCAGAATATACGGTATACTGGATATTCTGGAATGTGTATCTCACGTAAAATCTCTGACTATTGAGGCAAAAGGAAGTGGTGTGACAAAGAGTTTAGATGGAAACATTACGTTGCCGCCCAATGGAGTGGTGGAACTGGGAGAAGTACAATATTTATTTTCAATAGAGGATTAAAATATGATGAAAAGCAGATTAAAATATTTTATGTTAAATAAAGCGTTAGATTTTAAGCGCAGCTTCATGGAAAATATAGAGTTCGACCAGGAAGGCATATGGGTGAAGGAGGATTCGGCAGAAAACAGGGGCGTATTTATTTCACGGATATTAGATAGTCAAGAAGCAAAAATGGAGTGGCACCGCCTTGTGCTGAAAGTAGAAGGAGAAAATAATGCACCCTATCGAATTACTGTTTATGCAGCAGATGATTTGACCAGACATAGTAAGGGAGAACCCATTCACATAAAGGAGGTTCTAAACGCTTCGGATATGAATTTGGAAACGAAACAGAAATGGATGAAACCTTTTGAGCAAAGGGTGGAAACAAGTAAAAAAGATATTTTGCTCCATGGAATATCAGGAAGATATTTATGGTTTATGATTGAAATGTACAGACAGGCAGATACGGTTATGAAGTTTGAAAGCATGAAAATTTATTTTCCAAGGCAGTCATGGATTTCCTATTTGCCGGAACTGTATGAGGGAGCTGATAAAAATACATTTTTAGAGCGTTATCTAGCAGTTTTTCAAAGTCTGTATGAGGACATGAAGGACGCGGTCAGGGAGTTTCCCTTTCGCCTTGATGTGGAATCCAGCAGCAAAGATTTTCTGATGTGGCTGGCAGGCTGGATTGATATTGCTGACAGCTATATGTGGTCCCAGGAGCAGCTTCGGAGGCTTTTGACAGATGGAGTTTATTTATACAAAATTCGTGGTACAAGAAAAGGTGTATTGGAATTTGTTAAGCTATATACAGGTGGAGAAGCATATCTTGTAGAATATCATCAGTTAGAACCTTTTATGAAGCTGGAAATACAGACAAAGCTATTAAAACAGCTGTATGGAAATGAGCCATGTACCATGTTCGTAGTGGTAAAGGAAAAAGAAGTTCCAACGATAAGAGAATATAAAACATTACTTCGCATTATTGAGGAAGTAAAGCCGGCACAAATGGAACTAAAGTTAATTGTAGTAAAGCCATATATTTTTTTAGATGGACATTCTTATATGGGGATAAACAGTGTGCTTGGCAGTTTCCGTCCATTTGCACTGGATGGGCAGGCGTTAGTATCATTTACTGCAATAGGATCTAATTGTGCAGATATAAACAGCGAGAGTGAGGAGAGGTAGTATGAAAAATTCAACATTTTTTCCTTTTGAAAAAAATAAATATTTTTATGGGAAGCTTTTGTCCGTTGACGATTTTAATCTGGAACAAAAGTACATAAGTGATAAACGGCGTATGTCCAATTTGTTTTTATATGGGGCAGGCATTGTTGCAGGAATGCAGGTTGTACATGTAGATGATACAACAATTTCTGTAGAAATGGGTTTCGCTTTGGATTCTTTAGGAAGAGAAATTGTAATAGAAGCACCAGTAATAAGAAATCTTTCTTCCGTAGATGGATTTAAGACCATTGAGGGAGCAGAATCTGGCTATACCTATCTTTGCGTGGAGTATGATGAAGTAGAGCAGGATAAGGTATATAATATAGCAGGTAATATTGGGCTGGCACAAGGAACAGATGCGGTAGCTTATAATAAGGTCAGAGAATCCTATCATTTATATCTGACAAATCTAGAACCACAAAGAGAATGTCTGTCACAAGAAGAATTGTATTTAGAGTATACAACTGTTTATTTTCAATCTGGAATTCATATTAAGCAGGTGGTGCCAAAATATATTCAGGCAGGAGAAAAATTTGAAATAAAACTATTAGTTGAAACAACACAAATAGATTACCTTTCATTTTCGTATCAGTTAGCACTTACCTGTTTAAATTTCCAAAAGACCCAGTTGATTGATGTGGTTTTTGATGAGATGCTGCATGAAAAGACAGGAAGCTATATGATTACCTATGAGGCGGAGGCAGTCAGTGCCTCTGGAATAGATGGTGTTGCCGCAGTAGTACCTGAATCATTTAAAGTATTTCTTGGGCGAAAGCCGATTGATGCATGGAGTGAAGCAAAATCAACGGTACATATTATTAAGAATAATCCTAAGGATGAGGTATTGAACCAGTATTATAGGGAGGCAATGGAAAACCAGCTGAAAAACAGCAGCAATGAACCCCTCTATCTAGCAAAGATTTATTTGATGAAGGCGGGAGATTCCTATATGATTGATCATATTTTGAATGTTCCATTTCAGCAATACGTAATGAATCACGTACTTGGTTCTGCATTAAACCAGATGCTTCAAAAAGACTTTGATAAATTATCAGACTGTAAACAAACAGCTTCTGGGGAATCTTCACAAAAGGAAAAGAGAGAAGACAGGGAAAAAGTATTGGTAACAGAAGGAAGCTGTAAATTGAAATTGGGCATAGAAGGTCAGAAGGGAAAACGCTTTTTTTCCAAAGAGATTATACATGGACTAGGTCTTGGGCGGGTAACCATTGTCTTGGGTCTGGAAACAGGTGAAAAAGAAATTATTTATGGAGAAAGAGATGTTTTTGAAGCAGATGAGCCTGATGTTTTGCTGGCTGCCAAATTGAATCAAGATAAAGGAAGTTTTATTATTGGTGCAAAGCTGGTAAGTACTACAACACTTACGGAGATAAAGGTTCACTGGACAGCAGTTCTTCATCAAAAGGAAGAAACAGTTCAGGTATTTGAAAAGAAAATTTTCATTAAGCCTAGTGTGCTGGAACTGGGAATGCGTGAAAGCTATTACCTAGAAGCTGCATTTCAAAATATTGAGGACAAAGCAGTAAAATGGAAAGTGATAAATAATGGAGGAACAATTGAAAGCAATGGAATGTATACAGCACCGAATGTACCAGGTGTTTATGAAATTATTGCAGAAAGTATAGCATATCCAGAGGTAAAGGCTTCTATTTTTGCAGTTGTCAGAGAGGGATTCCATTCTGATAGAAATGGTGGTGATTGACCTTGGTAATACAAACCTTTGACAAGGGGTATATTGTGCTTAGCATACTGGAACAAAATGAAAAATCGGATGTTTTTTTGTGTGCAGATAATCTGGACGGGAAACGATATGTCATTTTCCGGTGGAAAGACACAGCTGCCATTGCCGCCATAATAAAGTATATCAGTGATCAAGTTCAAAGAAAAGATTTTTATGATGTTATTGAGTGTTTTTCCTATGACAAGGAATTTCATGTGGTTTTTCAATATTATGAAGGGGAAAACCTATCAGATAAACTAAAACAAGAAAACGTCAGTTTTGAAGAACGTTTGGAAATTGGAAGAAATATGTTTGAAAGAATGCTTTTATTAAATATGCCATACTATTTTCAAAGTATTTGTTTCAACAAAAATAATGTATGTGTTACCAGAAGTTTAGAAGTGAACTTTCAATATTCCTTTTGGGATATGGAGCATTTTAACACGTATTCCATGAAACAGGTGTCACAGGCAGCGGCAGAAATAGTCAGTTTTCTGTTTGAAAAAGAATTGAAGAAGGAATCCGTTGATCCAATACAGGAGCTGGTTATCCGCTTGAAGGAAGAGGAATGGACGGATTACATGGAAATTTACACAAGCTATCAGGAAGTCTGCGCTGAGGTGGAGCAGCTTTCTGAGACAGAAAGAAAAACTCCTAAAACGTGGGAGTTCCGATTGTGGGATAAGGCGAAGTGCCTGTGGAAGCCTGTAAAAAGGGCTATAATGTTTTTAATACTAGTAGGAGTATTTGCCTATATGGTGTATATCATACACCAGTCTCTTCAGCCAAAACCAGATCAAAAAAGTTTTGACTATATTGGAACGGTGGAAATCAAGTAGATAGAAAGGGGGAAGGTACCATGAGTCAATTCAAACCTGCCGAAAGGGGAAAATCATATATAAAAAGAATATGGGAACTTTGCCTTGCTCCCTTTAAATGGCTTTACGCCTCAATCGTTAGAATCATAAGCCCAGACAGTATAGTGGGCAAGATAACGGAGGATATAACGGAGGAAGTAAAGGAAGCAGGAAATAAGCCTACATCGGTAAGACAGTACTTAAAAGTAGGACAGCGGTATATTGCAAAGAAGGCTTTATTTGCAGCAGCAATTGTGCTTATGCTGTTGGTGGGGTATGGGTTTATAAAAGGCTATCCTATCGTTGTTTCTAAATTTTTTATAAAGACAATGACGGTAAATTCTTCTGATATACCAGGATATAACGGAAAGGTCAGACTTGTGAATGATATGGAGGAAAAACAGGTTATTTACAAGGGAAAGTTAGTGGATGGCAGAATCAATGGAAAAGGAACGCTCTATGACTATGATGGGAATTTGGTATATCGTGGGGAGTTTGAACTTGAAATGTATTCTGGAAGTGGTGAAGTATTTTATAAAAATGGGAAATTGTGTTATAAAGGAGATTTTTTATTGAACCAGTATGAGGGGAAAGGAATCTTGTATTATTCTGATGGCTCGCTAAAATATGATGGTACTTTTGTAAATGGAAAATATGATGGAACGGGAACCTTATACTATGCCAATGGAAAGGTAATGTATCAAGGTGGCTTTGCTGCTGGAAAGTATGATGGAAAGGGAAGTCTGTATCAAATAGACGGTACTCTCCTTTATGAGGGAAGCTTTGTAAAAGGCATTAAAGAGGGAGAAGGCACCCTGATTGTAAATGGCGAGGTTGGTTATGAGGGAAAATTTAAAAATAATACGTTGGCAGAAGGATATGCGGTTATCTATGATGAAAAGAATCAGATTAAATATATTGGTGGCTATGTAGACGGTGCCTATGAAGGCAAAGGAAAACTTTATCAGGATGGAGAACTGGTGTATGAAGGAAATTTTTCTAGTGGTAACTATGAAGGAGAAGGGATTTTATATGGAGAAAAGAAAGCAATTTTATATGAAGGGACATTTGTAAAGGGAAAAAAAGATGGAGAAGGAAAGCTTTATCAGGATGGAAAATTGGTGTATGAAGGTACTTTTAAAGAAAACAAATATTCTGGTGATGGGAAAAAGTACAAAGATGGAGAACTGCTTTATCAAGGCAGTTTTGAAGCGAATAAATATTCGGGCAAAGGAAAACTGTTCAATTTAGATACAGGAACATTACGGTATGAAGGAGAATTCTATCAAGGTCAGTTCCATGGGGAAGGAATCATTTATCATAAAGTAACGGGAAATATTAAGTATCAGGGCGGCTTTCGAGAAAATAAATATGAAGGTAAGGGAAAGCTATATGCCAGCTGTGGCAAGCTAAGATACGAAGGAGAATTTATGAAAGGAAAATACGAAGGAGAAGGAATTTTATATGAACCTTTGACTGGTGAAATCATTAGTGAGGGAACCTTTCACCGTGGAGAACTTTTAATCTCAAAAGAAGATAAGAATGGTAAAAAGGATAGTGAGGAGACAGAGGCAGAGGAAGGAAGCTCATCAGCAGGGGAGGAAAACCAGCCAGCCCAAGAGCAGACGGTAGAAGAAAATGTACAGGAAGAGGCAGTCCCTGAAGAAACACAAATAGAAGACAATGGAAAGGAAGAGTAATAGTATGGGCAGTTATTCAATTATATCAGAAATTGATCAGGGGATTATAAAATTACTGCGGGATAATATGGTTCCAGACCTTATCTCTTCCCCTGACAAAATCGGGTTGTGCAGTCCTTCTGAAAAAGGAGATATATCACTAGGCATTTATTTGTATGATATAAAGGAAAGTGATGAGGTATTTGAAAGAGGCATGTCCATGTCAGGAAGAAGTGAGCAGAAGGCACCCTCTAAATTTATTAATTTGTACTATATGTTTACGGCGTATTCCACCAGTGACCTAAAGTTCCGCGCGTTGGAGGAACATCGGATTTTGGGGAAAATCATTCAGGTGTTTGCAGATAACCCAATGCTTGGAGAAGAATATTTTCCAGCAAATAACCAGAATTTTAAATATCCTTTAAAAGTAGAGATGAATCGGACCCATAATGAAACAGAATCAAAAATATGGAATGGAACAGATATGCCAAATAAATTATCACTTTATTTTAAAATCTATCCGGTTGAAATCGAATCAACACGGGTGAAAAAAGTACAGAGAGTAGTAGATGTAGATTTCAAAGTGGATGAAGCAAAGTCATAGGATGAGGGTGAAGTATGGCAGATAGATTAAGATATAAGATTTCATTTGTAGTGCAAGTGATGGATGGCTTTCGAAACATGCCGGTACAAGGAAAGCAGGTAAGTGTGTTTATTGAAGGAGAAAAGCCACCAATACAAAAGGAAGGTGGCTATTTTGTCTTTGTTAATTTAAGCACCAGTCAATTTAACGTACAGATAGAAGGGGATGCTTTCTTAAAAAAAGTGGAGCAGGTAAATCTGGAAGAAGCTGCCGAGAAATATGGATTTCTTAAAGTTTATATGATACCAGACAACCGATACCCTATTCCAGCAGGAACTACTTGCATAGAAGGAAAAGCGGCAAAGGGAAGTAAAATTACACTTCTTTTCTGGAAAGGACTCAGACCTTTTCAGCTGCTAGAAGATTACATAAAAGATTCGGCACAGACAGACAAGCTGCGGATGTTTGCACCAGAAAACAGCGAATTAGATGGTAGACAGTTTTATATTGAAAATAAAGGAGAAAAAACAGGCGAATTTTTTTATGTTGCCAGAAGTGAGGAGTTACGTACTAATGAATACAGACTCGAGTCACCCCTCAATAATAATTATGATCGGATAGGAACAAATATTTACGTGGTATACACCACCTATGTGAATGAAAAAGAATCTTTTTTCTTTCCCGTAATGGTAACGGGAGAGGCCAGCTGTGATGTGATTTGTGAAACCATAGATGGAACTAGAATAAGTAAATGGATACCTTTACAGACAGGAGTAGTAAATCAAATTAAATTTGAAGAAGAGGAGAGGTAGTTATGGGAATGTGTGTATGCGGAGGTGCCTTATTATCGTGCAGTTTTGGAATGGCACCTTCCAGTTTAACCGTGTTACCAGCTAACAGGGTAATTAATTCAATGCCAGTAGCAACCATTATGGATAATATTCCAATGGTAAATATTCTGCCCTTTGGAATGTGCAGTTCCATGGCAAATCCCCAGGTTGCAGCAGCTACAGCAGCGGCATTAGGAGTATTAACACCGATGCCATGTATACCTGTAATACCAGCACCATGGGTTCCAGGCAGTCCGACGGTTCTAATTGCCAATTATCCGGCACTGAATAATAGCTGCAAGCTCATGTGCGCCTGGGCAGGTGTCATACAGATTTCAAATCCTGGTACTACTAATATTCAGGTACCATAGTATAGTTGAGAAGGGAATGATTCTAGTATATGAACAAGAGTGAACTAAATGATTTGCATTATATACTCATTGGCTTGTCTGCTATTTTGCTAACGATTTGTCTGGCAGAAGTAATTATGCTGTTGGTATCGAAATACCGGAGAAAAAAGCAGATGGAAGAAGAAAAAGAAAAACTTCAGCAGGAAAAAGAAAAACAGGATGCGTTAATTAATTTATCAAAATTATTACCTGTTAAATTGTTTCAGGAATTAGAGATTAATAAATTATCAGAAATATCCATGTCACCCCAAAAGTATATTAATTCAGTTGTTCTGGAGGTAAATGCGGCTGAGTTTGGAAAAGCGGTACAAAGGATGCAGGCCCAAGAAGTATTTACGTATATTAATCATATGTTAAACGAAATTGTGCCAATTGTGTGTGAAAATGGAGGGACAATAGATAAATTTGATGATGCCGGTTTTACAGCTTTCTTTTTTGAGAATTATGAAAAATCATTAGAAACTGCTGTATCTATTTGTGAAGTAAAAAATAAATTAACTCTTCTCAATCAAGAGTATGATAAATTTTCTGTTGGTTTATGCTATGGTTCAGTGATGGTAGGGGTTGTAGGACAGAAGAAAAGAATGTCACTGCTGACTGTTTCGGAATTTACAGGATTGTCAATCTATTTGCAGTCCATAGCAGGGAAATATTATGCAAATATTTTAATAACCGGATCCTATGCTGAGTTGATTGATCATTTCAGTGAAAAATTTAATAGTCGTTTTGTAGGATATATTTATATGAATATTACAAAGAGTATTGAAAAGATTTACGATGTATTTGATGGAGATCCCATTGAGACCCGAAATAGGAAAAGAAGGACAAAAATACTGTTTGAGAAGGGAGTTGCCTTGTTTTCACAAAGCAATTTTGAGGAAGCACGTTCCCATTTTATAGAGGTATTAAAGACAGACAGGTTTGACCGGGCTGCAAAGGAATATTTGTATTTGTGTGACAAGTATATTAATCAGGACATAAATCAGGAAAAGCAAATTTTTATTGAGAGTTATTAAGTAAGTATAAATAGGGGGATTAAAATGGAAAATAGACCCAAGAAAAAATTGAATCGGAAAATGATGTTGTTTTGCAGTGGGTTTGCACTATTTCTGGCTCTTGTAATAGGTGGAATAGGGGTTATTCTATACAAAAGAGATGTTCAAAAGGAATATGATAACTACGCCAGTACACTGGTGAAAATATCGGCCAGTGCAGTTAATACAGCTGCATTGGAGAAGTGTATCCAACAAGTAGAGGAAAAACAAGATAACACATTATATAAACATAATAGCAATTACTTGGAAATCAGTAAGCAAATTAACCGGATTAAACAACAGGGGGACATAAAATACATTTACCTTGTGTACTTTCAGGAACAGCAGAACCAGTCAAAGCTGAAATATGTAATGAATGGTTACATAGAAGGAAAGAATAGTGTTATCAATGAACTGGGAGAAGATGCAGAAGGTGATTTTCCAGAACATATGCGGAAGGCCTTTTGGAATTCTACGAAAACCTCAAGTGAGCAGATTTATTATATTAATAATAAAACAGCAGAAAATGAATATGTGAGAACCTGCTATATGCCAGTACATAATACTGAGGGGAAAACAGTGTGTATTGTCTGTGTAGACATTTTAATAGATGATATTCAGAATAATATTAGGATTTATATCATGATTATTATTATTTCCTTAATTATTGTATTGCTGGTATATCTGATTATTTTTCTGAATATTATAAAAAGTCATGTGGTACTTCCAATAAAAAAAATTGCCCTTGCAGCAAATGACTTTGTACAGCAGAGCTATGAGAATAAAAATCCATCTGACCTGGTTACCACTTATGTGGAGGTAAATACAAAGGATGAGATTGAATTGCTGGCGAATAGCTTAAATCACATGACAAGGGAAATAAAAAATTATATGGTTAACATGACATTAATGACAGTGGAAAAAGAAAAAATGACAGCAGAAGTGGGAATTGCCAAACAAATACAGAGAAATTTATTTCCTATGGAATTCCCAGCGTTTCCAGAGAGAAATGAATTTGACATTTATGCAAATATGAATTATGCCAAAAAGGCAGGCGGTGATTTTTATAATTTCTTTCTTATTGACAAAATTCACTTGTGTTTTATGATTGGAGAAGTATCTGGGCAGGGAATACCAAGTACAATGTTTGCAGTTATTGCAGCAACATTAATGAAAAATTTTGCCTTGCTTGGTTATGAGCCAAATCGAATTTTTATGGAAACCAATAACCAGTTAAGCGAAAATAATAATGCTGAGTTAACAGTATCTGCTTTCTTGGGGATTATTGATTTAGATTCAGGAAAATTAAGCTATGTAAATGCGGGAGATATTCATCCGTTGGTGAAACGGACAGGAAGTGAATTCATGGAACTGCCAGCAAAAAAATGTTTTCGCCTTGCGTCCATGGAAGGAATTCCTTATCAGCAGCAAACAATTCTACTGTCTCAGGGAGAAATGCTTTTCTTGTATACAGAGGGACTTGCCCAGACAATGGATGAAAAGGGAAATGTGTATTCTGACAGCTATATTACAAGTAACATGGACGAAATTCTAAAAAAGGAATACTCCCTGGAAAACATGGTGAAAGCAGTTAGAGAGGATGTTAATAAATTTGAAAATGGGGTGGAGCAGGAAAGAGATAGTACAATTCTGGCATTTCGTTATTTGGGATAGAGAAGGTAAGAACAAAAAGCAAGTAAGGAGTTGTCCATGAAAAAAGTACAAAAAAGTTTGAAAACAAAATTAACGGTAACTTTCATTTTGTTTGCATTAATTTTAAGTCTACCAGTCAGTATTTATAGTTATGTTCGCTACAAAAATACACAAGCTGCACACTATAAATCATTAGCACTGAATACAGCTGAAACAGTAGTGCTTTTAGTGAACAGCGATAAAATTGCAAAGTATTATAATACATTAAAGACGGATTATGAATACTGGGATGTTTTGGAAATTTTAAATAATGTAAAAGAAAAGCAAAAAGCAGCGCATCTTTATATCGTTGTACCAGATAAGCAGGAGGGACTCTCCGCAGAGTGAAATGCACAGACACACAAGATATACAAGAATCCACCAGAAACAGAGTATAAAATTTATGTGCCACAATTTAACCAGATGATTATTTTGTGGCACATTTTTAAATTTAGATGGTGCCAACTACAGTGATAACAAGTGTAGATGGAACTACAGTAATACTTCCTGTTACTGCATCCTGTGTAATTGTAGCAGCTGGTACAGTAATCTCAGAAGCACCGTTATTGATTGCAAACAGGTTCAAAACACCTGTTGCTGTATCGTAGGTATAATCGGTAACGGCTGTAGCCTGAATATTGTCAACTGCTATTCTTGTAATTGTAGGAATAGGACTGAATTCATCTGTTAATTCAATTCCAGTTGCAGCAACATTGCCATAGTTACTTATCGTAAAAGTATATGTGATAGTTGAACTATCCATTACTGGATTTGGTGACATGGATTTTACAATACTAACTTCTGCAAATTCAGATGCAGTAATTGTTGTTGATACTGTTACTGGATTTGCAATATTATGAGCTATAATAGAAGCAGTATTTTTAATGGATGAGCCAGTAGTCAATGGTGCATACTCAGTAAGAGCTGCTTTATATGCAACAGTAAAAGTGGAGCCACTTGCCAAAGCAGCAAGTTCAAAAGTTAGTGGTGCTGTTGAAGTTACCGTTGCACTGCCTTGGTATATTCCGTCAATATAATAAAATGCAGAATCTGGTACATACTCTAATGGTACTACGGAAGTAACAGCTCCAACTGGGAAAGTGTACTCGCCTAAGTCACATGAAATAGAAACATTTGATAAAACGGCTGCACCAGTGTTAGTAGCTTGCACTTCAAAATCAATGATAGAACCAATTTTATAAGTATCCTGATAAGAATCTTCGCTTGCTGTAATTGGGCCTTGCAGATCGGTAGTTGCAATATTAGAGATTGCGGAACCAGTACTGTTGGCGCTATATTTAAAGGTTATATTAGCTTGGTTGGTTATTTCTGCCATATAAAACCCTCCCTAGTCATTTATAGTATTAGTATATTCGGCTAGAGATTAGATGTGACGTATATTATTGTGTGACATGACAAAAACTTTTCCCTTTTCGACGACAATATTGGAATTCCGATTCATAAAGTAGGCAATCTCTATGTTAGTCTTAAACGTGCTGGTCTGAAGTAAAATAAAATCTCGTAACTCTATTCTGCGTCCCCGGTAAATGCTATTTATCTGCTTAAAACTGTGATCCACGTAATTATCGTTTAACTTTATTCCTATCTCCAAATTTGTCAAGTTATTTGGTAAAGCCAGAACCAAAGACCAGGCAACAAAGGTGAGCTGCTCGATGGAGTGTGCCTTTTCAATTTCAGGAGAAAATTCTTCCATTAAATAATAGAGTTCCTCCATAGTAAGACTGCCAGATGTTCCATTCAGAATCTGTTGTCCACAGGTATAATACTGAAGGCGGAGGGGCTGAACCGAATCAATGCCAGGGATGCCTTGCTCACCTTTGTCGCCCTTGTCACCTTTGTCACCTTTGTCACCTTTGTCGCCCTTGTCGCCCTTGTCACCTTTGTCGCCCTTGTCACCTTTGTCCCCTTTGGCACCTGCTGCCCCATGCTCCCCACGAGGGCCTGCTTTTCCCTGGGGACCAGGTATTAAAATAGGCGACGATGTAATTTCAGAAGCGGTAAGAACGGGTGTTTGGGATAAAATTATAGTTTCCAATCTATTACTTTGGAGTTTATGCAATATTTCTCCAGAAGAATCATCTGACATCTGAAAAACTATTTTTGAACTGGTAAGTAGTCTTGCTCCATAGGGAACAGAATCTCTTACACGAAGTGAGGCTGTAATCCAGATTTCAGAGGAGGGTGGTAAATCCAGATAAATTCCATGCAGACTTGTATCAGCATCTTGTTTTATTTGATTTATTACAATGCTGTCAGGCAAAAATTCTGCAAGTTCAGGAATGCTTACCTCAAACCATGCATTTTTAATGAAAAGATTACTATTATTTGAAATGCAATATTTATAGTGGAGGACTTCTTCAGGAAAAGCAACATTTTGATTTTCTTGAAAACTCTGTAGTGTTACGGGTAGGGAAGTAATTGGGGTTAAGCAAAGCTCTTCGATGGTAAAACGAGAATTATAAATACAATCCTTCTGCTGTGAAACATTAATTTCCAACGTCTCCGATTTTGGTGAGTCAAATTGGATTCCAAACTGTCTTAATGATACAACTGGCTTGGAGGGAAAGTCAATAAAGTGTAATTGGTGATATAAAACTTCAGCTCCTTTTATTTGAATGGAAATAGGAAGCGTAAAGGGATCGTAGTTAGCTTCTGTTAATTTTAACCAGCCAGTAAGCAGGTAAGTTTCTCCTTTTTTAACAGAGGTCTGGTTGCTGCAGCATATAATGGGTGAGGTAATCTCCTTTGTAACACTCACAGCGGCTGGGGGGGTTACAGCAGGAGCAGTAGATTGATTGGAATATTGAAGAACAGTACCTTTTGAACGAATTGTATTTTTGGAGGAGGTATCAGGGGCAGGGGGAGCAGAAACTGGAACCTTCAGACGTTGATGTGATATTACAACTTGTTCTTGTTCCTTAAATAAATTTTCTCCTGCTATACAACAGGTATTTGGGATCCATTCCTCGAAAAAACAGATTTCGTGTTGAAAAAGAATAGTACTATTAGCTTTCTCAAATAGACGGACGTAACGCAGGGTTCCATTTTTGGTGTACAGGCTGTTGGCTCCCACTGGGGAAGATGGTAAACAGTCAATAGGTGGCGCTGAATTTACTACATCCAATGGCTTTGCCTTTGAGAAGTCAGCATTTTTATATGTTTTTCCTTTATATGTAGCTGCTTCTATTACATAATATACACCAGCTGGCACATTTTTGAATTCAAAAGCACCCTGTTCGTCAGTAATAGAGGCAACTCCTGAACCATGCAGCCGCTGCTTTATGTTTTTCCCTGGTTTGGATGGTTCCTTTTTCATTTTTATTGAATCTACACGAGAGCATGCCATTAAAATAACAGGTACTTTAGGTAAGGGAATATCCCGCGAAAGGCTGGCATTATCTCTATTTTCAAAACGACAGGTGACTTTTCCATGTATATCCATAAAGACTCCTTCCAAAATAAAAAATACTCTTTTATATAAATATATTAACAAAGTATAAAAAGCATTAATCCTTTTTTTCTCAAAAGCGGTATGCTATACTAAAAATAAATATTTTAAGAAATGGATGGATGAGATTTGGCAGAAAAACGGATTACAGCTGTTGAAGTAAAGCGAATCAACAGAAATCATATTTATAAGTTAATTTATAGAGAAGAAGAAATTTCACGTCAGGAGATAGCCGGGAGGTTAGGGCTGAGTCTTCCTACTGTGAATCAGAATTTAAAAGAATTGCAGGCAATTGGTCTGATTGATTATAAAGGCAGCTTTGAGTCCACAGGAGGTAGAAAGCCAAAGGTAATCATTCCTGTAAAACAGGCAAAGGTCTCAGTAGGAATAGATATTAGGAAAAACTATGTATGTATTTTGCTGATTGACTTATATGGAAATATTTTGGATTACGAAAAATATACGAAGGTATTTTCTGAAAAAGAAGAGTATGGCCAGTTTCTAAGTTATTTAGTAAAAAATATTTTGTCACATAATGGATGGGAAGCAGAAAAGGTACTGGGAGTTGGGATTGCAATTCCAGGTGTATTTGATAAAAGCAGACAAAAAATCTTGTTGGCTCCTTCTCTAGGCATCAGTAATTTTCCAGTGGAAAATCTGACAAAACATATGGAATACCCCTGCATTGTAGATAATGATGGAAAAGCGGGAGCCTATGCTGAACTTTGGAGCAAACCGGACTCAGAGGCAGAGATATATCTGCTGATTGACAAGGGGGTTGGCGGCTGTATTATATATGGAAATGGGCTGTATAAAGGAGAGCATAACCGAGGGGGAGAATTTGGACATATGACCTTATATCCAGATGGAAAGCAGTGCGCCTGTGGAAAAAGGGGATGTTTTGAAGCCTATGTATCTGTAGCAAGACTTTCAGATGATTTGGACTGTCAGCTAGAAGATTTTTTTGCAGGACTGGCTGGCAGTAATGAAGTATATCAGAAAATCTGGAATCAATATATGGAGAATCTGTGCGTGGGAATCAACAGCTTATATATGACCTTTGACTCTAAAATTGTTTTGAGTGGTGTGCTTTCACAATATTTAGAACCATATATTTCACAAATCAGAGGCCATCTGGCAGAACTGAATTCCTTTGATGCAGATGGCGAGTATCTGCGCTTGTCCAAGTATCACAGAAGAGCAGCAGCAGTAGGGGCTGCATTAGAATTTGCAGGAGAATTTATTGATAATATTTAGCGGATAATCATTGACAAGACACCCAGAACAATTTATAATTAAAATAACATTTGTAAAAGACATTTACAAAAGTTTTTTCTAAAAATTATCAGTGGAAAGGAATCATTACGATGGATGTTAAAATTCAAAAAGTAACAGATCCTGCATTTCAAAAATATGGACGTGTTTTAACACAATATTATGATTTGTCAGATTTACTTGAGGCTATGGAGAATACCCCATTACCAGACGATGTGATTTATGAGCCTTCTGTAAAGGAATTAGAGGCATTACCAATTTATAAGGCCATGACAAACAGTGTATTTGGAGGACTTCCAATCCAGATTGGCTACTGTAATGGTCACAATCATTTGTTAAACGCTTTAGAATATCACCGCTCTTCTGAAATCAATGTTGCAGTAACTGACTTGATTTTATTAATCGGCAGCCAGCAGGATATTGAAGAAGATTATACGTATGATACAAGCAAAGTAGAAGCGTTTTTCCTGCCAGCCGGTACTATGGCAGAGTGCTATGGGACTACGTTACACTATGCACCATGCGGCGTAGACGGGAATGGATTCCGTTGTGTAGTTGTTCTTCCTAAGGATACTAACCTTCCACTTGAAGAAAAGCCAATGGGTGCTAAGGAGGATTCTCTTTTGACAGCAAGGAATAAATGGCTGATTGCCCATCAGGATGCAGGGATTGAAAATGCATTTGCAGGATTAAAAGGAAAAAATATTTCAGTGAAATAATGTAATAATAAAATAAATGGAAACGAAATTATGGAGGATATAAAAATGAAGAATATTCCAGTGGTTAAAGTTGCTATCGTAGCTGTAAGCAGAGATTGCTTTCCAATGAGTTTGTCAGAAACAAGAAGAGCCGCAGTTGTGAGTGCGTATCAGAATAAATATGGTGAAATTTTTGAATGTCCTACTTGTATTGAAAATGAACTGGATATGAGAAAAGCTTTAGCAGAAGTGAAAGAAGCAGGCTGTAATGCACTTGTTGTATATCTTGGAAACTTTGGACCAGAATCAGCTGAAACATTGTTAGCCAAAGAATTTGGCGGACCAGTTATGTTTGTTGCGGCATCAGAAGAGACAGGAGATAATCTGGTACAGGGCAGAGGTGATGCTTATTGTGGTATGTTAAATGCCAGCTATAACTTAAAATTAAGAAACATTAAAGCATATATTCCTGAATATCCAGTAGGAACAGCAGCGGAATGTGCAGATATGATTGCAGAATTTGTACCAATTGCAAAAGCAGTAATTGGATTAAATAATTTGAAAATTATTTCTTTTGGTCCACGTCCACAAGATTTCCTTGCATGTAATGCTCCAATTAAACAGCTTTATAATCTAGGAGTGGAAATTGAAGAAAATTCAGAGTTAGATTTATTTGAAGCGTTTAACAAACATGCAGGCGATGAAAGAATTCCAGAAGTAGTGGCAAGTATGGAACAAGAGCTTGGCGCAGGTAATAAGAAGCCAGAGATTTTAGCAAAGCTTGCACAATATGAACTTACTCTTTTAGATTGGGTAGAGGCACATAAGGGTTCTAGAGAATTTGTAGCAATCGCAGGTAAATGCTGGCCAGCATTCCAGACACAATTTGGTTTTGTTCCTTGTTATGTAAATTCCCGTCTTACTAACATGGGAATTCCAGTTTCCTGTGAGGTAGATATTTATGGTGCATTAAGTGAATACATTGGTACCGTTGTTAGTGAAGATACGGTTACTCTTTTAGATATTAATAACTCCGTTCCACAGGATATGTATGAGCAGGAAATTAAAGATAAGTTTAATTATACATTAAAAGATACTTTTATGGGCTTCCACTGTGGAAATACTGCTTCCAGCAAGCTTTCCTTCTGTGAAATGAAATATCAGATGATTATGGCAAGATCTCTTCCAGTAGAAGTGACACAGGGAACATTAGAAGGGGATATTGTACCAGGAGATATTACATTTTTCCGTCTGCAAAGTACGTCAGATGCAAAATTAACAGCTTACATTGCACAGGGTGAGGTACTTCCAGTAGCAACTCGCTCCTTCGGTGCAATTGGTATTTTTGCAATTCCTGAGATGGGAAGATTCTACAGACATGTACTAATCCAAAAGAATTATCCACATCATGGAGCAGTAGCTTTTGGTCACTTTGGAAAGACTTTGTATGAAGTATTCAAGTATATAGGAGTAGAGGATATTGGATTTAACCAGCCTAAGGGCATGCTTTATAAAACGGAAAATCCATTTGAATCGTAGAAAATAGCCCATGAAGGGAGCAATAAAATGTTATATATTGGTATAGATTTAGGAACCTCGGCGGTTAAGCTGTTATTAATGGATGCAGAAGGTGATATTAAGAAAATAGTATCCAGAGAGTACCCATTATATTTTCCAAACCCAGGGTGGTCAGAACAAAAACCAGAGGACTGGTATGAACAGACAATACTTGGGTTAAAGGAACTGGTTGCAGACTGCAATAAGGATGAAGTTGCCGGAATTAGCTTTGGCGGCCAGATGCATGGTCTTGTTATTTTGGATGAGAAGGATACGGTCATTCGTCCAGCACTGCTTTGGAATGACGGCCGTACAACGAAAGAATGTGACTATCTGAATCAGGTAATCGGAAAAGAAAAATTGTCTCAGTATACAGCAAATATTTCATTTACGGGTTTTACGGCACCTAAGATTTTATGGATTCGCAATGAGGAACCTGAGAATTTTGCCAGAATCAAAAAGCTGATGCTGCCAAAAGATTATATTGCTTATATGTTGTCAGGGGTACATTGTACGGATGTGTCTGACGCATCAGGTATGTTGATTTTCGATGTAAAAAATAAGTGCTGGTCTAAGGAAATGCTGGAGATTTGCGGAATTACGGAAAACCAGGTGCCAAAGATTTTTGAAAGCTATGAAGTAGTGGGAAATTTACAACCAGAGCTGGCAGCAGAACTTGGTCTAAAGGAAACAGTAAAAATTATTGCTGGAGCAGGTGACAATGCAGCAGCAGCAGTAGGAACTGGAACGGTTGGAGATGGAAGATGTAATATTTCTCTTGGAACATCAGGTACTATTTTTATCTCCAGTAAGGATTTTGGAGTAGATAAAAATAATGCCCTACATGCCTTTGCACATGCCGACGGGAATTATCATTTAATGGGCTGCATGCTTAGTGCGGCTTCCTGTAATAAGTGGTGGATGGATGATATTATTGGAACTTGTGACTACCAGAAGGAACAGGCTGATATTACAAAGCTTGGAGAAAATAATGTGTATTTTCTTCCTTATCTGATGGGAGAACGTTCTCCACATAATAACCCAAATGCAAGAGGTACGTTTATTGGATTGACAATGGATAGTACACGAACGGATATGACACAGGCAGTATTAGAAGGAGTTGCCTTTGCCATAAGAGATTCCTTTGAAGTTGCAAAATCTCTGGGCATACAGATAGAAAGAACAAAAATCTGCGGCGGTGGTGCAAAAAGTACACTTTGGAAAACCATTTTTGCTAATGTATTAAATATTAAAATAGATGTCATTGAGTCAGAAGAGGGACCAGCACTGGGAGGTGCTATGCTGGCAATGGTAGGCTGCGGCGAATACAGCAATGTGGAAGAGGCAGCTGCGAAGCTGGTGAAAGTGGTTGATACCATTGAACCTGATAAGGAACTG
The DNA here is from genome assembly GCF_900112775.1 of Anaeromicropila populeti. Lineage (GTDB taxonomy): Bacteria > Bacillota > Clostridia > Lachnospirales > Lachnospiraceae > Anaeromicropila_A > Anaeromicropila_A populeti. The sequence goes on from NZ_FOYZ01000021.1 coordinate 27,652, forward strand.
GCAGAAAAATATGAAGCAAAATATCAAAAGTTTGCTCAGATTTATCCGACGGTAAAGGAGTTATTTGATACACTGGTAAAATAAATCAACTAGGAGCATACACAATTTTTTCCTTGATTAACCTCAAAATTGTTGGTATAATCGGATCGCATATAAAAAATGGGCGTTACGATAATAAGTTGGAAAAGAGGTTTTAACATGATAGAAATGCTAAACTCAAAAATACACAGGGCTGTGGTGACAGATGCTAATTTGAATTATGAGGGCTCCATAACCATTGCCAGCAAACTGATGGAAGCGGCAGGATTATTTGAATTCCAGAAGGTGCATATTGTGAATATTGATAATGGACAACGTTTTGAAACCTATGTAATCAAAGGGGATAAGCAGGGAGAAATTTGTTTAAATGGTGCAGCAGCAAGACTAGTTTGTATTGGTGATAAAGTAATTATCATGTCTTACAAATATGTTAATGAAGAGGATGCTGATAAAGTAAATCCCATTGTTGTTAAGGTTCATGGAGAAAATAATGAGATTCTTTCATAGAACCAGCTTGCGTTATTTCTTTCTATTACATATAATAATATATGTATAGAATAACAACTAATGGAGGACATTATGGAGATTTTAGAGCGTTATATTGACGAACTCTTAGAAAAAAGCACACCACAGGCTCCTGTTTGGAATATTGAAAAAATTCGCAGTGGTGCAAAACCAAGCTGGAATTATATCGACGGTGCCATGATAAAGGCTATACTGGAACTATATGATATTACCAGAGAAGAAAAGTATTTAACATTTGCGGATAATTTTATTGATTATTTTGTTCGTGAAGATGGAACCATTGATTCTTATGATCCAGAAGAATATAATATAGATAATGTAAATGCTGGAAAAACATTATTTGAACTATATAAATTAACTGGAAAAGAAAAATATAGAAAAGCAATTGATACTATTTATGGACAAATTCAAAAACAGCCGCGTACAAAGGAAGGAAATTTTTGGCACAAGAAAATTTATCCGAATCAGGTCTGGCTGGACGGATTGTATATGGGACAGCCATTCTATATGCAGTACGAAGTTGAATTTAATAATTGTAAGAATTGTTTTGACAGCTATCAGCAGTTTTTGAATGTATATCGTATTATGAAGGATCCAAAAACAGGATTGTATTATCATGGTTATGATTCATCAAAAGAAATGTTTTGGGCGGATAAGGAAACAGGTTTGTCCAGTAATTTCTGGCTCAGGGCACTTGGGTGGTATGCAATGGCATTGGTTGATACTATGTCAGTAATGCCAGATTCTATGAAGGAAGAAAGAGATCAGTTAAATGAGATTTATAAGCAATTGATTGATTCTATGATTCAGTATCAGGATGAAAGTGGAATGTGGTACCAGGTAGTTGATAAAGGCGGAGTGGAGCCTAATTACCTGGAAACAAGCGGAAGTGCTATTTTTGCTTATGCAATTATGAAAAGTGTTCGTGAGGGCTTTTTGCCAGAGTCTTATTTCCAATATGGGGAAAAGGCATTTTATGGCGTGGCCGATAAGTATTTGTCAGAAGAAAACGGACAGCTTCAATTAGGTGGAATCTGTCTGGTTGCTGGTTTAGGTGGTCCTGATAACAGAGATGGTTCCTTTGCGTATTATATGAGTGAACCAGTTGTGAAGAATGAGGCAAAGGGTGTTGCACCTTTAATTTTAGCGTATATTGAAATTTTACACAAAAGACAGGCAGAACAATAATAAGTGTTTGCCATTATGGATGATTAATAAAAGGCTACTTGAGTTTTCAAGTAGCCTTTTGGCATAAATAAATAGTGAAAAGAAGAAAGGAATTGTCGTGAATGGTTAAGAAAGTGGAAGAATCCAGTACAGAGAGCTGGAAAGTGGTAAAACCAGCACAATTAAATGGAAAAGGTACATTGTTTGGAGGAGAATTGATGGGATGGCTGGATGAGGTGTCGGGTATTGTTGCATTAAGACATTCAGAAGGAATGGTTTCAACCGTAGCAGTAGAGGGGTTTACATTTACAGTGCCTATTCATAATAATGATTGTTTAATGATGAGGGGAAGGATTGTTTATGTAGGAAGAACTTCAATGGATGTGCTGGTAGAGACCTTTGTAGATGATTTACATGGAAATAGAAAAAAAGTAAGTCAGGGATATTATATTTATGTAGCATTGGATAAAAACGGAAAGCCAAGGGAGGTTCCGGGTATTTGCATAGAAACGGAAGAGCAGAAGAGGGACTGGGAAAGTGCAAAAAGGAGAAGAGAGGGAAGAGGGCAATATTGTAAACATTAAGAATGTGTGTTACAATATATTGGAAAATAGTTTTGGTTTTTCAATAAAGTATGGGGGGGGATATGGTTGAAAGTTCAAATAGGAGGTAAACCGGGTAATTCCAGTAATGATAACATAAAAAACAGTAATTTGACAGAAATGGGTTTGGGGGAAACTGATTTTGTAGGAAAATTATATAATAAAGAATTTAAAATTAAAGGATTAAAAGTTAAAAATATTGAATATATAAAGAGAAGTGATAAGGAAAGAGAAAAATTAAGAAGAGAATTCGATTCTACTGAAAGAGAAAAATTTGTAAAAAAATTAGCAAATGAACAGGCAGAAAATTTAAGAAAAGCTGGTATTACAGATGATGAAATAGCATTAATGAATGATGGTCTTTTGCCAAGCAAAGACTGGCAGGTGCATCATAAGCGTCCACTAGATGATAGTGGGACAAATACCTTTGAAAATCTTGTTCTAATTAGAAATCATCCTTACCATAAGGCTATCACGAACTATCAGAATGAAAAAACTAGAGATTTAAACGAAAATGATAAAAATATATTAAAATTTCCAATACCAGATGGAATGATTTTCCCGAAAGAAAGAGATGAAGAGTTTGAAAAATCAATACAACCCAATTCTAAAAGAAAGAAAAAAACTAAAAAGGAATTATAAAATAAATATGGAGGAATTTTTATGTGGAAAGAAAAATTAAATGAAATCGAACGAATTTATTCTAAATATAATAAAAAGATTAATGACGGATGTTTGGATGAGGTTATGCAAGAATTTCAAGATGAGGTGTTTGAGAATTTTAATTATAACCTTCCAGAAGATTATTTACAATTTTTAAAGTGTGTAAATGGTATAGAATTTAATGGATTTAGTATTTACGGGGTAGATAATTACATTACAGAGGATGACAAAAATGAGAATACAGGGTATATTGATTCTAATGAAATCTGGTATGAGAACCAGTGGCAGAAAAAATATATGTTTCTTGGTGACAGCAGTATATCTTGGTTTTGTTATGACATAGAAAACGAAACTTATGTAGAACTAGATAAGCCATCTGCTGAAAAGGCAGGAGAATACAAGGTATTCTATGAATTATTAGACAAAGTACTGTTAGACGCACTGCCAAGTGAAAGCAAGAAGAAATTTTTGAAATAGTATTTAAAATATGCAAATTCTTTTCACAGTACCACTCGCGATACAAATTAGTACATGTTAGAGTAATGCTATGGACAAGCCCCCAATAACGTGATAATTTTAACATAGTAACTTATGTTAAGGGGGTAATAATAAATGAATAAAATGAGAAATCGACGTTGTCTATCTTTCATTTTGGCAGTTCTTATTGTAGTATCAGCGTGTGCAGTTAATTTTAAAACTGATATTTCAAAAGTAAGTGCTGGAACAGATGTAATTTTAAAGGTAGACGCAGGAAACGGATGGAACGATGGAACTGCCCAATATCAGCAGATTAATTGTTCCATAACAAATAACTCAAGTTCTGTGGTTTCAGACTGGGTTGTAACAATTCCTTTTTCAAGTAATGCAGTTATGAACCAAGGGTGGTGCGGAGTATATACTCTATCAAATGGCATTTTAACTGTAAAACCAGATAACAGCAATTCTAAGATTGCAAAATCAAGTATGGTTACATTTGGTTTTATTATCAAAAATCCAGGAAACTTTTCACCAGCAGATGCAACGCTTACATACGCGGGGCAAACTACTGCAACACCAACACCAGTGGTAACACCAACACCAGTGGTAACACCAAC
>NZ_FOYZ01000021.1:31966-51481 GCF_900112775.1 Anaeromicropila populeti
CCAGTGGTAACACCAACACCAGTGGTAACACCAACACCAAGTGCATCAACTGAACAAGATGACTGGCTTTATACAGATGGAAGCAAGATTTACGATAAAGATGGTAAAGAAGTGTGGATGACTGGTATTAACTGGTTTGGATATAATACAGGAACAAATATATTTGACGGTGTATGGGCAACCGATTTAAATGAGGCTCTGGAAGCTATTGCCGATCGTGGTTTTAACTTATTAAGAGTACCTATGTCCAGTGAAATAATTTTAGCATGGGAAAATGGAGAATATCCAAAACCATGTTATAACGACTATATTAATGACTATTTAAAAGGTATGAATAGTTTAGAAATATTTGATTATGTAATCAATCAATGTAAGAAAAATGGTATTAAAATTATGATAGACATCCACTGCGCAACAAATGCTGCTGGACACTATTATCCAGTTTGGTATAATGAGCAGGTTTCAGAAGCAGATTATATTGAATCCTTGCGCTGGATGGCAGAACGTTATAAAAATGATGATACTATTATCGCATATGATTTACAAAATGAGCCACATGGTACAGCAAATTCAGCAATCCGTGCAATCTGGAATGATTCCACAGATCCAAATAACTGGAAGTATGTTGCGGAAAAAGCAGCAGCAGCTGTATTAGGAGAAAATCCAAATGTATTGATTATGGTAGAAGGTATTGAAATTTACCCAATGGATTTGGTGAATAACAGTGACTTCCATTCAACAAATGGAAAAGAGTATTATGGAACATGGTGGGGAGGAAACTTAAGAGGAGTAAAAGATTTTCCAGTTAACCTTGGCCAGTACCAGAATAAATTAGTATATTCACCACATGACTACGGTCCAGCTGTATTTATGCAGACATGGTTTGAAAAAGATTATACAATGGAAACTTTATATGATGACTGCTGGCATGATAACTGGTTCTACATCCAGGAAGAAAATATTGCACCACTGTTAATTGGTGAATGGGGTGGATTTATGACATCTCCAAACATTAAGTGGATGACTTATTTACGTCAGTTCATTATTGAAAACAAAATCAGCCACACATTCTGGTGCTTTAACGCAAATTCAGGAGACACTGGCGGATTAGTAGGATATGATTTTAAGACTTGGGATGAAGAAAAGTATGCATTTGTAAAAGAAGCATTATGGCAGAAGAATGGTAAATTTGTTGGTCTTGATCATCAGATTCCACTTGGAAATAATGGTATTACAATAAGTGAATATTAATTAAAAACAATACAGGGTATTCCGTAAAAGCGGAATACCCTGTTTCGATCGTGAGGGGTTTGGCAGAGGGTACGGAAAGATTTTCCTCATATGTGGTAAATATATGGCGTTGATTTTTTTTGTAATATTTGATATCATATTTTTGTAGAAAAAAATAAAAAAATGTAAATTACAATATGTCTTATATAGAAAAGGTGGGCAAAGATGAAGTGGGAAAAGAAAAAGAGAATAAGAAAATTGGTATATATTACGATGTTATGTACCATCTTATGCACTGGACTGCTTTTCACACTGAAAGGCCAGACTGTTGCATCAGGGACAACTAGTTTTACGAAACGAATTGGATATGTAACAACAACTACGCTAAATGTAAGAAAATCGGCGTCAACATCAGCTGCTATTGTTACACGATTAAGAAAATACAAAGCTGTGATTGTAATTGGTGAGATGAAAACAAGTAAAATCAGCTGGTACAAAATTTCTGTACTTGTAAATGGGAAAAGACTATATGGATATGTAGCAAAGCAATACATCAGATTATACAAAACAACTGTAAGCAATCAGACATATACATTAGCTAAGATAAATAAGAAATCAGTTCCTTTATACTTGACGGCTAATAGTTATGATAGAAAAAGAACCATTCTACCCATTAATAAGCAGGTGATTATTTTAGGAAGTCTTACTGTGAATTCTGTGAAATGGTCCAAAATTACTGTAGTGGTATCAGGAAGAGGAATGAATGGGTATGTACCAACAAAGTATCTGACTAATTTGAAAGCAACAGCTGCAAATACAACTAGTATAACAGCATATACGAATACAACTGTAATAGCAAGGAAAATTGCTGCAACGTTTTCAAAGAAAACAGCATCAATTGCAAATGATAAGAAGGTTACAATAAAAGCTTCACTTGTTGTAGAAAAAAGAAAATGGTACAAATGTACTTTTGTGTCAAATGGAAATACGGTAACCGGATATATTTTGCAATCACAAGTGACTATTTCTGGTGAGGCAGGATTTTCTGAACAATTAAGTAAGTTTCCAGAGAGTTATCATAGTTACTTGGAAGCATTACATGAAAAGTATCCAAACTGGAGTTTTGTTGCAGTAAATACAGGCTTAGATTGGAATGAGGTTATTTCACAAGAGAGTAAATTTGGACGTAATGTAATTCAAAGTAATCTGCCCAATGGAGGGGGAGTGGGAACCTACAGCGCGCCATTTTCTTATTTATCAACAGAACCAGGTGCATACAGCTGGTCAACCGATAAATATACATTATGTGATGGAACCAATTATTTTACAGCAAAGGATTCCGTCATTGCCTACTACATGGATCCAAGAAATTCATTAAATGAGAACTCAATTTTTCAATTTGAAACATTGAGTTATGATGCTGCACAAAAGAGAAGTGTTGTTGCTAATATACTATCCAATACTTTTATGAGTGGAACCTATCGAGTAGTAGATTCTTTATCGGGTAAAACGGTATCAGGTTCCTATGCAGACACGTTTATGGAAGCAGGAGAAAAGGCAAATGCCAGTCCATATTTTCTTGCTGTCAGAGTAAAACAGGAGGTAGGTTTAAATGGTAGTGGCTCTGTATCGGGTACGTATTCTGGTTATCAAGGATATTACAATTATTACAACATTGGTGCAAATGATAGTGCCACTGGCGGCGCGATTGCTAATGGGTTAAAATACGCCAGCAGCGGGACTACCTACAACCGCCCATGGACAAATCCATATAAGGCAATTCTGGGTGGTGCAGAGTATATAGCAGCAGCTTACATTAATAAAGGGCAGAATACATTATATACACAAAAATTTAATGTGGCTTATGAACCATATTATGTACATCAGTATATGACAAATGTTAAGGCACCAAATAGTGAAGCAAGGCTTACCTTTCAGTCGTATCAGTCTATGGGAATTGTAAGTGATTCATTTGTTTTTTATATTCCAGTATATAGCAATATGCCGTCAAAAGCATGTTCTCTGCCAAAAGAAACAGGAAATCCAAATTCTTATTTGAAATCACTTACTGTAAAAAATGGAAGCAAAAATTTATTGCTGACGCCAACTTTTAAGTATACAACAACTGACTATACTATGATTGTACCAAATCAGGTGAGTCAGGTAACAATTGGTGCGGAAGCGGTTAGCAAATATGCTGGAACAAGCGGAACAGGAACGTTTTCCTTAACGGCTGGACAAGCGAAAACAATTGACATATTATGTACGGCACAAGATGGAACAAGTACGAAATATTCTATTCGAATCGTACGGCAGCCGTAGAACCGTAAAGAGATATTATTAAAATCAGGGAGGGCATTATGAGAAGAAAACACTATTTGATTATTCCGTTATTTGTAATCGTGATTTTAGCTGGACTACTATTCGGAATGAGGAGTATGGCGAAAGAAGTGGAAATTGTTTTAACGACAGAAAAGGAAGAAGTAAAAAAAGGCGATGAGTTAACAGTACTTGTTGAGGTAAATAGTGAAACAAAATTGAAAGCTGTTTCAGCCTATATATCTTATGACGATACAAAATTAGAGTATGTAAAAAGCGAAAGCAGCAGTATTATTGGGGCAGCAGGTGTTTTACAGCTGGAAGATACGTTTATAGAAGGAGAAGTCCATAAAAGCTATGAAATTACAATGAGAGCGTTAGATACAGGGATTTGCGATTTTGAAATCTATGATAGCGTAATGGAAGAGTTTGAAGAAAACCAGGTGTTGAAAATGACTACAGCACCAGCGCGTGTTACAATAGTAGAAAACCAACAACAGTCTTCTGAAACAAGGTTACAGGAGCTGCTGGTATTTCCAGGGAATTTGGAAGAAGAATTTTCACCAGACAAATATTCGTACACTATGATTGTAGAAAAAGAGGTAAAGGAATTAATATTGTCAGCTTATCCAATGGACGAGTCAGCTGTTGTAGAAATTGAGCAGGATGGTGCATTAAAGGAAGGTGAAAATCAGATAAAAATAGTAGTAACATCCCTGGCAGGAACCATATCGGAATACAATATCACTGTAATCAAATAAATGAAAAATGCTGGTGCAACTACAGTTGCACTGGCATTTTTCATTTTTTACTCAAAAGTAACAGTAATACTAAACAAAAAATTTAATATTACTCTTGCAAAATAAAAGGATTTCTTGTATACTTAGTAAGATTGTTAATACATGTAAAGGAGGAACTTGGGGTGAAGCAACTTTCGCAATATGATACGCCGATTCATCAAGCGTTAGAAGAACAAAAACATAACCGACTGGCTCATTTTGATGTTCCAGGTCACAAAGGTGGCAGGGGAAATAAAGAGCTAAAACATTTTCTTGGTGAGGAGTGCATGCGGTTAGATATGAATTCTATGAAGCCGCTGGACAATTTATGTCATCCTGTGTCTGTAATTAAAGATGCACAGCGTTTGGCAGCAGAAGCATTCGGAGCAGATGAAGCATTTTTCATTGTAAATGGAACAACGGCAGCCGTTCAAGCGATGATAATGTCATCCTGTAAAGCTGGAGATAAGGTTATTATGCCAAGAAACGTACATCGAAGCGCCATAAATGCGTTAGTTGTTTGTGGAGCAATACCTGTATACATCAATCCTGGAACCAATAAACAACTAGGCATTCCTCTTGGAATGTCAGTTCAGGATGTGGAGACAACTATTTTGGAAAATCCAGATGCAAAAGCTATTCTGGTAAATAACCCCACGTATTATGGGATATGCTCAAACCTAAGGGAAATTGTAAGAATTGCACATCAGCACAATATGCTTGTGCTTGTAGATGAGGCTCATGGGACACATTTCTATTTTCACGAAGGACTTCCCGTTTCTGCTATGGAAGCAGGGGCAGATATGGCAGCTGTCAGTATGCATAAAACAGGTGGTTCTTTAACACAAAGTTCCATTCTGCTGACAAAAAACAGTGTGAATGGAGATTACGTCCGACAGGTAATTAATTTAACACAAACTACAAGTGCGTCCTATCTCTTACTGTCCTCTTTAGATATTGCAAGAAAAAATATGTATTTAAACGGAAATGAAGCAATTGCCAAAACAATATATTTTGCTGATTATGCAAGAAATGAAATAAATAAACTAGGTGGTTATTATGCATTTGCAGAAGAACTAGTAGATGGAGATACTGTATATGCTTTTGATACTACTAAATTATCTATTTTTACAAGAGATATCGGATTGGCCGGAATTGAAGTATACGATCTTTTAAGAGATGATTATGGGATTCAGATTGAGTTTGGGGATGTAGGAAATATTCTTGCTATTATCTCATCAGGAGACAGAAATCTGGAAATAGAACGATTAATTTCTGCCCTGTCAGAAATAAAAAGATTGCATGAAAAAGATAAAGCAGGTTTATTTGACCATGAATATGTAAAGCCTAATATTGTAATGGCTCCTCAAAAAGCATTTTATAGCCAAAAAAAATCAGTTCCACTAAAAGAGAGTAATGGAATGGTCTGCGGAGAATTTGTTATGTGTTACCCACCAGGAATTCCCATTTTGGCACCTGGGGAGCTGATTACGGAGGAAGTTTTAAGATATATTTTATATGCAAAAGAAAAGGGATGCTTTATGACTGGTACAGAAGACATGAAGATCGAAAATATAAATGTAGTGGAGGGGTAGCAATGGAATTTTGGTACAGTGATAAACATACAAAGGAAGTTCAGCTTTCCATGAAAATTAAGCACCAAATTGTAAGCCATGAAAGTGATTTTCAACAGATTGATATTTTAGAAACTTATGAGTATGGCAAGGTGCTTGTACTGGACGGAGAATTAATGATTACGGAAAAGGATGAATTTATTTATCACGAAATGATTTCACACGTATCTATGGCTGTTCACCCACATGTAGAAAATGTACTGGTAATAGGCGGCGGAGATGGTGGAACTGTAAGGGAATTAGCAAAATATAAGACCATTCATCATATTGATTTAGTAGAAGTGGACGAGGACTTAGTGAATTTATGTAAAAAACATTTTCCAACTACAGCGCTTATGATGGAAGATGAAAGAGTATATATTTATCACGAAGAGGGATTGCGTTTTGTCAGGTCCAGACAGGAAGAGTATGATTTGATTATTGTGGATTGTGCAGATCCCTTTGGACCAGCAGAAGGATTATTTACAAGAGAATTTTATGGAAACTGCTATAAGGCACTTCGCAAAGATGGAATATTAATTAATCAGCATGAAAGTCCATTTTACAGTGAACATTCCCAGACTGTGCAGAAAGCACATAAGCATATTACCGCAGTATTTCCTTTAAGCACAGTATATCAGTGTCATATACCGTCCTATCCGTCAGGACACTGGCTCTTTGGGTTTGCATCAAAGCACTACGATCCGATTCGGGATTTGAATGCGGAAAAATGGAACGCACTGGAGATACCAACCCATTATTATAACACAGATTTACACAAGGGAAGTTTTTATTTACCAAACTACGTAAAGGAGTTGCTCGGAACAAATGAATAAAAATATTCATACTTTTATTGGCTGTGACAACAGCTATGAAGATAGCAGAATTGTAATATTTGGAGCACCATTTGATAGTACTACTTCATTTCGGCCAGGAACCAGATTTGCCAGTGCTGCCATTCGGAACGAAAGCTTTGGAATTGAAACGTATAGTCCTTATCAGGATAAGGATTTGCTGGATTACAATATATTTGATGCAGGAGATTTGGAACTGCCATTTGGTAATCCAGAACGGGCTTTACATGATATTGAAGCGTTTGTTTCTGAAATTTTAAAGGCAGAAAAAGTACCCTTTATGATTGGCGGAGAGCATTTAGTAACATTAGGTGCCGTCCGCGCAGTTGCAAAAAAATATGAGGATCTGCATATAATTCATTTTGATGCCCATGCAGATTTAAGAGATGATTATTTAGGAGTAACCTTATCTCATGCAACTGTTTTAAGAAGATGTCATGAAATTGTAGGGGATAACCGCATTTTTCAATTTGGAATACGAAGTGGCGAGAGAGAAGAATTTTTATGGGGAAAAGAACATGTAACTACATGCAAATTTAACTTCGCTTCATTAGATGAGATTGTAAAACAGTTAGCCGGTAAGCCGGTATATTTTACTTTGGACTTAGATGTGCTTGACCCTTCTGTGTTCCCTGGAACAGGAACGCCAGAAGCAGGCGGGGTTACGTTTGTCGAACTTATGGAAGCTGTTTCAAAGCTTTCAGCACTTAATATAGTAGGTCTTGATATGAATGAGTTATCACCTGTTTATGATCAGACGGGAGCATCTACAGCATTAGCGTGTAAGTCATTACGTGAAATATTGTTATATATAAATCAGTAAGAGAAAAAGTTGACTATTGAGGATACAGGAGGAATGAAAGATGGGAAGAGCGTTAATTATTGGTGCTGGTGGAGTAGCCAGTGTGGTAGTTCATAAATGCTGCCAGAATAGTGAAGTTTTTGAAGAAATCTGTATTGCCAGCCGAACTAAATCAAAATGTGATGCGTTAAAAGAAAAGCTGGGCGGTGGCAAAACGAAAATCACCACAGCAAAGGTTGATGCAGATAAAGTGGAGGAATTAGTTGCATTAATAGAAGACTATAAACCAGATATGGTAATTAATGTCGCACTGCCTTATCAGGATTTGACGATTATGGATGCCTGCCTGCTTACCAAAACAGATTATATGGATACTGCTAATTACGAGCCACTGGATACTGCAAAGTTTGAATACAGCTGGCAGTGGGCATATCGCCAGCGTTTTGAAGAAGCAGGAATTACAGCACTACTTGGCTGCGGATTTGATCCAGGTGTTACAGGTGTTTTTTCAGCTTATGCAATGAAGCACTATTTTGATGAAATACATGAAATTGACATTTTAGACTGCAATGCAGGGGATCATGGGTATCCGTTTGCAACTAATTTTAATCCAGAGATTAATATTCGTGAGGTTTCGGCCAAAGGAAGCTATTGGGAAAATGGACAGTGGGTTGAAACAGAACCAATGGAAATAAAACGTGTCTATGATTTCCCAGAAATAGGTGAAAAGGACATGTATCTGCTCCACCATGAGGAACTGGAATCTCTTGGACTGAACATAAAAGGAATTAAAAGAATTCGTTTCTTTATGACATTTGGGGAAAGTTATTTGCGTCACTTAGAAGTACTAAAAAATGTGGGAATGACATCCATCGAACCAATTGAATTTGAAGGAAAACAAATTGTACCTTTACAATTTTTAAAGGCAGTGCTTCCTGATCCGGCTTCGTTGGGACCAAGAACCAAGGGGAAGACAAACATTGGATGTATCTGTAAAGGAATCAAGGATGGCAAGGAAAAAACATATTATGTTTATAACGTGTGCGATCATGAGGAGTGTTATAAGGAAGTTGGTTCACAGGCAATTTCCTATACAACAGGCGTTCCAGCTATGATTGGAGCTATGATGGTAATGACAGGCCAGTGGAAAAAACCAGGTGTATACAATGTAGAAGAATTTGATCCAGATCCATTTATGGATGCACTAAATAAATGGGGACTGCCTTGGAAAGAAAGCTTCCAACCAGACTTAGTAGAGTAGAAGTGGTGAGGAAAAGGAATGCGGAACATAGATTTAACAAAACTCCCAACGCCATGCTATGTTGTGGACGAGACTTTATTAAAACAGAATCTTGAAATACTAAAAAGTGTTATGGAACGTACAGGCTGTAAAATTTTATTGGCACAAAAAGCATTTTCCATGTATTCCCTGTATCCTATGATTGGTGAGTATTTAAGTGGAACGACAGCCAGTTCTTTGTTTGAGGCAAAGCTGGGTTATGAGGAAATGGGAAAGGAAACCCACATTTACAATCCTGCCTATCGAGAAGATGATTTTGAGGAAATCCTTCAAATTTGCGATCATATTGTATTTAATAATGTGAAACAGTGGAAGCTGTTTCGAGATAAGGTGAAACAGAGCAACAGAGAAATTCAATGCGGCATAAGGATTAATCCAGAGTATGCAGAGATAGAAACGAATATGTATAATCCTTGTTTTGAAGGCTCCAGGCTGGGAACTACACTTGCAGATTTTGAAGAAGGTGGTTTTGAAGGTATTGACGGACTTCACTTTCATACAATGTGCGAGCAAAATGCAGATGTACTTTGGCGTACCTTACAAGTTGTGGAAGAAAAGTTTGGGAAATACCTGCATCAGTTAAAATGGATAAATTTTGGCGGTGGTCATCATATTACCAGAAAAGACTATGACATTGAGCTATTGATAACATGTATTATGCATATGAAAAATAAGTATCAGGTGCAGGTATATTTAGAGCCAGGTGAGGCAATTGCATTAAACACAGGATACCTTGTTTCTACTGTTTTAGACACGTTAGAAAATGGAAGAAGTCTGGCAATACTAGATACTTCAGCAGCTTGTCATATGCCAGATGTATTGGAAATGCCGTATCGCCCTAATATTATTCATTCTGGACAACCAGACGAAAAAAGGTATACTTACCGCTTAGGTGGTCCAACCTGCCTGGCAGGAGATGTGATAGGCGATTATTCGTTTGATGACCCACTGAAAAGAGGGGAAAAACTGGTCTTTTGCGATATGGCTATTTACAGTATGGTAAAAAACAATACTTTTAACGGAATTAACCTTCCGGCAATTTTGATACAAAGAGAAAATGGTGAGATAGAAATCGTAAAACAATTTAATTATGAAGATTTTAAAGGGCGGCTTTCGTAAAAGGCTGTCCTTTATTTTTTTGGTAAAAGAAAAAGCGACAATACAATTTGTTAAAAAATGTAATATTATTATTTCTTAAACAGAATAATAGCAAATGAACCACTTTCACATCGACAACTAATAATTGACAAAAATGTAAATAATAATTAAAATAAGGATAAAAACAACCAATTATAGTTGGGGTGAAATGAGGCAGGTACATAGAATGAAAAATGACAAAAAAAACACACTTAGTGGATTTGCAGGAATAAATTCAGGAGAAATTGAAAATTGTTATACGGATATAAAAATTAACAGCAAAAAACAAAAAAGTGGTTTTTGCAGCTTAAACTTAGGAAAAATTACAAAATCCTACTATCTAAAACCATCTGGTAAAAAGGAAGATAAAAAAGTAGTATCAGATGAGTTGGGAAAAGCAAAGGAGGAACTGAGTGAGGAATCATTAAAAAATTCCGACTGGGACTTAGAAGAGATATGGAAAATAGAAAATGGTGTTCCTGTGTTACGAAATCAATGTATTTCTGCTGAAATAGAGGAATCAGATATGTACGTTGAAATAAGCACTGCACAACAGCTGTTTGAGGTAGCAGCCAAAGTAAACACCGGGGACATACAATATCGGAAGGGACATTTTATCTTAACAAAGGACATTGATCTACAAAAGAAAAAATGGATACCTATGGGAATTAATGAACTAACACCATTCTGTGGCTCCTTTGATGGAAATGGCTATGAGATTTCAAATTACATAGTATCAGGTGGTAAGGCTGAAAATGCAGGATTTTTTGGATATTTAAAAAATGCAGCAATCAGAAATCTGCAATTGCAGGGAACGGTTACAGGCGGAAAATATACAGGAGCTTTGGCAGGTGTAAATGACGGAGGAGCCATTAGCTGCTGCTTTTCCAAATCAAAGGTCAAAGGTAAGTTTTGCGTCGGAGGTCTGGTAGGAAAAAATGGTGGTACGATTCAAAAAAGCTATTGTGGCGGAATAACTGCTGCACAGCATTCCTGGAAATTTGTCGCAGGAGGTGCAGTCTGTCTGGCAGGGGCAGCAGGCGTTGCCGCCAGTGTTTGGATTCATGGAAATAATCAAATAAGCAGACCAGCATATTACCCACCTGTACCAATTAGTTCAGATGCTAAAATGATAAAAGGTGATAATGATACCCCAAGGCTTGGAGAAAATAAAGTTGCCTTTTCCTTTGCTACTGAGGTGAAATGCAATAAAGGCGATGGTAAAGCGCAAATTAATTTTGAGAATCCAGGCCGATCCAGTCATCATATTGTAGTCCAGCTTCAGATTACTGATGCAGAATTAATAAAGGTAATAGGAAAGAATGGACGAACACCAGAGGATCAAAAAGAACTAGAAGACAGTGGACAGTATAGTGCGGAAAACATGCGAATTGTCCTGAGCGAAAGTGGGACAATTCCCCCAGGTTATAAAATGGATACCATGGAACTGTCTTCATTGCCAGACGGAACGGTTTTACCAGATGGCACTTATAACGCAATCGTATATTTAATTCTATATGATGTACAGACCAATGAAAAAGCAATGATCAATTCTCAGACACCGGTGAAATTGGTAATTGGAAAGAAGAAAAAGTAGATATTATAATTCTTAGGAGGTAGGTTGTATGAAGAGACAAAGGAAACTCGTAGTAGCAGCGTTAATATGGGCATTGATTATTACATCTGTTCAATTTGTACCAGCAGCAGGGGTGAAAGCAGCAGATACGGAAGGGTCATGGATTGATCCTGGCAATTACACAAGAGGATGGTATGACAGCACAACGGGAAAAGACATTTATGGCAATGCAGGAACAGAAGAAGACCCTTATGAAATCAAGTCAGAAAAGGATTTTGCTGGACTATCCTATTATTCTAACATTGTAACTACCGATAGTACCAGTACTACATTTGGTGGAAAGTATATGGTAGTCACTGTGGATAAATTGGATCTGTCGGCTCATTACTGGTATCCAATCGGCGCTATTACAGATTTTAAAGCTAATTTTGAGGGAAATGGTGTTGTGATCAGTAATGTATACATAGGAACAGAAAGTAAATATGAATCCTGCGGAAAGGTCGGGGTATTTGGAAGTTCCTTTGGAAATGTAGCCAATATAGGAGTGGAGAATTGTGTCGCCTATTCCAATAGTGGTAATGCAGGGGGATTCATAGGATATCATGGAAGTGGAAATGTTAGTAACTGTTATGTAAAAGGAAGCATTAACAATTCTAGTGCCAATAGCTATGTAGGAGGATTTATCGGTTACAAGATAAATAGTGCAAGCACACTTGAAAACTGTTATGCTGGTGTTACGATAAACTCAAGCATTGCAACGTATCATACAGGAGGTTTTATTGGATACTCTTTGGGAGGAACCATTCAGAATTGTCAGGCTACTGGAAATGTGACTACTAAAAATACACAGTATTCCGTTGGAGGATTTATTGGACGTATTGATGCAGGAACCATTACAAACAGTTATGCAACAGGAAATGTATTGGCTGTAAGTAACTGTAGCTTAGGAGGCTTTATAGGAAATGCATCAAATGTAAAGACAGTAGATTGTTACGCAACAGGAAATGTAGTTACAGGAAATTCATGTCACGCAGGAGGCTTTATTGGTGCATTTCGTATATGTAATGCATTTAACTGTTATGCGTTAGGAACTGTAACGGCTGGAACTAGTAGTAATGTTGGTGGATTTGCAGGTTTTTGCTGGAATAATAATAATAGTTATTACAACTATAGTTGGAATGCATCAACCTATCCCACTTCAATGAAGTTTGAAAATTGTTATGCTGCCGGATCCACTGTAGGGGGAAGTGAAAGTAATGTTGGTGGATTTGTGGCAAGAGCCCCTCAATATGGATATTCCACAATTACATATAAGAAGTGTTTTTGGAATAATGGGGTTCGTCAATCTTTAAATGGTGTGGATAGAGCTACCGCAGAAAAACTAGGAATTGGTGATGGAACTGAGTGCAGAACGATTGTAGATGTAGCTAAAGCTTATATGCAGTCAGCAGAATTTGTTTCAGATTTAAATGAATATGTAAAGGAGAATACGCCTGCATACCATCAATGGGAAATAGCGAATACTGCTAATGGAGGTTATCCATATCTTTTAGGTGTATATAGTGGTGATGTGACATTAGTAGGAAACAGCACAAAAATTTCTTTTAGTGGTGATGGAGAAGCAAGTCAGACCATGAATGTTTACGGCACTATGATTTTTCCAGAAATTCCAGAGGATGAGGAAGAGCCAGCTGAAATTAATGTGGAATTAGAATGGGGAACAATGGAGTATGTATATACATCTGGAGAATATGACAAGGAGAAGAAGGCATATCTGGATGGAACCTGGGCACCAAAGCAGGCTGGAGTAACAGATAAAATAACAGTGTTAAATCATTCCCTTGTGGATATTGGTACACAGTTCTTTTTTGCACCAAATACAGGAGGCGAAGGAACCTATGCCAATCTGTCAGGTCAGTTTTATGATTCTGCAAACCAGCTTATCAATGCACCAGTTATGATTGCAAAGAAGCAGGCTGAAACGGATTCAGCCATACCAGGGTATAGTTTCTTATCCATTGGCGGAATACCAGTAATTAAGAAAAATGTTGTAACACCAGAAGTTATTGGTAATGTGACTGTAACGATTTATAAATCTTCCACTTCAGAAGAACCAGAAGTAAGTGCAACCCCAGAAGTAAGTGCAACCCCAGAGGCAAGTGCAACCCCAGAGGCAAGTGCAACACCAGAGGCAAGTGCAACCCCAGAAGTAAGTGCAACACCAGAGGCAAGTGCAACCCCAGAGGCAAGTGCAACCCCAGAGGCAAGTGCAACACCAGAGGCAAGTGCAACACCAGAGGCAAGTGCAACCCCAGAAGTAAGTGCAACACCAGAGGCAAGTGCAACCCCAGAGGCAAGTGCAACCCCAGAGGCAAGTGCAACACCAGAAGTAAGTGCAACACCAGAAGTAAGTGCAACACCAGAAGTAAGTGAAGAACCAGTGGCAAGTGAAAACCCAATTGAATATCAAGAACCAGAAGAGAGCTGGGTACCGGTGGTAAGTGAGACGCCATAAAATAATAAAAAAAAAGACTTTCAACAAAATGTCATTTAGCAGGACATTGGACTTGAAAGTCTTTTTTTATGTGATAGGAAATTGCTTTGCATTTCCTATCACATAAAAAGCACCCTAGAAAACAGGGTGCAGGATGATGCACACGTGCGGGTAAGGAATATTGTGGATAAAGAAGTGCCTGTACAAATAGAATGGTAAAAAAAGTAAATACTGATTGACAAAATTGTAAATAAATGGTAATATCATACTCGTAACATATAGTATATGTTTTACGTAATGAAGTAGAACTATGAAATGAAAAGTACGAGGAGGTTATATTTTGAAGATGCAGAAAAAAGGATTTGTTATTATGTTAACATTGGCTTTAATTCTTTCATCCATTCAAGTTTTTCCAGCGATGAAAGTAAAAGCAGCAGAAACAGAAGGCTCATGGCTTGACCCAGGAAACTATACAAGGGGTTGGTATGATTCCACGACGGGAAAGGATATTTATGGAAATGAAGGAACGGAAACAGACCCATATGAAATCAAGTCAGAAAAAGATTTGGCAGGCTTATCTTATTACTCTAATATTGCTTCAACAGATAGCAGCAGCACAACCTTTGGTGGTAAATACATTACTGTAAAAAAGGAAAATCTAGATATGTCAGCTCACTATTGGTATCCAGTGGGTGTTATTACAGCCTTTAAGGCAAATTTTGAAGGAAACGGTGTTGTAATCAGCAATGTATACATAGGCAAAGAAAGTAAGTATGAATCCTGTGGATACGTTGGTTTGTTTGGCAGTGCCTATGGAAATATAACTAATGTAGCAATGGAAAATCTGGTGGCATATTCCAGTAGTACTTATACAGGAGGATTAATAGGACGTTATGTAAGTGGTAATGTTGTGAACTGTCATGTAAATGGCAGTATTACATGCAGTGCAGGAGGCTACATAGGCGGATTCATTGGATATAAGACCAATAGTACTGCCACATTGGATAACTGTTATGCAAATGTCTCGATTTATTCAAAGGCAACCAGTGCAAATGCAATCGGTGGATTTATCGGCGATTATCGCGGTGGAACAATGAGCAACTGTTATGCACAGGGGGGAATTGATTCATTAGCTACATCTGGGAAAGTCGGTGGTTTTATTGGCTACTATGCAACAGGTACTGTTAGTAACTGCTATGCGTCTGGAAATGTTTCAACTAAAAATACTTCTGGTTCTGTAGGAGGATTTATTGGACAAGCAGATGCCATTACCATCTCTGGCAGTGGTGCAGCAGGAGATGTAACAGCTGTAAGTGGAGTATATATCGGAGGGTTTATTGGATATTCAGCAAATGGAAAGCAGACAGAATGTTATGCAACAGGTGACGTATCAACAGGAAAAGGAAGCTATGCAGGTGGCTTTGTGGGATGGACTTCTTTAAATAGCGCATATAACAGCTATACAACAGGAAAAGTAACAGCAGGGACAGGAAGTTATGCAGGAGGTTTTGTAGGATATAATCAATATGGCAGTAGTACAGTAAGTATGTATTATCAAAACTGCTATGCAGCAGGTGCTATCATTGGTGGAAGTTATGTAGGAGGCTTTCTTGGATGTCATTATTATTCGTATAGACCAATAGAGTTTACAAAATGCTTTTGGAATAAAAGTGCCAGACAATCGTTAAATGAAATTGATCGATCAATCGCTGAAAAATTAGGATTTGGTGATGGTACAGTGGTAAGAACCGTTGTAGCAGTGGAAGAATCTTATATGAAGTCAGCAGAGTTTGTAGCAGATTTAAATGAATATGTAAAACAAAATGCATCCACTTATCAAAGCTGGATTAGTATGGAAGGTGTTAATTCGGAATATCCATATATTAGCGACGTTTATAATACTATTGTAATCAAAGAAGGGAACAAAACAATTGTAATTCCTGATGGAAAAGAAGCAAGCCAGAGCATGAATGTTTATGGAACAATGATTTTCCCAGAAATTCCAGAGGATGAAGAAGAGCCAGCAGAAGTTAATGTGGAATTAGAATGGGGAACAATGGAATACGTATATACCTCTGGAGAGTATGATAAGGAAAAGGAAGCTTATCTAGATGGAACCTGGGCACCAAAGCAGGCAGGGGTAACAGATAAAATAACTGTTCTAAATAATTCACTTGTGGATATTGGAACACAGTTCTTTTTTGCACCAAATACAGGTGGCGAAGGAACTTATGCAAGTTTGACAGGACAGTTTTATGATTCTGCAAACCAACTTATTAATACACCAGTTGTTATAGCAAAGAAACAGGCAGAAACAGATCCAGCCATACCAGGTTATAGCTTCTTATCTATTGGTGGAATACCAGTTATTAAGAAAAGTGTTGTGACACCAGAAGTCATTGGTAATGTGACAGTAACCATTTATAAATCTGCAACTTCTGAAGAACCAGTGGTAACACCAACACCAGAAGTAAGTGAAGAACCAGTGGTAACACCAACACCAGAAGTAAGTGAAGAACCAGTGGTAAGTGCAATACCAGAAGTAAGTGAAGCACCAGTAGTAAGTGCAACACCAGTGGTAAGTGCAACACCAGTGGTAAGTGCAACACCAGAAGTAAGTGCAACACCAGAAGTAAGTGAAGAACCAGAGGTGAGTGCAACACCAGTGGCAAGTGAAGAACTAGAAGCAAGTGAATTACCAGAAGTAAGTGTATCATCAGAAGTAAGTGAAGAACCAGTTGTGACACCAACACCAAGTGAACTATCACAATAAACAAATAAATATACTATAGTAAAAGGTAAAAAGCAGGGCAATACGCTCTGCTTTCTTGCGTTAGTAAAAATACATTTTATATTAATGATTCCTAATGTGCAGGTTTTAAAAAAGTATACAAGTTTTGAAAAAAACAGCATAGAAATGATTTAGAAGGACTTGCGTTATAAAAAAGTGCTTCATTAAATTATAGGGAGGTTTTATTGTGAAAAAACTAAAAAATGGATTTGCATTTATGATGGTACTGGTGCTAATGATTTCGTCAGTTCAATTTGCTCCAGTATCAAAAGTAAAGGCAGCAGAAACAAATGGTTCTTGGGTTGACCCAGGAAATTATACAAGAGGATGGTTTGATATTACAACTGGAAAAGATATTTATGGAAATGAAGGAACAGAAGAAGATCCTTATGAAATAAAGTCGGAAAAAGATTTGGCAGGTTTGTCATACTATTCTAATATTGCGTCTACAGACAGCGCAACAACAAACTTCATAGGAAAATATATTACTGTAACAAAAGAAAAACTTGACTTATCGGAGCACTATTGGTTTCCGATAGGTACAGTTACAGATTTTAAAGCAACATTTTTAGGAAATGGAGTAACGATTAGCAACGTATTTATGGGAACTGCAAGTAAATATGAATCATGTGCAGAAGTGGGCTTATTTGGGACAACATATGCTAATATAAATGACATTAAAGTAGACAATCTGATTGCATATGCTTATTGTTTACATTCAGGAGGGTTAGTCGGTTACTGTGGGAGTGGAAAACTTGTAAATTGCAGTGTAAAAGGCACATTAATAAATTCCTATCCAGGAAGTTACATAGGAGGTCTTATTGGACAGGCAAATGTATCTGTTTACAACAATTGCTATGCAGAAGTTAATGTTTCTTCAATAAATAATTCGTATATTGGAGGCTTTATTGGGTATGCAACAAATGCAACGGAGATAGAGTGTTATGCCACAGGAAACATAATAACAGGAATTAATTCTGGCGCAGGAGGTTTTGTAGGAGATTTTACAATTAATAATGCTTACAACTGTTACGCGTTAGGAAATATAACAGCAGGAACAAATAGTAAAGTAGGAGGTTTTGCGGGATATGCACTTTATGGAGGAAGTGTTTCGATAAAGTTTGAAAATTGCTACGCAGTAGGGGAAACAACAGGAGAAAAAGGAAGTTCTGTTGGTGGATTTATTTCTGGACTTCCACAAAGTGGGTATACAACTATTACTTACAAAAAATGTTTTTGGAATGAAACGGCAAAACAAATTGTAAATGGTGAAGTACGAGCTACGGAAGCTAAGCGAGGAATGGGAGATGGATCTATTTGCAGAACAATTGTAGCAGTAAAGCAGGAGTATATGCAATCACAAGAATTTGTGAATGATTTAAATGAGTATGTTGAACAAAATACTCCAAATTTTAAGCAATGGGCATTTGTGAAAGAGGAAAATAAAGGGTTTCCATATATTATTGGTGCGTACAGTGGAGATATAATACTAGTACCAGGAAATGCTACTATAGTAAATAGTGATAAACAAGAAGCAAGCCAGAGCCTGAATGTTTACGGGACTATGATTTTTCCAGAAATTCCAGAGGATGAGGAAGAACCAACTGAAATCAATGTAGAACTGGAATGGGGAACGATGGAATATGTGTATACTTCGGGAGAGTATGATAAAGAAAAGAAATCCTATCTAGATGGAACTTGGGCACCAAAGCAGGCTGGAGTAACAGATAAGATTACGGTTTCTAACAATTCTCTTGTAGATATCGGCACACAGTTTTATTTTGCACCAAATACAGGTGGTGAAGGAACCTATTCTAATCTGACAGGTCAGTTTTATGACTCTGAGGCTCAGTTAATCGCTGCACCAATGATTGTTGCAAAGAAGCAGGACGAGACAGAATCAGCAGTATCAAGCTATAGCTTCTTATCCATTGGTGGTATACCAGTTGTTAAGAAAAGTGTTGTGACACCTGAAATTATTGGTAATGTAACGGTGACTATTTATAAGTCTGGGTCTACAGAAGAACCAGCAGTCAGTGAAGCTCCAGAAGTAAATACAACACCGGTAACGAGTGAAACACCAATAGCAAGCGAAATGCCAGAAGTAAGTGCAACACCAGAGGCAAGCGAAATGCCAGAAGTAAGTGCAACACCAGAGGCAAGCGAAGTGCCAGAAGTAAGTGCAACACCAGAAGCAAGTGCAACACCAGAAGCAAGTGAAACACCAGAAGTAAGTGCAACACCAGAAGCAAGTGCAACTCCAATAGCAAGTGAAGCTCCTGTAGAAAGTGAACAACCAGCAGTCAGTGAGAATCCAATATTCAGTGATGAGCCTGTGCAATAAAAATCAGTTTCATTTATAATAGTAACAGATAATGATTTAGATGCAGAAGAGCAGAGATACGATTCCTGCTTTTCTGCGAAATTATAGAAAATAAATATTTATATTAAAAAAGTTGTTGACAGATGTATTAGACTCTGCTATACTTATCCAAGTCAGCAACAAATTGTCTAAAAAGGTCAAACAAATTAAACAATTTAAAAAATATAAAAAACATGTTGACACACGTCGAAAGATGTGGTAAGATAATCAAGTCGCTTCTGAGAGAAACAAAGACAG
>NZ_FOYZ01000042.1 GCF_900112775.1 Anaeromicropila populeti
TTAACACATGATATTATAACCTGGGAAACTACCTGGGAGCACTTCGGGGAAACGGCATTAGACGGCATTGGTCTGATTCCGCTTGTGGGGGCACTTGGAAAATCCGATGAAATTCTTCTGTTTGTAAAACGCACAGAAAAGCTGTATGAGATACGAAGGGTTGCCAAAATAGGTGAGAACCTGCTGGAAAGCTTAAAGAAGGCAGGAAATGCATTGGAGAATGCTATGGATGCCGCCAGTACGGCAATGAAACAGGTGGGAAGTCGTGGCTACAGTAACCTTCTATACGTTCTAGATCAGCTAAAGCAGGGTGGCAGGTGGCAGTTAGACACTGGATATGGAACGGATTTTTCCAAAGCATTTGCAGAATACGGATCAGAGTTAGACAACCTTGCCAGAACAGATCCTTATCTCTCCTTAAAAGCCTGTCATAAAACAGTAGAGGAATGCACCGATGCGGGTGGTCATGTCACGAAAAATGTGGATGAAATCAAGGATGTGGCGAGAAAAAATATAGATGAGGCAGTGGAAGCAGGCAACACAGCAGTCGATGTCTTTGACGAAGTGGCAGATACCCATTTGATTACGGTAGAGGGATTTAATAGAAAACATGGAGGGATTAAAGGAGGGCATAATTACCAGGCATTTATGGAATATACGAATACACAGCGACCTATTCAGGAAATCAGCAGAACAGAAAGTGGAATTGATGGCGTTTTTGAAATTGAGTATAAGGCTGCAAAAATAGACAAAGGAGTGCCTGTAGAAGGGGAATGGCTAAGCCAACCGTATATAAAAACAGTATATGATCCAACTATAATTTCGGATGAAACCATAAAGCAATGGGCAAGGGAAGCGTTAGAAGGAAAAGAAGTAGTTGTGACTCGTAGAAATCAGTTACGCGTCAGGGGGGAAGCAAGTAATGGATTAAAGTTTGAAGGATGGATTGATATTAATACGAATAAACTAAGATCCTATTATCCAGTTTTAGAGTGGAGTAAGGAATGAGGTGTTGTAATGAAAGAAAGTAAGTTTAGTTTGAAGTTTCCATATGATAAAGAAAAATATGGTGTTGTAATATATTTTTTTGAAGAAATGGTAAGTTATCAAAGAAATTTTAAAAGAAACCTAGAATATATGAGTCAAGATATTAGTTTTTCTACGGAGGCGACAGGATATTATTTTGCAAGTAGTTGTGACGAAGAGGATATAGAAAATGGGGATTATTTTGAAGAAGGTGTTTTCTTTTTTCTAAATGAAGACGATGTGATTATAGATTATGAGCAGTTCTACACCAGCCTAAAGCTAGCCTGTCAAATATATTTAGAAGATTATCCAGAAGACAAAGACTTTGTAGAAGAACGATTATCAATGATAAAAAAACGATATCAGCTATAAGGTAACAGCTTAATTATGCCTGGAACTGTAGGATTATAACAAGTGGAAAGGTTATAATCCTGCGTTTTATTTGCACAAATAGGCGGACTATGAACCTATTTCCCCAGGCGTAAGAACTGGAAGTCATACATTTTATTGACAGAGGAATTGTACAATACTGCGTACAGGATAAAAGTGAATTGTTCCGTTGTAGATTATTTGAGAAAATTACA
>NZ_FOYZ01000010.1 GCF_900112775.1 Anaeromicropila populeti
CCGGGATGGACGAACCTCTGGTGTATCGGTTGTCTTACCAAAGGCATGGCCGAGTAGCCAAGTTTGGAAGGGATAAACGCTGAAGGCATCTAAGCGTGAAGCCCCCCTCAAGATAAGATATCCCTGCCGAAAGGCAATAAGACCCCTTGCAGACTACGAGGTAGATAGGTCAGAGGTGGAAGTGTGGCAACACATGGAGCTGACTGATACTAATAGGTCGAAGGCTTAATCAAAAAGTTTGGATGAATACAGTGTGTAGTTTTGAAGGTATAGGAAAGAGGCAGCCGAAAGGCTGTTTTTTTGTGTGTCAGGAAAGTTTTATTTTTTTAAACTAGTAGTTTATGAACCTTATTGGCTAAAGGACAGCCACACCCCAAGGCGCGGCAAAGTGTGTGTTCCACACACCTTTTTACGTAAATGCATAGTTCGTGTACTTTTGCTCATACTAATCTAAAGCTATTGGAAATATAATTGTTGCAGTGGCGGTAAAAAATGTTTTAGATGAAAAAGTAAGGTGAGGAATGTGAAGATATGCAAAATACAATTATGCAAGGTGTACATTTGATTGTTGCTTTCCCACAGTGGTATTTAAATTATAATCTAGCTTTGCTGCTCAAAAATGGAAAGACAGAAAAGGGTGAATCTCTTAAGGATGTAAAATTACAATTTAAGAATTCCAATTGTTGGCTATCTGGAAAAATATCAAAAATGTGGACTAATGTTTATGTGAACGGAACTACCAATAAAGTAAAATTTATAATATCCTTTGCAGAGGGGTGCATGGACTATTATGATATTGAGCAGGTACCACCTGAAAAGAAACAGGCAAAAATAGATGGACTTCAGTTTGGTTTTGATGTGGATTTGAGTATTGAGAATTTGAAAAGTGATAAAATAATATCAGCTGACGTAAAAAAACAAGTAGAAAAGCTATTAAATAATTACGGGGAAGGTGCAGTAACAATAAAGCAGCTATTTATGGATTTTCAAAATGCAGCCTTAAGTCAGTATGATGCAACGGTTACAGTATTCCCTGACTCAATGGATGCCAGTGCAAAGCAAATGTTTCATAAGTATCTAGAAGTTTATTTACTTGAATTGAAAAAGGCAGGAGGAAATGTACTGGGTTATGCCGTAAACATAAATAATCCTGGACAAGTACAAGACCCCGTTGCGACATTTCCTCCTACTAGTGTGAATTTGGTTACAAATCAATATCAAGGTGGATCATCAAAGTTTGATACAAGCTTAGATACGATTCATTATCTGCTGATGACGCAAGGGCAGTCTCTTCCTGATATTCAAAATAAATATTGGGGCAATTATATTGTTCCAGGGGATGACAAACTTGGAAGATATGGAGCCATGGCAATTTCAAACGACCTTTTTATAAAGAAATATATACTTGTGAAAACTGCACAATTCGTAAATAAATATTGGACTTTTACAAACAATACAAAATCTTTAGATCCTCAATATACAGAGAAATCAGGTGAATTTGTTAGTACTACTACAGGAGGAAAATTTAATTCTAGTGTAACAAGTGGATATTCAGCTACAGCTGCTAACGACGCATACTTTAATTTTTCCGTAACCACAACACTTTCACCAGTTGAAAATACAAATAAAATTATGATTAAAAGAGTAACTGACTTTGATATTAAGGTGGTTCATTGGTATGGTATTAAGAACCATGCCCTCAACAGCCATATAAAAGTTTATTATCATGTACCAGTAGCAATTACGATAGAATTAATTGGAATTAGTGAAGGTAAACTAGCCGTTAATATAACGAGTAAAATGCCAGAACCTGATCCAAGTGCTGTTTATTCAGATGAATACGGCTGGCTGTGTACAGGTGTTGAAGGTGGAATTCCTGGCTGGAAAGGTGTGGGTGAAGAGATGGAAAAACAAATAACAAAATTTGTAAAACTTGCAATTTTAGAAGGAACTCTACCAAAGCTCAAGGATGAAATAGAAAACAGCCTTAGATTGGAACCTTTTGTATTCCCGTATGGAAGTCAATTATTTATGAGAGATCCAAGTTTTAATAATGAAGGAGATTTATTAATTGGGTTACAATACAAAATGTGAAAGGACATTTGCCTGTTTATTGACTCGCTAAATTTCTATGGAGGATTATTATGAAAGTCACTGCTCAATCAGAACTAATGAAAAACTATATTACTGGAAGCAGAATTTCTGCAAAGAAATCGTTAAGAGCGGTTTATGCCGAGGATCAATCGGCTATGCTGTTTTCGTTAGATGAAAATAATGCTTTTACACTTACAATGGCTTCTGTATCTTCACCGACAGGCTGGATGGAAATTGATTTGGGTGACCAGCTAAAAAATAAGTATGGATTTGGCAGCAAGCCCAAAATACAATGCTTTTCAGTGATACAAAATAGTGATGGAACTATTATGATAGTCATAGCGGTTTCAAATACAATACAAGGGCATTCAAAATTATTTGTCAGTAAAAAATTTTCAAATAATCTTTTATCAGAAGAATGGAATAAATTTTCATCTCATTTGATACTAAGAGAACTAAAAGACGGATTGGTTGTGACAGATTTAGATATAGGAGGTTCGGAAGATAATACATTAGTAATTTTTGTTGCAAGCAAGCCGGGAGAGATGCATAGGCACTTTCAGGTTAATCCAGATACCGCTGATAGCAGCTGGACGTATATGCCCTTAATTTTACCTCAAAATGTCAGTGTTTGCTTAGATGCGAAGGTTGGTGTATCAGAACAATATGGTATTGGTGTGTATGCACTATGCAAACTTGAAACAAGCATAAATTTGTCATTTACAAGTCTTCCAGTAATAGTAGAAGGCCATGTGGTTACAAATTCAGTCAGTCTTTTAGTACCAACACAGCTTCAACCTAATACAATGGCTGTCTTGGAAGAAAAAAATGGATATACGGAACTATATGTAGCGGGAAACGGATTATACCGCTTTTCTGTTGAGGCACAGCAAGAATCCAATTTAGAGGGATTGTGGATAACCCAGTCTTCACTAACTCGAGGTATTAAGCAGCTTCATATTGCAAATGATGTATCAGAAAAAGAAATTAGAATATGGGCAAATAATGAATCGGATACTTTGGTGCAAATATTTGGAACTATGAAAAATAATGAAATAGAATGGGGACAACCATTATACATTGATTCAGAGGTTACAACTTTAACAGCGTATTGTTCTAAAATGAAGGTGAATGAGTCCATTGATTCTGGACTGGCTTTTGGAAAGTCAGACGGTAGTCTGTACTTGTTGCTTCGAGATAATGTAAGTAATTTATGGAAGCAGCAAAGTGTTGTTTTACCACATGTAGATAAAGTATATGAAATTTCAAACTATGTAACTAGAATACAGTTCTTTGATAATGACAATATTCCAATTGCTAACCAAATAGTAGATATGCAAGCGAGTTTTGATTGTCCTACATTAATTAATGGAAAATATTACGCTTTAAAAGCTGCTGTGGCTAAGTCAGTTGAGGCGGATGGTGATGGCATTATTACTGTAATATATGAAGCTCATGAACTCTTAGTCCCGGAGTATAGCATTATTTACAATAAAAGTAAAATGCAAATAAATCCATCCGTCAATGTTATGAAAAGGATTCATGATATTAAATCAGGCAAGGATATTGCAAGGGCCTGTCGAAGTAATGGGAAGCCATTATTCCCCAATGGAATAGAAGCCTCTTCCTGTGACAATGCCGCACAAATAGTAGCACAGCTAATTCA
This sequence comes from Anaeromicropila populeti, assembly GCF_900112775.1. Classification (GTDB taxonomy): domain Bacteria; phylum Bacillota; class Clostridia; order Lachnospirales; family Lachnospiraceae; genus Anaeromicropila_A; species Anaeromicropila_A populeti. Next base: position 3,761 of record NZ_FOYZ01000010.1, read on the forward strand.
AGTACAAAATTCTATAGAATCAGGTGCTACTAAAAGAGCAATGGATAAAAGTTTATTTCAAAATAAATATCAGATTACATCTCAAAATGAAAAAGACTTCCTTGTCGATGCAGGAGATTTATTTATGTCATTGATTAGTAGAGTTCATGATTTTCTAAAATTTCGAATCAAGGAGATAGCAAATGACATATGGGAGTTTATTATAGATTTGGGAGAGCAGTGTGCACATTTCATTTTTACAACGGTTTCTCAGGTGATATCGGCTATTAATTGGTCACTTGAATCTATTTTGGGAATTGATTTTGATGACATTGTGGAATGGCTTGGTTTTGTTTTCAATTGGGAAGACATTTTACAAAATCACCGTGTAATAGGTCAAATTATCAATTTGAGTTTAGATAAAGTAGTCATTGACATTCTAAATTCTAAAGAGAAAGTACACGAAATTTTTAATAAAATACGTGAGCAGTTGGTGGATGATAAAATTGTCCTTGAACAGTCAGATGAAATATTTAAAGAACGTGTGCGTCACCAGCCTCAAGAAAATGATGCCTATGATACACCACAGGCTAATTGGGCAATACAGCAATTTAAAAATAATACAGAAAATATCACTACTTCACAAGACGGAGTATTTGACGACATCAGTGAATTATTTAAGGATTTAACGGATTCTCAGATAACAATAATTAAAAATGCAGTGGATCAGATTCAAACCCAGGTTGTAGATAATTTCAACTCGGCTTCGCTTGGGGATATTATTAGTTTGTTTGTGGACATTGTGGGCAGCGTTCTAATCAACACAGTGGAAAATGTAACCTTAACATTTGTGGACGCTGCTGCCATACTTGTTAAAGCATTGAAAGTATTACTAAATATACGATGGAATATACCTGTAATTTCATATGTTTATGAAGAAATTATCTGTAACGGAGATGGCAGCAAATTAACTTTGTTGGATGCAGTATGCTTGTTCATATCTATTCCTGCAACTGTAATTTATAAAACTATAAATAAAAAGAATATGTTTTTAGAAGAACAGGCAGAAAGAATTAAACAGGCAGAAAACTGGAAAGAGCTAATGCATGCTTTTCAGGCAAGTGAACAGCAGGATTTTTTAATGGGTCAGAATGGGGAGAGTAAAGTTATTAACCAACAACTAATAGATACTTCATTAAAATTCTTACTGTTTTCGAATATTTGTCGTATGCTTTCATTAGTAGCTTATACAGTAAGGGAAACCTCTCAAGGCTGCGTAAAGAATGTAGTAAATGAATTTAAAGTTGGTTTCGATTGGGGAAATTACTGCTTTAGTGTAATCAATCTGTCAATTAGTCTTAGCTTTGTTAAAACACCGCATAATATAGCTAGATGTGTAATAGATTCTACCTTGACCACCGGGCAATTGCCAATACGTATTAAAGACACTTATTTGGCAGTGTATAAGCGGAAATTTGGAGTAGATTCTTCATTAAAAGCTTCCCTATGTTATATAGAATCTGTATTGGGTGTTGGAATGGCAATAGCAGCTGCTGTATCTCTTGGTATGCAAATTCAGGAAGAAGAACCAGAAGGAGTGAATCAAAAAGCATGGAGGGCAGAATATATTTTAAAATTTATTCAAAACTTTATGACAGGGACTTATCGCTCAATTGCATTTGTATCTACATTTCCAGATACTGTGCCATATAAAAAAATTGCAGTTATCGTAAGGGGGGTAATGTTAAGTATTAGGGCCGCCTCTGGATATGGAAGATATATTTTACTTAAGGAGGAACAATTTTTGGATATTGATTCTTAAATTTATAAGGTCACCCTTGGATAATCAGTGTAAGCAGACCATCCAAGGGGACATTTTAACATACAGCAAATCTTTTTATTGTTCTGGCAGACTAATGGAGGGGGATAGAAGGATACATACAGCCATAAGAAGTATGCAGCAAAATAGAATGGATTTAATCCCAAAATAACTTATCAAAAAACTTCCTACATATGCCCCCAATAGAAAGAATACTATGACTCCAAAATAAGAAAAACATTTATATACATGAGCTTTTTCTTTTGTCAGGAGAAAAGAAAATAACTGTTCAGTTCCACTTCTCAGGTTACCAGTGCACATAGTAGTAGCGTAAGAATTACCGTTAATTTTTCGAAAGCTTTGTACCTGCATGGAACAAACAAAGGAAAGAATGATATTAGCAAAGGAATTCATTGACCCGTTGGGAAGAAAGGATACAATAATTAGAAATAGTACTTCGACTAAAAGTATAATTTGGCGCCAATGAATAAACCTGTTTTTATAAAAAAGATATTTCAGTATTTCAGTAGTAAGAGTACCAGTGATAAATGCCAGTATGGGAATCAGATAATAAAAGGCTAGGGAAAAATTTGATTTTGCCAGGTTTAGTGCTAATAAAACAATGTTTCCTGTCTGGGCATTTGCAAAAACGTGACCTCTTACAATATATGAATAGGCATCTAAAAAACCACCTACAATTGCCAGAAGAAAAGCAGTATAAAGAGATTCAGACATTTTCTTTTGTTGGTTCATTTACTAATCAGCTCCTTTTTGTACAGCTCATATGATACCACATAATCTATGAAAATACGAATGAAAAATGTAAGAGAAGTATACACTAATTCAAAAAGCTACTAGAATAGGAGAGAGATTATGGGAATTAGTTTTGAGAATAGTGAGACAAAAGAAAATTTGATGAGAGCATTTGCAGGTGAGTGTCAAGCCAGGATGAGATATGATTTAGCAGCAGCCAAGGCAAAAGAAGAGCAGTTGCCAGTCATAGAAGCAATCTTTAAATTTACGTCCAATCAGGAGAGTGAGCATGCTGAAATTTTTTATAGATTTCTACATGATTTTTCTGGTGAAACGATACAAGTTGACGGGACCTATCCTGTAGATTTATCCGACAAAATAATTGATTTGCTGAGGGCAGCACAGCATAATGAGTATGAGGAGCATGATACAGTGTATAAGGCATTTGGTGATAAGGCTAATGAAGAAGGATTTTCAAGAATTGGCGCTGTATTTCATCAAATTGCAGAAATCGAAAAAACACATGCAGAGCGATTTGAAAAGTTTGCAGATTTGCTGGAACGAGGAATGCTGTTTGTTTCTGAGGTAGAAACGGGCTGGATGTGTTTAAATTGCGGTTATATTCATGTGGGACGAGAGGTGCCAGGTAAATGCCCTGTTTGCCAACACGAAAAAGGATATTTTATTAGAATAGAACTGGCACCATATACTTGTTAAAAGACAACTTTTTACTATTTGCAAAAAAACAGCTGCTGGCATTTAGTGGCAAATGGGTAGGGTGTACACCCATTTGCCGTGTGCTTGTGCCAAATTAAAGGTACATTTCATTGACGTGATAAGTAAAATGCATTATACTTATTCACATTAAATCTAAAGGAATTGTGTTAGGAGATACTATTATGGTAAATCAGTTTTCAAGAAGTGAATTATTATTTGGTGCAGATGGAATGCAGAGATTGTATGAGGCAAAGGTTTTGGTGTTTGGAATTGGCGGTGTAGGTGGATACGTAGTGGAAGCACTTGCACGCAGCGGTATAGGCAGAATAGATATCGTAGATAATGATGTAGTTTCATTAACGAATCTGAATCGTCAGATTATTGCTACTAACAGTACCATTGGAAAATACAAAGTAGATGTTATGAAAGAAAGAATTTTGGAGATTAACTCTAATGCAGTTGTGAATACATATCCATGTTTTTATTTACCAGAAAATGCAAAGGAATTTAATTTTTCGGAATATGATTATATTGTAGATGCAATTGATACAGTTACAGCAAAGATTGATATAGTAGTTAAGGGGAAGGAATTCAATGTTCCTGTTATTAGTTGTATGGGGGCGGGGAATAAAATGAATCCTTCCAGTTTTGAAGTTGCAGATATTTATGAAACATCTATTTGTCCATTGGCAAAGGTGATGAGAAGGGAATTAAAAAAGCGTAATATAGATAAACTGAAAGTGGTGTACTCTAAGGAAGTGGCTCGTAAAACAATTGACAATAAAAGTGATGAGGTTTCCAATAAAAGAGCAATCCCAGGAAGTAATGCATTTGTACCAGCAGCAGCAGGATTGATTGTAGCGGGAGAAGTGGTGAAGGACATTTCTGGAGTAAGATAATAAATGAGAATAATTCTCAAAATAGATATTGACAAACGATTAAAATGACGTTATACTTCTAAATGTAAATGATATTCGTTATCAAATAGAAAATGATATGTATTACTACAGTAAGAGTAGTGTTTTGTATTGGAGTTAGCTTAAACTAACCGAATTACTGTAGAGACAGATAGACAGGAGGAAAAAAATGTCATATACGATTGCATTAGCTGGAAATCCCAATTGTGGAAAAACAACATTATTTAACGAATTGACAGGTGCCAGACAGCACGTAGGAAACTGGCCTGGTGTTACGGTTGAAAAGAAGGAGGGTACATATCGGAAAGATAAAGAAATTACAATAATAGATTTACCAGGTACGTATTCCTTATCACCTTATTCAGCCGAGGAAATAGTGGCAAGAGATTTTATCATAAAAGAAAAGCCAGATGCAGTAATTAATATTGTAGATGGAACAAGTATTGAGAGAAATTTATATTTATCATTACAACTTATGGAAACAAGAATTCCAATGGTGATTGCAATTAATATGATGGATGAAGTAGAAGCAAAGGGTGACAGAATTGATTTTGTAAAGCTGTCAAAATTGCTGGAAGTTCCTGTTGTTCCTATTACGGCAAGAACAGGTAAAGGCTTAAACGAACTTATGGAAACAGCAGCAGTAGTTGCCAGAGAGAAACAATCACCTTCTCGTCTCAGCCTTTATAATGACCAGGTAGATGCTGCAATTGAAGAGATAGCAGCTACACTAGAAGAACCATTACAAGAAGACAGAGAGTGGAAAGCAATAAAGGTTCTGGAAGGTGATGAAATTATTTCAGAAGCATTATCAAATATCCAAAAGGGTAAAGCATCTTATTGGATCCAAAAAATTGAGAAGGACGCACAAGGTGATGTGGAATCTATGATTGCAGATGCCCGATATCAGTATATAACCAGATTAGCAAAAGAAACCATAAGCAGGGCTAACCACGGACATGTCGAAACAAAATCAGATAAACTGGATAAGGTTCTTACAAACAGGTTTTTTGCACTTCCAATTTTTGCAGGAGTGATGTATCTGCTGTTTGCATGTACTTTTAGTGAAAACTTTTTATTTATTTCAGGACTTCCAAGTCCAGGCATATGGCTTGCTGGAATCGTAGAAGAGGCATGGGGCACACTGGCTGGTGCCATAGAAGGGGTTTTAACAAATGCAGGTGCCTCTGAATGGGTATTATCTTTAGTAATCAGTGGTATTATGGATGGGGTGGGAGCTGTAATTGGATTTTTACCATTGGTATTAGTGCTATTCCTATTACTATCCTTTCTGGAAGACAGTGGTTATATGGCAAGAGTTGCCTTTGTTATGGATCGTATTTTTAGAAAATTCGGTTTGTCAGGAAGATCCTTCATTCCGTTATTAATGGGATTTGGCTGTTCTGTTCCAGCGTTAATGGCATCTAGGACACTGGAAAGTGAAAAGGATCGAAAAATAACAATGATGATTACTCCATTTATGTCTTGCGGGGCAAAACTTCCTATATATGCCATGTTTGCTGCTACACTTTTTGCAGACTATAACAAGACAGTAATTGTATTTTCTATCTATATGCTTGGTATGGTAGTTGCAATTATCAGCTCATTAATACTTAATAAATTTGTTTTCCACGGAGAAGCATCTAATTTCATTATGGAGCTTCCACAGTATCGTGTTCCTACCATAAAAAGTATTGGGATTCATGCATGGGAAAAGGTTAAGGGCTTTGCTATAAAAGCAGGGACTGTAATATTTGCATCAACTATTTTGATTTGGCTTCTTTCTAATTTTAATTTTAGTGGAATGTGCGACATGGAAGATAGTTTTCTTGCTTCTATAGGAAATACAATAAAAGTAATCTTTATTCCTCTTGGCTTTTCAGACTGGAGAGCTAGTGTTGGTGTAGTAACAGGATGGATTGCAAAGGAAAATATTGTTGCAACGTTTGGGCAGTTATTTGGTGGGATTCATGATGAGTCTGCTGTAGAGGCAATTATGACTGGTGAGCAGGCACTGCCTGAAATTTCAGCTGTATTTAATAAAGTAAGTGCATTTTCTTATATGGCTTTCAATTTATTATGTATGCCATGCTTTGCAGCAGTGGGAGCTATTCGGAAAGAAATGAAGTCATGGAAGTGGACATTTGCAGCAGTTGGTTTTCAAATGCTTGTTGCATATATAGTTGCTCTTTTAATAAATGTAATAGGAACCATTATTTTATAAAACATGAAAAAGGATACCTTACAATTAATTAGGTATTCTTTTTTTGCCATAGTTTGCAATGCATAAACCACGGTTTTTAATGTGTAAGAATAAAGATAATTAAGAAAATTTACATATTGTGTAATATATATATGCAGAATACGTGAAAAGATTTAATTTATTAAACAAATATGGTAAAATATAGAATACATACAAAAGTGAAGAAAACATAACTCAAATAGGGTAAGAGGAGGTATTTCGTATGTTACGAAGAGTGAAGAAGGGAAGTTCAGTTTTAGTAATTTTGGCATTGCTGTTTATGGTGATGCTCATACCAAAGCAGACAGTAAAGGCAACACCACCTGGGTTCTGGATTGATCCTGGAAATTATACGTATTATTGGTATAATTCCTATACGGGGTGCGATTATTTAGGAAACACAGGTACTGCGTCAGATCCATATGAAATTTATACAGAGCAGGATCTAGCAGGACTAAGCTATTATTCCAATGTCTCAACTGCAATGGGAGGAACAAATTTTAGCGGCAAGTATATTCAAATAATGGTGCCTGACCTTGATTTAGGTGCCTATGAATGGACACCGATTGGACGAGACCGTTTATTTTATGGTAACGTAATGGGAAATGATGTAACCATTCGAAATGTATTTATTGGTGGGTTAGGACAGAGTCAAAATTATTCAGTAATGGGATTCTTTGGTTCGATGTATGGTTCAGCAGTGCAAATTCATTTATCAGGAATCCGCTATTCCACAGAAACGTCTAAGTATGTAGGTGGTTTTGCAGCAAGAGCAGGAGGCTGGATAAAAGATTGTCACGTACAAGGAGATATAAAAACAGCAAATGCACCACTGTATGTATTGGGTGGATTTATTGGTGACGGCAACAGAATGCGGCATGTAGGAATATCAGATGCTGATGTACATATTTATGCAGAGAATATAAGAGAATATACGTATCTTGGTGGATTTGCTGCACGGTGTAAGGGTGAGTTTTATCGATGCAGCACGAGTAATACAATAGAAGTTTTGCGATCTCAATTTAATTGTGTAGCTGGATTACTAGGTGATGGTTATAATGAAATTACGATTACGGAATGTAACTGCTCAAGAGATATGATGGTGATGAACGATTCATATGTAGAGAACTTGGGAGGCTGCATTGGAAAAGGAGCACTAACTGTAAGAGAAACATATAGCTATGGCACAATAAACTGTATGGATAGTTGTATGGGCATGGTAGGTGGAATGGTTTCAAATGATACCTGTGGAAGTAATTATAATTTCTGTGGAACAGAAAATACTATACATACTTCTAATACGATATGCAAAATCGTAGGAGGTTTTGTTGGGTATGGGGTAAATGCAACTCATGCAAATTGTAAGGTTGGTACAAGAATTGAAATGGAAAGAGGCTATTTTACAGGTGGCTATGGGGGCAGAGTAGAAACTTCTCGTATGAATCAATGCTACTCACATCCTAGAATACACATTGATGCTTCAGTAGATTCTTCTTTGTCTGCATGTACAGGAGGTTTTATTGGATCGGGTATTTCAAATATTGTAGAGAAGTGTCTGGCAACAGGGGGCATTGAGGTATCAGATTTGTTTCATGTAGGTGGTTTTTATGGATGGGTTGAAAATGGATATACAGCGACTTGTTATTCCATTACAAAGATAGCTGCTGAAAATGAGTGTAATGTAGGTGGCTTTGCAGGCTATTATGATGGGGAAGAAATTGGCGGATGTTACTGTACAGGAGACATTGCAGCGGCATCATCCAGCTTCTTAGGAGGAGCAATTGGTTTTGGAACTGGAAATGACAGGACAAATGGACTGGTTTGGAATAAAGATTCTCTGCAAATAGTAGATGGTATTCCAAGGCCAGCAGGATATAATATAGATATTGGAAATGGTATGTATTATCCAGGAGTAATTGGTATGTCAGATTCTGATATGCAAAGCTACGTATTAGTTAATTTTTTGAATAGTTTAGGATACTATTCAGGATGGAACATCAGCTCATATGGGGGTTATCCATATTTTTAGTGTGAGATAAGCAGAAAAAGAGACCTTTTGCAGGATTGGCAGAAGGTCTCTTTTCAATAAAAAATATAGTTTAAACTGGTAAAGAAACTTGTTCTTTATTTTTTATAAGTGTTCTGGCAAATTTATCTAGATTAACAAGTTCCCGTTCTACTAATTCGTTTCCTGCCTTTATAAAGTAGGCAATTGCCTTTTCTGAATTATCATCCATAGAAGGAACTTTATTTGTAGCATAGACACTGGTACGAAGGTAATTAGATGTCATGTTAAAGTTATTAAAAAAAATCTGCAGCTGGTAATGAGCTGTTTGTTCGCTGGAATCCATTAAAATGTGCAGCATAGGAAGAGCCCATTCCAAAACGCCCCATTTTTTCACTTCTTTATAAGTATAAGCAGAATCTTTTTCTACATTACCAACCGAAAAAAGATAGACATCCTGAAGACCATTGCAGCAATCCAGTTTTAGTGCTTCAATTAATGCACACATGGAAGGATTATTTGCAACTACCCCTCCATCAATATAGCTATGCTCACAGGCAGGGGTTGACTTCAGGCAGACAGGGGGAAAGAAGGTAGGAGCAGCAGAAGAGGCTAGTACAACCTCTTTTATAAATGGATTTCTGTTGGGATCAGCTTTGGCATTTTTACTATTAAAAAAAACTGCTTTTCGATCTGTGGTATCGTAGGCAGTAATGATGCACTGCTTTAATAAACTGTCTAATGTATCCTCATGAAAAAAATCATTTAGCAGATTTCCATAGCATTGAGTAGAATATTTTGCACCAAACAGAGGATAGAAGGGCTGTTTTACAAAAATTTCATTGGATTTGGTTAAGAGCAGGTCTAAAGCTTCTTTTACAGAATATTTTGGCCTCCCATTTTCAGGGTACAAAAGAAGTGTGGTCAAAATAGAACCTACACTTGTTCCTGCTACAAGGTCAAAATAATCTGCAATACGTGCGTCTGGTCTATGACTATGCTGCTGTAGTAGTTCCTCAAATTTATTCAGGACAATCGCTGAAATAATCCCCTTCATTCCACCGCCATCAATAGATAAAATGGATACGGACATGCTTATCACTCTTTTTTTATAATATTATATGTGGTAATAAGCAAAAATAGAATGTATTAGGATAACAGATCTTCTTTGAAAACTTCTTTTATTTTGAAATAAACCGTTACCTTATTTTGAATATCACAGGTTGCCAGAAATACATCCTTTATATCCTTTACTCCTTGAGAAGTCAGCTGGCTTCGAAGCCATTTTTCATCTTTTCCTGTATGATGAAGATTTTTGTACATGATACTTCCATCAATCACCACATTTGCAACCAGTGCGTCTGTTTCAGGAGTCATATTCATATCATTAGGAGTGACTGGACGATGCTCAGCTTTTGGAAGAATGCTGAGTTTTCCATTAAACTCAAGAACGGCTGTCTCAATTTCAGAAAGATCAAAATACCCGTTATTTCTACACTGTACCAGAAATTCATCAATATCCATTTTAGCAAGTTTTAAGTTCTTGTAGTACAATTTATCTTTGTTCAAAATAATAAGAGGCTTTCCAGCAACAAAGCGACGGCACCAGACAGATTTTGATGTTAAATGGCTTAGTGACCAAACGACAAAAGTATATATTATCATGGCGACAAGTGGTTTTTGAAATTCCTCCAGGCTTGTTGCCATTTCCGCAGCAATAGAACCGATGGTAATGCCATTAATATAGTCAAACATTGTCAGCTCGCCCATTTGACGGTATCCCATTATCTTGGTCAGTATAAATAGGACAAAAATGGAGCTGAGAGACTCAACTGCAACATATAGTAGTTCCATAGTAACCTCCATATATTTATTTATTGCATTCAAATATAAATAAGTGCAAACTTAGGATATGCGAACCAGTTGAATTTATTCATATTTGTCACAAAAAAGGATTGAGTGATAATTAAAGTTACGATATAATATCAAAAGTATGATAAGGTAAGGTGACAATATGAAAAGAAAAGTGCTATTTGCTTGTATGCTGCTGTTTTGTGCAGTGGTTTTATCAGCTTGTGGAGCAAAGGTCCATACAGAGACCACATTCCAAAAGGATGGTTCTGGAAAACGAATTACATTTTTAGAAATAAAGAAAAAAGATGAGGGTAAAATTAATGGTGGATTTTCTAAATTAAAACAGGTTTTGAATGAAAATGCTCCATCCTGCATTTCTGTGTCACAAGAGGAAAGTGAGGATGGGAAATCAGAAATTTTTGAGTTGAAATATGATTTTAAGAGCATTGAGGATTACAAGGAAAAAACGGAACTGATTACAGGAAAAAGTCCCGATATTCAATGGGACAAGTTGGAATCAGGTTTTTCTAATTCCCTGAGATACACAGAAACAATTTCGACAAGGGATTTAATTGAGTGGATGATAAGGGCAGTACTGGATACAGAATTATATACAGGCTCAGAGGATAATTTGTACGAATTGGCAGAAAATAAAGTGGACTTTGAAGAGGAAACCGTGTGGACGGGAAGTGAGAATCCCTTCTTTACTGTAAACAGCAGCTTTCAGTTGGAAAAGATAGCAGTCTACACTACCTATGATAAGACTGAGGAGGCTTCCAAGAAGATTCAGCTGGGCTTTGCGTATGAAGATTTTATTTTAATCAATATAGAAAAGGCGTTAGAGGTATTGAAGAGATACTCGGAAAATTTTAAAGTGGATCGTTCCTGTAATGGCTTTTCAGTAACGTTAAATGGGCAGGAGGAAATGAAGAATTTCTTTTTAAAGGCATCGGACGGAATTACAGAAGAAGAACTGAACTGGAATAATCTAAATGTAGAATTTGAAAGTGGTGTTCCAGCTTATTTTATGGATGACAGAAAAGAGTCTGTATTTATGCAGCAGTTCAGAGTTGCAGAAGTGTATAATTTTCATAATTTTTTAAAGGAATTTTCCCTGGCAACAGATAAAATTGAAGATTACGTTTTGGTACCAGAGGATTTGGAGTATAAAATTGCTAATATCAAGCACGTTTATGATTTAACCGAATCAGAATACTATAACTATATTGGTGCATACCCAGTATTGGACACGTACTATATGTCGTTTTTAGGAAGTGAATCTGTTACATTTCGAGAGATTGAAGTCCGGTATGAGATGGATAGTAATTTAACTGGAACGCGACAGGTTTCCATGACCATAGAAAAGGGAAACAGAGATGTTCACCGACAGGAAGTGGTGGATTTTTATGGAAACAGAGAGGATAAAATCAGCTGCAAAGAGGAAGGAGATATACTTTATCTTAGTTTTGTAAAAGATTTCAAGGTGGGAACAGAGGAAGGAGAGTTGTCCTTTCAGCCGTCAGAAAAAAAATATTTACATAAACGGCAGTACAGGTTTGCAGATGTTTTTGATATTAATTCTTTTGTGGAATTAGAAGAAGTTCCAGTAAAGTATGTAGTTTCAATACCTGCCAGCTTTCAGTTAGACAATTTCTATGTGCAGGGTGAAAAGTTTGGAAAGGCGGGGCTGAAAAATCTGGAGCAGGGGGAGAGATATGAATATGAGTTAGAAACAAGTTCACAGGAAGAGTTTGCGGTTGTGTATCTTATTTCAGCAGCAAATATTCTCTTTTATGGTATCGTGATTATTATTTTACTGCTGCTTCTGGGGACAGGAGGAACCGTTTACTTTTGGCTAAAGAAGGAAAAACAGACTGAGGAAGAATCAGGTGATTGGAGGTAGAAAAATGAAATTTAGACCTTGTATTGACATCCATAATGGAAGGGTAAAACAAATTGTCGGTTCTAGTCTGACAGACCAGGGGAATCATGCAATTGATAATTATGTATCTGAACAGGATGCATCTTTTTATGGTGAATTATATAAAAGTGATGGACTTAAAGGTGGTCATATTATTATTTTGAATAAAGAGGGAACGGATTTTTATGAAGATGATGTAAGACAAGCGATTCTTGCACTAGAGGCATTTCCAGGCGGTTTGCAGTTGGGTGGCGGAATTACTGCTGAAAATTGCAGATTTTTTTTGGAAAAGGGAGCAACCCATGTGATTGTTACATCATATGTTTTTAAGAATGGACGGATCTTTTATGAAAATCTGAATGAATTAGCAGGCTGTGCAGGGAAAGAACATATAGTACTGGATCTAAGTTGTAGAAAAAAAGGAGACGGATACTATATTGTGACTGACCGATGGCAAAAGTTTACGAATGTAAAAATAACAAAGGAAGTACTGGACGACCTATCCCAGTATTGTGATGAATTTCTCGTCCATGCAGTTGATGTGGAAGGGAAGGCTTCTGGTGTGGAAGAGCCTCTTGTGGAACTTTTAGGTGAATGGGAGGGGATTCCTATTACCTATGCAGGAGGAATCGGAAACTTTAAACATCTGGAGCAGATAAAGAAACTAGGAAAGAATAAACTGGATGTAACAATTGGCAGTGCTCTTGACTTGTTTGGAGGTAAAATGCAGTATAAAAAAGTGTTAACAATTTGTGAATAATTTTTTTCCTAAATTGAGGAAAGCCTTGTGTTTATGGGTTTTCCTTTTTTTGTTTTATGCATTTTACCAAAATAATGAATAAAAGTGTTGATCTTTTTTACGAATGTGTTATAATTGTTACATAAATGTTACGAATGGTTAAGTAATTATTTCGTACTACCGCAGATATTTTGTGTATCAAAACAGTAGAAGGAGATTATTTATGAAACTAAAAAGTTTGTTTTTCGTTGTTCTATTTTCTGTATTTTGTTTAGGCTTTACCAGTGTAAGAGTTTATGCAGATGAAGTAACACCAACAGGAGAGATTGCAACGGAAGAAACAATGGAAACAGCATCCGCTGATGACACAGCAGAGGAGTCCCAGATAACGGGGCAGGATGAGTCAGCACTTACAACAGAGGCAGAAGACAATAGTTCGGAAACCCTTGAGAATACAGATACTAATGAAGAAGTTATAGTTGAAGAAGCAGAAGAAGAAACGGTTGAGGAAGCAGAAGAAACCGTTGTAAAAAAGGAAACGAAAAAAACTACAAGTAAGAAAACGTCAACTAATAAGGCGTCAACTAAGAAAGTCAGCTATTCAGAGGAGCAGTTACGATTATTGGCTGCGTTGATTTATTGTGAGGCTGGAAGTGAAAGTTATGCGGGGAAGCTGGCAGTAGGTATTGTAGTTGTAAATAGAAAGGAATCATCAGCCTTTCCAGACACGATAAAAAGTGTTATTTATCAGAAATATCAGTTTGGTCCAGCAAGAAATGGTGCATTAGCAAAAGCATTAAAGGAATATGATGCAGGAAAATTTACAAGTAAGCAGGAAAAGGATTGTATTAAAGCGGCGAAGTCGGCATTAAGTGATACGAAAAAGATTACGTATAAAGGAAAAGTGATTAATTTAAAAGGATACTATTATTTTAGCGGCAGAGTACAAAGATATAGAATACAAATTGGTAATCACCAATTTAAATAATAGACGGATGAATAAAAAGCGGGAGTGTTGCATTTATTTTGTAACACCCCCTTTTCTATTAATGCTTAATGTGATATGATAGTAATGATTTTCATAAGACGGAAGGAGGAGACATAGTGGATAAGGACAATGTTTCTGAAGAGAAAGAAGTAATATCAAAAAACTTTATTGAGCAGATTATTGATAAAGATATAGAAGAAGGAAAAGTACAAAAGGTTATAACTAGATTTCCACCTGAGCCAAATGGATATTTGCATATTGGACATGCTAAGTCCATATTATTGAATTCCGGACTGGCAGAAAAGTATAACGGACAGTTTAACTTAAGATTTGATGATACCAATCCAACCAAGGAAAAGACAGAGTTTGTAGAGTCCATAATTGATGACGTTAAATGGATAGGCGGTAGTTTTGAAGAACGCATTTTTTTTGCATCAAACTATTTCCAGGAGATGTATGAGGCAGCAGTAAAGCTGATAAAAAAAGGAAAAGCGTTTGTTTGTGATTTGACAGCAGAAGAGATTAGGACATATAGAGGAACACTTACAGAACCAGGGAAAAACAGCCCATATAGAGAACGTTCAATAGAGGAAAATCTTGAATTATTCGATAAAATGAAGAATGGTGAGTTTCCGGATGGTTCAAAGGTACTTAGAGCGAAGATAGATATGGCATCTCCTAATATTAATTTGAGAGATCCTGTTATATATAGAGTGGCAAGGATGACTCACCACAATACAGGAGATCAGTGGTGCATTTATCCAATGTATGATTTTGCTCATCCGATAGAGGATGCGATAGAACATGTAACCCATTCCATTTGTACATTAGAATTTGAAGACCACAGACCTTTGTATGACTGGGTTGTAAGAGAACTAGAATATGAACAGCCACCGAAGCAGATTGAATTTGCAAAAATGTATCTGACCAATGTAATTACGGGAAAGAGATATATTAAGAAGCTGGTGGAAGAAGAAGTTGTGGATGGCTGGGATGATCCAAGGCTGGTTTCTATTGCAGCATTGCGGAGAAGAGGCTTTACACCAGAATCTATCCGTAAGTTTATGGATTTATGCGGGGTGTCCAAGAGTAATAGCTCTGTTGACTATGCAATGCTTGAGTATTGTATAAGAGAAGATTTAAAATTGAAGCAGGATCGTGTAATGGCAGTTCTCGATCCAATTAAACTGGTTATTGATAATTATGAAGAAGACAGAATCGAGTATTTTGATGTTCAGAATAACCAGGAAAATGAAGCATTAGGTACGAGAAAAGTACCTTTTGGTAAAGTACTGTATATTGATCGGGAAGATTTTATGATCGAACCGCCTAAGAAATATTTCAGGCTTTTTCCTGGAAATGAAGTACGATTAATGCATGCATATTTTGTGAAATGCGTTGATTATAAGACAGATGAGAATGGCAGGGTGACAGAGGTACATTGTACCTATGATCCAGAAACGAGAAGTGGAAGCGGCTTTACTGGCCGTAAAGTAAAAGGAACAATTCATTGGGTAGAAGCTTCTACAGCAGTTTCCGTGGAAACAAGATTGTATGAAAACATAGTTGATGAGGAAAAGGGAGTTTATAATGAAGATGGAAGTTTAAATTTAAATCCAGATTCCTTAACTATATTAGATACTTGCTATGTTGAGCCTTATTTAAAGAATGTTAAGCCTCTTGACCGTTTTCAATTTGTTAGACATGGTTATTTCTGCGTGGATTCCAAGGATTCCAGCGATGACAGACTTGTATTTAACAGGATTGTCTCACTAAAGAGTTCCTATAAACCAAATTAACCTAAGGAGGAGAAGTAATGAGTGATTTATTTTCAGGATTAGAAGAGTTTGGGCTTGGTGGATTAAAGAATGTTGAGGTATTTGAGAAAGAAGAGCAAAAGAATGCAGAGGAAGCAGCAGAAGCAAAACCAAAAATCACCGAGGCAGATCTTTTGTTTGATAAGACTCATACGTGTCCTGCATGCAGTAATAAATTTAAAGTGAAAACCGTCCGTATTGGAAAAGCAAAACTGATTTCTGCGGATACTGATTTAAGACCTCGGTATCAAGGTGTTGATTCGCTGAAGTATGATGCCATTGTATGTCCCCAGTGTGGATATAGCGCATTGAGCCGGTATTATGATTATTTGTCTGTTGCCCAGTCAAAGCTGGTGAAAGAAACTATTTCAGCTAATTTTAAAGGAATTGCCACAGAATTAGAGGTATATTCCTATGACGATGCCATTGCCCGGCATAAGCTGGCATTACTTAGTACTGTCGTTAAAAGAGGGAAAAATAGTGAGAGGGCATTTACATGTCTTAAACTGGCATGGATATTAAGAGGCAAGCAGGAAACTCTTCCAAAGGATACGCCAAATTATAACGATGCGAAAGCAAAACTGGCGGCAGAGGAAGCGGATTGTATTAAAAAGGCTCATGATGGCTTTTTAGCGGCATTTTCTAATGAAAGTTTCCCTATGTGTGGTATGGATGAATTTACTACTACATATCTGATTGCTGAATTGGCAAGAAGGATGGGGAATGAGGATGAGGCAAAGAGATGGTTGTCAAAAGTACTGACCGCCAGAGATGCCAATGAAAGAATTAAGAATAAGGCAAGAGAGATAAAAGATTTAATGAAATAGTTTCTCATCATTATTATATATGTTATTATAAGAAGCGGAGTCCAGTTGGATTCCGCTTTTAATAAGGATTACTCCAAATAAACAGAATTAGTCTTTATTACAGTTCTGGGAAGAGCATCCTGAGAATTTTTCCAGGGAGCGTCATTGTTACGATAGTCAAATTTATCTTTAAACCACTCTAAATCCTCTCTTACACGTTTCATATTTGATAGATATATCCTATTTAAATCGGATAAAAAACATTCCAGTTGTTTTCCTGTTAAGCTGGAGATTGCTAACTGATAAAGTCCGCCATAGTGTTTTGTACAAATTCCTTTTGAAGCATTGAAGGTTTGTTTAAAATCGTCTTCTGTTTTATAAAGATACAATATAGTTGCCAAATACCGTTGAAAAGTTGATTCAATCCTTTCACATATAAAACAGGTGGAATGTAATTGGTCAATATAGCTTTTTACATCGGAACAAGCTGGCTTTTTGAAAAAAGAGCCGCTGGCTGGTTTTTGGGATGTACTTAATTTTTCAATGGTACGTATGGTTTCATCCATGTGGGTGCTAAGCATCAGGGCTAAACCAAGGCGATTTTGATTTTTATACATCATTCGAATGTGCTTTTCGCAGAATCCCTTTTTGTCTGTTTCGGCACGTACGTCATCTTCCATATAGCTGGGACCCATTGTGTACTCAACTGCATTACTTTCTAATTGTTTATACATAGAGCACAGGGGACATTCGCTGTCCTCACGAAATGCATCGGTAACAGGAATTGTATACAATTTTTCTTTCAAGTTTTTCATCCTTTCTAATTTAACGTATAAAATTTACCTGAATTGGCAAGAACTATTATAGCATAAAGTAAAAAAAGATCACATAAAAATTAAATGAGACAAGTTAATTTAATAATAAAGAGAAATAAGAAAATTAGAAAAACTGAGAAAACAAGAGCATGAGTGAGATAATAAATGATATACTAAAGAATATGGCAATAATGGAAGAGTTTCAGATTTGCAATAAAGAAACAAATTTACTAATATATGCTTATCAGTTAGCACTCGATTGTAATGAGTGCTAATAACTTTGATAAATTAGAACTAGAAATTGTATAAGGAGGAATTATTATGAAGTTAGTACCATTAGGTGACAAAGTAGTATTAAAACAGTTAGAGGCAGAAGAAACAACAAAATCTGGAATTGTGTTACCAGGTCAGGCACAGGAAAAGCCACAGCAGGCTGAAGTCGTAGCAGTTGGACCTGGCGGAGTGATTGATGGAAAAGAAGTAACGATGCAAGTTAAAGTTGGCGATAAAGTTATCTATCAAAAATATGCAGGAACGAATGTTAAATTAGATGCAGAAGAATTTGTAATTGTAAAACAAAACGATATTGTTGCAATTGTTGAGGAATAATTTGATTTAAATTAAATTTAGAAGATAATAGAACAGGAGGAAATAGATATGGCAAAAGAAATTAAATATGGTGCAGAAGCTCGTGCAGCTTTAGAAACTGGTGTTAATAAATTAGCTGATACAGTGAAGGTTACTTTAGGACCAAAGGGAAGAAATGTTGTTTTAGATAAATCATTTGGTGCTCCATTGATTACCAATGATGGTGTTACGATTGCAAAAGAAATTGAACTGGAAGATGCATTTGAAAACATGGGTGCACAGCTGGTGAAGGAAGTTGCTACAAAAACCAATGATGTTGCTGGTGATGGTACAACTACAGCAACTGTACTGGCTCAGGCAATGATCCATGAAGGTGTGAAAAACCTGGCTGCTGGAGCAAATCCTATTATTTTAAGAAAAGGTATGAAAAAAGCTACGGATTGTGCTGTTGAGGCAATTGCTGGTATGAGTTCAAAAATTACAGGAAAAGAGCAAATTGCAAAGGTTGCAGCTATTTCAGCGGGTGATGATTCTGTTGGTGAAATGATTGCGGATGCTATGGAAAAAGTTTCAAATGATGGTGTTATTACAATTGAAGAATCTAAGACAATGATGACAGAACTTGATTTAGTAGAAGGTATGCAGTTTGATCGTGGATATGTATCTGCATATATGGCTACAGATATGGATAAAATGGTTGCGAACCTAGAAAATCCATACATTTTAATAACAGACAAGAAAATTTCTAATATTCAAGAAATTCTGCCTCTTTTAGAGCAGGTTGTACAAAGCAGTGCAAAGCTTCTGATTATTGCAGAAGAAGTAGAAGGAGAGGCACTGTCTACATTAGTAATTAATAAATTACGTGGTACATTCCAGGTTGTTGCTGTAAAAGCTCCTGGCTATGGTGACAGAAGAAAAGCTATGTTACAGGATATCGCTATTTTAACAGGAGGTACTGTGATATCTGATGAAGTAGGTCTTGATTTGAAAGAAGCTACATTAGAACAATGTGGACGTGCAAAATCAGTTAAGGTTCAGAAGGAAACTACTATTATTGTAGATGGTGAAGGCGATAAAGCTGAAATTGAAGGAAGAATTGCTCAAATCAAAACTCAGATTTCCGAAACTACTTCTGAATTCGATAAAGAAAAATTACAAGAAAGGCTTGCAAAGTTATCAGGTGGTGTGGCAGTTATACGTGTTGGTGCTGCAACTGAAACAGAAATGCAGGAAGCAAAACTTCGTATGGAAGATGCATTAGCAGCTACAAGAGCAGCAGTAGAAGAAGGTATTATTGCAGGTGGTGGTTCTTCATACATTCATGCAGCTAAGGAAGTTGCCAAATTAGTAACTTCTTTAGAGGGAGATGAGAAGACAGGAGCTCAGATTATCTTAAAGGCATTAGAAGCACCTTTATATACGATTGCTTACAATGCTGGGCTGGAAGGTTCCGTTATTATTAATAAAGTAAAAGAAAGCGAACCAGGAACTGGTTTCAATGCTTTAACAGAAGAATATGTGGATATGGTTACTGCTGGAATCTTAGATCCTGCTAAGGTTACAAGAAGTGCACTTCAAAATGCTACAAGTGTTGCATCTACATTACTTACTACAGAGTCTGTTGTAGCTAACATTAAAGAGGATGCACCAGCAATGCCAGGCGGCGCTCCAGGAATGGGAATGATGTAATCAGATTATTATAAGTGAATATAGTAATAAGAGGTGCAGGCTGAATCAGGTGGCCTGCATCTTTTTATTTGATATAATACTAATATCCTTTATTTTTTAAATGATTTCGAGTATAATAGTAGCATGTTTTAAATTGGCAACCAGGATAGGAGGATTTTTAATGAACGAGTTGTATGCAGAAGCTAGTATTCAAGTAAAGACAACCTTTAAGCAGACATTTTTAAAGGTATTATTAATTATTGGTACAGTATTATCTGCTTTTTTGGCAATTGGATTAATGCTGGTGGTTTTTATACCAGTTACAGCAATATTGGTGGTTTTATGTTTTTTTGCATTTCCAAGATTAAGTAAGTTAGAATATGAATACATTTTTTGTGATGGAAGACTGGATTTTGACCGCATTGCAGGTGGTGCAAAAAGAAAGACAATGTTAAGGATAGAAATGGAAACCGTAGAGATTGTTGCAGGACCAGCCAATGCATCCAATTATGAAAATGGGAAGTTTGACCAGGTTAAGGATTTTTCCAATGGAGTGAAAGCAGAGACTTTCGTAATTATTTCTAATAATGATTCTAAGAGAATGAAAATACTATTTAATCCAAGTGAAAAAATGGTAGAGTGTATGTATAATAAAGCACCAAGTAAGGTAAAAAAGTATTAGGTGTATAACAGAAGAAGTCAGAAGATTTATTTTTTTCATTCATTTTTCACATGGTATTCACAAATATGCCGCATAATAGCAAGCAGGAGGTGTGAAAAATGAGAAAAAAATATATGTTATATGTGGCAGCATTAAGTGTAGCTTTGTTTATGACTGGCTGCAATGCGGAAAAGACCAATGAGGAAACAGCGGTAGTTGAGAATACAGAAAGCAGCCAGGTGAGTGATGAAAATGACGAGGCAATGGAAGCTGCTGGGGCAGAATCGGATTTACTTGGTGAAGTGACAGCAGTTTCTGAGAATTCCGTAACGATAGCAGTAGGTATTCAAAGACAGATGGGTGGCGGATCAAATGGTGAAAAGCCAGACGGTGAAAGACCAGAAGGAGAAGCACCATCAGGTGAAACCCCAGACGGTAAAGCACCAGAAGGAGAAGCACCATCAGGTGAAAAGCCAGACGGTGAAGTTCCAGAAGGAGAAGTTCCATCAGGGGAAAAAGGAAAAGGCGGCATGCTTTCCTTAACTGGAGAAGAGAAGGAAATAGTCGTATCAGAACAGACTGAGATAGTAAAAGAGAGTAATAATACAAGTGAAAGCATTACAATTGCTGATATTCAAACAGGAGATATTCTGGCTATAGAATATGAGGAAGACGGCGAAACAGTAAAATCAATTATAGTAAAATCATTTCAAATGGGAGATGGCAGGCAGAAAGGAAATGAACTGAAAGGTGAATAAGGGAATCATGTAGGAATCGGATTTGAAGTTCTACATAATAGAATGTGTGGCACTAATAAATATTATTAGTTAATTTAATAATTGGCAGGCAGATCTTGTCTTGACAATTAACTTTCATTTAGTTATACTTTTAAAAATCACCTAAAATTTTAGATGTCAAATAATAACTTAAGAAAGTGAGGATTAAGTAATGGGTACAATTATTGGCGAGGGCATTACATTTGATGATGTTTTATTAGTGCCAGCTTATTCAGAAATTATTCCGAATCAAGTTGACTTATCAACAAATTTAACACAAAAGGTTAAACTAAACATTCCTATGATGAGTGCAGGTATGGATACTGTTACAGAGCATAGAATGGCTATTGCTATGGCGAGGCAGGGTGGAATCGGAGTGATTCACAAAAATATGTCGATCGAGCAGCAGGCAGAAGAAGTGGATAAAGTGAAGCGTTCAGAGAATGGAGTTATTACGGATCCGTTTTCCTTATCGCCAGAACATACACTAGAAGATGCCAATAATCTTATGGCTAAATTTCGTATTTCGGGAGTACCTATTACAGAAGGTAAAAAATTAGTCGGAATTATTACAAATCGTGACCTTAAGTTTGAAACGGATTTTACTAAAAAAATCAAAGAGAGTATGACTTCTGAAGGCTTGATTACAGCACAGGAAGGAATTACTTTAGAAGAAGCAAAGAAAATTCTTGGCGCAGCAAGAAAAGAAAAGCTTCCAATTGTAGATAAAGATGGTAATTTGAGCGGATTAATTACAATAAAGGATATTGAAAAGCAGATTAAGTATCCATTATCAGCAAAGGATTCCCAAGGCAGACTGCTTTGTGCAGCAGGAGTTGGTGTAACTGCTAATATTCTGGACAGAGTAGATGCTCTTGTAAAAGCAAAAGTAGATGCTATTGTTATTGATACAGCACACGGACACTCAGCCAATGTACTAAAGGTTGTCAGAATGGTTCGAGATGCCTATCCAGAGCTGCAGATTATTGCAGGAAATGTGGCAACTGGTGAAGGTACCCTTGATTTAATAAAAGCAGGTGTAGATGCTGTAAAGGTTGGTATTGGTCCTGGCTCTATTTGTACTACAAGAGTAGTTGCCGGAATTGGTGTACCACAGGTTTCAGCAATTATGAATGCATATGAAGCAGCTAAAAAGTATAATGTGCCAGTTATTGCAGATGGAGGTATTAAATACTCTGGTGATATGACAAAAGCAATTGCGGCTGGTGCCAATGTCTGTATGATGGGAAGCATCTTTGCTGGATGTGATGAAAGCCCTGGAACCTTCGAGTTATTTCAAGGCAGGAAGTATAAGGTTTATCGTGGAATGGGTTCTATAGGTGCAATGGAAAATGGCAGTAAGGATCGTTATTTCCAGGATGATGCGAAAAAGCTTGTACCAGAAGGGGTAGAAGGACGTGTTGCATACAAAGGAACAGTAGAAGATACCGTTTTTCAGTTAATGGGTGGTCTTCGTTCTGGCATGGGCTATTGTGGAACGCCAGATATTGAGAGTTTGAAGGCAAATGGAAAATTTGTTAAAATTTCAGCTGCTTCCTTAAAGGAAAGTCATCCACATGATATTCATATTACAAAAGAGGCACCAAATTATAGTATAGAAAAATAAGTATGTGTGAATAAGTAAAAGGTATCAGATTGTTCTGGTACCTTTTATGTACGCAGTAGAGTTTTAGAAATTCTGATAGAAACTGTTACTTAGGGAGAGAATAATAAAACAATAATAGGAAAGGCTGAAATGAATGAAAAAGACAAAGATTATTTGCACACTGGGACCATCCACAGAAAAGCCTGGTGTATTAGAACAATTGGCAGAAGCAGGAATGGACTGCGCGAGGTTTAACTTTTCTCATGGGGATCATGAAGAACATGGAAAAAGATTTGAAGCATTAAAGAAAATACGGGAAGAGAGTGGACGCCCTATTGCAGCATTATTAGACACTAAGGGTCCTGAAATCCGGCTAAAAGATTTTAAAGAAGGAAAAGTTTTTTTGGAGAAGGGGCAAAAATTTACTCTTACCACACGAGAAGTAGAAGGTACTGGCGAGATAGCGTCTATTACCTATAAAGGGCTTCCTATGGATGTGAAGGCAGGTACGATTATTTTAGTGGATGACGGACTTATCGAGATGGTGGTAGAAGAGAAAAACGAGACAGATATTATTTGTAAGGTTTTAAATGAGGGACCAGTTTCTAATAAAAAGGGAGTTAATGTACCTAATACAAGATTAAGTATGCCTTATTTAAGTGAAAAAGACAGAGATGATATTATTTTTGGTATTAAAATGGGATATGATTTCATTGCAGCATCTTTTGTAAGGACAGCAGAGGATGTTTTAGAGATACGAAAAATATTTGAAGAATATCAATGTGATAAAATTAAAATTATTGCTAAGATTGAAAATAAAGAAGGTGTAGATAATATCGATGATATTATCAAAGTGGCAGATGGTATTATGATAGCCAGAGGTGATATGGGGGTTGAAGTGCCTGGACAGGATGTACCTGCCATTCAGAAGAGAATTATCAAGAAAGTTTACCAGGCTGGAAAGCAGGTTATAACAGCAACACAAATGCTGGATTCTATGCAGAAAAATCCGAGGCCTACCAGAGCGGAAATATCTGATGTTGCCAACGCAATTTATGATGGTACCAGTGCAATAATGTTATCAGGTGAAACAGCAGCTGGAAAGTATCCAGTAGAAGCCTTACAGATGATGGTTAGTATAGCAGTTGCCACAGAGAATGATATAGATTATAAGAAAAGATTTTTAGAAACAGGTCCAGTGAAGGATAATTCTATTAGAGAGGCAATTTCTCATTCCACTGTAATGACGGCACATGATTTAGATGCAGAAGCGATTATTTCTGTAACCATGTCGGGATCTACCGCAAGAAGAGTTGTTAAATACCGGCCGAACACTCAGGTATTTGGCTGCTCCACCAGAGACTATGTTTGCCGTCACCTAAATTTGGCATGGGGGGTTATTCCAATACTAGTGGAAGAAAAAAATGACACATTTGAATTATTTGACCATGCAATTGACAAGGTGATAGAAGCAGGGTATTTGAAACCGGGGGATATTACCGTTATTACAGCTGGTGTTCCATTAGGAGAATCGGGAACAACAAATTTGATTAAAGTACAAAGAGTATCAGGTAAGTAAAATATACTTGTAATATTCTTTAGAATATGGAATAATATAAACATTAATTGTTTGAAAAGATAAAGTGTTGTCAAAATGCTTTATCTTTTTTGGTGCAAGTACAATAATGTAAGGGTAAAGTACGAGATAAAGAGGGGGATAATATGGCCAGACGGCGGCTGACAAAAAAGGAATGGAAGAAACGAAGAAGATTAAAAGTGTTGTTAGTATTTAGCACATTAGTATTAATGACTGTTACCATAATAGGAGTTTTCTGTTCTATAGTGGCTAAAATGCAGGGGAAAACAGAAAGTGAAATTTTTTCTTCTTTTTTTCCAACTAAAAAGGTTGGGAAAATGGAGGTGACGGAGATGTATTTGACACCAAATGAATACTCCAGGCCTGAGACACCTTTAAAAAAAGTGAAGGGTGTCGTAGTACATTATACGGGAAATCCTGGTACAGATGCAGAGGCAAATCGAAATTACTTTGAATCATTAAAGGATACACATACAACATCAGCCAGTAGTCATTATGTGATCGGGTTGGACGGCACGATTATACAGTGCATTCCACTAGATGAGATGTCTTATGCTTCCAATAAGAGAAATGTAGATACCATTAGTATTGAGGTGTGCCATATGGATGAATCAGGTGTCTTTACCACCGAAGCTTATGATTCTCTCGTTGGACTAACGGCATGGCTCTGTGGTAAATTCAACTTGAAGAAGAACGATATTATCCGCCATTATGATATTACGGGAAAAGAATGTCCAAAGTATTATGTTAAGCATGAGGATAAATGGCTGGAATTTAAGGAGGATGTATTTCAATATATTGCGAATAATTCATAATTTTAGATGGGAGAGAAAAGAGAATGGAGCAAATGAAAGAAAATAAAATGGGAGTCATGCCCATTCCTAAGCTGCTAATAACGATATCACTGCCAATGATTGTTTCTATGTTGGGGATAGCGTTATATAATATTGTTGACAGTCTATTTGTATCAAAAATAGATCAGGATGCGTTTACGGCATTATCCCTTGTGTTTCCAGTACAGAACATGATGCTTGCAGTCGGTGCTGGAACAGGTGTGGGAATTAATGCATTGCTGTCACGAAGCTTGGGGGAAAAGAAGTATGAGGAAGCAAATAGAGCTGCTGTAAATGGATTGTTTTTAGCAATATGCAGTTGGATTGTGTTCGCGCTATTTGGGCTTTTGTTCTCCCGTACTTATTTTGAACTGCAAAATGTGGAGGATAAAATCATTCAGTATGGAACCAGCTATATGAGAATCTGCTGTATCGCTTCCATTGGATTGTTTTTGCAAATGACACTGGAAAGGCTGCTTCAGTCTACTGGGCGAAGCTTTTTTAGTATGATTACACAGCTGACAGGAGCGATTATTAATATAATTTTAGATCCTGTTTTAATATTTGGAATAGGACCATTTCCCAAAATGGGGGTTGCAGGGGCAGCAACAGCGACTGTTATCGGTCAGATTTCTGCCATGCTTTTGGCTGCTTATTTTAATTTCTTTTTCAACAAAGACATTCAGATTGATTTTAAAAAATATAAGATTTCAGGAAGAGTGGTAGG
This sequence comes from Anaeromicropila populeti, assembly GCF_900112775.1. GTDB lineage: Bacteria > Bacillota > Clostridia > Lachnospirales > Lachnospiraceae > Anaeromicropila_A > Anaeromicropila_A populeti. Next base: position 29,592 of record NZ_FOYZ01000010.1, read on the forward strand.
GCGAATTTATCGAGTGGGAATTCCATCCATTATTATGCAGTCAATTGGTACCATTATGATTATTGGAATGAACCGAATATTAATTGATTTTTCCAAGCTGGCAGTCAATGTCTTTGGTGCCTACTTTAAGCTGCAAAGTTTTATTTTTATGCCAGTATTTGGACTGGTAAACGGAATGATTCCAATTATTGCTTATAACTATGGTGCTAGAAAAAGAAAACGTATTATAGACACAATAAAATTAGGTTTATTAATCGCTGAAGGTATTATGCTGGCAGGGGTTATTATATTTCAGCTAGTTCCAGGGCAGCTGCTGCATTGGTTTGATGACACAGGGCAATTAGGGGAAATAGGAGTCTTAGCTTTTAGGATTATTAGTACCAGTTTTCTATTCGCTGGTTTTTGCATTACACTTTCAAGTGTATTTCAGGCATTTGGAGATGGCTTGTATAGTATGATTGTGTCCATTGGAAGACAATTAATTGTATTACTTCCGACAGCATATCTGCTGGCAAAGCTTTTTGGATTAAATGCTGTCTGGTACAGTTATCCGATTGCAGAAATTGCATCTGTTACCCTGAGTACAATGTTTTTTATTCATTTATATAAAAAGAAAATAAAAGGATTAGAAAACAAAACTACTTAAATATCCTTGCTGTACAAACCAACTTTGTGATATGATTAAGAATAACAGTCTGAATCGTGTAAAAGAAAATTTTGAAGGAGAAGAAATGGATGAAATTGCAGGATTATTTGAAAAAGCATAGACTGGTTGCAGATGGGGCAATGGGAACCTATTATTCCCGTTTACATGAAGAGGATAAAGCAGTTGCAGAGTTTGGCAATATAAAAGAACCCAAAACAATTGAAATGATTCATAGGCAGTATATCGAATCGGGTGCCAGGTTAATCCGAACCAATACCTTTGCGGCTAATACAGTGGTACTAGGGCTAAAGGTACAAGAGCAGATTGAGATAATTAGCAAAGCATGTGAAATTGCCAAAACGGCAGCTGGAAACAGATTTGCAGGTATTAGCCCAATAGGGGATCAAAGAGAAGAGGATTTAGTTTTTATTGCTGGAGACATTGGACCAATTCCTGTTGTAATGGAGCTTGGTGAAGATAAGGTTTTAGAGGAATATAAGCGAATTTGTGATTTGTTCATAGAAGAAAAGCTGTCCGCAATTATTTTTGAAACCTTTGTTGATCTGGCCTATTTAAAGGAACTGGCAGTTTATATTAAGCAGAAAAGTGATTTATTTGTAATCTGTGATTTTTGTGTAAATAAGAATGGATATACGGAAATGGGCATTAGCGGAAGCAAAATCTGGCAGACAGTTTCTGAAATAGAAGAAATCGATGCAATTGGTTTGAATTGTGGAATTGGTTCCGGACATATGCATCAGGTATTAAGCCGTATGAATTTTCCTAATAACAAATATATAGTAGCGATGCCTAATGCAGGTTATCCAGAACAGCTGCAAAACCGAATGACCTTTATGGACAATGCAGAGTATTTTGTGGATAATATGGCACAGATAGCAGAGCTGGGAATAGATATTGTAGGTGGATGTTGCGGCACAACGCCCCATTATATAGAGAAACTAGCCAAGTGTATTTCACTTGACCCTAGTGTGAGAGGGAACTCAGCAGACATTGTGGTCAGTGAGCCTGCGGGAGTACAGAAAGAAATTATAAAGAATGATTTCTATGAAAAGCTGCGAAGTGGGAAAAAGGTAGTAGCAGTTGAACTAGATCCTCCGTTTGATGCCAGTTATGAAAAACTGATGGAACATGCCCAGACATTAAAGGATAAGAAAGTCGACATTATTACAATGGCAGATTCTCCCATGGGAAGAAGCAGGGTAGATTCTATTTTAATGAGTACAAAATTAAAGCATGATATTGGAGTTTCCGTTATGCCACATATTTGCTGCCGTGATAAAAATATGATTGCCATGCGGTCGGCAATACTAGGTGCGTATATTAATGATATCCGCAATTTTCTTCTTGTAACAGGAGATCCCGTACCAAGTGTCAGCCGTATGAATACAACAGGTGTATTTGATTACAATTCAATCAATCTTATGAGCTTTGTAAAGGAAATGAATGAAGAGCATTTTAGCAGAGAGCCGATATATTATGGTGGTGCATTGAATTATGCCAGAGGTGTGCTGGAAAAGGTTGCAGACCGAATGAAGCGCAAGATGGATGTGGGATGTACGTATTTTCTTACTCAGCCTATATATATAAAAGAAGACATAGAGCGGATTTATCAACTGAAGAAAACCACAGATTCAAAAATTTTATGTGGCATTATGCCTCCTGTAAGCTATCGGAATGCAAACTTTTTAAAAAATGAGCTGGCTGGAATTCATGTTACAGAAGAAATCGTGGCAAGATATCATATGGATATGACAAAGGAGGAAGCAGAGCAGACAGGTGCAGATATTGCAAATGAAATAATTGGGGAAATAAAGTCCTTTGCAGATGGTTATTATTTTATGCTGCCATTTAACAGAGTAAGTTTTATGGATCGAATTACAATTGAATAAATGGATAGGAGAAGACGGATGACAAGAGAAGAATGGAAAGAGCTGATACAATCAAAAATTGTTTTTTTAGATGGAGCAACAGGTACAAATTTGCAGAAACAGGGAATGCCAGTGGGAGTATGCCCTGAAAAATGGATTTTGGAGAATCCAGAGAAAATGATTGGATTACAAAGAGAGTTTATTCGGGCTGGTTCGGATATTTTGTATGCACCAACCTTTACGGCTAACCGAATAAAGCTGGAAGAATATGGATTGGAAAAAGATATCAGCGTTATGAACCGGGCACTGATAAAATTATCTAAAACAGCAATTAGAGAAGAACAAAAGCAGGGGCTGGAGAGAAAAATTTATGTTGCTGGAGATATTACTATGACTGGGGAACAGCTTTACCCAATTGGAAAGCTTCAGTTTGAAGAACTGGTGGATGTGTATAAAGAACAAATTTCCTATATGCTTCTGGAAGGAGTAGACTTATTTATCATTGAAACTATGATGAGTCTGCAAGAATGCAGAGCTGCTGTTCTGGCGGTTAAGGAAACCTGTGATTTGCCAGTGATGGTAACGCTGACCTTTAACGATGATATGCGGACTCTTTTTGGAACAGATCCCCAGACAGCAGTTGTTGTTTTGGAAAATATGGGAGCCGATGCAGTTGGTCTGAACTGTTCCACAGGCCCAGATAAAATGCTTCCCGTGGTAGAGATTATGCGGAAATATTCTTCTATTCCAATCATTGCCAAGCCAAATGCGGGACTTCCGCATTTGGAAAATAATGTTACAGTGTTTGACATGGAACCCGATAGGTTTGCAGAAGAGGTGAAGAAACTGGCAGAGGCTGGTGCGTCTATTGTAGGCGGATGTTGTGGTGCTACACCTGAGCATATCAAAGAGGTTGTGAAAGTAGTCAGGGACATGAAGATTCCCACAGTAAGAGAGAATACATTGCGGGCATTGACAACAGAGCGCCGGACACTGGAAATAGAAATGGATGGAAAGTTTCTTGTAGTGGGGGAACGAATTAATCCAACTGGAAAAAAGGCATTGCAGGAAGAACTAAGAAATGACACCTTTGAAATTGTGAATAAGATGGCAGAAGAACAGGTTGAAAATGGTGCAGATATTCTTGATGTCAATGTAGGGATGAATGGAATTGATGAGAAAGAGGTTATGCTGAAGGTTATTTACGAGTTAATGAACAGTTCGGAAGTACCACTTTGTATTGATTCCAGCTATGTGGAAATTATTGAAGCAGCACTTAGAATTTATCCGGGAAGGGCATTAATTAATTCCATATCTCTTGAAAAGGAAAAGTTTGAAAAATTAATTCCAATTGCAAAAAAATATGGTGCTATGTTTATTTTACTTCCTCTTTCGGACAAAGGACTGCCAAAGGATTTAGAAGAAAAGAAGGAAATTATTAACATAATTTTAGAACGGGCACTGGAACTTGGATTGACAAAGGAAAGTATTATAGTAGACGGTCTGGTGAACACAGTTGGTGCTAATAAAAAGGCGGCATTGGAAACACTGGAAACCATTCGTTATTGTAAACAGGATTTAGGACTGGCTACTATTTGTGGCCTTTCCAATATTTCTTTTGGACTGCCAGAGAGAAGCTTTGTAAATGCTACATTTCTGGCACTGGCAATCAGAGAAGGCCTGACCATGGCAATTGCAAATCCATCACAAAATCTTTTGATGAATACGGCATTTGCAACCGATTTACTATTAAATAAGGAAGAGGCTGACGTTCGTTATATTAAGCGTGTGTCTGAGAATCCGACAAATTTTGTCAGTGAAAAGAAATCAATTGCTTCAGGAGAAAAGAAAGGCAGCAGCCCAGTGGAAGAGGCAGTAATTAAAGGAGAACGTAAGCAGATTCTAAAGCTTGTGAAGGAAACACTGGACTGTGGGAAAGCTCCCGGTGAAATTATTAATACTATGCTGATTCCTGCCATTAACAAGGTAGGAGATCTTTTTGAAAAGCAGATTTACTTTTTACCACAGTTAATTAGCAGTGCAGAAACGATGAAAACGGCTATTGATTATCTGGAGCCAATGCTGCATAATGGTGAGGATGAGAAAAAGCTGGGAACGGTTGTTATGGCAACAGTTGCAGGAGATATCCATGATATTGGGAAAAATCTGGTAGTGCTGATGCTTAAAAATTATGGATTTGAAGTAATCGATTTGGGCAAGGATGTTCCGTCTAAAAAGGTTGTGGATACAGCAAAAGAAGTAGATGCAGATATTATAGGGTTATCCGCCCTAATGACTACCACCATGATGGAAATGAAAAATGTTGTGGAAATGGCACATAATGAGGGAATACGAGCAAAAATTATTATAGGTGGCGCGGTAATCACTGAGAATTTTGCCGAAGAAATTGGTGCTGATGGATATTCTAAGGATGCACAAGATGCGGTAAAATTAGTGAAAAGACTTATGCAGCTTGTAGATTAAATTTACAGATAGGAGATTTGAGAGTATGGAACGAGCTGGGACAGTGGATGTGATTATTCCAGTGTATTTACCCGATTCAAAGCTAGAACTTTTGCTAGAAAGAATGAAAAAGCAGACGATTCCACCTAATAAAATTATTCTGATGCATACAGTTGTTCCTGGTAAAGAGTCAATATTGATTCCTTATCAGGAAAAGTTTGAAGTAGAGGTACATGATATCTCCAAGAATGAATTTGACCATGGGAGAACTAGAAATGCAGGTGCGGGTTTTTCCAATGCAGAATATATTTTATTTATGACACAGGATGCGGTGCCAGAGGACAAGCATTTAATTGAAAATCTGTTAAATGGGTTTTCACAGGAAAGCATAGGAATTTGTTATGCCAGACAGCTTCCAGGGAAACATAGTGATGAAATCGAGCGGTTTACAAGGAATTTCAACTATTCAGATGAAGATATTATTAAATCAGAGAAGGATATGAAAACCCTTGGGATTAAGGCGTTTTTCTGTTCCGATGTATGTGCTGTGTACAGAAGGAAATATTTTGATGAGATTGGTGGATTTGTTGAAAAAACAATTTTTAATGAAGATGCCATCATGGCATATTATTTTTTAATAAAAGGGTATCAGGTTCACTACGTAAGTAGTGCAAGGGTAATTCATGCCCATAAGTACACCTATCGCCAGCAGTTTACCAGAAATTTTGATTTAGGTGTTTCACATGCTCAGTATAGTGAAATATTTGAAGCTGTAAAATCGGAAACGGAAGGAATAAAGCTGGTGAAGGATACATTGGATTATTTGTGTAAATCCAGACGGTACTGGAAAATTCCTGATTTAATATTTACCAGTGGATTTAAGTTTTTAGGATACCGTTTCGGAAAGAAGTATCGAAGACTTCCAAAAGGGTTGGTTGTAAAACTGAGTATGAATAAAGGATTCTGGAATGAAGGAAAATAAACAAGTTATATTAGTAATGAATGAAAATAGAAATGAAGGTGCATACTATTGAATCAGAGTACAAAAAATTCCCAGCCTAATCATGGTGTGAGCAGGAAAAAGAAAAAGAGCAGAAAGGTTTTGCTTATAAAGCGGATCGTGTTAGTTGCTTTCCTTATGCTTGCAGTGGTGTCAGGTCATGTTGCAGCTCGTATTAATCACTCAATGGAAGAAGTTCTGAATTTGGTCGAACGGGATCCAGCTACGGATTTATCAACGGTAGAGGTAGATTCAGATAATTTAGTTTCAGATGATAAAATTATTAATATTCTTCTCATTGGTTCTGACAAACGGGGAAGCTGGAAGGAAACAGGACGTTCTGATTCGGTAATGATTGCAACTTTAGATAATAAAAATAAAAGAATAAAACTAACCTCTATTATGAGGGATTTATATATTACGATACCATCCTATGGAGAAAACCGTTTCAACGCTGCCTATTCGTTTGGGGGTGTCAGCCTGGTGTATCAGACCATTGCGGATAATTTTGATTTGAAACTGGATGGCTATGTTGTAGTTGATTTTGAGGCTTTTAAAAAGGTAATTAATATTATCGGCGGAGTGGAAATAGAGTTGACAGACGCAGAGCAGGAGTATCTAGTTACACATTACAAATCAGGAACGGTTCATGAGTTGGTGCCAGGCGTAAATAATATGGATGGTAATCAGGCACTTGCCTACTCCAGAATCCGACAGGATGCAAAGGCGGATTTTGGAAGGACAGAACGACAGAGAAAGGTGCTGGCAGCAATCTTTAAAAAGGCTAAGTCAATGCCGCTTAGTGACTTGGTCGAATTGGCAAAGGAAATTGTTCAAAATGTTTCCACGGACTTGACCAATGATGAGATTATATCTTATATGAAGTCAGTTTTATTATTAGGAACAACGGAGTTGGATCAGATGAGGATTCCGGTGGATAATTCTTTTCGAAATGAAAGGATTGGTGGAAAAGCTGTATTAGTTCCTGATCCTGATTTAGAGGAAAATAAGAGAGCATTGCATGATTTTATTTTTTTATATAATGGAAGTGATAGGTAAGTTGGCTTTTGGCTTGACAAAATATAGGCGAATTGTTACAATACCTTTAGTTGATTAAAGTTGTAAAATTTAAATAGCTATATTGCCCCATTGTAATACGTTGCAATGCTGGGCAATTTGTTTAAAAAAGGAGATTAATCATGAGAAGAATGGTTTTATCAATTCTTGTAGATAATACTGCTGGTGTATTAAGCCGTGTAGCAGGATTATTCAGCAGAAGAGGTTATAATATAGATAGTCTGACAGTTGGTGAAACAGAAGATTCCAGGTATTCCCGAATGACAGTTGCTGTTACAGGAGAAGAACTTACACTGGAGCAGATTAAAAATCAACTTGGCAAATTAGAAGATGTCCTTGAGATAAAAGAACTTAAGGGTGATAATTCTGTATGCAGGGAGCTGATTTTGATTAAGGTTCTTGCAAGTCAGGCAGAGAGACAGGCGATTATGTCTGTAGTAGATATTTTTCGTGCAAAGATTGTGGATGTTGCCACAGATTCACTTATGATTGAATTGACAGGTAATCAGACAAAGTTAGATGCATTTATTAAGCTGCTAGACGGTTTTCATATTAAGGAGCTGGTTCGGACAGGTGTTACAGGTCTGACGAGGGGTTCTGGGGATATGGCCGACTACATAGATTAGCGCGATAGACTAACCCCGTTGCACTAAATTATAAATTAAGAATATATATTTCAGAGAGGAAGTAAGGAAATGGCAAAGATTTTTTATCAAGAGGATTGTAATTTATCATTATTAGAAGGAAAAACCGTTGCTGTCATCGGATATGGCAGTCAGGGTCATGCACATGCTTTAAACATGAAGGAATCAGGTGTAAATGTAATCATTGGTCTTTATGAAGGAAGTAAGTCCTGGAAAAAGGCTGAAGAACAAGGACTTACTGTTTACACAGCAGCAGAAGCAGCTAAATTAGCAGACGTAATCATGATTCTAATTAATGATGAAAAGCAGGCTAAATTATACAAAGAATCCATTGAACCAAACTTGGAAGCAGGAAATACTTTGATGTTTGCTCATGGTTTTGCAATTCATTTTGGACAAATTATTCCTCCAGCAGATGTAAACGTAATTATGATTGCACCTAAGGGACCTGGACATACTGTTAGAGGTCAGTATCAAGAAGGAAAAGGTGTACCTTGTCTTATCGCTGTACATCAGGACGCTACAGGCAATGCACATGACTTAGGTCTTGCTTATGCATTAGCAATTGGTGGAGCAAGAGCAGGTGTTCTTGAAACTACTTTTAGAGAAGAAACAGAAACTGACTTATTTGGTGAGCAGGCTGTTCTTTGTGGTGGTGTAAGTGCTCTTATGAAATGTGGATTTGAAGTATTAGTAGAAGCTGGATATGAGCCAGAAAGTGCTTATTTTGAATGTATTCATGAAATGAAATTAATCGTAGACCTGATTAATCAGAGTGGTTTTGCTGGAATGAGATATTCTATTTCTAATACAGCTGAGTACGGTGATTACATTACTGGTCCTAAAATCATTACTGAAGATACAAAGAATGCAATGCGTCAGGTATTGAAAGATATCCAGACTGGTGTATTCGCTCGCAACTGGTTATTAGAGAATCAAATTGGTTGTACAAACTTCAATGCGACTAGAAGAATTGAAGCAGAGCATCCAGTTGAAAAAGTTGGTGCTGAACTTCGTAAGTTAATGAGCTGGAATGACGAAAATAAACTAATCAACAATTAATTGCGATATTGATAAATAAATCTGCTGTGAACAAAGGCGCTTTGCCAAGTTTACAGCAGTTTTTTTATATGATAGGAGATAAATAATAGTATGGAGGAATACAGTATGCAAAGTAATTATACAAAAATTGATGTTGAAAACTGGAAACGCAATATGCTGTATCACTTTTTCCGAAATGCGGAAAACGGTCAGTATAGTGTTAGCTATGAGGTTGATATCACCAAATTTTTAAGTAGAGTAAAAGAGAATAATCTGTCTTTTTATTATTCAATGATTTACGCAGTTACGAAGTGTGCTAACCAGGTTGAAGAGTTCCGATATCGAATTTTAAATGGTGAAGTATTGTTATATGATACCATTAGCCCATCTTTTACAGGACTGGATAAGGAAACAGAGTTATTTAAGGTTGTTACGGTAGATATGATAAATGACATGGAGGAATTTGTGAAAAAAGCAAGGAATCAGGAAGAAAATCAAAAGAAATTTTTTGTAGGACCAGTTAGAGAAGATGTATTTCACATGACATGTCTGCCATGGATATCTTTTACTCACGTTTCTCATACGGTGTCTGCTAATAAGGAAGCTGCAATTCCTACTTTTGCATGGGGAAAATATTATGAAAAGGAGCAAAAAGTGATACTTCCTTTTTCTGTTCAGGTGCATCATTCCTTTGTAGATGGGGTTCACATTGGAAAGTTTGCAAAGATATTGGATGATTTTATGAATGGTTTTTAAATATTGTTTGAAAACTATTGACAGAAATGTTAGGAGTTGTTATATTAGTTTTATACAACAAAATACTAAAATATTTTAGATTTTTGTGTAGTATAAACATAATTAAATAAATAAAAGGAGGTATTTTTTTGAAAGTCTTTGGGGAAATTTATGGGGAAAATTTCATTAAGAAAGTTCATTTTGGTACGGTAGTAATGCTTTTGGGTTTCCTGTCATTGCTGTTTGTGCCAGCTGTTTCTGTTCATGCAGCTAGCTACTATATTGCTACCAATGGCAGTGACAGCAATCCAGGTACTTTGAGTGCGCCATTTGCATCGATTGCAAAAGCTCAGTCAGCAGCTTCGTCAGGTGATACGGTTTACATTCGAGGAGGTACTTATAAAAACTTTACCATTGCAAATTCTGACAGCAATTATAATTATGTACATGATATTACAAAGAGTGGAATTACATATCGGGCATATAAGTCTTCAGAAACACCTGTTTTTGATTTTTCTAACATAACAACTTCAAAACGCGTAGCAGCATTCCGTATTGCAAAAAATGTGCAGAAGGTTGTGTTTTTATCTATTAAGGTAACGGGTGTACCAGTAGGGAGTCAAAAACAATCCGAATGCTTCAGAGTGGAAGGAAATGCGTATTTTAATCAGGTATATTGCTATAACAATGCGGCAAATGGGTTCTATTTTGTAAATCATGGAACAGGTACTTGTATAAAATGTGATTCGTATAATAATATTGGTACTACTAGTACGTCTGTTGGAAATACAGATGGATTTGGAGCCCATGGTGATGGTGTTGTTTTCCAATATTGCCGTGCATGGAATTGTAGTGATGATGGTTTTGACTGCCTTACTTCAAATGGTGCTAATACGTTTGATACCTGTTGGGCATATAATATGAATGCGGGTGGAGATTCCAACGGATTTAAAATTGGAGGCTACGGAACAGGCAAAGTACCAAATACAGTTCCCGTACATACTGTGAAATACTGCCTTGCTGCTAATAACGCAGGACATGGGTTTTATGCAAATCATCAGCCAGGAAAATCAGCAACATGGACATATAATACGGCATACAATAACAGACATGGCAACTACAATATGCTGGAACGTGTCAGCCAGACAAATTCAACGGATATTCCAGGGACAAGAGAAGTGTTGCATTATAATATAGGATATCAAGGAATTATTATAGAACAGGCTAATTTACCAGCAGCAAATATAACAAATAATTCATGGACAAAAAGCGGAGTTTCTGTTTCTTCCGGAGATTTTGTAAGCTTAGATGCAAGCCAGATGACAAAAGCGCGAGGTGCAAATGGTATTTTACCTACTATCACCTTTATGCATTTAAAGAGCAACAGCGATTTGAAAGGCTTAGGATGTTTTCAGTAATGAAAAGGAAGTCTTTGATTGCAATATTTTTGTTTCTTATAATTACTTTTTTGGTTTTCATAGTGATTAATAGTTTAAAGTCTAATAAAAATGATTTTGATAATGAAATAGAAAAAGTAAGGCATATTTCTCTGGGAGATTATGTGACAATGGATTTTGTAAGAATTGAAGCAGGAACATTTTGGATGGGTTCTGATGCTGAAATAGGAGATAGTGATGAAACACCAAAGCATATGGTCACAATTACTCAACCTTTCTATATTGGAAAATATGAAGTAACACAGGAACAATGGCAGGAAGTTATGGGAACCAATCCTAGCGAATTCATAGGAGAACATAATCCGGTTGATTCTGTCAGTTGGGAAGAATGTCAGGTGTTTTTAAAAAAATTAGAAGAAATAACAGGATTTCAATATGTACTTCCAACAGAAGCTCAATGGGAGTATGCCTGTCGGGCTGGTACAAATACAGCGTGGCATTTTGGTGAGGATGATTCACTTCTTTCACAGTATGCATGGTGTGATACGGATCCTAGCAAAATGACACATCCAGTTGGGGAAAAGAAACCAAATGAATGGGGACTTTACGACATGTATGGAAATGTACAGGAATGGTGTTCAGACTGGTATGAAAACAAATATTTAGATGAAAATTCTGTTGATCCATTAGGCCCATCTACTGGAGACTCTAAAGTTCTGCGTGGAGGTGGCTGGGGAGAAAGTGCTTTATACCTGCGTTCAGCCTATCGTAACTGTAATGGAGTGGAAGGAAAAAATAACGGAATTGGATTTCGGTGTGTAATGCTTATTAGATAAAAATATAGAGACTTATTTAACATTTATCCTTATGAAAGGAGTATATACTGCGTTTTGGCAGTAATATACTCCTTTCATGTTAAGTTAGAAATGAACTGATTGTATGAAAGGAAAAGCATAGGAGTAATCCTATTAAAGTAGGCAGAACAAATGCTATTCCCGTCCATTTTAAGCTTTGAGTTTCTTTTTTGATGGTCAGTAAGGTAGTAGAACATGGCCAATGAAACAAGGAAAAAAGAATGGTACAGATTGCAGTTTTCCAGGTCCAGCCGTGTAAAATAAAAAGTTCTTTCATTTCATTTAAAGAATTCAGTTCCTGTAAGCTTCCAGTAGAGAGATAGATCATAATAATAATTGGAATTACAATTTCATTTGCAGGAAAACCGAAAATAAAGGCAATTAGTATGGCACCGTCCAGTCCCAAAAGTCTGGCAAAGGGATCTAGAAAATCAGCACAGAATTGAAGCAGACTAATTCCATTTACTGATATGTTTGCCATAAACCAAAGTAGTAATCCAGCTGGTGCGGCAACAACAGCTGCCCTTCCCAGTACAAATAAAGTACGATCAAAAATGGAGTGTATGAGTATTTTTCCAAACTGTGGTTTTCGAAAAGGAGGAAGTTCTAAAGTAAAGGAAGAAGGTACTCCTTTTAGTAATGTTTTGGATAGCAATAAGGATATCAGGAATGTCATCATAATGCCAAGCAGAATAACTAAAGTAAGAAGTATTGCGGAAAGTAGTCTGCCTCCTGGCAGGGGAAGGAATCCAATTAAAAACATGGTAATAATTGCGATAATTGCTGGAAAGCGTCCGTTGCATGGCATAAAGCTGTTAGTCAGAATGGCAATGAGCCGTTCACGCTTGGAATCAATAATGCGGCAGCCGATAACGCCAGCAGCATTGCATCCAAGTCCCATGCACATGTATGGTTGAATTTGGAATGCAAAATGTGTACAATGTATTATGTAATTGATTTGCAGATTGAATTATTAAAAATGCTCAAAACAAGAAAAGTAAATGCTTATCCAGCGTTTATTGCTATTCAAAAGCGAGAAGAATATAAAACATTTATGAGTAATTTTGGTAAACATTTTATTAATGTTTATTAGTGTAATAATAGCGACATTAAGGAGGAATTGGGAAATGGTGCATGTGGTGTATTGTGATAATACAGGGAAAACTGGAGAAAAGGAATTAAACAAAATTTTGGAGGGGACTAAGACGATGGTGGTTCGAGGTGCGGCGGGAAGAAAAATTCCCCATAGCAGAGTTTTCGAGGGAGAAACACTTTATTTTATGGAAAAGGGAACAGCTAAAATTTCAGCTAAGGCAACGGTAAAGAACGTCCAAAATTATGTGAAATTATCAGATGAGGAAATAACTGGGGTGGTGGAAGACAATCAGCCAAAACTGAATTTGACAGTCAAACAAAAAGAACGCTGGCATAAAAAATGTTTATGCTTAGTGGAATTTGATGAGGTGGAAGAAATAGTACCTCTTGATTTTGACCATCAGGGAAATATGGATGATTGGCTGATTATTGAAAAAATTGAGGATGTGCTGGTTGGTACAAGCATTCCTTATAATTATGAGAAATCTAGATTTTAATGATTTATTTACGATTGCTGTAATATTTAATTTCCATGTAAATAGACTGGCTTTTAAGCCAGTCTGTAAGGGGAGTTTTAGTGTGAAAAAAAGTTAATCTATATAAAAAGTTAATTGTCTTATTAGTCGAGGATAGCAACGGTGCGTGCTTTTTGTTGCTGCCCTCATTGATTTTTATAAGTATAGTATACGTGGAAAATATGTTGTGAAAATGACCAGAGTGTGAAAAATTTGTGACGGATTAATAAAGAGATAATTATTTCTCAATTTATAATTGCAAGAATTGCTTTGATAACGTATATACTAATTGGAATAAATATAGGAAATAAAATCGAATCATTTCCAAAAAAGTAGGAGAAAAAATAAAATGAAGATTGTGGTTATTCACGGTCAAAGCCATAAAGGTTCAACCTATCATATTGCCAGATTGCTTACAGAAAAATTGGGAGGAGAGGTAACAGAATTTTTTCTTCCAAAAGATTTTAGTTCATTTTGTGTTGGGTGTACCAATTGTTTTATAAAGTCTGAAGTGCAATGTCCTCATTATAATGAATTGACTCCCTTAACCGAAGCTATTGATCGTGCAGATGTAATCATATTGGCAAGTGCCGTATATGTATATCACGTAACAGGAGCTATGAAAGCATTTTTAGACCATTACGGATACAGGTGGATGGTACACAGACCAGAGGAAAAAATGTTCAAAAAGCAGGCTATCTGTATATCAACTGCCGCAGGTGCAGGTATGAAAAGTACAAATAAAGATATGGCAGATAGCACATTTTTTTGGGGTATTGCAAAAACTTATAAATATGGTGTAGGTGTCGCAGCGGTGTCATGGGATGGAGTTAATTCAAAAACAAAAAGGCGTATTGATAAAAAAACTACTGTAATCGCAAACAAAGTAAAAAAGAATATGAACCATGTATCATCGACTATAAAGACTAGGGTGTTTTTCAATATAATGAGGTTGATGCAGAAGCATGGATGGAATAAGGCAGATGTGGATTACTGGAAAGAAAAAGGTTGGACAGGAAAAGCCAGACCTTGGAAGAAATGACTAAAGTGTAAGGAGTCTGTAATAATTGTGACTAAGTCACAGAAAAACAAATGTTATATTTGCCTTGTTCGTAGTATAATAATAGAAAAATACAGCGAAAGGCGGAAAGTATGGAAAAGAAAATAATTTTAGTAGTAGACGATGAACAAGGTATCAGAGATATTGTGAATGAATATCTTAGTCCAGAAGATTTCCAAGTGGTACAAGCTGTAGACGGAGTAGATGGTCTGAATAAATTTAAGAATAATAACATTGCAATGGTTATTTTAGATGTAATGCTACCCAAAATGGACGGATGGAAGGTTTGTAGAGAAATTAGGTCAGTATCTCAAGTGCCGATTATCATGCTGACCGCTCGTGGTGAAGAATATGACAAGCTATTTGGATTTGAACTAGGTGTGGATGATTACATTGTAAAGCCATTTAGTCCCAAAGAATTATTGGCGAGGATGAAAGCAATATTTTCCCGAAGCGAAAAAGTTCGGGAAGAACCGGCAAAACCCAATAGAAAACAGTTTCAAGAGATACAAATCGATTTTGACGCAAGAAATGTATACTATGGTAAAAAACGAATCAATATGACTCCTAAGGAATACGATTTATTTCGTTTCTTTGTAAACAATCCTGGGAAAGTATATTCTAGGGAACAATTGCTGAATCTGGTGTGGGGTTATGAATTTGTGGGTGATATTAGAACCGTAGACACTCATGTAAAAATGTTACGAGAGAGTCTAGGCAAATACAGAAAGTGGATTGTGACAGTCTGGGGTATTGGATACAAATTTGAAGCGGAGGAAACAACATGAGAAGTGTGAGAACAAAGCTCTGGATTTGGATAATGGCATTAATTGCAATTATTTTTGTATTGCTCTGGATGTTTCAAATTGTTTTTTTGGAGAAATTTTATCTGACACTGGAATTGGGAACAGTAACAAAAAATATCAATCAGATTGTAAATGAAATTAACAATTTAAATAGTTTAACTGAAATCAGAGAATCAACTTATATTATGGAAGAAATGGATACTCTGATCTATGAAAAGCAACTTTCGTTGGTAATAATCGATTCTTCTTTTAATAACGTATATCAGGCTTCTTATGGAAGTGGTTCCAATATGCCAGGGGCGATGAAGGAACCTGTTGCAAAGGCAGAGGAAAGCGCTTTGAAAGGAACTGTGTATCGAGAAAAAGTCATTCATCCCAAATTTAATTATCACTTTATGATATATGGAGTGCCAGTTTATAAAGGGGAATACATTAGTGGCGCAATGATAGCAATCATACCATTAGCTTCAGTGGAAGAGACTAAGCAGATATTAAAAACTCAGCTGCTTATTATTGTAAGCATTTTATTTGTAGTTTCTATTGTGACGGCATTTATTTTGGCACGTTCTTTCACAAATCCCATTTTACAAATTAGCAACATGGCAGAAACCTATGCTTATGGGAATTTTGAAAAACGGATAGAAAATAGTAGGAATGATGAAATTGGGCAGTTAGCAAAAAGAATGAATGAGATGGGAGAAGCACTGGTACGGAACGAGGTATTGCAAAAAGAACTAATTGCAAATGTTTCACATGAGCTTCGTACACCATTATCTCTAATTAGAGGCTATGCAGAAATTATTCGTGATGTGACAGGTGACAATCAGGAAAAAAGAGAAAAACAAATAGGCATCATTATTGAAGAAACTCAACGGTTAAGTGAAATTGTGGAAGATATTCTGAGTCTTTCCCAGATGCAGTCAGGGACTATTATTCTGGAATGTGAGAAATTCTATTTAAGTGAAATGCTTTATCAAATGAAAGAACGATTTGAATTGCAGCAAGAAAAAAGAGAACTGAATATTTATAGTTTGATAAAGGAGGAAGCGGCTGTAGTAGGTGATAAAAAAAGAATTCAGCAGGTTTTCTACAATTTAATTGCTAATGCATTTTCCCATTCGCCTGAAACTGAAAATGTGGAAATTAGAATAAGTGAAACTGAAAGTAGAATAAAAATAGAAGTCATAGATCAAGGGGAGGGAATTGCAAAGGAAGATTTAGGGCATGTATTTGAACGTTATTACAAAGGAAAAAGTGTAAATGGGAAAAAGCACAGTGGAACAGGATTGGGACTTGCTATTGTAAAAAGCATATTAGAAATGCACCAGTCTGCATATGGGGTGGAAAGTGAGCTTGGAAAAGGAACTATCTTCTGGTTTGTGCTGAACAAGGCTGATTCTCATACTTCTTTCTGAATTCTATCATACTTCTATCAAAACTTTTCACTATAATAAACATATAATAAAACTTTAGAAGGAGATGTTTCAGATGAGAAGAAATATTAAAAAAATGGCAGGTAGTATATTAGTAGCAGGAGTATTAGCAACTGGATTGGCAACAGGAGTAAACACCTATGCAGCGGCAAGCATAGAAAGCAATGCAGCAGCTGTAGTGGATAATACGGTGATACAGAATATGTTGCTAACAGCAATTGAGGACGAATATTTGGCAAAAGCGCAGTATCAGGCAATTATGGATAAGTTTGATGTAACCAGACCGTTTTCTAATCATGTGAAAGCAGAAGAGGTTCATATTAATCTGCTTACCGCACTTTTTGAGGAATATGGAATTGAGCTGCCTGTGAAGGATTGGGACAACATGGTTGTATTGCCAGATTCACTGGAGGCAGCATATGAAGCAGGGGAAAAGGCAGAGGAAGATAATATTGAAATGTATGAAAGCTTTTTAAAGGAAACACTTCCAGATAACGTAAAAGAAGTATTTGAAGAACTAATAAGTGCGTCTGACAGGCATTTACAAGCTTATCAGAGACAAGGAGATTGTGATGGTACAGGGTTAGGAAAAAGTGGTTTAGGAAGATATGGTTCTTCTAATAGGGGAAGGCAGGGAAATAGAAACAATCAGCAAGGAGAGTGCATATTATAATATGAGGCAAACCAACAAGAGACAAGTTAGTATTGTTTTTTGTTGGTTTTTAATTTGTTATGGGGCATTGTCTATATGTTAATTATAAGTAAAAAATGGTAAAAACAATTGCGTTTTGTAGAGAAAACAAATATAATGGAAAAGTAATAAAAAAAGAAAGAAGAGAGGATACGAAAAATGAAATTTAAGTTTTTATTTTCCAAGGCTATATGTGCGTCTGTTTTATCCTTTGCGTTTGTATGCAGCATTTCTACCAGTGTAAATGCAGCTGCCACAGTAAATGCACAGAATAGTTCACTGTTCCAGAAGAGTGTCATAACAGAAGGACTTGCTGAAGAAGCGGCTAATTCCATTGTAGTATCAGATAAGACACAAAGCACTAGTAGATTAAGCAGTTTGTCAGTTAGTACAGCATCCACTACATCTACAAGTGGTACATATCCAACAAGAAAAGGCGTTATTTTAGTTACTGGCGATTATTATAAGGGATTGATACCTACAGGACATGCTGCCATCGTTTACAACAGCAGTCAGGTAATTGAATCATTAAGTGATGGTGTTCAATTTGGAAGTAATAATTGGTATTCCAGCAAAGATACCTGCTATGGTGTTACTTGTAGTTCTACAACAGTAAGTCAGGATGCAGGCACTGTAGATTACATAATTTCTCAGGGGTATGTTGGGTTGCCATATAATTATAACTATTTTAATGTCAGCACCAGAAGCAAGTTTTATTGTTCCCAATTAGTATGGGCTGCATACTATGATTCATTAGGAATTGATTTGAACACATCCACCTTTGGGGCAGCTGTTCATCCATTAGAATTAGTGAATACATCAAAAACTGTAACAATATATGCAAAAGAATAATACATAACATAATGTGAAAGAATAGGAGAATTAAGTGTTTAAAATCACTTAGTTCTCTGTTTTTGAGAGGAAATGAATGAAGAGAATAGTAAAAATAATAACAGTAATAGGCGTAGGAATTGTTTTATTAAGTGCCTGTAACTATATAAATAAGAAAAATAGTAAATTTCCTTCTGATTTTTATATGGGAATCATTCTGACAACAGAACAAAAGCAAAGTTCATTTTTGTATTTCTATGATTCTGAATTAAAATTGGCAGGAACGAAAAAAATACCATATGGAAACGTAGGAAGTACTTTTATCAGACCAGAATCTCGGAACCAATATCTTTATGTAAATGCAGCTGGCTTAATGGGAGAAAAGAATCTGGGACTGTCACTTGAAATTAATCTGGAATCTGGAAAAACGAATCAATATAATCATAAATTAGTCGGGCCTTCGGATTGCGCAGAATCAGACGACTATATTTTTGTATGCAATAATCTAAATAAAGTATCACATATTGTAAGATGCACAAAGGGAACTAAGGAGATTAAGGAGTTTAAAAAGGAAGTATCTTGTATTAATACTATATTGTGCTATGAAAACCAGTTAATTGCATTTGCACAAAACTATGGAACTAGCGTTAATTCCTATATTTATCTACTAGATTATGAACTGAATTTGTTAAAAACCATTGACATTACTTCACTTGGGATCGGAACCTATAATACCTGCATAGAGAATGACAGGCTATATTTCAATATTATCAGCGATGTAAGTGATAATCCAAATCATTGTATAGGAGTGCTTTCTTTAGCGGATTATAGTCTTTCCCGTTTGGAAATACCAGAGAAGGATTCGTTTGATATACAGGTGTATGATGGGAAATTATACAGTTCAGGCTTTTCCAAAAATAATAATGGCTCTATTACTCTTTATGATTTTGATTCAAATCAGTATAAAACTTATCAGTTTGACCATCCAGTTAATTGTTTTTATATAAATCAGGGCTGCCTGTTTATAGTGGAAAATTCTAAAATATATGAATATCAGATTGAAGAAGATGGGTTTACGAAGATAAAGGAACAGGATGTGCCAAGTCCAGATGGAGAGGAATGTTTTTATTTTATTTCAGGAGCATTTTTTAAATAGTAATAGATAATTGCAACCATAGAAAACACGCATGGCGTGTTTTTTCTGGATGAAGGGGTTGGAATGCCGTATAGGACAAAATAGTGATTTCATATGATATACAGAGGTGATAATCATGCAGACTTGCAATCAGAACTCCACAATAGAATGCATTGAAAAAAATGTCTATGAGATAAATGCTGTTTATAGCAGCTCAAAAACCATCCAAGAAATCTTAATTGAAATGCTGATCAAAAAAGTAGAACAGGATTTGAGGTGGTAGCAAGTTGAACAGCAAAACTATGCAGTACTATGCAGCACTGTATTTACGGTTATCCAAGGATGATGATGGAGCAATGGAAAGTGCCAGCATTACAACACAAAAAAAAATGCTTATAGCCTATGCAAAGGAAAAAGGGTTTCGCATTGTGGATATTTATATCGATGATGGATACAGCGGGACCAATTTTGAAAGACCTGAGTTTAAGCGTATGATTCGGGATATAGAGAGAAAAAAGGTGAATATGGTAATTACAAAGGATTTATCTAGATTGGGTCGAGACTATATTACTACTGGACAGTACACTGAGATTTTTTTTCCGGTCCATGAAGTTCGGTATATTGCAGTAAATGACGGCTATGATTCGGAAAGTCTGCATAATGACATTGCGCCCTTTAAAAATATTGTAAATGAGATGTATGCCAGGGATATTTCACAAAAAATTAAATCTTCCTTTGAAACAAAAATGCGAGAGGGCAGTTTTATTGGAAATTTTGCTCCCTATGGGTACAAAAAGGCACCTGATAATAAAAACCAGTTAATAGTAGATGAAACAGCTGCCAGTGTCGTAAAAAAGATATTTCATCTGGCAGAAGAGGGAAGCAAGCCAAAAGAAATTGCTGACCTACTAAATGAAAGTAAAATTCTAACACCAGCACTCTATCGTTGTCTATCCAGACCTTATCTTAATGTTGAAAATTATACAAAAAGAAAAGAATGGACTTCTTCTACCATTTCTAAAATACTTAAAAACATGGTATATCTTGGACATATGGTACAGGGAAAGACAACGAAGGTATCATTTAAAAGTCAAAGAATGATAACTGCTCCAAGGGAAAGATGGATTATTGTTGAACATACCCATGAGCCAATTATAAGTCAAAAGACCTTTGAAAAAGTAAGATGGCAAATGACTTCCAGACGTTCTTGTAAAAAAGGAAATTTTCAAAATATTTTTTCTGGCATTGCAAAGTGCATGGACTGTGGGAAAAACATGTCCACCACAGGAACCAGAAAAAAGGGGACAGTTACCAATCTGGTCTGCGGAGGATACAAATTATTTGGAAGCAAGGAGTGCAGCAATCATTTTGTGGACTATGGAATATTATATCAGATTGTACTGAATGAAATAAAAAAACAGATAATCCTATCGGATGAGGACAGACAGGTAATTGGTAAGGTCTTAAAAAATCGTGTGCTGCAAGTCGACGGACAGGAATCAGATAGGCAAAACAAGAAAATTTCATGTTTAAAAGCCAGAGACAGGGAACTGGACTTTATAATAAAAAAACTGTATGAGGACACCATTTCAGGTAAAATCAGTGAAGAGAGGTTTCGAAAATTATCAGGAAGCTATGAGGAAGAACAGAAGGACATTAAAGAAGAAATTCTACAGATTCAGCAGAAAATCGCTTATAGTTCCACAAGTAAACCAGACGATGAAATGGTCTATAATCTTTTGAGTAAGTATTTAAACGTAACAGAGCTGACTCAGGAAATCCTATACGAACTGGTTGACCGTATTGAAATTGGTCAGGGAGGTTATGAACAGACACCAGAAGGAAAACGGAAACGGCAGGAAATCAAAATTTATTATAAATTTATGAGAAGAGATGTGAGTGAAACAGTATAGCATATAGCAACTATCCACATGGATAAACATTGCTTTCCACAGGTACAAGATTTTTTGAAAATATGATCCAGATTAAATGCCACCCGTGGCAGATAGCCAAAATCCTCTAGTAATGTGAAAAGAGGAAAGAAAATTGCCATTGGTGGCAGCATAACGGAAACTACCCATGCAAGGACACGGTATGCACCATCAATTAAAGGACCCCGAATCCATTCAGTAATGCCAGCATATCGAAACCATTTAGAAAGGTGGGATTCTAATCCAAACAGCAGGCTGGAAAGTAACTTGGAGGGGTAGTTGGCTCCTGTAATAGTAAGATAAAATACAAGGCATAGTAAACTAAGCATAATAGGAATGCCAGAAACACGATTAGTTAATAATTTATCCAGACTTTTTTGCCGCTGGCAAGAAGAGGAGGTATTCTGGGTCACAACCTGTTGATAAACCTGCTCGGATTTTTTTACAATTGAACGGATTAATTCGTCCCGGAGACTTTCCTTTGTGTAGCCAGCCTGCTCTATGTGTTTCCTTGCTTCATTACAGGCAGCCAGAAGGCTGACATCGTCCAAAGGATTTAAATGCAGATGTCTGGTAATGCCGTTCCAGAGAGAATCATCATAATCTAATAATTTAAGCGCAATCCACCGCTTATTGATGTTGCTTAAAAAAGAATGTTCTAGCCCGGAGGAAATTATTTTTATTGCCGTTTCTATTGGTTCAGGATATAGAATGTGTGGATTTTCATAGGATGCTCTTGGTGAAGCAGAAAAATTTACTAATTGATTTGTTAGATCAGTAAGACCGCTCCGATTGCGTGCAGAGGAGGAAACAACCGGAATTTTTAAAAGTTGTTCCAACAGAGGCAGATTAATATCAATTTGCTTTTTTTTTGCTTCATCCATGAAATTGATGCACAGCATTACACAAGGAGTTACCTCTATAATCTGAAAAACCAGATTAAGATTTCGTTCCAGGCAGGTTGCATCGCATACAATTAAAATGGCATCTGGGTTTCCGAAGCAGATAAAATCTCTTGCCACTTCTTCTTCTGCCGAGTGAGGAAAAATGGAATAAGCTCCTGGTAAATCTACAAGAATATAATTGCGAGAATTTTTTTTAAAAACTCCGTGAGCATTCGTAACAGTTTTACCAGCCCAATTACCAGTATGCTGATTTAGTCCAGTCAAGCTGTTAAAAACAGTACTTTTTCCTACATTTGGATTTCCAGCTAAGGCAATTATTATATCATCTGGCTGTGATTTTACAATCGTAAACGGGTTATCAAGTGCATGCATACCCATTGATTTACTGGTTAATCCCATTTTTTGCATCCCCTCTTTCAAATAGTGGTTCTACAATAATATTGACAGAATCTTCATTTCTTAATGCAATTACAGCACCTCGTATGAGAAATGCAACAGGATCACCATAGGGGCTTTTCTGCCGGCACTCAATACGTGTACCAGAGATAATTCCCAAATCCAAAAGGCGCCTTCTCATCGCTCCCCTTGTCAGAATTGTTTTAACAATACATTGCTGGCCCTCTTTGATTTCGTTTAGTGTACATTGGATGGACATTTTATCACCTCAATAATTAACTTAGGTTAACTTTGTTTCTTTATACTATGCCAATAAATTGCCTTTGTGACCTGTTTTTAATGAAGTCCGGGAGAACAACAGGTTTAAAATATAAAGTTTTAACATAGTGTATAAAGAGAACTATGAATGTCAGGGGACAAGAAAAATGGAAGAAAATTTCTATACATTAAAAGGTTATGAAATTAAAAATCATAGTGAGTTTTCTCACACAATGGAGGATTATCTGGAAATGATTTATCGGATTGCAAGTAAAAACCAATATATAAGGGTAAATGAACTTGCACAGATGCTACATGTAAGTCCGCCATCTTCTTCTAAAATGGTAAAGAAAATCAAAGAACAGGGCTATGTGGAATTTGAACCATATGGCATCATAAAACTGACAAAAAAAGGAAAAAAGCTAGGTCAATATTTATTACACAGACACGATGTATTAAATAAATTTTTCTGCTATATAAATCATTCAAAAAGTGAACTTGAAATGGTTGAAAAAATAGAACATTATATTAATGAAGAAACCATATATCACGTGGAAGAATTTCTTAAAAAGCACTGCAAATAGAAAAATGAGTATGACAAAAGCGGGTGATGGGAATCGAACCCACGTATCTAGCTTGGAAGGCTAGTGTTCTACCATTGAACTACACCCGCTTGACATAAATATATTATATACAAATATAAAAAAAAGTCAAGCATTTTTCTAAAAAAAATTTTTATTTATGTTTGTAGTAGTAAATTGCAATTTGTGTACGATCCCGTAACTCTAATTTTTCAAGAATAGTACTAATATAATTCCGAATAGTACCTTCTGATAAAAATAATTCTTCTGCCATTTCTTTGTTGGATTTACCATCCGCTATTAACAGAATAATTTCATGTTCCTTCTCGGTAATACCACATTCCTTGTAGCATGCTTTATCTGAGGAGGATGACATCAAATCAGGGAGCTTAGAAATAATTTCATTTCCATATACATTCTGACCACTATAAACGGCATGAAGTGCTGGAACAATGCTTTCAAAATCTTGTTTAAGCATATAGCCCTTTGCACCAATTTTTAATGCTTTTACAATATAATCATCATCTAAAAAAGTAGTAAGGTATAAAATTTTAGCCTGTGGATCTTCTTGTAAAATGATTTCACCAGCATCTAATCCTGTCATAGTACCCATACGAATGTCCATAAGCAGTATATCAGGCTTAAGCTGGCGGTAAAGTTCAACTGCTTCTACCCCGTCGTGCGCCATCCCAGCCACTTGGATTCCCTCAGAGGCACTCAAAATTATTTTTAGTGAAGAGCAAACTAGCTTATCATCATCAATTAATAAAATATTCATTTAATATTCCTCCCTGACCAATTCTTTTGGTATGGTCACATATATTTTAAAACCTTGCTCAATTGTAAGATTCAGATTTCCTGAAAATCCTTTTACCCTGTCAGCCATATTTTGAAGACCCATTCCATCCAGACTGTTCTCTGCCAGTTGAAAACGTCGTATAATAGCCTTGGTTTTTTCACTGACAGTGCCATTATCTGAAATAATTAACTGATACATTGCTGGGTGCTCTTTTAATTGCAAAGATACCTGGGTAGCATCAGAATGCTTGATAATATTTGAAAAGGCTTCCTTTGTAATGGCAATAAAACAGTATTTCATTTTCAGTAAGGGTGTTGTTGTAATGTTGTATTCAAATTGAACAGGACAAAACTGAAAATCCCTTACAAGCTTTTCTAGTGTGGCATATAAATCTACAGATTCATCATGCATATTGTGAATGCTTGCACGGATGCTGTCCATTCCTTCTGATATAGATTCTTTTAATGCCGACAGTTCCTCCTTAATAACAGGTTCCCGGCTTATCGTAAGTAAAGCTCCAATCTGTATCAGTGACCGAGACAGAAGATGACCAACATGATCATGAATTTCCTTAGAAATTCTGTTTCTTTCGTTCAATGTGGCAACACTTATTTCATAATCCTGGTTTTCTAATATGCTCCTGTTCTTTTCCTCCTGTATAATGGCTAATTCATTTCTGTCGTCCATAACTCCGTGATACGCTGAAAGAAGCTTTTGGTAGCGTGTAGTTTTAAATTTCATAAAGTATGATAGCAGACAAAACATAATAATGAGAGTAGATAATGACGAATTATTCAGAGCACTCTTTACTATTAATAATGGAATTACAAATAAAATAAAATACTGATATCTGGTAAAAAATAAATCGTATACAATTAATGGAAGAAAAATGCACAACAGTGGGTAGACAGAGCAAAGTCCAGTAAATAATAGGTACAGGACAAGATGAATTTCTGACCGCTCAAAGAAAATGCAAAGAGCACTGACTAGTAGTGAAATGATAACAGGTATTATCAAATATTCATTTCCTACAGAAAAAATGCAGAGAACAGTAGTACAAAGCAGTAAAATCACCTTATCAATAATCTTGTCCATACCAGTTTCCTTTCAAATATATTTTTTTCTATTATGAATGAATTTAAGATGGTTTGCAATCCTTTTATGATGATTGCTTAACAATTTTCTATTTATCTGCTATTATAGTGATAGAGTTTGAAAGGAGTGATTTTGTGGTTATTGCAGTTAATAATCTGGTAAAAATATATGGGAATTTGATGGTGCTGGATCATTTAAATTTAGAAGTTCAGGAAGGGGAACTGTTTGGTATTCTGGGTCCCTCAGGTTCAGGGAAAACAACGGCTGTCCAGTGTATGCTGTCGCTGTTGCAGTATGAGAAAGGAAGTGTAAGAATATTTGATACCAATATGCTTGTCAGCACAGCAGACATCAAAAGAAACATTGGAGTTGTTTTTCAAGAACCAGCAGTTTTTAATGAGCTAACAGTATATGATAATATTTTTTATTTTTGCAGCTTATATGAACAAGATAAGGATGAGGTAGAACGGCTGGTGCAGGATGCCATTCGGGATACAGGATTAATGGACTATTGTAACTTTTATCCAGGAAAATTAGGGGAAGGACTGTTAAGCAGGCTGAATGTTGCTTGTGGAATTGTACATAAACCTAAGCTGGTTATTTTTGATGATCCGTTAGGGAATGTGGAGGTGCAAAGCAGAAATAGAATTTACGAAACGATTAAAAAACTAAATGCTGAGGGGACGACCATTTTATATACATCCAATTGTGTGGAAGAGGTGGAGTCTTTGTGCAGCAGAATTGGACTGTTTGATAAGGGGAGAATGCTTGCAGTTGGAACAAAGGATGAATTAAAAACTATGATTTCAATTGGAGAAAAAATAACTGTTCAAATAGATGTGTTAGAAAAGGAAATTATAAAAAAAATAGAGGAAAAATCCAATGTCTGCATGGTAAGTTATGAAAATGGCGTTTTGACTGTAAAGTCAAAAAGAGGTAAAAGTAACCTGCTTCCGTTATTAGATTTTTTGAGTAAAAGCAATATTCCTTTTGGGGAGGTAGCTTCTGAAAAACCTACATTAAAAGATGTGTTTTCAGAGATAACTGGGAAAGAACTAAGAAATGTGAGGTGAGGTGATGTTTTCGATTCAGCTTTTGATGAAGGTAAAAAGCATAGTAAGAGATAAAAAGTATATTTCATGGACATTACTCCTGCCTATTGCATTAAGTCTGGTTGTCTATTTTGCATTTAGTGATATAGGAAAGGGAGATTCTTTTGACAGTATACCAGTTGCTGTTGTTGAAAATGTGCCAGAGGATGATGGTTTTTATCAAGCACTTGTTGCTATGGAATCAGCAAGTGGAACCAGAATTTTTTCGGCTGATAAATATTCGTTTCATGTGGCAAAAGAAAAATTGAAAGCACAGAAGGTTATTGCAGTCATTGTAATGGGAAAGAAAATGGAACTGTATTTTAATCAAATGGGTGTAGAGGAAATGATCGTAAAAAATTTTGTTGAGCATTATAGTAAAACCCAAACTAATGAACTGTCATTTGTGAGAAATAGTGAGATAGAATCTACCAAGCAGCATTCTGTTTTCTATTATTATGTGATTCTGGCAATTATGTGTGGATTTTCATGGATTGCTGGAATAAAAACAGTAGCTGGGATGGAGGGCAGTTGTTCTGTTTTGGGGGCAAGACTTCAGATTTCACCTATACCAAAGTGGAGATTATTTTTACTAAATGCACTTGCTGCGCTGGCTGTTCAATTCAGTGAAATAGGAATAGTTTTGTTTCTTATGAGCTATGTATTTGGGGCATTTTATCAAAATCAGATTTTGCTTCTTATACAATTATGCAGTATGGCAAGTATAGTAGGATTTCTTATTGGCTTAATCACCCAAGTATATTTAATCCGGCGTAAGAAAATGAAGAAGTAAGGGGGAAATTATGCAGATTTTTAAACTCTATTTCAAATTAGTAAAAAAGAAGATTCTAGTTATGATGGTAGTGTGCATGGTATTCATTGGAGCAACAGGAATGATGTTAGCCATTGAGAAGACAAAAAGTACATTGTATAATCAAGAAAAATTTCAAGTCGCTTTTCAATGTGATGATTACCAAAATGTTCTTACAACTGGGTTGTACCAGTATCTAAAAGATTACTGCAATTTTATTCCAGTAAAAGAAAAGCAAATAGATATGGAAGGGAGGTTGTTTTTTTACAATATTTCTGCGGTAATTAAAATTCCAGAAGGATTTACGGAAAACTTTCAAAATGATAAAGAAGCATATATTTTGAAAGAAGAGGTTACCGATCAAAGAAGTATGGTTTTGTTGGATTTGGCAGTGGATCAGTATCTTTCAGTAGTTAGAACATATCAAAAAGCAGAGGGTTTGAGTCTTCTTGAAGCAGTAGAAAAGGCGGGGGAAGATTTTAAGGAAGATAATGCTGTTTCTTGGTATATGGAGGAAACAAAAGATTATACGATAATCTGTAAATATTACAATTATCTGGCATATGGCATTTGGTGTATTTGTATTATCTGCATTGCTGGAATCATGCTTTCTATTAATAGTGTTAAATTGAAAAACCGAATTGCAATTGCACCAGTATCTTCAGTAAATCTGTATTTGCAATTATGGATGGGCAGCCTGCTGCTGACTTTTTTTGTGACAAGTTTTTTTATTGTATTTGGTTTTTTCTTCATTCATAAAAAGTATCTTGATATACAAATACTATTAATGAGTATGAATGCCTATCTTTTTTCCTTGTGCGGAGTCAGTTTTGGGTTTTTAACAGGTTTTGTAGTGAAAAATAAGAAACACATTGCACCTGTTGTACACACTCTCTTAGTTGTAATGTGTTTATTAGGGGGAGTTTTTGTGCCACAGAAGGAATTAAGTAATAAAATATGGCAGATAGGATGTTTTTTACCTACTTACTGGTATGTAAAAAATAATCAGCTGATTAGTTCTTTTCAACAAATATCAGCTAGTAGATGGGAAGATATTTTTAAGAATTATGGAATTATCTTTGGATTTGCAGCGGTTTTTTTTGTGATTGCGTTAATTGTGGGAAAACGGAATTTGAAAATGGAGGCAGATTAGTACTTGCATTTTGAAAAAAAACATGGTACCATAAATACAGAACATACATTCGATCGAGGTGGAATATGGTAATTAGTGAAGTTATGGATTTGTCCAAAAAGCTAGAGATATTGTCAGATGCAGCAAAATATGATGTGGCATGCACTTCTAGTGGTGTAGATCGCAAGGGTGGTGCAGGAATGCTGGGGAATGCAGTTAAGAGAGGTATTTGCCATTGTTTTGCTGCGGACGGAAGATGTATTTCATTGCTGAAGATTCTTCTGACCAATGAGTGCATATTTGATTGTAAGTATTGTCTGAACCGCTCGTCCAATGATGTAGTGCGTGTATCCTTTACCCCAGAGGAGGTAGCGGATTTAACGATAGAATTTTATCGGAGAAATTATATTGAAGGACTTTTTCTTAGTTCAGGAATTATGGTTAGTCCGGACCATACGATGAGTCAGATGTTGAAAGCAGTGTATCTTCTGCGGACGAAGCATAAGTTTAATGGCTATATTCATGTAAAGGCAATCCCAGGAGCAGATCAAAGCCTGATACAGGAAATGGGACTTTTGGCAGACCGTATGAGTATTAATCTGGAACTGCCTACATCGGAAGGATTGAAAAATCTGGCACCTCATAAAAGCCGTAAGAATATATTAACGCCTATGAAGCAAATCCAGCTTGGAATTAAGGAAAACCGTAACGAACTGTTGGCAGGCAGGAGAATGAGTAAGGAACCAACAGCACTTGCAGCAGGCGGTGAGACACAGTTGGCGCTGAACAGGAGAAAAAATGAATTTAAACAGTTTGTTCCATCGGGACAAAGCACCCAGGTTATTATTGGTGCAACTCCAGAAACGGATTTTCAGATTATTCATGTTGCAGAAAGTCTGTACCAGAAGTTTGAACTAAAGAGAGTTTTTTATTCTGCATTTGTAAATACTACCCATGATTCCTTACTTCCTGTTTTGGAAGGAGGACCTCCACTATTAAGAGAACACAGGCTGTATCAGGCGGACTGGCTCTTAAGATTTTATGGATTTCAGGCAGGAGAATTATTATCAGAAGACAAACCTAATTTTAATATGCTTTTGGATCCAAAGTGTAATTGGGCGTTAAATCATTTAGAAGAGTTTCCGATTGAGGTTAATAAGGCGGATTATAAGAAGCTTCTTCGTATTCCAGGTATTGGAGTCAAGTCAGCACAGAGGATTGTTTCAGCAAGAAAGCATGCCAGACTGGACTTTTCTGATTTAAAAAGACTTGGAGTAGTACTGAAGCGGGCACTTTATTTTATTACTTGTAACGGTAAAATGATGTATCCAGTTAAGATAGAAGAGGACTATATTTTAAATCATATGCTTGAATTTAAGGAGAAGCTGCCTGCTGGAATCGGAGGAAGCGGTATTTACCAGCAGCTGTCATTGTTTGATGATGTGAAGTTTTCAACCTTTAACGGAGTACAGGGAATAGGATTAATAGGATGAAGAATAAGCGGATTTATATATGTGAGAATACAACAGATGGCATTTTTACTGCTATTTATGATGCATGGGCAAGCAGTTATGGACATGATTATAACCAGATTGCAGTAAGAGAGCCAGACAATTATCAATTTTTTTCTGAGTTTATTTATGTGAAAACAGATTTGGACAAAGCAGTCAAGGTGTCTCGTTCTATCTGTGGCAAAATATCCTGGCAGGCTTATGAAATGGTGTTTCATTCCACCTTATCCAAGAACGAAAACAAGGCAGATATTATATATCGTTTTTTAATTCTGGGATTTGCCATGGGTAATAAAGTACTGGAGCATGTAAGTAATCCTTATGTAAACGGTGTTTTTTCAATGGATATTAATGTGAAAAATGAATTTTTTCATTATGAAGGCTTTTTACGTTTTGTGGAATTAAAAAATAGAATTTTATTTGCTCGGATGCGTCCAGAGAATAATATATTAGGACCTGTAGCGGATCATTTTGGGGACCGCTTGACAGATGAGAACTGGATAATATATGATGAAGACAGACAAACAGCAGCGATACATCAGGCGAGGACTCAGTGGTTTATAGCAGAAAATTTTGAATTTAATGAAGCAATGGATTTTTCTGAATTGGAAAAGCAGGATAGTCTTTATGATTTGTGGAAATGTTTTGTCGATTCCATTGGAATAAAAGAACGAAAAAATGATAAGCTTAGAGGTCAGATGCTGCCTAATCGTTTTAGGGAGTTTATGCCTGAAGTACCCTATAATAAAAGTAAAACCAGGAGTAAAAAATGAAAAAAGTGTTTGGAATTATGGCTCATGTAGATGCAGGAAAAACAACTCTATCAGAACAGATTCTTTTTTATGGGAAAGCAATCAGACAACCTGGGAGAGTGGATCATAAGAACGCTTTTCTCGATTGCCATGAAATAGAGAGAGAGCGGGGAATTACCGTTTATTCCGATCAGGCTTTTTTTCAAATAGAAGAGGATGAGTATTATTTGGTAGATACACCAGGACACGCGGACTTTATTTCAGAAGTAGAACGTACATTAGATGTAATTGATTATGGTGTTATAGTAATTAGTGCTACTGATGGCGTGCAGGGGCAGACTGAAACGATATGGAACTGCCTTAGAGAAAGAAAGATTCCTGTGTTTATATTTGTCAATAAAATGGATATGGAAACGGCAGATAGTGAATGGATTTTAGCGGAATTACATAAGAAGCTTTCTAACCAGATTGTTTCTTTTACGAAAACAGATATATTATGTGATTTATCAGATGAGATGATAGAATTAGCAGCCTCCTCCAGTGAGATAGCAATGGAAAAGTATTTTGAGGGTAAGCTAGATAAGGAAGAAGTTTTTGTGATTTTGAAGAAAATGATAAAGCAGTGTGAACTATATCCTTGTATGTTTGGAGCAGCATTGCAGGATGATGGGGTTAAGGAATTTTTGCAGCAGTTTCATATTCTAACTGATACAGAGTATGACACGATGGAAAATATGCCTTTTGCGGGAAGAGTGTATAAGATTCAATATGACAGTAATGGGGAACGGATGGCATTTATTAAAGTTTTAGCTGGTAAACTTTCTGTCAGAGATGAGATTTTATTACAGAAAGATGGTGAAATTCAAAGAGAAAAAGTAAATCAACTGAAACTGATTTCAGGAAATAAAGTATCAGCAGTAGCCACTGCCTATCCAGGTGAATTAGTTGGAGTAACTGGTTTGAAATCCGTTACGGCTGGGGCAGGAATAGGGGATTGTAACGATATATTACAGTATCAATTTGTACCAGCGCTAAAAGTTAAGGTTCTTTATGACTCTAACATTCCAGACAGAGAAATGATTAGGTGCTTTCAGATGCTGGAGGATGAAAACCCGATGCTGGGAGCAAACTGGGATGCTGTACTAAAGCAGTTGGAAATATGTATTATGGGAATGATTCAATTAGAAGTTCTGCAAAGAGTTGTAAAAGAGAGATTTGGATATACCATACAGTTTACACAGCCAGAGGTTTTATATATGGAGACACCTGCATGTGAGGTGACTGGATATGGACACTTTGAACCACTGCGGCATTATGCGGAAGTAAGTCTTAAACTAATTCCTCTAAAAGAAGGAAGTGGGTTGCAGTACGAAAGTAGTTGTCACCCAGATCAACTTGCAATGAATTTTCAAAATGCAATCAGGACACATGTATTTGAAAAAATTCATAAAGGAATATTGACAGGTTCTCCTTTAACTGATGTAAAGATTGTGTTAAATGGAGGAATCGCTCATATAAAGCATACAGAAGGTGGAGACTTTAGAGAGGCAACTTATCGGGCGATTCGCCAAGGATTAGAAAAATCGGGATCAGTTTTGCTGGAGCCGGTGTATGAATTTACAATAGAGGTTGAAAGTCAGCTGATTGGAAGGGTCCTTTCCGATATTACAAAAATGAAGGGCTCATTTGAAACACCGTTAGCAGCAGGGGAGAATTCTATTATTACTGGTACTTGTCCTGTTTCCACTTTTATGAATTATGCAGAAAGTTTCATGATATATACAAAAGGAAAGGGAAGAATATCAGCAAAGGTATCAAGGTATCAGCGATGTCATAATCCGGATGACGTAATCAAGAAAATAAATTATGACAAAGAGCGAGATCTTGAGAATGTTTCCAGCTCTGTTTTTTGTGCCAAGGGAACTTCATTTGTTGTGAAATGGGATGAAGCAGAACAGTATATGCATTTGTTAAAATGACAGATTTGTAAAATATTGGTGAGTCGTATTGCATAATTTATGAACTGTGTGGAATACTAAGCAAGTACAATGAAATAATAAGAATATAGGAGGAGAATTCCATGAAGAAAAAACTTTTTCTTTTAGTAGCTATTTGCTGTTTATCCTTATTTGCTCTAACTGCTTGTAATACGGAAGATGATGATATTACAGATAACGGAGTAACAAACACGGAGATAACTAATAATGGAACTACAAATGGGACGGGTACCATAAATGACTCGGATGGTAACGGTGTTGCAGATGCAATAGAGGATACAGGTGATGCTGTTGGTAATGCGATAGAAGATACAGGTGATGCTATCGGAAACGCCGCTAATGGAAATGCCGCCAACGGTGCAGGTACTACAACAACTCCTTAATAGGAAATCAAAAAGAGTGTTGATAAGACACTCTTTTTGGTTTAAGATTTATTATGAATATATTTTTCGGTATACATCTTGGACTGGTTTTTTTAAGGCTTTTTGTTTGGCGGTTTGTGCTGCAAGGTGCCGCTTTTTTTCATCATGTATGATAAAATATTGTGCTAAATCAGGAATCCGAAAAAGCAGAAAGTATTGCCCATCTATTAGTAATTCCTGTTCTAAATTCATTCCAAGGCAATTTGCAACGTGAATAGAACGTTGATTTTCCTTCTGAATCACAGCAACTATAGAAGAAATTTCTAAAGATTCCAGAGAATATTTTAATACAGCCAGAATACTTTCATATGCATATCCTTTTCCCCAGTGAGAAGCAGCTACCAGATAACTTAACTCAATTTCTGGATTCCCATTCACAAGACGGTTTTGAATACCACATTGGCCAATAAGCATACCCGTTTTATCAAAAATACCCCAGAGTCCAAATCCATAAAAATGATATACATATTTGATATATGCTTTATGTTTTTCTATTTCAACTTCTAAGGGTTCTTCCATACCAGTCACAAAGCGGCGAACCTCTGGATTAGAATAGATAGAATATAAATCCTTGATATCTTCAATATCTAATTCTCGTATCAAAAGACGTTTCGTTTCGGCAATGGTGACAGGAAGCATATAAGCATGTTTCCACTCATTTATTGCAAAGGAAGCAGTTAGCCCTAGGAAACTTTCAACCAAACAATAAGCTGATGAAAAATCTGTGTTTTGAGCGGAAGATAAAACACCGATAGCGGGAATCTGATTTTTCAAGGCAAGTGATATACCAAGAGAAGTATCACTAAATAATAGTGACTGTACTTTATTCTGAAAAAAAGTTTCTTCAGAGGAAGAAGATAAAAACTCATACTTAATATGAGAGTCGGATAAATCCTTTAGAAATTCCATCAGTCCATCATAGTTTGTGTTTTTCAAATGAAAATAGATAGTTTCTAAGCATTTCATGGGGGTACCTGCCTTACTTAATAATTTCCGCTAAAGCGATCAGGATAATCTGTAATAATAGCTGTCACTTTGTGTTTCATTAACTTTAGATAAACATTATTTTTGTTTACTGTCCAAACGTAAATATGATAGTTTAGCTTTCTGCACTTATAAACTAACCAAGGTGTAACCAGTTTATAATTAGGGACAACAAAATCTGCCTTTGATTTTTTCAGACGTCCAAAAGGAAAAAGTTCTGAAAAATGTTCTAGAGGAGTTGCTTTGTCCTTGCCAAGCAGCAGACCTGTATAGATATCAGGATTTATCTGTTTAATCGTCCGGATGACGGAATCGTGAAATGATGTTATCACATAATGGGATGGATCAATATAGTTACTAATAATTTCGATTACTTCCCGTTCATATCCGGTTTCCTTTAATTCGATATCGAATAAAACTCTTTTAGAACAAAGTTGTAAAGTATCTATCAATAACGGAACCTTAATGTTCTTATGGGAACATATCTCCGCTAACTCACTATAAGTTAAGGAACTAATTTTTTTACGATCGACTTTATTATCATGGAATATAATATACTGACTATCTTTTGTTCTCCTAACATCAAATTCAATCATTTTCACTTGGTTTTGTATGGCATCCAAAAAAACATCCAGAGTATTTTCACCGTTG
The DNA here is from genome assembly GCF_900112775.1 of Anaeromicropila populeti. Lineage (GTDB taxonomy): Bacteria > Bacillota > Clostridia > Lachnospirales > Lachnospiraceae > Anaeromicropila_A > Anaeromicropila_A populeti. The sequence goes on from NZ_FOYZ01000010.1 coordinate 64,220, forward strand.
GAAAAGCTTTTTGCTCCTCCACGATGGGCAATAATCAAGGCATTGGACGTTGGCTTCTTTTCAAAATAGTGTCTGACAGTTAATAATTCATTTTTTTTCATCGCATGCACTTCATTTCATTTTTTGTTGTAAGTCTTATTTCATTATAGCAAATAATCGCAAATATGTATGTAAAATTTTTTGGAAATTTAGGTAACAATAGTACTAGGAAAAATTGTCTTACTTTGATATAATAGTAGCAACAATTTTTTAAGAAAGAGGTGCAATTATGCCATTTATTAATTCAAAGGTAAATGTTAAGCTGACACAGGAAAAGCAGGATAGCATTAAGAGTAAATTAGGACAGGCAATATCCATGGTACCAGGAAAAAGCGAGAATTGGTTAATGTTGGGCTTTGAGGATGAATGTAAGCTTTATTTTAAAGGGGATTCTTCCACCCGAATTGCATTTGTAGAGGTGAAAATTTTCGGTTCTGCATCAGCTAGTGCATATGATAAGCTGACGGAAGCTATTTGTAATATTTTTAATGAAGAACTGGAGATAGCAAAAGACAAAATATATGTAAAGTATGAAGAAGTAGAACACTGGGGATGGAATGGAGCAAATTTTTAGTACATTTTCTTGAAGAGGCAGGTTACTACCTCTTCAATATTTTTTCATAAATTAAACCAACAAAAAACCAGACAGGAATATAGTCTAAGCGTATTACACCTTTATAATTCAGCTTTGCTTTGCTATAATCCCATGGACATGCCCTATATTTTTGTAATAATCGACCTGTTACAAATTCTGTGAAAAAAATAAAAAAGGTATACACACCTCCTCGAAAGAGAGCACAGTGGTTTTTTATTGTATTGCTGATTGGCAGAATTAATGCGGCCAGTCCATAGATTGGGAACATCCAGATTGAAGTTTTGCATGTCAGGGAGCGGTCCTGTTTTTTTAAAATTGCATCGAGACCTGTCCAGAAGCATTCTAAACACCACCCAATACTGCCACATAACATAAAGTTTTTTGATATATTGTGAATCATAAAAATAGTATTTACGAAAGTGTAAAGAATTATAAAGCAAAAAGTTGGAATTTACGGAGGAAACAAATGAATTTAATTGTAGCTGTAGATAATAAATGGGCAATCGGAAATAAAAATCAATTATTAGTCAGTATTCCATCGGATAAAAGAAATTTCAGATTATTAACAGAAAATCAAGTGGTTATTATGGGGAGAAAGACGCTGGAGAGCCTTCCTAATGGCATGCCCCTTGAAAACAGGGTTAATATTGTATTGACAAAAAATTTGGACTATACAAAAAAAGGCATAATACCAGCACATTCTTTAGAAGACGTTTTTACAATTCTTCAGAAATATAATGACAGGCAGTGTTATGTAATTGGAGGAGCCAGCATTTACCAGCAATTTTTACCGTTTTGTGATACAGCGTATGTTACAAAAATTGAGTATTCGTATGTAGCGGATCGTTTTGCCCCTAACTTAGATAAAGAAAAGAATTGGATATTAGAAGGTTCGTCAGAAGAAGAAACCTATTATGACTTAGAGTATTACTTTTTGAAATATAGAAATACTAGTGTTTTAGAGTACTAGAAGGACTCTTTCGGAAAAAATACTTGAAAAAGTGAAGAGATAAGATTATTATAAAAGTAAAAAAGACTATTATATTTTGAGCGAAACAAAGGTCATAAGTACAAAAAGATATTTAGAACAAAGAAGATTAGTTTGCTTGGATGGAATAGCCGTGGATAAGAGAGAAAGGATGAATGAAATGTTAGATATCAGAATTGAAAAAACACAAAATCCAAAAACACTGCCTGAAAAGGATAATCCATTGGTATTCGGTACGATATTTACGGATCACATGTTTATTATGAATTATGAATTGGGAAAGGGATGGTTTGATCCTCGAATTGTTCCTTATCAGCCAATTGTGTTACAGCCATCAGCAATGGTATTTCACTATGGTCAGGAAATGTTTGAAGGGCTGAAGGCATATAAGACAGAAGATGGAAGAACACTATTGTTTAGACCAAATAAGAATTGGGAGCGTGTCATTAATACAAACCGCAGAATCTGTATGCCAGAGATTGAAGAAGATGTTTTTGTGGACGCAATTAAAGCATTAGTAAAGATCGATGAAGCATGGATTCCAACAAAACCTGGTACATCTCTTTATATCAGACCATTTATTATTGCGACAGACCCATTTTTAGGTGTAAGACCATCTAATACCTACCAGTTTATAGTAATTCTTTGTCCAGTGGGTGCTTATTACCCTGAGGGACTAAATCCTGTGAAAATATGGATTGAAGATGAATATGTAAGAGCCGTAAAGGGCGGATTAGGCGAAGCAAAGACAGGAGCCAATTATTGTGCATCTTTAAAGGCACAGGTAAAAGCACATGATGAAGGATATTCTCAAGTACTATGGCTAGATGGGGTAGAACGTAAGTATATTGAAGAAGTAGGTGCTATGAATATATTTTTCAAAATAAATGGAACAATTGTTACGCCAGTATTAAATGGCAGTATTCTTCCTGGTATTACAAGAAAATCTGTGATTGAGCTTTGTGAATTGTGGGGATTACCAGTGGAGGAAAGAAAAATTTCAGTGGATGAATTGCTGGATGCTGCAAAATCAGGAGCATTAGAGGAAGTATTTGGTACTGGTACAGCTGCTGTTATTTCACCAGTTGGGCATTTACGATTTGAAGATACTGTATTCCAGGTGAAAGATGGAGGAATTGGACAAATTAGTCAGAAACTGTATGATACCATTACAGGAATTCAGCTAGGTAAATTGGAAGATACATTGAATTGGACAGTAGAAGTAAAATAAATATTCTATAAGAGAGATTTGAAGGTGTTAAATGGAGCAAAATCATATTCCACGACCAGGCGAGTTTTATCGCCACTTTAAAAATAAGTATTATCAGATTATTACAACTGCGACTCATACCGAGACGGGAGAATTACTGGTAATCTATCAGGCACTTTATGGTGATTTCCAGATATATGCCCGTTCCCTGGAGATGTTCACAGAAAAACTTGACAAAGAAGCATATCCTCAGGCACTACAAGTTCAGCGTTTTGAAAAGGTGGAAAAACCTGAGGACTTAGTTGAGAAGCCTAAGAAAATGGAGATTTGTACTGAGGATAAAAAAGAAGAAGCAGCAGAAGAAAAGAAAGAAGAAAAGACAGTAGAAATTCCAACGGCTTCGGATGAAGCACTAGACAAGTTTTTTGATGCAAAATCTTATAAAGATAAACTGAGTGTTTTGCAGTCCATGCGAAATAGAGTGACAGATAAGGAACTACATGATATGGCAGTTGTTTTAGATATTTCTTTAGAGGATGGAAGTGTTGAAGAAAAGTATATGAGCTTGGTTCAAAGCCTTCAGACAATGCTGCGTTTTGAATCTAACCGATTTTCATAAGAAGTAGTAAATTTTAACAAGAATACTGCATATGATAATATACTAGACGAGATATGAGGGTGATGCCATGTCTAAAAATATTTTCATTGCAGTATTTTGTATTGTTGCTCTAATACTTTGCTATAAAGTGGAACAAAGTGTTTATCAGACAAAGACGTATTCCTATTACAAAAGTCTAACAGCTGATATGCAGGATAGCCTGTTAGTGCAGGATACTGACGCCAAGCAAAGTATGCAGGATAATGTATTAGAAGAAAATGAAAAGGAAGCAGAGATAAAAAAGGTGGCGTATTTAACCTTTGATGATGGACCATCAAAGATAACAAAGGATGTGTTGAAGGTATTAAAGGATGAAGATGTTCGTGCCACTTTTTTTATAATTGGAAGTCAGATTACAGAAGATACAGAACCAGTTTTGAAAGAAATGATTGATAACGGGAATGTGATAGGGGTGCATACATACAGCCATGTAGGAAAAAGTATCTACAAGTCACCAGATGCTTATTTTGAAGATTTTACAAAAGCTTGCGATAAAATAAAGGAAGTCACTGGGATGGAACCAAAGATTTTAAGGTTTCCGTGGGGAAGTACCAACAGCTTTATGTCTAACTATAGTGAGAAAATTATTTCAGAGTTAGAGTTAGAAGGATTTACGTATTATGACTGGAATGTCAGCGCAGAGGATTCGGTAGGGAAACCTACGGAATATTCAATTTTGCATAATATAGAAAAGGATTATAAAAAGTATAAGCAGCCAGTTATTTTAATGCATGATTCGGCCATTAATAAATTAACGGCTAAGGTTTTGCCAAAAATTATAAAAGAATTAAAGGAAGAGGGATATTCTTTTGACACACTAGATCATATGGAAACACCATATCAGTTTGCCAGAGACTAAGGACGGCAGGAATTAAATGGAGTAGTATATGTATCAAGTGATTAGTTGTTTCATATGTTATACTAATGAAAATAATATGAGGTTTTTATGAGCCGTATTTTTGTCTATCCAGCACAAATGACAACCACTTCAAAGGGAATGCTGCGAGTAGATTGTACTTCTGCGTTAGGGAACCGGCCTGTTGAAGGAGCTGTGGTAAGAATTGCTTATAGCGATGAACCAAATGTAATACTGGAAGAAGTTACAACGGATTCTATTGGAAGAACAGTAGAGATTGAATTAAGTGCACCAGATATTGAATATAGTTTGCAGCCATCTGAAGTCAGACCGTATACTACCTATAATGTATCCGTTCAGGCAGTCGGTTTTGAAGAATTTTCGGTAAAAAACGTAGAGATTTTACCAGATCAACTGGCAATTCAAAATGCAAATCTAATTCCATTTCTAGATGAAGAACAGCAGCCGACTGCCGAAATGTTTGTAATTGGGCCACATACACTGTATGGGGAATATCCGCCTAAAATTGCTGAGGATGAGATAAAACCTTTGAAAGAATCTGGAGAAATCGTTTTGTCCAGTGTGGTTATTCCTGAATATATTATTGTCCATAACGGACCGCCAACCGATCCGGCTGCTCCAAACTATTATGTAAAATATAAGGATTATATTAAAAACGTAGCTTCCAGCGAAATTTATGCAACCTGGCCAGAAGCTTCTATTATGGCAAATATTCTAGCAATTCAGTCATTTGCATTAAACCGTGTTTTTACCGAGTGGTATAAAAATAAGGGCTATAATTTTACCATTACCAGTTCTACTGCATATGACCAGAAGTTTATGCCAGGGCGGAATATTTTTAGCAGTATAAGCAGTGCAGTAGATGCAATTTTTGTGAATTACTTGTCACGACCTAATGTAACCCAGCCAATATTAACCCAATACTGTGATGGAAAACGTACTACATGCCCGGGTTGGATGACCTGATGGTCATAACAGATTATTTTTTGATGGCAGGTAATAATAAATTTCAAGACTTCCCGTCTTTTTCTGAAAAATAATGTGACGTACCATTCTTTTTAATAGTTCATTTTTTTTGGCGAAGCCCAAAGCCTCTTCATAGAAAAAGGAGTGATTCAGGTAAATAGATGCAGGTACAGCATCAACCGTTGCTTGTATTGAGCTTTCTGAGGAAGGAATGGTAGTAAGTAAATGTTCTTTTTCTTCGAGAATCAACTGTTTATTTCTTTTATACTCCTCTAAGGAGTCGATTCCATGAATATAGGCATCTTTAATCCGTTGCTCTCTAACTCGCAGCTTATCCAACTGGGTATCCAGAAGCAATGGCCGGTCTGGATAAAATTCTTTTGAGCCGTGAGAACGGCAATAATTAACAATATGATTGTATAACACTGTTTGTAATGACTGTAATACGGCGTGTTCCAGCTTTGTGTCTGAAATGCTATGAGAAACAAGACATTTTCCTTTAGTATAACCATAGCACTGGAAATTCCAGTGTAATTTGCTCAAATTAGGATGTTTATTTATACGAGAACAAGCAGATAAGCTGCGGCCGCAGTTTGAGCATTTTAAAAGACCACTGAGCCAGTGTTTATATGTAACAGAGGGACGGGCATTTACTGTGTGACATTCTTTCTTGTAACGCTCCTGAGCTGCATAGAAAAGAGACGGTTCAATAATTGCCTCATGCTGGCCATCTGCTACAATCCATTCGCTTTCATCCTTTATCCTATGGGTTTCGTTTTCCGTTCTATTCCAACGGATTTTCCCAATATATGTTGGATTCTGAATGATATATGCAATGGAACGCTTTTCAAAACTATTATTGTGGTTTGTTTTAAATCCTGCCTGATTCAGATGCTGTGCAATTTGAAAAAGAGACATTTGCTCATGCACATATAAGTAAAAAATAAGTTTAATAATTTCAGCTTGGGCGGGAACAATAGAGGGAGCTTTCCCAGGCTCTGTCATTACATAACCAAGAGGCGGTTTTGCCTGATATCCACCACGCATAGCACGCTCGGTCATGCCTCTAGTTACTTCATTAGCAAGATTGTAAGAATAATATTCGTCGTTCCATTCAATGATTAATTCAATGAGCCGGCCAAACATACCTTCTACAATCGGTTCAGAAATACTAATTACATCAATGTTGCATTTTTTTCTCAAAATACCTTTGTAAAAGGTGCTTTCATCTTGATTTCTGGCAAATCTAGAGAATTTCCAGACCAAAACAACATCAAAGGGCTTTGGTTTTGTTTTTGCTAATGCAATCATATTCTGAAATGCAGGCCTTTTTTCAGCACGTTTACCGCTGATGCCCTGTTCTTCCATAAAAATAAATTCTTCTTTTACCATGTAATGGTGTTCTTTTGCATAGTTTAATAATTCCCTCTTTTGGGCATCTGGAGATAAATCAATCTGCATATCGGTAGAAACCCGAATGTAAAGAGCTGCAATTTGTTTCTTATCAGATGTTTGAATCATGCAATAAACGACCTCCTGTAGAATATCTTTTTGGGAGAAACATTTCATTTTAAAGCTTGTGGAGTTTATCTGTTATTTTCTTTCCAGTTGGAGTAACGGCAAGGCCGCCTTTTCCCGTTTCCTTTAATTCTTTTGGCATTATTCTTCCGATTTCACCCATGGCATCAATGACTTCGTCAGGAGGAATGCGGCTTTCAATCCCTGCAAGTGCAAGGTCTGCTGATGAAATAGCATTGACTGCACCAATTACATTTCGTTTTATACAAGGAATCTCAACTAATCCAGCAACAGGATCACAAGTAAGTCCTAATAAATTTTTTAAGGCTATTGCACAGGCATGTGCAGACATGTAAGAACTGCCTCCTTTTAAATAAGCAACAGCACCAGCAGCCATAGCACTGGCCGAACCAATTTCTGCCTGACAACCACCTTCGGCACCTGAAATAGAAGCTCTCCCAGCGATGACCATGCCAATTCCACTAGCAACATACAAAGCTTCAGCTATTTTTTGATCACTTAGTTGAAAATGCTTTTGACAGGTAATGAGTACAGCAGGAAGAACACCGCAGGAACCAGCAGTAGGTGCAGCAACAATTCTTCTCATGCAAGCGTTGGATTCACCCATTTTAATCGCTCGTTCCATAACCTCACCCATAAAAGTACCACTAACGCAGCTGCCACGGGCAATGTAGTCGTGAAGCTTTGCACCATCGCCACCAACTAACAAACTAGAGGAACGACGGTTTTTATCATAACTGTTGTCTGCATTTTTCATTGCTTCATACATAGTTAACATGGTGGAAAAAGAGTCTTCTCTAGAAGTCTGTCTTTCTCTACAGTCATGTTCCAGAATTATTTCCCAGAACTGCTTGTTTTGTTCTTCTGCTTTTTTCAAAATGACGTCTAACGAACCTAATTCCATATTCAATCCTCCAAACTCAGATAAGTAACTTTTGCAATTCCTTCAAGATGTTCCAGCCACTTAATGGATTCCAAAGGAATTTCCTGATCACATTCAATTACCATAACTGCATTGCCGCCTCTTCCATCTCGATAAAGCTGCATGGCAGCAATATTGACAGATTTATGTCCCAGCATAGAGGTTACTTCGGTTACATGCCCTGGCTGATCTAAATTATGTACAATCAGCGTTGGATAGTTTCCAGTAAAGTTTGTATCCAGACCGTCAATCTGACAGATTTTAATACGTCCACCTCCCAACGATTCTGCAACTACTTCAAGCTTACGTCCGCTGATTCCTATTAGTTGAATTTTAACCGTATTTGGATGTGGATTGCGAAGCCCTTTTCCATTGTAAAAAGAAAATTTTAATTGCTTTTCTTCCGCAATTTCAAAACTGTTTGGAATATTTAAGTTATCTTCCTTCATACCAAGAAGACCTGCAACTAAAGCCCGATCGGTACCATGCCCTTTGCCAGTTGCTAAAAAAGAACCATATAAAAAGAGATCCGCTGATTGAATTGGTTCACCCATAAGCTTGTGGGATATATATCCAATTCTCACAGCTCCTGCTGTATGAGAACTGGATGGTCCCACCATAATAGGCCCTACAATATCAAATATATTCATAGATGTTCCTCCTAGACATTATATGTAATTGGAATGCTTAATAATACTATAATCTGATTGTTTCTCAAATGAGCCATTCCTATACAGGAATAAATTATTTTGCAAAATGAACATTTATCATAATAGTATTAAGCACTACAAAACGTCAAGAGGAAGTTGAGAATTCTTTTTGTATTAAGAAAATTAAGTTATAACTTGTTTTATCATTTAAAAATGCTTGTTATACTTAAGAAAATTAAGTTCTAGGTGAGAGTACAATTTCCCCTGATTTCACTAAGGAGACTTTTGCTACGACTGGTCCAATAATAGAGTAAATAAAAGTAGAACATAAAATAATTACTCTGATTTGGGAAGCATAATCAGGAACAAGCTGTCCAGCAACAGCAACAAGACCTAAAGCAACACCTGCCTGTGGCATTAAGGTAGGACCTAAATACTTGCAGATTTTGTCTTCTTGCTTAGCAAGTTTTCCGCCTGTCCAGGCACCTAACCATTTACCAATAACTCTCATCACTACATAAACTAAGCCGATTATTCCAATTCCCTTCAATGCGGTAATTTCAAAGCCAGCACCAGATATAACAAAGAACAGCATGTAAATTGGTGGATTAAAGGAATCAGTTATAGAAATAATACCATCAATATCATCAAAAATATTTACCAGTACAGCTCCTAGTGACATACAAGCCAATAGTGGTGAACCATGAAGGATAGTTGAAGACCAGTATGTTAATAGAATCAATGACACGATAATGCAGATTCTGTTAGATGGTTTCTTAAACCAACGGAACAATAATTTCATAACAATACTAATTGCAGCTCCTAAAATAAAGGAAATAACGATTTCATAGATTGGACTTAATATAGACAGTAGTAAATTAAACTCTTTATCTGCTGACATCATATTTACAATGGTAGTAGCGAATCCAAATCCGATTAATGCAGTGGCATCATCAATTGCAACAACACTCATTAGCATAGAAGTTAAAGAACCTTTGGCTTTATATTGGTTGATAACCATAATGGTTTGGGCGGGAGCAGTAGCAGCAGCAATCGCTCCAAGCATAATAGAAAGTTTCAAATCAAAACCTAATATAATAAGCACACTTGTTACTATTATAATTGCAAAACCAGATTCTGCAATTGCAATTATGATAGGAGCAACTCCAACCTTTCGGAAGTAACTCAGATTAAATTCACTTCCAATAGAAAATGCAATAAATCCCAGTGCTATGTCTGATATAATAGTAAAATTATCTACCATATCGACAGAAATAATGTTAAAAACAGATGGGCCTAATAAAAGACCGGCAATTAAATAACCAGTCACATTTGGTAGCTTTATAAACTTAGATAATCTGCCACAAATAATACCAGAAAAAAGTAGAATTGATACATCAAACAATATTTTATTTTCCATCATCAATCATCCCCTTTGTAAAGTCTACGGGAAAGCTGAAAACCACACCATTATTGCTTTTTGATAGGTCTCCCACAATTTCTTCAATAGTCTCTACAGCCATTGATAATTGTTCGTTCCGGATTACCGCAAAAATAATATTGCTGTTTTCTCGTTCCGGATTTAGAAATTTTCTTAATGAAGATAGAAATGGCATTTCGTCTTCCCCGTGCTTTTCAAATAATATTCTTGCCATTCCCTTGCCTTCAATAACTGTGGCACCTTGGATGCCTCGTTTTGAGAATTCTGCCAGTAATAAATCCAGCTTCTCAGTTTTGTTTAAAATATAAAATAATAATCTCATCATTACTGTACCTCCATTAATAAAGTACTCCTAATTAAGATATTTGTCAAGGAAGCAGCTTGATAAATTCTCATTTGTAGTTTAAATTAATAAGATGGAACAAGGACAGGCTCAGAAGCATATACTAAAAAAAACGAACTGAGAGAAAAAATTGGGAAAAGAATTGATTCTTCATAATTATATTATTGTAGGTGACAAAGAACCAGTGCTAATCGATACGCTGACAAAGGAAGAACAAGAATTAATCGGTTTTTTGTTAAATGCAGAAGGAATGGATGCACTGGGATATGTTCCAGCTGAACAAAAGCAATATGAAGCTGAATTAAAGAGACTGGAAAGAAATTGCCAGGGTAAATAAAATACGTAAGAAAAGGATACAAGGTACATGACAGGAGTTACACATAAAATAGGCGGAATTGCTGCTGGGACAATTGCGATTGCAGCTGTTCCTGTGGAAAGAACAGATATTAAAGTAATTGTTTTAACAGGGGCAGTAGTGGGAAGTCTTCTGCCTGATATCGATCAGCCCCGAAGCACTATAGGGAGAAAATTAAAGGCAGTAAGCTGGGGAATAGGAGTGTTTCGTTTTTTGTTAAAAATTTCAACTTGTTTGTTGCCAGTAAAAGAAAAGAAATATATACGGGGAGTAGCAGGCCATAGGGGAATTACTCATTCTTTATTGGCATGTTTTATGGTAATGGGAGCTTTTTACCTATTCAGGCCATGCGTTCCCTTCCAGTCTTATTATGTTGGGCTGGCAGAGGGAGTTATAGTGGGAATGTGGAGCCATATTTTTTTGGACATGCTTTCCAACGGGGTGCCGCTGTTTACGCCTATTTCCAATAAAAGAATTGTGTTAGCAAGAATAAAAACAGGTGGAATCAGAGAGTGGCTTGTCCGTGTAATCCTTTTACTGTTGGCAGGAATTCTGGCTGTTCCAAAAGCATTTTAATTGTTATAGGTATTTACTGTCTGGTTGACCCAATGGGGCTCTAAGTATTTGGGAGATCAGGGCTATAGTGCGATTGATATTATCCGGTATTATTATGGCAATAATATGTTTATAAAAACAGCTACAGAAGTATCAGGAGTGCCTTCTTCTTGGCCAGGGACAGATTTAAAGGTAGGAACGCGAAGTGATAAAGTTCGTCAGATGCAGCAGCAGTTAAATGTGATTACGAAAGGATACCCACTAATTCCAAAATTGGTAGAGGATGGAATTTTTGGAAAGAAGACAGAAGAGGCAGTGAAAAAGTTTCAGGGGGTTTTTGGCCTGCCGCAAACGGGAATTGTTGATTATCCTACCTGGTATAAAATTTCAGAAATATATGTGGGGGTAAGCAGAATCGCTGAGCTTCAATAAAAGCTGGAAAAGGGCTGCTGCACTATAGAATCATAGTGCACAGCTCTTAGTTATTATATACTATTTCTTAACTCTGTTTTAAAGATAAATATTCATTTAACTTGTCAACGAGAGGGTTTACATCCAAATCATGAACGGCACAAGCATCCTCCAGAGATTCCATCTGGGAAGATGGACAGCCTAGGCAATGCATGCCAAATCTCATTAAAATTGGAGCCATTGCAGAATCTATTTGGAGCACTTCTGAGATGAGCATGTCTTTCGTTACTTTTTGCATAATAGAAACCTCCTTTCCAGTTTTACCAACCAGTTACTATTATTTACTGGTAAGCTGATTAATATTTTTAATCAGCACCGAAATAGTACCATCAGGATTTGTAATAAATTCAACATTTTTCTGGTTTTTATATTCCTCCATAGGAATATTGATTTCAATTCCTGAATCCGTTACTAAGTATTGCTTTTCAAATTTTTTGATAGTCTGTTGATTTTTAGGACGTACTTCTTCTTTGTGAACATTGTACTTTTCCAGCTTTTCAGTAAGCTCCTCCTTAATGTCTGGAGCATCGTTATAAATTTTTTCACATATGGTTTCTACGTCTAGATAACCCTGTTCTGCAAGTTCGTTCTGGATAATACTTTTTGTTTCCATATGCTTTTCAAAATCCTGATCAAAATATTTTTTATTGATTTGTTCAACGGCTTTGGTTACGATACCAAGCTTTGTCTTTGGAGACATCTTTGTGTGGCATTGCAAAAATAACTCTGAAAAATAATTGACTTTCTCACCATTAACATCAAATTTCTTCTCCAATAATAGAATGGACATATCCTCCAAATTAATGACACAGGATTCTGTTAATTTGCCAGATGCAGATGGAAGAGTAGCTGTCTGCTTTACAATATCATTATAATTACCCATTGCTTCGTCACAGCCAGTAAGATGTACATAAGTTTCCTTATAATTCATTTTTAAGATGGCAAGATGAAGTGTACTTTCTACCTGAAAGGTTACCAGTAATAAGTCGGCAGCAGGAATATCAATATTCTGATTCATAATAGCATATAAATGAGAGGCAATGCTCTGGCTGACTGAAATCAGATTTTCTTCTGCAAAATTTTCTAAAAGAGAATATACAGTAGAAGAATCTTGATCAAAGTGGCAGCTTTTTGCGTCATCGCCAGATATGGTTTTATAAATGTGATTCCGAATAAAATCATTGATATCTGGGCTTAACTCAAGTAAAGCGTCCGAAAGAACGGGAATTCCTACCTTTGAATCCAGTATATGTACAATTCCATTCCGGATAATAATATCATCACGTTCCATAAAAAATCTCCTTAAAGGTGCTATTTTAGGAAGCACCATGTTCGAATAGAAATTCATATTTTGGTACAGTATTAAGTTATCATAGTTAATTTAAGAATTCAAGTACTGTTAGAAAAATCAACTGTAAGACAGTCTTAATAGGTGACAAGACAGCAGACTTGACAAATAAGCAAAATGTGCCATAATATGTGTTAAAGTCAAATGATTTGAGGAGATTACCATGTCAGAACTGAAAAACAAAATTGAGAAGTTAAAACAGGAAAAGGATGCAGTGATTCTTGCTCATTATTATGTAAAGGATGAAGTACAGGAAATTGCAGATTATATTGGGGATTCTTATTATCTTGCAAAAGTGGCAAAGGAAGTACCTCAGAAGGTAATCTGCTTTTGTGGTGTGTCCTTTATGGGAGAAAGTGCCAAGCTGCTAAGTCCAGATAAAATTGTACTAATGCCAGAACCAGCGGCAGATTGTCCCATGGCGCATATGGTTGAGATTGATAAGATTCAAAAGGTAAGGGAAGAATATGATGATGTAGCAGTAGTTTGTTATATTAATTCAACAGCGGAGATTAAGCAGCATGCAGATGTATGTGTAACCTCTGCAAATGCAATGAAAATAGTGAAAGCACTGCCAAATCACAATATATTTTTTATTCCAGATGAACATTTAGGCAGATATATCGCCTCTCAGGTACCAGAGAAGCATTTTATTTTTAATGACGGTTTTTGTCATGTCCATAAAAGTATTACAGTAGAAAATGTAAAAAAAGCTAAAGAAGCAAAACCAGATGCAGAAGTTTTAGTTCATCCAGAATGTACGATGGAGGTGCTGGCAATGGCAGATTACATTGGAAGTACATCTGGAATAATTGAATATGCATCAAAGAGTAAAGAGAAGGAGTTTATCATTTGCACAGAAATGGGTGTATTTTATGAACTGAATCAGAAAAATCCAGATAAAAAATTCTATTCCGTAGGTCATAGACAGTTTTGCCCTAATATGAAGATGATTACTCTTGAAAAGGTGTGTCACGTATTGGAGCATTTTGACCATTGCGTTGAGCTGAAGGAAAGCTTATATGAGACAGCTAATAAGCCATTGGAGCGGATGTTAGAATTGGCATAGCAGGAGGCAGTTGAAAAGAATGATAAAATTGACATACGATGTAGTGATTGTCGGAACAGGAGCCGCCGGATTATTTGCTGCCCTTAGTTTAAATGAGAAAAAACAAATTTTGATGATTTCTAAGGATTCTGTTGAAAACAGTGATTCGTATCTGGCGCAGGGTGGCATATCCACGTTAAAGGATCCAACAGATTACAAAGCATATTTTGAGGATACCATGCGGGCGGGACATTATGAAAATAAAGAAGAATCAGTGAAAATAATGATTGAAGATTCCCCTCAAATGATTGAAGATTTAATTCAATATGGGGTAGAATTTGACCGAAATGATAAAGGGGAATTATCGTTTACAAGAGAAGCAGCTCACTCCACTTTTCGGATTCTTCATCACGAGGATTTAACAGGCAAGGAAATTACCAGCAAATTGATTGACCGGGTCAGAGAGAAAAAGAACATCAGTATGAAGCCTTATACTACCATGATTGATTTGATTTCAAAACAGAACCGCTGTCATGGAATAATTGTGGAAAAAAGAAATGGTGAAAGACAAGTTGTTTTTGCCAAACAGGTGGTACTGGCTACAGGTGGACTAGGAGGATTATTTAAACATTCAACAAACTTTTCACATATTACAGGAGACAGCTTTGCCCTTGCGTTAAAGCACAGAATTGTGCTGGAACATATGAATTATATTCAAATCCATCCAACTACATTATACACCCAAGAAAGAGGAAGAAGCTTTTTGATTTCAGAATCTGTCCGGGGTGAAGGCGCTGTTTTACTAAATAAGAATCACAGAAGATTTGTCAATGAACTGCTTCCAAGAGATACGGTTGCTAATGCCATCCAAATGGAAATGGAGAGACTGGGGACGGATTATGTATACTTATCTATGAGAAGCATGGAAAAGAAAAAAATACAGGCTAGATTTCCTAACATTTACAAGCGTTGTCTGGAGGAAGGATACGATTTGGCATCTGATTTGGTTCCAGTAACACCTGCACAGCATTATGTAATGGGGGGGATTCAGACAAATGTAAATGGAGAAACTTCCATGGTGGGTCTGTATGCAGTAGGAGAGACCGCTTGTAATGGAGTACATGGGGCAAATCGGCTAGCAAGCAATTCCCTTTTAGAAAGCCTTGTATTTGCAAAAAGAACTGCATATCAGATTGAAAAGGACAGAAGTGACTTTGATACAGAAGAATTTGAGCCTGAAGTGTTGGATACCATGAGTAAAGAAGAGAGAGAACTAGTATTTAAAAAAATGATATTGGAAGAGATTCGGCGAAAGGATGAAGGATTTTATGTTAAATGGTGTAACGATGAAAATTAATATTGACCAGTATATTGTAAATGCATTAAGAGAGGATATTACGTCCGAGGATGTCACAACCAACAGTGTTATGAGAGAAAACAAAAAAGGCTGTGCTGATTTGATTTGTAAGGAGGACGGTGTGATTTGCGGTCTTGATATTTTCCAGAGAGTATTTGAACTTTTAGACGAGGAAGCAAGGTTTAAAACTTCGTTTCAGGATGGAGATTTTGTGAAAAAAGGAGAACGCATTGGCGTAATAACAGGAGATATAAAGGCAATATTATCGGGTGAACGTACGGCATTAAATTATTTGCAGAGAATGAGCGGAATTGCAACCTATACAAGAGGGTTCGTAGAGGAACTTTCTGGGTACCAAACAAAATTACTAGATACCAGAAAGACAACTCCTAATATGAGACCTTTTGAAAAATATGCTGTAAAAGTGGGAGGTGCCTATAATCACCGCTACAATCTTTCCGATGGTATACTGTTAAAAGATAATCATATTGGAGCAGCAGGGAGTGTGAAAAAAGCAATAGAAATGGCAAAGGAGTATGCTCCCTTTGTGCGGAAGATAGAAGTAGAAGTAGAAACATTGGATATGGTAAGAGAAGCACTTGATGCAGGAGCAGATATTATTATGCTGGACAATATGGATAACCAAACTATGCGGGAGGCTGTAAAAATAATTTGCGGTAAAGCAGAGACAGAATGTTCTGGAAATGTAACCAGAGAACGGCTAAAGGAAATTGCAGAAATCGGTGTAGATTATGTATCCTCAGGAGCATTAACCCATTCAGCACCTATTATGGACATATCCTTGAAGAACCTTAAATCACTGGAATCGTATGCATAATTATCCACAGGAGAAAATAGAAAAAAATTTTTTTTGAAAAAAGTGCTTGTCATCTAATGCGTTTTGTGGTAGAATTTTAACAATTTAGGATGTTTGCAGAAAAACTTAAAAAGTCCGCTAAAATGTGGACTGTATAAAGTTTATAAAGGGGTTGTTTCTCCTTTTTTTTGCGCAAAAATATGAAATTTTATTCATTTGCATGCATAAACATACTAAGCCATTGTATCGTTTTAGGCTCTAATTATTATAGAATGTGGCGAAACTACGTTCTTTGGAAAGGATTAAGGTGTAACATAATGAAGGCTTTTCTTATACTGGAAGATGGAACCGTATTTTCAGGAAAAAGTATTGGTGCTACCCACGATGTAATTAGTGAAATTGTATTCAATACATCTATGACAGGGTATTTAGAAGTATTGACAGACCCAAGTTATGCAGGACAGGCAGTTGTCATGACATATCCACTAATAGGAAATTATGGGGTTTGTTATGAAGATATGGAGTCATTACAAGCTTGGCCAGACGGTTATATAGTGAGAGAAATTTCAAGAAGACCAAGTAACTTTAGAAGCGAAGATTCAATTGAAACATTTTTAAAGAACCAAAATATTCCAGGTATTTCAGGGGTAGATACCAGGGCACTGACAAAGATTCTCAGAGAAAAGGGTACCATGAATGGTATGATTACAACAAATGAGGATTATAATTTGGAACAGGTATTAGAGCAGATGAAATTGTATCAGGTAACTAAAGTTGTTGAAAAAGTTACAGTAAAAGAAAAAAGAACATATTTACCAGGTGAATTGGGAACTGAAAAAGTAACACCAGTAAAAAAAGTTGCGATGATGGACTTCGGCTCAAAAAATAATATTATTCGTTCTCTACTGCAAAGAGGCTGTGAAGTAACGGTATATCCTGCATTAACAAAGGCAGAAGATATTTTAGAAATGAATCCTGATGGCATTATGCTGACAAATGGACCTGGAGATCCTTCGGAGTGTGTTAGTATTATTGAAGAAATTAAGAAATTATACGAATCCGATACACCAATTTTTGCAATTTGTCTGGGACATCAGCTGATGGCGCTGGCAAATGGTGCAAAAACTGAGAAAATGAAATATGGACACAGAGGTGCTAATCATCCAGTTAAGGATTTAAGTACAGGTAAGGTTTATATTTCATCCCAAAACCACGGGTATGTTGTAATAGATGGCAGCATAGATAAAAATGTTGCAGAAACTTTATTTATTAATGTTAACGATAGAACAGTAGAAGGACTCCGCTACTTGGGAAAGAACGTTTTCACAGTTCAGTTCCATCCAGAGGCATGTGCGGGACCAGTAGATTCTAATTTCCTATTTGATGCGTTTATGAATATGATGGAGGTGGTTAAGGATGCCTAGAAGAGAAGACATTAAAAAAGTACTGGTAATCGGGTCAGGTCCTATTATAATTGGACAGGCAGCAGAATTTGATTATGCAGGAACACAGGCCTGCCGTTCTTTAAAGGAAGAAGGAGTTGAAGTTGTTTTAGTAAACTCTAATCCTGCCACTATTATGACGGATAAAGAAATTGCAGATAAAGTATACATTGAACCTTTAACCGTTGACTGTCTGAAGGAAGTTATCAGCAAAGAAATGCCAGACAGTGTTCTACCAACCTTGGGAGGACAGGCAGCATTGAATCTTGCTATGGAGCTTGAAGAATCTGGATTTTTGAAAGAAAAGAATGTTAGACTAATTGGTACTACCTCTTTGACAATTAAAAAAGCAGAGGATCGCCTTGAATTTAAGAATACCATGGAAAAAATCCATGAGCCGATTGCGGCAAGTACGGTAGTAAATACGGTAGAAGCCGCAGTAGAGTTTGCAGAGCAGATTAATTATCCTGTAGTAGTCCGCCCAGCCTATACTTTGGGTGGAAGCGGCGGTGGTATCGCTGAAAGCAAAGAGGAGTTAATTGAAATCTGTACCAACGGATTACGTCTCAGCCGTGTTGGACAATGCTTAATCGAGCGTTGTATTGCAGGATGGAAGGAAATTGAATACGAAGTAATGCGTGACGGAAATGGAACCTGCATTACAGTATGTAACATGGAAAATATTGATCCGGTTGGAGTACACACAGGTGACAGTATTGTTGTTGCGCCTTCTCAGACGTTAGCAGATAAAGAATATCAGATGCTAAGAACATCAGCATTAAATATTATTACAGAGCTTGAAATCACAGGAGGATGTAATGTACAGTATGCACTTCATCCTGATACCTTTGAATATTGTGTTATTGAAGTAAACCCTCGTGTAAGCCGTTCCTCTGCTTTGGCTTCAAAAGCAACGGGTTACCCAATCGCAAAGGTTGCAGCTAAAATTGCACTGGGTTATACATTAGATGAAATACCAAATGCGATTACAGGAAAGACTTACGCAAGTTTTGAACCAGCATTGGATTATGTTGTAGTAAAAATTCCACGTCTGCCATTTGATAAGTTTATTAAGGCATCCAGAACCCTTACCACTCAGATGAAGGCAACAGGAGAGGTAATGAGCATCTGTACCAATTTTGAAGGTGCTTTGATGAAAGCGCTTCGTTCACTGGAACAGCACATCGATAGTCTTGAGACAGGAGAATATAACGGATTTTCCAATGATGAGATATTGGAACAGCTGGCTGTGATTGATGACAGGAGAATTTTTGTTATAGCAGAAGCAATCAGAAGAAGCATTTCCTATGATGTGATTTATGATATTACGAAAATAGATAAATGGTTTATAGATAAACTGGCTATTTTGGTTGAAATGGAACAGCAGCTAAAGACACAGCCATTAACCATAGAATTATTAGAAGAAGCAAAACGTTTAGAGTTTCCAGATAAGGTGATTGGAACATACACTGGAAAATCTGAGGAAGAAGTTAAGGAATTACGTTACTCCAATGGTATTACCAAGGCTTTTAAAATGGTTGATACCTGTGCAGCTGAGTTTGCAGCCTCCACACCATATTATTATGGATGTTTTGGAAGCATGAATGAAGTGGAAGAAACGAACGCAAAGAAAAAGGTTTTAGTTCTTGGTTCTGGTCCTATCCGAATTGGACAGGGTATTGAATTTGACTACTGCTCTGTTCATAGTGTATGGGCACTAAGCCAAAATGGATATGAAACCATTATAGTAAATAATAATCCTGAAACAGTAAGTACGGATTTTGATATTGCAGATAAGTTATATTTTGAACCGCTGACAGCAGAAGATGTAGAAAACATTGTACGTTTGGAAAAACCAGATGGTGCAGTGGTACAGTTTGGTGGTCAGACTGCCATTAAGCTGACAGAGGCATTGTTAAAAATGGGAGTTACCATACTTGGAACTAGTGCTGAAAATGTGGATGCAGCAGAGGATAGAGAATTATTTGATGCAATTTTGGAAGAATGTTGTATTCCAAGACCAGCAGGTAAAACGGTATTTACGACAGAAGAAGCGCTGAAAGCAGCAAATGAGCTAGGTTATCCAGTCTTAGTAAGACCTTCCTATGTATTAGGCGGACAGGGAATGCAGATTGCAATTTCCGACGCAGATGTTGTAGAATTTATGAAGATCATTAATCGACAGGTACAAGAACATCCAATTTTAGTAGATAAGTATTTAATGGGTAAAGAAGTTGAGGTAGATGCTGTTTGTGACGGAGAGGATATACTGATTCCTGGTATTATGGAGCATGTGGAAAGAGCAGGAATTCATTCTGGTGATAGTATTTCCGTATATCCAACACAAAATATTTCAGAGAAAACCATTCGTGTCATTGAAGATTATACAAGAAAGCTTGCTAACTCTCTTCATGTAATTGGACTGATTAATATCCAGTTTATTGTATATCAGGAAGAGGTATATGTAATTGAGGTGAATCCACGTTCTTCCCGTACGGTGCCTTATATTAGCAAGGTAACTGGTATTCCAATTGTAGATTTGGCATCAAAGGTTATTTTAGGTGAAAAAATTAAGAATCTTGGATATACACCTGGATTACAGCCAAAGTCAAAGTATATTGCCATTAAAATGCCTGTATTCTCCTTTGAGAAAATACGTGGTGCAGATATCAGCCTTGGACCAGAAATGAAATCTACAGGAGAGTGTCTTGGAATTGCTGAGAATTTTAATGATGCGTTATATAAAGCATTTTTAGGATCAGGGGTAAATCTTCCAAAGCATAAGAAAATGATTTTGACTGTTAAAGATTCAGATAAACTGGATGCTGTTGAAGTAGGCAGAAGATTTAAGGCGTTAGGCTATGATATTTTTGCAACGAAATCTACAGCAAGAGTATTAAATGATAATGGAGTATTTGCAATTCCAATTAATAAAATTGAACAAGAAACACCAACGTTAATGGATTTGTTGTTAGAGCATCAGATTGATTTGGTTATTGATACACCAAGCAATGGTGTTGGAAAATCCAATGATGGTTTCTTAATCCGTCGTATGTCCATTGAAACAGGTGTTACCTGTCTGACTTCTCTTGATACAGCCAATGCACTGTTGACAAGCTTGGAATCTAGAAGAGAGGGACAATTAGAAGTGATTGATATTGCTCAGGTAAAATAAAAAATAGATATTGTTATTAATAATTAGCTGCCAGCGTAAGCTGGCAGTTTTTGTCTCAAAAACAGAAAGTGAGGAATGGAAAAGAAATGAGTGGCAGTACCCTAAAACTAATTGCGATTTTTGCAATGATTATTGATCATGTAGCAGCAGTACTTGTATGGTCTGTAGCGTATTCAACCAATAATACGCAGATGATGGAGATTTCACATTACATGCGGATGTTTGGAAGAATTGCATTTCCAATTTTTTGTTTTTTGCTGGTGGAAGGCTTTGTCCATACGAAAAACCGCAGACGTTATGCAATCCGTCTGGCGCTATTTGCAGTTATCTCTGAAATTCCCTTTGACCTTGCGTTTAGCATGACCCCGTTTGATTTTAATGCACAGAATGTCTTTTTTACGTTGTTTCTTGGGCTTGTTGTTTTAATGGGACTTGAGAATATTCAAACAATTTGGAAGGAGGCAAGATGGCTTCGCTGGGTTAGCTGTATTGGTATACTGGGAGCGGTGTATTTAATTGTAGGTCTGATTGTGCCTTTATGTTATCAAATAGTGAATATTGTAGCGGGATGGCTAGGAAATACCAGAGAGATTACATTGAGCATGCAGATTTTTATAGGTGTAATCATTGTGACACTAATAGGTACCATAATAGCATTTGTGGTTTCCATTGAAAAAAGTGGAATACAGCCAACCAGCCGTTTTTTTACTGGAATTGCTATGATACTAGCGGGAGTTGCAGCAGCAGAACTCATGTGTACAGACTATGCCTCAATGGGTGTGCTTGCAATTATTGTAATGTATTTACTGCGGAAAAATAAAGTTGCATCAATGGCTGGAGGGTGTGTGGTATTGACTGTACTGGCTTTTTCTGAATATTTTGCCCTGGTTAACGTGCCGCTAATCTCCTTGTATAATGGAAAGCGGGGAATGAATCTAAAATATCTTTTCTATGTTTTTTATCCAGCACATCTATTGATTCTCTTTCTTATCGGCAGGTTTATTCTCTAAGAGGACTGTGAAATTATGAAACCATTTCTGGCTGAGTGTATGGTCAGAAATGGTTTGGAGCAGTTATAGATTGTTGAGGGTTATCAGATAAAAATTGTATTTAACAGATATTGTATTAATGTGTTAATTATGGTAACATGGCTATATGGGGATACTTTTAACTATAACTGTTACAGTCTATATAACAGTATTTTCCATTATCTTAGTTGACAATGAGTTGTATAAAAAGGTACTTAATATCGGTATCTTCTTTTTAGGAACTTGTATAACGGAAGTAATGTCTGTTGGAATTAGCACGATAGTACTTCATTTCAACATGGAACAGTTGTCAAGATTTGGTGTTGAAAATATTATCTGTGCTACCATTTCGAAAATACTTCTCTATTTTTTATGTTATACATTTTGTTTTAGAAAGTCTAATAAATTAATTTTTAATTTATATGGAAATAAATGAAAAGTTTAATCCCCCAGCTATGCTGGGGAGAATAGTGTAAGTGGAAACGATGAGGATATCAAAAGAAAGCCTCCTATGATAAAATGAGAATGGTGTCGCAAGCCAATCTCAAACATAGGAGGCGGTCCAAATGGACAATAAAAGTTTATCATATACTAAATGGAAATGCCAGTATCATATTGTTTTTATACCAAAGTATAGAAAGAAACAACTATATGGTCAGATAAAGCAAGATGTACGAGAAATTATAGGTACATTGCGTAAATATAAAGATGTAGAAATAGTATCAGGTGCAGTGTGCATAGACCATGTACATTTATGTGTCGCAATACCACCGAAGATAAGCATATCAAGTTTTATGGGGTATTTAAAAGGTAAAAGTATACTGATGATATATGATAGGCATCCAGAATTACAAAGCATTTTGGGCAAGAGGATATTATGTCGAAACAATTGGTAACATAACAGAAGCTGCGGTTAAGAAGTATATTGAAGAGCAGTCAGAAGAATCAAGAAAAGAAGATAATAATAGTACCTCTTTTTAGAGGACCAGTAAGAATGCTTGTGACACCCGCCTTTTTAGGCGAGCAGTAAGAAAGCCCTTATTAGGGCTAATATCAAACCACCAGTTGAACTAGTAGTTGATGACTTGGAATTAGTTTGGAGATTGAAAATGCTCAGTAAACGCTGATATAGCGAAGAAAATTTGAAATTCTTGGTCAGATACGAGGACTAGAACCCCTATAAATTATATAGGGTATACGGAAAGATACGGGGTTTACAGAGGAGCAGGTGGTCCGTATTAAGCTGTAACTAGGAGGAATTTAGTGAAATGAAAAAAATATACATATTATTTTTGTTAGGTCAACTTATTATATTTTCATACATTTTTAGCAATTCTATATATGATATTTATGGATTAAGCCATATTGGTGACACAAAATTGGAACGTTATGTAATTGAACAGTCTACCCCTGATATTCTAAGCAAAGTTTATGAAAAGTTAATTGAAAAAAATGCTGAAATTCAAATTGTAAAGATGCCCATATCAAAAGATGACAATTTTGAAGTTACCATATATCAAATATACCATACAAATATTGAGCATGTAAAAAAGTTTAAGAGTATTTCAAAAAATCATTATGAGTATTACAAAATGACACAAGACGAATTTATGGATGGAACAGGGGTATTTTACGCTAATTTGTCAAATAGAGCAGTTTATACGATTTCGCAAAAATTGGGAATTACAATAAAAGAAGATAATAACGTAAGTTATGTATCCTATAAATCTGTTATTACACAAAATACATTTGATTTTATCATATTGTTAGTTACTACTCAGGTTGTTATTTTTATTTATGTTATTTCAACAGCTAAACAAAATGCTGTAAAAACATTGTTAGGATTTTCAGCAGTACGAATATTAAAAGATAGAGTATTGGAACTAATTACAATAGAGGCTATTACGATTGCAGCAATAACAATATTTCATGCCTGTTATTATGCGGCGAAAGGAAAGGTTAGTTTATTTTATATTCTATTTCTAATGATTTTCCTTGCTTGTATAGGAATGATAAATGTAATTTTAATGATGTTTACGCAAAATCGAGTTAAAAGAATAGATGTTGTTTCAACTATAAAAAACAGAATGTTTACTCCAATCATAAATAATGTTGTACAGGTAGCCAAGCTTATCTTGATGTTTGCAATTACACTTGCAATTTCTATGAGTGTTCAGTCTTATCACAAACTATCTGAAACAAATGATAGAGTAGAAAAGTATAAGGAGCTTAATAATTTTTATTCCTCTTATGGCTATAATTCTGATAAATATGAAAAGATTGAGAATAACAAAATAAGTTACCTTGAGATGGCTAATTTAGTCAAGGAAATGTACCAGAAAAATGCAGATAAAGCATATCTTATGAATGATTCTATTTGCAGAAAGTTTGATGAACATTATATGCGGGCATCTGGGAAAACAAGGGAGCAACTCATGGATTCTTATCAAGATAATAATATAACTGTCAATATGAATTATCTGAAGAATTATATGAATATCGAGGAAGAGGAAATTTTATTTATTGATTTAAAGAAACCAACGATTCTAGTTCCCCAAAAATATAAGGATATAGAGAGTGAACTAAAAGAGTATTACACTGTGCTTCTTCAAAATAGAATGTATTCTGAATTTTATGGAGAAGAGCCAGTTAAAATGGAGCCATTGCAGATTATCTATATAAAGAATGGATATCAATATAGGCTTCATAGTTCTTTACAGAATGAGCAGTATTATGATATCAAAATCTGTGATTCCATTATCATACTTGACAATGCAATCTTTTCGGGAACATATTATATGCAAGCAATGTCAGAATGTCAATTAGCTTTTCAAACCCATGATCGAGACGAGTTCAGTGTAATGCTATCTGAATATCGGTTAAACAAGTTGTTTCATGCATATACCATGTTAATTCCATTTATGCAAGACATTAGTAACTATAAGTTTTTAATTGAGCAAGCAATGATATTTATTAGTCTTTTTTTTATTACATTATTATTCATTATTTATGTATCTAACTATATTGAAGTACAAGTAAATAATAAGAAATACGGCATTCTATATCAGATGGGACATAGCATGGGAAGAGTTTTAAGTAAAAACATTTTTATTTCAATAATAATGGCTGCTTCAAGTATTGTATTATGGTTACTCAAAATCAATGTTATAGCATATATCATTTTTGTTGTATTTGACTTTATAGTATTGTTGTATTTATACCATAGGATTATTATAAAGAATTTGTATAAGATTCTGAATGGAGGAAATTAGATTGTCTGTAATTAAGTTAGAAGGCGTTGGTAAGAATTTTCAAGATAAAGAAATAATTAAAGAATTAAACTTGGAAGTGGAACTAGGAGAAATGGTGGCCATAGTTGGGAAAAGTGGAAAAGGAAAGTCTACATTGCTCAATATGATTGGACTAATATCTGAAAAAACAAATGGGGATTTGTATATATGTGGTAAGAAAAATGTTAAGATACATTCCAAGGATGCAATAATGCTTAGAAGAAAAAAGATTGGCTACCTGTTTCAAAATTATGCATTAGCAGATGATGAAACTGTGTTATGGAATTTGGAATTGGCATTGGTGTATAAGAATATTGCAAAATCAGAAAAGAGAGTGCGGATTGATTCTGTTTTGGAACAACTTGGTTTACTGGAACTAAAGAAGATTCCTGTATATAAGCTAAGTGGAGGAGAACAGCAAAGAGTTGCAATGGCTCGTTTGATATTGCAGGAGAGTGAAGTGATTTTGGCTGATGAGCCAACTGGTTCTTTGGATACTGAAAATCGTGATATTATTTTAGAGTTGTTAAAGCAACTGAAAAAGCAAGGAAAAGCAGTTGTAATTGTTACACATGATTCCTATGTTGCCCAAGCATGTGATCGTGTGATTACTCTATAATAGAATTCATACAATCTATTTTAATGACTGGAAGTAATAAGGTTCTTCTTAAATTATTTTTAAAAATTAAGAATAATATCTGACAAAGAAAGGCTCTTTGTTTGGACGTACACACAAACAGCCTTTCCTTTCTTAAAAGGGTCTCAAGAAATATCAAAAAATTTTAAAAAACCATGCAACATTCTGCCCCATATTTTACACTATATATATGAAATGCATTTCACGAAAGGAGGCTGTGAATGGAATCGCAGGAGGAATTCGTTAGGAGAGCTCAAAATTCTGATGCAGAGGCATTTGCCCAATTATATAAAATGATATACAGAGATTTGTACCGCTTTGCCTATTATACGTTACAAAACCAACAGGATGCTGAGGATGTAGTGAGTGAAGCGGTATTAGATGCTTATCGGACAATCAGACAGCTGAAGGAGCCACAGGCATTTAAAAGCTGGATTTTTAAAATAGTGAGCAATAAGTGTAAACAAAAGAAAAAGGAATATTTAAGACAAGATGTAACATTAGATGAAAACATTCCTGTTATGGAAAAGGAAATGGAAGATGGAGAAGCATTTCAGGCGATGAAGCTGTTAACCAAGGAAGAAAGGGTTATTATTAATATGTTTGTTTTTGGAGGCTATAAGGGAGAAGAGATTGGCGAAATACTACATACAAAGCATAGTACCATTCGCTCAAAGTACCGAAGAGCCTTGCTAAAAATGAAACAGGCGATAGAACTTGGAATGTAGAAATGAAACGGAGGTTTCGTATGAATAAAAAGGAAGACCAATACTGGGAAGAAGATTATTTAGATATGTTGGAGAGAGCCATGAAAGAAGAAGCAGAGTATGTTGAAATTCCAGAGAGTGTTTTGCCAGAAAATATGTTAGAGAAGTTAAAGAATGTACAGCAGACAGATAGTAAGAAAAAGAAAATTCAGCTTACAAGAATACTGGGAGTGGCAGCCTGTTTTATTGGCGTTGTTGGACTTTCTCTTAGTGCAGTATATTTTGCAAAGGAAAGGCCGGCGGAACAGGGAATTAAGAATACCGAAGCCATTGTATCAGAAGCCGTCAGCCAGGAAGTTAATGAAGGAATAGAAAAGGAAAGCAAGCAGATCCCCGTAAGTGCAAAAAGTTATGACCAGGTTTACCAGGTTTTAAAACAGGTATATGAAAATGGTATGTCAGAATCTGCCAGGATATTTGAAATGTATGATTATGCTATGACAGCTGATACTGTCGAAGACGGAGTATCAACAGGAACCGCAGAACTGAATGGTTCTATTTCAAAAACCAATACCCAAGTGGAGGATATTGATGAAGCAGATGTGATTAAAGTAGATGGCAATTATATTTATTACTATAATTGCAGTGATGCGTCTTACGAGACGTATTCCATAGATATCATAAAAGTAAATGGAAGTGAAATGGAAAAAGCAGGAGAGATTCAAGGTAGTGGACAATGCAATGACTTTTATGTAACGGGTAATCAGCTCATTCTATTTCAAACAGTGTATGATAATGATAATACGATTACAAAAATTCTGTTTTATGATATTACCAATAGAGAGAATCCAGTTTTAACCCATACTCTGACTCAGGACGGTGCGCTGTCAACCTCCCGTTTGACAGGTGGCTATTTGTATACAATTTCCCAATACGCACCTTATCAGCTATATCGGATTATGGAAGATGAATCAGAAAATGTGGAGGATTGTGTTCCAAGTATCAATAATGCGAAGGTAGAGCCAGAACGGATTATTATTCCAGAAAACCCAGATGCGGCGGGATTTTTAGTAGTTACTGCTGTTTCATTAGAAGATACTGCTGACTTTAAAGATTACAAAGCAGTCATTTCATCAGGAGATCAGTTTTATATGAGTAAAGAAAATTTGTATATTGCAGATACCTGCTACGCAGAAGAGGGGGAAAAGGATTCTACGCAGATTACAAAGCTTTCCTATGCAGATGGTACAATTATAGGAGAGGTGACTGGAAAAATTGATGGGCATATTGGCGATACCTTTGCAATGGATGAATATGAAGGAAATCTGAGAGTTGTTACTACTGTTTCTATCTATGAGGAAGTTGACAGCGAGGAGGAGCAATACATGGTTAGGATGGAGCCATATGCCGGAATTTCTATTTTGCCTATAGGCCAGACCTCTACTACGAATGCACTTTTTGTTATGGACGCTAACCTGAATGTAATAGGAAAAATTGAAAATCTTGCCGAAGGTGAGAGGGTGTATTCAGCTAGATTTTTTGGAGATACTGGTTACTTTGTTACATTCCGCCAGGTTGACCCACTGTTTTCAGTAGATTTGTCAAACCCAGAAAAACCTGTTATTGTAGGTGAATTAAAAATTACTGGTTTTTCTGAATATCTGCACTTTTGGTCAGATAATTTACTGCTGGGAATCGGAAATGAAGTGGACCCTGAAACCAATGCTACAATTGGCTTAAAGCTTTCCATGTTTGATATTTCAGATCCTGAAAATGTAGTTGAAAAGGATAAGATTGTATTGGAAAACTGCTACTCACAGGCACTATACAATCACAAGGCGGTGCTTATCGATCCAAAGAAAAATATATTGGGATTTGATTGGAGTGGAAATTATATCACTACAGATGATTACAAGAATGGTTATTTGATATATGGGTACGACGAAGACCAGGGATTTACAGAAAGAATAAAATCTGTTTCTGACAGCGAATGCAATTATTTTTATAATAATCGAGGTGTCTATATTGGAAATACTCTTTATATAGTAGATTTGAATGGAGTGATTACAGCATATGACCTGACAACAAGAGAACAGACGGGTCAAATAAAAGTTAACTAAATAGGAAAAAGGGGCGGCTGCTCTACAGATAAATGATTATTTGTAAGTGGCGGCTCCTTTGTTTCTTTTATCCGCTGTTATCCCTTGCTATTTTATGTCTTCTACGTTATACTGCTTACATGATAAAGATAGAACGGAGAGAAAAGAATGAGTACAGCAGTTGTATATGTAAAAAAGGGAGAAGGAAGGGCGTTGAAGGAAGGCGGTCTTTGGATTTTTGATAATGAAATAGAGAAAATAGAAGGCGAAGTGGAAGAGGGCGCTGTTGTAAGGGTACATGATTTTGACGGTTATCCGCTGGGGCTGGGATTTCTGAATCGCAACTCAAAAATTACAGTTCGCATGATGACTAGAAAAGCAGATGCTGTAATTGATGAAGCATTTTTAAGAATGCGGGTAAGAAATGCATGGGAGTACCGAAAGAAAACGGTAGATACAAAGAGCTGCCGCGTTATTTTTGGAGAAGCAGATTTTCTGCCAGGCATTGTAATCGATAAATTTTCAGATGTGCTGGTGGTACAGTCTCTTGCTTTGGGAATTGATAAAATGAAGCCAGTGATTTTGAAAGTGTTGAAGGAAATACTTGCAGAGGATGGGATTATTATTCGCGGTATTTATGAACGAAGCGATGCTAAAGTACGTAACCTGGAAGGGATGGAACGAGTAAAGGGTTTTATTGGAGATGCGTTTGATACAAAGGTGGAAGTAGAAGAAAATGGAGTTAAGTATATAGTCGATGTTGCTGAGGGACAAAAGACAGGTTTTTTCCTGGATCAAAAATATAATCGCAAGGCAATACAAGGGCTTTGTAAAGGTGCAAGAGTACTGGACTGTTTTACTCATACAGGTTCCTTTGCCTTGAATGCTGCCATTGCTGGCGCTGAAAGTGTTCTTGGAGTAGATGCTTCTGAGACTGGTATTTTACAGGCAGAGGAAAATGCAAGATTAAATGGAGTGGAGCAACTAGCAAAATTTCAATGTGCGGATGTATTTGACCTTTTGCCAAAGCTAGAGGCTGAAGGAGAACGATATGATGTTGTAATTCTAGACCCACCTGCATTTACAAAATCTAGGGCTTCTGTTAAGAATGCAACCAAGGGATATCGTGAAATTAATATGCGTGGTTTAAAGCTGGTAAAGGATGGAGGGTATTTGGCCACCTGTTCCTGTTCTCATTTTATGACACCAGAATTATTTGCTGAAACAATCCGCCAGGCTGCTAAGTCAGCGCATAAGCGTTTAAGACAGGTTGAATATCGGACACAGTCAGCAGATCATCCTATTTTATGGGCAGCAGAGGAATCTTATTATTTAAAATTTTATATTTTTCAGGTATGTGACGAAAAATATTAAGTGGAGCGGAACTATGGATTACAAAGAAGCAATGGAATATGTGGACGAATGCGGTCAATTTGGAATGGTACTTGGTCTTGATACAATGAAAGAGCTGTTACGGCAGCTTGGAAACCCAGAAAAAAATCAGAAGGTGCTTCATATTGCAGGTACAAATGGAAAAGGGTCTGTAGGTACATTTCTAACTAGCATTCTTGCAGCAGCAGGTTTTAAGGTTGGGAGATATGTTTCACCAGTTATTTTAGAGTATTGTGAACGGATACAATTTCAAAAAGGAAAAGAAAATCAATATATAAAACAAAATACAGTTGCTGAGTTATTAACCAAGATACGAAAATGTATTTGTGCCATGAGGGATCAAGGTTTTCCACATCCCACTTTATTTGAAATAGAGACAGCGATGGCTTTTCTTGCCTTTGCAGAAGAAAAATGTGATTTTGTAGTATTAGAAGTGGGATTAGGAGGAAGACTAGACGCAACTAATGTAGTGGAAAATGTTGAGGTCAGTATATTGACAGCTATTGGCATGGATCATATGAAAATGCTGGGGAATACCATTGAAAAAATAGCCTGGGAGAAGTGCGGTATTATAAAAAATGAGGTACCAGTGATTACTTATGTGCAGGAAGTGAGTGTTCAAAGAGTAATTTTACAGCAGTGTCAAGAAAAAGGGACAGAGTTATTTTGCTGTGATTTTACACAATTGCAAATTCAATCCCAGTCAATGGAAGGAACAATCTTTTCTTATAAGGAATTTTCTGATATTGAAATATCAATATTAGGTGAAAATCAGCCTAAAAATGCAGCGTTAGCCCTTGAGGTGATACAGCATTTAAGAAAAATAGGGTATTTAATTTCAGAACAGGCGGTAAAGGAGGGAATGAAGCTGGCAAAGTGGCCGGGGCGTTTTCAGGTGGTATCCGCAGAACCACTTATAGTGGTAGATGGAGCGCACAATCAGCCAGCAGCATATTCCTTAATCAAATCTCTGGATTTGTATTTCCCTAAACAGAAATGGAATTTCATTGTTGGCATATTTGCAGACAAGGAATATGAAAAAATATTGGAAATTACAGCTCCATATGCGAAAAAAATAGTTACGATTACTCCGCCTGGTGCCAGAGGACTGCCAGCAGAGCAGCTTTCAAGGATAGCAAAAAAACATTGTCAGATAGTGGAATGTGGAAAGGATATAAGGAGTGTGCTGGAGAGGGTGTCAACATGCAGGGAAGAGAAGTTTTTAGTATTTGGCTCACTTTCCTTCTTGGGAACTGTTATTGAATATTTTAATGCAAATAATTAGTATTTTTCTGCATTAGTTGCGGCAGCAAAGGAAAAATGTTATAATTCAATACAGATTTCAGAGACACGTCTTGGAAGGATGAAAATAAATGAATAATAAGATAGATAAAAATAAAATAGAAGAAGCAGTCAGGCTGTTTTTAGAAGGAATTGGGGAGGATGTTACAAGAGAAGGACTGTTAGATACTCCTACAAGAATCAGTTCCATGTGTGAAGAATTATTTGCAGGAATTGGACAAGATGCCAGCTGCCATTTGACAAAAACATTTTCTGCACCAAATAATGAAATGGTTATTGAAAAGGACATTACCTTTTACTCAGTATGTGAACATCATTTTCTACCGTTTTATGGGAAGGTTCATATCGCCTATGTACCAGATGGGAAGGTTGTGGGACTAAGTAAGCTGGCAAGAACAGTTGAGGTATATGCACGAAGAGCTCAAATTCAGGAGCAGATGACAAGTCAGATCGCAGATGACATAATGGAACATTTGCAGCCAAGGGGGGTAATGGTTTACATTGAGGCAGAGCATATGTGTATGACAATGCGCGGAATTAAAAAGCCAGGAGCAACCACCGTTTCCTTTGCTACAAGGGGTGAATTTCAGACATCGGAAGAACTAAGAAAATCTTTTTTGGAGATTATCAAAGGATAGAATAGTCTCCGCGTGAAGTGAGGTAAGTATGGAAAGAGTAAATCAGATTTTGAAGCATCCGAAATACTTAGAGGCAATGAAACAATTGAATCAGTATGAAAAGGACAGATTATATTGTAAACATGGATTTCAACATCAGATGGATGTGGCTAGAATTGCGCTGCTCCTTTCTTATGAGAGAGCTGTTAAAGTGGATAAAGAAAAGATTTATGCAGTTGCACTGCTGCACGATTTAGGGCGTATTTATGAATATCAGGGAAAATGTTCTCATGAATCAGGGAGTATTATTCTGGCACTCCCCATTCTTTTCGATTGTAACTTTAGTGAGGAAGAAATCCACGAAATAGTAGAAGCAATTGCAGGGCACAGGGAGAGAAGTAAGCCACATAAAAGTTCGTTAGGCGATTTTATTGCAGAAGCAGATACTTTATCGAGGAGTTGTTTCCTTTGTGAGATGACAGAGAGCTGTAAATGGGAGCAGTCAAGAAAGAATATGGAGATAATATTATGATTTCAGATATGAGAATAGGAAACAGAAATTTTTCTTTTGGTAACCACACATACGTAATGGGAATTTTAAATGTCACACCAGATTCCTTTTCAGATGGTGGCAAATTTAGGGGAATAGAGAAAGCAGTTCGACATGCCCAGGAAATGGAAGATGCAGGGGCAGATATTATTGATGTGGGTGGGGAATCCACTCGTCCTTCTTATACAAAGATTTCAGATGAAGAAGAAATAAAACGTGTTGTGCCAGTCATTAAAGAATTAAAAGGAAGGTTGAATATTCCTATTTCTATTGATACCTACAAGAGCAGGGTAGCCAAAGCAGCTTTAGAGGCAGGTGCAGATTTGGTTAATGATATCTGGGGGTTACGATACGACTCAGATATGGCTGGTGTGATTAAGGAGTTTGACGCTTCAGTATGCATAATGCACAACAGAGAGCAGGCTTCTTATACGAACTTCATGGAGGAGGTAAAAAAAGATATTGTACAATCGCTTAAAACAGCGTATGATGCGGGAATTGATAAAAGTAGAATTATGATAGATCCTGGAGTTGGTTTTGCAAAAACATATGAGATGAATTTGACCATTATCCGGGAACTTGGACAACTGTTGGAATTTCAACTTCCCATTTTACTAGGAACATCCAGAAAGTCAGTAATAGGTTTAACGCTGG
Source organism: Anaeromicropila populeti (assembly GCF_900112775.1). Classification (GTDB taxonomy): domain Bacteria; phylum Bacillota; class Clostridia; order Lachnospirales; family Lachnospiraceae; genus Anaeromicropila_A; species Anaeromicropila_A populeti. The sequence goes on from NZ_FOYZ01000010.1 coordinate 97,292, forward strand.
ATTTGCCGGTGACAGAGAGGGAAGAAGGAACATTGGCGACAACTGTAATGGGGGTAATGGCAGGATGCCACTTCGTCAGAGTCCATGATGTAAAAGGAAATGTGAGGGCAATAAAAATGACAGAAGCGGTTCGAGATAGCAGGCTTTTGTAAGAAAAGCTGTAAGGAGTAACGAAGATGGATAAAATTAAAATTGTAGATTTGGAAGTGTTTGGACATCATGGAGTTTATCAAGAAGAAACATTTTTAGGACAAAAATTTTTAGTATCAGTAACATTATTTTTAAATACAAAACAGGCTGGCGTAACGGATAACCTGGAATACTCTGTCAGTTATGCAGAGGTTGCTCATTTTGTCAACGAGTATTTGACAAACAACACATTTTCTCTTATTGAGGCAGCGGCAGAACAACTGGCATTTGCTATTTTACTAAAGTATACAGTGGAAGAAGTGACGGTGGAGATAAAAAAGCCATGGGCGCCTATTTTATTGCCGTTAAAGACAGTGTCCATTGAGATTACAAGAAAATGGAACACAGCATATTTAAGTATTGGTTCTAATTTAGGAGATAAGGAAGCTAATTTAAAGAAGGCAGTACAGCTGTTGGGAGAACACGAGAAATGTAAGATTTCTAAAATATCTGATTTTATAATAACGGAGCCATATGGTAATGTAGAGCAGGATAATTTTCTAAATGGTGCCCTTGAAGTAAAAACACTTTTGGAACCAGAGGAGCTTCTTGAACTGATTGCTCAGATTGAAAATGAGCTGGGACGGGTAAGAGAGATACATTGGGGTCCTCGTACCATCGATTTAGATATTATTTTGTTTGAACAGAAAGTGATTAGAGAGGATAATCTTACAATCCCTCATGTGGAAATGCAAAAGAGAGAGTTTGTGCTAAAACCATTAGCTCAAATAGCACCAAACGCTATTCACCCTCTCTTGTGCAAAAATGTATATCAGCTTTTACATGAACTAATTTAACACTGGTGGTTCAAATACACTAACTTCATTAGAATCACCAGCAGGAATCATAAATGTTTTATTGGTGTCATATTCACGGAAAAAGATATAGTTGCTGGTTACATGTATCGATGTAAAAATGCCTGCCAGTATGGTCTCTGATTCACCTGTCTCAAGGTTCATGCGGCAAAAACGGCTGTTGCCTCCAGCATCTACCTGATAATACAGGTATTTTCCGCTTAAACTAATGTTATAAGTACTACAGCCCTCGTCTACCACTTCCATTTCATTAGTTCCATCGGTTTGGATTCTCCAGATATGATAATCCTCATCTAAATTCAGATAATAAATATAGCGATCCTGTACTAGAAGACTGCCGCAGTTACCCTTGTAAACAATATCGGTAGCCAGAGTCTCCTGATTCATTTTATAAATGTAATGATCGTTTTCTGTTCCGCAATAATACAAATCCGATCCTGAGAAACCATTTGGCGTAATGGACTGGCTGATAAGGCGTGTGTCATCTGTCTGATCTAGCTTTATCCGGTGAAGTGACAGTCCAGTCTTATCATCATAATGATCGTAATAAATATAATTGCCCAGTAAAGAAGCAGACAGCACATGACCTTCATATAAGGAAGTCAATTGTTTACCGCTTTTTATAATGCGGTATAACCCAACAGTATTTACTGCAAAGATACTTTTTACCTGGCTCTCTGTTTTCCGGTTTTCCCTGTTATAAAAGATATACTTACCTTCTGCATTAATGTACGATACGGTGTTGCTATATATTTTCTTAAAATTAGTACAGTCTGTATCCATTACATAAAGGGAGTCGTTGTCCAGATGATTGGCAAAATATATTTTATTATCATCCTCACAGAACAATCCAGTATTCAGAAGATTACCAGATGTGTTCCCCAATGCAGAGTCCTGGTTATATTCAATTCGATATGTGAGATTGGTATAAATTATAAAACCGATAATAGCAAGGAGCACCACTATAAATGGGATTTTTTTCTTCAAAATTGCACCTCCAATATGAAGTAAGTTACATCTATTATAAATGTCTGCGGACAGCATTGCAACAATAAGTTGACGACATATTCATGTAAAACAATAGTGCTTGTAAAATATTGTGGGCTGGTATATAATATTTTTTATGATCGTGTAGATGTTTATTTACATAGGCAGAAAGGACGAAGTGTCAAATGGATTTATTGGAAAGCAGAGCAGAGATTGATAAGATTGATCAGGATATTGTGAAATTGTTTCAGCGCAGAATGAGCGTTGCAAAAGAGGTTGCAGAATATAAGCAGCAGACCGGGAAAAAGGTATTTGATAAAGAACGGGAAAATGAGAAACTTTCCACATTGAAGGAACTGGCTGATAATGAATTTAACCGTCATGGAATTGAAGAATTATTCACGCAGATTATGTCAATGAGCCGAAAACTGCAATATGGGTTAATTCCATCTTATCAAGACGATTTGGCTTTTATGAAAATCAGCCAGATAAATATGGAAAATAAGTGTGTGGTATGTTATGGAGAAAAGGGTTCCTATACAGAACAGGCAATGGAAGAGTATTTTGGAACAGATATCAAGTATTTTAATACGACTACTTTTAAAGAAGTAATGGAATCAATTAAGCAGGGGAAAGCACATTTTGGTGTTCTTCCTATTGAAAATTCTTCTACTGGAGGGATTACAGACATTTATGATTTGCTGGTTGAATATGATACTTATATTATAGGAGAACATATTGTGAAAGTGGATCAGAATTTATTGGGAGTTCCTGGTGCAAAAGTAGAAGATATTCGTACCGTTTATTCACATCAGCAGGGATTATTACAGTGCGCTCAATATTTAGAGGAACATGAAAATATGACGGGAATGGTATATCAGAGTACCGCAGCTAGTGCTAGAAAGGTGATGGAAGAACAAGATATTACCCAAGCTGCAATTGCCAGTAAAAAAGCGTGCCAGCAGTATGGACTGGAGATTTTAGAGGAAAGCATTAATTCGGAATCTAATAATTCTACAAGATTTATTATTATTACGAATAAAAGATATTATTTTTCTGATTCTAATAAGGTAAGCATTTATTTTGAACTGCCACATGCTAGTGGAACACTTTATAATATGATGTCACATTTTATTTATAATAATCTGAATATGACTAAAATCGAATCAAGGCCAATTCAGGGAAGAAAGTGGGAGTATCGGTTTTTTGTGGAATTTGAAGGTAACTTAGAAGATCCTGGAGTTAAAAATGCTTTGAATGGAATTAAGGAAGAAGCACATTGTTGTAAGATTTTAGGTAATTTTCATACAAAATAAAGAACTTCACAAATTTGTTATTTGGAATTCACAAAGTGAACATAAATTGGTGATAGACTCTAACTATAATGTGAATGATAGCAGAAGGGGGAATTAGAAATTATGTATAATCCAGATGATTTTTCTAATGGAAGTGGTAATCAAGATGGAGTAAATGGCGGAGACGGCTTTGAATACAAGGTCAACGATGTCAACGTCGTAAATGGAAAGACACCAGAAGAAATGGCTGAGATTAATCATGTAATTCATAGAGAAATGGAAACAGGCTATGGTGATTCTTATGGTGGTAAAACAGAATCTTTAAATAACAACTATGGAACCAATAATTATGGAAATAATCAGCATTATCAGAATTCCAATAATGGAACTACGGCTATGTTGGATCAGGGGCTTTCAAACCTTGGAAACAGAGGTGCTGTCCAGAATGCTCCGATGCAGAACGGAGCGTATTACGGAAATGCAGTACCGGTTCCTCCTAAGAAGAAAAAAGCAGGAGGCGGCAAAACGTTTTTGATGGTAGCTGCTATTGTTATCACAATCTGCTTTTTTGGTGGTGCAGGAATTTTTGGAGTTCATTTGATTTCGGAAAAACTAAATGGCAGCCAGCATTCAGGTAATAATACTCAGGAGAGTCTGGATGTTGCAGATGATTCTGATGAGAATACAATTAATTCTACAGAAAGTGCATCCATTACAGAAGATTCTGTGTCGCAGGTAGTAAAAAATGTAATGCCTGCAATAGTAAGTATTAATACAACATCATTAGAAGCTTATGACTTTTTTGGAACAGAATATACACAACCAGTAACTGGAAGCGGTTCTGGGATTATTATCGGGCAAAATGAAACAGAAGTACTAATTGCTACCAACAATCATGTGGTTGCAGGCGAGAACCCAGAAGTTAAGGTTACATTTTGTGATGACGAAACAGTAACCGCAACCATTAAAGGCACGGATACAACGTCTGATTTGGCTGTAATTGCAGTCTTATTTAAAGATTTAAAGGATTCTACTAAGGAAAGCATTTTAGTTGCTACTACAGGCGATTCCGACAGCTTGCAGGTTGGCGAAAAAGTAATTGCAATTGGAAATGCACTGGGTTACGGACAATCTGTAACGGTTGGTTATGTTAGTGCAAAGGATAGAGAGGTTTCTATGGAGGATGCTTCTATGACATTATTGCAGACGGATGCAGCTATTAATCCTGGTAATAGTGGTGGTGCTTTATTAAACGCCAAAGGTGAGGTAATCGGAATTAATTCTGTAAAGTATGCTTTAACAGAAGTAGAAGGAATGTGTTTTGCTATTCCTATTTCAACTGCCATTCCAATTATCAATGATTTAATGACCCGTGATCAATTAGATGAATCACAACAGGCTTATCTTGGAATCATTGGAAAGGACGTTTCAGAGGAAGATTCCCAAAGAATAGATATTCCAATTGGTATTTATGTGAATGAGGTAACCAATGGCTCACCAGCAGATATGGCAGGATTAGAGGCTGGAAATGTAATCATAGGAATGGATGGTAAAACCATTGCAACCAATGAAGATTTGAAAAATATTTTATCATATACCAGAGCTGGAACCACAGTTGACCTTGTGGTGAAGGAAAGACGTAATGGAAAATGGGTAGAGAAAACATTAAGCGTTACTTTAGGAAGTAAGGCAGATGCAAATAATTAACAAAGAGAGGAAGCCAATGGCTTCCTCTTAACGTTGCTCTAGTTCGTTTTCAAAGGTCTGGATATAGGCTTCCCAAATCGGAGAATTTGGGTGGTTTGGATATCGCTGCATATACTTATCCAGAAGTGATAAGCAGTTGTGGATATATTCTGTACGGGCAAGGTGTATGGAGATAAACCTGCCCTGTATGGATTCCCATTTAGAAAAGTCAATGCTAGCATAGTCTATAGGCTGATTAGAGAATATTTTCATAAGAATCATTCCTTTCACAGTGAAATCAGAAAAAATGTAAATAAATCCATGTTAGATTCATCATTCTTCTACTTTAATGTATTAATTATTTCAAATTTTGTGAATTTTGGATTTCACCAATATTTTGGATTTCACATATAGTATAGTAGGAAATAGAAGGAGGAGAGTTATGAAAAGAAAAATCCTTTCGCTGCTTGTAGCAGCTGTTTTTGTTAGTACATTACTAAGCGGCTGTCAGAAAAAAAGTGAATTAACTAAGGTTACATTAAATGAAGTTGCACATTCTATTTTTTATGCACCAATGTATGTAGCCATTGAAAAGGGGTACTTTGAAGAAGAAGGTCTTGAAATAGAGCTTGTTAACGGACTGGGAGCTGATAAGACTATGACAGCGGTACTCTCAGGAGAATGTGATATTGGTTTTATGGGATCAGAAGCCTCGATCTATGTATATCAGGAAGGTGCAGGGGATTATGCAGTAAATTTTGCCCAGTTAACACAGAGAGCAGGAAATTTTTTGATTTCAAGAGATTTGAATGAAAATTTTTCGTGGGAAAATATAAAAGGGAAAACAGTCATTGGTGGCAGGGCAGGTGGCTGACAGAGAATAAAGCGCCACTTACTGCTAAAAACAATAAATGACGCTTGGATTTTATCTGCCTTATAAGTTTTCCTTGAAGAATTGTTCCATTGCAGCTGCGGCTGAAGCTTCATCTTCACCTTCAATGGTAATGGTAACGGTCATACCCTGTTTCACACCTAAACTCATAATAGCCATGAGCCTTCTGGCATCTACACTCTTACCATCCTTTTCAATAGCAATAGAACTTTTATAGCCATTTGCTGCTTTCACAATCATTCCAGCAGGTCTGGCATGTATTCCTAATTCATCTGTTATTGTATACTGAAATTTTTTCATTTTTATTATCTTCCTTTCTTAGTTCGTTTTCATTGAAACCAATTTACTGCATCAAAATTACCAATTCGGATAATTTCTTTATATACGTTACCTACATCCCAGCCAATTACAATCTGATACTGTCCTCCACGACAGAGAACACCCTTAACACCTTTCGTTGCATTTAACGTAGCTGTATTTGCTTTACTATCATCTACAAGTGTAAACCGTAGTCTGGTAGCACAATAGGTAATTTCTTTCACATTTTCTTTTCCACCTATAAAATGCAGTATAGTTTCAGCTAAGCTTTCATAATTCAAGAATATTCCCCCTTTTGTGCAGGATTATTCAGGTAAAAAGTAACAACCTGTAATCTACTTTGCTGTTATTCTTTTAATATGAATTGTCAAATAAATCATTTCATCTTCCGTCAAGTCACAATTAAACTCTTTTTTCATATAATCCTTTATCTTTAATGTGCATCTATACTCATTTTTGCATTGTTCTTTCAAAGAACTTAAAAAATTAATATCTTGCTCCTCTAAAATATTGTTTGTAAAAACTCGTTGAGCAAAAAATTTTAAATGAGTCACAAATCGTTCGTAATGAATGGAGTATTCGTCCAATTCTATTTGGAAATGCTCTTTTATGATATTAATAATATTCTGCATCATTCTAGTCATTTCTGTTGCCTTTGACATAGAGGACAGCTCTTCTGTGGATGCATTGACTAAATGTAAAGCAATAAAAGCCGCTTCATCCTCAGGCAGTATAACACCGAGTTTACGATGAATCATTGAAAGCGCTTCTTTTCCAACTAAAAATTCATGGCTATAAAACTTTTTTATTTCCCATAATAAAGCATTTGTTAGAACAACACCGTTTTTATGACGTTCTATTGCAAAATCAATGTGGTCTGTTAAAGTTATATAAATGTTTTCATTCAGCCGCTTTCCCAATGAAGCCTTTGCAAAGCTTATAATTTCATTCGTTACCTGTACATGTTCAAGGGGAATTTTCTCCAGCAAGCCAATAAGCTGATGTGAACTTGTCTTATCGGCACAGGTATAAATTTTTTCAATTGCACTAGTATTGACTTCATCGCCAGGTGACTTTTTAAAACCAAGACCACAACCCATAACTAGTATTTCGTTGTGTTGTTCATCATAGGACTTTATTAAGTTATTGTTAATTACTTTAACAACTTTCATCTGTACACATCGTCTTCCTTTTCTATATTATTTTAACAAAAAAAGACTATTCCCACTATGATATAGAATAACCTCAAAGAGAATATTCATAAGCAAAAGGTATAGCCTGCATTACCAGTAACAATCCAAATATTATTATAGTATTATCATATCATATTGTGTACTCATTGTCAATTGAGCAGAAATTAAATCCAATTATAGAAAAAAATTTAGTAAATATCAATAAATATTATTAGATAAGCGCATATAGTATAGTAATAATATGGAAATGGAAAATAAAATGAAAAAGCGAAAAACTTATTATCTATGGATACGGAGGCAAACGGATGTCAAAAAGGCAGAAGTAGAGAAAAGAAATTGGATAGAGCAGGGGTACCGGGTTGTTGTCTTATGTGAAGGAAAAAATAAACATATTAGTGAAGATATGAATATAGTAATTGAAAATCATAAAATATTGAGGTAAAAATATGACGGTGGGATATGTGCGGTTATCAAGGGATGATGACAAGAGAAATTATGTATCAATTCAAAATCAAAAATTAATAATAGAACAGTTTGCCAGCCGCCAGGGAATAAAAATCGACTGTTGGTATGAGGATGATGGATTCTCAGGATATAGTCTGCAGCGACCTGGCTTTTCAAAATTGATGAACGATATGGAAACAGTGGTTGATACTGTTATTGCAAAGGATTTGTCCCGAATTGGCAGACATAATGCAAAAGTATTGTTGCTGTTAGATGAATTGAAGGAACGGGGCAAACGGCTGCTGCTTGTAGATGATGAGTATGATACATGGAAAGATTCAGACGATTTAATCGGGATAAAAACCTGGTATAATGAAAGGTATGTAAAGGATGCCAGCAAAAAAATTAAAAATGTTTTAAAAGCAAAGCAAATAGAAGGTACGCTTATGATAGGGGTTCCATTCGGATATGAAAGAAAGGAGCAAAGTAAAGCAGAGATACAGGTCGTTGAAAAGGAAGCAGTGGTAATTCGTCATATTTTTGATCTATATTTACAAGGTGCAGGTTATCGAAGAATTGCAGGAATTTTAAACGAGAAGGAAATCGATACACCGTCCATGATGATCCGAGAGAGGGCATTAGCTAACGGAAAGCTGTTAAACCGCAAGGTGGTGCTAGAATGGTCAGAACGAATGGTTTCGGATATTTTAAAAAATGATTTTTATATTGGTAATTACAGACTCCATAAGAGGACACGTAGTAATATTCATGGAGTGGATCACCGGGTACCAGAGGAAGAGCAATTTCTTTTTCCTAATCATCATAAGGCAATTATCAGTGTAAATCAATTTGAATTAGTACAGGAAATAATGGAAAAAAGAATTCGAAATAGGTACCGGAGCCAGAGAAAGGAAATCAGTTTATTTGGTGGATGCTTGTACTGTAAGGATTGCGGAAACCGTCTGACCGTAATCCACGGTAAGCAAAATAGTTATGCCTGCAATACCTACCAGTCAAAGGGAAAACAATATTGTGAATACTCACATCGTATAAACGAAAATGACTTGGTAGAGGATTTAATGGAATATATTAAAATGCTGAAGAATAATTTAGAGTCTGTGCTTTTGGGGCTGGAACAGAAGGGTGTGGATAAAATAAAGCAACGAAAAAATAGTCAAGGAAAGGAATTACGAGAAGAAATCGCTGAACATAAAAGGCAGCTGAAGATGCTAGTAAGGCAAAGGGTGAAGGAATGTTCCATATGTCCAGAAAGAGAAGAACTTATTAAGGAGGCGTTTCTTTCCTTACAAGAGGAGTTGATAGGAAAAATTAAATTAAAGGAAAGGAAACTTAGAGAAATAGAAGGATGGGGAGCGGAATATAAGGGAAGTAAAGGAACAGAAACGCTAGAAGAAATACTGGAACGTATGATAGAAAACAAAAGTCTTGCGCGGAAAGATATTGAAATTTTTGTGGAAAAGATTCTGGTAGATAAGAATGGATTTCCTGAAATCATTTTACGACATGAGTGGAACTGGTTAAATTAATTTCTAGTACCTTGGCGGGCAGGTGGTATGCCACAAATGGTTTTTGAATATATCTTAAAGAAAAATAATATTGATCCTAAGAAAGAGGTATCGATTATTCAAAACATTGATTTTGGGCTGACAGCGGAAGCTTTTGCCTCTGGAGATGAAGATTATACAATTGAATTTGAACCTTCCGCGGAAGCTTTAGAAGCTGAGAAAAAAGGAAAGGTTGTTGCATCATTGGGTGTGGAAAGCGGGCTTGTTCCATATACGGCATACTGTGCAAAAAAGAGCTATCTAAATAAAAATCCTGAAATCATTCAGGGATTTGTAAATGCAATTCAAAAAGGACTGGAATTTGTTGCAGAAAATACACCTGAAACAATTGCTGACGTAATTCAGCCGCAGTTTCCAGAAACAAAAAAAGAATCTCTTGTAAATATTGTGACAAGGTATTATAATCAAAATACTTGGAAGGAAAACAGCATTTTTGAGGAAGAAAGTTTTCTTTTGCTGGAAGATATTTTAATGGAGGCAGAAGTTTTGGAAGAAAAGGTTCCATATGAAAATCTGGTAACAACAGAATTTTCGCAGGCTGCCATAAAAGAATAAGGAGTGTTTAAATGAAGGATACAAAAGAAACAGGAAGCAGTATTGTCCTTTCAAAAGAACAGAACAGAGCATTTTATCAAAAAGTGTTTGCTCTGGTAATCCCTATGGCATTGCAGAATCTGATTAATGTAGGGGTTACCGCAGCAGACGTTTTTATGTTAGGGAAGGTAAGCGAAGTGGTGCTTTCTGCTTCTTCTCTGGCGGGGCAGATTCAGTTTATTATGACTCTGATTTTTTTTGGAATTACATCAGGAGCCGCAGTTCTTACTGCTCAATACTGGGGAAAACGGGATACAAGGAGTATCGAAAAGGTAATTGGCATGGCTCTTGCTATTTCAATCTCAGCAGCCGTTTTATTCACAGCAGCAACTCAATTATTTCCTTATGAAATTATGAGAATATTTACCGATGAAGAGAGTGTCATAAAAGAAGGCGTTAAATATTTAAGAATCGTTTCGGTTTCTTATGTATTTTTATCCGTTACCATGGTTTACCTTAACATAATAAGAAGTATTGAGAGAGTGATGATTTCAACCATTGTATATTTAATATCACTTTTGGTAAATGTGTCATTGAACTATATATTCATATTTGGACATTTTGGTTCTCCTAAGATGGGAATTGCCGGGGCTGCAACAGCCACCTTGATTGCAAGAATAGTGGAATTCATTATAGTATTTATATATGCACATATTGTGAATCAAACAGTAAAGGTACGGATTCGCTATTTATTTAAATTTGACAGAATATTAGGCAGAGATTTTTTGGTGTATTCTCTTCCAGTTATTATGAATGAATTATTGTGGGGAGCAGGAACTTCTACGAATACGGCTATTATTGGACATCTGGGGAGTTCTGCCGTTGCGGCAAATTCGATTGCCCAGGTGGCGAGACAGCTGGCAACCATTGTATGTTTTGGACTATGTAATGCAACTGCTATTATTTTGGGGAAAATAATAGGAGAGCAGAAATATGGGCTGGCAGAAATATATGCAAAAAAATTTGTAAGGTTAAGTATTTTGTTTGGTGCTTTTGCAGCAGCCTGTATTCTGATTTCAAGGCCTTTTATACTAAATTATATGGTATTGTCAGAGGAAGCAAGAGATTATGTGATATTTATGTTTTATGTTATGTCATATTTTACAGCAGCTCAGGCATTTAATGCTACCATAATAGTAGGAGTGCTGAGGGCTGGCGGCGATACAAAAATCGGAATGGTTATTGATGCGTCAACTATGTGGGGCGGTTCGATACTAATAGGAGCATTGGCAGCATTTGTAATGAAATGGCCAGTTGAAATCGTATATCTGTTTCTTATGAGCGATGAACTTATTAAGCTTCCTATATCTACAATGCGGTATAAGAAAAGGATATGGCTGAAGAATGTAACAAGACAGATGTAATGTTTAAATAAAAAAACACCTGAAAACACAAAAAGTGTTTATCAGGTGTTTTTTTCAGCTATTCAGCTTCAGCGTCGTTTTCAGCAGGTTCAGCGGCATCAGAGTCTACCTCTACAACTTCATCATCCTCGAAGAAATCATCATCAAAATCATCATCAAAATCATCATCAAAATCTTCAAGATAATCTGGTGTGAAATATCTGTAAACTGCATAAGCAATTGCAGCCACAGCGGCTACAGCACCAATTACTGCTAATATCCAAACAATAGCGTTTTTCTTCTGCTCTTGCTCTCTTTTTCCAAGTAATTCATTAAGTTTAGCTGAAATATCATCAAATTTATTACCCACTATGACACATCCTTTCCTAATAACTGTAGAATATTATAACATAAAAAAAACAAAATACTAAGCTTATTATACCACAAAAAAATGTTTTTTACTAATATTTTTTTAATTTTGCAAAACTAGTCATCATTTTTTTAACAGTACCATTGTCAAATGCAACTGTGACTTGAAAATCATTACCAGAAGGAATCAAATCGGTTACGGTACCATTCCCAAATTTAATGTGTTTTACAGTATCACCTACAGTGTAATCTGGTGACGAAGCAGATTCACTTTTTGGCAAAGACATCCCCTTTTGGATATAAGGTGAGTTCTGAAACAGCTGTCCTGTAGTTTTTGTATTAGAAATCGCACCTCTTATGGTTGTAGTACGCGGAAATCGTGGCTGTAAGGAATTAGAGGACTGTTTTATTAAATAACGGGGAATTTCCGATACAAAACGGGATGGTTTATTAAATTTCGTTTCCCCATTTTGCATACGCATTCTGGCAGCACTTAGAGAAAGCTTTTCCATAGCCCGGGTAATTCCGACATAGCATAATCGGCGTTCCTCTTCGATTTCCATGGGATCATCCGATATGATAGTCATGTAGCTTGGGAAAATTCCATCTTCCATGCCACATAAATAGACATATGGAAATTCCAGGCCCTTGGCGCTATGCAGGGTCATCAATATTACCACATCAGTACTTTCTGCCACAGAATCGATATCAGCAACTAAGGAAACCTCTTCTAAAAAGCTGCTAAGAGAAGGCTCCTCTTCACAATTATCCAAATAGGTAACAATTTTATTACGAAATTCCTGTATATTTTCAATTCTTGTCTGAGCTTCAATAGTTCCTTCTTCCTCCAGCTCGTCCACATAGCCTGTGGCTTCCAGAATCTCATCATACAAGTCTAAAATGGAATAATCAGGGCTGTTAAGCTTGGATTTTAATATTTCCATCATGCTGACAAAGGAACTAATTTTACTGCCGCCGCGGTTCATTCCAGGAATATAATCAACTTGCTTTAGTGCCTCATAAAAGCTGATATTGTGGCCAATGGCATACTGGTTAATCTTGTCGATGGAAGTCAGGCCGATTCCCCGGCGGGGAACGTTAATTATTCTTTTTACAGCAAGATCATCCGAAATATTATCAATTGTTTTTAAATAGCAAAGCAAATCCTTGATTTCCTTCCGTTGATAAAAGTTTACACCACCAACTAACTTATATGGGATGTTATGCTTTACTAATTTTTCTTCCAGTACACGAGACTGGGCATTGGTTCTATACAAAAGTGCAAACTGGCTGTAACTTTTCCCTTCATTAGCAACAGCATTTTCAATATCCGCAGCAATTGCTTCTGCTTCTTCATGTTCATTGTCAAATTGAGTAAAGAAAATAGGAGAACCCTCTTCTTTATCTGTCCAGAGGCTCTTTTGTTTTCTCTCGGTATTACAGTGAATGACTTCGTTTGCCGCAGTTAAAATATTTTTGGTAGAACGATAGTTTTGTTCTAGCTTAATCACTTTTGTCTGAGGATATTCTGTTTCAAAATTCAAAATATTATAAATATTGGCTCCTCTAAATTTGTAAATAGACTGATCGTCATCTCCAACAACACAAAGATTATGTTCTGTCTGGCCCTCTTCATTGACTGTAGATGCCAGTGTCCGGATAAGCTGAAATTGTGCTGTGTTAGTATCCTGATACTCGTCCACCATTATATAACGGAAACGGTTTTGGTAGTAGGATAAAACATCGGGATTGGTACGCAGAAGTTCCACTGTCTTACAAATTAAATCATCAAAATCAAGGGCGTTATTTTTTTTAAGACGGGCCTGGTATTCTTTGTAGACATCTGATATTTTTTTCTTTCCATAATCGCCGCGGTTATTTTTTTCAAATTCTTCTGGAGTGATCAAGGAATCCTTTGCATTGGAGATAGCTGCTAAAAGACTCTTTTCCTTGTGAATTTTCGTATCAATATCTAAATACTTACATACTTCACGCATAAGTGTTTTCTGGTCATCACTGTCATAAATGGTAAAATTCGTAGTGTAACCAATCCGGTCAATGTATCTTCTTAAAATGCGGACGCAAGTAGAATGAAAAGTGCTGACCCAGATATTTTCTGAACCATAGCCAACAATGTTATCAACTCGTTCACGCATTTCTTTGGCAGCCTTATTGGTAAAGGTAATAGCTAAAATATTCCACGGGTTAACCCCCAGCTCATCTATTAAATATGCAATTCTATGTGTTAAGACTCTTGTCTTTCCTGAACCAGCACCTGCCAGAATCAGCAGTGGCCCCCTATTATGTTTCACAGCTTTTAACTGTTCTGGGTTTAGTGTATCATAAATGCTCATTGCAGCCTCCCAAAATACGATTTTTTACAAACATACGTTTTAATTATAGCATTGGTTCATAGGTTTTACAACAAAAAAATGGCTTGTAATACAGTAATAAATACTATATAATGTAGCATAGAGGTGATTATATTGGCAACAACCAATGAGGAATATATCCGTGCTATATTAAAGAATCTCAGGGGCATGGACTATATTAAGCCAGACGAGATACCAAATATTGAGTTGTATATGGATCAGGTAACAACATTTATGGACAAGCATTTGAAGTCATCAAAGAGATATGAGGATGATAAAATGCTGACAAAGACCATGATTAATAATTATACAAAAAATAATTTGCTGCCTTCTCCTAACAAGAAAAAGTATTCAAAAGAGCATATGTTACTTTTGATTTTCATCTATTATTTTAAGAGTTTTCTATCAATAAGCGATATACAGAATATTTTTGATCCGCTGACGGAAAAGTTTTATGAAGGTAATAAAAAGTTTAATCTTGAGGACATTTATAAAGAGGTATATAAGCTTGAGAAGGAACAGGTGGATTCCCTTTCAAAGGATGTAATTAGAAAATATGAAAAAGCAGAGCGGGTAATGACAGACAAAGAGAAAAATGAAGAAAGTGAATTTTTAGTTACTTTCTATTTTATTTGTATGTTAAGCTTTGATGTTTATGTGAAAAAGATGATTATTGAAAAGATGATTGATGAAAAGCTGGTTCCGATGGCATCCAAGAAGGAAAAAGAGAAAGAAAAGCCGAAAGAGAAAGAGAAAGAGAAACCAAAAGAAAAGAAAGTATAAAGAATAAAAGGATTGTACCTAGCAATTAAGTGGGGCAATCCTTTTTTGCGTATCATGATGAGCCAGTGAAATAGCAGTTAAGCATCTTCCTTCTGAGGCTCCTCTAAATTTAATATTCTTTTAAATACCATATCATATCCATCATTCCCATAGTTTAACGAACGGTTTACCCTGCTGATGGTTGCAGTAGAAGCACCTGTTTTCTCTGCAATTTCTAAGTATGTTTTATGTTCACGCAGCATTTTAGCTACTTCAAATCGTTGGGATAAAGAAAGTAATTCATTTATGGTACAAATATCTTCAAAAAAGATATAACATTCCTCTGGCGTTTTTAAGCTTAATATTGCTTCAAACAAGAAATCAACGGAGGGAGTCTTAATTTTTTTATTCACGCGTTCTCCTCTTTTCCTTATATGGATTAGGTCGGAAGACCTCTTTTTTAGCTATTATTTTACCATAGTAAAGTTGTAAAGTAAAGAGTGCTTTCGGGTAAGTTATTGAAAAATACCTTCTGGTACATTGGTCAAATATTCTTTTATTAAATCCATGTTGCAGTTTGCAATTAACTGAACTGGAAAATTGACTTCCTCTATAACTTCTTCTGCGTATTTAAAATTTGCAATGTCATAGCAGATATGCGCATCACTTCCTAGCATAATTGGGACGCTAAGTTCTTTGCAAAGGGTCAGATAGGTTTTAATGTTTTCTCTTGAATTGGAACGGAAGCTTGTAGGAGCAATAGAACTATTGTTTACTTCAAGAAGAACATGACTGGCTTTTGCCCCTTGAACTAATTTTTCATAATCTACTGGAATGCGGGAATCATCAGGATGGCCTATAATATTTATATTTGGATTCTTCATCGCATTGAGATAGGCGCGGGTATTTTCTTCCACCGTACCAGCTTTAAAACAAGGCTGGTGCAAACTGGCAATCACAATATCTAGTCGCCTTGCCAAATCGTCGTAGATATCAATCGTTCCATTATAATCAATAATATTGGCTTCTGCTCCCAACAGAAGGGTAAAGCTATCATATTTCCTTGGAATAATCCGTAAATTCTCAAAATAAAATGCATGGCACGTTCCAGGCATGCTAGGAGCGTGTTCAGTTACACTTAAAATAGGTAATTCCTTCTTCTGGGCCATTTCAATCATCTCATGAAGTGTGCTGTAAGCATGTCCGCTGGCTATAGTATGGGTGTGGGAATCTATTAAATATTTCATAAGGTCACTTCCGTTTCATTATTTTTTTATTCAAATAGTTTTCTTTCTTATTATAATGAACTCTTTTCAAAATAACAAGTAATTCTAAGGGATTTTTAACTGACAGAGAGCACAAGAAATGTTATTGACGATTTTAGTCATTAATAGTAAAATGAATAAGTGATAGCATGAAAGAGACGGGGGGAACAGGATTTGAATAAAGGAAATAATGCTTTGTATTCATTTTTGGGTGGACTAGCAATGCTTGTTGTGGGACTCTATTTTTTTATGAATAAGGTTACAGTCACTTCTTATTTTTTTCAAGGAGTAAGATTTGGAAGATTTGATGTGGCAGGTGGAGTTATTGTGGTTCCGCTAATTATCGGTGTGGTGATAGTATTTGCAAATCCAGATTCCATTGTCGGGAAAATAGTATGTGGTTTGGGTGTTTTATTAATTGTAGCATCAATTATCAGTACGACTCACCTACAACTGAATCAAATGACTTTATTTGAATGGATTTTGTATATGGTGCTTATTTTTGGAGGAACAGGATTACTTGCAAGGGTTTTGTTTCAGGGCTCAGGTAATAAGAAGGATAAGAATAATTAGGAATGGTGTCTACATAGGGCGTATGGTCGTGTGCCATATGCCTGTTTATTCGAATAGAAGGAGCAGATTATGAAAAAGGGACAGATTTATGAAGGAATCGTTGACAAAATTGAATTTCCCAATAAAGGGATATTGATGATAGAAGGAACAAAAGTTATGGTTAAAAATGCTATTACTGGGCAAAAGATACGTTTTTCAGTCAGTAAAATGCGTAAGGGAAAGGTGGAGGGACGTCTGCTGGAGGTTCTGGAACCTTCTCATCTAGAGGATCGTGCTGCAAAATGCCCAGCGTTTGGTCCATGTGGAGGCTGTACGTATCAGACCATGTCATATGAAAATCAGCTGAAAATGAAGGCAGAGCAGGTGGAAAGACTTTTAGCGCCTGTTTGTACTGAGTACGAGTTCCTTGGAATTCAGGGCAGCCCGTCAGAATGGGAATACCGAAATAAAATGGAGTTTTCTTTTGGCGATGAATACAAGGATGGTCCGCTAGCTTTGGGGCTTCATAAGCGGGGAAGCTTCCATGATATTGTAGTTGCCAATCAGTGTAAAATAGTGCATCCAGATTATAACTTGATTTTAAGCTGTGTTTTAACGTATTTTTCAGAGAAGGGTACGGATTTTTATCATAGGCTTTCCCATACGGGATACTTGCGGCATTTACTTGTCCGCCGTGCAGCTAAAACAGGAGAACTTTTAATCAGTCTGATTACTTCTTCACAGGAAAATCTAGATTTATCGGAATTAAGAGATCGGCTTCTTGGACTAAATTCTGATGGCAGCAAGGAGTCAGCTAATTGTCTGGAAGGGAGTATTGTAGGAATTCTTCACATTGTGAATGACAGTTTGGCGGATGTGGTGAAGAGTGATGAAACAAATATTTTATTTGGCCGGGATTTTATTCGTGAGGAGCTTCTTGGATTGTCTTTTAAAATCTCGACGTTTAGTTTTTTTCAAACGAATTCTCTTGGTGCGGAGGTTCTGTATAGTGTGGCCAGAGAGTTTGTCGGGGAAACGAAGGATAAGCTGATTTTTGACTTGTACAGTGGAACGGGAACGATTGCACAGATTCTGGCGCCTGTGGCGAAAAAGGTAATTGGTGTTGAAATTGTGGAGGAGGCTGTGGAGGCTGCCCGAGAAAATGCCAAGTTGAATGGTTTATCGAATTGTGAGTTCATTGCGGGAGATGTTCTGAAGGTTATTGGTTCGATTAAGGATAAGCCAGATTTGATTGTGCTAGATCCACCAAGGGATGGTATTCATCCGAAAGCTCTTGACCGAATTATTGATTATGGAGTGGAACGTCTGGTTTATATTTCCTGCAAGCCAACAAGTCTGGTACGGGATCTGGTGGTGTTTCAGGAGCGAGGGTATAGGGTGGAAAAGGTTTGCTGTGTGGACATGTTCCCTGAGACGGTGCATGTGGAGTGTGTTGTCTTGATGTCAAGGGTTGAAAAATAGGACTATTCAAAGTACTGATAAATAAAGGATTTCCGAGGTTGGAAGATTTTCTGTCTGATGACTGGCAGTGCCTTTCAATCTTGAAAATCCTTGTTTTTGTTTATTGAGGAAACAGGTCGACTGTAATAAAGTGCGTGGGGTTGAGTTGACAGAATAGATAACTTCATAGGGTTGTGGAGATAGAATAGATGTGGTCTGAGTATAGGAGAAGAGCTGTGCATTAAATTGAAAATTACTACATTGCTGCTTTTGGGCAGCGTTTAAGTAAGATGTTCTTGACAAAAGGCAGCGAAGATGATAAGATGATGCAGAGGTGAGAGGATGCCTGAGATAGGACAAATGATTAAAAGTCGTCGAGAAGCCATGGGGCTTTCTCTTAAAAAGTTAGCAATTGCTTGTGGCTCAAGCGACAGTGAAATAATGAAAATTGAGAACGGAACTAGAAAAAACCCTAATTGGGCAACATTATGTGAAATCGCACGTGCTTTAAATTTTCACCCGTTTGAAATATTGTTAGCCGCAGGTTATATATCAGAAAATGATATGCATCCCAATTGCCAGATTCATGGTTTAGAAAACTTAGATGATGACGGGGTAGCAATGGTGCAATTGTTCATAGATTTTTTGACTATGCGGAACGGTAATAAAATTGGTATTTCAAAGGAGGGAGAGTGATATTATGATATTTAGATTAGGTGAATTATTTTGCGGCCCAGGTGGGATCGCTTGGGGTGCAATGAATGCTAGTATTGAAGATCCAAACTTTGCGATTGTACATCAGTGGGCAAATGACTATGACGCAGATACCTGTGAAACATATAGATTAAATATCTGTCCTGATACTCCTAATACTGTTTACCATGCGGATATTCGCAAATTCGATATGTCTAAACTAGCCCCGATTGATGCATTGGCATTTGGTTTCCCATGCAATGACTATAGTGTTGTTGGTGAGCAAAAAGGTATGGACGGGGTATTCGGTCCCTTGTATTCGTATGGTGTCAAAGCTCTAAAACTGTTTAAACCCAAGTGGTTTTTAGCAGAAAATGTTGGAGGACTTAGAAATGCAAATGATGGGAAAGCCTTCACTAAGATTCTCAAGGAACTGAGGGAAGCTGGCTATACAATTACACCTCATCTCTACAAATTTGAGGAATACGGAGTCCCTCAAGCGAGGCACCGTTTGATTATCGTTGGCATACGGGATGACATCGATGTTGAATTTAAAGTCCCATCGACAGCACCCTATGTCGGAATCGATAATACTTGCAAAAATGCAATAGAAAATCCCCCTATTCCAGAGGATGCATATAATAATGAATTGACAAGACAATCCGAAACTGTTGTTAGAAGGTTGCAGCATATTCTACCTGGACAAAATGCATTTACGGCAGACCTTCCAGAAGATTTGCGACTTAATATTAGAGGAGCAAAAATAAGTCAAATATATAAGAGGCTCGATCCAACTAAGCCTTCCTATACGGTTACGGGAAGCGGTGGTGGAGGAACACATATTTACCATTGGGAAGAACCACGAGCATTGACTAACAGAGAGCGGGCAAGATTACAGACTTTCCCTGATACTTATAGATTCGTAGGAAGTAAAGAGAGTGTACGCAAACAAATTGGAATGGCAGTACCTTGTCAGGGTGCAAAAATCATTTTTGAGGCAATATTGAAGTGTTTTGCTGGAATTGAATATGAGAGCGTAGAGCCAAGTATTAAAGAATGAAAAAGCAGTTACTTTGTAGAGAAGGCAAAGTAACTGCTTTGTTTATACATGGAAATCCATAAAGTACTGCTCATCGTCGATTTTGTAAAAGGTAACATCTGTTCTTCCATAGTTTAGTAAATCTTGTTTTGTTACGAACGCACCATTTCCAAGACCTAAACGGTTTCGGAAGTATTCTCCGAGTTGAGCGTTGCTAAGAGGTGTTGTAATTGCTTTGTCGTTTTGTTGCTCAACTCTTAGGAGAAGAGTATGACCATCGTCTGTAATAACAGTAAAGTGTTGTTTATTTAACGGGAAGAAACCGCTTCTTGCAATTTTTGCAGGAAGATGTATATAAGCTTCGTTTTTGTTTCTGCCCTTTCGTTGACCCCAATTTAATCCGGATTTTTCTCCAACTTCACCCTTATTTGTGAGAAGCGATAGAGTCGTAGAAGTAATACCCTCGCCAGCCAAAGTGGTTAGAGGCTTGTTTTCAGCATCAAGAATTTGATGTGTTGGACGGAGAACGATATGGTCTTCGACCTCTGCATGGTTACAATAAATTGAGTTTGCTTCAACTTCTTCATAAAACTTATAAGCTTCTTTAGGATCACAGCATACAACTATTTCTTTTCTGGATTGGATAAATGCATTCTGCACAAAATCAGCTGAACCTGTATATGCCTGTACTGGTGATTCTTCCTTTAGCCAAATGTATAAATTTGCGTGAACTGGAGGGTTTTCGCAAACATAACTACATGAAAAGCTATCCACTGCTTTTGGATATGTTTTGCCATGGAGTTCCATAAAGCCCTCATGTATAGGAACGCTTAATCCATCGTAAGGAACCATTCCAATAAGCAATGAAATATTTAGAGGGTGCATATTTTGTTCTTGAAAACTCTTAATAAGCCATGATGCCATATTAGGGGTAGCATATCCGCTTAATATTAATAAAGTGTCCGCTCCTTGGAGTGGAGGGGCAAATAAAATCCTTTTTGCTATGTTGTTGGTGAACATCCATTCTTGCCCTCCTATGCTTCTTCTTCTATATCATCCTCAGACACATCATAATACATTGTATCGTGAGGAAGTTTAATATTTGGCACCCAGATTGCTTTTCCACCCCATCCCTTAGTACCAGTCACTTGATACATGGTCAGAACTACTTTGTCATGGAAAGTGCCACCTAGTTTCCAGTCGTTCGGAGACAACAAGGCTCCTGTCCCTTGTGCAACATCTCTTCCTCTTCTGACAATCAAAATACCCTGTCCAGCTGGTTGTTCTGAAAGAAGTGTATCAATGACAGAAAGGAATGCATCTAACTTGAAATCTGGGCTAGCAATAATGTGAGATAATATTTTCTTAATTAACCTCAAATTTACCTGGTAATAAGGATCATCATTGGAGAAAGGCTCCAATAGTTTTGATATATCATCTATGGTGTTATTATCTGGGTAGAACGGATAATAGTTCGTTCCCCCTGAAAGGATATTGACTCGTTTGTTATCAATTACATTCCTTCGAGTTGGATTCAATCCAATTGGATAATAAATTTTTATGTTTTCAATTCCTTGCTCTACTTGTGCGATAATGGCATTATTAGTAGCGTTAATGTCCGCAAATAATTTATAGAGTTGTTCATCTATAAATATCTTCATCATGCCAGAGTCTCTGTCATAACCAAACATCCTACTATGTTGCCACATAGTATCCGCCTGAGGCTTTTTGCTGGTTCTTGTATAATAAATTGTCTGTAGCCCTGGAAAAGTTACGCCTCGGCCTAGAGTGTTTCCGCCTACGATAAAATTACAGCCTGTTGCATAATCTGGACTCTCAACATCTGTTTTTCCATTCATAACAAGAATTTTTATCCCTTTGTTTTCCAACAAATCCTTAGTAGTTTTATAGATAACTTCAAAAGAAAGTTTCTCACTTTTGTTGGGTTCTAAAGAATCATAGTGGGTTTGTAATTCTGTGATGAATTCGGTATTGATATGCTCCATACACCAATCTAGTTCCTTTGCGACATCGTCAGCAAAACGCTGGTGGACATTTTGTCGTACGCTCGGATGTAGAAGGCAATTTGATACTTTTCCTTTTGATGCTAAAATCTGAGCAGATACAGCAAGGTGGCGTATAACAACACTTCGTGTCGGTCGTTTGATAGTTTCAAGAAAATCAATGCATTCAGGTTTACCGCTTGTTGGAAAGAAAAAGTCTCCACCTAAATAGCCATCCCCTGGATGGAAGTAGTATGTAAAATATGGATGCCAACCAGACGCAAGGGTCTGTAATAAGATTGCTTGAGGCGTACCTGTAACCTGTAAGTATAAGCTACTTGATGCTCCATTTTTTATAGAATCCAGATATCTATTAATTGATGACTGACTATTACGGTTTATTAGAGTATTTAAGGAAGCCGCATCCGCCTCATCATCAACGATGAATAGAGGGTTGCCCTTCATAAAGCCTGTAGAATTAAATACATTTGCCCACAATCTTAGTACTCTTGCATTTTTCTTTAGAACGACAATGGCTGGCTTAACAAGGCTATTTTCAATAAATAAGCCTGAGTCGTTTTCGCCACAAATACAGAAGCCGTCTAAGTCGTCTCTAACTCGATCTAAGGTTTGTTGTTGCAAGACAACATTGTCTGTTGTGAGTAAGATGAATGCGGGAAATCCTAAATCTGCAGCTTTGCACATAACGCCAAACATTTGACCAGTTTTTCCAGATTGCACATTACCAAACAACAAGCCAATCTCATGACTTATAAATGAAAAATTGCGAATATGTTGATTGCCAATATCTTCAGCTGTTTTGGAAATGGACTCAGCTAATTTTTCGTTACCTCGCTCTTTTATTTTTTGCAAGTATTTTTTTAAATATTGCATTGATACACCTCTCATTCGTTAGTAATTGTTTCAAACGATAAAACCCACACATCAAGCTCGGTGCCATCTTCGTCCAATGCTTTCTGATCTGTTTTTGAAAGTACAAGGCTATCGCAACCGTATGCTTGTAACATTTCTTTCGTAATCATTCCCTTACGATCAGTATCAGCTTGGGTGTCATTAACTGGTGTTACTAAACCTGCTGCTGCAAGTCTACCTTTAATCCAACGACCAAGAATGAGTTCATCGCCAACAGCACTGAATTGTTTATTGCCATCGCTTGTGGTATGAGCTTTAAACCAATAGCCATCATCGGTTACAACAAAAAAAGGCTTGTTTTTTTCAGGGTAACCTTCTGAACGAGTTATCGCTTTGCTAACAGTCAATTGAGTTTCGTACCAATCACGGGATTTCCTTTTACTTCGTGGTGCGGCATAGCTAACATTTATATTTGACTTTGTGAAATGCTTACCATCATCCATATGCCGCTCATCGTAAGCAGGAACTTTTAATGGCAGTACAAAAGAAACGTCTGTTTTATGCTGTTCATAAAGCTGTACACCAGTTTGGGGAATCTGTGTTACCGTATCAATGCCACTAAGTGATGTGTTAACTTCCCTGACTATTGGCATTCCTATAATGTTAGCAATATTATCAGAGCAGTTCTGAGCCTTTAGCTTCTCTAAAAATTCAGCAATTTCTTTACATTCAGTAGCATCATCAGTAACCGATGAGATTTCATATTGCCTACGGTTATTAGCATCTAATTTGATTACACCTAAGTTTGCGGAACCAATAATAGCAGAAAAAGGTTGCCCATCTTTATAAAAGCAGTATACTTTTCCATGATATTTGAATGCTTTTACGATCTTAATTTCACCTATACCAGTCTCTGTCCATTTTTTGTTGATTTCTAAAGCAGTATTATATGATCCTTCTGGCATTCCTTCGATGAAGTACATTCCAATGGTAAGGCATATACTAGATATATTATGCTCTTCGACCAGATTGTCGAGTTCTTCCAAGGCAACACGAGAAATATATCCAACCGCAATTTCAACACGGTCTGATTTTGCAATTTGCTCGTTAAAACAATTTATAATTGTTTGTTGACCCTCTGATGTTCCAAGAGGTAGGATGTTTGAATATAACAGTTTCATTAGCTCACTCCTTTGTTTTTGGTGGGGTTTCTGTAGTTTTTTCAATCTCCATAATATCTGAAATATCGCAGTTAAGCGCCTTACATACTTTTATTAAAATGTCAGTATTAACATTTTCATTTTTTCCAAGCTTAGCCATTGAAGCTGTACTAATACCAGCTGCTTCTCTTAAGTCCTTTTTTTTCATATCTCTATCAATAAGAAGTTTCCATAGTTTTTTATAACTTATGGACATAATATCACCTCGCCTTAGTACCTAGCCTAAGTTAATAAATAAAGTTTATCACAAAGTTAGCGAAGCAACAATTAAAATTCGCAAACGTAAAATAAATGTTGAGGCAATCAAAATACATGTTATAATTTACCTATGAACTAATGTTTGAATAGTAAAAATCCTTAAAGATATTAATTTCATATGGGGTGAGGAGGGAGTGCCTTGGCGGGTAATCGTTCTTTTAAAGATTACGTGGATGGTAGATTCTATAATGAGATATTTTCTGCCATACAAACCTATGCAACGGATAATTGTGAAGATTTAGACTTACGGTTATACAGAGTTCAAAACATTGGCGGCATTGAGTTATCAGATATAGAAGTAAAGTTCGTATCTGTTAATGACTTACCGGACATGAAAATAGAATTTGATGTTGCTGTTGAAGCGGAATTCGAAGTCCGTGAATCAAATCATCGTTATGATGAATCAGAAAATTGCCGGCAATGGTTTATGCTAGAATGCTCAGGTGATTTGGATTGCAATTTGGATGATTTTTCAATCTCTAGTATAACGGAGTATACTAGCAAAAATAAGCAGCCGAAACCTATGTCAGACTCCCTTGTCCCTATCATTCATAAGGAACAACTAGAATCTGTTGCCACAGACTTCCTTAGAAGACATTACCCTGAAGCATTAAAAACCCCAATGGCAGTTGAGCCACAGGTGTTGGCAGAAAAAATGGGCCTTACAGTAGAAATGAGGGAGATTACAAAGGATTTCTCTGTTTTTGGGCAGATATACTTTCACGACTGTGATGCAGAATTTTATAATGTAGACATCGATGAAATGGTACAGACCCGTGTGAGTGGCCGTACAATAATCGTGGACCCTAAAGCTTACTTCCTTCGTAATCTGGGATCAGTCAATAATACTATTGTGCATGAGTGTGTTCATTGGGATCAACATAGAAAAGCATTTGAATTGGAGCGGTTGTATAACAGCAGTGCCACACGAATCAAGTGTCAGGTGGTCGGAGGTATAAAAGACAATACCAGAGATGCAACTGACTGGATGGAGTGGCAGGCGAATGCCCTCGCTCCAAAGATACAAATGCCACTTGCTATGTTTAAAACCCAAGCGTTCAAATTTATTAAGCAATTCCGTTCAGAACTGGGAACATCTGAACTTATAGATGTAATGGAGCCAGTTATTGATGCATTAGCAACGTTCTTCAGTGTATCTCGGACAGCAGCTAAAATCCGAATGATTGATGCTGGATATGAGGAAGCAATCGGAACCTTTACTTACATAGATGGTCGCTACGTCAAGCCTCATAGATTTAAGAAGGGTGCTCTTGAAAGAAATCAGACCTTTTCTATAGGTGCAGAGGATGCTGCCATCCAAAGCATAACCAATCCAGAAATGGCCGCTTTAGTTAGGGACGGAAGTTATATATATGTAGATTCCCACTTTGTCTTAAACCATCCAAAATATATAACGCAGGATATATTTGGACAGACTGTACTTTCGAACTATGCACGAACCCATATGGATGAGTGCTGCTTGGTTTTCGAGTTATCAGTCAAATCTGGGTGCAAGGAAAGATATTATACTGAATGTTTTCTCAATCGTGATAAGACATCGAATATTGATTTTGATATAAAATATTGTAATGGTTTTGAGTATGCGGCTCCAGAAAAGAAGGCCCAACTACTAGCCGAAACAATAGCTGAAGAAATGCGAATCTATAATGAATTGCCAAATAGCTATACCAGCTCTCTTAAAATAGTTCGTAAGTGGAGAAAAGTAACTTATAACGAATTAGCAGAGGAAATAATGGTCAATGAGCGTACCATAAGAAGAATAGTTAATGGTGAAGAACCAGGCTCTATTAATTCCATAGTTTTAATTTGCCTTGGACTTCATCTGCCACCTAAAATTAGTAACCATATAATTAGCAATTCTCCATTTTCGTTGAACTTCAATAACAATAGTCATATTTGGTATGATTTTGCATTGACTCACCTATATCCAAAATCGATGGATGAGATTAGAACATTTTTACAGGAACATGGCGCAGAGCCATTATAAAAAATCAAAATATTTTTGAAAAAGCGGACACGGGATGTCCGTTTTTTAGTTGCAAAATATGTGAGCCATACATGAATCCTTTTAGGGGTTTGTGTATGGCTTTTTTTATTGTCGTTTTTAGGTGTTTTTGTGAGGGAAAGCCTAATTTTAAGCCTGAAATTAACGGGCATGAGGTGTCCGCCAAGGCTGTCCAATTCTCTCTTACAATAATACTAGACGAAGGAAAGGTCCTTCGTAGTTAGCAAGAATTAGACCATTCCTCGTCTACAAAAAAATATCAAATGCCTGATTTGCAATAAGGGCAAAGGATACATATTGCTACGTTTCAGTCCGTTTAGGATTGTTATGCGTTGCAATAAAAGTACCTTACCTTGTTGCGCTCATTTTCAGGACAAAGGGTCTGTGTACTTCGAGGCACAGACCTATTTTTGTATCCTTTGCCGCCAATGCAGTCCGGCGGAAAGGATGCAAAATGAAAATTAGAATTCAGCACGAAAACAAATCTATCTATCTAGAGGTACCAGACGAGGACTTCACTTTAATGATTGATGCAGATTACGAGGACAGGCTATCTTCTGTCGAGGAGAAGGAAACTGTAGCACGCCGTTCACCACAAGAGATTATGGACGAGCGTTTCAACAAACCCGAGTACAATAACTGGCATAAATTTGATAGACACAGAGGGATGCCAAAGAAACCATTCCGCAAAGATGACGAATCTGAGGATGCAACGGATCATATGGACTATTTCCCTGATAACACCGATGAAGTGACTCGAGAGAAACAAGAAGAGTATGAATACCTCTGTGAAATTATCCGCAAGACCCTCAAGGAAAAACAAGCAGAGTTACTGATTGCTATATTCCTAGATGGTGTTTCTGTAACAGAGTATGCAGAGCGTGAGGGTGTTAGTAAAAGTGCCATTTCACACCGTTTAGATACAGCTAAGAAGAATTTCAAAAAAGTTTTTCCAGAATCCTCAACTTTCCCCTCTTGCCACGGCTAATAGATAGAGGGCAGTACATAAACGCTCTCGGAAAGAGGTGAAGAACATGAAACACTACTTGAAAATCAGTGTTTCAAAAACTCCACAGACTGGCGGGATTGTAACTTGCCGTAATGTCACCATAAGGGAGCGTTTCCTCCGTTTCTTACTTGGTGATAAGCAGAAACTGACTATCCTTGTTCCGGGTGACACCGTACAGGAACTCGCCATTAGTGAGATTAAGGAGGGAGGATTAAACCATGAGCAAAATCAAACTACTTCTTGATGTGGTTTCAGATATGCGCTCTTTGGCAGACAGCATACAAGCGGTTGCCGATGCAATGGCGGGCAATGAACCTGTCGAAGCAAAAGAGCCGACTTCACCTGTAAAAGAACCTGCGCCAAAGAAAAAGGAGATCACTCTAGAGGAAGTAAGAGCAAAACTCGCTGAAAAGAGTCAAGCCGGTCTTACTGCTCAAGTAAGAGAAATAATCCAAAAATACGGTGGCTCTAAATTAAGCGAAGTGGCCCCAAAACATTATGCAGATATGTTAAAAGATGCGGAGGTACTTGGGAATGAGTGATCATGCAGTTCTTTCCGCATCAGGCGCCCATAGGTGGCTGAATTGCCTTCCGTCTGCACGATTGGAACTGGAGTTTGTAAATAACGAATCCAGTGCAGCCGCTGAAGGCACCGCCGCCCATGCTCTCTGTGAACATAAGCTTAAAAAAGCACTTCACATGAGAAGTAAGCGTCCTGTCTCAGTTTATAACTCCGATGCGATGGAAGAACACAGTGATGCCTATGTGGAATTTGTAATGGAACAGCTTGAGCTGGCAAAGCAGAGCTGCACAGACCCTTTAATACTAATCGAACAGCGTCTTGATTTTTCCTGCTATGTTCCACAGGGATTTGGAACCGGTGACTGCATCATTATTGCAGATAAGAAACTTCACATTATCGATTTCAAGTATGGCATGGGAGTATTGGTGGATGCGGTGGACAATCCACAGATGAAACTGTATGCACTGGGTGCTTTAGAAATTTACGATAGTTTGTACGACATCGAGGAAGTGTCCATGACCATTTTCCAGCCACGCAGAGAGAATGTCAGCACATGGACAATACGGGTAGAGGATTTAAAAGCTTGGGCAGAAAAAGAACTAAAACCAAAGGCAAAAAAAGCTTATGACGGTGAAGGTGAATATCTTCCGGGTGAGTGGTGTACTTTCTGCCGAGCGGCAGTTAAATGCCGTGCTAGGGCTGAGGAAAAACTGAAATTGGCACAATCGGAGTTTAAACTACCTCCACTACTTACGGACTCTGAAATCGAGGAAGTTCTATCTAAACTGTCCGACCTTACGAAATGGGCAAATGAAATCATTGCATATGCCACCGATGCAGCTGTTAATCATGGGAAAGAGTGGCATGGTTTTAAGGTTGTTGAGGGCAGATCTGTCCGCAAATACAAGGATGAAGATGCTGTGGCTGAAGTAGCCAAAGCAAACGGTTATAAAGATATCTTTCGTCAGAGTCTCATCACTCTTACGGAAATGGAAAGGCTGATGGGCAAATCAAAATTTGAGAAGATACTCGGTGATCTTATATACAAGCCACCGGGAAAGCCGACTCTGGTCCCGCTATCGGATAAGCGTCCGGCTATGAACGTATCAAACGCAAAAAACGAATTTAACGAAATAACGGAGGAATGTGAATATGAATAATAAAAACAGAACGAAGGTTATCACTGGTGTAAACACACGTCTCAGCTACTTTCATGGCTGGGAACCGGTATCCATCAATGGTGGGGCAGAAAAGTATAGTGTATCGGTATTGATTCCTAAATCGGATAAGGAAACCATTAATGCCATCAATGCAGCAGTTGATGCTGCTATTGAAGAGGGCATTGCAAAGTTTGGTGGTAAAAAGCCAAATAAGGCTGCTATCAAGCTACCACTTCGAGATGGTGATGTAGAACGAGATGATGAGGCTTATAAAGGACATTATTTTGTAAATGCCAACAGCACTACTCCGCCTCAGATTGTAGATAAAGCAGTCAAGCCTATTCTGGATCGCAATGAGGTATACAGTGGTTGCTATGCAAGAGTGTCACTTAATTTCTATGCTTTCAATTCTAACGGTAACAAGGGTGTGGCCTGTGGACTTGGTAACATCCAAAAGATTAGAGATGGAGAGCCTTTAGGCAGCAGAACCACAGCGGCTGATGATTTCACCACAATTGAAGATGATGATTTCCTAGCATAACAGCTAAAGTATGAATACAAACGGGGTGGTGGAAGTTGTTCTTCTGTCACCTCGTTTGCATTGGAAAGGGTGGTAATACATGAATTCTATTTCAATTGATATTGAAACATTTAGTAGTGCCAATCTTCAAAAATGTGGAGTCTACCGTTATGCCGAGAGTGATGATTTTGAAATTCTATTGTTTGGTTATTCGGTTGATGGCGGTGCAGTTCAGGTGGTCGATATTGCCTGTGGAGAGAAAATCCCAAATGAAATAATCAATGCCCTTATGGATAATTCTGTTATTAAATGGGCCTTTAATGCTATGTTTGAACGTGTTTGCCTATCAAAATGGCTTAACCTTACTGATTATCTTGACCCTACATCCTGGAAATGTTCAATGATATGGTCGGCTTATATGGGACTTCCACTTTCACTTGAAGGTGTCGGTGCAGTCTTAGGATTGGAAAAACAAAAATTGACGGAAGGCAAAGACCTCATTAAATATTTCTGTACACCTTGCTCCCCTACTAAATCAAACGGAGGACGAGTTCGTAATTTGCCAAAACACGACATGGATAAATGGGAGCGATTTAAAGCATATAACCTCCGTGATGTGGAAGCCGAGATGTCAATACAGCAGAGACTATCTAAATTCCCGCTTCCAGAGAATATATGGTCAGAATATCATCTTGACCAGAGAATCAATGATCGTGGTATCGCTATTGACATGGCTTTTGTAAAACAAGCCGTCAAGATGGATGAACAGTCGCGGGAAAAGCTAATGGCTTTAATGCAGGATATAACTAATTTAGAGAAACCAAACTCCGTACAACAAATGAAAGAATGGCTTGCTGATAACGGATTGGAAACAGATAGTCTTGGTAAAAAAGCAGTTGCTGAGATGTTAAAGACAGCACCTGAACCACTAGGCACCGTTTTGGAACTTCGTCAGCAGCTTGCAAAATCATCGATAAAAAAATACACAGCAATGGAGAATGCAGTATGTAATGATGGTCGTGCAAGAGGAATGTTTCAGTTTTATGGAGCAAACAGAACTGGTAGGTTTTCAGGCAGGCTTATTCAACTACAAAATCTCCCTCAAAACCATATGCCCGATTTGGAACAGGCTCGTGCTTTAGTTCGTAGCGGAAACTTTGATGCTCTTACCTTACTTTATGATTCTATTCCGGAGGTACTGTCGGAACTTATCCGTACTGCTTTTGTACCGCAGGAGGGCATGAAGTTTATAGTTGCAGATTTTTCAGCGATTGAAGCTCGCGTTATAGCCTGGCTTGCGGGAGAAAAATGGAGAATAGATGTATTCCAAAATGGCGGTGACATTTACTGTGCAAGTGCATCTCAGATGTTTAATGTACCTGTGGAGAAAAACGGTGTTAATGGACATCTTCGTCAGAAGGGAAAAATTGCTGAATTAGCCCTAGGTTACGGTGGATCTGTTGGAGCATTGAAATCAATGGGTGCTTTGGAGATGGGAATTGAAGAAGAGGAACTTCAACCTCTTGTAACGGCTTGGAGACAATCCAATCCCAATATTACAAAACTATGGTGGGATGTTGACCGCTCTGTAAAAACCTGCGTTAAGCAGAAAACTCCTACAGAAACACACGGTATTAAATTTATATATCAAAGTGGAATGCTCTTTATTGTCCTTCCTTCCGGCAGGCGGCTTTCCTATGTGAAACCTCGTATAGGAGAGAATGTATTTGGTGGTGAGTCAGTTACTTATGAAGGTATCGGTGGGACGAAGAAGTGGGAAAGAATCGAAAGCTACGGTCCAAAATTTGTAGAGAATATTGTCCAGGCAATCAGCCGTGACATTTTGTGCCATGCCATGCAGACATTAAAGAATTGTTCCATTGTGGCTCATGTACACGATGAAATTATAATCGAAGCGGATATGAGGAGGTCACTTTCTACTATTTGTGAACAAATGGCTAGGACACCAACATGGGCAAAAGGCCTGTTACTTGGTGCTGATGGCTATGAGTGTCAGTTTTATCAAAAAGATTAAATATATTTTTTCAAAATCCTCAACATTCATTACCTCCTGTGGCTATTAGGTAGAGGGGTTTCCTCTCTGACTATATTACAGGAGGTAATTCGTATGGACGAATTAGTAAGAATCAATTATGAAAATGACCACCCCACAGTGCTTGGCCGTGATTTGCATGCAGTTTTGGAAGTGAAAACACCCTATGATAAATGGTTTCCAAGAATGTGTGAGTATGGATTTGTGGAGGGTACGGACTTTTCGACATTTCTGTCGGAAAGTACAGGTGGAAGACCTGCTGTTGACCACCAAATAACAATTGATATGGCAAAAGAGCTATGCATGATACAGCGTACTCCAAAAGGGAAAGAGTGTCGCCAATACTTTCTTGAAATAGAAAGAAGATGGAATTCCCCAGAAGCAATCATGGCAAGGGCACTTCAGATTGCTAATCAACAGCTAACTCAAGTAAGGAAACAAAATAAAGTGCTTGAAGGTACGATTGCCGTTCAGAATCAGCAAATTGCAGAAATGAAACCGAAAGTCTCCTATTATGATGTAGTTCTAAATTGCAAAGACCTCATTTCTACATCAGCAATTGCCAAAGATTACGGTAAGTCAGCTATTTGGATGAACCGCTATCTTAATAAAAAGGGCATCCAATTTAAACAAGGTGGTATCTGGCTTTTATATCAGAAGTATGCAGAAAAAGGCTATACCAGCACCAAGACACATAGCTACATCGGTAGTAACGGTGAACTGCATACAAAAGTCCATACATATTGGACTCAAAAAGGCAGACTCTTCATTTACGAACTGTTGAAGGCAGATGGTATTTTGCCGCAGATAGAAATGGAGGGTGTGTAATGGGAATCGATAAATTCAATCATGAAGGATACCATGACCCAACTCCCCATGAGGCACTGACCAACATAATAAGAAAGAAAAAGGCAGAGAAAAAATCTGCCTTTAAGCCACTTGTATATATCTGTTCTCCCTATTCCGGTGATGTAGAAGGAAACGTTAAAAAGGCTCGCAACTTTTGTAGATTTGCCTTGGAGAATAATTGCATCCCAATTGCTCCCCACCTTATGTTTCCACAGTTTATGGATGATGAAAATCCAGAGGAACGTGAACTTGCCATATTTATGGACATCGTGCTTATGGGCAAATGCTCCGAGGTTTGGGTGCTAGGCAATACCATCTCAAGCGGGATGGCAAGGGAGATTGAAGTAGCCAAGAAACGCAGACAAACGGTCAGATATTTTAGTCCAGAGCATGAGGAGGTCGAAAGCTTATGAAAATCGCTGTGGGCAACAGTCGGATGGACAAGAAATGGAAAAACAAAGATATCTCGTGGGAGGATTTTTGTGCCCGTGTAAAGACAACACAACGTACTACGGAAACAGTAGAAGAATATCGGAAATTAAAAAGAGGCCAACAAGATGATATCAAAGATGTGGGTGGTTTTGTCGGAGGCCATTTAAAAGGGGGAAGGCGAAAGAAGGGCAATGTTTTATGCCGTTCTTTGCTTACCTTAGATATGGATTACGGTAGACCAGATATCTGGGAACAAATCAGTATGCTTTTTGATTTCAAATGCTGTGTTTATTCCACCCATAAGCATACACCGGAAAATCCAAGACTTAGGCTAATCGTTCCTCTCGCTCGTGAAGTCAGCGAAGAAGAATACGCAGCCGTTGGACGTATGGTGGCAAAAGAAATCGGCATAGATCTTTTCGATGATACGACTTATGAAGCCCATCGCCTTATGTATTGGCCATCCACTTCCTCTAATGGTGAATTCGTCTATGAAGAGCAGGATGGAGAATTGCTTGACCCTGATGTTTATCTTTCAAAATATCAAAACTGGCGGGATACATCAACTTGGCCAGTATCAAGCAGGCAGTCTGAAGTTATAAATCGCAGTCTTAAAGAACAAGCAGATCCGCTTTTAAAGGAAGGTGTGGTAGGAACATTCTGTCGTGCCTATCCCGTACGTGAAGCAATTGAGAAATTCTTAGGTGCAGTTTATGCCCCATCTGCTATGGAAGGACGATACGATTATATTCCAGCTGATAGTAGTGCCGGTGTGATTATCTATGATGATAAATTCGCATACAGCCACCATGCTACAGACCCAGCAAGTGGATTACTCCTCAATGCTTTTGATCTCGTTCGTATTCATAAATTTGGTTCTTTAGATGATAAAGCTTCTACCACCACAGCTCCCGGTAAGATGCCGTCTTTTGTGGCAATGTGCGAGTTTGCTATTAAAGATGAAAAAGTAAAAGCTGAGTTTGCTAAGGAGAGACAGGCACAGGCTGAAGAGGAGTTTAGTGATGAGGATTGGCAGACAGCTTTGGAATTGGATAAGCAAGGCCGAATAAAAGACACTCTAGACAACATCGTTTTGATTATTCGTCATGACAAGGAATTACAGCATATAGCTTTTAATTGCCACCGTGATGGTATTGATGCCAAAGGAGGTCTGCCTTGGGAACAGATCAAGGCGGGTTGGAATGATTCGGATAATGCACTTCTTAAAGTGTATTTAAGCAGCAAATACGGAGTCTATTCCCCTACCAAGACCAAGGATGCTGTGTTAGCGGTAGCGGCTGAAAGAGCCTACCATCCTGTTAAGGAGTATCTGGACTCCCTGCCAAAATGGGATGGAATTAGTCGAGTAGATAATCTATTAATTGATTATTTCGGTGCAACAGATAATTCCTATACAAAAGCAGTTATCCGCAAAACGATGGTTGCAGCGGTAGCCCGCATTTATAGACCAGGCACAAAGTTTGATAGTGTCCTTATCTTAAACGGTCCTCAAGGTATCGGTAAGTCAACTTTCTTTGCAAAACTTGCTGGAGATTGGTTTTCAGATAGTTTGACCATTACGGATATGAAAGATAAATCCGGCGCTGAGAAACTTCAGGGATATTGGTTATTGGAACTGGGTGAGCTTGCCGGAATGCGTAAGACGGATGTGGAAATTGTGAAGTCTTTTATTTCGAGGGCAGATGATAAGTACCGGGCAAGTTATGGAGTCAATGTGGAGAGCCATCCCCGTCAATGTGTGATTGTAGGTTCTACAAATGCAGAAAGCGGGTTTCTTCGAGATATAACCGGCAATCGAAGATTCTGGCCAGTCCGTATTAGCGGTAATGATAAAAAGAAAGCTTGGCAGATGACTAAAGAGGAAGTACAGCAGATTTGGGCAGAGACACTAGTGCTTTATGAGAAGGGAGAAAAACTCTACCTTGAAGGTGATGATGCATCCATGGCAACTAGTGAGCAGGCAGATGCCATGGAAACAGATGAACGAGAAGGATTGGTTCGTACCTATCTGGATACTCTTTTGCCGGATGATTGGGACACTATGTCTTTATACGAGCGTAGAAATTTCCTCGGCGGTAGCGAATTTGGCGGCGGCACCCGTGTTGGAACAGTAAAAAGAACCCTTGTCTGCAATATGGAGATTTGGTGTGAATGTTTTGGAAAAGATGCATCCTCAATGAGAACATCTGATTCTTATGCCATCGGTGCCATTATGAGAAAGATCAGTGGGTGGAACAAGTACACCGGGAACAAGAACGGAACAATCAATTTCCCTATCTATGGAAAGCAACGAGCTTATTCCCGAACCGAGGAACAAAGCTAGTTGTACCTTACCTTGTTCTCATACTGGTTCTTTCCCCGAAGCTAGTAATCAAAAGGAAAATCTACGGTTCGGAACAAGTGGAACAAGAAGTATCCTATTTATTTATAAATAGTAAAAAAGAAGAAAGTGTAGCCTGTGCATACACGCATACGCGCGCGTATAGGAAAAATGGGTCAAAGTTGTTTTCTTGTTCCGAGCCTTTTTATATGGGAGGTATTTATGCTTGAAAAATATATCGAAAAGAAACTGGTGGCTGAGGTAAAAAAGATGGGAGGCATTGCAGCAAAGTTTGTTAGTCCGGGTTTAGATGGGATGCCAGACCGCTTAGTGCTTTTACCGTTAGGGAAGATCGCTTTTGTGGAATTAAAGGCTTCCGGAAAGAAACCTCGACCACTACAGATTAGAAGAATAAAGCAATTACAAAAGTTAGGCTTTAACTGCTATGTCATTGATGATGTTGAGCAGATTGGAGGGATACTCTATGAAATACAATCCTCATAAATATCAAACATATGCTACGAATTTTATACTTGAGCATCCCATAGCAGCGGTGTTTTTAGAGATGGGTCTTGGCAAAAGCGTAATCACTTTAACTGCTATATTTGATTTATGCCTTGATAGTTTTGAAATTGGAAAGGTTCTGGTCATTGCCCCACTAAGGGTAGCAAGGGATACTTGGCCAGCTGAGATAAACAAATGGGAGCATTTAAAAGGACTGGAGTATTCAGTGGCTATTGGAACAGAACAGGAGCGGTTAGCAGCTCTTAGGAAACCAGCAAGTGTCTATCTTATAAACAGAGAAAATGTTGACTGGTTAGTAAACAAAAGTGGCATTCCTTTTGATTATGACATGGTGGTCATTGATGAATTGTCATCTTTTAAGTCCTATGGAGCAAAAAGATTTAAGAGTTTACTAAAAGTCAGACCTAGGGCGAAACGTATTGTGGGTCTTACGGGTACTCCATCCAGTAACGGGTTAATGGATTTGTGGGCAGAGTTTCGTATTCTCGACATGGGTAAAAGACTCGGCAGATACATAACTCACTACCGCAATTCCTTCTTTACTCCAGATAAACGTAATCAGCAGATTGTATTTTCATATAAACCGTTACCTGGGGCAGAAGATGCCATATATCGGCTAATTTCAGATATTACCATTTCAATGAAGTCGGTTGATTTTCTGAAAATGCCAGAATGCGTGATAAATGAAGTGTCGGTGTATCTAAATGATAAAGAACAATCAGTATACGATCACTTTCGTGAAGAGATGGTTCTTGAGCTTGCCAATGAGGAGATTGATGCCATGAATGCAGCAGTCCTTTCGGGCAAACTCCTTCAAATGGCAAACGGTGCTGTCTATGATGATGATAAAAATACTCATATTATCCATAACCGCAAGCTGGATGCTCTTGAAGATTTAATCGAAGGTGCAAACGGCAAACCTGTCCTTATTGCATATTGGTATAATCACGATTTAGAGCGTATTAAAGCAAGATTTAATGTTAGAGAAATTAAAACATCCAAGGATATCAAGGACTGGAACAACGGTGATATTTCTGTGGCGGTTATCCATCCCGCATCAGCAGGACACGGTCTCAATTTACAAAGTGGTGGTTCAACACTTATTTGGTTTGGTCTTACTTGGAGTCTGGAACTCTATCAGCAAACAAATGCAAGACTTTGGAGACAAGGACAAAATGAAATGGTGGTTATCCATCACATTGTTGCAAAAGGAACGATTGATGAAGATGTGATGAGAGCCTTGAAACGAAAGGAAAAGACACAGTCCGATCTTATTAACGCTGTCAAAGCAAATCTGGGGAAAGCGAGGGGTGTTGTATGATGGATGCATTTGAAAAACTGGCAAATGCCATTATTCTACAGGCGGTCAAGGATTATCGTTTTGCTCTGAAAAGACTAGCGAAATACCCTCGCAATGATTCTGCTAGATATACGAAATGTGAGATTGAGCGTTTCTTTCATTCCGGGTATTTCACTACCCTGACATCCCTCGATCCTGAGATGCTAATTAAAAAGCTACATGAGGAGGTGGTGCGATGACGGCAAAGGAATTCTTGAAACAAGCTTATCGCTTAAATGAGCTGATTAATTCCGATCTTGAGGAGTTGCAAAATCTAAGGGAACTCTCAAGAAGTGTTTCATCTCCTGTTCTTGAGGAAAAAGTCAGTAAAACAAAAAGTACTGATCCACCTTTTGAAAAATACGTGATTAGAATAGTAGATTTGGAGAAGCAGATACAACAAGAGGTGGAACGTTTAATAAAGCTTAAGTCAGATATTCGTGAAGCGATTAACCAGATGGAAAACGTGGATGAGAAGCTGCTTCTTCGCTACCGTTACATTAACTTTCTTAACTGGGAAGAAATCTGTGTCAACCTTAATGTTTCTATGAGAACTGTGCATAGACTTCACTCATCAGCCTTGCAGCATTTAAAGGTGCCTAAATAAAAGTTGGCACACTTTGGCACAGGTTGGCATACGATGACACTGTTTGTCCGTAGTGAAAGTTATATAATGGTAGTATGGAATATTAGCAAACAGAAGCCTTCACGGGAGCATTTCTCCTGCGAGGGCTTTTTCTATGGGCAAAAGGAGGTGTAGTATGCCAAGGAAACCTAAGCGACCATGCTCTTATCCTGGTTGTCCAGAGCTGACTGACAGACGTTTTTGTGAAGAACATGCTAAAAAGGAAGCTGCACGGTATGAAAAGTATGACCGCGATCCAGCAACTCGTAAGCGATATGGTCGTGCATGGAAGAGAATACGTGACCGCTACATTGCGGCTCATCCTCTTTGCGAGGAGTGTAAACGGCAAGGAAAGCTGACCTCAGCAACCGAGGTACATCACATTCTTCCTCTTGCAAGAGGAGGGACTCACGATAGAAGTAATCTGATGGCTCTTTGTACTCCTTGCCACTCTGCTATCACAGCAAGAGATGGAGACCGTTGGGGAACCCGGTAGGGGGAGTCAAATCTCCACAGCTTTTCATTTGTGTAACGGGCGTGGGGTAACGCGTGAAAATTCGCGGTTTCAAACAGGGTAATAGACCCATCAACGAAAAGAGGTGAGTGAATGGCCAAAGATGGAACAAATCGTGGCGGTGCCCGTATAGGTTCTGGTCAAAAAAAGAAACCACTTGCTGATAAAATTGCACAGGGAAATCCAGGTAAGAGAAAGCTAGAAATCATTGACTTCCAAAATACCGCTGATTTAAAGGGGCAGGAAATGCCAAAGCCAAGGGCCATGCTCTCAGCGGTGCAAAAGGACGGGAAAACCCTAGTAGCCAGCGAGATTTATGAAATTACTTGGAAATGGCTTGAGGAGCGAGGCTGTGCCCATTTGGTGCTCCCACAGCTTCTAGAACGATATGCCATGAGTGCGGCCAGATGGATACAGTGTGAGGAGGCGGTAACTGAGTTTGGCTTTCTTGCCAAGCATCCAACTACCGGCAATGCTATTCAAAGTCCTTATGTAGCTATGAGTCAGAACTTTATGAGTCAGACAAACAGATTGTGGATGGAGATTTATCAAATCGTTAAAGAGAATTGTGCTACAGAGTATTCTGGTTTAAACCCACAGGACGATGTGATGGAGCGACTGCTATCTGCCCGC
Organism: Anaeromicropila populeti; assembly: GCF_900112775.1. Taxonomy (GTDB): domain Bacteria; phylum Bacillota; class Clostridia; order Lachnospirales; family Lachnospiraceae; genus Anaeromicropila_A; species Anaeromicropila_A populeti. The sequence continues at coordinate 136,050 of NZ_FOYZ01000010.1, forward strand.
AGAGGAAAATAAAGATGAGGAGATATGTAATGAGTAAAAGATATTTAACAGCTGAAAGTGTATGTGCTGGACATCCTGATAAACTATGCGACATCATAGCAGATAGCATTTTAGAAGCATGTTTACGTAAAGATAAAGCATCACGTGTTGCTTGTGAGGTAATGGCAACCAAAGGGAAAATTATCGTGGCGGGCGAAATCTCCTGCAGCGAGAAAATAGACATCCGATACATTGTTAGGAATGTCCTTAAAGAGATTGGATACAACCCTCTTAAATTCTTGATTTATGTATTTGTACACAAACAAAGTGTAGATATTGCAACTGGCGTGGATACTGCACTGGAAGTAAGAAATGGAATAAATGAACAGTATGGTTCGATAGGTGCTGGAGACCAAGGAACTGTGTACGGCTATGCTACAAAGGAAACAGGAGAAATGCTTCCCCTACCCCTTGTACTATCTCACAGGATTGTAAAGAGACTGGATGATTGCCGAAAAGGGAAACTGATAAAAGGTATCCACCCAGATGGTAAAGCGCAGGTGACGGTGGAATATGAAGGGGACACTCCAGTGCGAATAAAGACTATTGTGATATCGGTACAGCATGATAAGAATAAAACACAGGAAGAACTAAAGACAGATATCCTTAACAATGTCCTATGGCAGTGCTTTGAGGACTTCCCATTTGATGATGAAACAGAAATTCTCATTAACCCCTCTGGTAGATTTGTCGAAGGTGGTCCCGCTGCCGATACAGGCTTAACTGGTAGAAAAATTATGGTTGATACCTATGGAGGACTTGCATCCCATGGAGGTGGCGCACTTAGTGGTAAAGACCCCACCAAAGTTGACCGAAGCGGTGTCTATATGGCTCGGTACATTGCAAAGCATATCGTCTGGTGTGGTTATGCAAAGAGATGTGAAGTTAGTATATCCTATGCCATTGGTAAGGCAAATCCTGTAGCCTTTTCTGTAAATACTCTTGGCACAGGTATTGTTTCTGACGAAATATTAACTCTTGCTGCACAGGAGATTTTCAATTTAAGACCTGCGGCAATCATAGAGAAGTTGCGTCTAAGGAATGTGATTTACTCTGATACAGCTGTTTATGGTCACTTTAATAGTTGTCTATTCCCGTGGGAGGATGTAAATAAGTACAGTGAATTTAGAAAGGCGGTGGAAAAGTATGTTGATAGAGAAGATAAAAACTAAACAACTCATCCCCGCTGAATATAACCCAAGGAAGGATTTAAAACCGGGTGATCCGGAATATGAGAAACTTAAACGTTCCCTTGAGGAGTTTGGATATGTAGAACCCGTAATATGGAATAAGACCACAGGCAGAGTCATCGGAGGTCATCAGCGTTTGAAAATCCTGCTGAGTATGGGCATGGAGGAGATAGATTGCGTAGTTGTTGAATTGGATGAGCAAAAGGAGAAGGCGCTGAACATTGCACTAAATAAAATAAGTGGTGATTGGGATAAAGACAAATTAGCACTTCTCATCACGGACTTAAATGCTTCAGACTTTGATGTGTCTTTGACAGGTTTTGACCCAGGAGAGTTGGACGATCTTTTCAAGGATTCCCTTAAGGATAATATAAAAGAAGATGATTTCGATGTAGACAGCGAGCTGAAAAAGCCCGCTGTTTCGCATTTAGGGGATATTTGGCTACTTGGACAGCATCGATTAGTCTGCGGAGACAGTACAAAGAAAGACACCTTTGATGTCTTGATGGATGGGAAAACTGCTAATTTGGTAGTTACGGACCCTCCATATAATGTTAACTATGAAGGCACTGCTGGAAAAATCAAAAATGACAATATGGCTAACGAAGCGTTCTACGATTTCCTGCTTGCAGCATTTCAGAACACCGAAGCAGCGATGGCAAAGGACGCTTCTATTTATGTATTCCATGCGGATACCGAAGGACTCAATTTTAGAAGAGCATTCTCCGATGCAGGATTTTATCTTTCCGGTACTTGTATTTGGAAAAAGCAGTCCCTTGTTCTCGGTCGCTCTCCTTATCAGTGGCAGCATGAACCTATTCTCTTTGGGTGGAAAAAGAAAGGCAAGCATAACTGGTATTCCGATAGAAAGCAGACCACCATCTGGGAATTTGAGAAACCAAAGAAAAATGGCGACCATCCAACCATGAAACCAGTGGCACTTGTGGCATATCCCATTATGAACTCAAGCCTTTCTAATTGTATCGTGCTTGATCCTTTTGGTGGTTCAGGAAGCACACTGATTGCCTGTGAGCAGACAGATAGAATCTGTTACAGCATTGAACTGGATGAAAAGTACTGTGATGTCATTGTGAAAAGGTATATTGAGCAAGTTGGAAAATCAGACAGTGTGTTTCTCCTAAGAGATGGTTCGAAAATAAGATATTGTGACCTGCCGGAGGTGAATGTAGATGAGTAAATTGAGACTCGGCTCCCTTTTTGATGGGAGCGGAGGTTTTCCTCTAGGCGGTCTGCTCTGTGGCATTGAGCCTTTATGGGCATCTGAAATTGAGCCGTTTCCTATAAGAGTTACGACCAAACGCATCCCTCAGATGAAGCATTATGGGGATATAAACAAATTAAATGGTGCGGAGCTTCCACCTGTAGATATCATAACATTTGGCTCTCCCTGCACAGATATGAGTGTGGCGGGTAAAAGAGCTGGTCTGGACGGAGAACAATCCGTCCTTTTTTATGAAGCAATAAGAATTATCAAGGAAATGAGGTGTAAGACCAATGGACAATATCCAAGGTATGCAGTCTGGGAAAATGTCCCCGGCGCATTCTCGTCAAATAAAGGAGAGGACTTTAGAGCAGTCCTCGAAGCGGTCATCGGTGTCAAAGAGCCGAACACCTCGGTGCCTTTACATGAAAAAGGACGATGGCCATACGCTGACATCTATATGGGAGACGGATGGAGTGTGGCTTACCGAACTATCGATGCGCAATATTTCGGAGTACCCCAACGTCGTCGTAGAATCTACCTTGTCGCAGATTTTGCAGGCAGATGTGCCGCAGAAATACTATTTGAGTCCGAAGGCATGCCAAGGAATTTTGCGCCGAGCGGCAGCCCGTGGCAAAGAACTTCCGGAAATGCTAAAAACTGCACTGGAAAGACAGGCACTGTATGCTTAAACGATCAAGGTGGACAACGCATCGATGTGCTTGATGGTAAGACAGCAACACTTAGAGCAAAAGCAAATCATCCACCCTGTGTAATGTTTGAAAACCACAGTCAAGATACACGATACAAAGGCCCCGTTGATGTAGCACCAACTGTATCCGCTACATATGGGAAGGGTGGTAATAATCAACCTTTTGTAACAACTGCTGGATTCTGCACAGAACATTCATCGGATAGTCGTAGTATTGGATATGAGGAGGAAATTTCACCAACGTTAAGGGCAGGAGTCGTACCAGCGGCTGTATCATTAAATGAGACTCCAAAGACCCTAAAAATTCGTTCTGGGTGTGAAGGTGGCGGTAAAGGTGCGTTAATTCAAGATGATAAGTCTGCGACCCTTGGATGCAACAATGACCAGACCGTTTTTGTGCCTACTGCATTTGGCATCTGTTCTGATAAGAGCAACTCTATGCAGTCAAGCAATCCTCATAGCGGTATATATGAAGCGGATACTTCTCGAACCATCGATGCTAATGGTGGAAATCCGGGATGTAATCAAGGTGGTATTGCTGTAGTTGCTCTTCAAGGCTCTATGATTGGAAGACAGGATAAAAACGGTCCTCAAGGAGCTGGCATAAATGATAATATGAGTTTTACTCTTAATACAGTGGATCGACATGGTGTTGTGTATGCAATTGATCGTGAAACCTTTAACTGCGGACAGAATTTTGCTAGAAATTTAGGGATAACAGAAGACAGTGTTGCTTCAACATTAAATGCTCAAGGCCCATCGGCTGTGGCACAACCTTATCAAAATATCAGCGGTACGATTTCTGCAGGTGCACATCCAAGTGGTTTTAACGGTCAGGATGCATCAAACGATATGCTTATTACAGTCAAGAAAAACGATGAGCCAAATTATATCGTCCGAAGGCTTACACCAACAGAATGTGCAAGATTGCAAGGCTTCCCGGATGATTGGTGTGATGACCTTGGTACGGAAAATCCTACAGAAGATGAAATTTCATTCTGGACGGAGGTTTGGGAAACCCATCGCAAAATCATGGGTAAGAGTAGCAAGCCGAAAACAAGAAAGCAAATTATTAAATGGCTTAACAACCCTCATTCCGATTCAGCTGAGTACAAAATGTGGGGTAATGGTGTAGCACTTCCATGCGTCTGTTTTGTGCTGACTGGCATTGTGTTATCTGCACGGAATACCGCCGATTAATGGAACAGTATTTTCTACAGAAAGATGCCCTAAATGACTTGATATTAACAGCCTTTAGAGTGATATATGTATGTACCGAAAATAGAAAGGCGGTATAAAAATGCAGATAAACTATAATGTCACAGGAGCAAAAAGAAAAGAGTTAGTCAACGCAATCAGCCAAAAACTGAATGCTCCTGTAAGATATCTTGGAGCACCTACATTTGCATATGAGGTGGCAGACTACAACATTGACAAAAACGGGGTAGTCAGAGGACCAGATAATTCTGAACTGGTTAATGATCTATTAGGCCTTTATGACTTCAATGCGGTTACAGCAGAATATGACACACCACTTCCAAAAGCAGAGCTTGTTCCTGAAAATATTCAAATTCCCTATGAAGCGGCTCTTGGTGGAAGGGTAAGCCCATATAATGATTACGAAGAATCTCCCGTATACGCCGAGCCAGATGAAATCGAAGATGTTAGATTGATTATTCAAATGCCGAGGGAGAGTTTTACCGAAATCGCACTTGATAACCTAAAAGGATTGGTAGAAAGCAAAGAAACCCTTATAAAGAAAGCACTTGATACTGACTCTATTCCCATTATCGTAAATGAGGAATTTGTAACCTTCCCCTGGTTCCAAAGTGAGTGCTCCGCAGAGGAGGTTAAGGCTTATACTCACTTTGTAACAGCACTTTGCGAAATGGCAAAGAAGCAGACTCGCGTCAACTCGACCGAGAAATCAGTGGAGAATGAAAAGTACGCTTTCCGTTGTTTCCTTCTAAGACTTGGCTTTATCGGTCCAGAATACAAAACCGAACGAAAAATTCTCCTCTCCAAACTGTCCGGTAGCTCTGCCTTCAAAAGCGGAACTGCCAAGCATAAGGAGGTGAGTGAATAATGAATATCATTCACCCAGAAATGCTAAAACAACTTAGGAGTTATTACACTCCGGGAACTCGTGTCATGCTACTTAAAATGAATGACCCTTATACCAAGCTTCAGCCTGGGACTAAAGGTACGGTTACTAGTGTTGATGACATGGGAACCATCCACGTCAGTTGGGATTCAGGCAGTTCCCTTGGAGTGGTCTTTGGAGAGGATTTATGCAGGAAAATCGAAGAATAAAAATACACATTTTAAGACCAATATGGCAGTAAATATGTAGATTTATATTGTAGAATTGTCTTGCTATATAAGCCTTTTAGAGTGATATATGTATATGCCGAAAGGACAAACACACTTTAAAAGGAGCGAGACACGATGTTAAGTGCAAAATTCGGGATTGAGATTGAATTTACCGGGATTACAAGGGAAAGGGCGGCTAGAGTCGCTGCAGAGTTTTTGCAAGGCCTTTACAGTGAAGGCGGGACTTACTACGACACCAAGAAGGTAAAAACTTCAGATGGTCGAGTGTGGAAGTTTATGTACGATGGGAGCATCAACTGCCAAAGAAAAGAAGGTAGAAGAAAAGTAGCTGCAGGTAGAGATTATAGCGTTGAGTTGGTTAGTCCAATCCTAACCTACCGTGAGGACATTGAAACTTTGCAGGAGCTAGTAAGAAAGCTTCGCAAAGCTGGAGCCTTTACAAATACATCTTGCGGAATTCACATTCATCTAGACGGTGCTGAACATACCCCACGAAGCATTCGAAACTTTGTAAATATCATTGCAAGCAAAAACGACTTATTTTATAAAGCACTTCAGATTGCACCGCAGAGAATGAATTACTGCAAAAAGATGGACAGCATTTTGGTTGAGAAGATGAACAGTAAAAAGCCTAAAACCATGAGACAAATTGAGGACATTTGGTACGAAGGTTACAGCGAGAGTAGAAACACTCATTACCACAACAGCCGCTACCATTTCCTCAACCTTCACAGCTTTTTTACCGGAAACCATACAGTTGAACTTAGAGGGTTCAATAGCGAACTTCATGCAGGAAAGATAAGAAGCTACATTGTTCTAGCACTTGCCATCAACCACCAAGCCTTAACACAAAAGTGTGCATCAGCAAAGAAACCGCAGGTGGAAAACGAGAAATTTGCCATGAGAACCTATCTAAACCGGATTGGTTTCATTGGGGATGAATTTGCAAACTGCAGAGAACATTTGACAGCAGCACTTTCGGGTTCAGCTGCATGGCGGTTTCGGGCGGCCTGAGCTGCCCCTAACCCACAAAGCTAAGAAGGAGGATTACAATGAAGAATAAATTATATCTTGCCTATGGCTCCAACCTTAATCTAAAGCAAATGGCCGACAGATGCCCCACAGCGAAGGTGGTAGGAGCAAGTCAAATCAATGACCACCGCCTATTATTTCGAGGGGCACACGCGGGCGCTGTGGCGACAATCGAGCCTTTTGAGGGTGGCAACGTACCAGTTTTAGTTTGGGAGATTACACCGACCGATGAAGCGGCACTTGACCGTTACGAGGGATGGCCGTTCCTTTATCGAAAGGAAACAATAAAAGTGAAGTTGGGAAGCAAAACCGTCAAGGCGATGGTCTACATCATGAATGATGGTAGACCGCTTGGACAGCCGAGTTGTTATTATTACAGTACAATTTTAGAAGGCTATAAGAGTGCGGGCTTCGATGTGGAAATCCTGCGCAAAGCTACAACTGATTCAATAGAATCGGAGGAGGTAGCCAATGAATGAGATAATTAAGCAACAAATCCTTTCCATCCGAGAAAGTGGAGTCACAAATATGTTTGATGTGGACCGAGTACAGTATGAGGCAAATGAACGAGGGTTTTATGAATTGGTAGTCTATTTAATAGACCATAAAGCAGAATATGCCCATTTCATACTGACGGGTGAAGTGGATATAAAGAAATAACTAAATCTAAATAGGATAGAGAAAAGGGCTTCATCTATAGGATTGAGGCTCTTTTCTTTTGTCCTTTTTCATAAAGGGGCGGTGTTTATGCGGAAACTGAAGAAATATAAGCCGACCGCCTTTATAGCTGAAGGGTCATATTACGATAAGGACGCTGCTGATTACGCTGTGGCTTTTATCGAAGCACTCTCCCATACGAAAGGTTCATGGGCAGGCAAGCCTTTTGAACTTATCGATTGGCAGGAGCAAATTGTCCGTGATTTATTCGGTATCTTAAAACCTAATGGATACCGGCAGTTTAACACGGCTTATATAGAAATACCTAAAAAGATGGGAAAAAGCGAGCTTGCAGCAGCAATCGCACTTCTCCTCACTTGTGGAGATGGTGAAGAACGAGCAGAGGTATACGGTTGTGCCGCAGATCGCCAGCAGGCATCAATTGTATTTGAAGTAGCAGCCGATATGGTGCGGATGTGTCCAGCGCTGAATAAACGAGTGAAGTTGCTGGCTTCAACTAAACGACTGGTGTACCTGCCGACCAACAGCTTTTATCAGGTATTGTCGGCTGAAGCCTATTCAAAACACGGCTTCAATATACATGGTGTTGTTTTTGATGAACTTCATACTCAGCCAAATAGGAAACTATTTGATGTTATGACAAAAGGGTCTGGTGATGCGAGAACCCAACCGCTATATTTTCTTATCACCACTGCAGGGACGGATACCCAGAGTATCTGCTATGAAACACACCAAAAAGCGGTTGATATTATTGAGGGAAGAAAATACGATCCTACTTTTTATCCCGTAATCTACGGTGCCAAAGAAGAGGATGATTGGACTGATCCCAAAGTATGGAAGAAAGCAAATCCAAGCCTAGGAATTACAGTAAGTATCGATAAAGTTAGAGCAGCTTGTGAAAGCGCAAAACAGAACCCTGCTGAGGAAAATAGCTTTCGACAGCTGCGTCTGAACCAGTGGGTTAAGCAATCTGTCCGTTGGATGCCAATGGCAAAGTGGGATGCCTGTGCGTTTCCAGTAAAACCAGAGAGCCTTGAAGGTAGAGTATGCTATGGAGGACTTGATTTATCCTCTACCACTGACATTACAGCCTTCGTGCTGGTGTTCCCACCGGAAGATGAAACAGATAAATATACCGTTCTCCCGTATTTTTGGATGCCGGAGGATAATATTGACCTCCGAGTTCGACGAGACCACGTGCAATACGATCTTTGGGAGAAGCAAGGCTATATTTTAACCACCGAGGGAAATGTAGTCCATTATGGATACATTGAAAAATTCATTGAAGAACTGGGGGAAAAGTACAACATTCGAGAGATTGCTTTTGACCGCTGGGGCGCTGTTCAGATGGTGCAAAATCTTGAAGGGTTAGGCTTTACTGTAGTTCCTTTCGGTCAAGGTTTTAAAGATATGTCACCACCTACAAAGGAACTTATGAAATTGACATTAGAAGAAAGAATAGCACACGGCGGGCATCCAGTACTACGGTGGATGATGGATAACATCTATATAAAAACAGATCCGGCTGGAAATATAAAACCGGACAAGGAAAAAAGTACAGAAAAAATAGATGGAGCAGTGGCAACTATTATGGCACTCGACCGCGCCATCCGCTGTGGACCAGGTAATAGTGGAGACTCGGTGTATGACGAGAGAGGTTTAATAATTCTATAAATTTCAATGATTGTTTGTGGTGTAATTCTTTCAATTTGGAGGTGAGGCCTATGAATTTATTAAAAGGACTGTTTCGTTCAAGGGACAAACCGCAAAACCGTGTGGGTAGCGCATTTTCCTTCCTATTCGGCGGTACATCATCTGGCAAAACAGTAAATGAGCGTACTGCAATGCAAGCAACAGCGGTGTATGCCTGCGTAAGAATACTAGCTGAAGCTATTGCTGGACTGCCACTACATGTATATAGATATCGTTCTGATGGAGGTAAAGAAAAGATTCCTTTCCACCCTTTGTATTACCTTCTTCATGATGAACCAAATCCAGAGATGACTTCATTTGTGTTTCGAGAAACACTGATGAGTCATCTTTTACTTTGGGGCAATGCTTATGCACAGATAGTTCGAAATGGTCGTGGCCAGGCAATTGCGCTTTATCCTCTACTTCCTAACAAGATGGAAGTAAGTCGAGCATCAAATGGTGAACTGGTTTATACCTACTACCGGGATACAGACGAAAGTGGCCTGAATCCAAAGGGCGGCTATGTCACACTTCGCAAAGATGATGTACTTCACATACCAGGCTTGGGCTTTGATGGACTCATTGGCTATAGCCCTATTGCTATGGCAAAAAATGCAATCGGTATGTCACTTGCTACCGAAGAATACGGTGCGGCATTCTTTGCTAATGGAGCCAATCCCGGCGGTGTGCTGGAGCACCCAGGAGTAATTAAAGACATACAGAGAGTCAAGGATAGCTGGAATAGTGCTTACCAAGGCACAGCTAAGGCACATAAAATCGCTGTATTGGAAGAGGGCATGAAGTTTCAAGCCATCGGTATACCTCCAGAACAGGCTCAGTTTTTAGAAACACGGAAATTTCAAATCAATGAGATTGCAAGGATTTTCCGTGTGCCTCCTCATATGGTGGGAGATCTTGAGAAATCTAGCTTCTCTAATATCGAGCAGCAGTCTTTGGAGTTTGTAAAATACACTCTCGATCCGTGGGTGGTGAGATGGGAGCAAAGTCTCCAGCAATCGCTTATTTTGCCTTCTGAGAAAACATCAGTATTCATCAAGTTCAATTTAGATGGTCTGCTTCGCGGCGATTATCAAAGCCGAATGAATGGCTATGCTATTGGGCGACAAAATGGCTGGATGTCAGCTAATGATATCCGTGAATTGGAGGACATGAACCGTATCCCAGCTGAGGAAGGTGGCGATTTATATCTGGTTAACGGAAATATGACGAAATTGGCTGACGCAGGAGCGTTTGCCAAAACCGAAGGAGGTCAGTAAATGAAGAAGTTCTGGAATTGGGTGCGAGACTCTGATGAAGGGCGCACTCTCTATTTAAATGGAGTGATATCCGAAGAAACGTGGTGGGGTGATGAGGTCACACCTAAGATGTTCAAAGATGAACTGCTGGCTGGCACCGGTGATATTACAGTGTGGATTAACTCTCCTGGCGGGGATGTGTTTGCAGCAGCTCAGATTTACAACATGCTTATGGACTATACAGGAAAGGTCACTGTAAAAATTGACGGGCTTGCGGCAAGTGCAGCTTCTGTTATTGCAATGGCGGGTGGAGATGTATATATGTCGCCGGTATCCATGATTATGATTCATAACCCTTCGACTATTGCCATCGGTGATAGCGAGGAAATGCTACGAGCTAAAGCTCTATTAGATGAGGTTAAGGAAAGTATTATTAATGCCTATGAGTTAAAGACTGGTCTTTCCCGAACAAAGCTTTCTCATCTGATGGATGCAGAATCATGGATGAATGCAAATAAAGCCATCGAACTGGGTTTTGCAGATAAGATCATGTTTATGGAAAATGAAACACCGGATTTGACGGATAGCCTTATCTTTAGCAGGATGGCGGTTACTAACTCACTTATTAGCAAACTACCTAAAAAACAAAAACAAAAAACAGGTACACCTATAGAGTCGCTGGATAAGCGGCTTTCTTTAATTTCTCACTAATTTAAAGGAGGAAATAACAATGAGTAAAATTCTTGAATTGCGCGAGAAACGCGCTAAGGTTTGGGATGCGGCGAAGGCATTCCTTGATTCAAAACGTGGCGGTGATGGATTGTTATCCGCAGAGGACACACAAACCTATGAAAAGATGGAAGCTGAAGTTGTTGCACTTGGTAAGGAAATAGAACGTTTGGAACGTCAGGCGGTTATTGACTTAGAACTTTCCAAAGCCACTAGTAGCCCTATTACAAACACACCGTCCAAACATGCTGAAGATAAGACAGGACGTGCGTCTGCAGAGTACAAGAAAGCATTCTGGAATGCTATGCGTACTCGTGCAGGTGAAGGCCTTGATGTAAACGTAAGAAATGCCCTTCAAATCGGTACAGACTCCGAGGGTGGTTATCTTGTGCCTGACGAGTTTGAACGTACCTTAGTAGAGGCTCTTGAGGAAGAGAACATTTTCCGTTCACTGGCCAATGTTATCAATACATCTTCTGGCGATAGGAAAATTCCTGTTGTAGCTACAAAAGGTACTGCTTCCTGGGTGGATGAAGAAGGCACTATCCCAGATAGCGATGATAGTTTCGGACAGGTTTCTATAGGAGCTTACAAACTCGCTACCATGATCAAAGTTTCCGAGGAGCTTCTTAACGATTCTGTGTTCAATCTTGAAGCCTACATCTCTAAGGAGTTTGCAAGGCGTATCGGTAACAAAGAGGAAGAAGCTTTCTTTACCGGTGATGGATCTGGAAAACCGACAGGTATCCTTGCTTCTACAGGTGGTGCCCAAATTGGTGTGACTACTGCAGGTGCTACGGCAATCACTATGGACGAGGTTCTTGATCTGTTCTATTCATTAAAGGCACCTTACCGTAATAAGGCTGTATTCGTTATGAACGACGCCACTGTAAAAGCAATCCGTAAACTAAAGGATGGTCAAGGACAGTACCTATGGCAACCTTCCTTACAGGCAGGTACACCGGATACTATCCTCAATCGACCATTGTATACTTCTGCATATATGCCAACTATTGCTGCAGCTGCAAAGAGTATCGCATTTGGTGATTTTAGTTATTACTGGGTAGCTGATCGTCAGGGTCGTGTATTTAAGAGGCTTAATGAACTTTATGCTGTTACTGGTCAAGTAGGCTTTGTTGCTACTCAGCGTGTGGATGGAAAATTAATTCTACCTGAAGCCATAAAAGTACTTCAGCAGAAAGCTTAATGGAGGTGCGTTATGAGCTATAACACTAAGAATTATACCGAACAAGGCGGAGAAAAAACTGTTATAGGCGGAACACTTGAAATCAAGGAAGGAGCCTCGGTAACGGGGCTCTCCGCCGATCCGCTTCTCGTGGCAACAGAGGAGACTCTTGGTGGTGTAAAAGCCGCCGCTGCTGATGAGGGTGATACTGTCGAAATCAAAATTGGTGAAGATGGTAAGCTGTATGCTCCAACATATCCTACCGATGCTACGGAGTCAGTCTCTGGGCTGGTAAAAATGGCTGCTAATCAAGCCGACAGCATAGCTGAGGATACAGCCACTCTTGTCACAGATTTTAATGCTCTGCTCGCTAAACTAAAAGCGGCTGGGTTAATGGCTACAGACGAAGAATGACCGGAAGGAGGCGGACGGCATGACAACTGATAATCTTCTCCCTAAAGTAAAAGCAAATCTGATCCTGACGCATGACGCAGACGATGGACTTCTGCTGCATTACATCAAAGCCGCCGTCTCTTATGCGGAAAGTTATCAGCATGTTGCTGAGGGTTATTACACTGAGAATATTATGCCCCCAACTACTGAACAGGCAGTAATCATGCTGTCGAGTCATTTCTACGAAAGCAGAGATGGCTCGACGGCTGGTTTCTTCGCCGATAGCGTACAGGCGGGGCAGCAGGTTTGGAACACGGTGAACCTACTTCTTAGGCTAGACCGGGATTGGAAGGTGTAAATTATGAGTTTTGGAAAGATGAACACCTTTATTGATATCATCAGTACAGAGCCTATTAAAGACAAGGATGGTTTCGCTGCTATAGGCGATAACATACTTGCCAGTGTACGTGCCTACAAGGAAGATCGGCATGGCAGTGATCGGTGGGCAAATAGGGCATCATTTTCTTCTGCAACTTCCCTATTTAGGTTTAGAAAAATATCTGGCCTTAGGGTGACCAGTGAAATGGTCATCGTTTGTGATGATGGCAGATATCAGATTTTAAGTGTTGATGATGTAAGAAAACGAGGCATGTATGTCGAGGTTTTAGCAGAAAAGATAGAACCAACTGTGAGGTGATGGATATGGCAAAAGTGAATATAAAGATGCCAGAAGAATTCCTTTTAAAGGTATCACGATTAGCTGACCAGACCGATGTAATTCTTCCTAAGGTTCTGGAAGTTGGCGGTGAAGTGGTACTGGATAAAGTTAAGGGGAATCTAAGTAAAGTAATTGGTAAGAACACAAAATATCCATCCAAAAGTACTGGGGAGCTACTATCTTCACTAGGACTTTCAAGTGCAAAGCAAGATAGAAACGGAAACTTCAATGTTAAAGTTGGCTTTTCCGAGCCACGTTCTGATGGTGAGAGCAATGCTAAAATTGCTACAATCATTGAATATGGTAAGCATGGTCAGCCTGCAAAACCCTTCCTAAAGCCTGCGAGAACTGCATCTAGGAAACCTTGTATCAATGCGATGATCGCAAAGCTAGAGGAGGAGATTGATAAAATATGAATATCTTAGAGGAGCTAAATACACTTCTGACAGCAATACCTATCCCCGTAGAAACCGGGGTTTTTTCAGGTTTGGCACCGGATGAGTACGTGGTGATACTCCCACTTTCGGATGTTTTTGAAGTTCATGCGGATAACCGCCCTGGCTTTGATGTGCAGGAAGTACGGATATCACTATTTTCCAAGAGCAATTACTTAGAGAGAAAGAGGCAGATTACAACGGCTTTGTTAAACGATGATTTTACAGTGACTGAGCGTAGGTATATTGGTCACGAGGATGATACTGGATATCATCATTACGCCATCGACGTGGCGAAAAACTATGGAATGGAGGAATAACATATGGCAACTATCGGTTTGGATAAACTGTACTATGCAAAAATAACCGAGGACTCAAATGGCGAGGAAACCTATGGTGTGCCTTCGGTACTCGCAAAAGCCATTACTGCCGAACTTTCGGTAGAATTGGTGGAAGCAATTCTGTATGCCGATGATGGTGCTGCCGAGGTTGTGAAGGACTTTAACAGCGGTACACTCACTCTCGGTGTAGATGACATTGGCCCGACAGTAGCAGCAGATCTAACTGGTGCGTCTACCGACGACAATGGGGTATTAATTTCTGCAAGTGAGAGTGTAGGTACACCTGTTGCAGTTGGGTTTCGTGCGCAAAAGGCTAATGGAACATACCGATATTTTTGGTTATATCGCGTTAAGTTTGGACTACCAGCGACCAACTTACAGACAAAGGCGGATTCCATTACCTTTTCTACACCTACTATTGAAGGAACAGTTATGCGCAGGAACAAGCTGGATGGGTTGGGCAAGCACCCATGGAAAGCAGAAGTCACAGAAGGTGACCCCGGTGTTTCATCGTCCACCATAACAGGCTGGTTCACTGAAGTTTATGAACCCGTATATACACCTGAACCATAGGAGGAGAAATGATGGATAATGAGAGAAGTGCCACAATCAAAATAGGTGACAAAGAGTATGAACTGGTTTTAACTACACGTGCAACAAAAGCAATTGCTGGTCGTTACGGTGGTCTTGAAAATCTTGGAGAAAAACTGATGAAATCAGAAAACTTTGAGATGGCACTGGACGAGATCGTTTGGCTAATCACACTGCTTGCAAACCAGTCCATTTTAATTCGTAATCTTAAGAATAAGAACGCACCAGAAGAATTGTTGACAGAGGAAGAAGTGGAGCTTCTTACCTCACCACTTGATTTGGCGGAATATAAAAGTGCAATCACCGAAGCAATGTTCAAAGGTGCAAAGCGCAACGTGGAAAGTGAGGAAGAAACTCCAAAAAACATGGAAGTCGGGTAACGGACGCTGAAGTCTTTACCCGACTTTATTATTATGGAACAGTTCAGATGGGCATGGACGCAGAGGAATTCTGGCTTATGCCAATTGGACTGTTTTTTGATTTATGGGCTTGCCACAAGCAATGGCATGGGATCGAAAAGCCGAAGAAAACTCGAACGATTGATGATATTATCCCACCAGGCATATAGGAGGAGGTGAAGGTATGGCGGACAATTTTGGATTGAAAATAGGCGTCGAGGGCGAGCGTGAGTTTAAGAACGCCCTACGAGATATCAATCAGTCCTTTAAGGTGCTGGGTAGTGAAATGGCACTTGTGACCAGTCAGTTTGATAAAAACGATAAATCTATCCAGTCGGTCACTGCTCGTAATGCGGTTTTGAATAAAGAAATCGACGCACAGAAAGAAAAGATTTCAACCCTTAAGGCCGCTCTTGATAATGCCACCTCCTCTTTCGGTGAAAATGACCGCCGCACTCAAAATTGGCAGATTCAGCTGAACAGAGCCCAGGCAGAACTCAATAATATGGAGCGCGAACTTCAGCAGTCTGCGGTTGAAGCAGATAATCTCGGTGAAGAGTTGGACAACTCAGGCAAAAGTGCGGAAGATTCTGGAGGTAAATTTGAAAAGCTTGGTGGTATACTCAAGGGCATCGGTGTGGCTATGGGCACAGTTGCAGTTGCTGCTGGAGCTGCTGCTATAAAATTGGGTAAAGAGGTAGTTACTCAGTTTGGAGAATTGGAACAAAACCTAGGTGGCTCAGAAGCAGTCTTTGGAGCGTATGCTGCTTCAATTCAAAAAACCGGTGAAGAAGCCTATAGAAATCTCGGAATTTCCCAAAGTGAGTATTTGGCAACGGCTAATAAAATGGGTGCATTGTTCCAAGGCTCTGGCATTGAACAGCGAAAAAGTCTTGAATTGACAGAAAAAGCGATGCAACGTGCAGCAGATATGGCATCCGTTATGGGTATAGATATGTCCGCTGCCATGGAAGCGGTTACGGGAGCGGCAAAAGGCAACTTTACCATGATGGATAACTTAGGTGTTGCCATGAATGCTACAAACATCGAAGCTTATGCTCTTGCTAAGGGATTAGATTTCACTTGGAATACCGCTACACAAGCCGAAAAAGCCGAAGTGGCAATGCAGATGTTTTTTGAAAACACACAGCAGTATGCCGGAAACTTTGCGAGAGAGTCAACTGAGACCATTTCTGGTTCTATTGGGTTATTACAAGCTGCACTTGGCTCTTTTACAGCAGGACTCGGTAACGCTAATGCAGACATGACAAATTTGACGGGAAATCTTGTGGATGCATTCCGTGCAGTCGTTAAAAATATCGTGCCTGTTTTAGAAAACATCGTAACCTCACTACCGCCTGCGTTCGATGCGATATTAACAGCAATAGGTGACCTGCTTCCGATGTTGTTGGAAACTGTCACGAGCCTGTTCACGCAGGTGTTGGAGACACTCTTGAACTTATTGCCTGAACTGATTCCAGCGGCAGTAGATGCAGTAATGACGATTGTCGGTGCGTTGATTGATAATCTTCCACTGCTCATAAATGCAGCAATAGAACTGGTAACCGCACTTGTGGAGGGTATTGGCATGGCTCTACCGCAACTCATACCCGCAGCAGTTTCGGCAGTCACGCAGATTGTTCAAGGATTAATGGATAACCTACCACTTATTTTGGATGCCGCTTTGCAGTTGATTATAGGATTAGCACAGGGATTGGTAGATGCAATACCTCAACTAACATCATCCTTACCTGTCATCATAAAAGCAATAGTGGATTTTATAGTTGAATCCATTCCACAGATTATTGATGCTGGTATTCAATTATTGACTTCATTGGTTACAGCACTGCCTACTATCATCACAGCAATCGTGGAAGCAATCCCGCAGATTATCGACAGTATTATCAGTGCAGTTATTGGGTCAATTCCATTGATTATAGATGCGGGCATACGTCTATTAATATCACTCATACAGGCACTCCCACAAATTATCACTACTGTGGTTGGGGCTATTCCGAAAATAATAACATCCTTGGTAAACGCTATTGTAGGTAACATCGACAAGATCATCTTGGCCGGTGTTCAGCTGTTTGTGGCATTAATTGCGAATCTTCCAAGGATAATCGTAGAGATCGTCAAGGCTGTACCTCAGATTATCTCAGGATTGGTCAATGCTTTTACCAGTTATATAAGCCAGATGGCTAAAGTAGGTGGAAACTTAATCAAAGGTTTGTGGCAAGGTATTTCAGATGCAGGTGCATGGCTATGGAGTAAAATCTCTGGATTTTTCGGCAATGTTGTATCAAAGATTAAGAATTTCTTCGGCATCAGTTCACCTTCAAAGCTATTTGCTGGAATTGGCCACAATATGGGTGAAGGTATTGGTGTAGGTTTTGAGGATGCAATGACAGCAGTTTCAAGGGATATGCAAAATGCTGTACCAACTAGTTTTGATTTTAATTACAGAGGTTTATCTGGGCAAGGGAATGCCAATGGTACAAGTATCACTCAAAATATCTCTGTTGTGTCACCAAAGCCTCTATCTGAAAAAGAATTAGCCAGGGAATTCAAAAATCTGTCTCGCAAACTGGCACTAGAATATTAAAGGAGGTCTGGCAGTGGAACTTACTTATATTAACTCAAACGGTGAGAGTATCACCCTAAAACAAAGCCGCCCGTATTTTCTTACCAAGATAGACGGAACAGGCAACATACGCCAGACCGTTAATACATTTAAGGCACCGGATCAAGACGGTGCTTTTTATATTTCCTCCACACTGGATATGCGTAATATCACGCTAGAAGGTACGGTCGTAGCGGATTCTCTTGACGAGGCTTATGTACGGAGACAGAGATTTCTTAAGATATTTACTCCAAAAATGCGAGGAACTCTTTTATATCGTGGACGGCAAATTGCTTGTGTGGTAGAGGAAGCAGGATTTACTGTTTCTACTAGACAACGCATACCAAACTTCTTTGTAAGTTTACTATGTCCATCCCCTTTCTTCGAAACATTAGATGAGGTGAGAGAGGAACTGGCATCATGGATACCTCTATTTGAGTTTGAACTGGAGATACCAGTAAGTGGTATGGAGTTTGGAATGCGTCAGCCGAGCCAAATCATCACAGTAGAAAACATTGGTGATGTATCTTGTGGATGCGAAATCGTATTTCGAGCACTGGGTACGGTTACCAACCCTGAACTACTAAACATAGACACGGGAGAATATATCCGGCTTCTCACTACAATGAGTGCTGGTGATGAACTTCGTGTGTATACCCATTTCGCTGGTAAGCGTGTGGCCCAGGTTGTAGGGTCAACGGTTACAAATGCCTTTTCACTGTTGGACACCAATTCAACGTTTTTTCAGCTTGCTGCAGGTACTAACACACTGCGCTATGACGCTTCAGTCAATATGGAACTGTTGGAGGTCAGTATTTACTTTCGTCCACAATTTTTGGGGGTGTGAGTATGGAACTATATATCTTTAATACATACCGGGAGCTTGTGGGCATCGTGGAATCTTTCGAATATCTTCGATGGACGCGGCGTTATTCTCAGTGTGGTTCATTTGAACTAAAAGCCATCGCTACACAAGAGAATGCCGAACTTCTAAAAGAAGGAAATATCATTTGGAAGAACGATGATGAAGAAGCTGGGATTATTGAGCATCTTTCCTTGTCTCAGACGGATCAGGAATTTATTACGGTAAGTGGTCGCTTTGCCACGTCCTTTCTTGCTAGACGCATTGTATGGCAAACGGAGAAATTGTCCGGTGACATTTCTGATTGTGTGGAGCAACTTATAGAAAATAATCTTATCAATCCTTCTGATGTAGCAAGAAAGATCAGCGGTATATCCTTTTCATCCCCAAGCCTAGATATACCCATTAGCACCCAAATTTCGTACCGCAACTTGATGGACGCAGTGACGGAACTATGTGAAGTTTCGGAGGTTGGTATCAAGACTATTTTTACTCCTGAAACAGGGGTTTTTACAATAATGCTGTATAAGGGGACTGAATCACAGGCAGTGTTCTCTAAGGAGTATGAGAACCTAACTGAGCAGGTTTATACAGTAAGTGCAGCAGATTTTGCTAACACTGCTCTTATAGGTGGAGAGGGCGAAGGTGCAGAGCGGACATTTGTAGCAATTACAAGTGGATCAGGAGAATCTCGACATGAGATTTTTGTGGATGCTAAAGACCTACGGGCAGAAGATTTTGGAGTGGATTATATCAATACACTGATTTTTCGTGGGCAGAGCAAGCTAAATGAGCAAGTAATACGTTATTCCTTTGATACATCAGTTAACCCACATGGCAACCTGACTTATAAGGTAGACTTTGACCTTGGCCAGGTTGTTAAGGTTATTTCCAAAGCATGGGGTGTATCTATGACAACACGAATCGCTGAAGTGGAGGAGACTTATGACGCGGACGGTCAAAGCATCAGCGTAGTATTCGGAAAGAGCGAGCTAACAATAGCTCAAAAAATTCGCTCTGATATGAGTGAGGTTAAAACGGCATTATCTGCCCCAACTGGCATCTCTGATATTGCAGAAGCATTAGGCAATGTGTCAGAAACACTTGGAGATATTCATGATCTTGACCCCAATATCCAAGGAGATACTGTTACCGATAGTATCAACAATCTGTTTGGGAAACTGCCCTCACTTGAGGTAATTGTTGGAGAAGGAGCTATATCGATCGGTCAGTATGCCCTGCACCATATGAGCCCTGGAGATGCTTTTTATTTCACCTCGTGGAGCGGCAACAAATTCAGTGATCAGCCAAGCGATGACGGGCATGTCTTTTTGGTAAAGCATAGCGGGGATAACACGGGAAACGGATATCAGCGGGCAATGGGATTTTTTATATCTCGCAACACAATGACGTTTTATGTGATATCTGTTTTTGTATTTAACAATCCGTCTGGTGAAGCGAACTGGTTGAATATTAATAACGATCCAATAACTACAGCACGGATTGCAAATGGAGCGGTCACTGGTGCCAAGATTGCAGAACGCACGATTACTGCAACTAAAATCTCCTCTGCGTTTACTGATTACTCTATGACAGAACAAAACACAGGGCGTCTATGGATAGATGGTAAGGCAATATATCGAAAAGTAGTAAACCTCGGCTCCCTTCCCAACGCTACTCCTGGGAGTGTAGCCCATGGCATAGCAAACCTAAGTACAGTTGTTAGTTTATCCGGCTTTGCAACAAATGGCACCAACTTCTTGCCACTACCGCTTGCACGGTATAACAACTTCGCTTCACAAATCGGTCTTTATGTGGATAAAACAAATGTCGTTGTTGAACCTGGTGTTGACCGGACAGATTATACGGGCTATGTGGTTATCGAGTATACGAAAACCATCTAGGAAGGAGGAATTTTTGTATGGAGAAAAGCGGATTTTTCAATTCATCCGATGGAGATAGAGTCTATGATGCCACGGATTTTGCAGCATACTTTGGAAGTCTTGTTTCAAACGGGATATTTTATAAAACAGCTACAAATCTGCAGGTATCACCAGGGATGGGATTGGCAGTAAGCGTGGCGGCTGGAAGTGCGTGGATTAATGGATATAGATATGAGAATACAGATGCGTTAAATATGCCTCTCACTACAGCGCACGGTAGCAATCCACGCATTGACCGGATTGTTGTTCGCTTAAGCCAAATCAGCAGGAATATTCAGCTTGCAGTTGTTACCGGGACTCCAGCTGCTACACCAGTGGCTCCAGACTTAACAAGAACCAGCGATGTATATGAACTCGGTATTGCAGATGTTATTATACCTGCTGCGGCTACATCAATAGCAGCAAATAACATTACTGATACCAGATTAAATACCAGCCTTTGTGGGTTAGTGAACTCATTGGTATCAGCGGTTTACGAGTGAGGTGAATTTCTATGGCAACCTATCAAGCGATAAATGCTTGTACATGGCGTAATGGCAGTTGGATTGCGGGTGTAACCGACTACGTTCGACAAGGGGTTTATGCCCCAGCCAATAATTATGAGAATGTTGGCGCCATGTTATTTGACCTTACAAGTATTCGAAATACCTATGCAAACTATTATCCTACCTCCGCCAGTATTCGTCTTGTTAGGATAGCTGCAGGTGATTGGGGGTCAGCCAGAACTATAACACTATATGCTGGAAATGCATATGGTTTGCCATCTCCTAGTTCGGGTACCAGCATATCCGGGAGTAGACCTACGAAAGTTACCTCTGGGTATAGCTATACTGTTTCTGCCGGACAAGGTACAAAGGATATCGCAATTTCCACCGCACTCATTGATTCCATCGGTAGTGGAGCTAGTAATTGTTTATTCATGGATGCTGGCTCCAGCACACTAAACTATATGGGATTTCGAGCCAGAGATGATTTAAGCCAGATAGTGTTAACCATTAACTGGGCAATAAGAACCACAGCTTGTAGTGCTCCTACATCCTGTTCATTGAGTGCAACTCTCTCGGAGGACAATGTTACATTATCATGGAGTGGTGCTTCCGGTGGTACAAATAATGCCATCTCCTCCTACGAGATACAGTATAGTGATTCTGCTGACAACTTGAATTGGGGATCGTGGACAGCACTAACTACAGTAACCACCACGGCCACTAGTGGCAGCTTGTCAGTTGCACCACCATCAACACGGGGTAATTATCGTAGGTTTCGGGTGCGAACTCGAGGTACAGCAGGAGCAAGTTATTATTCAGGCTGGAGAGTATCGTCGAACTCTGTTCGCAGAAACACAGTTCCTAGCCCACCAACTACAGTGACTGCTACTCCAATCAATTATAGTGATGAAACAATCACGCTTACTTGGAGTGGTGCTTCTGGAAGTACGAGTGCAATCAAGGGATACCAGATTGCCAGTAGAACATCTACGGATAACAGCACATGGAGTCCGTGGAACGTTCTAACCATATTGGCCCTATCGGCTAGTGGAGGTAGTTATAGCCCTAACGTGTCACGAGTTCCAGGAACATATACTCAATTTGGTGTATGGACGATAGATAATCTCGATGTCTACTCCTCGGAAAAAATCAGTAATAGCATTTACTGTGATATCACGGCTTGTGGAGCACCGACCGCTTGCTCGGTAAGTTCAACTTTAGCTGAAGGAAATGTTACTCTTTCATGGAGTGGTGCATCTAGTGGCGCAGGCAACACCATCACATCCTATGAGATTCAATATAGTGACTCGGCAGATAACAGCACATGGGGAGCATGGACAGCATTAACAATAGCGATTTCCTCAACAACAAGTGGCAGCGTAGTTGTTAGCCCACCGACAACTCGCGGTTATTACCGTAGGTTTAGAGTTAGGACACGTGGTACGGCTGGAGAGAGTTTTTATTCTGACTGGACTATATCTAGCAACACTGTCCGCAGAAATACACTGCCCATTCCGCCTACTTCTTTCACTGCTACTCCGCCAATATATGAGACGAATACAGTAACTCTTATGTGGAGCGGAACGATACCGGGAACCAGTGCCATCAAGCAATATGTTATTCAACAAGCTACATCAGCAGACGGTATAAATTGGTCGGTATATGAAGCATTGACTACTATTATTTCAAGTGCTACTTCAGGTACCCATCAGGTAAATGCTTCCCCGGTACCTGGAATGTATACCCGCTATCGAATAAGCGTAACAGATACACTTGATGCAGTTTCAAGCCATGTGGTTAGTAACACGGTAAAGAAAAACAGTCCGCCTGCTGCTCCGATCATCGTCAGTCCTATGACCGGAAAGTCTACTTATAACACGACACCACGCTTTATGATTACTACAGGCACTGAACCAGACGGTCAGACACAGATTGTGGAAGTAAAGATTGATTCAGGTGAGTGGGTTAATAGTGTGGATAATCCTGAGAGATTTTCTACGAGTGGCTATCTGGGAAATGGTGTTAGTACGGTGTACCAAGCGGAACCGCTTGCAGTAGGAAACCATACTGTAATCTTCCGCTGTCTTGATAGTGATATTGAGTCGGCAAGCACAGAAGTTGTTCGGACATTTACTATACTACAGCCACCTTTTGAAACGATTACTGCAAACGAGACTGTCGTAAAGGCAGCACATATTCAGACGCTTCGAACCGCTTTAAATATAGTGCTAAGTTATTACAACTTATCCCCTGTAATTTGGAGTGAAGAGATTATTGCGGGAAGAACAACAGTTAAAAAATGGTCATTTCACATTACTGAAATCCGAAAAGCTATTGATACTATCATTACAGTGGTTAATGGTTTTGACTCTTCTGCAGCATTTGATATACCACCTGTGACATGGCTCCCTATTGGAACAGGGCGTCCAAAGGCGGATGTGATGCAACAAATCCACGATCTTATACTGATGCTGTAAGGTGTGTGATACGGCAACAGCACTCTTGTATTTTACAGGGGTGCTTTTTTAAATACACAAATTAATGTAATGGAGGTGTTTACAGTGAAAGAGATTTGGAATTGGATACAGTTAGCTTTTGTGGCTGTTGGTGCTTTTCTTGGATGGTTTCTCGGCGGGTTTGACGGATTTCTATATACACTGGTCACTTTTGTAGCTATTGATTATCTGACAGGTGTCCTTTGTGCGATTACAGATAAAAAGCTGTCCAGCGAAATTGGTGCCAAGGGAATTTTCAAAAAGGTGCTCATCTTTGTAATGGTAGGTATCGCTCATATTCTTGATACACAAATTTTGGGGAGTGCAGGATACAATGGCAGCGCTTTGCGAACGGCGGTAATCTTTTTCTATCTAAGTAACGAGGGTGTATCCATTTTGGAGAATGCAGGTCATATTGGGCTACCCATCCCAGAAAAACTAAAGGCTGTTCTTAAGCAACTACATGGTCGTGATGAGGAACCTCCTAAGCCAGGTGATGAAATATGATTGACTTAACAAAAGCGGTAACGGTATTCATTGGTCGACGCGGTGAACACAATTACCGAAATATTGAGTTTGATGTATCAAGCCTACTGGAAAATAACTACCCAAGTGCCTCCTTAAATGCGATTTACAAAAGGCCTGATGGGGTTGCATATCCGGTAGTCACGAACTACGCTGATGGTGTCCTTACATGGCAGCCCAATGCAACGGACACATCATTTGTTGGTGTTGGTCGGCTTGAAATAAGGGTTACTTATGGTGATGTGGTTGGAAAGAGTGCAAGAATACTAACCATAGTCGAGGATGCTCTTGTGGATGGAATTGTTGAACCACCAGAACCTCCTGCACAGGAATGGTTAAATAAAGTGCTTTCAGCTTTAGCTGAACTGGATATTGATGAAATAAATAATCTGCTCAACCTCACTTACAATCTATTAAACAACAACTATGATTTGCTAAATACAACACACAATTTGGTTGAGGATACCCGCGAAAATCTATATAGGCGGACAGGTATTCTACTCAACCATTTGCATCCAATAGAAACAGCTAGTGCACCGGATATGATTAGCCGGAGGGCAGCCATCACATTTAGCAATATAGCAAATGGAAACGATGTAGTAATTGGCACGATAACATATACTTTCGTTACAGCTTTGGGCAGTCCAGCTGCAAATAATGTGCAGGTTCTAATTCAAGACACCCTCCGTAATACAGTTAAGACACTTGCTAGAGCTATAAGGGGCATTGATGACGAAATGAATATTGCCTATGGAACTGGGACTGATCCAAACCCAATATGTACAGCTTACTGGACAAGTCAAAGGTTTTCCATAGGTAGTACTACCGTTGAGGCAGGTGAGAGTCTTTTCCTACTTGAAAGAGCAGAAAACGTGACTTCCGCGATACCTCTCTCATCCACTGCAACGGCTATTATTAGTGACTTCACCCGGTCGGCCTATTCAAGATATATATTGTCTGGCAATGTCTCAGGTTCAGGCGGTGTAAACAGTGTCCGTGGCCCTTTGCACACGATATTACCTATTAATAGTGTGGTTATTGGCGGTCAGGGCGGAGAACTGTATCCAACGGCTTATGATTGCCATTTGATAACTCTTTGTCGTCAATCGGATACTAGTGAAAAGGAACTGGACTTGTATATTTCCAATGATGAGGAGACGTTTACCAGAATTCAACGGAGTACTCCTATCGGGTCGAATACTTCAGCAGAATCCTTGCACATTCATATTCAAATGCGGCAGGCCAGAGTTCCAGCAGGTTACGGACTGTATATCTGTATGGGAAGTGATGGAACATCATCAAATGCTTATTGTGATTTAAAGTTTACCTATCACCTGTACCCTGTCCATCTTACACCTGAGCCAAATGATTAAATGTTGAGGTGATTATAATGAAATTATACAAACTAATACTTACGAACAATGCCTGCTACAAGGCAGGTAAAACAATAAAACCGAATGGTATAATGATTCACTCAACAGGGGCTAACAACCCGTGGTTGAAGAGATATGTTGGCCCAGATGACGGTTTGCTCGGAAAGAACCAATACAATAATCATTGGAATCAGGATAAACCTGGAGGTCGTCAAGTTTGTGTCCATGCTTTTATTGGCAAATTAGCAGATGGTTCCATTGCCACCTATCAAACATTGCCTTGGAATCACAGAGGTTGGCATGCTGGAGGAGATGCAAATAATACTCATATTGGATTTGAAATCTGCGAGGACGGTTTGACCGATACCTCGTTTTTTAATGCAGTTTATAAGGAAGCAGTAGAGCTTTGTGTACATCTTTGCAAACTCTATGGACTTAGTGAGAAGGATATCATCTGTCATAGTGAAGGCTATAAGCAAGGTATAGCCAGTAACCATGCAGATGTTATGCACTGGTTTCCTAAGCATGGCAAGACCATGGATACTTTTAGAGCAGACGTTAAGAAACTTCTAAGCGAAGGAGTAAAATCAGCAGAACCAGTGCAAAAGAAATACTACCGTGTACAAATAGGTGCATACACTGTCAAAGCAAATGCTGAGGCACAGCTTGCCAAAGCTAAAAAGGCAGGATTTACGGATGCATTTATTAAGTATGATTAATCAAAGGGAGCGAGTAAAAAAGTATTTTTGCTTTAGCTTCACAGAGTTTCCCTAAAAAAAACTAACTATTAGATGTATATAGCCTGTGGGGGTTATTCCCTTGCAGGCTCTTTTTTTATGCTCTGGTTTTATTTTATTTTTACAAATCCTCAACTTCGACCTGTTCCCGCGGCTATTAGGTAGGAGGTGATTCTACATGAATCAGCATGAGGATAAAAAAGTTATGAAGATCTCAGATGGGGTTATAGACAAAAGCATCGAATTAAAGAAAATGTCACAGGAGCAGCTAAAGCGTGAGTTTGATTATATTCAAGCAGAGAAATTACTTAGAAAGATGCTTCAAAAAGGTTTAATAACGGAGGCAGAATTCAACAAGATAGACGCACTCAACCGCCAAACTTTCTCTCCTTTTTTAGCAGAGATAATGCCCTGAAGTCGTTGATATATAAGGGTTTCAGAGGTAATATGTGACCTACCAAGAAGGAGGTGAGGCGATGAAAAAGATAACGAAAATAGAAGGAAATAAGGTTGCATCGATTATCAAACCTAAACTACGAGTGGCCGCATACTGTCGTGTTTCTACGGGTAGTGATGAACAGTTAGTAAGTCTACAAGCACAAAAATCCCATTATGAGACTTACATAAAGGCAAACCCAGAATGGGAGTATGTTGGCTTGTATTATGATGAGGGAATTAGTGGCACTAAAAAAGAAAACCGAACGGAACTTCTAAGAATGCTGTCAGATTGTGAAAACAAGAAGATTGACTTAATTATTACAAAGTCCATTAGTAGGTTTGCAAGAAACACTACGGATTGTTTGGAGATGGTTCGTAAACTGTTGGACCTTGGGATTTATATCTACTTTGAGAAAGAGAATATCAATACCCAATCAATGGAAAGTGAACTGATGCTTTCTATATTAAGCGGGCTTGCAGAAAGTGAGTCAATCTCCATTTCGGAAAATAACAAGTGGGCAATTCAAAGGAGATTTCAGAACGGAACTTTTAAGATTTCTTACCCACCATATGGCTATGACAACATTGATGGTCAAATGGTGGTAAACCCTGAGCAAGCAGAAATTGTGAAGTATATTTTCGCAGAAGTATTATCAGGCAAGGGTACACAGAAAATAGCAGATGATCTTAATCAAAAGGGTATCCCCTCCAAAAGAGGTGGTCGTTGGACTGCTACCACAATTCGAGGAATTCTAAAAAATGAGAAATATACCGGGGATGTTATACTGCAAAAAACCTATACAGATTCCCGTTTTAATAAGCGCACCAATTATGGTGAGAAAAACAGATATTTAATAGAAAATCACCATGAGGCAATTATCAGCCATGAAGTGTTTGAAGCAGTAGAAGCTGCCTTAAATCAAAGGGCAAAAGAAAAGGGAATAGAAAAGCGTAATGATAAGTACCAAAACCGGTATTCTTTCTCCGGGAAAATTATTTGCTCGGAATGTGGTAGCACCTTTAAAAGACGAATTCATTCATCCGGCACAAGAAAATATGTAGCCTGGTGTTGTAGTAAACACTTAAAGCAGATAACAGAATGTTCCATGCAGTTTATTCGAGATGAGGATATAAAGACGGCCTTTGTTACTATGATTAACAAGCTGATTTTCGGTAGAAAACTTATTCTACAACCACTATTAGATGCTTTGCGTGGAATGAGCAACTCAGATAACCTTTCAAGAATTCAGGAATTAGAGAAGCAAATTGAAAAAAATGCAGAACAGAGAGAACTGCTTGTAAAGCTTATGGCAAAGGGTTATCTAGAACCAGCCCTTTTTAACAGAGAAAACAATGAACTGCAAATGGAAGCAGATAATTATATGGGGCAAAAAGAAGCTTTAATTCATGCTTTAAATGGAGAATTATCAAAGGTGCAGGAAGTCAGTAACTTAATAAAGTTTACAAATAAGGCTGAAATGATAAATACCTTTAGCGAGCAAATTTTCAATGATTATGTTGAAAAAATTATCGTTTTCTCAAGGGTAGAGATAGGTTTTGTTCTGAAATGTGGAATCACACTAAGGGAAAGGATGTGAGAAAAATGGCGCACACGCCCTATGGCTATAGGATAGAGAATGGAATAGCAGTTATCGATGAAGAAAAAGCTGAAAAGGTTAGGAATTTATATAAGGGTTACTTATCAGGCCTTTCCTTATCGGTCGCAGCAAAGTCTGCTGGAATAGATGCTTATCATGGAACTGCTGGAAGGATGCTAAGAAATGAACGTTATCTTGGTGATGATTATTACCCTGCCATCATTGACAAAGAGACCTACGAAAGAGCAGAAACAGAGAGGGTAAAGAGAGCAAAAAAGCTAGGCAGAATCTTTGAACCCAAGACAGAAGATAAACCTACTATTTATAAGAAGTTTTCCATAGGACAAATAATTCAGAAGTATACAAATCCTTTTACACAAGCGGAATATGTATACAGCTTAATAGAAAGTGAGGTGCAGCAAGATGGCAGTTAATAAAAATGTAATGATTATACCTGCAATAAAACGTGTAGGCAACAATCGAAAAGAAGATGAAACACCAAAACTTCGGGTCGCTGCTTATTGCCGAGTTTCTACAGATAGTGATGAGCAGGCTAGTAGTTACGAAGTGCAGATTGAACACTATACAGAGTTTATTAAGAAGAATTCAGAGTGGGAATTTGCAGGGATCTTTGCTGATGATGGTATCAGCGGCACAAATACAAAAAATCGCGACGAATTTAATCGAATGATTGATGAGTGCATGGCTGGGAAAATTGATATGGTTATTACCAAATCAATAAGCCGATTTGCTAGAAATACCTTGGACTGTCTACAATACATCAGAAAACTTAAAGATAAAAATGTTGCGGTATATTTTGAGAAAGAAAATATCAATACACTGGATGCCAAAGGTGAAATTATGCTTACCATTATGGCATCCTTAGCGCAACAAGAGAGCCAGTCATTAAGCCAGAATGTAAAGCTTGGTTACCAATACCGATACCAACAGGGAGAGGTAATGGTCAATTGTTCTAGGTTTTTAGGATATACCAAAGATGAAAATAAGCGATTAGTAATTGTGCCGGAGGAAGCTGAAATAGTTAAAAGGATTTACCGAGAGTATCTTGAAGGCTCAAGTATGGATAAAATCAAAAAAGGACTTGAAGCTGATGGCATACTTACGGGAGCGGGAAAAAAAAGGTGGCATACCAGTACTATAAGGAAAATATTAAGCAATGAAAAATACATTGGTGATGCATTGCTCCAAAAAACTTATACGGTAGATTTTCTTACAAAAAAGAGGGTTGTAAATAACGGAATCGTACCTCAGTATTATGTAGAGAATAACCATGAAGCCATTATCCCGCGTGAAATCTTCATGCAGGTACAAGAAGAGTTAGTTCGTAGAAGTAGAGGACATATAAGTACTAGTGGAAAGAAAAGAAACTTTAGTTCAAATCATGTATTTTCACAAATTATCTTCTGTGGAGAGTGTGGCGAAATATACCGTAGAGTTCATTGGAATAACCGAGGTAAAAAATCGATTGTTTGGAGATGCGTCAGTAGACTTGAGAATACAGGGTTAACTTGTCATTCCCGAACCGTGCTGGAGGATATGATAGGCCTTGCTACGGTGGATGCAATTAATAAACTAATAGGGCAAAAGGATGGCTTTTTAACTATCTTAAAGGAAAATATAGAAACAGTGATAAGTGAAACGGACAATAATATTGTTTCCGAGATAGATAAAAAGCTAGAGGAATTACAAAAAGACCTTTTGAGACTGGCAAATTCCAAAGAAGATTATAACGATATAGCCGATGAGATTTACAGGCTCAGAGAGGAAAGACATAAGGCTTTAGCAGAAGAAGCTGGCAAAAAAGGTTCCAAGCAAAGACTAGAAGAGATGGAAAAATTTCTAAATGAACAATCCAGCCTCCTTGAGGAATATGATGAGCAGCTAGTAAGGAGACTTATAGAGAAAATAACGGTCTATGATGATAAACTAACTATTGAATTTAAATCTGGTGTAGAAGTAGATGTATAAACATAACCTTCATGAATGACCACCATTCAGGAGATATATTCTCTTGATTGGTGGTTTTCTTTCATTGACTGGAATTGGTAAAAGGCATATAATCTTATTAACAATGTTGTTGATATTGTTATTGATAAGGAGATGACAACATGGGTGATGTTAATGAGTTACTAGAAGAAGCTATTAAGGAAACTGAAAACTTGAATGAAGGTGAAGTCTTTCTTGTTAAAGATTTGTTCAAGGGTTATGTATGGAATAGAATACCCAGAAAGGATCGACTTCTGCTTGGGACTTTATTTTTAAACTACGTAAATAAAATGGAAGGTAATATAAAGGCAATTGAAAAGACCTCATCTAACCAGCAGAGGTACGAAAAGGTTTGTAAATAATTTAACTATTCATGAGGGGGGATCGTTTTGTCATTAATATGTAGGCTGTTTGGTCACAAGTGGAAAGATGGAGTTTGTAATCGCTGTAATAAGAAGAAAGCTGAGTATGATGATAAAGTTCAAGCAGCAATAAGCGGGAATAAAGAAATCTTGCAGACAGGTAGGACTTCTGTAGATCAATTAGAGCATGATTTGAAAAAAGCTATAGCAGATGAGAAAAAAAGTATAAATCCAAAGTTCCACAGAACAGAAAAGGAAGAAGAGTTGTCATTTAACTTCTCACAAAAATGGGCATCGGCAATTCAGAAATATGAGGATGCCATATATTCTGAGACAGCTAAAGTAGGTACGCTGGATTCTATAGATAAGAATATTGAGCAATGTCATAAAGCTATAGATGCTTTCGAAGCTTTTAGGAATTACTGTTATAAAAAGAGTAAAGGCGGTCAAATCTATTTTGATGATATGTGGGAACACTGTCACAATTCTAAAGATCCTTGTTTTAGTTATATTCAAAGCACTAAAGATTACCTTATAGAGCTTACAGAAAATTATGATACATACAAAATTCGTTTTGAGAAAGAGAGTCGGCTTGATACGATTTTATTAGATATTATTAGTAACGATAATGGTATTTCTCAACGGAAACTTTACCCGTTAATTCCCGAGGTACCACAAGCCACTATACGTAAGGCGGTAGATGGGCTTGCTAAAGATGGAAAGATTATTAAAGAAAAGAAAGGCAGTAGTTATACTTTAAGACTTGCTGAGGGTGAGAAAAATTGAAGAATAGAATCAGCAATTCACATATAGAAGCACTAAGGAAGCAGTTCAAGAAATATTTAAATGATAACTATAAACATCTGAAAGATAAAAGTGTAATTTACAGTGATTCCTTTTATCCTTATCGCCATGACATTGGCATGGATTTTTGGGATATATTTATTGACGATAATTCTTTAAGAAAAGCACGTGAACTATTAGAAATTAAGTTCAGCAATGAGAAATCCCACAAGAACCCTAGAATGAATTCTTATGGCTATATGCGTACATTCAAAATATTTAAGGAATTTATCGATAATACCTATGGAAGTGTGGATGGCTACATAGAATTTGCTAAGACAAATCAGCCTCCCAAGATTGAAAAAATGGTTATTGAAAAAGTTCCTAGAACCAAAAAAACAAAAGACGCAAGACCTGATGTATTGCGGCCAAGTTGTGAGGAAGTGAATAGGTATTTATTAGCTTGGGAGCAATTAGAAAACTACGCATTACAAGAAAGTGCTTTAAACAAACTCTTTTACCAGACTTACCCTGACAATAAAGATATAGATGATGTTCTTGTAAAAGTATCGGTCTTAAATGACTTTTACAGTACAAATATATTCTCACCATTTAAAGTAGCAAAGCACATCATCGATTTAGATATTGATGAAAGACTGGCGGCGGGTGATGTTACTTTAGTAAATGAAATAGCAAGAGTCGATATGGATAACGGTACGGTAAAAAAATTTTATTCCTTTGCAACAAAATATTGTAGCCATCATAAACCCCTGAACTTCCCTATCTATGACAGTTATGTAGATAGGCTTCTTCGTTATTTTCGGGATGTTGATGGGTTTTATAGTTTTAATAATCACGACCTAAAGGACTATGTTAAATTCAAAAAAATATTGCTGGAATTCAGTAAGTTTTATAATCTTGAATCCTATAGCCTAAAAGACATAGACAAATACCTATGGCAGCTTGGAAAAGAAAAGTTTCCGAAGAAGTATTAAGTAGTTACGGAGGAGGTGTTCCAATTGCAGATACAAAAAGTAAGAATTATTTCAAATAATATATGCTTCGGTCCAGAACCACTTCCTGATGACGAAGTAGAACAGCATTTGACCATATCTGCTAATGGTGGAATATGGTTTACAGGATATAAATATGGAAATGGTTTTGGTCGGTTCGAGATTTCTAGAAAGCAACAGTTTAATATAGGGAAATCCGCAGTAAAGAAAATATTGGAGCTTTTCTCCCAGTATCTAGATAGTGATCAATTGACTTGCTATGCTACCGATATAGGAACTTGGGAAATGACCATTACAGATACCAAAGGTGAGGTACATACTTTCAAAGGTTCACTTTGCGGTGGAGTGACTGTCGGAGATATTGATATAACTTTTTATTTGCGCCAACAAATTCCAGTTTCTAACTTGTTTGTATTTGAGGATAATTTCATGGAGTCAGATGAAAAGTGAATTATTATTAAGTAAGGGGTGAAGTTTTGTTCTTACCAAAATTTAAATTAAAAGATAGTGAACCATGCCCATGTGGTAGCAATATAAGGTTTCAAGAATGTTGTAAGGGGAGAAAACCGCAAATAATAAAACCTTCTAAAAAGCCCGTAGAAGTTCAGGTAATGGAAAAAATGAGGGCTTCGATGAAGAAGTTTTGTATGCATCCAGATCAAGAAAAATGCAAAGGACCAATCAAAGGAGCACATGCGTTACAGAACAACAAGATTATTTCTTTATTAGCTGGTTCGGAACGTCATGTATATATGTTAAACACAAAAAAACAACCTCTTCTCATTCCTTTATATAATGGTGAAGTAGTCCCTATAGTGGAACTGAGTAGAGTAAGCGCTAATGATGCAACTACTGAAACTTGTTTTTGTGATTATCATGATAATATAGCCTTT
The DNA here is from genome assembly GCF_900112775.1 of Anaeromicropila populeti. Classification (GTDB taxonomy): domain Bacteria; phylum Bacillota; class Clostridia; order Lachnospirales; family Lachnospiraceae; genus Anaeromicropila_A; species Anaeromicropila_A populeti. Next base: position 169,135 of record NZ_FOYZ01000010.1, read on the forward strand.
GCTGTTATAGAAAAAGATGCTCCGGATTTTGATGAAACAAGCGAAGAGATGAAATTTGTATATGCTTATAAAGCTTTTATTTTTGAATATTACAAGCAGAGAATAGCATTTGATATATTTCAAAGTAACTTTAGAGACAATCCGATAGCATTTCAATCTCCAGAAATGATTGGCATGTATAGAATGTTACAGCTTAAGATGCAGGAGTTTGAACCTATAAAACAACATTTTGATTCACAAATAATCGGAAATACATTTGAAGGAGTTGTAACTTGTGCAATTAGGATTCCAGAACAAATAAAGTTTGCGGGTTATGCGTATATTGCTCCTGACTTTGATGTAAATGGTAAAAGAATTAAACATACAAAAAAAGGAATTATGCATAGAATTGCAATTACTATTTTCCCAGAAATAACACAGTCGTGGTTACTATTAAGTTGTCTAGAATCGGAAAAACATATTTATGAAAAATTATTTAACCAGCTTGAAACTGTATCAATAGATAAACTTAAATTTTACTTAAATATGATCTTACCACTATATTCTGAGAATATGGTGCTTAGTCCTTTGTTGTGGAGAGCCTGGGATGAAGAAACACAGATGGCTTATACGTATTATGCTAATCTTCATGGTCCAGAAGCAATGCAAATGGGGATGTGTATCGGATTTGGATTGAAGAATGCTGCAAGAGACAAATCAGGCAAAGTATACGAACAAGCACCAAAAATCAATTTGTTTTTATAATTAGTCGATATGTTCCCGCCTACCGATAGTGCAAAAAGTGCCGATGACGTGTTTCCGACTACCGACAATGTAAAAGACATCAATCCACCCGGCTCGTTGCACGTGGAGACCGTAGTTCTGATGTCTAAGGTCAGGTAAATAAGTGTGAAAAAGGCCTGATTTCAGGTCTTTTTTGCTATTGGGAGTACGAAAACATTCAATCCGAGGTCTAAACTTAACGCTTTGTGGGAACAGGGCGATAAGCAAGGAACATAAAAAGTGTGTATAGTTTAGGCGCCGATTTAGATGCCGGGCATTGAGTTGCCGATTTTGTTGTCAGCGAGAGTTTAGGCATCGGATTGGATATTGAGAATAGAAGAGGAAGGAACATATAGAATGGACAACTCGGAAATAACCATATTTTACTCATGGCAGTCTGATTTGCCAGGAAGTGAGACAAGAAATATCATTCAGGAGAGTATAAAAGATGCAGTTCGCTTATTGAGAGATACAGTTGATATCGAAGCTGACCGTGATACAAAAGGAGAGTATGGCTCACCTGATATAGCGCAGACTATTTTTTCAAAAATTGACGACTGTGATATTTTTATTGCTGACGTTAGTGCGGTATGTCAATATGAGACAGTTGATAAAGATGGAAACAAAAAGGTGAAATATATGCCTAATCCTAATGTGATGCTTGAATTAGGATATGCTGCGCATGTTGTTGATTGGGATAACGTAATTTGTGTATTAAACGCTGATTATGGTGCGCCAGAGGATATGCCTTTTGATATTGCAAGTCGAAGATTAACACCTTTTTCATTGAAAGATGGAAAAAGTAAGGGAGAGGTAAAGCGATATATAAAAGGAGTAATTCAAGATACTGTCCAAAATGTATTAGAAAATGGAAAGCGTGTTAAAACTGGATTCTCTGACTTGCGTCTTGGTTGTTTTGTTGATGGTGCTATCTCAAATTTGATTCATCCGATTGAAATATCGAAATCGGTTTCTTTTGTTAAACACAGAGAGCAAATAATAAAAGAATGCTTGAAACTGATAGAACAAATCAGGAGTATAAAAATCACAGAACCATCTGAGCTTTTAAGTGAAGAAGAGGAAAACAATTCTGTTGAGGAAAAAGCGACCGCCGAAACCGCAATTATTAGAAAAGATGGTTCGGTGCTAACCCCAATCAAAAACTCCTTAAAACTGAACCTTTTTAAATTACGGAGGGTACTCATCAAAGGCGATGATAAAAATTCGATAATAGATTTGTGCAAAGATTATTTGGGTATAGATATATCTGAAGAAATAGAATTCTTCAATATTGGAAATTTGGAAAGAAAGTATGACGTATTGTCATCATATTCTTATGAGGGAACAAAAGAGGAAGAAGACAAATATGATAAGATAATGGAGTTAGAATACAAATTGCACCGTGTGCAAATGCTGGATTGGTATGTAACGACTTTTGATGGAATGCTTTTTATACCACTTGCAATTGAAAATGCATCTACAGTGTATGATGAAGATATAGATATACATGTAAAGATAAAAGAAAGTGATGCTGGTGCAATTTGCCCATCGAAGAAATTAATAAATCCAGATATGCAAGGATTGGAGGGATTGATTTTTGAAGAAGGCATTATAAAAGAACTTTTGTTGATGCTTGAATCGTCAGATATTTCATATGATAGTGATATCACATACAGTATTGCTGACAGTTTGGCAGAGAATCAGGCGTCAATAAGAGCACACTTTAGCGCTGGTGGAATTAATGGAAATCCAAGGTATGATGAAGATGATTACGAAAGAGAAATATCAAAATATATTGCAATACCAAACGCTAATAGCAAGAATGAGTTTGAATTTTCCATTGGTTCTCTTAGGCCAAAAGAAAAGAAGTGGTTAGGCCCTGCATTATTGATAAGACCATTGAAAGATGGATTTGATATTGATTATTCAATAAAATCGAAGCATTCAAATGGTGATTTGTCTGGAATAGTCAAATATTGCAAATAAAGAAATAGCTCCCCATCACCGGATATTATCCCAGTGGTGAGGAGCTTTTGTTGTCTATGGCATTAGCCTTCAATATCAACGCTTATCCCGGACTTGAATTCCACCGTGAAGTGGTCTTCGGACACGGTGATTTTCTGCAGCAGCCTGCGGACAAGACTTTCATCAAATGCTGTGATTTTCTGCGACTGATCCTTTATAAAATTTCAACGTGCCAGTTACCATCAGGATTATGCGGGAACTGCAGCAGATTATTTTTTAACCTTAAAAAAATATTCTGGGATATCAAACTTTTCAATTTCTAACAGTTTACTCATCTGGTTGATTTCACTTTGTAAAAAATCAATCCGGTTATTTAATCTCTGGGACAGGGAAACTCTTCCGATGTTTAATGCATCTGCCAGTTTTTCCTGGGTTCCATAATATTCTTTGATTCTCCCCCGCAGTTTCGAATAATCGAATTCAACCTGTTTGTTGCTGCTCATTTTTACCACTCCTAAAATTCTGTATTGAAAGAACTTCCCTAATGTATTATACTATTTACAGAAGGAAACTTCTAACCGAGTATGATGGGTTTTGTGGTCAAACAAGATGCCCGTCATGCTCTATTTTTAGTTCAGGCTTTTTTCCAACAGCAGAACTCCCTGCCGCATGGCTTCGGAACGTTTTACCTCTTGCTGTTTGCAGTAACGGTCAAGAATGTCTGTACAGTTTGCATCCAGTCTGACGGTAAGCTTGTCTGTTTTCGGGTTATCTGCCGGCGGTCTGCCGATTCGTGGACTCATTCAATCACCTCACTTTTTGTCCGACAGTTCGATGTTACCTAAAGTCCGACAGAAATACAAGTTGGTTTTCCTTTTATTTCTAAATTTATAAATTTGTCACAGAAATCTTTGGCTATGAAAATGGATTTTTATTAGATAATGGAAAGAAAAAAGAGAGCAAGCCACCCTATGAAATAAAACAATCAGGGCGACCTGCTCTTTATTCGTTTATATCAACACTAACACCGGATTTGAATTCCACCGTGAAGTGGTCATCAAAAACGGTGATTTTTTGCAGCAGCCTGCGGACGAGGTTTTCATCAAATCCTGTGATTTTCTGCGGCTGATCCTTCAAAAAATCGCAGAGCTCAGTAATTCGGGCCAGCCGCTTATCCCGGATGCCGATGTCAGTTTCTGATTTTGTTTTCAGTTCCCGAAGCTGGAAAATCTCCTCTGCGATAGAATCGTAATCGTCCCGGTTGTTTGCTTTTTGGAGGAGCTCTTTTTGAAGTTTCAGCAGCTTGGCATCAATGTCATCCGTAGAAGCGCTGGCATCGTTGCGAATGACCGCAGCGATATTTTTCTGCAGCATTTGCATGTAGCCGCTTTTGTCCAGAATCATTTCGTTGATGGCTTTCAGGATAATGTCCTGCAATAACTCCTCATTGACAGTTCTGGCTCGGCAAGCGACTCCGGTGTTCTGCAGGCGGCTTTCGCAACGCCAGACGATGGATTTACAGCCACGATTGTTCCAGTGGATGCGGCGGAACATTTCGTTGCATTCTCCGCAGAAGATGAGCTGGGAGAAGCAGTGGTTGCTGCTATAGCTGCGCTTGCGTCCGTTGGCGCTGGTGTGCACCACTCGTCTGCGCACCAATTCTTCTTGCACCTGCATGAAGATTTCTTTGGGAATAATCGCTTCATGGTTACCTTCCACATAGTATTGAGGAACGGTGCCGTTGTTCTTGATTCTGGTTTTGCTGAGAAAGTCGGTGGTATAGGTCTTTTGTAGCAAGGCGTCTCCGATGTATTTCTCGTTTCGCAGAATCTTGTTGATGGTACTCGTCCACCACTTGGTCTTCCCTGCACCGGTGAGAATACCGTCAGCCATGAGCCCGGCGGCAATCTTGTCCATGCTGTAGCCTTCCATGTACTCCCGGTAGATGCGCTTGACCGTCTCGGCTTGCTCCGGGTCAATGACAAGGTTTCCGTCTGCATCCTTGGTGTAGCCAAGGAAGTGGTTGTGATTGACCTGAACGTGTCCTTGCTGGTAGCGATATTGCAAGCCCAGCTTGATGTTTTGGCTCATGGATTGGCTTTCCTGCTGAGCCAGAGAGGCCATAATGGTAAGCAGCACTTCACCCTTGGCGTCCATTGTGTTGATGGACTCCTTCTCAAAGTAAACGGGAATGTTCTTATCCTTTAGCTGGCGGATAAATTTCAGGCAGTCCAGCGTGTTACGGGCAAATCGGCTGATGGATTTGGTAATCATCATGTCGATGTTACCGGCCATGCATTCATCAATCATGCGATTGAACTCGGTACGCTTTTTTGTGTTGGTGCCTGAAATGCCATCATCTGCAAAAATGCCTGCCAGCTGCCATTCGGGATTTTTGGAAATGTACTCCGTGTAATGCTCAATCTGAGCGTCGTAGCTGGTGGCCTGCTCATCGCTGTCGGTACTGACACGGCAGTACGCTGCGACTCGGAGCTTTGGCTTCTCAGCGGCTTTGATGGTGTTGCCGACCTGTCGTCTGGCCGGAATGACCATAACCTTACTTTGTGCCATTGGTAATCACCTCCGGTCGGATAAGGCTATACAGGTATTCGGCCTGTCTTAGCGGATTGGGTAGCTCCTTTTCTGCTGGCCCCATAAGAAAGTCGGTAGGAACGTATTTGCTGTGAGGAGCGCTTGCTCTATCAAGTCGTCCTAACTTTCCGGCACGCTTTTCCAGTTCGATAGGAACGGCATCGAATGTGTTTTTGTCGACAATAGCTGGGTAAAAGCTATCACCCAGGTAGTGCTTGTTCAGCATCATTCGTTTTGCTGTTCCGTGGTAGGTGTCGAGACCTGCCTTCTTTGCAGCATCGCTTAGGGCTATGCCAGCTAAATAATTCTTGTAAAGCTCACGAATAGTAGCGGCAGCAGCTTCATCGATAACTGCCTGACCGTTTTCTATTTGGTAGCCATAGGGTGTGTGACCCATAAAATCACATCCTTTCTCGCAGTGTTAATCCGCATTTCAGTTCAAAGCCAACTTTTTCTCGACTGTAAACGATGATGCGGTTTGCGTATTCTGTAAATAATTCTTCTTCAAATGCCTGCAGCATGTCAGCGTGCTCGGTGAAATGCAGGAGCTTTTGAAGCTCCACAATTCTGGTAGAGGCTTGACCACTGCAGTTCTGCAGCATTTCAATTTCGGTTTTGCAGGCTTCCGTCTGCGTCATCAGCTCATTTTTCTGCTGGGTGAAAATAATCTGGTCAAGGTAGCCTTGGGCCATCAGGCGTTGCAAGGTTTGCCGTTGCTCAGTGATTTGCAGCAGCTGCCTTTCCAATTCTCGGATGCGACGAATACCGCCGTCCTCGTTGGTATTTTTGAGCTGCTCCAGCAGTGGGGCCAGAATGGTTTTCCTGCTAAAGATGAGCTTATTCATCATAGTGATAAAAGCATGCTCAAGGTCATCGTTCCGGATGTACAGCATGGAGCAGGCTTTCACATCAGCCAGATGGGTGTTGCAAAGCCAAGCGACGTATTTGTGACCCTTGCAAGTGTGGATGCGCCTGCGGAAGGTCGCACCGCATTCGCCGCAGATGATGTTACCTGAAAAGGCATAACGCTGCTGGTATCTGTCGCAGCCTTTTACGATTCCTTTTTCAATGCTGTGCTGTTCCAAAAGACGTGCAGCCAGTTCGAAATCCTCATGGCTAATGATGGCCTCGTGATGCTCGGCGCAGAAGTATTGGTCTTTTTCGCCATTGTTCTGATGCCGATTGAACTGTGCATCGGTGTAGGTCTTTTGGAAAATGGTATCGCCTGTGTATTTCTCATTTGCCAAAATACCTTTGATGGTACCGTGCGACCATTTGCCACCTTTTTTAGTAGGCACCTGTCGGGCATTCAAGTCTTTTGCAATATCCTGAATACCAGTTCCCGAAAGAAAAGCGGAAAAAATGTGTTTTACAACATCAGCCTGTTCCGGATTCACCTTCATTTCCTCTCCGTTCCATTCGTAGCCATAGGGCGGATAACTGATTTTGAAGGTGCCGTTTTGAAATCGCTTCTGTACGGCCCACTTGGTGTTTTCTGAGGTCGAGGTTGATTCGCCCTCAGCCATTGAGCTTAGAATTGCCAGCATCAGTTCGCTTTCCATCGAGCCGGTATTCAGATTTTCCTTCTCGAAGAAGATAGGTACATTCACCGCAAGCAGGCGTCTGACCAGTTCCAAGCAGTCAGTTGTATTTCTGGAAAAGCGGCTTAGTGACTTCGTGATAACCATATCGATTTGATGGCTTTCGCAATCTGACATGAGTTGAAGCAGGGCCGTTCTCTTTTCCTTTTTTGTGCCGGTGATACCTTCATCGTAATAAATACCGGCAAGCTCCCAGTCTTTTCTGGAATTGATGTAATTCTCAAAATACGTTTTTTGCGTATCCAGACTTTCAAGCTGAGCATCACTGCCAGTCGATACTCGGCAGTAGGCCGCTACACGGAGCTTTTTCTTCTCAGCAGGCGCTTTCACCTGCTGCAATTTTGTGATTGTTTTCAAGCTATCACCTCCTTGTCAGTGTCACATATTACCTCTGAGTGCGCCTATTATCCAGTTATATTGGGCATAATCTCGACCAGATATGGGGAGAAAGTTTTCCGATTTAGCAGCGTGATTTTGTTGTATTCTGACAAGGAAATAAGTCCAGAATCCAGCATGCTTTGAAGCAGCAGCTGAGCTTTGTGATAACCGGCATCACGCTGCAATTGTTCTGTTGTGGGCGGTGTCGGTGATGTCAATATTGGTAATTCTTCAATAGAAATTGGTGTTAGTAATGTTTTCTGTTCGCTGTTCATAGTTGTCCTCCAATCTGAGAAATCCTCTAATTTCCCACTGGAGACAAAACAGCAATTTGAGCGGATAAAAAGAAAAAGGCCTGCAGGATTTCTCCCACAGGCCGAAAGATATAGCAGTATTAAATTCGTGTTGCAAAGTCGAGCGAAATCCAGCCATCACGTCCGTCAGCGTAAGATTTCAGAAGGCCCCATTGAGAGGCTCCCTGACCGCTGGCTTCCTCCACGATGGTGAAGCAGCCCTTGCCGGTGTACTTTCCGACAGTGCCATAGTTAGTGCCAGGCCCTTTACGGATGTTCAAATCCTCAATGGTGACATTGACCAGATAAGGCGAAAAGCCTGTAGCGGCAGCGCTGCCATAGATGACCTTGCCATTTTCATCAAAAACAGCATAGCCAGGATTGGCATCAACCTTTGCTTTGGCATTGGCCAGCACCTTGTAAGCGCCAAGCTGGCTCTTGCTGTCGGCCCAGGTTTTACGAACACGATACCATACCGTTTTGTCGGTAGTCGGCTCCTGTTGCGTGCTGCCAAGCGCAGCAGTAACCTTTGCCGCCAAATCGCCAAGACAGCTATAGAGCCAGTCGCCCGGACAGCTCTTATTGGCAAACCAGCGATGAACTGTAATGACCATTTCATCCGACTTTGGAGCATAGTTCAGGGACTTGCCCTTATCGGCAAACCACAACAGCTTGCTCTTACCGTTACGCTGGCAGATGTCAGTGCAGATCTTGATGAGGGTGGCATAAACAGCGCTGTTCATCGCATAAGGCTCGGTCTTATCACTGGCGCACTCGATGGTGATGGCACGCTGGTCATTGGCATTGCTGGAGGTGCACCAGGAGCGATTCTTCTCCTCGACACAGAGGGAAACACGCCCATCCGTGCCGATGCCGTAATTGCAGCTGGCATCACGGCCTGCCGGGAAGCAGGCACAGATGGTTTCTGCGGAAAGCTGACCGACTACGCAGTGAGGCGTGATGCGGTCGATTGCATGTGTTCTTTGCCCAGAATGGTTTGGGCTAAGGCCGGTGTAAACCACCAGCGGACTGTTTGTGTAAGCCATATTATTTGTCCTCCTTCTCGCTGCGGTCATGGAGCTGCTGCAGCACTGATTTTAGTTTTTCAGGATAAGGCAGGCCTAGATGACCGGCATTTTCCAGAAGGGATACACCTTCGTTGGAGATGTAGAAAAAGATGATGGCGGTGCGGAGTACGCTGCCGGTACCAATGACCTGAACATCTAAGATGTTGGCAATGCCGACCAGAATAAAAATCAGCACCTTGCGGCAGATACCTTTGAAGCCGACCTCGCTGGAGAGCGTTTTGTCCGCAATGGCACACATCACACCGGTGATGTAATCCGCCACCACGAAGGCGACCAGCGCATAGAGCAGACCGTCACAGCCGCCAAGGAAGTAGCCCAGCCAGCCGCCAATGGCAGCAAAGGCAAATTGAATCGTGTTCCAGAATTTTTTCATAGTGAGTTCCTCGCTTTCTTTGATTTTGGGTATGAAAAAAGCGGCTGCCCATAACGGACAGTCGCCTGATTCCAAAAGGATTATTGTTCTTGAATGATATAGGTGACCTTCATGGTCTTGTCGGCAGTCTTAGTGACAGGCTCCGACAGATTGTTGATGGTGGCCAGATAATTTGCCAGCATCATAAAGTCGCTGGTAGACCAGTTACCATAGCTGCAGAAATAGTTGAGTGGCTCATTCAGCATTGGCGTATAGCAAATCTGGTTACTACCGCTAAAGATGCGATTACTTTCCGGCTTCACAGCTTCATTTGTGGCAGAGTTTACGATGTACAGCTCATTGTAGGCGTTTTCGTAATAGATTCTCCCGTTGTAGGCCAGCTGCGGAGTACCATTGACGGAGGTCATGCCGGAGTATCTGATTTTTGTTACATTGGCTGCATTTCCAATCTCAAACTTATAAATATCATAAGGGCTGTTATAAGTTCGCAGATACACAAAGCCTTCATGCGCAAAAGCAAAGCGCATTCCGTTGGTATTCAGATTCACATCCGTGGTATTGACCATCGTGAATTGCTGAATGCGGAAGTTCTCAATGCTGATTTTTGTAATGAGAAAGGTGTCATTCGGCTTCAGGTAGTAGCTGGCAGAAGAAAAGATATACAAGCACTTATTCGCATGGTCGAAATTGTAAGCAAAATAGCTTGTAGCCATTGCGGTTGCAAGCTCGTCCAAGGCGGTATCCTCTACAAGAGCCTTTTGTGAGTAGGGATTTTCCAACACAGAAACGCTCTGCAGGTATGCTCTGCGCTGAAGGATGTGAATGGTGTTTGCATTATCGATGCGGAAGTAATAGGCCACATCTGCCTCACGGTCAATGACGAAAAGCATCTCTGTTTTTTCCAGTGTTAGACCGGAGTATTTATCGCCGGTGACGGCTCCTGTATAGCCGGTATAAACATATTGCAGATTTGCGTCTGAAATCTGAATGCCCAGAGGATAATTGCTTGTAAATACGGCATCGTTGCTCCCGTAGGAAGTGAAGCCGCCATGAAGATGTGTGAGGCAGACGCAGGCGATTGTTCCGTTTGCCTGCGAGGTCGCAAAATCGTAGACATATTTCATGTAGCGATTTGTCAGATTCAGCGCGCTCTCGGTTTGATTGAAGCCGCCACGACTTGTTCCGGTTGTGTTATTCTGTACGCCATACGCTCCGCAGCCTATCAGCTGGGCCTCTGCCGGAGGGTAGATGTTATTGGCGTTTTCTTCAATGTTATGGTCGAATAGCAGAATGCCACCCAGCAGCTTCTGGTAATAGGGTGCATAGCTGCTCATGAATTTGCCGGGAGATTTGTTCAGGCCCAGAGGACGGAAAACCTCCGTCAGTGCGTTGGTAATCATATTGTGTTCAACCACAGTTTTCTTTTCTCCCGTGTGGACATCTGTGAGTTCAATTTTCATAGTACCTTTCAGCATAGTAAGCGCCTCCTTTAATTGATATAGGTGATTTTGAAACGGGAGATTGTGGCATTGTCGTGTAATACAAAATGCAGGATGAGAATCTTCGTTTCATTCAAACTGTTATAAAGCTCGTCCGGGTCTGTGTTAAGCCACTCCGAAAGAGGAATCTCTTCGGAGAAGGTTTCTCCATTATCCAGTGATTGACACAGCCCCACATCACCAGAGAACTGCGCAGTCATGAGCTTGATTCCAAGAATGGAAATGTGGCTCATATCGACGACAGAAGAAATGATGCTGGGATACGGGTAGGCTTTTATTGTTGCCTTGAGTAAAGTATCCTCACCGCCTGCCTTCCATAGAAATATGTGTGGGTTAGACAGCGGAGTTAGCAATTCCGGTGCAGGTATTTCTTCGCAGCCATACTTTAGGAACATTGCGGCTGTAAGAGCCTGAATGGGTACCTCCTGCAGCTCGTTTTCCGTGACAGTATAAAAGGCACCAGCTTGCTGCAACAGGTAGCCGAAGGAAAAGGCTCCGGTGTTTTCATACATTGCATAAATGATGTTCCAAGTGCGACCGCCCTCATCCTGATGATAGAAGCTGACCTGCGTTCCTCCACCAGCTCCTGTGCTGTCAATCAGATTCAAAGGAGTGGTCATATTATTGCAGACCAGTTCCGAAGTTCCAGTGTTGCTGGAGGTTGGGGTCTGGATTACATTCAGGAACATGTCGTTGTTGCCAAGCAGGAACAGTTCAAGAATAATTCGGTTTTCTTCCACCCGATTGCTATATACGGTGTAGCCCTCAAAGCGTAGTTTCAAAAATTCCAGCCCATTGCTGCAGGTGCCAAGTTGACGATAAATGGCCGTAGAACAGGCATCCCGGCGCATGACTTTTAGCTGTTCAGCATTTGCACCAAAGCCAAACCATAGATTGCTGGAAATATAAAGTGCTGCAGCAGCGATGCCATTAAACATGAAACCATCAAGGGCCGTGGTGGTAAAGGTGCCGTCATCGTTGTAAGAGGAGCTTATGACATTCATAGCTTCACTGGTATTGAGGAAGGGCGTCAGCACTGTTTTTTCTTCTCCGATTTCCGCAATAATCCGGAGCGAGGTGAGCCCGACGTATTTTACTCCGGCGCTGGCATCAGAGGTCAGATTAAGTATCAGGCGGTCACAGGCAAAGGGCTGCTCCGGCTCCAATGCACATTTGCCTTTAGAGGTGGCTGGAAATTCACCAGAGAGCAGCACTTCTGTCATTTCTTCGTCAGCGTAGACCTCGACCGCCTTTGTGATATGAATGCTTCCTGTGGGTTTGTTGACCAGCTCAATACGATAGATTTTTAGTGGCTTATCAAACACCCATTCAAATTGGGCATTGGTAACAGCGTCACGGCTTTTCCAATGAGTATCTTCGTTCCCATCCAAAGCATGATAAGCTGCATAATTTCCAGCATTGACGGAGGTGGCGGATACAGTTCCCCAGGTGTTGTCAGAGTCGAAGATGGGCTGTGCCCACCTTGACCAGTTGTACTTGCTTTCATCGATTAACACAGCTTCACCTCCAAGTTCTCGACCCGTTCATAAGGGTCAGTGTTGATTGCCAGATGCTGCAACTGACCAGCATTGATTTCTTCGGCGGTAGAAACAGCCGTATAGTCGCTGATAAGACAGAAGGCATCTGCATCGTTCAATTCAATAATCGTCTGGTCGTATTCGCCAGGGAATTTAGCATCCATCGTAAAGGTCTGGATGACCTCAATAACGCTGATGCGCTCGTTCAAGCGGGCATAGCCAAACTGCATGCCTGCGAAGGCAATACGAGAAATGCGCTGCTGGATACCAGTGTCTGCTTTTGCCGGAAAGGTCGCCATAACACTATCACGCAGTTCACGGAAGCCAAAGTCTGTATGAACAAAGGGAATGCGCTCGAAGGACTCTGTAATGCTAATGCGGCCATTCCAGTCACCGATACCAGCAACAAGCCCTTGACCAGTAATCGTGGCACGGATTTGTGATTCTCCAATATCGCAGCTGCCACCAGAAACCTTCAGGAAAACAGATAGAGTATTCTCGCAGTTTTCAATGACCTGTGAAATTGGATAGAACAGAGTGACGATGTGCTTTCCATCAATGCAGGTCTTGGTCGGATAGAAGGTCTCCACCTCATCTCCGTTCATTTTGTAAATGATGGTCAGTTCAGGCTCACCTTTATCAGTAAAAGAGTATTTCACAGGCTTTGTAACCTGTTCGGTAGTAGCGGTGCCTGCTTCATCGGTGGATTCTTCCTCATAGGTGGCGGTGCCAGATATAGATTTTTTGATTTCATCTGCATTGATTTCCAGCAGGATTTCAGCCAGAAACATAGCCGAGGTCGTTTCCTTGGAAGTAAAGGTTATCGCCAAAACTTCTGTGGGAGAGGAGCCGATGTGGAAGGGCGATACATTGACGAAGTTGTAAACGACAATTTTATCGGATTCTATTTGATTCAAAAGCCCGGTGATGTTCTTATCGTTTTTACTTTTGGCAGCTGCCAGCTTCGGATTTTTACCGACGCATTTTAGGGTGTGCTTGCCATTGATTTTATATTGTAGGCTGGTGATGCAGGAGATTTTGGTGGCATCTGCATGACCACCAGAGAAAGTCAAAATGTCGCCGGGGTCAAAGGCCGGATTGCCGATGGTACTGGAATCGAAAGGCACATAGTTGACCACAGCGATGCAGTTCAGGATGTTGCGGATGATACGCTCACGGGTCGTTTTCAAGCCGAATTGAAGCAGCGGATTGGTACCAAGATTCATGGTTAGCCCATCGTCAACCTCAAGTGCATAATATTCTGCCTCCTCCGTCATAAGGTTGGTGGAGGAAACAGCAGTATAACGAGTAACAAAATCCGAATACGAGCTGGAAAAACGCTGCGTATTTGGAATATCCGCCACAGAGGAAGTCCCGTATTGTATCAGCTCCAGCTTGCCTTCTCGATTTATCAGGCAGAAACAGCCCAAGACCTGCGCAACATAATATAGCAAGTCACGGTAAGTGGTCATATCATTATCGGAATAGATGCCTAGGGTTTCTTTTCCGTTTGGAAGTGCATCAATTTCTGCTTTGGTTTGGGCCAGCTCCACCTTGCATTCGGTGCTGGCAGCATGCAAAAAGTTGTAAGCCGTGCCGCTGGAGGAGTTCAAGTTCAGGTCTTTTTCAAACCGGAGCATGTAATCGTAGGCCGTCAGCTCTAAGCAATGGATGGTACGATTGGCTTCACTGACCTCGAATATCCCCATCGGGATGGTTTCCTCGGAGCCGTCCGGGAGTACCAAGTGGAAGAACAGCTTCACCTCTGCCTCATCCAGCGTGTAGCGGTCGATGTCGGAGAGAAGCGTGATGCCCAGCTCTGAGGCGTAGACTGTTCCAAGCTCAATTTCGGTACTTCCGCAGCACTGTCTTGTGATATAGCCGGAGCCTTTCACGATGTCCTGATTTGTAAAATTGTAGGTCAGGTGATTTTTGGTGGTGATGCTGCCCGTCCAATAGAAATTTCTTGAATTGCTTTCAATGGTGGCCATAAAGGCCTCAGAAACTGGATACACGCATTCTCACCTCCTACAGTTCTTTTAGTGTAAAGGACACCGTCCACAAGCCTTTGTACGAGGTATCCTTTTCCAGCTTGGCTTTGAAGCCATCAATATACATTTCGGTTTCTTTTAATTCCAGGTCGCCGGTATCAAAATAGCGCACAGGGATTTTTGCCAGCTTGGAGTAAGCTGTCAGCTTCTTCAGCCAGATTTTTGTGACGGAAAAAGAGACGGAGATGTTCACGATACCGGTGCGTATGACATCACGCTGCGTCGTGCCAGCCTCCGTCTCTCCGCTTGAATCAGCCTCGATAGAAGAAAGGCTGATATCATAGGAATCCGGCAGAGGCAGCTTGTCTTTTTCAAAGACCAGATATTGAATATATGCCATTGTTTATCTACCTCCGCTTCGTAAATTTGTTCTTTGCTGTGCATTGACGATGACCTCATCCAGCATGGTGCCACCAAGGTAAACAGGGATAACAATATCTCCGTTCTGCCCCGAAAGTCCGCTGACGGCATCTTTGATTGCAGCCACGAGTCCAGAAGCAGTGTCTGCTGCAGAAGGTGTGCCGCCTGCTGTCAGCGCAGAAGTATCGGTCGCACTGACCTTCGGATTGATGACCATATCAGTAGCAAGTCCAGAGATTGCTTTTTCAATCATGCCTCGGCTGCCTTCGATACCTTTGGCCAGCCCACCAATGAAGTCCGGCATCCAGCTTTCATAATCAGTCAGAGGGCCTTCATCGGGCACAGAGAAATGCAGGAAGGATTTGATTGTGTCCGCCACATTGCATACGGCATCCTTTACCTTGCCGATACAGCTCTTGATACCATTGACGATGCCGTTAATGATATCTGCGCCCCAGCTAAACGCAGAGGAGGCCAGATTTTTAATGAAGTTCACAGCATTGTCGAAACCGGTCTTAATGGTGTTGTAGATGCCGGAGACTGTCGCTTTTATACCATTCCACATAGTAGAAAAGGCTGTGGACACTGCTGTTTTGATGGCATTGACCACAGAGGTTACTGTCGATTTAATGCTATTCCAGACAGAGTTAATTGTGGTCTTGATTCCATTCACCACCGTAGTGATGACCGTTTTTATTGCATTCCAGATAGTGGTGAATACAGTCTGGATGGCGGTGAGAACGGTTGTGATTACGGTTTTGATAGTATTCCAAGCCGTCGTCAAAAAGGTCTGAATCGCTGTAACAATCGTGGTAATGAAAGTGGAGATTGCTGTCCACACGGTAGTAATAACGGTCTGAATGGCGGTCAGCACCGTGGTAATGACCGTCTGAATGGTATTCCAGGCTGTGGTCAGGAAGGTTTGGATTGCCGTAATCACAGTGGTAACGATTGTGCTGATTGCATTCCAAACGGTGGAGAAGAAGGTCTGGATTGCTGTGAATACCGTTGTGACCGTGGTTTGGATAGTAGTCCATGCAGTTGACAGAAAGGTGCTGATGGCCGTAACCACGGTTGTGAAGATGGTCTTGATTCCTTCCCACAAGCCGGTGAAAAAGGTGGCCAGTCCATTCCAAATGATAGTGGCAACAGATACGATTGCCTGCCATGCTGCAGCAAAGAATTCTTTCAGTGCGTTCCATACGGCGATGGCGATTTCCTTGATGTTATTCCAGAGGTCAATCCAAAACTGCCTGAAGTCCTCGTTGGTATTCCACAGATAGATAAAGGCAGCGACCAGAGCTGCGATGGCGGCAATAATCAGCACGATAGGGTTTGCCAGCATTGTTGCATTCAGGGCAGCAAAGGCTCCCTTGACCACATTGATAACACCGGCGATTTTCGGAACAATCGTCATGATGGTGCCGACCGCAGAGATGACCTTGCCGACAACGATAAGCACCGGGCCGAGGGCAGCAGCCAGTAAAGCAACGGTGACGACCACCTTTTTTGTACCTTCATCCATACCATTGAGCCAGTCCACAAATTTCTGAATCCAGCCCACAATCAGTTTGATGGCAGGCATCAAAAGTTCACCAAAGGAAATGGCGAGACCTTCCAGAGCGGATTTCAAAATAGTCAGCTGGCCCTGAAGGTTATCAAGCTGTGTGTCGGCCATCTGCTGAGCAGCGCCACCACTATCGGTAATAGATTTTTGCAGGTCATCCCAGGTGCTGCCTGTGTTCGCAAGCAGTGCATTGACCGAGGAAAGGTCGGTCTTGTTGAAGATATTGCTGATGATGTTACTCTTCTCAGCAGAAGTCATTCCATCCATGCTGGTGTTCAAATCACTTAGGATGTCGTTCATGCTGCGCATATTTCCCTGCGAGTCATAAACCTGTACACCAAGGGATTCCATACTTGCGGCAGCCTTATCGGTTGGATTCTGCAAGGATAGGATAATGTTACGAAGGTGCGTACCACCTTCAGCGCCCTTGATACCATTGTTGGCAAGAATACCGAGTGCTGTGTTAAGCTCAGCCGTGCCGCCCTTGATGGATTTTGCCGTTGCACCAATGGTCAGGATGCCTTCGCCCAGCTGTGCAACAGAAGTATTGGTGCTGGAAGCTGTCTTTGCCATCTGGTCGACCATCGTACCGGCTTCATCTACGCCCATGCCCAAGGCGGACATGGCGTCGGTAACCATATCAGAAGCAGATGCCAGCTCGATATCACCGGCAGCAGCCAAGTTCAGTACGGTCGGAAGTGTATCACACATTTCCTGCGTATCATAACCGGCGAGGGCCAGATAGTTCAGAGCCTCGGCACATTCGCTGGCAGAGAAGGCAGTCTCGGAGCCCATTTTCTTGGCGAGCTTTCCGAGCGTATCCATCGTGTTGACGGATTGGCCATCAACGGTGGACATGGAATCCTTTGTAATGCCCATCGTGGCCTGTACCTGCGACATGGAGGACTCGAAGTTTGCAGCAGTGGTTACGGCTGCCGTTCCAAGCCCTGCAACTGCTGCAGTGACCGGCAGTAGCTTCTCTCCGGCTGAAGAGATATTGTTACCTACGGTTTTTAACTTTTCACCGGTGGCAGCAATTTTTTGAACAGCGGTGGCAGATTGATTGGCCTGTTCCTCCAGCTTTTTCAGGTCTTGCTCTGTCTCTAAGATTTCACGCTGAAGGGCATCATATTGTTCCTGCGAAATGTCGCCATTTGCAAGAGCTGTGTTTGCCTGTTCCGCAGCCGTCTTTAAGGTTTCCAGCTTCGTCTTGGTTTCCGCAACGGCATCACCGAGGAGCTTATGCTTTTGGGCCAGCAGTTCTGTGTTACCGGGGTCAAGTTTTAGGAGCTTGTCTACATCCTTAAGTTGGGCCTGCGTATTTTTGATTTCTGAATTGACACCCTTTAAGGCAGTCTGGAGTTTGGTGGTATCGCCGCCGATTTCAACAGTGATACCTTTGATTCTATTTGCGGCCACGAAAAGCACCTCCTTCCTGTGAATATGAAAATAGCCCGGATTGCTACGGGCAGAAATTTGTTAGAATTTGTCGAAATCCTCCTGAGTGGCCAGGGTCGCATATTTGCAATCATCGTTCCGGCTTTCTGCGAACATATCATTGACCATGCCAATCGTAAGCAAATCTAAATCACGAATGGAAAGGCCAAGCTGAACACAGCGTAGCAGGAACAACGGCGTTGTCATTTCCCGGTCAGTTGGGCGAGCTTTTTTTTAGACTCAACCTCCGTCTGGGTATTGAGACCCCACAGCTCGATGAGCTTTGGAAGCACCTGATAGATAGAAAAGGTGTTGAAGCCATCCAGCCATTCCTCCGGAGAATCCGGCACTTCGGCATCTGCGTGCTTGGCCATGATGTAGGCGATGTTCTCAAACATCTCAAGGGAGAACATATCCAGAGAGGATTCCTCCGGATTGCCTTCACCCAGACTTTTTTCCAAAGCACGCAGGTCTTTATAGATGTCACGATGGAATTTCATGCGGTAAATACGAGGAATGGCTGCAGAGGCCCTGAAGGGCACCTGTTTACCATCGATTTCGATGTTCTGTTTCATACTCATGATTAACCTTCTCCTTCCGTAGTTGCAGTGTCAGTAGCAGCAGCCGGGATATACACGGCCTTGTACCAGTTACCATAGACAGTAGCGTCAGTGGTGTCACCGGTCTTTGCCTTAACCATGCCGTTGGAAAGCGGCGTAGCTTTGATGGTCAAGGTTTCCGTCTGCACTTCCTTGCTGTCCTCGTTAGTCTTGCCTTCGATACCAGGACGGGAGGCAGAGCAGTTATACATGATGTGACGGATATGCTTTTGGTCGCCATCAAACTCAAAGAGAAGTGCAAAGGATGCAAGCTCCACCTCGGAGTTTTCAATCAGAACGCCCTTGCTGTCCAGTTCCTCCTTCAGCACGTCGGTACGGAAGGATTCAGGAATCATCGCAAGCTCAAGGTCACCCTCGTAGCCCATGTTGTTATTGATGACATAATAGGCGATGCCATCAGCGTAGAAGTTTTCCGGCTCACCGTTGGCATCCAAGGAGATGGATACGGAGCCGGGCATCGCAACAGGAGTGACAAAAGAGAAGGTGCCGTCCTCTGCAATGGTAATGAGCGCATAGTGCGCATTTTTAAGGTTGTACTTAACCTTGTTGTTTTTATCAGCCATTTGTCAGACCTCCATTTCAAATGTGTATAGGACTTCATAGAGCTTTTCGCTCTCAATCCAGGTTTCAGATTTGTTATAAAAAATGCCGTGATTATCCAGCACGGCCTCCAAGCTGCTTTCTAACGCTGGGGATTTCTCGTCAGTATACAGCTCGATATGATACTCATTTATCTTGAAATACACTCGGCCATCAGCAGCAAAGTTATTACTGCCCGGAACGAGATAACAGATAAAGGGTGGCTCCGGAGCTTCGCCCTCTGCAAAATGGTCGTAAGCAAAGGGTAGCTTCAGCTCCCGGAGCATTGCTAAAATATCATCCATCTCGCAGGCTCCTTTCAATTTCTGTTTCCAGTTGCTTTACACCGATTTCCTCCGCAGGAGCGATATGTGCCTTTCCGGCCACACGGCCACCACCACGCTTGGCATGACCAAATTCCAGCAGATGCGCTAACTGATAGCGATTTTTGGAATAGACGGTCACTTCCAGCGCATTGGAGGTTTCCTTTGTGTTTTTTACAGACCAGCTCTTGGCGTAGATACCCTTGTTCTTCGGAGCGTTGGCTTCGATTTCTTTACGAACAGTGGTACCAGCTTTTTTGACAGCCTTTTTCATATCGTCGGTAGCAAGGTCGGCATATTCTGTCAGGCCCTTCATCACCTCAGAAGCCAGCTGGTCGATACGGATGCTATTTGCCATCGTCATCGTCTCACTTTCTGGCAGCGGAGCTTGATACACTTGCGCTTGAAATTCATGTGGTCAACGGCGGTGATGTCATAGGGCTCACCAGCGAATTCCACACGAAAACCGGTAGAAGTGAGAGCAGCAGCTTTTCTGCAATAGCGGAGCGTAAAGTCAATCGTATCGGCCTCCACAGTCTGGGCCGCAGCAGTTTCTTCCTTGCCGCCCTCGGCGCTGACTGTTGCATAGCAGGAGTAGTATTCCTGCCAGCTGTTTTTGTGGTTTCCGATTTCATCCACGGTCACAGCATTTTGCAGGAGCCTGATGCGGACATTCAGAAGTTCAATGTTCATCAGAAGCCCTCCTGTCTGCTGCCGAAGAGGAGTGAACGCAGGGTCAGCGTCAAAGCGTGATGGTCAGCTTCCTCACGATGCTCGTAAAGATAAGCGACCGTATACATGATGGCGGTCTTGGCATTATCCACGGCTTCCAAGGCTGCAGTATCTTCTGTGCGCAGAATATCCATGCAGAGCTTTTCGGCACTGGTCAGCAGCGTTTCCAAAAGCGCATCGTCATCCTCGTAATCCACACGCAGGTATTGTTTCATGTCAGCAAGTGCTACAAGCATATCTATCACCACCTCGGTCATTAAAAATTAGCAGTTCCCCAGTGATAGGACACTGCCTGTGTTGCAGAGTTTCTTATTTTGCGTCAGCGAGCTTCAGAATCTGAACAGCTTCAGGAAGGATGAGCTTACCATCCACACGCTCCTTGGCCACATAGCCAATCAGGCCGTTACCGGCAAAGAGCTCGGTGAGCTGCTTGAAGGAACGAGTGCCACGGTCACCGATGTTGTAGTAGCCGTAATCACCAAAGGCGATGGCATTCTCCGGTGCGAACTGAGAGGTGTGGACTGCATAGCCCAGCACACGGTCAGGCTCACCAGCCTGGTAGGAAGGCTGCCAGATGTAGGCACCGTTGTTATCCTTGAACTTACGGATGGTAGCAATGGTGCGGTCGTTCATGATGAAGGACGCATTCTTGCGGTACGGACGCTTCAAAGCATAGACCAGATTGAACAGGTCGTCTGCCTTAAGAGCTGCAGTAAGAGTTTCTTCCACCTGACCGCCGCCAGTCTCAGCGAAAAGGCCCAGAGGCTGACCAACACCAGTACCATTAAGGAAAGAGTCCTCCTCGGCATTGGCCAGTGCCTTACCAAACTGCTCGATAATGTAGCTCTCCAGATTGAAGGCATTGTCGTAGAGCAATTCCTCGGTCACCTTGATGGCAACATGGAGCTTGTGGGCATCCAGCAAAATCTGAGAGAAGGTTGCATCCGTAAACTGGAGTGCGCCGCCTTCCTCAATCCATGCAGCGGCAGGCTTTGCAGCAGCAATATTGATTTTATGTTCGCCGCTGGTAGTAATGGTGTGGGCCAACTGACGCATGATGTTGCCTTCGGTGAGGGCCTGAATCAAGCGATGGTCGTACTCCTCAGGTACCAGATAGCCGCCATCGGCATCCACGCCTTCCTGCAGAATATTGGATACCTGCTTGAAGTTGGAGCGGAGTGCCTTCAGCATGCCGGACTTGTACTCGTCAGAGGCACGACCGGTCTTTGCTTCCGGCTGCTTGCCAGTGGCAGGCTTAGAAGTGAGAGGCGTGTTGACCGGCTTGGAGAGCTCGGCCTCCAGCTGTTCCTGACGCTCCAGTCGGCTGATTTCCTTGCCAAGGTCGGAGATTTCCTGCTCCATCTTGCAATAGGTAGCGTCGTCCTCGGCAGTCAGAGTGCCTTTTTCGGTGCGATGAGAATCGAGAAATGCCTTTGCAGCATTCCATGCAGTGTTGCGCTTTTCACGCAGTTCTAAAATAGTCATAGTAAATACCTCCATTAAATGTGTTGTTTGATAAGGTCAAGGCGCTCCATCAAAGAATCAATAGAGTGACCGGTTTCGACAGGCTTCGACTGGATACGGCATTTTGCAGCCAGCTTATCCAGTAAGGAATTGGTGACAGCAGCACGGGAAAAGAGCATCGGGCCATCGGCCTTGTTCTCCACAGGCGTGTCACTTGGACGCATCAGGATTTCATCGGCAAAGCCCATGTCAACAGCCGTATGTGCGTCCATCCAGGTCTCGGCATCCATGAGATGGGAGAGCTTGGCACGGCTCATGCCGGTTTTGATTTCATAGGCGTTGATGATGCTTTCCTTCACCTCGTCCAGCATGGCGATGGCTTTCTGCATCTCTGCGGAATCGCCAAAGGCCACGGTGGCCGGATTGTGAATCATCAGCATGGACACGGGAGATACCAGCACCTTGGTACCGGCCATTGCAATGACCGAAGCTGCCGAAGCAGCAATGCCATCAATCTTTACTGTGACGTTGCCCTTGTAATCCATCAGCATGTTATAAATCTGTGCAGCAGCTACGCAGTCACCGCCCGGAGAGTTAATCCAGACGGTAATGTCACCGCTGCCGGAGAGCAGCTCATCTTTGAAGAGCTTCGGTGTAACATCATCGTCAAACCAACTGTCCTCGGCGATGGTGCCGTTTAGGAACAGCGTCCTCTCCAGTGTTTCCTCCTGCGTCTCCTGATTGGTCACCGTCTGATTCTTCCACTTCCAGAATTTCTTCATCGGAATCTTCCTCCTTTCCAGCAGCAGTGGTCGCTGCAAATATACCGGCATCCTCCAGCTTGGTCATGTTGCCGTTGATGAGATATAGGTCACCACCTTGCTCGGCGGGGATGCGGTCAAGATTTTCAAGTTCACGGATGTCGTTGGCGCTCATCCAGCCGTTCTGTCTGGCCGTTGCATAGCCATTCATGCGGCTTTGGTAATCACCACGGAGAAGGCCGTCCACATTGAACTTTACAAAATAAGCAGCCTTCTCGGTTTCAGAGAGAAGTGCCCGGTTGATGGATTGTTCCCAACGGACTATCCACGGCTCCAAGGTGTACTTCACAAATTCCAAGGATTGCTGCTCAATATTAGAAAAGCTCGATTTCTCCAAATCGCCGACCATGTGAGGCGGCACTCGGAAAATTCGAGCTATTTCATCAATCTGAAATTTTCGGGTTTCTAAGAACTGTGCTTCGTTTGGTGAAATGGAGATGGGCGTGTATTTCATGCCTTCCTCCAGCACAGCGACCTTGTTCGCATTGGAGCTGCCGCCAAAGGCGCTGTTCCAGCTCTCTCTGACCTTGGCAGGGTCTTTTACCGTGCCAGGATGCTCCAAGATGCCGCCCGGTGTGGCTCCGTTTGCAAAGAACTTTGCACCGTATTCCTCACAGGCAATCGCCATGCCGATAGCGTTTTTTGCCATCGCAATGGGAGAGTAGCCCACAAGGCCATCAAAGCCGAGGCCCGGAATGTGAAGCACATCGGTAGCTTTCAGAGTGACCGTTCCGGTTTTCATGGTCGGAGCGTCGGAGTCCTGCATCTGGTACTGATAGTAGAGTTTGCCCTTATCATCCCGGTCAACGGTCATTCGATTTGGCATCAGCGGATACAGGGCGATGATTTCACCTTTTCCGTTGCGGATAATCTGCGCATAGGCATTGCCCCAGAGGAGCAGGTGCGTCATCAGCGTTTCTCGAAACACAAAGGAGGTCATCTCCGGATTAGGCGCATCGTGCAGGAGCCGGTACAAGGAATGCTCCAGCGCCTTATCCTTGCTGCCGTCCTCACGATATTTGTATAGGTGCACAGGCAGTCCGGCGATGGCTTCGGACAAGATACGCACACAGGCATAGACCGCAGTCATCTGCAGCGCCGAGCGTTCATTGACCGGCTTGCCAGAGGTGGAGCCGCCAAAGAAAAAGCGGTAGGCATTGCCGGAGGTGCTGTTGGTGGGCTTGTCCCTTGACCGGAACAGACCAGATATAATGCTCATATAAAAATCACTCCCTTCAGATAAACAAAATGCCTCTGTCATCATAAACAGAAGCACCTGCGTCGTTGCCACAGCGGATAGCTCGGTCGAGGCCCATGATGGTGGCAACAGCGCCGTCAATCTTTTCTGTGGATTTTTCTTTGTCGGCCTTGATATTGCCAGCCGGGTCGGTGCGGATGAAGATGTTATCCATCATCCAGCGGAGTACGGGATGACCACTGTGGGCCAGCCGCTGTTCCAAGGTCAGCTTCATCAGCTCTTTGGTCGGAGGCGACATGTCTTTGAAGCCCTGCCCAAACGGCACGACCGTGAAGCCCATGCCCTCCAAGTTCTGCACCATCTGTACAGCGCCCCAGCGGTCAAAGGCAATCTCACGGATATTGAAGCGTTCACCGAGGCTCTCGATGAACTTCTCGATGTAGCCGTAGTGAACGACATTTCCTTCGGTGGTCTGCACGAAGCCTTGTCGTTCCCAAACGTCATACGGAACATGGTCACGTTTCACTCGCAGGTCGATGGTTTCTTCCGGTATCCAGAAATATGGGAGAATGGAGTATTTGTCATCCTCATCCTCCGGTGGGAACACCAGCACGAAGGCGGTAATATCGGTTGTGGAAGAAAGGTCAAGGCCGCCGTAGCAGACCCGGCCCTCCAGCGCTTCCTCATCCACCTTAAAGGAGCAGGCATCCCATTTGTCCATTGGCATCCAGCGGATTGCCTGCTTGACCCATTGATTAAGTCGCAGCTGTCGGAAGGAGTTCTCCTCACCGGGATTTTGCTGGGCCGATTCGCAGGCTGCTTTTACCTTGTCCATTCCGACTGTAATGCCGAGAGAGGGATTGGCTTTTTTCCAGACCTCCGGGTCAGTCCAGTCATCGCTTTCATCAGCACCGTAGATAACCGGATAGAAGGTGGAGTCCAGCTTGCGGCCCTCCAGAATATCCTTGGCCTTCTGGTGTGTTTCATAGCAGATGCTGTTGGTGTCAGTACCGGCAGTGGTAATCAGAAAATACAGCGGCTGCATACGAGCATCGCCGGAGCCCTTGGTCATAACATCAAAGAGCTTACGATTGGGCTGGGTGTGCAGCTCATCAAAGACAACGCCGTGAATATTGAAGCCGTGCTTGCTGTAGGCCTCTGCGGAAAGCACCTGATAGAAGCTGTTGGTGGGCTGGTAAACGATACGCTTCTGGGAAGTCAGTATCTTTACTCGCCGGTTGAGCGCAGGACACATACGCACCATATCGGCAGCCACATCAAATACGATGGTTGCCTGCTGGCGGTCAGCTGCGCAGCCGTAGACCTCGGCACGTTCCTCGCCGTCGCCGCAGGTAAGCAGCAGAGCCACCGCAGCGGCCAGTTCGGATTTGCCCATTTTCTTGGGAATTTCCACATAGGCGGTATTGAACTGACGATAGCCGTTTGGCTTGAGAGTGCCGAAGATGTCTCGGATGATTTGTTCCTGCCAGTCAATCAGTTCGAAGGGCTTTCCGGCCCAGGTGCCTTTGGTGTGGCAGAGGCATTCAATAAAATTGACTGCGTAATCCGCCATCTGTTTGTTGTAGGTGGAGTCCGCAGCCATAAAGCGTGTGGGTTTGTAGTTTTTCAGTTTTCTCAACGGTGCAGCCTCCTTTCGGGCATAAAAAATAGCCGCCTGTTAGCGACTTCGTGTACGAGGAACAGAGCCCTTCGGCTCCGTCCTGCCTGATTGTATTCAGGTGGTTAGCATTTTTCGATGCGGAAGGTCATGCCATCTACTTGGATGATGCGGTAGGTGCCGCCGTGCCAGCAGACCTTGACAATTCTTATCCCGACGTAGGCATTGCTTTGCTGGCGGTCGGAAATGATAGTGCCATGCGCTTCCATCCAGTCAGCCAGATTTTCAAGAAGTCTCTCATTCATATCCGGCCCTCCTTAGTTGTAGTTGTTCAAGAGGATGCAAAGCGCAAGCTCAGCTTCCTTGCAGGTGGGCTCGATGTCCCAGTCTCTATCGTAGTTGCAGATGACTTCGCCGTTTGCCTTCAGCATCAGCTTGGAAATCTTACCGCTGACATTTATCAACACCGAAGATTACGTTAAGACCGGAGCCGTTATCCCAATTCACCAGAAGGCTGCCGGTGTCATCGACTCCGTAGACCGTTCCAAGGGTGCCAACAGGCGGTGCCTGCTGGTCATCCATCTGGAGCAGCTCCACACGGGTGCCGTTTGGGTATTGCTGGCGCAGGCGCTCGACCTGTTCATTACTTGGGAATCGCATTACCTTCACCTCCTTTGAAAGCGCTGTTGCCGGAAAGCCTGCGGAGCAGGATTTTGCGAGAAGCCTTGTACTCGTCACCGATGAAGCCAAGCCGGAGTAGGAAGCAGCGGAAGGCGTATTTCTCGTTCTCCGGGGCGGTGACCTTGGCGTTCACTCGCTTCTGGGCCTTGCTCATCTTGCAGAGGGCGGCAATCAGTTGTGTGTAGGCGTTGACCTCGTCAAGCTTCGGCATCGTGGAAAACCAAGGAAATGCGATGGTATCCTCGGTTATTTCGATTGGAAGGCTGTCAATGCCGAGGGCCTCCTTGATGAGGCTGCCTTTGGCTTCCAGCAGGTTTGTCAGGTTTCCGGCTGCGACCTTGTCCAGCGGCAGGCTGATGGTCAGGCCGGTTTCTTCGTTTGTGTCCTCGTCGAACACGTCGGGCTGAGGCTCGTCGTATTCAGCGCTTTCGTAGGTGAAGCCGTGCTCTGCAAGGGCCGCCAACACTCGCTCGATTTCCTCGCTATCGGCCATGTCGTTGAAGGTAAGGTTGCCTTCTCTGGTAACGGTGAAGTAATCCACCTCGTAGGCGTAGGTCGGGGTTTTCTTGTAGAGCGCCTTGGCTCCGGTGATTTCCTCAAGGGCCTTTACAAAAGGCTTCCTGTCGGTAAGGTTGTAAATAACTTTCATGGTGTGTACCTCCTTTATTTTGGTACTACATTAATCACTCTAAAGGCACATATTAGCAAGTCAATTCCGGGAATAAATCTGACAAATATGTGCCTTCCGGATTGTGTATAGTACCAAGGCGGTTACTCAGCCACGACAGCAATTTCATCATAGGAGTAGGTCAGGCCGTCACGGACGACGGAGACCTTTGCAGCGGAGCCGACCTGTTCGATGTAGCGCTTTACGATGACATCGCAGAACTTTTCATCCAGCTCAATGGTGTAACAGCAGCGCTTGGTCTGTTCACAGGCGATGAGTGTAGAGCCGCTGCCACCAAACGGGTCGAGGACAAGAGAGTTGGTCATGCTGGAGTTCATAATGGGATAAGCCAAAAGCGGAATCGGCTTCATGGTTGGATGGTCGCCATTCTTCTTCGGTTTATCAAATTCCCAGATGGTCGTTTCCTTACGACCGGTGTACCACTGGTGCTTGCCAGATTTCTTCCAGCCGTAGAGCACGGGCTCGTGCATCCACTGATACGGGGAATGGCCCAGCACCAAGGACTGCTTTTTCCAAATGCAGCAGCCGGAGAGATAGAAACCGGCATCCACGAAGGCCTTTCTGAAATTCAAACCTTCGGTATCCGCATGGAAAACATAGATGCTGGCATCATCAGCCATTGCAGCAGCCATTTGCGTATAGGCATCAAACAGGAACTGATAAAAGGCATCGTTGCCCATGTTGTCATTTTTGATTTTGCCAGCGGAGCCTTCATAATTGACATTGTAGGGAGGGTCGGTCACCACAAGATTTGCCTGCTTTCCGGCAATCAGAAGCTCGTAGGTTTCGGGCTTGGTGGAATTGCCGCATACCAGACGGTGGTCACCCAGCAGCCAAAGGTCACCGGCCTTGGAGAAGATAGGCTTTTGCAGCTCAGCCTCCACATCAAAGTCGTCGTCCTTTACGCCGCTTTTGGTATCCTCTCGGAACAAGTCCTCCAGTTCCTCTGGCTCAAAGCCGGTAAGAGAAACATCAAAATCCGTGCCCTGTAAATCAGCAATCAAAAGGGCCAGTTTGTCGTTGTCCCATTCGCCGCTGATTTTATTGAGGGCCACATTCAGGGCTTTCTCTTTTTCTTCATCCATCTGAACGATGACGCAGTCCACTTCGGTCAGGCCCATATCCTGCAGCACCTTCAAGCGCTGGTGACCGCCGACCACACGACCGGTGGTCTCGTTCCAGATGACGGGCTCCACATAACCGAACTGCTCGATGGAGCGTTTCAGCTTTTCATATTCCTTATCGCCCGGTTTCAAATCCTTACGAGGATTGGATTGTCAACACTTTTTTATACAATTTTTATTCGGTCATTTTAGATAAACGATATTCTACTGGAGTCATATAATTTAAGGCTCCATGAATACGTTTATTGTTATACCACTTTACATAATCACTTAATTCTCTTTTCAGTTCCTCTAAACTGCTAAAAACTCTTTTAAATGCAAATTCTGTCTTTATAATCTTATACCCTGCTTCTGCAACTGCATTATCATATGGACACCCTTTTTGGCTTAAGGAACGTTTGATTTTAAAGGCATTTAGAACCTCATCAATTATTTTATTTTTAAACTCGTTTCCTCTGTCTGTATGAAAAACTTTAATTTTTGAT
>NZ_FOYZ01000006.1:0-99036 GCF_900112775.1 Anaeromicropila populeti
AACCTCTGGTGTATCGGTTGTCTTACCAAAGGCATGGCCGAGTAGCCAAGTTTGGAAGGGATAAACGCTGAAGGCATCTAAGCGTGAAGCCCCCCTCAAGATAAGATATCCCTGCCGAAAGGCAATAAGACCCCTTGCAGACTACGAGGTAGATAGGTCAGAGGTGGAAGTGTGGCAACACATGGAGCTGACTGATACTAATAGGTCGAAGGCTTAATCAAAAAGTTTGGATGAATACAGTGTGTAGTTTTGAAGGTATAGGAAAGAGGCAGCCGAAAGGCTGTTTTTTTTGCGTGTAATAGGAGTTGAAAAGAAATTTCTAATAAAAAGGCGTTAAAAATAGCAATATAGCCATTTTTAACACCAATAGGAAATTTTAAAATAGTATTATTAGAAAAAAGAATCGTGATCACTAAGCTTTGAAACAAAGTTCTGCATTTCCTTTTTTGAATGAATGTCATGGGTTTTATTGATAATTTGCTGCTGCGACGGTTTATCTAACCCAGAAAAATAGGACATGGCATCCAGATTCTGTGCTAATGCCATACCAAATCCAATTGGAATATCCTGATCATTTAATATACTCATGCTAGTACCTCCAAATAAGTCATCAAAATAGAATTAATATATACTTTGGATAGTATTTGCACTTATACGATAAAATATAGAAAAAAATTCAGGATATTTCATCTTTTTTTAAAAAGTCCCAGAGACGAAATAGAAAACGATTTTTCTTTTTTGCAAGATGCTCTTGATAACTGGTAACTGCTGGGTCTTTCATGTTATATACTCGGGTATATTCTTTAGAATTTTCCATTTGTGCAGTTTCAGATTTGTTTTTACATAAAAATTTAGTTAATGCATAACAATCAATCCATATCTCATTATTGCCTTCTTTTTGAGATTCATTAAAAATAAGTTGTATACCAAAATGCAAATGCGAGGTGTCAATATTGTTTGTGTTTTCTTTGTTACTGTATCCAGTTCTTCCAAGATATCCAATTACATCACCTGCTGAAACGACACTGCCAATAGTTAAAGATGTATTATAAGGTAAATCCTTTCTTAAGTGTGCATAATAATAATAACGTTTTTTATCAAAACTTCTGATACCTAAACGCCATCCGCCATACTGGTTCCATCCCATTGCTTCAACATAGCCAGATTCAACAGCAATAATAGGTGTTCCAGTAGAACCCATTAAGTCGTGGCCAAGATGCTGTCTCTTAAATCCATAAGACCTGGAAACACCAAAATCATCATAATCATTATAATAATATCCTTTAGCAATTGGAGAAAATCCTTTTAGGCCGTATTTTTCAACCCATATTTTGTGTCCTGGTTCAGTTTCAGAATAGGTTTCAACTTCATACTCCCCGACTAATCCACCCAGCACAGCATTATATGCTTCCAGATAGTAAGAATAATACTTTAGATTTTCTGTCAGAGAGTCCATTGTAGCATCCTTATTTTTTAGTTCTTCAACAACTTTGCTCATCTGAGTGCTTGTCGAATTAGAAAATTGACCTCCTGTTTTTGCTGCACAATATGCCAGTAGTTCTATCCAGTTAATATGTACCTCTTCACCATAAGACTCTACATCATAAGTATATGCCAAATCTAAGGCATGATAACTTACTGTAAAATCAACCCATTTTATATAGTTCTTTTGAGGCGAAAAAGTAGGAATTATATTAGCATTTGTCTTTGATAAGGTAAGACATAGCACAAGTATTAATAGTACGGCTAACTCAGCAAAAATAGCTTTTTTAGTGAAATATTTTTTATTCATATTGACCTCGAATATGAAATGTGATACTATTCTATGATAAAAATAGAAATATATTACTAATATTGTTAGTTTGAATAACAGATGGAGAGGCAAATCAAATATGAATGCAATGGATAATTATATCATACAATACTTTAATGAATTTAATCAAATTAGTTTTATGGTTAAGTACAAGGGAGAAAAACATATAATTGGAAAAGATAAACCAAGGTTTACAGTAAACCTTTTGAAAGAAATCCCTAAGAAGGATTTATTAAATAGTACATCATTAGCATTAGGAGAAGCTTATATAAAAGGAGACTTGGTAGTGGAAGAAAATATATTTCAGGTACTGCCATATTTTTTGAGTCAGATAGATAAATTTTCTTTAAATAAATATTTATTAAAAAAACTTCAATTGAGCTCGCATAGTAAGTATCATGAGAAAGCCAATGCATCCTATCACTATGATATTGGAAATGATTTTTTTAAGTTATGGCTAGATGATACTATGAGCTATTCCTGTGGATATTTTAGACAAGATAATAACACCTTATATGAGGCACAAATCAATAAAACCCATTATGTCTTAGAGAAACTTTGCCTGCAAGAAGGGATGTCTGTACTAGACATTGGTTGTGGCTGTGGTTTTCTATTACTGGAAGCAGCAAAAAAGTATAAGGTAAAAGGATATGGGATTACTTTAAGTAAAGAGCAGTATAAAGAATTTCAGCAAAAAATCGAAGAAGAAAAGCTGGAGGATATGGTTACGGTCCGATATTTTGATTATCGAGATATTTCACGGTTTGACAAAAAGTTTGATCGTGTTGTCAGTATTGAAATGCTGGAGCATGTTGGGAGGGAAAACTATGATATATTTATCAAAACCTTATGTAATGTTCTAAAACCAGACGGGCTAGTACTCCTTCATTTTATAAGTTCCCTGGAAGAACGTTCAGGCGATCCTTGGATTAGAAAATATATTTTTCCAGGAGGCGTAGTACCAAGCCTGCGGGAAGTTGTCTGGCAATTGGGAGAAAACAAATTACAGATACTAGATGTGGAAAACCTAAGACTTCATTACTGTAAAACTTTACGATGCTGGTATGATCAATTTCAAAAAAACCGTCAGGAGATAGAAGAAAAATTTGGAGAAAGATTTGTACGTACATGGGAGCTGTATTTATGTTCTTGTGAGGCTGCATTTCAAAATGGAATTATTAGTCTGCATCAGATTTTATTATGTAATGGAACAGGAAATAAGCTGCCCGCTGTAAGGTGGTATTGAGAAGATAAAGGAATTGCATATTCCAATTTTTCCTGCTACAATAAAATAAGAATTAATCAGGAGGGAATATGCGAATATATTTAATTAGACATGCCAGGCAGGAAAGTATACTATGTAATGATAATACAGGATTAAGCGAAATCGGAAAAGAACAGGCAACACTGGTTGGACAGAGATTAAGCTCATATCATATTGATGCATTATATTGTAGTGATCTCATGCGGGCGAAGGAAACGGCACATATTATACAAGAACAGATTTGTAAACGGATGAACCAAATACTTTCTATACAAGAACGACGTGGATTAAGGGAGTCTGATTTTGGAGAATTGACGGGACAAAAAGATGAAGATATTCAGAGCAGATATGGCGAGTTTATGGAATCAAGGTATCATGAGAAGGAAGACTGGGCATATCCAGGCGGTGAAAGTGGTAAACAGGTTTTTAACAGAGTCAAACCTGTACTGGATGAGATAACGGCAGCAAGCTATAAAAATATTGCAATTGTTACACATGGTGGAACAATACGCGTAATATTAGCTGAACTGTTGCAGGGCAGTCAGGCAAACCGCCTGCTTTTTGGAAAATATCTTGAGAGAGGTGGCTTTACCGAACTATATTATGATGAGAAAAAGAAGAGATTCTATTTAGAACGCTTTAATGATTATGCACATTTAGAGATAAAGAACGATTTATTGATGAGAAAGGAATAGGAAGATGTTTACACTTATATTAGCGTCTGGGTCACCAAGACGAAAAGAAATTCTGGAACAATGCAAGATAGAATATAAAGTGATTGTCAGTGAGGTAGAGGAAAAAATCAGTTCATCAGAACCAGCTGAAGCAGCGAAGGAGCTGGCGTTTCAAAAGGCAGATGATGTTGCAGGAAAACTTGAAACAGAAGGAGAATATATTGTCCTGGGCGCAGACACGATTGTTGTATTGGAAGACGATATTTTAGGTAAACCCCTAAATGAAAAAGATGCATTCTTTATGTTAAAGAGAATACAAAATAACACACATGCAGTCTATACAGGTGTAGCTGTAATGGTAATAAGGGATGGAAAAGTGGTACAGACAATTTCATTTGCTTCTGAAACAAAAGTTTCTGTGTCGGAGTTAACAGAAGATGAAATATCGGAGTATATATCGACAGGAGAACCAATGGATAAGGCAGGGGCATATGCAATTCAAGGAATATTTGCCAAGTACGTGAAAAAAATTGAGGGTAATTATAATAATGTTGTTGGATTGCCAATTTCTGATATTTATGAAATGCTGAAAAGTCAAGGAATCAATCTTGATAAAAGGGAATTTTGCCAGAACTGATAAAGTGATTTATTGGATAGATATTTAAAAAGAATATGAAATGGGAAGAGTGGTTATGTTAAAAAAGAATTTTAGGGCAGGAGGAAAACTGAAAGGAACCCTTATTATTTTATTGTGCATTTTAGGGGGGATTTTCATATATAGAATAATAGGAAAGCAGTATAGTATAATGCTTTCACCTAAGACAGATGTCATACAAGAGACAGAAAGGATAGAAAAGACCTTAGCTCCAACTGAAAAAGTGGAAGTGATTTCTACCAAGAAACCAGAGGAAGATCAACATGTGGCGGCCTCAGAGGAACCAAGCGTGACAGTAAGTGAGATACCGTCTGAAAGTGAAGGAAGAGAACCAGTTAAAGTAAAAGGCATATACGTATCAGGACCTATGGCAGGTACGGGTGAACCATTTGATAAGCTGATTGAATTAGTAGATACAACAGAATTGAATGCAATGGTAATTGATGTGAAAAATGATAATGGTGAAATCACATATAAGATGAACTTGGAACAGGCAAAAGAAATGGAAGCTACAGTCAGATATATACCTGATATGAAAGAACTGGTTAAGCGTCTTAAGAAAAAGAATATTTATTTAATTGCAAGGGTTGTGGCTTTTAAGGATCCGATATTTGCAAAGAAAAATCCATCTTTAGCATTACAAGATAAAAATGGAACTCTATTTCAAGATAGAAATGGACTGGAATGGATTAATCCCTATAAAAAGAAAGCGTGGGAGTATTTGGCTGATGTAGCTAAAAACGCAGCTGAACTGGGATTTGATGAAATTCAGTTTGATTACATTCGGTTTCCAACAGAAAAAGGAATAAACCAGGTCATATTTGGAGAGGAAGCAGAGGGTAAAACAAAGAGAGAGGTGATTACAGAATTTGCAAACTATATGTATGAGACATTGAATCCATTGGGGGTATTTGTATCAGCAGATGTGTACGGAACTATTATCAATAGTGAAGTGGATAGTAAGTTAGTAGGGCAGAGCTATACGAAGCTGGCAGCTAAGTTAGATTATATTTGCCCTATGATTTATCCTTCCCACTATGCAAATGGAAGTTACGGAATAGATAATCCAAATGCAGAGCCGTACAAGATGATACGCAATGCGTTAGAGCAGTCAACACAGGTTCTTGAGGCTTCTGCGTTTCCAAAACATCAAGCAGTAATCAGGCCATGGCTTCAGGATTTTACCGCAAGTTGGCTAAAACCACGAATAGAATATAGTGAAGTGGAGGTAAGAGAGCAAATAAAAGCGGTTTATGAGGCTGGCTTTGATGAGTGGATTTTGTGGAATGGTTCTAATCAATATACAGAAAAAGCTTTAGAAAAATAGCGGTACCTTATAAAATAGGAATATGATATAATGTAGAAGTATGCTCAAGTGTAAAAGTGTTTGAAAGGGAAGGAGGATACTTAACAGATTGTTAAGTAAACAAATATGAAAAAAAGATTAAGACAGTTATTTTTAATTACTATTATTGCGGTATCTTCGGTCATTTTGTCAGGCTGCTATGGAGGGCAGACAGTAACAATGATGGTGAATGAAGATGGTACAGGTAAAATGGGGTATGAGGTTTGTATTGATGAAGAAACCTATAATGAATTATATGATGGGGAAGCGACAGATGAAAGCCAAATGGAACAAAGTGGATTTACAAAATCTACAAAAATGATTGAGGGTAAAAATTATGTTTGCTTTAAAAAGCTTATTGAAGTATCTTCTCTGGATGAAATGAAAGAAATTTTAGTATCTCAGTCAGCATTTAGCAAAACATTTATGTCCGAAGAGGAAGTAACGGAAAGTGATTCAGAGGGATTTTTAGAAAATGTAGAACTTAAAAAAGATTTTTTTAGGGGAGTTTATAAAGCAATTATGACTCCAGAGGAAAAAGAAGAATTTGACTCTTCAGAATATATGACGGATTATGATATGTTCACTAATATATCATTATCTTTTGCTAAGGAAATAACAGCTACAAATGGTGAGTTAAGTTCAGATAAGAAAACTGTCACATGGAAAATGGAGTACAATACCTATGACTTTTTGTGCTATGCAACTACTGCAAGTGAGGATATTGAGTCAGTGACTGGAAAGGATGAAACGGCACCAGTAATCTCAGGAGTTAAGAATAATCAGCTTGCAAGAAAAACAGTATGTATTAAATGTAATGATTATAGTGGTATTAAGAGTGTAACATTAAACGGAAGCAGCATTGGGAATGAACACTATGTGACAAAAGCGGGAACATACACAGTAACAGCAACAGATAATTATGATAATGCAACATCGGTAACTTTTACAATAGACACTACCCGGCCAAAGGTTTCTGGTGTTACAAGTGGAAAGACTTATAAAAAGAACAAAACCATTAAATTTACCGATAAGAGTGGAATAAAATCAGCTAAGTTAAATGGAAAGACGATTAAATCAGGATATGTTGTGAAAAAATCAGGTACATATACCTTAAAAGTTACAGATAAAGCAGGAAATGTAAAAACAGTTAAATTTAAAATTAAAAAATAACTTGTAATTCTAATAAAGGATCAGCGTGTGCTGATCCTTTATTGGTTGTACTGACAAATAGAGTGATGTGTGATATAATATTCAAAAATTTGTTTTTATTCAAGGAGGAAAAATGCTTCAATTATATGCTATTTTAGTGCCACAGCATTTTGACGAAGAGAACTTTAATTATCTGAAGACATTTGTTTCAGAAAAGAGACAGAATAGAATTGAGAAGTATTATAAGAGAGAAGATAAGCTTCGTTCCCTTCTGGCTGAACTATTATTACGGTATGTGTTGCAGAAGAATGTAAAAATGAATGGCCAGGAGATTCAGTTTTCTTATAACGAGTGGGGAAAGCCAGAACTATGTGGGCAAGATAGACTCTATTTCAATTTATCTCACTCTGGTAACTGGGTTATATGTGGTGTAGGTGATTCAATTCTGGGAGTTGACGTGGAAGAAAGCAGGGAAAAAAATTTAAATCTGGCAGAAAGATTTTTTGCAGCAGAAGAATATGAGGAGATACTAAGTCATCCGAAGGAGGAGCAGCTGAAACAGTTTTATAAATACTGGACACTGAAGGAAAGTTACACAAAAGCGGAAGGAAAAGGACTGTCTATCCCATTAGATTCTTTTTTGTTTCGTTTTTATAATGAAGATATTATGTTAATAACAGATGGAGTAAAAGCAGATGAATATTTATTTCAGGTTTACGAAATAGATGAACTACATACTGCGGCAGTCTGTTGGACAGGCAGCAGGGAAGAACTATTTCAGACAAAAATAAACTGTATTAGTGTGGATGAAATAATGCAATGGAAATTTAATTAAAAATAAAAATCTGTCCATGAATTTACAATATTTGTATGAGTGCGGTGGTATACTTTTTATACAAATATGGAAAGGAGTTTAATATGGGCAGATCTTTTTTTATTAAAAAAATTAACCTGAAGAGACATCAGATGTGTGTACTTCCTTTATTGCTATTAGGATTTTGTATATACTTATTTGATGTACCAATTCATTCACAAGATGAAACTATTAACTTTTATGAGAGCTTTGAAGGAACATTGTCTTCTAAGTCTGAAGAAGGAAGTTTTTTTCAAATGCATAATCTTGTTGTTGAGGAATCCTATCAGTTTCAAATGAAAATAGAGCTGGAGGGGATAGCAGCAGAAGGCACTTGTGAAATTCAGGTTAATCTTACAAAAGATGAGGCTCATTCTTTAAGTTTTAACGGGATTACATTATCAGAAAATACACGGGAGTATAGTTGTCAGCCTATTTTACCGAGAGGCAGCTATTTGATTGAAATTCATCTATTGAATAAAATAAACAAGCCAGTTAACTATAAAGTGAGTTTTTTTTATGAAAAGCAGATAGAAGAAAAAGATTACTTTGAGGAAGCGGATGTGTGGTTTACTAATCCAGAATTCAGACTGATTATTCCTGAAACTATAAAAAAAAGCAAAAAGTGCAGATTTGATTTATCGAGATACTTGAAGATTGATTCGTGGATTACTATCGATTCTGATGAGATATGCTGGAGCAGCAGTAATTCTGATATTTTAAAGATAAGTAGAGCTGGAAAGGCAACACCGGTGCATCAGGGGAGTGTATACATTTCTGCTGCATTGAGTAATGGAAAGATGGCAAGGTGTAAAATTATAGTTTCTGAAAAATAAGCGCATTTTATATTGACACGAACACTTGTTCGTGTTATGATATATATACAGCAGCGGTGTGCTACATAAGATACAGTTACTAAGGGACTAAGTGATTGTATCCATCTTGAAAGGAGTATGTATAATTCTTGAAGGGGGGAATTTTTCTAGTTGTCAATTACATGATGTGTTTGTTATCAAACGTGGATTTATGAGAATTTAAGAAGTGAGGGAATTTAAGTGGATATTTGTGCGGAATTTGATTTTTTTGTGGGGGATAACACAAGTGAGTCAATTAATATTGCAGATACAAATGATAACTTTGGGAAGATAAGTTTTTCCATTGGAAGTTTAGTGGAGCATATTTGCTCTAAGGATCACAAGTCTGGCAGTTCTGTTATTTTAGAGGGGATTTTTTTAGCAGAAGACTGGACAAGTGAATGTCCTTATCGGCAGACTGTGAAAATAAAAGGAATATCGTACTCGAATGGAGTAGAAATTATTGCAAAGGATAATATATCGAAGGAACAGGCGCTAGCTTATAAGCACGCTATGATATGTAGTGGTTCTCAAGGAATTGATAGTATCACAGTCAAAGCGTATGGTGATAAACCAATAGTAGATTTGCCATTTCAGGCAATTATCAAAAGGTAATATACAGTACAGGGATATATGGGAGAATATATGTGTGCAATAACGATTCTTGGAGAAGGAATTTACTTTCAGGGAAATTAGGAAAGCTACTGAATGATGCAAAGGATAAATTGGTTATGGGAAGTGGTTTTTACAAGGGGGATTCAAAAAGTACGGTTATGCGTTAAAAATATACAGGTAAAATTAGGGAAAAGAATAAAAAAATAGAACTTTGGGGGAAGTTCTATTTTTTTTAAATGTTTTTAAGTAAAAGTTTTTTACAAAAATGGCATTAAATTCTATAAACATATTATCAAATGTTCTACTTTGTGGTATACTATATACTAAGTTAGATTTTATGTTGGACATGCAATTATAACTAAATTTTAGTTTGAGGGGGGAATGTTACAGATAGCGGCCTTAGTGTAGACTGAAAGTAAAAAGTGTCATCAACAAAAATTATGAGCGTAAAATAGGCATTGGTCAAAATTTATAATGTGGAGGAAAGAATATGGAATTAACAAACAAACAAATTAAATCTTGTAATAAAGTTATGTTTTTTTCAATAATGTTTTTATGTTTCTTTTTTGCGTTAAACAATGTTCTTTATATTACTAAAAAAGGGATAATTCACGAAAATATAATTGGATTGGCAGTTACAGCTGCTGTAGTAATAACAACCATCATAATATATATGACAGGGCGTGAAAAAAAGAGTACCTTACATATTATTTCATATGTGTATTTAATTAATTATACAGTTGAATTATTTATATTTGATAATATAATGTATTATTCATATGGTATTCCAATTCTGATTATTGTAATGCTTTATTTAGATACCAAGTTGTTACACGAGATATCAATCGTAACTATGTTAATCAATATAGCTAAATTTATTTATAAAGCATTGACAATTGAAAATTTTGTGAGAGATGATTATGAATATGCTGTATTTATGATACTCATTATTTATGTAGTTTCTTTTAGCGTAACAAAGCTGCTTTTATTATTTATGAAGGAATCACATGCAAAAATTGTAGAAGCCGCCGAACAGCAGACAAAATCGGCAAACAAAGTAGTAAGTACAGTGAGTGAAATAAATATTAAATTCAATGATATTTTAAACGAATTGGTTGAAATAAATCAGCAGGCAGAGAACAATAGCATTTCAATGAAAGCAATTGCAGAAAGCACAGAAGAAACGGTAAATGAAATCAGTTATCAGGCAGATATGACTGGAAATATACAGGAGTCTATTGGAAAGACATTAAACAATGTTGAGACGGTGGACCAAACAACAAGTATGCTTTTAGATATTATTCGAAATGGTGTATTTTTATCAGAGGAACTTACAAAACAGTCACAAACTGTTGATTACAATGCAAACGAAATGAACAGCACGATACAAAAACTTGCAGAACGAGTAAAAGATGTTTCAGAAATAACAAATGCAATTTTATCTATTTCCAATCAGACAAATTTACTGGCATTAAATGCGTCTATTGAAGCAGCACGTGCTGGTGAAGCAGGAAGAGGTTTTGCAGTTGTTGCAGAACAGATAAGAACATTATCTGAGGAAACAAGAAAATCAACTCAGCAAATAACAGATATTATTGGTGAACTTAGCAATGCAACTGACAGTACGATGAAAATACTAGATGAATCAGTTAGTAATATTAAGAAGCAGAATTATCAGATTGGTGATGTGAATAATAGCTTTACAACAGGTGGAGAAAGCATTAAAACATTAAAGACGCTTACAGATGGTATTTTATCTGATGTTAATAAAATAACAGATTCTAATAAAACAATAGTAAATAGTATCAATCAGTTATCAGCGTCCACTGAAGAAATATCCAGTTGCTCACAGGAAAGTTATACTTCCAGTGAAAATATAATGGAAAAAATTGATAAATTTACAAAGGATATTAAAAAAATATATAGTGAGCTAGAGAAACTGGTTACTAACTTATAATTATAATAAATTTATGATAATTATAAAAATTTTAGAAATATATAATTAGTTTAATGATAAAACAAGAAATGAAGTTATCTGTCAATAGTTATTGGATTAGTAGATAAACATAGGTTTATATAAATAAACCCCATTCTTTTAAGATAAGTGAACTTAAAGGTATTGTAAAATCATTGAAAATAGGGCAACAAAACGATGGGAAAGGTAAAAACAATGAATTTGCAAGTAACAAAAATTAGAAATGTAAAAAATGTAAATATCAAATGATATACGTAAAATATATATAAATTCATAATAAATTTTTATTTTGTTGTATTTTATTGAATTGGAAAGATATAGTGATATAATGAAATCATAATAGTACAGTGAAAATACAAAAGAAAGAGAGAAATGTTATGATAACAAAAGTAGAATTTGAAAGAGTTTTTTTGTCTTCCCCTAGTATACACGTAATGTTTGTTGCAACAATTCAAGGATTTCCCTCAGAAAAGCATTTACAAATCGCAATCGAGAATGCAGTGAATCATTTTGACATGCTTCGGTGTAGAATTGAAACAGATTATAAAGGTGAATGTTATTATGTACCTTGTGAACATGTCAATATTGATATAGAAATGAGAGAATGGGAAGGTGAAGAAGGCAGTAATCTTCAGACATTAGTGAATGAACAGCAGCGAAAACCTTTTAATTTCAAAAAGGGAGAATTAATTCGGTTTATTGTTTTCCAAAACGAGCAGATTACAAAGCTTGTAGTTTGTGCCCATCATTTAGCTGGAGACGGGTTGTCGTATTCCTATTTAATCGAAAAAATAATGACTAATTTGATGTTGTTAGAAGAAGGAAAAGAGGATGAGGTATACAACATTAAAAAGACATATCCGGTTAAAGTATTAGGGGAAAAGGATTTCCCAAGTGATGTGAAGATCGGACCATTACATCGTTTTATATTCAAGAACATAAATAAAAAGTGGAATGAAAGACAGAGACACTTTAATTATGATGATTATTTAAATATGTTCAATAAGTTTTGGGAGGAACGTAAAACTAGAGTAATAACTGCTAAAATCAGAGGAAACAGTTTGGATAAAATTATTCAGTTATCTAAAAAGAATGGTGTTACAGTAAATAGTACACTGGCAACTACATTATTGAAAGCATTTGACGATAAAATTACCATTAAGTTTGCAGCTAGTGTGAGAGAAGACGGAGATAAGGGGATGGGTAACTACGCAACTGTAATTTCAATTAACCATTGCTATGATAAAAATATTGGCTTTTGGGATAACTGCAAAAAAGTCCATAAGATGATTCATAAGGAACTTCGTAGTAATAAAAGTAAATATTTCGGTTTGAAGTTTATTTGTAAGTTTGATGCTTCACTGTTAACCGCAATGTATTTTCATGCATTTTCTGATTATACAAATAAAGTTGCAGAAAAAATAGGAGAATTAATTGGCTACATAAAGCCAAAAAAGGGCTTGTTTATAAGTAACTTAACTAAAGCTAAAATAGCAGATAAATATGGAAGTTATGAATTAAAGGATCTTACCTTTTATTCACCCCTTGCTCCATCGGTTAATACCATGCTTTCCGTTGCAACCATTGGACATACCATGGTGTTGACTATGCAATACGATGAGAAACTGGCAGATACACATAACGACATTTTTTATAATGCAATTATGGATTTAGACAATTTGGAAGTAGCTGGTGACTTAGAATACGATTTATGCTAACTTACTTATTAGCAGGCTGTGTTGCAGCCTGCAATTTTTTTCTTGCCATTATAGCTTGTTGTTTGCTATTATATAAGGGTACCATTGGGAGTGGAATTTTTGAAATAGCTTAAGTGGCTTTGACGACTTATGATGTTGAAGTAACAATGAGTAATGAGGTATTATGAGACAAAACGAATATTTTATTCAAGTTTTAATGGAATTTGTTGAAAATAAAGATTTTGCATCAATGAGTGAATATACACAGCATGCAAGAGTGAGTTGTTTAGAACATTCAGTATTTGTTGCTTATGTAAGTTTTCTAATATGGAATGTATTTAGAATGAAGGAGGGGAAACGAAGCCTGATACGTGGAGCTTTGTTGCACGACTTTTTCTTGTACGATTGGCATGACAAGAGTCTGGGGCATAAATGGCATGGGTTTTATCATCCATCAGCAGCATTGGCAAATGCCAAAGGACAATTTCCTATTAATTTAGTGGAAGCTGACATTATAAAAAAGCATATGTTTCCTTTGGTGATATATCCACCAAAATATAGGCAAAGTGCAATTGTATGC
This sequence comes from Anaeromicropila populeti, assembly GCF_900112775.1. GTDB lineage: Bacteria > Bacillota > Clostridia > Lachnospirales > Lachnospiraceae > Anaeromicropila_A > Anaeromicropila_A populeti. The sequence goes on from NZ_FOYZ01000006.1 coordinate 13,478, forward strand.
ATTGCAGATAAAATATGTGCAATATGTGAAATTTCTAGGATATATCCGAACCTATTTTGTATGCCTGAAGATATTACAAAAAAATTAGACTTATGAGGTGAAGACAGTGGAAAGCATTTGTATGTGGTTTTTATGGTTTATAATTTATAGTTTTATGGGATGGCTTTATGAATCGGTATTATGTTCCATTACTGGCGGCAAGCTAACCAATCGTGGATTTTTAACGGGACCAATTTGCCCTATTTACGGGTTTGGCGCAGTAGCAGTACTTGTCATGTTTTATCCATTTCCAATGAAGTTTTACTTGCTGTTTCTTTTTAGTGCAGTGATAACTACAACAATAGAGTATATTACATCGGTTTTGCTTGAAAAAATATTTCATACAAGATGGTGGGACTATACTGAACAGAAGCTGAATATTAAGGGAAGAGTATGTATTCTTGGAACCATTGTTTTTGGAACCTTTTCTGTATTGTTGGTTAAGATTGTCCATCCGTTTATTATAGAAGTAACTAGTGCAATTTCCAAGCTGCTCCTTTTTGGCTTGTGCGGTGTTATCGTTGCAGTTGGAACAGTTGATTTTATTGTTACAATTATGTCGTTTGTATCATTGGAAGGAAGATTAAAGGAATTAGAGGAGCAGATTCTTGGATTTCTGGATTCACAAAAGAAACGTACAGGTGAATGGAAAGCAACTTTGGTAGAAAAATTCGAGACCAGTGAGTTTTATACAGAGCGGGTAAAGAAATTACTTGACCATAAAAGCTTTCAGCAGAGTCGATTAATGAAAGCTTTCCCCAAGATGAAATCTATACGATATTATCATGCGTTGGAAAAAATCAGAGATAAAGTGAACGGAAGATTGAAATAGATGAATACTAGAAAGCACCCCAAAAACAGGGTGCAGAATGATGCAGTTTAGTTATCTATTATCAATTTTCTCAGGATACATATCATGCTTTGTCAGTCGCTCAAATGCAACTGTTTCCCATATGCTTCCCGGTATTCCATAGTTACAATAAGGATCAATGGAGATACCGCCTCTAGGAGTGAATTTACCCCAAACTTCAATATATTTTGGCTGCATGAGTTTTATTAAATCTTTCATTATGATATTAACACAATCTTCATGAAAATCTCCATGATTACGGAAACTAAACAAATACAGCTTCAATGATTTACTTTCTACCATGCGTTCTCCAGGAACATATGAAATATAAATAGTTGCAAAATCAGGCTGACCAGTTATAGGACACAAACTGGTGAATTCAGGACAGTTAAATTTTACAAAATAGTCGTTACCAGGATGTTTATTTGGAAAAGTCTCCAGAACCTCTGGAGCATATTGATCAGAGTATTTAATATTTTGATTTCCGAGAAAAGTAATGCCCTTTAATTCTTCTTTATCTCTGTTATTCATATGTGCACTTCCTCCTTATGTAATAATGTTTTTTCTATCATACTCACTAATAGAACACTACAAATACCAGGTACTGTCTGACCAATACATAAGCTTAAAGCTAAACCGAAATAAGGAAGAGCTAGCAAGTAAGATAACCATGTAGGAACAAGTAGTCCTGGAATTAATGTAATGGCAAGAGCCATCCACCATTTGCTAAGCTGATATTTTCGAATAAGGGAGGTGGAAAAGGTTGCCAGCATACCTACAAGGCATCCACCCAGCATATCCCATATGCCCAGGCCACCAAACAGCATGTTGGAAATGAAATTCGCAAGTCCCAGGGGAATGATAAGAAATGGACAAAGGTAGCCTAAGCCATATAAAGAAGTTGCAATCCTTATCTGGAATGCCCCAAAGGAAAAGCCCTGCGTTACATATAGGATTACAATGTAAAGAGCTGTAACCATTGCAGAGATAGTGAGTTTTTGAGTTTTTGTCAATTGATTAATGTTCATGTGGTTCCTCCTAAATGAGTACCACCCAGTAGTTTTACAATGAACAAAGTGTGTGTTCCACACACACTTTGCCGCAACCTGTGGGTGTGGCTGTCCTTTAGCCACAATATTCCTTACCCACACGTGTGCATAAAAAAATGGCATCTGTTATAAACATAAGCCATCAAAAAACACCATAGTATGTACTATGATATATTCCCTAGTTTTGTTTAACGACAGGATGGTCTCGAACTGTCTATTTATTTTTAATAATTATAGCCGATTCACAAAAAAGATGCAAGTAAAATTCTATTGTGCATCATATAAAATTGGATCAGTGTAATTGTTTTTTAAAAAAGCTTGAATGCGATCCCGGCAGGTTCCACATTTTCCACATGCCTTTTCATTCCCTTCATAACAGCTCCAAGTAAGTTCATATGGAACGTGAAGACTGAGTCCAATTTGGACTACATCTGCTTTAGTCATTCCAACAAAGGGGGCAATAAGTTGAAGAGCTTTTCCACTGCCTTCATAAATAGCAGTTGACATGGCATCATGAAAAGAACTACTGCAATCAGGATATGCATTTCCAGCAGCGTCATCTCTATGAGCACCGTAATAAATATAGCTGCAATCTTTTGATAAGGCAATACAGGCAGCAGCTGATAAAAAAAGTCCATTGCGAAATGGAACATAAGTAGTAACGGGAGAACCATTACTGTTTTTCAATTGTTCCTCATAGGACTGTTCTGGAATTTGCTCGTCGGAATGTTGTAATAGAGAACAGTTGCTAAAGGAAAACATTTTTGTTAAATCAATTTCTAACCCTTCAATTTTGTAATGGGTGAGAACCTGTCTGGCAGCTTCAAGTTCCTTTGTATGCTTTTGACCATAATAAATGGACAAAGGAATTACATGGTCTGCACCAAACCGTTGGATAGCCAGTGCTAGACAAGTTGTGCTGTCAAGACCACCGCTAAATAAAACCATTGCTTTCATTGGAATAACCTCTTTTCTTGTTTGATATTTTCTTATCATAGCATACTAATGAAAGGATTAAAATACATGTATGGGATTTTTTAGTTGTAGAAATGCCTGCTAAATGATAAAATAGCAAGTAGAATAGGAGGTTGTTCAATGGAAAATTTTATTTTTAATGCGTATACAAAAATTTATTTTGGAAAAGGAATGATAAGTAATTTACCAGAAGCAATAAAGAAGCATGGGAAAAATGTTCTATTAGTTTATGGTGGGGGAAGCATTAGAAAAAATGGAATTTACGATAAGACAAGGGAATTATTAAGTGACTGCAACATTATTGAATTACCTGGAGTTGAACCTAACCCTAAAATTGATACTGTTAGAAAAGGAGTGGAACTTTGCAGAGAACATAATGTGGAGGTAATTCTTGCAATTGGCGGAGGAAGTACAATTGACTGTTCAAAAGTAATAGGTGCAGGGTTCTATTATGAAGGAGATGCTTGGGAACTGGTTGAGTTTCCAGATAAAATTACAGAAGTCCTGCCTGTGGTGACTGTATTAACTTTGGCGGCTACTGGTTCAGAAATGAATAAAAATGCAGTAATATCTAATCCAGAGATTAATGAAAAGCTTGGAACGGCTTCTTCTAATATGATACCACAGGCTTCGATATTAGATCCAGAGTATTTGTATTCACTTCCGGCGATTCAGACAGCAGCAGGAACAGCTGATATTATGTCACATGTTTTTGAAAGCTATTTTAAGCAAGAGGAAGATACTTTTATTCAAAATAAATTTGCAGAGGGCCTTTTAGAAACTTGCATTAAATATTGTCCGATTGCATTAAAAGAACCTAATAATTATGAGGCAAGAGCAAACCTAATGTGGGCAAGTACACTTGCATTAAATGGATTAGTTGGTGCGGGGAAGGCAGGAGCATGGACTTGTCATCCAATGGAGCATGAGTTAAGTGCATTTTATGATATTACACATGGGACTGGGTTGGCAATTTTGACCCCACGGTGGATGAGATATATTTTAAGTGAAAAAACAGTGGATAAATTTGTAGAGTATGGTAAAAACGTATGGCATCTACCTGAGTTGGAAGACAAGTTTGCATATGCAAACCAGGCAATTGATAAGACGGAACAATTTTTCAGAGATTGTGGTATTCCTATGAGCTTTTCTGAAATTGGAATTGGGGAAGAATATTTTGATATAATGGCGGAAAAAGCAGTCCGTATTGGGTATTTAGCATATGCTTATGTTCCGTTGTCTAAGAACGATGTAATAAATATATTCAAAATGTGTATGTAAAGTGTTATTTAGAACAAAGTGTGTGTTCCACACACTTGCGATTTTAATCAACTATAAGGAACACACACTTTGCCACAACCTGTGGGTGTGGCTGTCCTTTAGCCACTATATTCCTTACCCACACGTGTGCATCATCCTGCACCCTGTTTTTTAGGGTGCTTTTTTGCGTGAATAGCAGCTTATTTGCTAAATACAAAAGATATCAGTTCAAAGAGCTGTCTGCCCTTAAACATTTCGGTAAAATAACCTCCAAAACTGTCTTCAACGACAAAAAATACAGCATGTCTGCCAGTTACATTTCTGACAGTTGTTGTAATGCAGTTGTCATCTAACCCAATATTGCAGCAGCCAATCTCTTCTCCATTTTCATAGTGATCAATGAAAATATGCAATTTAGACTTACAGCCAGAGCCGATTATACTGGCACTAAATTCCATGGTTTTACTTGAAAAATCCTCACCAAAGTCAAAATATTTAAATCCAATGATACAGCCACTGGTAATATTGGTAATAATTCTTGTAAATATATTTTTTTCTGTAATTATGCATCCGCCTTTCAGTACGCATGCAATATCAGCAGGTGTAATCTGATAAGGTGACAAAGCTTCCTCAAAGCCCAAAGAAGTCATCTCTACCTGCGGAATTGTTCCATCAGGCATTATGTCAATCCGTTCCACGCAGCCACGTCTTGACATAATGGTACCGTTTGTCATTCTGTGATAAAAAATATACCACTGGCCATTTATTTTGCAGATTGAGCCATGGTTATTCCCACCGGGGTAATCAATACCATTGTCTACAATGGTTCCACCATAAGTAAAAGGTCCTGTTGGGGATTTACTGGTAGCATATACAAGCCTGCTTCCTGTTTTGGGAGAATAGATAAGGTAGTAAGTATCTCCAACCTTTCTTGGTGAACAGGCTTCAAAAAATTCGAAAGGTGCTTCTACTGGGATAATATCATCCTGATAGGTTCCATCTATTACTTCATACATATTTTCTGAATTCAATTCAGCCATATAGGAGCTGAGGTATCCGCAATAGATATACACGCGCCCGTCATCATCTACCAGTACGCCTGGATCAATAAAGGAACCATGACCACAGAATTCTTCATTTTTTCCTTCAGGAATGTTGTATTGATAGGTTGAAATTAGTTTAAATGGTCCTTCAGGCTTATCGCTGACAGCAACACAGCCCCTTGCCCCTACAATATAGGCATAAAGATAATAGCTGTCTCCTTTTTTTACTACATCAGGGGCAAAAAGGCTGTGATCCGTCCAATCTGTATCACTTTTATGATCTCTATCGTCCTGGGTATGAAATATGTCACCATGGCAGATCCAGTCAGAAAGATTATGAACAGAAGCAGACCATACTTTTAGCTTAAAATCACAAAATTTATCTGAACCAGCACTGTCATGCGAACCATAAACATATACTCGGTCACCAAAGACACGGGGTTCTCCATCAGGTATATACTCCCAGTTTGGTAAATATGGATTTGGCATAGTATTTCCTCCTAGTTTTTTTATACTCAATATTGTAATATTATTTTATAGATAGCACAATGTAATATTGTGTTGATCGTACTGCACAAATGTGCAAGAATAGGACAAAACCAGGAGAGAATGTAATGGAAATAAAATGTATAGGATATAATCATCCACACGATAGTAAATTTGTGATTAACCGGCCCAATGGAGTGGATAGCTGGTTGTTTCTTCTTATTAAAACTCCAGCTGTTTTTATGAAAGATGGACAGAAGATAGTGACAAAGAAAAATTCATTTATCTTGTATAGTAAAGATACTCCACAATATTATCAAACCTATGGTGAAATATACATCGATGACTGGTTTCATTTTGTTGCAGACGAGAAGGATGTTCAGTTCTTTCAAGAATTGAACATACCATTTAATACAGTAACAGAATTAAGTATAATATCTGATTTATCAGCGTTTATCCGGACTATGACGTATGAGTTTTATTCAAATGAACTCTATAAGCCAGAACTTATGGATTTGTATTTAAGAACACTTTTTTACAAATTAAGTCAGAGAGTTAATTCTTGCTGCATCCCAGAGTCTGGAAGTGCTTCTAGACATTATGACTGTATGCAGCATATTAGAAATGAGATTTTCAATATGCCACAAAAAAGCTGGTCCATTAACGAAATTGCCAGAGAACATTCCATGAGCCGATCAGGGTTCCAGCATATTTACAAAAATACATTTGGTGTAAGTGCTACAACAGATATTATTAACAGCAGACTGCAAAGAGTGAAGTTTTTATTGCAGACTACGGACATGACATTGGACAAAATTGCCGAACAGTGTGGATACAGTAGTGAAAATTATCTTATGCGGCAGTTTAAAGAAAAATTTGGAGTGACACCTGGGCAATTTAGAAAAAACATATAAGAATGAATAACATGAATATTTTTACAGACACAGGAAAGAATAGGGATTAAAGGTAATTATGATTTTTGCCAAAAAAGTTATTGTATCATAAGGAGAGACTATGGCAATGAGACAGGATTATTGTTTAAATTTCTGTGAGATGATTCAGAATTTGTATGAGAAGTATGTAAACTTTGATGATGCAATTGAACACTGTTTGAAAGAGGAAGGCGAAGAAAACTGCCAGCGAATTTATTTTGGTTCCTCCTTTTGTGGACAGCATTTTTTGCATATTACAAACAAAATTGTTAGCAGTCTGGCAGAAGCTTGTATGAGAAAGGGGATAAAATTGACTTTAGTAATTCCCACCTTTTCAGAAAGAAATCTAGATAGAGGAAAAGATAAAATAAAGGAGTTTGCTGCTTTCTGTGAGAATTGTTTGGATGAAATGACAGTAAATGATTTTGGAATGCTGGATTTTGTGAGCAAGAATTATCAGGTGAACTTGAATTTGGGGAGGCTGTTTATGAAGGATTACCGAGATCCGAGATATGAACAATATTTTCATCAGATTCTGGCTCCCAAAATATTTACAGGTTATTTATTGAATTTGCTGGAACAGTACCCTATAACGGGTATGGAGTTTGATCCTACTCATGAAGGCATTGATTTCAGCGCGAAACCAGAAAAAATTCAAATCGGAATACATCTTCCATATTGTTATATGACAGTAGGACATATTTGTGAATTTGCCTCCATTCCAGTAGAACTAGAAAAGAAGTTTCGGCCGAATATCCAGTGTCAGAATGAATGTATGAAAAATCTGATTCGTTATCATTTTGACGATGAATACAAATGGATGCGGCTTGGAAAGACAATCTACTTTTGGAATAAATCATGTAAAATAGTGGGAACCGATCAGATAAGAGTTATTTATTTTCCTTATAAATGGGAGGTGGCTCAATGAAGGTATTAGTACCCCTTAATAACAGGGAACATATTGACGATTATCTGAAAGCAGGTGCAGGAGAGTTTTATATTGGCTTTTATGATAAGGCATGGGTAGAGCGCTTTGGAGATTATGCAGATATTAATCGGTTAACAGGGTATAAGGAGGATGCAAATCCTTTTGACTTTGATACAATACTGGAAATAATAGAAGAGGTAAAAAATAAAGGAATTATGATTTACGTAACCTTCAATTCCAGTATGTATTCAGGTGAACAGCTGGAATTTATCCGCCAATATTTTACCAGGCTTCAAAAAACAAGAGTAGATGGTGTCATTGTTTCTTGCATGGAACTGATGGAATTGGCGAGAGAAACGGGAGTAGCTGCTGTGGTTAGCACGATAAGTGGAGTATATAATTCAGATATTGTAAAATTCTATAAAGAACGTGGAGCAAAACGAATTATTTTGCCGCGGGATCTTTTAGTTGAGGAAATCGGAACAATTTCAGCTGCATTACCAGATATGGAATATGAAGTGTTTATGATGAGAAACGGCTGTTCTTTTTCGGATTCTAATTGTCTTGGACTTCACCGTCAGGAAATGTGTGCAATTTGCAGCAGCCTCCGTAACAGTAAAAAGGAAGTTCTTACGAATGAGAAAGGATTTCAGCCGCTGCATAATACAGAATGGAATAATTTTATCTACAACCATTTTTTTCACCAGGATGCCTGTGGGTTATGTGCGTTATATCAGTTTGTAAAGATGGGAATTGCAGCCTGTAAAATTGTAGGACGGTCAGATGAGTGGGAAGCAATTTGTCATGATATTGCATTTGTGAAAAAAAATATTGATATAGCAGAAAAATGTGAATCAGAAGAGGAATTTCTAGAAGAAATGGCTTTTCCAAACAGTCGAAAGGCAATCTGCAAAATGGGTTTATCCTGCTACTATCCAGAAATACGTTTTCAATAAAAACACATATTGCAGAGCACCAGGCTTACTGCAATATGTCCTTTTTTCTAAAACCATTCATTACACTTAATGCGAGAATTCCCTGTCCAGTATAATAAATTAATAAGTTAAGCGGTACCAGAATAAATGGACTGTTGTTATAATAAAAAACATGTACTAATATCAGATCTGAGATGTAAAACATAATTGCTCCAAGGATAGTTGTCATAACAGCCCAAGGGAAGGAGTGATAATGTTTTATCAGAGAAACAGCACTTCCTGTCATAAAAGTAATAATTAGTGTATAGGCTACAATCAGTGGATACATGGAACCAAATTCAAAACCGTCAACTACGGTAATGTATGTAATTGTAAAAACTGCAAGTATTGCGAAAACAATGAGCTGAATTTGATTGATTTTAGTAAAACGGTAAAAACTGATGGAATAAAATATGTGTCCAATTGCAAAACTTGCAACTCCCAAAATAAAAAAAATGGAGTTATTATTAATTGCCAAAAAGAAATCCCCAAATAGAGCAAAAATGAATCCAAGCAATAAGGTAATAAAATAGTTTTTATCGCAGGGAACAGCAAGATAGCTGATAACGATTAAGCTTACAAATAAAAGACTGGTAAAGGTTTTTAGAAAAACATAAATTATGCGAGGTTCTACCCCAATATTAAAGATTAAGGTCATCATAGACAGCAAAAGAACAAAAAATAAAAGGAAGGGTTCCTTTTTTAGTTTTATCATCATAATATTAATCTCCTATGTGGTATTTTATTTTAAATATAACATATAATTTTGAAATTGTGTAGAGAAAACTATTTCTTGTAATAATGCAAATAGTAGGATAAAATATAGAAATAGAAATGAAAAGTACAGAGGGTGAGTTATTGTGTTAGGTTTTGTTTTTGATGATGTGGTGGCAGAATGCCTGGGTAAGGTAAAGGATCCATTAAAGCAGTGTTATTTGGAAGAGAAGGATAAAAGAAGTATTCAGAAAATATTTGATGATTTTTTTGAAACCTCTTTTATGAGAAATATAAAAGAAGCAGACTATCAAATAGACAGTATCGATTTGGAACCATTGAGAGCAAAGTATGATGGTATCGCTTATAGCCTATGGAAATTAACTGCTATTACAGAACCAGGTGTATTACGAGAACAATATAAGAGAATTCAGGAAAAGGCGTATCAGCTTTCAAGAGCTGTGACAGAACCTCAGAAAAAAGTGGTCGATACAATACTAGATGTTTCTAGAAAATTGATCGAAGCCTTTTTGGTAAAGAAATTTTCACCCAGTGAAGCTTACCTTCTTCAAAAGATTAATTTATTAGAGGATACAGTTGTAGCTGTAAGTGGAAGGTTATCAGCGGTTGAAAATGCTTGTGCAGAAAAGGAATGCAGCAGGAATGACGAGAAATGGGATAACAAGACGGCACAGTTTTATCAGCGGAAGTTTGGTGCCAGTCTTTTTTTGGATAAAAGAGAGGGCATTACTTTAGAGGATGTTTATGTAGAGCCGATTGCCAGCCCGTTGAATCAACACGGATATCCAGTAAGATATGGAGAAAGAAAAATTTTATCTGTTATAGAAGAGTATTTGAATAAAAAGGATGGTTTTCTTCTATTCATAGAGGGGGACGCAGGAATTGGGAAAAGTAGTCTGGTTGCAAGGCTTTCCATCCATTACATAGAAAAAGATATTTATTATAAGCCGTTAAAAGACTTTTTGTCAGTGGAGGAAACCATTGATTTCAAAGAAAATATTTTAAAATCCTTTCATCTGGAGGAAGATGATTGGGGAAAGACACTGATTCTGGACGGGTTTGATGAAGTTTGCTGCCGGTTAGATCCTGTGCTGTTTGATACCCACTTACAATTTTTTCTAGAGCGTGAGTATAGGATTATCTTGACTACAAGACCCCGGTATTTGGAAAAAATTAATATTACAGTTCATTATGAAACTTTTGCATTACAGAAATTCAATACGGCTCAAATAGAAGAGTGGTTAAATAAATATAAGGCTAAAAGAGGGGAAGCGTTAAGCGAAGAGACAAAACATCAAATTCTACAGACAGCCAGGGAATCCATGGATTTTATGGATATTGTGGGAATCCCAATTATGCTTTATATTATAGCCAACCAGAATATTGATGTTTCATCATTGAAATCAATTGGACAGTTGTATGATACGGTATTTGCCAACTTAAAGGAGGACAAATCACCTTCTAAGAAGCAGCAGCTGGAGGAGGATTATGAGATTGCACAAAGGCTTGCCCTGGCAATGCAGAAGAAGGAAGTTTTGAGAATGTCCAAAGAGGAAGCACTAGATAATGGGGTAGGACCCTTTGACAGTACTTTTTATGGGTCTGTTTATATTATTGAGGGGCAGGCTGAAATGGAATTTGTACATAAATCAATACAGGAATTTTTTGCGGCACAGTGGATATGGAAAACTTTGAAAGCCATTAATAGTAAAGAAAATGGATTAGATCAGTATACCTTGCTCTTAAATGAATTATTTTTAAGAGATGAGGTAATAGAGTTTCTAAAGTATTTTTATGATACGGATCAGGAACGAGTTAGAATTGGTGAGTCAGTAGTGAATGTATTTGATGATTTCTTAAATGGAAATATGTCTTGTACCAGAAAAGAGTGTTCCAATCACATCAATGCAGTTCAATTTGTTGAAGAAGGAATTACCTGTATTTATGTCAATCACCTAATTCTTACAAATCAAATATTTCAGATACCGCCAATCAATAAATTTGCTCCTGGCTATTACGAAAAAATAACTGCGTTTGTAAGAGGAATGCGTTTGTTTTGGAATGATGAACAGCGTAGAGGATATCTTAGAGTCTTACAGGATATTATTTTTCAGAAGCACCCGTTATCCTATTTGGATTTTCGGGGAAAGCAGTTTACTAAATGTGATTTTTTTGGTTCAGTGCTTGAGTTGTGTAATTTTCATGAAGCGTATTTTGAACAGTGTACTTTACTAGAGACACATTTACGGGGAAGTATTTTTGAATATACCAGATTTGTTAATACAGTATGGAAAGCATTACATATTAGGGATATTGTACTAAAGGATAGTGATTTTGATAATTGCAGCTGGGAAGAAGTGGAAATTCAGTTTGTACGGCTTTGTCGGTGCACAGTCATTAAGGGGACATGGAGTAAGGTGGTTTTAAAGCAGCTTACAGTGGATCAGTTTTCCTATAGAAATATGACATTAAAAAACTGTAATTTTGAGAGGGTTCATTTTAACAATGTAAAATTTGAAAAGGCTATTTTTGCAAAATGCACTTTTAATAGTTGTACGTTTAAAAGGTGTACATTTGTTAATTGCCTATTTGAACAGCCTGTGTTTATGGGAGCTTGTATCATGGATCAGTATACACAAAATACCTGTAAAGCGGCTCTGGGAAAATCAGGAATTAATGGAGGCATTCGATCTGTAAAGAAATAAAGCTAAGGAGGAGGGAAGTATTACAAGTGGTAATACAATGAAAAACATATGACATATGAAGTATTTTCAATAAAGGATCAGAGCATAACAAAGAATAATGTTTATCTGATTATGGATAAGAAAACAAGGCATACAGCAATTGTTGACACAGGAGGGACAATGAAGCAGATTCGGGACATAGTGCTGGAAAAGGAACTTGTGTTGACAATGGTTCTGATTACGCATACTCATCCAGATCATATACGTAATGTAAATGAAATTGCAGACCAATATAACTGCAATGTGTATGTTTCTGAAAAGGAGGTTCAATACTATCAGTATCAATGCAATAATCTTCAGACTTTTCAGGACATGGAAGCATTAACACTAGGTGAAACAACTATAACTTGTGTTGTTACACCAGGCCATACTAAAGGCAGTACATGTTTCCTATTGTCAGATAGTTTCTTTACGGGCGATACTATTTTTATTGAAGGGTGCGGCATATGCAATACGCCAGGCGGTTCTGCTAACGATATGTATCAAAGTGTAACAAAAGTGAAACACCTTGTGGAGGATTCTGTATTGGTCTATCCTGGACATACTTACAAGAATTATCCTGGGAAAAGTATGCAGTTTGTAAAAGACAATAATATTTATTTTTGTATGGAAGAAGAAGAACATTTCGTCAGTTTTCGTATGAGAAGGAACCAAAATGGTTTAATGGATTTTATTTAAGAAAAAATTGACACTTTTCGGCGTGTACTATAAAATGGTAACTAATAAATATATGAAATTTTAATAAGGGGGCGGTCATTTTGACTAGTAGAGAGGTGGCCTGTTTAAATGATTAATGTAGTTGCGTTATTATTAAGTGGGTTAGTCTATGTTACAGTTGGAATTGTTTTTTTAAAAATATGTGCTCTTTCTGGCTTTGTCAAAGAAAAGGAAGTTCAGCAGCAGAGTGAGAGTCTGATGGGGCAGGAGCCAGATGAATGGCAGGAAGAAGGTAAAGGGAAGAAAGCAATATCAGCTCTAATCCAATGGGTAAAAGAACTGTTTCGATTAGAACCGCAGTATCAAAGTGATTCCGAGGTGAAATGGCCTACAGTTGCAAAAGTTTTTAGTTTTGCTTTATTATGGAGAATTTTCCTATTCTTTATTAGTGTTATTGCCATTAGGTTATTCTATTCGGATAGTTCATTATCTTTGAATTTTTCTAAAGTAATAGAACATTGGAGAAGGTGGGATGCTGGACACTATTTGGGAATAGCAGAGTTTGGATACAGCGGGTATCTTGAAAACGGAGAGCCACTGTTTTTAGTGTTTTTTCCACTATATTCATATTTGGTTAAATTACTTCACTTAATAATACCAGACTTTGAAGTAAGTGCTTTGGTGGTATCCTTCATATCCTATGCTATTGGATGTTGTTATTTTTATCGTCTGGTTTGTTATGATTATGGAGAAAAAATTGCAAAAAGAGCGGTGATTTATCTTTCTATTTTTCCATTTTCCTTTTTCTTTGGCGGAATGATGACGGAAAGTGTCTTTTTTATGACTTGTGCAGCTGCTCTATATTATATCCGAAGGCACCAATGGGGAAGAATGGCAGTCTGTGCAGCATTATGTTGTTTGTCACGTATGGCAGGATTATTGGTGGTAATGGCAGCAGGGATTGAAATGTGTATTTATTATAAACCAGTCGCTTTTATTTGGAGAAAAGAGTGGAAACAATTAGCGGTATTTTTTGTGGATAAAGTGACCTTTTTGTTTTTAGCGGTTTCTGGTACTGCTGGTTATTTGTTTATTAATAAGCAGGTTACAGGAAATCCCTTTGCATTTGTAAAATATCAAAGAGAACATTGGTTTCAGGGCAGTACGTATATGAAAAATACACTGGGGCTTATTATGCAGTCTTCTTTTGCTAAAGACGTAGACCATTTAAGCCGTGTGGCTATTTTTCTTCCTGAATTCATTATTTTTGTTTTTGCTGTAGGATGTATTTTATACGGATTAAAGAAACATTACATTGTATATGTTACCTTTTTGCTTATGTATGTTATGTTAAATTACTCTCTTTCGTTTTTAATTAGTGGAGGAAGATATATGTCCTGTGCAATTCCTATGTTTGTAATAATGGCTGAATTTTCCAATAAGCATCAGTGGGCTGACCGATTGATAACCGTTGTAAGTACTTTGCTATTGGGGATTTATTTGACTGGCTTTCTATTTCTAAAAAATATTATGTAAAAAACGTATGGAATAACTGGCTGTACCCAGGTGGTGACTACCATCTGGGTACAGCCTTTGTAACACTAATCTTTTGTAACCAAGACTTTATTTAATATCTGGGTTAATACTTCTTTGTCAACTTTTACAAGGTTCAGACTTGCCTGCTTCGCACTTTCAATGTGTTTAGCTACAAAATCTTCTATGGCAGTGGCAAAAGCAGCATCTTGTTCTGTCAATTGTTGATTTTCAGCTTCTTGTGCAGCAACTGGTTCAGGTGGTTGTTGGCCAGGAGCACCGCCGCCACCAGGAATCATCGGAATTGGAGGACGGCGTCTTTTACGATTTATTTCTAAATCAATATTGCCGGCAATACTTCCGCCATGGGCAGTGGCAATGTCATCTACTATAGCTGCGCTTCTTTCAATTTCTGCTTTTGAGTGGCTGTCTCCGCTGGCTGCTGAAGAGAGAAGTCCTAATGAATATGCTCTGGACGTATCGATGTCAGCGTGAACAGGAACAAATATAATATTGATGTCGTTTACGGAAATTTCAGTAATTGGTGAAAGAGGTCCAAAGGATACGTTATTATTGTTATTGTTGTCATCATTGTTGTTGTGAATAATGGTGTTGTCATCGTTGTCATTTCGGATTCTTGTGTTAATGTCTGTGTCAGTACGATTTATAGTATTGTTATCATTGCGGATAATGGTATTGTCGTCATTTCCAATGAAATTAGTTTCAATATCAGTTCGTCTGCCACCATTAAAGGTATTGTCATTTCCAGGTACAACATTCGAGTCATTTACGAAAGGAGCTGGACGGCAGCAATTTCTAAGAGGACAGCAGTTTCTTCTACAATTTTGGTTTGGATTAATTTGATTACACATAATAAAGACCTCCTAAATATTTGTGTTGAGATAATTTTTATTATCTATAGTACAATATATGTCGGAAGCCATAGAAATGTGTCAAAATATAAAGAAAAAAATAGATATTTATACTATAATTTTTCTTTTAACCTACTGGAAAGTTGAATGATTTCAAGTAATCTTTCCGAAACCTTTTTTACAGATCCATTTTGCTCTAATACTGCTTCTGAAATATTTTCTATCATAGTTGAATTTTCCTCTGATGTAGCAACAACCATTTCTAATTCATTACGTATTTCATTAAAATGTGTTTGTATATTTTCCATAACTAAAAATTCGTTTTGTACTAAAGTATTGCATTCAATTGCAGTATTCTGCAAGGATTGAAAAAATTGTACGAGAATTGATACTTTATCTTTTCCGTTCAATACAGAGCCTGCTCCAGAAGATACTTTATCAGATACCTCTTTTGTTGTAGTTGTTAATTGATCTAAAATTATTTGTATATTAGTCGAAGCCCGTTTGCTTTGTTCTGCCAAAGAGTGAATTTCATTCGCTACGATGGCAAATCCTTTCCCGTGCTCGCCAGCTCGAGCAGCTTCTATGGAGGCATTCAAGGAAAGTAAATTTGTTTGTACTGCAATTGCACTGATTTCTTCAAGTATGGAATGAATATGGTTCATTTGTTCTAATAAATATTTGGTAGCACTATTAGCTGTTGAAATCGTACTGTCAATATTATTCATTGAAGCTTGAACATCTTGGATTCCAGATTGCCCCTTAGAAACATTTTTAGTTAATGTAGAAAAGTTATCTGCTAAAGAAGTGGCATGCTGAACATTTATTTTCAACTGATCATCTGCCTCTGAAAATTTGTCATTTATATTGACAATTGAGGTAGCTGATTCTTCAGCTGCACCAGCCATTTGACTGGAAGATTCATAAACCGAATCAGATCCTAATGTGATAGCAGCCATAGCTGCTTTAATACCTTCGATTGAATTGTATAATTCATCTGAGATTTGATAGGCAATTTCAGTATTGTTAGTTATCTGCTCTTGTTTTTCCTGAATTTCATTAAGTACTTTTTTGCTATGGGATACTAAGTTTTCACCTCGCTTTGTAGCTATAAAAAGTAAAATTGCCATACATGTATAAGTAAAAATAAGTATTTTTACTGAGGATAAACTTAAACTATCGCCTCCGATATATTTAGGATTAATAAAGGCAGCTATAATACAAGCGGGTACATAGAACAGAGTATAAATACAAATAACAGCTGATTTAAAATAAAGAGTTGCCATTGCTAAAACAAAAAATGATACAATAAAAGTCTGTCCATTTCCTCCTTCTATTATAGAGGTTGCTAATGTTGCCAGACCTAATAAGGTAAGAATTATAGTACCTTTTATAACATCGTTAAAATGTAAAAAATAAATAATGGATACTATTATTGAGGTCATCAACATAAAGCCAATAATTTCAATGGATGTAGCTGACCTGCCTGCGTTACTGTAGGTTAAAATTGATAGTAATACAGTAGCTATCCATGTTGCGTAAATGTTTATTTTGTGAATGCGATTCATTTGTTTTTCCTCCAGTCATTCTAGCATTCTCTTGAAAGTACAATAGAACTTTCTCAAAATATTTTTATAGGTTAAATAACCTTTTTATATATCGACTATTTTCGACATAAAAATAGTGAAAAATTGTACTTCTTTTAAAACAAATATTAGAATGAAGAAATGAATCTGCAATATGTGATAAAAATATTAAAAGCAGACGTAAAGATAGTCTGCTTTCAGATGTTATAGTGATTATTTTACTCTTTTGAAAATATAAGAACTAAGATTTGTAATGTTCAGCACTTCAAAATCATCTGGGGAGTCGGTTTTGGGTGAAAAACCATAGTCATATTTTGGACTTCCCATTTCATTTTCTTGCCCATCAATAATATATTTTTCAGGGAAAAGGCAGACATAAAAACCACTGCCTTCAGCAATATTAAGAGAAGCGATCTGAATATCACAGCCGTAGGTACCGTAATGGACATAATTCATATCTTTGGAACTGTCTTTATACCAATAATAAGTACCGTCTGCATTCAGAACAACGTAACCGCCAGTGCCAGCATCGTATTCTCCTACCAGAGACTTTTTCGCTTCTTCCTCTGCCAATGCATTATCTGGTACAGCCATAATTGCGGAGTCCATTATCTTCAGTGCTTCTTCCTTTAAATCCTCATAGTTGGAGTCTAGTGCTGTATAGGTAATAGAATATGCATAATAATTTTTGCCGTAACAACGCTGAATTACTGTATTTTTATCCTCTCCAGTACCAAATGTATATGTACACTCATACCATGTTTCATTATTTACAGTTATTTTTTTTGACTCTTCTAAAAGTTCATAACCTTCAGATGTACTAATAATATCCTGAGATGCACGAATCATATCCAGAGGATGCTGATAGGAAGTTTCTTTTGAACAGGTAATTCCAATAAGTGCTTCCCCTTTTGTAAAAGCTAAACTTGCATCTTGACTTTGGCTTTCATCAAAACTCCATGACGCATCATAGTAAATTTTCAAATCACCTAAACCAGCTTCTAGCAAATCAGGACTTTGAGTTGTTAAATCTTGGATGGTAGAATTCGGAGTTTCTGTTCTGGTAGTGTCAGGTGATTTTGCTTTCTCTTTACATCCATACATAAAAAAACTACATAATAAACATAGTAAAAGAAAGATTCGTTTTTTCATTATCATTTCCTCCATTAATCATATAAAATAGCAGCTAACTAAGAGTATAGTACACTAAGGCAGTTTAGACAACTATTTCGTGTTATAAAATATATTAAAAATTTTTGTAAAAATATTTGTAAGAACAAGCTACTTACGTTATAATAGATGACATTGAAAAAGAATGGAGACATTAAAATGACAAAATATGCAATTTTTTTTGATATTGACGGTACAATTATTGATGAGAATTCAGGAATTATTCCGGCTTCTTGCATAGAAGGAATTAAGCAGGCACAGAAAAATGGGCATATGGTTTTTATTAATACAGGAAGACCATTTCCAGCTATTGATACCTGTATAAAAGATATTGGATTTGACGGATATGTTTGTGGCTGCGGTACTTATGTAAAATATAGAGGACAGGAATTGCTGCAAAGAACACTTGGAAATGAATTATCACAAAGAATTGTGGTGGACTTATTGGATCATAATATTGATGGGATTTTAGAAGGACACCAGAATATATATTATAGAAATCAGGTAATAAGTGAGGCAGTAGGTAATATAAAGGAAAGGCATCAGTCCATGGATACTGGTTTTTTAAAGGGGTGGGAAGATGAAAAAATTTCCTTTGATAAATTGGCAATTTGGACATTACCAGAGAGTAATTTTCAAGGATTTGAGGCAAAATATAAAGACACCTTTGAATTTATTCATCGTGATATCTGTTTTTATGAATTAGTTCCTCATGGATATAGTAAAGCAACTGGAATTCAGTTTTTAGAAAAACATCTGAATATAGATCATTGTCATACAATAGCAATTGGTGACAGCACCAATGATATTTCTATGCTTGGGTATGTGGGGATTAGCATTGCCATGGGTAATTCCAATCCTATTCTTTTTGAACAGGTGAATTATGTGACAAAAGATATTATGCAGGATGGTGTGTATTGGGGATTAAAACAATTTCAGATCATATAATTGCAGGTATACAAAAGAATTGACAAAGTTATGTAATGTTGCTAATATAGTGTTAATTGGGCAAAGGTGTCTGGAGGTTTTACGGATCACCGATGCCTTTTTTGTGATAATAAATATTTTAATTAAGGGAGAGATAGACTATGGGTAAGTACACCAAGCAAGACATTATAAGAATGGTAGAAGATGAAGATGTAGAATTTATTAGACTGCAATTTGTTGACATTTGTGGAACGTTAAAAAATATGGCTGTGACAATAAGCCAGCTGGATAAAGTGCTTAACAACCAATGTACCTTTGACGGTGCTGCTGTCATTGGTTTTAAGGATACCTGCAACGGGGAATTTTTTCTTTCACCTGATTTAGATACCTTTGCTATATTTCCATGGAGACCACAGCAGGGTAAGGTGGCAAGATTAATCTGTGATATTTTAAATGAAGACGGAACACCTTTTGAGGGAGATTCCAGATATGCTTTGAAGAGAGTTGTTAAGGAAGCAGAGGAAATGGGATATAGCTTAGATGTTGGCCCTGAGTGTGAGTTTTTCTTGTTTGATGTAGATCAAAATGGAAATCCAACGATTCAGAGTTCGGAAAAGGGAGGATATTTTGATGTTGGTCCATTGGATCTTGGGGAAAATGTGAGACGTGAAATGGTACTGTTTTTAGAAGATATGGGATTTGAAATTATTAGTTCCTATCATTCCAACGAAGTTGCCCAACATGAAATAGACTTTAAAAATGGGGATGCTCTTTCCACAGCAGATAATGTTATGACTTTCAAAATGGTAGTTCGTACTGCTGCAAAGCGTCATGGCTATCATGCTACCTTTATGCCAAAACCAAAGTATGGTATGAATGGTTCTGGAATGCACTTAACAATGAAATTGTATAAGGATGGAAAAAATATTTTTACAGATTCCAGTAAAGATAATAAAGTTAGTGAAGAAGCCTATTCATTTATTGCAGGAATTATGAACCATATTGAAGGAATGACATTAATAAATAATCCAATTGTGAATTCTTATAAGCGGTTGGTTCCAGGATACAATGCACCAGTATCAGTAACCTGGTCAGAGAAAAACAGAGATTCGCTTATTCGCGTCTGCTCTACGGGAATGGAAGGAACCAGAGTGGAATTAAGAAGTCCAGATGCCGCATCAAATCCTTATTTGGTAATTGCAGTTTGTCTTGCAGCAGGACTAGAGGGAATAAAAAATCAGATGAAATTAGGAGAAGGCATGGAAAGTGGTAACGAACATGTCAAAGCACTTCCAACATCACTTGAGGCCGCAATACGAGCATTTGAAGCAGATCCGTTTATTCAGCAGGTTTTAGGAAAACATATTGCTGAAAAATATGTGGAGACAAAAAAAGAGGAGTGGAATGAATATTGTAAGCACGTTTCTGATTGGGAAGTGGAACAATATTTGTATAGAATTTAAAGATCACCTTATGAAATCAAATATGAAGGCGGAGGTGATCGGGTGTGTTAAGTATTATTGTGGTTTTTCCTAAAATAGAGGATGCAAAAAATATTAGAAATGTTTTAATACGCAGCGGATATGAGGTACAGGCGGTGTGTACAACTGGTGCCCAGGCTATTACTTTAGTAAATGAACTGGATGAAGGAATTGTTTTGTGCGGTTACCGGTTTAGTGATATGCATTATAGTGAACTGCACAATATTTTACCAAAATCTTTTGAAATGTTATTAGTTGCATCTCCTACAAAATTAGAGGAATGTGTAAATAGTGATATTGTATGTTTAGGCATGCCAATTAAAACAAGAGATCTTATTAATACAATTGAGATGATGACACTCAATTATAATAGAAGAAAGAGGAAAAAGAAAGATACTGGCCGACAGAGGTCTAGTGAAGATCGTGCAACAATAGACAAGGCAAAAGCAATTTTGATGGACCGAAATAACATGTCCGAGGAAGATGCTCACCGGTACATACAGAAAACAAGTATGGACAGTGGGACAAATATGGTTGAAACGGCAGAAATGATTATTAGCATGATGCGGGAATATTAGATAAAAATAATCAACTATGGATATTGCATATTAAAATGGAATACGGTACAATGGAGTGAAAAAGGAATAGGGAGGCTGAATATGGTTAAGATTAATGATAATTTTTTGAAACTTCCTGGAAGTTATTTGTTTTCAACAATTGGGAAAAAGGTTGCTGCTTTTCAGGAAGCAAATCCGGATAAAAAAATAATTCGTCTTGGTATTGGGGATGTAACCCAACCTTTAGTTCCTGCAATTATTCAATCACTTCATAAGGCAGTAGATGAGATGGGAAGTGCAGAGACCTTCAAAGGGTATGCGCCGGATTTAGGATATGAGTTTTTAAGAACAGCTATTGCAGATGGAGATTATAAAGCTCGTGGCTGTGATATAAATGCAGATGAAATCTTTGTAAGTGACGGTGCAAAATGTGATTCAGGTAATATTCAGGAGATATTTGGGTTAGACAATAAAATTGCTGTCTGTGATCCTGTATATCCAGTATATGTGGATTCTAATGTAATGGCTGGAAGAACTGGTACTTATGATGCTGCTTCAGAAAAGTGGAGCGATGTTATTTATATGCCATGTACTATGAAGAATAATTTCGCGCCTGAGCTGCCAAAGGAAACACCAGATTTAATTTATTTATGTTTTCCAAATAATCCAACTGGTTCAACGATTACTAAGGCTCAGTTACAAGAATGGGTAGACTATGCGAATAAAACAGGTGCTGTGATTATATATGATGCAGCATATGAAGCGTATATTTCTGAGGAAAATATTCCTCATACCATTTATGAGTGTGAAGGTGCCAGAACTTGTGCCATTGAATTAAGAAGCTTTTCAAAAAATGCAGGATTTACAGGGGTACGGCTTGGATTTACTGTAATTCCTAAGGAATTAAAAGTAGGTGATGTTTCTTTACATTCTTTATGGGCAAGACGTCACGGAACAAAATATAAT
Source organism: Anaeromicropila populeti (assembly GCF_900112775.1). Lineage (GTDB taxonomy): Bacteria > Bacillota > Clostridia > Lachnospirales > Lachnospiraceae > Anaeromicropila_A > Anaeromicropila_A populeti. The sequence goes on from NZ_FOYZ01000006.1 coordinate 35,242, forward strand.
GGTGCGCCTTATATTATACAAAGAGCAGGTGAGGCTGTTTATTCAGAAGCTGGCAAAGCACAATTAAAAGAGCAGGTTGCATACTATATGAATAATGCAAAGGTTATATTTAATGGACTGAAAGAAGCAGGATATACAGTTTCTGGTGGTGTGAATGCACCATACATCTGGTTGAAAACGCCTGAACAAATGACTTCTTGGGAATTTTTTGATTTCTTATTAGAGAAGGCAAATGTAGTTGGTACCCCAGGGGCTGGATTTGGACCAAGTGGAGAAGGCTATTTTAGACTTACTGCATTTGGAAGCTTTGAAAATACAGTAGCTGCCATTGAGAGAATAAAAAATATATAGTGATAACCACATAGAAACTGGTATGAAAGTTTTTATGTGGTTTTTTTTGCAGTAAATCAATGGAAAGTAATTATTTTTACTAAAATACCATGGAAAATACAAAGATTATCTGCTATAATGAAAAAGGCAAGACAAAAAAATAATTGTTGAGGAGAGATGGAATATGGTAAATGCAGTCCATTTGGAGGGGCTTACATATATCCGCACAATCAAGAATACTGCAAATACAGAAGCAACAACAGATTTTAATAAAACGCTAGAGGAAGCTATGAGTGCAGGTGAAGATAATACTACAGATAGTCAGATTACATTATCCAGCGTACAGTCTCCACAATATCTGGATGAATTTTTTCAAAAAGCATCAGATAAGTACGGTGTACCGGTAGAATTAATTAAAGCGGTTGTTAAGGCAGAGTCAAACTTTAATGCGAATGCAGTAAGCAGTAGTGGTGCACAAGGACTTATGCAACTGATGCCAGCTACCGCGGAAGGACTTGGTGTGGAAGATTCCTTCGACCCAGAACAAAATATTATGGGAGGCACAGCATATTTGGCGAAGATGTTAAAGCAGTTTAATGGTAGTGTTAAACTGGCATTAGCGGCATATAATGCAGGGCCTGGTAATGTTACAAAATATGACGGCATTCCACCTTTTACGGAGACTCAAAATTATGTGAAAAAGATTTTAGGTTTTCTAGGGGTTTCTGGTAATTCCAGCGTAGAGGCAGCAACAGCATCCGGCGAGACAGAGCAGAATACATCTACTGCTGAAACAGGCACAGAAGCGGAATTGACAGAGCTAGTTGAAAAGTTTACCAGTCAGTCCAAGTGGTATAATATCCTGAATGGAACGGACAGTAGCGGCGACTCAGCTTTATCTATTTCAAATATGCTGTTATAATGTGTTAAGTAGTATATAAGCAGGATGGAGGTTTTCAACATGAGCAGTGGAACTACTACAATGAGGGAAAGGAAATATAACAACATAGAAGAGCGGAATGTCCGGCTGAATCAATACATTTTTTATGTATTGCTGGCCAGTTACGGAATATTTTCTATATATACTCTTATGCAGCCGGCGCATATGTTTCAGGCTGAAGTTATTTCATATGCATTAGTTGCTGTATCAGTTTTATCCGTTATTTTTCATTTTTTAATGCTGCGTAAGCATGCAACCAGCGAATCATTAATGTTTATTTCATATAGTGTATTTTTAATTTATTATGCTGTTATGCTTACAATAGGACAGAATTCTTTTATACAGTTTTCTGTAGTAGGGGTTCTGATGGTAGGCGTACTGTTTTATAAAGAAAAGAGAATACTTGTATTTGCAATTATAACACAGTTGCTGAATATCGGGTATCTGGTTCGGATTATAATTGGAACAGCAGATAAAATGATTATATATAACGAAAGTGTGAAGTGTATGATTATGCTTCTGCTGTTAACTTTATGTTATTTTTGTACAAAACTGGGGCATGAATTTAACCATGATGCAATTCATGCCCTTCGTGATGAACATCAGGTTCAGAATGAAATTCTAGAGGATGTATTAAGGATTGCTAAGAAAGTGAAGGAAGGAACGATTACTACAAATGAAATTGTGATGGAACTAGAAAATTCCACAAATATTGTGAATAATGCAGTAAGTGAAATTTCTTCAGGAACTCAGATTACAGCTGAAAATATTCAGGAACAGACAGTTATGACACAGTCTATTCAGAATTCCATTAATGATACGGTTATGGATTCAAAGAAGATGGTTAAGATTGCAAAAGATGCAAGAAAAGTAATTGACAGCAATCTGAAGGTAATGGATATATTAAAAGTTCAGTCAGAAGAAATTGGAAAGAAAAATGAGGTGGCAGCTGATTCCATGGTTAAGCTACAGGATAAAGCAGAACAGGTGAAGAAAATTGCAGCGATTATTTTTGATATCTCCAGTCAGACAAATTTACTGGCCTTAAATGCTTCCATAGAAAGTGCAAGAGCAGGAGAAGCAGGAAGAGGATTTGCAGTAGTTGCAGATCAGATACGGCAGCTGGCTGAGCAGACTAGAAAGTCTACTGAGAGCATTGCAAAGATTATTGAAGAGTTGTATGATAATGCAGAAGATGCGTCTCAGACGGTGCAGCACTCTATTGATTCCAGCCAGAAGCAGTCTGAAATGATTGTGGAAGCCTCTAATAGTTTTGAAAAGGTTACTCAAAATGTAAAAACTCTTATTGAGGATATTAGCAGTATTGATACAATGTTAGTAAATCTTGCGGATGCTAATAATAAAATTGTGGATAATATTAGTCAGTTAAGTGCCACTAGTGAAGAAATTACGGCAAGTTCAAATGAGGCGGCTGATGTTAGTGAGAATAGTAAGAAAGATGCCGATAAGGCAAAAAGATTATTAGCTGAAGTAATGGATTCTGTAAAGGGTTTTGATAAATACCTGAATTAATAGAGGAAAACTAATAGGAAACCGTCATAAATTGACTGCATTAAGCCAGCTTATGACGGTTTCTTAGAATATAAATAACGGCTTTAAAGTAACTGAGTACTATATCTTCATCATTTTCTTAAGGACTTCAAATTTAGCCAGTTCTTCTTGTGACATATCATGTGTTAATATAGTAAACAGCGTATCCCGTTCTTTTGGAGTAAAAGATAAGTTTTGAGATTTTAATTGAGTTTGTGCGGATAAAATCAAGGGAAGGGCTTGCTGCATCGACTTTCCTTTACTTTGCTTTGAAATATCCATCAAAATCTTTTTTTTTCGCGGATCCATTTTTTGAAATACGGGATCCTCCATCCATTTTTCTTGTTGCATACGAATCCCCCCTTTACATATTCATTGCTCGAAAGAGCATGTTCATGTTATCAAAGGTTGCCTTTTGCTCGGGAGAAAGCTGAGTAAGTAAAAATTCAATAATTGGGGCAACAGATGCATGCATCCCATTATTAGTGCTGGCTGCTTTCAATTCGGGAGTAGGATTGTTTTGTTTAAAGACCTCATATGACTGGTATAAATTTCTAGCTTTTATAAAATTAAGCACGGTATTAATGAGTTCTTTTTCAGAAGTGGTGCATACAGTTTGAATGCTGGTCAGCATTCCTTCTAAGTTAAATTGTGATTGTCCGATATCGCAAGCTTCTAGTTCTGGTGACTTTCCAATCGTTGCAAATGATTCAGCTAATTCACTGGTTTTTATTGCAACTTCCATGGATTGCTTTGTTCTGTTATCTACGTAGGGTAGTGCAGCTTTCAAAATATCGAAAATGTGATTCATAGAATTCTCATTTTTGTTTTTTTCCATACTAAAACCTCTTTATAGTTTTAGTATAGTATATTTGCCTACTAGAAAAAAAAGTACAAAATAATTGTACAAGTGAATAATTCTAAAAATCTATTGTGGATAAACTAGTCTGTCAGTTGAAATATCAAAAAGAACATTTTTTAGATAGTTTGCTGCCAGATATTTTGCCATTGGAAGATTCATGTCCAGATAGTTTCCACATTCAATAGCGGAAGCCCCAGGTACGTCACCATCAAAGTCAGAAATAAAGGAAAATAATTCTTTTAATAATTCAATAATAGCAGAGGATTCATAATCTCCAGCTAAAATTAGATAAAAACCTGTTCTACAGCCCATAGGTCCAAAGTATATAATTTTAGATGAAAAATCTTTATGGTTCCTTAGAAAAGTAGCAGCAAGGTGTTCGATTGTATGCATTTCTGCTGTATTCATAACTGGTTCATAATTAGGTCTTGTCATTCTGAGGTCAAAGGTAGTAAGGACTTCCTGACCAACCTTGTCCTTTCTGGAAACATAAACACCAGGCATTAATTTTAAGTGGTCTATTGAAAAGCTTGTAATTTGTTTCATACTATTATCTACTCCTTATCTCATTCATTTTATTGTAATCACTATATTATATCATAAAGAAATATTTACTAACAAGATAAAATGTGTTAAACTTATTTAAGAAAGATTCCACATTAGGAGGAAGAAAAATGTTAAATGATAAGAAAGTGTTATTTAGTGGAATGCAGGCTACTGGCAGTTTGACCTTGGGTAATTATTTGGGAGCTCTTAAAAACTGGGTGTCTTTAAATGAAGAATATGAATGTTTTTATGGTGTTATGGATTTACATTCTATAACCGTTAGACAAAACCCTGCTGAATTTAGACAAAAAGCAAGGGCTTTATATATTTTATATGTAGCAGCCGGATTAGACCCAGAAAAGAATTGCATTTATTATCAATCACATGTGTCAGGACATGCAGAATTGAGCTGGATTCTAAGCTGCTTCACCTATATGGGAGAGTTAAACCGTATGACTCAGTTTAAGGACAAGTCAGCAAAGCATGCAGATAACGTTAATGCAGGACTTTTTACCTATCCTGTTTTAATGGCAGCAGATATTTTATTATACCAGGCAGATGTTGTACCTGTAGGTGTCGACCAAAAGCAGCATCTTGAAATTACAAGAGATATTGCTGAGCGGTTTAATAGTGTATATGGTAATGTTTTTACAATTCCAGAACCTTATATTGGGAAAAAGGGCGCTAAAGTAATGAGTTTACAAGAGCCAGCCAAGAAAATGTCAAAATCAGATGAGAACCCCAACGCAAGTGTTTTCTTAATGGATGATCCAGACACGATAATCAGAAAGTTTAAGAGGGCAGTTACGGATTCAGACAGCGAAGTGCGCTATAGTGAGGAAAAACAAGGCATCAGCAATTTGATGGAAATATATAGTTCTGCAACAGGAAAAAGCTATAATGAGATTGAGAAGGAATTTGATGGAAGAGGTTACGGTGATTTTAAAGTAGCGGTTGGAGAAGCAGTCGTTTCCATTTTAAAGCCTTTACAGGACAGAGTGGCAGAACTTACAAAGGACAAGGTATATATAGACAGTATGATTAAGATGAATGGGGAAAAGGCACAGTACTTTTCCAATAAGACACTTAGGAAAGTCCAGAAGAAGGTTGGATTTACAGAAAAAATAAAGTAAGCAATTAACATCCATGCCATGGTAGTGATAAGGCATGGATGTTTCTATTTACTTTGACCGTGTACGCAAGTAAGTTGAAGTGAGGTAAGTCTATATCAAATAGCTGCAAAGCAACAGCTTTTAATATTTAAAATAGAAGCTAGAAAATCTTGTAAAATTTCTAATAATAACTTAAAAAATGCAGGAAAAAACGTGCATTTGTCTAATTTGTTTCCAGCGTATGTAAAAACAATGTAAAAGAACTTGAAATAAGGAATCTAATGGTATATAATGTAAAATGCATTTTACAAAATGTCCTATTTATTTCATAGGGCTGAAAAATAAAATAGAAAGTGGAAGGATAAAAATGAAAGCTAATATAAGAAATAATTATAGGTTTACGATATATGCCTGCTATTTAGGATATATTGTACAGGGAATCATTAATAATGTCAGCCCTATTCTTTTTGTTACATATCAAAATAGATTGGGAATTTCTCTTGATAAGATAGGAATTTTGATAGCTGTTAACTTTGGAGTTCAGATACTGATTGATATAGTGGCAGCAAAGTATGTAGATAAAATTGGTTATCGACTAAGTATGATATTAGCACATATTTTCTCAACAATAGGTTTGATTGGAATTGGAGTTACTCCATTTTTCTTTAATACACCGTTTGCGGGGCTTTTAACTGCAACTATATTAAATGGAATAGGAGGAGGATTACTGGAAGTATTGGTAAGCCCTATCGTTGAAGCGGCACCATCTGAAAAAAAGGATAAGGTAATGAGCATGCTTCATTCGTTTTATTGCTGGGGATGTGTAGGGTTTATTGCAATATCTACGATTGCACTTAGGATTATAAGTCAGGAATATTGGTACGTTTTGCCTATTGTTTGGTCTGCGGTTCCTATTCTGAACTGCATCTTATTTGGATTTGTACCAATTGGTGTACTGGTAGAAGATGGAGAACAAATGTCATTTCATAGTTTGTGCAGGAAAAAGATATTTTGGATATTAATAGTATTTATGTTATGTGCAGGAGCATCTGAAATGGGAATGTCTCAATGGGCATCCTATTTTGCCGAAATTGGACTTGGGGTAAATAAGACATTTGGCGATATATTAGGGCCATGTTTCTTTAGTTTTATGATGGGAATAGCAAGACTTATTTATGGAAAAAGTGATTCTGAAATAAATCTAAATCACTTCATGGCAGGTAGTTGCGTGCTATGCGTTTGTAGTTATCTTCTTGCAGTTTTTGCTCCGATACCTGTACTTGGGCTTATTGGTTGTGGCTTATGTGGCTTATCAGTAGGAATTTTATGGCCAGGTACTTTCAGTATTGCCGCCAGAGAGTGTAAGGCAGGTGGAACTACGCTTTTTGCATTGCTGGCTTTAGCAGGAGATATTGGCTGTATTTCAGGACCAGAATTGGTTAGTATTGTGTCTGGGAAGTTCCCATTCTATGGGCTAAAAGCAGGGTTACTTGCAGCAGTTATTTTCCCAGTAATTTTATTAATAGGAATACTGGTATTTGTATTGGAGAGAAAGTTCGTAAAACAATAATTATTGTAAAAAACAAGTAAAAATATGAAAAATATATTGAAATTCAAAATACAATGTAATATAATGTAAAAGTATTGAAAAAATGGAAATACAATAAATTAATACAAACTAACGAAAGGTAAATTAGCTTTAAAGAAAATTAAAGAAAAAAGGTGAAAGTATGAAAATTTTAGAGTACGAGGAGATAGGACAAAACAATTCTTTGGAAAAGTATTCGGGAAAAGGGATTAATTTGTACATCGATGGTAAAAGGTATATTGATTGTGCATCAGGAACGTTCAATTTATCACTTGGATACTCAACGGAAGAACATATTGAAGCATTGTGCAGCCAATTACATAAGTGCTGCCATCTTTCTTCAAGTTATACAACAGAAAAATCAAAAGAAATTTTTGAATTAATGAAAGAATATTTACCAGAACAAATAGGCGCTTTTTGGTTTCGTGATATTATAGGTTCAAGTGCTAATGAATGTGCTATTCGAATTGCTCAAAAGGCAACTGGTAAGACTGATGTGATATCTTTGTTTGTTTCACATCACGGACAAAGTAGCTTAACAACATGTGTGTCTGGTAATGCTTTTCGTCGTAAAAGTTTTTGTTTATCTGGTGTAAATAGTATTAAGATACCAGCTCCAGATTGTTATAATTGTTTTTATTCTCAATCTAATGAGTATTGTGATGTTCAATGTGCCAAGCGACTAGAAGATTTTATTGAGTATGCTTCTAGTGGCCAGGTAGCAGCATTTATAATGGAGCCTATATTAGGTAATGGAGGGAATATCGTACCTGACACTAGATATTATAAAATAATTAGGGAGATATGTGACAAGTATGGTATTCTTATTATTGCAGATGAAGTGCAGACAGGATTTGGAAGAACAGGTTCATTTTTTGCTACTACTGGATATGCAAAAGATTTAAGACCAGATATTATAACTTTTGCTAAGGGAGCAGGGGGAATTGGAATTCCAGTTGCAGGTGTACTAATGAGAAAAGAGCTTGATGTATTGGAAGCATGGGAACATTCGACCACATCAGGTGCTAATCCATTAGCTCTTGTTGCAATAGAAGAAACAATTAAGTATATTAGAAAATACAATATACTGGATAATGTAAATGAACAATCTGTTCTATTAGAGGATGGTTTGAGATATTTGGCATTAAAATATCCTTTTGTTTATAATGTGAAAGGAAAAGGATTAATGTTCGGATTTGATCTTGCTGAAAGAAAAGATGTAGATGAATTTATTAGGATAGCATACGAAAATGGTCTCATTGTCAGAGCTAGCCGTTATGTATTCGGAAATACCATTAAGGTAAGACCACCTCTAATTGTGACAGAATCAGAAATAAATGAGATATTAGAAAAATTAGAACTATCAATGATTCAATTCAGCAAGGAGAAAGAATATGAGAGCATTAAAATATAAAGATATGTGGGATGTTTCAATTGAGGAGGTGGAAGATCTCCATGTGATTAATCCAGATGATGTAATAGTAGAAGTAAAATATTGCGGAATATGCGGAACAGATATTGGTATTGTTTCAGGAGAATATCCTGTAGCGGTAAAGGGTGTCACGATTGGACATGAAGCAACAGGTATTATTGCTGAAGTTGGTAAGGATGTAAAAAATGTAAAGCCAGGAGACAGAGTTGTGATTAATCCAACTACATATTGTGGCACTTGCAGAATGTGTAAAACATTAAGAATCAATCATTGTGAAAATAAGTTTGGAACAGAGAGTGGCGTAAGTTATGATGGGACTTTTGCCCAACGATATCGGACAACATCAGGGTATGTACATAAAATTCCAGATCACATTTCTATGAAGGCAGTTGCATTAACAGAACCATTAAGCTGTGTAGTGACAGGATTACGAAAAATTCAGCCTACAACAATGAATTTAAATAGCTATGTATTTGGTGCAGGCACTATGGGAATTCTTTATACATGGGGTTTGACTTTAAAAGGGATTGTACCTGTAGTTATAGAAAAATCACCTGCACGATTTGAGTATGCTAAAAAATGTCTTCCAGAAGGAGTTAGGATATATCAGTCCCTTGAGGAAGCTAGAGCTGATTATTTTCAGGATCCAAAAGCGCCTTTGGACATAGTGGTAGACACAACATCTGGACTTTTAGAAGAATTGTATCCTCAAATGGCATGTGGTGGTACTTATATGAGTATTGGGTTAAAGAAAAAATATGCTAGAATTAATACAATGGAGTTAGCGGATAAAAGTTTATCCATTGTAGGTTCTATTGATTCTATGCATGGTTCTTTCTTAGAGGCATTTCATCTTATTACAAAGAATGTAATTCCGACAGAAAAGCTAATTAGTCATGTAATTCCATTGTCAGATTTTAAACAGGCATTTTCTATTATTGGCTGTGATATAGAAGCAAAGTCTATGGTTCCAGCCAAGATTGAAAATGCAAAAATCCTTTTAGAAATATAAGTAATTATACTTAAATGAGGAGGTTTGATATGCTTCAGGGGATAATATTTGATATTGATGGAGTCATTGTAGATAGTGAACCATTGCATATGAAAGCACTGATCGAAACGCTTAAAAGAGAATTAGATGTGGAATCAGATATAGATGAAAATGAACTGATAGGGTTGAGTCTAGATGATACCATAGATAAATTTAATATACCAAAAGTTAAAGAAGAAGTAATTAAAAGGCTTACCATTGAGTATTATTTAGAAAATGTAAGTGCAGATTTAATACGTCCAGATATTAAACAATTGTGGCTTTCTTTAATAGAAAAAAATATTAAATTTGGATGTGTGTCATCAGCTGAAATGAGTATTTGTAAAAAAAACATTAGTTTATTAAACTTAAATGATAAGATACAAGTTCCTATAGTTGCCTTTGAAAGTGTGGAAAAAACAAAACCACATCCTATGCCATATTTAAAAATGTTAGAAATATTAGGACTGAATCCAGACCAAGTGATTGTACTGGAGGATTCTGATACAGGAATACGTTCTGCTTCATTAGCAGGTATTCACAATATTTATGCATGGCCACATCAATTATCCTATTCTCAAAATTATGAGCAGGCAAAGATGGTAATTCAAAACTTAAAAGAAATCGACTTTTTTGTAAAAATATTGGAGGAAAGGAATAACTATGTATCAAAATATGATTTGGTTCAATGAACCTCCTAAATGGAAGGTGGATAACGGCCTATTAAAGGTGAAAACAGGCAATAAGACAGATTTCTGGGTACAGACATTTTATAAATTTGTAAGAGATGATGGGCACTTTTTGTATCAGAATGTCAAAGGTGATTTTACAGTACAGGTTACTTTCACTGGAGACTATAATGATTTATATGATCAGGCAGGGCTTATGCTCAGAGCGGATGATAAAAACTGGGTGAAGACAGGAGTTGAATATACCGATTCTGAAATTCATCTTAGTGCTGTCGTCACGAGAGAATACTCAGACTGGTCGGTTTTAAATTTTCCTGATTATTCAGGTGAATTGACAATTAGAATGACAAGGCATGGAGAAGCAATACGTATTCAATACTTAGATAATACGGGTAAGTGGAGATTGATGAGATTAGGCTATATAAATATGCCAGAAGAATGTCAGGTAGGGATTATGTGCTGTTCACCTCAAAGAGAAGGTTTTGAAGTGAGTTTTAAGGATTTTAAAATATCTGATCCGATATCTACAAGGCTGCATGAGTAGAAAAGAGAAAAGTTGCACCATAGCTTTCGTATGTATTATACGAAGTTATGGTGTGTTTTAATAGGTAGCTTTGAATTAAGTGTATTCTTTTGTTAGTTAGTCTATGGGAGGTCTATTCATTTGGGAAAATAACACCCCACTCTTTTCGAAAGGAATCCATAAGTTCCATGACAAAAATAATATCTTGATGAGGCATTTCATCACATTCTGTTTTTCTCTGTTGAATCGCTTTTATACAAGCTGATACTTCATATTCATATCCTGTTATTTGCACAGGTGCTTCATAACAGGCAATTTCTTTGCGGGCTTGATCAAATACTCTTATACGTTCACAATTATTAATATTTTCTGCTAAAAGGAATCCTTTTGTGCCACTTATAATCCCCTGCCGGTCTGTCATTGCCAGCATTGTACTGCTTAATACAGCCATTCTGCCATCCTGATAGAGCAGTGTCATATTATTTTGGGCATCTACACCTGTATCTGTCAGAAAAGCAGAAGAGGTTATTTTATCAATCTCTTTCCCAAATGCCATAAGGGCAAAGTTCAAAGGATATACTCCAAGATCTAGGAGAGCACCTCCAGCTAATTCAGGGTCAATTAAGCGTTGTTTGTGCTGAATGGCATACCCTAAATTTGCAGTAAGCATTGTGGCATCTCCAATAATTTTGCTTGCAAGAAGTTCATCTAGAGTTTTTCGTAGTGGCATATATCTGGTCCAGATTGCTTCGGCCAAAAGAAGATTTTTTGCGCGGGAGATAGAAATCATCTCACGAGCTTCTTTGGCATTTCTTGCAAAAGCCTTTTCACATAGAACATGTTTACCGCTGTTTAAACAGAGCTTGACATGTTGGTAGTGATGTGAGTGAGGAGTTGCTACATATACAAATTCTATTTCAGGATCGGATAACATTTCTTCATAGGAACCATAAGCCTTTTGAAATCCAAATTCTTTAGCAAAAGCATCAGCTTTTGTATAATCTCTTGAAGCGATTCCGTAGTTTGTTACATCATTCATTTTTTGTGTGGTAGCTGCCATAGTTCGAGCTATAGCACCTGCGCCTAATATTGCCATTTTCATTTTATTATGCCTCCTTTTATATGCTAGTTATATTTTATACAGGATTGAATGATATAGTCAATGTAGTATATTAATTTGCCAATAGATTTTTATATGATATAATAGTAATTGCGAAGATAAAAACACAGTTCTGGTTGGTAGTCCAGACGTAATCATAAACATTCATGTAGTTAAGGTTATCAGTAACCTGCCTCCGGGTTGTCCGTTCTTTGTTATTTATTTTCAAGGAGGAAATTAGAATGGAAAAAGAAATCGTAAAGTTGCAGGTATTTTTTGAAGACCCCTTTTGGATTGGTATTTTGGAAAAAGTATCAGATGGTAAATTGAATGTAACGAAAATAACCTTTGGTGCAGAGCCAAAAGATTATGAAGTTCAAAAGTATCTTATGAAAAACTGGTTTCAGCTTCGATTTAGTCCAGCTATTGAAGCCGAGATGAGTGAAAAGGACCGGTTGAATCCTAAGCGTTTACAGCGTGACGTGAAGAGGCAGCTTCTGAGTGCCAGAATAGGAACAAAATCTCAGCAGGCTTTAAAATTGCAGCAAGAGCAGAACAAGGCAGAAAGAAAGAACCGTATTCATAAAAAAAGTGAAGAAGAAAAAGAGCAGAATTTTGAACGAAGACAGCAAAAGCGAAAGGAAAAGCATAGGGGAAGATGATGTGAAGACTTTGTAATAATTAGAAACTTTACTCTTTGTGTACTGAAACAAATAAAAATCCAAAGAAATAAAGGATTTATTCCTTTTTTTCTTTGGATTTTTTTATGAATAATAAGAAAAAAACAATAAATATGTGTTCAATGTTAAATATATATTACAAAACAATATTATATATTGATAATAATGGAAAAAATGATATAATATATGTAACATATGAAGAAAAACAAATTATTTATTTTAATTCTATTTATAAGTTGATATTTATTTGGGTATTGAACCAATCGGGTTCATAATGTGAAAATCTCTTTCGTGTACATATAATAGGAATTTTATTTCTATTGGACATGAAGTGATTTTATAAAAAGTATCAGAACAAAAAAATCAGTTTTAAAAAGGAGGAAAAATTATGTCAAAAGTAAGTAGTTTAATCGATGTAATTAGCGCATGTAGTCCAGTGAATGCATGCAGCCCAGAAAGCGCATGCAGTCCAGTGAATGCATGTAGCCCAGAAAGTGCATGCAGTCCAGTGAATGCATGCAGTCCAGAAAGCGCATGCAGTCCAGAAAGTGCATGCAGCCCAGTGAATGCATGCAGCCCAGAAAGCGCATGCAGCCCAGTGAATGCATGTAGTCCAGAAAGCGCATGCAGCCCAGTGAATGCATGCAGTCCAGAAAGCGCATGCAGCCCAGTGAATGCATGCAGTCCAGAAAGCGCATGCAGTCCAGTGAATGCATGTAGCCCAGAAAGTGCATGCAGTCCAGAAAGCGCATGCAGTCCAGTGAGTGCATGTTCACCAATGGGATTTACAATTCTGGAAACACAAGGATGGGCAGTGGCTGTCTAGCGAAAGGAAAAGAAGTGGATGGAAAAATTACGAGTATTATGGTTGGAAGATGGGCAATGTATTCTGTTTAATGCCTTAGATAAAAGGATATCTAAAATTTGTCCTTCATATGTTGGTAAAGCTGCTGAAGAGGCAGCATCAGGTAAAGACCTGGCTGTTGTAATAGAAGATGTGATTGCTGAAAAGGCATTGCAGGAAAGTACGGAAAAGCTTATTACATATATTGCAGGAAGTAAGATAGAAAAACAAAAAAGACTGCCTGTTGAAGTTAAGAGGTTTAACCGCACCCTTGTTTTATGTGTAAGCGCTCTGTGCAATTTAAGATGTGTATATTGCTCTGGAAATGCAGGCAATCGATCGGATAATATGATGAGCTGGGATTTGGCAAAGGACAGCATTGATTATTTTTTCGACCATTGTAGTGAATCTGGACCATACACTTTACAATTTCATGGAGCTGGCGAACCAATGACAAATCCAGATATTGTTATGAAGTCGGTAGAATACGCAAGACAACTGGCAAATCAAAGAAATCAGAAACTTCTTACCAGAATGTCAACCAATGGTATTTTTTCTAGTGATGTGGCAGAATGGATGGCAGAGAATATGAATCATGTAAGCCTGTCATTTGATGGTCCACCTGAGATACATAATAAACAGCGTCCTAAGCGGGATGGAAGAGGAAGTTATGATACCGTTGTAAATACTATTAAGATATTAACTAGGACGGGTTCTTTAAGAAGAATGAATACTGTGGTTACCAATGAAGGAACTGACAGACTGGAAGAAATTATTCGCCATGTATATGGGATTAGTCAGGTTAAGGAAATTCGTATTCTACCGATGGAATATTGTGGACGATGTGAGGTTAGCGGTGTCCAGCCAATCAATCTGGAAAAATATAAGAAGAGCTTTGAAAATATTATTCCAGTGGCACAGTCTTTAGGAGTAAAGATTATCACGAATCTGGAGCAGTTGAATTACTACACAGAACATTATTGCGGAGCCTGCGGATTTAATATGTGTGTTACCCCTGCTGGCGTAGTAAGTACTTGTGTTGAAGCAATGGATGAACGAGAAGAAGGTATTGATGAATTATTTATTGGAAAATATGATAAAGAAATTCACTCGTTTTCCATTGACTGGGACAAAGTGTTTAAATTGCGAAGCAGAACATATTATAATCTGGATGAGTGCGGTAAATGTGTGTTTCGAACCAATTGTGCTGGTAATTGCCTGATTCGGTCTGGAAGAAAAAATAAAACAGTTATGTCTGTTGACAAGGATGCTTGTGATATGACAAAGCTTACACTGACAAAGCAGTTAGTTGATATGGCTAAAAGCGGAGAAACCTTGGCTGAAAAAAGTGCTAATGGTGAAAAAACTCAGGTGAGTTTTCAGGAATTAGTTGATCTTTCAAGGAAGGTTGCAAAACAATTTGACCAAGTAGAGCTACGCCCATGGACAATTGAGACAATGCTGTTAGAATTGACCAAGCAAGTAGGAGATTTGACCAAGTATTTTATGACATTTGAAAACTATTACCTTGGAGACAGAAAACTACATCCTAATTATAGGGCTTCCAAGGATTCTATTGGAAACGAATTGGCAGATATTATGCATGCGGTTATTCGCATAGCAGATTATTACCAAATAGATTTGGAAGATGCTTTTCAAAAAGCACGTATGGCAGAACTTAATTATTGCAAGCGTGTGGAGCAGAACATATAAAGTATATGAACAATGAAAATAACCAACTTACTATCCCCCTTTAATGGGGGATCTATTTATGTGATAGGAAATTACTCCGCATTTGTTTTCAGACAACTTTAGGAGGAAGGATCAGAATGAAATATAATTTTGATAAAATAATTGACAGACGTTTTACAGAAAGTACAAAATGGGATGGTATGACAGATTATTTTGGAAGTAACAAACCTTTGCCAATGTGGATTGCCGATATGGACTTTATGACACCCAAACCTATTATTAAGGCAGTGAAGAGACGATTAAAGCATCCGATTTATGGGTATTCCTTTCCTGGGGAATCATGCTATGATGCTATTATAAAAAAAATGGCCAGAGATTTTTCGTGGAAGATAAAGAAGGAATGGATCGTTTTTACCAATGGAGTAGTAGATGGACTGGATACAGGAATCAAATCATTGACTGAGCCGGGAGATTCTGTAGTGATTCAGCCTCCAGTGTATTTTCCATTTACAAGCGTAATTAAAAATAATAAGTGTGAGATATTAAATAATGTGCTGCTGAATCAAAATGGCCAGTACACGATGAATTATGATGATTTGAGAAGTAAATTGAGTAAAAAACCAAAAGCAATTATTCTTTGCAGCCCCCATAATCCTGTTGGAAGGGTATGGAGAGAAGAAGAGTTAAAGGAATTAGGGGAAATGTGTTTTGCAAATAATTGTGTGATGATAGCAGACGAAATTCATAATGATATTGTTTTTAAATCAAATCAACATACTGTACTAGCTAGTATTAATACAAGGTTGGAACAGAGTACAATTTCTTTGTTTTCCTCTAGCAAAATATTTAATACACCAGCTTTTCATACAGCTTTTGCAGTGATTCCAAACCCAGAACTGAGGGAGAAGTATTTACAGGCAAGAATGGGTCAGAACGGAGGGAACTTATTTGGATATATTGCGCTGGAAGCAGGATATAATTGTGGGGATAAGTATAAGAGAAAAGTTGTAAAGTATATAGAAGCTAATATCGAGTATTTTGTAAAATACATAAATAAAAATATTCCTCAATTGCAAGTTGTAAAGCCAGAGGGAACTTATTTGGTTTGGGTGGATATGAAAGATTTAAATATATTGCCCGAGCAGCGAAATAAGTTTCTAATTCAGAATTGCAGGCTTGCATTAGACGAGGGCGGCATTTTTGGAGAAGGAGGAGAGGGGTTTTACCGCTTTAACCTTGCTTGTCCACGCGTTTATGTGGAAGAAGCACTGTTACGATTAGAAGAGGCTATAAAAAATCTTTAGTTTTGGTATGCTGTTAAGTTTGCTCATTTGTTGCAAATGCATTATAATAAGAATAACAGAATATGACAGAAGGGAAACGACAGATGAAGAATATTGATTTGACACATTGTATTACTGAGAATATGACTGTATACCCAGGAACAGAAAAACCAAAATTAGAAGCAGCAAGCACCTATGAGAGAGATGGTTTTAAGGAAACATTATTAACAATGTTTTCACATACGGGGACACATATGGATGCACCAGCACATTTGTTTGAGCAGGGAGCATCCCTTGATTCCTATCCAGCAGATCAATTTGTTGGCAAAGGTTTAGTAATTGATTGCAGACAATATAAGGAGGGACAGCGGATACCCATGTCCTGTATAAATGCAGTAAGAGAAAATGCAGATTTAGCAGAGTTTATCTTGTTTTATACTGGATGGGACAGTAAATGGGGGACAGAAGAGTATTTCAGAAATTATCCTTGTATAACCGAAGAGGTTGCAGATTATTTAATTGCAAGCAAGAAAAAAGGAGTTGGATTAGATGTAATTAGTATCGATCCCATTTCAGATGCAAATCTGACAATTCATCGTAAAATATTTAGTGAATCCAATATGGTTATAATTGAAAATTTAACAAGAGTAGGAGAAATTGGAAACGATATATTTACTTTTTGTGCGTTGCCAATGAAATTTAAAAATGCAGACGGGGCACCAGTGCGGGCAATTGCTATAGTAAAGTAAAAAAATAACATATTAATCAAAAATATTGCAAAAACAGACACGATAATATATAATGAAATGGCAGATGTAAAATTAATTTTACTTTATAAGAGGAGAGTTGACATGAAATTCAAAAAAATGAGAACCAAAATGTTAGCATTTATACTGCCAGTTATTGTAGTAGCTTTTCTTGTTTTAACAGCTATTAGTGTAAGTTCAAGTGAAAAAATAATTAATGAGAAAATACGAGACTATATGGATTCTGAATTGAATGCAAAGCTTGGAGAAATGGAAAGAAGTTTAGAGGTTGTATCGAATACAGCCATTACCTTGTCACGGGTAGTGGGGAATACGTATGAAAATATGGAACTTAAAACATATGAAGAAATGCTTTCGCAAATCATAGATGATAATAGTCTTGTATTGGGAAGTGGTATCTGGTTTGAACCTTATGCATACGATAGTGAACAAGAATACGTAGGACCATATGTTTATAAATACGAGGGCGAAAAAATTGTAACATATGACTACAGTAACGAAACATATGATTATTTTAACCAGGAGTATTATTTACTTGCAAAGGGTTCAAAGGAAGCAGTTATTACAGAACCGTATTATGATGCAACATCTAATATGATTATGTCATCTTGTACGATGCCGATTTTTAATAAGGAAGGAGTATTCCTTGGATGTGTTACCGTGGACATGGCACTGGCAGATATTCAGGAAGTGGTAAATAATATCAGGATTGCTGGAAATGGAAAAGCCATGCTTGTGGGATCTACAGGCACATATCTGGCTGGTGTGGAAGATGAGATGATTCAGAATGCCATAAATATTACTTCTGACGAAAATACATCTTTGGCTGATGCAGGAAAGATGGTGGTCGAAAGTGATAAGGGTATTACAAATTATAATCAATCAGGAGAGAATTACCGGGTTTATTTTGATACACTTCCGATTACAGGTTGGAAACTGATGATTCAGATTCCAGAAAAAGAAATGATTCGACCGGTGAACCAACTAATGATTCAGCTTATTATTGTGGCTATTGCTGCAATTATTATTTCTGTGCTAATTGTATTGTATCAGGTAACTTCTATTTCAAAAGGCATAAAAAAAGTAATGTCACTTGCTGGTTTACTTGCTCAAGGAGATTTTACAGTAGAGCCAGTAGAAGTGAAAACAAGAGATGAGATTGGACATCTGGGAGAATCCTTAAATGTAATGTATGGGAATAATAAGCAGGTAATAAAAAATATAGCAGGGCATGCAGCAGAAATGAACACATCTAGTGGCAGATTATATGAATCAGCGACAGAATTAATACAACAGTTTAAAAATATTGAAGGTTATATGGGACAAGTTAATGAAGCAATGATGTCAGCAAGTGCGGCAACAGAAGAAGTGAATGCGTCTGTGGAAGAAGTGAATGCATCAGTATCTGTCCTTACAGTTGAGACTGAGAAAAGTAAGGCAATGTCAGATGAAATACGGCAACGTGCGAAGGATATTGGATTTACAAGTCAGAAATCATATGAATGTGCTACCCAGATTTCCACTCAGTTTAATGAGAATCTGACAAGGAGTATTGAAAATGCAGAGGTTGTTGAAAATATTGGTGAGATGGCGGAAGTCATTTCTGGTATTGCAGAACAAATCAACCTATTAGCATTAAATGCATCAATTGAGGCAGCCCGTGCTGGTGAAAATGGAAAGGGTTTTGCAGTTGTAGCGTCAGAGATAGGAAAGCTTGCCAATGCAACTACAGAAGCGGTAGGAAAGATTCAGGTGACTATAACAGATGTAAAGGAAGCGTTTGGACATTTGACAGAAGAAGCTGGCGGATTGCTTGACTTTATCCAGCATACGGTTACGCCAGATTATAATAATCTGGTCAGTATTGCAATGCAGTATAGTAAAGATGCTGAAACCATTGAGGGGAATGCCGTTACCATATTTGATATGGCAGAAAGTATTAAACAGATAATGAATGAAGTAAGTGAGGCAATACAAAACATTGCAGAATCTTCACAGGATACAGCAGACAATAGTGCCAATATTATGAAGTCTGTGAATGGCGTGGCAAAAGTAATAGACGATGTTTCACAAATGTCAGAGGCTCAGCAGAATATTTCAGATAATTTGAACGAAGTAGTAGGAAAATTTAAAATAGAAGAATAAAGAATCAAGAAAGCTGCCAAAAATTCTGGCAGCTTTTGTTTGCTTTATGATTTGACTTCTTTCCACAGTTCGTTGTATAGTTCATCTGCATCTTCTCCAAGATACTGAAAGGTTTCACAACGTGCAAGAGTAGCATTATCAGGAAAAGCCACAGTACTGTTTTTAATATTTTCGTCTTCAATTAATGCTTTGGCAGCTTCATTTGGTGTTGAATACGTTATATATTCAAAATTCATAAGAGCAATATCAGCACGGCATAAAAAGTTTATAAATTTTTCTGCGTTTTCTTTATGAGCAGCATTTTTTGGAACAACCCAAGAATCAATCCAGAGATTAGAACC
Organism: Anaeromicropila populeti; assembly: GCF_900112775.1. Taxonomy (GTDB): domain Bacteria; phylum Bacillota; class Clostridia; order Lachnospirales; family Lachnospiraceae; genus Anaeromicropila_A; species Anaeromicropila_A populeti. Next base: position 54,696 of record NZ_FOYZ01000006.1, read on the forward strand.
TTCTTTTGGAACTACATACTCTAAATCAGGATTTTCACGCTGTGTAAAAATTGCCTCACCAGAGTAAATAACTCCAAGAGCAGCAGATTCACCAATCATTTTATCGCGAACTTGATCAACAACATAAGCCTGAACAATTCCGTCTTCTTTTTGTTCAATTAATTTCTCTTTTGCTTCTTCCAGTTCTTCTTTATCGGTTGAATTTAAGGAATAACCAAGATATTTAAGAGTAATTCCAAATGCATCCCTTACACTGTTCTGCATAAGAACGTTATCCTTATATTTTTTATCCCAGAGAATAGACCAGCTATCTACTGGTTCTGTAACCATTTTCTTATTGTAGAGAATACCAACTGTACCCCAGCAATAAGGAACAGAATATTTATTATCAGGATCAAATGCTTTTGAACTTTCCATGTACTGAGAACCAATATTGCTGATATTTGGAATGTTATTAAAATCCAATTCAGCCAGTAAATCCTCTTCAATCATATGTTGAATCATGTAATCAGATGGACAAACTAAGTCATAAGAACCTGCGCCATTTGCCACTTTAGGAAGCATGTCCTCGTTTGTTTCAAAGTTTTCATAAGAAACGGTCAGGCCAGTTTCTTTTTCAAATTGCTTAATTACTTCAGGATCCATATATTCACCCCAATTGTAAACATATAGATCGTATTTCTTGCTACAGCCTGAAAGGGCAAAAGCAGAAATAATCAGTAAAACTACAGAAATAAATTTTTTCATAGGTCTCCTCCTCAAATCATTTTTTAGTAAAATCAGTTGCTTTATCTTTATTGGTCCTGCGGTTTAGTAATATAAGCAGGATCAGAACTGTAACAAATAAAAGCGAGGATAAAGCATACATTTCAGGTTTGATTCCTTTCCGGACTTCTGTATATATTTTAGTAGAAAGAGTATCAATACCTGGGCCTTTCGTAAAATGTGTAATTACAAAATCGTCCAGCGACATAGTAAAAGCCAATAAAAAGCCAGATAAAATTCCTGGAAATATGTCAGGCAGCACTACTTTAAAAAAGGCATATAACTGAGAAGCCCCTAAATCCAATGCGGCTTCATAAGTATTTCGGCTGGTTTGCTTTAATTTAGGCATAACACTTAAAATAACATAGGGAATGTTAAAGGTTATGTGTGCAATCAAAACGCTGGAAAAACTCAATGTATAGTGAAGTCCAATAAATAAAAGCATTAGAGAAATACCAGTTACAATATCTGCATTTAGCATGGGGATATTTGTTATTCCAAGCAAAATGGTTCTAGGCAGACGCTTCATGCTATTGATTGCAATGGATGCTATTGTACCAATTATCGTTGCAATAAAAGCAGAAAAAAAAGCAATGGTTAATGTGGTATATAAAGCACTTAAAATGGCATCGTTTTCAAACAGTGAAGTATACCATTTTGTTGTAAAACCACCCCATCTGGAGATGGATTTTGACTGATTAAAGGATAAGCCAACTAAAGTAATAATCGGAGCATATAAAAATAGAAGTATAAGTATAATGTAAAATCGCTGGGCAGTTTTCTTTACCATATATTCCCCTCCGATTCTTTGTCATATTTAGACACAAGTGCCATGCTAATTAATATAAAAACCATAAGTACAAGGGACAGCCCTGATCCTGTATGCCAGTTATTTGCATATTTAAATTCCTGTTCAATTACATTTCCGATTAATAAAATTTTACTTCCTCCCAGAATATCAGAGATAACAAAAGTAGTCAGTGCTGGAACGAATACCATTGTAATTCCACTGATTACACCAGGAAGACTTAGTGGAAATGTAATACGCAAGAATGTCTGAAATTCGTTTGCTCCCAAATCTCTAGCAGCATCCACTACGCTGGAATCAATTTTTGACAAAGTATTGTAAATAGGAAGTATCATAAAAGGCAGAAAATTATAAACCATGCCTAGAATGATAGCTCCAGGTGTATTAATAATATTTATTAATGGCAAATGAAAAAAGGTTAGTACTGTATTAATTACCCCATTCTTATCTAAAAGTGTCTGCCATGCAAGGGTTCTAAGTAAAAAGTTCATCCACATTGGCAGGATGAAAATAAAGACCAAAATACTTTTATTCTTCATTTTGATTTTAGTCAAAATACTTGCAAGTGGGTAGGCAAGTATAAGACATAGTATGGTACTAAGCGTAGACAATTTTAAGGACAGCCATAAAGCCTTTAGGTTACTGGGTTCTGCAATGATAGTCAGATTTTCAAAAGTAAACTGTCTGTTCCGGTTTGTTAGTCCATAGTATATAATCATAAAAAGCGGAATAATAATAAAGGCAGCCATCCAAAGGACATAAGGAAAAGCGAGATACTTCTTTCTTTTATTATTCACTTAGAACCACCGCCTGTTCATCTTCGGATTCTGGTTTATTCATGATTTGTATGTCAAAAGGATCCACAAAAATACCTACTTCTTTGCCAACTGGAGATAAATCTGTGCTATGAACAAGCCATTCGCGGCCATTTGCCATTACTTCCATTTCATAGTGAACCCCTTTGAAAATAAGTGATGTAACATGTCCAGTGAGTAAGCCTTGTTCTGGAGGAACAAGGTCGATATCTTCAGGACGAATTACTACGTCAACTGGTTTGTTATGGCCAAATCCCTCGTCTACACAAGGAAAATTAGCACCTAAAATATTCACCAGCTTATCTTCCAGCATAATTGCCGGGATAATATTACTTTCGCCTATAAAATCAGCAACAAAAGCATTCACAGGTTCATTATAAATATCTTCAGGACTCCCAATCTGCTGGATATACCCCTGATTCATAACAACAATAGTATCAGACATAGTAAGTGCTTCTTCCTGATCATGAGTAACATAAACAAAAGTAATTCCCAGTTCATTTTTTAATCGAATCAATTCATACTGCATATCTTGGCGCAGCTTTAAATCTAAAGCACCAAGAGGTTCATCTAATAACAGAACGCGAGGTTCATTTACAATTGCCCGGGCAATGGCAATTCGCTGCTGCTGTCCGCCACTTAAGGATTCTGTAGTTCTGTTTTCATAATCATCCAAATTAACAAGCTTTAAAGCATACTTGATTTTATCATTGATATATGCTTTACTCTTCTTTTTTATTTTTAATCCAAAAGCAATGTTCTCTGCTACAGTCATATGATGAAAAAGTGCATACTTTTGAAATACGGTATTCAGATTACGTTGGTTAGGAGGAAGAGCGGTTATATCTCTTCCCTCAAAAAGTATTTGTCCCTTATCTGGTGTTTCAAAACCGCCTAAAATGCGAAGAGTTGTAGTTTTGCCGCAGCCACTTGGACCAAGAAGGGTTAAAAATTTATTTTCATTCAAATATAAATTCATATCATCTAAAATAATATTATTTCCATAGGATTTTGAAATGCTGATTAGGTCAATTAATTTATTTGCCATGTGTACCTCCTGATTCTACTGTAACTAATAGAACGCATTAAAAACTTGGTGGAGTAGAAACCCAGATTAATGATGCGCCGTTTTTCCCAAGTGCTTTCATATAATGCTTTTTATTTGGAGTAAAATAAAAAGCCTCTCCTTTTTTTGCTCTGTAAGTTTTGTTACCAATGCAGATTGCAATCATTCCACTTAATACATATCCAAATTCTTCTCCTTCGTGAGGGTTATCTGGGTAAGTAGAACCATCAGGTTCCAGAGTTAGTAAAATTGGTTCCATCATATGCTTTTGTGCATTTGGAATAATCCATTCAATGGTATTATGTAGTTCGGTGTCTTCCTTTTCAAAAAAATCTGTCTTTTTAAAAACAACTTCCTCGTCCGTTGTATTAGAAAAGAACTCTTCAAGGTTTGTGCCAAGGCATTGCAAAATGTCAACTAAAGTGGCAATAGAAGGAGAAGTGAGATCACGCTCCAGCTGGGAAATAAAGCCTTTAGATAATTCACAGCGATCTGCCAGTTCTTCCTGGGTTAAGCTCTTTTGAATCCGAAGTTCTTTGATTTTATGCCCTATTTTCATTTTGATACCTTCTTTCTAAAAATAAATCCACTTATATTAACAGTATTGTTTTCCAGTGTATAGAAATAATAAACTTGAACTTTAGTTTTACTAAACAAACACTAGATCTTATTATAAACATTTTTTCAAAACTGTCAATTATAAAATGGGAAATGCCAAGCAATTTTGGAACACATAAAAAAAGCACATTCCGCTGACGCTGAAAATGTGCTTTTGGAGCTTTGACATTACTATTATAGGTAAAAATCTCTAATTTTATTCATACTTGATGTCATATTGATAAATAAAAGATCAACAAGAGATATGGCAGCCATTGCTTCTACTACTACAACAGCTCTTGGAACAATAATAGGATCATGTCTTCCCTTAATATTTACCTTTATATTTTCGTTGTTATTATTAATGGTATCCTGAGTTTTAAAAATAGAAGGAGTAGGCTTAAAGGCAACTCGGAAAATAATATCATCTCCATCACTAATGCCGCCTAATACGCCTCCGGCATGATTCGTTTTCTTATGAATCTTTCCAGAATCATCTGCATAAAAGCTGTCATTATTTTCAGAACCAAACATTTTACTGGCTTCAAAGCCACTTCCAAGTTCAAAGCCTTTCACACCACCAATTGAAAATACAGCCTTTGCAAGATTGGCATCCAGCTTATCAAATACAGGTTCCCCTAAGCCAACAGGAACACCAGAAATTTTACACTCGATAATTCCGCCCACAGAGTCCATTTGTTCCATCTGTTGTTGTAGAAATTCTTCTGCTCTTTGTGCGGCCTCTGAGTCAGGCATATAAAGTGGGTTATTTAAAATAGTTTCTTTATCAAATTTATCATAGTCAATACAAATAGGACCAATTGATTTTGTGTAGCAGGTGAAGGTAATGCCGAGTTCAGCTAAAATAGCGTTGGCAATAGCACCAGCAGCAACCCTTCCAATGGTTTCACGTCCAGAAGATCGGCCTCCTCCCCGGTAATCACGAAATCCATATTTTTGATCAAAGGTATAATCAGCATGACCAGGACGGTAGCATGATGCTATTTCAGAATAATCATTGGAACGCTGGGATTTATTATAAACGATTAAGGATATAGGAGTTCCTGTTGTTTTACCATCAAAAACACCAGATAAAATTTCTACCAGGTCATCCTCCTTGCGAGGAGTCGAGTACTTAGATGCACCAGGCTTTCTTCTATTCAAAAATGTCTGAATATAAGACTCATCTATTTTTAAACCAGCAGGACAACCGTCAATTCCAACACCAATCCCTTTTCCATGGGATTCCCCCCATGTTGATATTGTGAATATATTTCCGTATACAGAACCAGACATTATCACACCTCTTTCATTTGTTCTAGTTTTTCTGTGTTTTCTGTTTTATTATACCCAATAACTTCATATGTTTCAATGCAAAATATAAGAAGTCATGTATAAAGGAAAAGGAACAAATGTAGAAACGTGTCATATATTAAAGTATAAACCATTTGGAATCCTCAATAGGAGGGGCTGAGTATGGGTGAGTACAGTGATTATGACGAATTGATTCTTAATGATGAATTAGTGATAGAAGATAATACAATTTATGAAATGGACTTAGATTGCTTTGAGTGTCTCAGGAAGGAACGACAAAGAAGAATGAAGGATGATTAATTAGAGTTGCGGCGCCAGAATGCGCCGCAAGATAGCATGAAATTACTTGATGAAATGTACTTTGCCTGTAATTAACAGCAGCAGCTGCTACCGCCGCCACAGCAGCAAAGGAGAAGAAGAATAATGCAAATACAGCTATTACCGCCGTCAAATAATCCACCGCCACCGCAGCCACCGCCGCAGTTACCGCCGCCGAATCCACCACCACAGCAGCAGCAAAGAAGAAGAATAATGCAAAGACAACTGTTACCTCCGTCAAATAATCCACTACCGCCACCACAATGTGTTGCTGCTAAATCGCTCATGTTTTAGTCCTCCTAATTTCTTTTCATTTACATTGATATGATATGATTGACTACTTGTCTGATTTCCTACTATTTGTAAAAACCATACAAAAGATTTCGAGTTTTTTATTCATAACTAGACAAAACGAAGAGATTTTAATTAATTGGGAAAAGTACTTGACTTTGGGATTACAGAAAATTTATAATTATGTAACAAAGAGTAAAATGAGGAGAGCGTGAGAGGAGTGTGATTTTATGAAGGTTTTATTAATTGGAGGAACTGGAACAATAAGCCAAGCAGTTACTGAGCAGCTTCTAACACAAGAATGTGAACTTTATCTATTGAATCGGGGAACCAGGAATCACATGTTACCATTTCCAGTAAAAGAAATAATTGCAGATATTAATCAAGAAGAAGCTCTTGTTTCTGAGAAAATAGAAAACTTGAGTTTTGATGTAGTAGTAAATTTTATTGGTTATGAAAAAATACAGGTAGAAAGAGATTATCGGTTATTTCATGATAAAACAAAACAATACATATATATAAGCAGTGCCTCTGTCTATCAGAAGCCGCTGCTAAATTATATTGTGAATGAAGATACTCCTTTGGGAAATCTATATTGGGAATATGCAAGAAAGAAAATAGTATGTGAGGCGTATCTAATGGAGCGGTTCCGAAAGGATGGATTTCCAGTGACTATTATCAGGCCCAGTCATACCTATGATGAAAGAAAATTGCCTGTAGCACTTCATGGAAGAGATGGGGGCTGGCAGACAATAAAGCGAATGCTGGATGGAAAACCAGTTCTGGTACATGGGGATGGAATGAGTCTTTGGACAGTAACCCATAGCAAGGATTTGGCCAGAGGCATTATTGGACTAATGGGAAATTCGTCTGCAATTGGAGAGGCTGTGCAGATTACGTCCGATGAATGTTTAACCTGGAATCAGATTTATGCAATGATTGCAAAGGCATTAAAGGTTCCATTGCAAACAATACATATTGCTTCACAATCTTTAGTACAGTGCAGTAAGTTTGATTTTAGGGGTTCACTAATTGGAGATAAGGCAAATTCAGTTGTATTTGATAATCGGAAATTAAAGCGTCTTGTGCCTGGTTTTAAAGCAGAGATTCCTTTTGAGAAAGGGATCCGAGAAACAGTTTCTTATATGCTGTCACATGAAGAGTGCCAAACAGAAGATGAGAGGTTTGACAAATGGTGTGATCGGGTGATATTATCACTGGAATCCGCGCTGATTATGATTGAGAAGAAAAAAATTAATATGAAGGATTTATAGTTTGATAAACTGGTATGATTAAAAAGAGTTGTTTTGGTTCTTATAATCATTCCAGTTATTTATTATAATCCAAAATATAATAATTTTGCTAATAGCATTGGAAAATAAATGATAGAGAGGAATAAAAAATGGAAAGATATAGTTTGAACAAACAACTGGCACAGATGTTAAAGGGGGGAGTCATTATGGATGTAACGACACCTGAGCAGGCAAGAATTGCAGAGCAGGCAGGAGCATGTGCCGTTATGGCACTAGAAAGGATTCCAGCAGACATTCGTGCAGCAGGAGGTGTTTCACGAATGAGTGATCCTAAAATGATTCGTGGAATACAGGAGGCAGTTACAATACCAGTAATGGCAAAGGTAAGAATTGGTCATTTTGCAGAGGCACAGATACTAGAAGCAATTGAAATAGATTACATAGATGAAAGTGAAGTGCTTTCTCCAGCAGATGATGTATATCATATTAATAAACGAAAGTTTAATGTTCCATTTGTCTGTGGGGCGAAGGATTTGGGAGAAGCATTGAGAAGAATTAATGAAGGTGCTTCTATGATACGAACAAAGGGAGAGCCAGGAACAGGAGATATTGTACAAGCAGTCCGTCATATGAGAAAAATGAATGGGGAAATAAAAAGGCTTGTTTCCATGGAAGAGGATGAGTTATACCATACTGCAAAGGAGTTACAGGTACCTTATGAGCTTGTACAATATGTACATGAAAATGAGAAGCTTCCCGTTGTGAATTTTGCAGCAGGAGGAGTTGCAACACCAGCAGATGCTGCACTTATGATGCAGTTAGGTGCGGAAGGAGTATTTGTTGGTTCAGGAATTTTTAAATCCGGTGATCCAGCGAAACGAGCTGCTGCTATTGTAAAGGCAGTTACTAATTATAGTGATGCCAAATTGCTTGCTGAATTATCAGAGGATTTGGGAGAGGCGATGGTCGGAATCAATGAAAATGAAATTCAGCTGTTAATGGCTGAAAGGGGAAATTGAGATGACAATAGCGGTATTAGCACTACAGGGGGCATTTTTAGAACATGAGCAGATGCTGGAACGCCTTGAGGTGGATTATTTTGAAATAAGAAAAAAAAGTGATTTAAAAAGGTCCTTTGATGGGCTGATTTTACCTGGAGGGGAAAGTACAGCGATGGGAAAGCTGTTACAGGAACTGAAGATGATGGATGACCTGAAAGAACAGATTGAACAGGATATGCCAGTATTAGGTACTTGTGCAGGTATGATTTTACTGGCAAAGGAATTTTCAAATGATGCCAATACGTATTTTGCCACAATGCCTATCTGTGTAAGGAGAAATGCATACGGGAGGCAGCTGGGAAGTTTTGAAACAAGGGGAACATTCGCTGACAGCACGGATATTCCTATGATATTTATCAGGGCACCTTATATGGAAGCGGTATATGAGGGAACAAGGGCATTATCTGTTGTTAATGAGAAAATTGTAGCTGCCCAGTATAAAAATCAGGTAGTGACTTCTTTTCATCCAGAGCTTACAGGAGATATTACTGTACATCAGCATTTTCTGAATTTGATTTAAAAGCAGTGGAAAAGGTTGTTTATACATAACCTTTTCCACTACGGTATTTTTTAGGTGATACGCCCTTTTCCTTTTTGAAAGCATCTCCAAAATAATTACTATCGTTATAACCACATTGCAATGCAATTTCGGTAATACTCAGATTTGTTTCTAATAAAAGCTTCTCGGCCTTTTTAATGCGGATTGAATTAAGATATTCTTTAAACCCAAAGCCAGTTATAGTTTTGAATTTTTTTGAAAAATGAGATGGACTCATGTTGTATTTGGCAGCAACAGAGTCTAAAGTAAGTACTTTCTCATAATTGTGAAAAATGTATTGAGCAGCATTTTCAATTAAGGTATCTGTTGCAGACAAATGCTGGGATGGTGTATTAGTCCTCTTTTGGCAGCGGATTAGAAAAGTCAGAAGCTCTGTCATATAATTTTGTAAAAGCAAGCTTGAAAATTCATCCAGTGAAAGATATTCCCGTTCTATTTTACTAAACAAATCTTCCATGTAGGTTCTTCTGTTTAAGGGAATTGAAATCTGGTTAGGCATAAGAATATCAGAAAGCATTTCTGTATCGTAGTTTTGATATAAAGGTAAAAGCAGATGATCATGATATTCAATTACAATTCTTTCATGGGTCATATTTGACATATAGGTTGTTCTGTGAATGTGTTCTTTGGGAATTACAATTAAATCACCTTTATTCACATTATAAATGCGGTGATCAATGAAAAATTTCCTTGAACCTGAAATCAGATAATAAAGTTCATGGTAAGGATGGTAATGTGCTTCAGGCATATTGAAAAAAGGATCTCGTTTAATACGAGTATAAATTAGATTTTCAGAGGAATTCAAAATATTGTTTTTAATCATGTTCATTTTCTCCTGTTCCTGTGAAATAGTAATAGTTACAGTATAACATATTTTATACAAAAGAACAAAAAAACTGTATTTTGAATTAAAATAAACTTATTTTATGTAGAAAAAACAGAAAAACTGTTGTATTGTAATTACAGTTCTATTAAATAAAATGAATTGGCAGGAGAGAATATGAATAAAGCAGCGTTATCAAATAAGGATATACAATATCGGGACTTTGCATTAAATGGAAATTTGTGGAAAGTTACATTTCAAGTAGGATTTCCGCTGGCGCTTTATCAGAGTCTGAATATGATATTTAAAATATTAGATACCATGATGGCCGCCTATATTGGAGGAAGTTCCGTTTCCGCAGTAGCCTATCTGTCACAAATTAACTTAATGATATCTGCCATAGGAGGAGGGCTGGCAATAGGAGGAAGCTTGAAAATCAGTTCTGCATATGGAGCTGGAGATTATGAAATGGTAAAAAAACGGGTATCCAGTCTATTTGGGATGTGTACTTTTTTAGGAATGGCAGTACTCCTTATCATACTTCCTTTTACGAAACAGTTTTTAGCATTTGCCAACACACCAGACGAACTGATTGAGTTAGGAAGTAAATATTTTTCCATTGAGTTGATTTCCATGGTCATTATGTTTTTCAATAATGTTTATATTGCAATAGAACGTTCACGAGGCAATTCCAAAAGAATACTATACTTAAATACAGTAGTAATTGTAGTAAAGCTTGGCTTAACAGCATTATGTGTGTATATTCTTCGGACAGACATTACAATGATTGCAGTAGCTACCTTGGTATCTCAGTTTCTATTTTTTATGATTGCCATAAAAAATATGAATGTAAAAGATAATGCTTTTGGTTTTTCCTTAAAAAGTATGACCTTTCAAAAAGAAGTAATTCAACCAATGGTTAGTATTTCATTCCCTGTAATTGTGGAAAGGGCAGCCTTTCAGTTAGGAAAGGTTGTTGTAAATGCTATGAGCGGTGTATATGGATCGTTAACAGTGGGGGCTTTAGGGATATCCAATAATATTGGTGGTCTTACTACAAGTCATCAATCAGGAGTCCAAGAAGGTGGAGCAGCAGTAATTAGTCAGAACCTGGGAGCAGGAAAAGTGCAGAGAGCTTTGGATGCATTTAAATGTGTACTGGCATATAATCTGGTGATTGGCATTTTAGGTCTGATTTTGACAACTGTGTACATGGAACAAATCAGTTTTCTTTTTGCAAACAATGTAAATGGAGTTGATCGTAGTTTTCAGGAACTTATTATGAAGGTTTATCACTATGAGTCATTGGGAGGATGTATTCCCCTTGGAATCAATGCAGCAGTAGTGGCACTGCTCTTTGGCTTTGGATATACTAAGCATACACTTTTTCTGAACTTCTCAAGAGTATTCTTGTTTCGTATTCCAATATTATGGGGACTTCAAAATTTTACTGACTTAGGAAGTGAAAGTGTGGGAATTGTAATGATGGCAAGTAATATTTTAGTAAGTTTGTTATCTGTGGTTGTAGGAATCAGTGTAATTAGACGAATATGCAGAGAATACAATGTAAAGTTCAGGCTAATCTAATAAGACATAATTAGTGGATAAAGGTGATGTTACTACAATATATAATAGTAGCATCACTTTTTATCTTTTGTTATACTAATCATATCATATGTGGAATAATGAAGATGAGGGGGTAATTTATGAGTATAAAAATTCAAGTAAAATTAATTGATTTCTTTTTAAAAATGCTAAACGGGACAATGCATACAGTGGATAACATAAAGTATATACCACAAAAGGAGTTAATGAATAATAGTATTTCTTTAGATGTAATACCCCAGAAGCTCCCTAGATGTACTCCAGAAGAGCAGGGGGTAGAATCAGGTTATGTCAGTAGGTTTTTTAAAAGATTACAAGAGGCTGAAGATGTAAAGGCGCATGGAGTAATGATTCTAAGAAATGGATTTGTCATTGCAGAGGGTGAATTTGCACCTTATCGTAATGAATTGTGGCATATAACCCATTCTATGAGTAAAAGTATTACTTGTTTGGCAGTGGGGATTGCAGTGGATGAGGGGTTTTTTACTATAGAGGATTCAGTTGCAGAAATATTTAACAAGACATATCTTCCGATTATCGGAAAAAGGCAAAGGGAATTAAAAGTGAAACATCTTTTAAGTATGAGTTCAGGAGTAACTTTTAATGAAGCTGGAACTGTGACAGAAAGCGACTGGATTAAGTTCTATTTAGATTCAGGAATTGCATTTGAACCAGGAAAAGAATTTCATTATAATAGTATGAATTCGTATATATTGTCTGCCGTTATAAGAGAGCGGACAGGTATGGGGCTAATGGAGTATTTAAAAGAAAAAGTATTTAATAAGATGGGCATTTACAATGTATACTGGGAGAAATGTCCTAAAGGAATAGAAAAGGGAGGATGGGGGCTGCTTATGACAATAGAAGACATGGCTAAGGTCGGACAGCTCTTTTTGCAAAAAGGCAGATGGGAGCAGCAGCAGCTTGTATCCGAAGCATGGATTGACTTGGTGACAAGTAAGCAGATTAATACACCAAAAGAATTAGGGGCGGAAGGATACGGATATCATGTCTGGATAGGAAAGCGGCCAGGAGCATTTCAATTCAATGGGATGTTAAGCCAAAATGTAATTGTACTACCAGATATTCAGATGGTGATTGCTACAACAGGTGGTAGTTCAGAATTATTTATGAATTCTCATTTTATGGATATTATTAATGATTTTTTTGAAAAAGATTACATGCCAGCTGAAAAGCTTGCTGAGAATCCTGCTGCTTATGACAATTTGCAGAGAGTATTAAGAAATCTATGTTTTGAAAAGGGATTTTCAAGTAAGTCACAAAATTCAAATAAAAGAATAGAATTATTTTATCGAGGCGGTTGGAAAAGAAATACAAGATGTAATCGGCTAGAAGGCAGAACGCCGGATTTAGACGAAGAATACTGGAAGTTTATTGCCAACAGGGTATTTACAATAGAGACTACTGGAATTCATGTATTTCCATTGTTCTTACAAGTTTTACAAAACAATTTTGCCAGAGGATTAAAAGAAATATCATTTTTAAATAAAAAATTTCAAAAATATATGATACTGACGGAACAGGGGAGAGTACTGGAGATTCCAATAGACTTTAAAAAGTATTGCTATTGTCAGATAGAGATGAACGGTGAAATTTATGAAGCAGCCACTGCATGCCGATTTGTGAAAAATGAAGATGACGTTTTGGTTTTAAAGGTAATGGTTAGTTTTCTTGAAACTTCAAACAGCCGTGTATTTAAATTCTTTTTTGAGAAGGATAAAGTGCTGATTCGATGTGATGAAATACCTAAAATCAGCAGTATTATGGAGGGAATTTCTATGATTGTCAATAATAACCGAAGTGGTAAATTTGACAGTATTGCAAATAGTGATTTTGTGCAATATAAATTGATAAAGATTATTGAACCAGAAGCAGAATGCGAGGAAAAGGGCACAGATGATAAAAAACTAAGATAGAATATTAAATTCTTGTATAATTGCTATTTCAAAAATAGAAGTAAGATGATACAATACTAATTAGGTATCCCTAATAGTTAATTTCAGAAAATTTTATAAGATTTTTATTACGAAAGAGAGTTGGGAGGTAATAGTATGAAAATAGTTGTACTGATGGATAACACTGCTTCCAGTGCCAAATTGGTAAAGAAAAGTGGAATGAGTTTATATATCGAAACTAGTAATCATAAAATACTGTTTGATTTGGGTCCCAATCATTTATTTTTTGAAAATGCAAAGAAGCAGGGTATAGATGTGAGCAAGGTGGATACAGTTATACTTTCTAGCGGTCATAATGCCTATGGAGGCGGACTAAGGCGGTTTTTAGAAGTAAATGGGATGGCTAAGATTTATGTTAGTGAATATGGCTTTATGCCATATTATGAGCAGCATCTAGGGGTAAAGTTACCTTGTGGCTTAGAAGCAGCATTAGAGAGTAATGAGCAGATTGTAAAAACTCGTAATCTGTACTTTCTGGACGATGAGATGCAATTATTTTCAGGTGTAATTGATATGAATGAATTACAGAAAAACAAAAGTAAGTACTTTGTAAAAGTAAATGGGGAAACAGAGCAGGATACTTTTGTTCATGAACAGTATTTGATGATTAAAGAAAATGGAAAAACAATTATTGTAGCAGGTGGTATTCACAATGGTATTCAAAACATTCTTCGTAAGGGAGAGCAAATGAATAATGGAATGATTGATGTGGTGATTGCTGATTTTCATTTGTACGATGCCAGTTCAAAAAAAGGGATGAAGAGGGAAGAAGTGAAGGAACTAGGAGAAATGATTTCTAGATTTGCAGGAAGACTGTATACATTAAACTGTTCCATTGGGGATGGTTTTCAGCTGTTTCAGTCGGTATTAGGTGATAAAATAAGAAATCTTTCATTAGGAGATTCAGTAGTAATATAATGGGAAAATTAATTTATTTTGACATACATTATATAGTAGTGTATAATGAATTGAGTTATAACAAGTGAATATTTACGCGGGGGGACTTTTATAAGTTGAGAAGGTAAAACCTGACCCTTAGAACCTGTCAGTTAATACTGTCGTAGGGAGCACTTACAGAAAGTCTGTATATCTGAATTAGCATTGGATGCTCTATCAAACGATAGGGCATTTTTTTTATGTAATAGGAAATTGCTCCGCATATCCTATTACATAAAAAAGCACCCTAAAAAAACAGGGTGCAGGATGATGCGCACTTGTGGGCAAGGAATATTGTGGCTAAAGGACAGCCACATCCACAAGGCGCGGCAAAGTGTGTGTTCCTTATAGTTGATTGAAATCGCGAGAGTGTGTGGAACACACACTTTGTTCTGTAATAGGAAATTGCTCACCAATTTTGTTCAGAGGAAGGAAATGTATATGAATAATCAGAAGCTGTTAGTAGATTATAGTTTATATTTGTGTACCGATCAGGGATTAATGAGTACAAGTACCTTAGAGGAAGCGGTGGAGGAAGCAATACTTGGTGGATGTACCGTTATCCAGCTACGTGAAAAGGATTGTTCCTCAAAAGATTTTTATGAATTAGCATTACGTATCAAGAAGATAACTAAGAAATACAAAGTGCCTCTTATTATTAATGACAGGGTAGATATTGCCTTGGCAGTAGATGCGGAAGGGGTTCATGTAGGGCAAAATGATTTACCAGCAAGGGTTGTTCGTCAAATCCTGGGCCCAGATAAAATTATTGGTGTATCTACAGCAAGAGTGGAAGAAGCAGAGCGGGCGGCAGCAGAGGGTGCAGATTACATAGGTGTTGGTGCAATGTATGAAACAGCAACTAAAAATAATACCAGGCCTGTTTCGAAAGAAGAATTACTGCGGATTCGCAATGCAGTTACGATTCCAATTGTAGTCATTGGTGGAATTAATAAGGAAAGGATACAAGATTTTCACGAAACTAAAATAAATGGAATTGCTGTGGTTTCTGCTGTGATTTCCCAGAAAAATATCAGAATGGCAGCAAGTGAATTGAAGGAAAGATTTTTGAAATTATAAAGGAGTTCTAGATGAAAAATGTACTTACGATAGCTGGAAGTGATTGCAGCGGTGGAGCTGGAATTCAGGCAGATATTAAGACTTTTCAGGCACATGGAGCATTTGGGATGAGTGTTATCACAGCTGTTGTAGCAGAAAACACCTGTGATGTGATTTCCATACATGATATACCAGTTATCAATATATCAGACCAGATAGATGCTATTTTTCTGGATATTTCGGTTGCTGGGGTTAAAGTTGGAATGTTATCAGGGGAAGAAATTATGAATATGGTTGCCCAAAAGCTGGCTCAGTATCAGCCTAAAAATGTTGTAATCGATCCTGTGATGGTTGCTAAGGGAGGATGCTCCTTAATGGATCCTGCTGCTCTCAATGTGCTTCAGAAAAAAATGATCCCTCTTGCATTTTGCCTAACCCCTAATATCCCAGAGGCAGAGGTGATTACAGGGAAAAAAATTAGAACCATAGAAGATATGAAAATGGCAGCAAAAGCGATTTATCAGATGGGGGCGAAAAATGTGCTTGTAAAAGGAGGACATTTTTTGGGAGAGCCAACGGATATTTTATATGATGGAACAGAATTCCATTCATATAAAGGAAAACGTATTCATACAAAGAATACTCATGGAACAGGATGTACATTGTCATCAGCCATTACAGCAAATCTTGCTAATGGAAAAACTATTTATGAGGCAGTAAGAAGCGCAAAGGAATATGTTGCCGGGGCAATTCAAAATGCTTTGGAGATTGGAAAAGGACATGGTCCAACCAATCATTTTTATAAATATTATGAATTAGAGGAGAAATACAAAAATGAGAACTTATAAAACCCAGATGGAAGCAGCAAAAAAGGGAATTGTTACACCTGAAATGGAAATTGTGGCGAAAAAAGAATTTATGGATGAGAATAAGTTAAGAGAGCTGGTGGCAATCGGGCAGGTTGCCATTCCCGCTAACATAAACCATACTTCATTATCCCCAGAGGGAATCGGAACTGGACTGAGAACAAAAATGAATGTAAACTTAGGAATTTCGGGTGATTGCAAGGATTATGCAGTAGAAATGGAGAAAGTTAAGCTTGCCATAGATTTTGGTTGTGAAGCTATCATGGATTTAAGCAATTACGGAAAAACAAATACATTTCGAAAGGAATTAATTGAAATATCACCAGCCATGATAGGTACTGTGCCAATGTATGACGCGATTGGTTATTTGGAAAAGGAACTACTGGAAATTACAGCACAAGATTTCTTGAAGGTAATAGAGGCACATGCCAAAGAAGGAGTCGACTTTCAGACAATACATGCAGGAATTAATCGCAGAACGGTAGAAGCTTTCAAAAGACAAAAGCGTTTGACCAATATAGTATCCAGAGGTGGTTCACTACTTTTTGCATGGATGGAGATGACAGGAAATGAGAATCCATTTTTTGAGTATTATGATGACGTTTTGGAAATTTTAAGAGAATATGACGTTACTATTAGTATCGGAGATGCGTTAAGACCAGGTTCTATACATGATAGCAGTGATGCAGGACAAATCAGTGAGCTAATTGAAATAGGAAATCTTACAAAAAGAGCTTGGGAAAAGGATGTACAAGTATTGGTGGAAGGACCAGGTCATATGGCAATGAATGAAATCGCTGCTAATATGGCAATGCAAAAGCGAATTTGTCACAATGCACCTTTTTATGTACTGGGCCCATTAGTGACAGATATTGCACCAGGGTATGATCATATTACTTCAGCTATTGGAGGTGCCATTGCAGCAGCCAACGGTGCTGACTTCTTATGCTACGTTACACCAGCAGAGCATTTAAGACTGCCAGATGTGTCTGATGTAAAGGAGGGCATTGTAGCTTCTAAAATTGCAGCTCATGCCGCAGATATTGCGAAAGGTATTCCTCATGCAAGAGACATTGATAATAAAATGAGTGATGCCAGACGGAGAATTGACTGGGAAGAGATGTTTTCCTATGCCATTGATGGGAAAAAGGCAAGAGAATATTTTGAGAGTAAGAGGCCAGAGGATAATAAAACATGTACAATGTGTGGCAGAATGTGTGCCATGAAAACAACTAACAAGATTCTTGCTGGTGAAAAGGTAGAAATGAAATAGGAACAAGCTTCATCAGATAGAGTTAATATCTGGTGAAGCTTGTTATTATTTAAAAATGTATTCTGTTGTAAATCCAAGAGGAGCATGATCAGCACCAACCTGAGCAACAGTTATGGAATCTCCTTCTTCCATAGAAATCTCTTTAGCAGTCAATAAATTAGAATTAATGAATTCCGTTTCAATCTGCTTATCATTAATATAAATTGTACTATACTGGTTAAAATTACGCCCTGTTACCGTTAGAACAGTATCATTCAAATTGGCAAATGTAATTGCTATGTTGTCTATACCGTATTTTAAGTTAGAAGGTTCATAAGGAACAGTCTGGTTAAATGTATAATTTTCACCATAAAGCATATCGTATTCTAAAAGCTGCATGTTTTTCTTATAATTTTCACTATCTATATAAGTAGAGTGATACTTCTGCATAATACCCTTTTTCAAATTAAGCATTTCAAACAAGTGGTTACTTAGTTGATAAGCATATAAGTCGGTATGCTGTTTCTCCAAACCAATATTATCCCAAACAACATATTCTGTCTGGAACATATTACCCTTTGTCAGCATTTCATCCGTTATCCCTAAGGTTGGGAAGTGATCCCCGTACATAACAAGAACAGTAGGTTCTCCAGATTTTTCCAATGAATCAATTAAATCACCAATAAACTCATCCATCTCATGTATCTGGTTAAGGTAATATTCAAATGGAATTTTGTATTCATCGTAACCAGTTACAGTAATGGACTGGGTATCATCTACTACCTTTTTAGGATATCTTCCATGACCCTGTACGCTGATCGTATATATGAAATCACTGCTGATGGAAGAATTCAGACATTTCATAATTTCTTCCGTTAAAACATCATCTTTTGCCCACCCAATTGGATTGTTAGTTGCATGATACATGTATTCTATTGGAGTAAAGGTATCAAATCCCATATTAGAAAATACAGTGTTTCTATTGTAAAAGGTACCGTCATTATTATGGATAGCATGTGTGCTGTAGCTTTGTTTCTTTAACAAATTACTAATGCTTTCACATGGGACATCTGTAAGTATTGTCTTATAAGGATATTCACCAGCGCCAAAGAAATCAGTACTCATTCCGGTTAAAATCTCAAATTCTGTGTTAGCAGTACCAGCACCAATGGACGGAACTGTTAACAGACCAGTACTATAATTTTCCTTTAAGTATGTGAAGTTAGGTACTGGATTTTCAGATAATGTAATATTCTTCAAAATGTTTGGATCAATAAAGGACTCTAATTGAATCATAATTAAGTTTGGTCTGGAAGTTGTTATAACGGCAGCATCATCTGTCATATCTGATAAAACAGATAAAACGGCATCTTCTGAGTAGTCATCTGGTTTTTCTATGCCAACGTCCAGAATGCTGTTTGAAAAGCAGTATGCAAATCCGTAATTTTCATAAGCATAGGCAAGGTTTTCAAAGTCATCTGAAAGAACCTTTGCATTCACGCCTACGTTGGTAACAAAAGCATCAATAGAAACTAAGCCTATAATAAATATAATACCAAAAATAATGTTTGGCTTTTGTGATACCTTAGGTGCTTTTAAAAATAAAACAATCAGCCCAATTAAAACCATTACTAGTAAAATACCGCCTAATACTAATTGCACTGGAGTAACATAAACGTCCATAATTTCAATTGCATTCTTAAGCATCATCATGTCGATGGCAGAGAATGGTGTTGAACGAAACCCTTTAATAATACAGTTGGCACTTCCACAAACAAGCCAGCATAGTACAATTAAGGAAGAGGCAAAAAAACGACGCTTAACTAAAAAACTGATAGAAAGTGTCACAAAAATTATTAGTGCATTATATAAGAAAACAAGCGGATAGTCAAAAATAAATAAAATTCCCTTAATAAAAGATCTACGGTTCAGCATTTCCAAAATGAGATTAATCACCAGTGTAAGAACAAGATAATTGGCCCACGTTTTGCCAGGAATTTTTTTAATTTGTTCTTTCATAATTTAACATCCCTTTTACTTTATATTTTTTGTTACATAACATTATATCAAATTATTATGAATTATCAATAGATTTAAAAAAGAAATAATATACAAAATTGTATAATAAAAAGCATTGGTAACGGTTTTTTTGCACATGAATAAAATAAATGATAGGAAAAAATGCATGGAAAAGGAGGAAAAAACCTATGAATCGAGCAGCGGAAGTTATTCATTTAAGATGGGCACACGAAAGAAATTATCTGGGGCAGGGTATTGGAGTTGCTGTTTTAGATACTGGTATTTCAAAGCATCCGGATTTTGTTCAGCAAGGGAACAGGATTGCTGCATTTTATGACGCAGTGAATGGAAGAAAAGAAATATATGATGATAATGGTCATGGAACGCATGTATCAGGAATTCTAGCAGGTGATGGAAGTGATTCAAGGGGAATGTACTGTGGGATTGCACCATATAGTAATATTATTTCTGTAAAGGTACTTAATCATAGAGGAAATGGGGAAATTGCTCATGTTTTGGATGGACTGAACTGGGTTTTGGAAAATAAAATAAAGTATAA
Organism: Anaeromicropila populeti; assembly: GCF_900112775.1. GTDB lineage: Bacteria > Bacillota > Clostridia > Lachnospirales > Lachnospiraceae > Anaeromicropila_A > Anaeromicropila_A populeti. The sequence continues at coordinate 74,638 of NZ_FOYZ01000006.1, forward strand.
TATAAGAATTGTAAATATATCAGTAGGCACTACTACAAAAACCCAGTTGGACGAATTTTCGGCACTGGTTCGAGGTGTAAATGAGGTATGGGATAGTAATATTGTTGTAGTTGTTGCAGCGGGGCATGGTGAAATAATAACACAAAAGCATAAAAAAACGAACAAACCAAATGAAAAATGTGTTATAATAGATAAGGTAATAAAACGAATTTCAGGTAAAAAATAACAGCAATACTTTGAGAGGGAGATAACATGAAGATAGCTATTTGTGATGATGAAATGAAGGAGTTAGGCGAGATAGAAGATATTATTTACAGCTGTTTTAATAAAGAAAGCCAGAGAATTGAATGTGATGGTTTTTTATCAAGTGAAGAGCTGCTTGAGGTAATTACAAGAGGTGATAGAAAATACCAGATATACATATTAGATATTGAGATGCCAGGAATGAGTGGTTTGGAGCTGGCAGAGCAGATTCGCCAGAGGGATCGGAAGGCGGTCATTATATTTGAAACAAGTCATAAAGAGTTGATGCAGAAAGCCTTTGACGTCCTTGCATTTCATTTTATACTTAAACCAATTGATAAGTTACAGATGAGCCGCATTTTGCAGAAGGCAGTGGAGCATGTGAATTCAACCAACGCACTGTTTCATTTTCAGTTTTCAAAGAAAAAATATAGTATAGCATATCAAGATATTTTATATTTTGAAAGTTACCGGAGATTAATCCGCATTTATCTAATAGATAAGCAGTATGAATATTATGGGACAATGGCTGATTTGAAAAGCAGGCTCAACATGTCTGTTTTTGTTCAAACCCATGTGGCATTTGTTGTAAATATGGAGTATATTGAGACATACCAAGGTGATTATGTCTGCTTAAAGGGGGGAATTTCTGTACCGGTAAGTAAGGGGTATTCTAAATATTTTAATCAGACGTATCGAGATTTTGTTTTGACAAGGATGTGATTCTATGAGTGAGATTGTAACGCAGTTTTTAATTAATATATTAGAGATTATTTTAATGATTCGGTTTATGGGAAGCTTTCTAAAAGGAAGTCTGACTAAAAATAAGATATTGGTCACAAGTTTTGTGATTTTTTCCGCTGTTTGTTTTACAGCTGTAAATGTGCATCATGAGCAGAATGTTCTAAATCTTATTGTATCCATTAGTATTATTGCCTTAGTAAGCTTTTTTTTCGAGGGTAAATGGGGAAGAAAAATATTGTTTAGTGTTTTTTATGTGATACTGAGCATGGTATTGGAAGTATTAGTGTCCCTTATTGTTGCAACTATTTTTGCATCAGCATTAATTAAACAAGACAGCGAGGATTATTTAATCTATATTACTATGATAACGGTATACTCATTAAAAACACTTGTTATTTTGATTATATACTATAGAAGAAGAAAAATGTATGCAGAAGGAGATTTGAAAATATATCTTCATTTTACAATTGTTCCTATTTTTAGTATTTTTCTTGCTTGTATAGTCGTTAATAAGCTGATTCAATATGATGACAGGGATTTTGTATTTTATTCCTTTTTAATTATTTCCCTGGCATTTGTAAATGCAATGCAGTATTTTATTTTTGAGAGAATGAATGTTTTGTATCGAAACTCCTATGAGAATAAGCTTTCGGAGCAGGAGTTAAAACATAAGGATGAATATTATAACCGGATCGAAATGGATCAGCAGGAAATCCGTATGATACGGCATGATTTGAAAAATCAGCTGATTGTGTTAAAAAGCGTTATTGGAGAAAAATCATGGGAAGAGGCGGCAATAACAGTAGATTCTATTATTAATGGTATTATTCGTGTTGAAAAGAAAATATTTACACAGCATAGAGGGGTTAACATTATTTTAAATGCTAAGATGGAAGAGGCAGAAACTTATAAAATTCAGTGCGATTTTAATGTTTCTGTTCCGGAACAGCTAAAACTTACGGCAGGTGATATTGGAGTGCTTTTGGGTAATACATTAGATAATGCCATAGAGGCATGTCAGATGATGCCAGAAGGAGAAGGGATCATTCAAATGAAGCTGGTGTATTACAATAAAAATTTAGTGTTGTCCATCAAAAATACGGTTTGCTCGCCAGTAACTAGTTTTGAAACAAGGAAACTGGATAAGCATAATCATGGATTAGGAATAAAAAGCATTCGGAAGGTAGTCGAAAAATATAATGGTTCACTTGAATTTCAGCAAGAAACTGGTTTTTTTATTACACAAATTAATTTGTGGGATATATAAATGAAAAGTATTACATTTTTCAGGCCAATTATTACATGTAAAAGGTGCGGTTATAACTCTATGCTATATTGTTTCATTGTAAACAAGAAACTCTGTAAAGTGGGAATCTTGCTTACATGTCTTATACAAAAGAAAATTATAGTATGTGAGGTTATGCAAATGAGAAAAGGTTTTTTGGAGGCAAGTGCCGTCTTTGGAATCTTTATTACGAGATACGTAGTAAATGTTTCCTGCTTTTGGCTGATTTATCAGGAAAAGCTACCGGCAAATGCCAAGAAACTAAGAAAATTTTAAAAAAGGTTTTGCAATCTTGTTCTTTCATGTAAAATAGTATAACAGTCAGATTACTAATTGTATTATATTATTTTTTTGTGAGGTGGGAAGAATGAGAGTAGCGCTAAGTCAGATGGACATTAAATGGCTGGATAAAACAGCTAACTATGAGAAGGCAAAAACTTATATTGTGGAGGCTTCTACACAGAAGGTAGATGTAATTTTTTTTCCAGAAATGAGTTTTACTGGATTTTCGATGGATATAGAGAAAACGAAAGAACAACAGGAAGAAAGTATTGCATTTTTTCGAGAGTATGCAAAGGAATATCAAATCCAGATTGGCTTTGGATGGGTGAAAGGAAACGGACAAAAGGCAGAAAATCATTATTCGATTTTGAATAAGGAGGGAGAGACAGCTTTAGATTATGTGAAAATACACCCATTTAGTTTTGGAGGAGAAGATAAATATTTTGTTTCTGGAGAACAGTTATGTTATTGCAATATAAATGAATATTGTCTGAGTGTATTCATTTGTTACGATTTGAGATTTCCAGAATTGTTTCAGGCGGCATCAAAAGAAGCAGCTGTAATCTTGGTACCAGCCAACTGGCCTGTGGAGCGAAGAGAACACTGGAGATGTCTGTTAAGAGCAAGGGCAATTGAAAATCAAGTGTATATTTTAGGAGTTAATTGTGTAGGAGGAAGTAGTAGGCTATCCTATTCAGGAGATAGTTGTGTAATTGATCCATGGGGAAACTGTTTACAAGAGTTATCAAATAGAGAGGGATTAATTATTCAAGATATTGTAGGTAATGTATCTGCAACGAGAGAAGAGTTTCCAGTAAAACAGGACAGAAAAGTTGAGTTTTACAAAAAAATATTAAGGTAGCCAGAAAGGGCTTTTGTCTGATAGAGTAAAATCTACTGGACAAAGGCCTTTTTCGTTTTCAAAACCAATGGGTATAAGAACAAGCGGAGAACGAATAGAATGATAAAAAAGGTGTTTTAATAGCAGATGAACCAGATTTTTATTGCAGCAGCTTATATTAGACTGTCACGGGAAGATGAGGAAAGCTCAAGTATAGAAAACCAAAAAGCATTTATACAAGAATTTGTAAAGCAGAATCTAGATATACGGCTAATGAAAGAAAAAGTAGATGATGGGTTCAGCGGTGTGAATTTTCAGCGTCCTGCATTTCAGGAAATGCTAGAAGAAGCAAAAAGAGGAGAAATTAACTGCATTATCGTAAAGGATTTATCTCGGTTTGGACGAAATTATATTGAAGTGGGAAATTATCTGGAGCGGATTTTCCCCCTGCTAGGAATCCGTTTTATTGCTATAACTGACCAATATGACAGTGAAAACAGAAGTGGCAGGAGTGATTACTTTTTACTGCCAGTGAAAAATCTAATAAATGATTCATATAGCAGAGATATTTCTATTAAAGTGAGAAGCCAGCTGGAAGCAATGCGAAGAAGAGGGGAGTTTACAGGGGCTTTTGCCGTTTATGGATATTGTAAAGATCCTGAAAATAAAAATCAGCTGGTGAAGGATCCGTATGCAGCAACTATTGTTAAAAAAATATTTGAATGGAAGCTGATTGGGATGAATCAGCAGGAAATCTCAGAAAGGCTGAACCAGATGAAAATATTGTCTCCCTTGCAATACAAAAAGGCAATGGGACTAAAATTTGAGTCGGGTTTTTGCCAAGGTACACAAGGAAAGTGGACTGTGACGGCGGTTAATCGGATTTTAAAGAACGAAGTATATATTGGAACGATGGTTCAGGGCAGGGTGACAACTCCTAATTATAAGGTTAAAGTTCGAACAATGATAGAGGAGAAGGATTGGATTAAGGTTAAAAACAGGCATGAACCAGTGGTGGGAGAAGCTGTTTTTAGAAAAGTAAATAAAATGCTGGAAAAAGATACCCGCACAGCACCAAAGGAAAAAAAATTGTATCTGTTTGCTGGTATGCTTTTTTGCAGAGATTGCAGACAGAGTATGGTTCGTAAAACAACGGTATACCAGGAAAGAAGATATGTGTACTATGTCTGTTCTTCTTATAGGGGAGGTAACTGTAAAAGTAATCATAAAATCAGAGAAGATGTTTTGGAAAAAACAGTCTTGCTAGTAATCAGACAATGGTTTCTGCATACTGGCAAAGAAAAAGCAGTACTAGAAAAAAGGTGTTTGGTTATGTGGCTGATAGATACAATTTTTATTTGTGAAAATAATGAAATAGAAATTTTGGCAGATTTTTCAGACTTATATCAAAGTCAAGACCATTAGCGGCGGAGGTGGCAGAATGTCCCGTAGGAGTAGAAAAAGTATAGGCAGGGAGGGAAAGAATACGAAGGAAAGCAGAACCCAGGCTGGAATTTATGTACGTCTTTCCAATGAGGAACTGGAAGAAAGTGATTCCATTGAAAATCAGATGCAGCTGCTAAGAGAATATGTGGATAGTAAGCCAGACTTTCAGCTAGTTGATATTTTTTGTGATAATGGTTATACAGGAACACATTTTGCCAGACCTGGGTGGAAAAGGTTAATGAAAGCAGTAGAAGATAAAAAGGTGAACTGTATTATTATAAAGGATTTATCTAGACTGGGTAGAAATTATATCGAAACGGGAAAATATGTAGAACAGTATTTTCCAGAAAAAAAAGTTCGGATTATTTCGGTGAATGATGGAATAGATAGCTGCAACAAATCCTTTGAAACAATGCATATGGAATTTGCATTACGCAATCTTGTAAATGATTTTTATGCAAAAGATATATCAAGAAAAGTTGCAAATGTAATGGAAGCAAAACAAAGGCAAGGACATTTTATGGGAGGATGCCCGCCTTATGGGTATTTATGGTCAAAGGAAGGTAAGCACAAGCTTGTTGTAGATCAAGAAACGAAAGATGTTGTAAGAGAGATTTTCAACCAAATCATTGAGGGAAAAGGTTATTCACAAGTGGCAAGGAATTTAAATGAGAGAGGAATCGTATCACCAGCAGGATACCGGTTTCAAAAGGGGTTCTATCGCAAGGAGTCAATGAAAGAGATGAAATGGTGGTACCCTTCTACGGTTAGAAGGATAGTTGATAATCCAGTATATATGGGTGATATGGCTTTTGGAAAATCCCAGTCAAGACTATTTTTGGGAGAAAAGCGAATACGGTTGACTGAAGATAAGTGGGGAATTTGCAAAAAGACTCAGGAACCTTTAGTGACAGCGGAAATATTCTGGAAAGCAAAAGAAGTCAGAAGGAAGAAGGAGGTCTAGAGTGAGAAATAAAGCAGGGATTTATTTACGTATTTCAAAGGAAGAAAGACTGGCAGAGAATCAGGGCGAAAATAGTTTAGCACATCAAAGACAGTATATTCTGGATTTCATTCATAGAAGAGAAGAATTTATAGATTGGGAAATCATTGAGTTTGCTGATGACGGGTTTAGCGGAACTAGTTTTCAAAGAGACAGCGTGCAAAAAATGCTTCAGTGGGCGGAAAAAGGAATTCTCCAGTGTATTATTGTAAAGGATATTTCTAGGTTTGGAAGAAATTACATTGAAACAGGAACCTATCTGGAGGTAGTATTTCCTCAATGGAATATTCGATTTATTGCAATTAATGATTTCTATGACAGCTTTTCAGTGAAAGGAAATATTGCAGGAATAGACGTTTCATTTAGAACAATTGTGTATGATTTGTATAGTAAAGATATTTCGCAAAAGGTAAAAGCTGCACTGGAAATAAGAAAGAAAAGGGGGTGCTTTATGGGAGCAGCAGCCCCTTTTGGATATTTAAAGTCAACCCAGAACAAAGGGCGTCTGGAGGTGGATAGAAAAAGTGCTGTTGTGGTAAAAAGAATCTTCCAATTAAGAAGTGAAGGATTGAAATTAGATGAAATTGCCAGTCTGCTGAATCAGGAAGGGATATTACCGCCATCTGAATATAGAAAAGAGAGACTCAGCCAGGCAGGCAAAGATAAAAAGGAAGGCAACAACGGAAAGACGATTTGGAGTAAAAGCACAATTTCTCGAATATTAAAAAACCCTGTTTATATTGGAACCATTGTGAATGGAAGGCAGCAGGCGGTTCAGATTGGAATGAAAAAGAAATGCAACAGAAAAAGAAGTCAATGGATATGTGTAGAAAACTGCCATGATCCAATTGTTTCAAAGAAATTATTTGACTTTGTGCAGAATATTTTGTGTAAATAGAACACCAGCGGGGAATGGCGGCCCAAAGCCAAAAACAATTGGTGCACCAGGAATCAGCCGTAAAATAATTACAGTGGGAGCCTCAGATGATGATGTGTCAGTGGATTTGATGGGAAGTACAGCTAAAAATTATTCTGGAAGAGGACCTACGGAAGCATGTGTTAAGAAACCAGATATTGTTGCACCAGGCAGTAATATTGTCAGCTGTAATCTAATCCGAAGAAATACGGGTTTTCTATGGGGTATTAGGCCGTCGGGCAGTTATATTGCCAAAAGTGGAACTTCAATGTCAACACCGATTGTGTCAGGGGCAATTGCATTGCTGCTTTGCAAGTATCCTGATATGACCACCAGAGAAGTAAAAATCCGCATTAAAAATTGTGCTGAAGATTTAGGCTGGCCACATGAAAAGCAGGGTTGGGGGCTATTGAATATAGAAAAATTATTAAAATAATATACATGTACAAATAGCTAAAAAGAGTTTATAATGAAAATTCAAATATGCATGGACAGAAGGAAAAGGTGACTTATGGAAGAAACAAATGATTTAGATAAAATGAAAACAAACAGCTATGTTTTTAAAATGTCATTACCAATTTTTGTTGAATTGTTATTACAGCTTTTAGTAGGAAATATCGATCAGATAATGGTCGGCCATTATAGAAAAATGTCAGTTGCGGCAATTGTAAATGGAAATCAGATAATGAGTATTGTTATTATTGTGCTGAACATGATGAGCATGGCAACTACCGTAGTGCTTTCTCAATTTATAGGAGCCAGAGATCAGGAAAAAGCTAATCAGACTTGTACGTTATCTGTTTCTATTATTACATTTTCCAGTTTTCTGGCGACTCTTATTATATTTGTTTTTCGTTCTAAAATTTTTGCAGCCATGAATGTGGATGCTGAAATTTTAGGAGAAACCACAGGATATCTGCTGATTGTGGCATCTTTTATTATTGTACAGGGACTCTATTTGAATATTGCCGCTATTTTACGAAGTCATACATTTCTAAAGCAGGTTATGTATGTTTCTGTTATTATGAATATTTTAAATGTTTTTGGGAATTTTGTCTTAATAAACGGATGGTCTTTCTTTCCACAATTAGGGGTTGCAGGAGCAGCCGTTTCTACGGGCATTAGTAAAACCATTGGCTTAAGCCTAATTACTATATTATTATTTCGCAAAACAAAGATCAAATTCCGATGGATGTACCTTAAGAAAAATCCATTCCCTATTTTTAAAAAAATAATAATGATTGGACTTCCGTCTGGTTTGGAAAGCTTATCGTATCAGGTTTCCCAGCTTTTTATTTTAGGAATGATTAATTCATTTGGAAAAGTAATGACCATTACAAAAGGGTATTGCAGCATACTTGCTAATTTTTCCTATGTATATGCCATAGCCATAGCCCAGGCGACCCAGATTATAGTGGGATACCTTTTAGGTGCAAGGCGAATTGATGATTTGACAAAGCGGGTATGGGATACTCTGAAAATTGCTTTTATCTGTTGTGTTGGGTTATCTACCTTATTGTATTTCAACAGTAATCTGATATTCAGGATTTTTACAGATATACCTGAAGTTTTTGAAGTGGGGAAAAAGCTGCTGCTGATTGAAATCTTTTTGGAATTTGGACGTGCTGTTAATATTGTAATGACTAGAATGCTAATTGGGGTAGGGAATGTAAAAGTACCTATTACCGTAGGAATATCAGGACACTGGATACTAGCTTGCTTTTTGTCCTACTTGTTTGGTGTTGTTTTGCACTGGGGCATACAGGGGATATGGGTTGCCATGGCTGTGGACGAATGCACTCGTGGTCTTATCTATGTTATCACGTTCCGTCGAAACAGATGGAGGAAAAACCTGTAAGGCAGATAAGCATTCAATACAAGTAGTTGAGTAATTTAGTATAGCGGATTACAGCGGTTTATGTTATAATATGAAATATTTAGGCGTGTAAAGGAGACATACGATGGTAAACGACGATTACATTTATTTTACAATACCAAAACAGAAGCATATCGCGTTGATTGCTCATGATAATATGAAACAGGAATTGGTTGCGTGGGCAGAAAGAAATAAGGATATTTTAAAAAATCATTTTTTATGTGGAACAGGAACTACGGCAAGATTAATTGCTGAAAAAACTGGATTACCAGTAAAAGCTTATAATAGTGGTCCTCTTGGTGGAGATCAACAGATTGGTTCCAGAATTGTAGAGGGAAACATTGATTTTGCAGTGTTTTTTTGGGATCCATTAGAGTCACAGCCTCATGATCCCGATGTGAAGGCATTGCTAAGAATTGCAGTCGTATATGATATTCCGATTGCAAATAATAAGTCCACCGCAGATTTTCTTTTAAGCTCAGAATATATGTTAAAAGAGTATGAAAGAAAGGTTGAGAATTACAACAAAACAATTCAAAAGCGTTACGACAGCTTTTGTGAAGAAATGTAGTAAATGAATAAAAGAAGCATGAGCAGGGTATGACTGTGAATGCTTCTTTTTATGTGATAATCGTTCAAATTATGCGTGATTTTCCAGATGGTTTACACATAAATATTTATATGATAGAATGACTAAGAAGTTTTGAGGTATAGAATGGGACAGGGAGAACAGAAGATAAAATAGGAGTGGAACAAATGAATTTATCAATTAAGGCCAAGGCATTACTCTTCGTGGAAGTACTTTCGATTGTTTTGTGCATTTCCATTGGCGTATTTTCTATTTATGAGTTATCAAAAACGGGAGAAAAATTAATTGGGGAACAGGCATTGTCTATTGTTAAAACATTTAGCTATCAGCTGGATGGGGATGAATTTAAACGACAAGCAGAGCTTCAGAATGAATCTGACGATACTTTTCTTAAAATGAACGATTTAATACGGCAGGTGAAGGAGAGTACAGGATGCACGTATTTATATACGATGACAAAGGTTAGTGATGACGAATATAGCTATGTGTATAGCAGTGATGAAGAAATTGTACTTGGTGAGGTGGAAGAGGTTGACGAGTACGATGCAGCTTTTTTTAATGCAATGGATAAAGGGCTTAGTGGTTATACAGAAGTCGGGGGAGACCCAGAATATGGGAGAATGCTTAGCGCGGTAGTACCTATAAAGGATTCTTCCGGGCAGGTAGTGGGGATTTTAGCCTGCGATTTTCTAGTAAATGTTATTTCACGTGAAATTAGTTATGCAAGGAAAGCAATGGTGGCACTGGCTTTGGTTATATTGATTATTTCCAGTGTAGTTACCTGGTTTTTTACTAAGAAGTTGTTTAAGCGGCTTAGCTGCATAATTGAATCCACTACGCAGATTGCAGAAGGTAATCTGACAGTAAGACTTCGTGATATTAGAAAAGATGAGTTTGGAATACTTGCAGAAAATTTTAATCATATGGCAGAAAAGCTTCGTCTTTTAATTGGTGAAATCAAGCAGATGACATATGTTCTGGATCAAAGTGCAGGTAGCTTATCCGCAGCATCCAATGAGGTATCGGTATCTGCAAATTCAGCTGGAGGATACATTGGAGAAATAAACAAGGGCATTTTAGAACAAACGGAAGAACTGGATCAGATTCATGTATTTATAACAGACTTTGGACAAAACATGGATGACATGGTAGTGCGTATTAGAAATATCGAGAGTAACACAGGAAATATTTCTGATAAATCCACAAGTGGAACTGCTGCAATACAAAAATTATCAGCGTCGGTTCTACAAGTAGAGGATACATTTTCTAAAACAAGAGATAAGATTCGTTCTCTGGATGAAAGTATTCATAAAATTACAGAAACAACAGCATTTATTAGTAATATAGCAAATCAAACGAATCTGCTTGCGTTAAATGCGTCCATTGAAGCAGCAAGAGCTGGTGAGGTGGGAAAAGGCTTTGCTGTAGTGGCAGAAGAGATTAAAAAATTATCAGAGGAAACGAAATTGTCGTCCAATAAAATTGCAAAGGTTATGGAAGAGATTTCAACTGAAACTGCATTGGTGCTAAATGATTTCTCAGATTTGGATAGTAGGATTGAGGAGGAAATGAAAGTTTCAGATGAGTTTATGTTGACATTTCGGGAAATTATGGGCGAGGTAGGTGAAATGATTCCTCAGATTAAATATGTTGCAGATAAAATGACGGTATTAAGCGAAGATAAAGGAGAGGTTGTTTGCAAGATAGAAGCAGCTTCGACTATATCAAGAGAAATATTAGAAGCATCGAAAGATATATATGCATCTTCCCAGGAAATACATGCAGGCTCAGAGGAAGTGGCATCAAGTGCGGGATTGCTAAATAACATGACCAATACCGTAATTGAAAAAGTCAGTGTATTTCAGATTTAAAGAACAGATAATAATGTTTTATTCATAATTATTCATAAATATCCTCTTTTTATTTAAAATTCTTACGGTATGATTTAAGATAAGAATAGAAAATGAAAAGAGGATTTTTTATGTGGATAAAGAAACTAAGAAAAAGAAAACTGCAAAGTATTCTGATTGTATTCATTATTATGTTATGTAATATGCTGATGACAAGCTCTCTTGTTATTATGAGCTCGTGGAAGGCACCCTATAAAGAACTGGTACAAGAATGTGGTTCTCCAGATTTAAAACTGTATTTGCATCAGGAAAAAAAGGAACAGGCTATAATTTAAAAGAAGGAGAGTGCCTTATTCCAGCTGTTTTGGCAAATTAAAAGAACCAGGTATTCACAAAGGAGCAGATATATGATAAAATCTGGGGTATGAATGAGTTCGGAGACATATGAATCAAAAAGCATTTTTTAAAAGGCAATGTATGCTTGATTTGGTAATCGTGATTGTATTAGGAGGGGGATTTGACAAGTTCTGGTATGGGAAAGTAAGGTATCCTGTTGTAATTACGGATACCAGCGGAGTAATTGTATATAGTGAGGAAGAAGCCTTAAAGCGAAGTGAAAAGGAATTAATTACATGTATTTCCCATGACTTTAAGGCCCCTATTTCTACAATAAAGGCATATGGAGGGAACAGAGTTTATTGTCTGGATTCCCGTATAGAGGAGGAGAAAATGCGCTTAAAAGTAAATGTAAAGCATCTCGGTAAGAGGAAAAACACAGTAGATGCTGCCTATTTTGAATTGGAGAAAACGCCAGGAACAGTTGGAGAACTAATTGAAGAAACGGTAAAGGCGTGTGTAAAGGAATATCAGGAAAGACAGGAGAAGAAGGAAGTTCTGACGGTGTTTACCAAGGAAGAAATTGAGGATAAAGCTATGTCGGGAAAGGTTTCTTTTGGTGTTAATTATGGAACGAATGTCCCGAACGAAAAGGATGCAGTGGAGAATGCAAGGCAGTCTTTCTTAGATGGTATAGTGGTTATATTTATAGATGATGTGGAACAGGAGCATCTGGAGGATAAAATAATCCTTAAAGAAGATACCAGTGTGACATTTGTACGTATGACAATGTTAAGTGGAAGATTATGGTGATGAACAGGAGAAGACTATGAAAGAATATAATTACACAACGCGAAGACAGCTGCTGGATGAGTACAAAAAGAGATGGGAAAAAAAGTGTTCCACTGTTAGTGAGGAAGTAAAAGAACTGTTTAAGGAAAATAATACCAGTTATTATGAAGGTAAGTTAGAGGTTGAAAAAGTAATTGCCGCTATGAAAAAACAGGATAATTTATGCCCAAGTCAGTATATGGAAGAGAACTATAAGGAACTGATAGACTTATATGTTCCTAAGAAAGAACAAAAGGATTTTTATTATATTATTGATAAGTATAATAAATTTCAGTATGCAGAAGGAATAAGCCGCCGCAGTGTCAGAAGTAAAGAATATGAACCTCATTTTCATACAATCTTTCGTCTGCTGGATACTTATTATCAATTTGGAATTTATGAATGTGATTTGAATAGTTATCTCCTTGATCAGATGGATGAGGAAAAGAGAGATTATAAATATAACTATGGATATTACAGCAGGCTAAATCAGCTGGACGATATAATTGCAGCAAAACTTGATTTGGGTGATGCTGTTTTGAAAAAATCCATACAAGATATGATACTCAGCGAAAATAATACAGGGATTGTTACTACAGATATCATTCGTGGAATTATAAAAAGTGATGATAAGGATTTACATACGTTATTAGGAGATTTTCTATTAGCAGCAAGGCTTCAGGAGGGCATACGGCAGGCAATTTGTGAAAATATGGATTGTGGTGTGACAGAAGCTTTTCTGACTCTTTTTGATGTGATATATGAAAATAATCTGATACGTTTTTCTTCTGTAAAAAGAGCAATTGCAACATGGACGGGCATTTGTGACGAAAATAATGTGGACAGAATCACAGGAAAAATGTTAGACCTAATGAAAGAAGGCGTTCATAATAAGGAAAAGGCTCTTGCGTATACCAAGAGTAATGACAGCATTGAAATTATGATTGGTTTGTGGTCACTTGGTTTTTTTGAGGTTGGGGACGCTGTTGAAGTTATGAAAGAGTACGTAGAGTCTGGAACAAAAAATCAAAAGCTGACTATGTCCTATTATAACCGCTGTTTGTCCTATCAAAGATTTAGTGAAATTGCAGCAAAAAAAATGATAGAAAAGCATTATGAAGATATGGAATTTGTGGCTGCTTTTATACCCACTTATTTAAGCGAAGTAGAAAATTTGGTATATCATGCAATGAAGAGTAAAACAGCAGAGAATGGAACAGTAGAAAAAATATATAAAAAGGTTCCAGTTACAGAATTGTTTGAATCGAGAGAAGAGGCACAAAGTCATTTTGAGATGCTGAAATACATGTATGAAAAAATGAAAAAGAAGAAAATGGAGTATAATCCATGTATTTTTCCATGGTACAGTATCAGCATAAGTAAAAGTCAGCTGGCAAAAAGAATTTGTATGACAGCTTATATGTTACAGGAGGATTTGTATATTGATTATGCAGTTTCGGTACTTTCTGCTGTTGACAGCTCTGATTATTATTCGGGACGAGATTCTTTTTTGGAACTGCTTTTACATAACCCTAAGAACGAATTCCAAAAAGAAACATTGATCAAAGCTGTTTCAGACAGAGAAACCAGTACAAGAGAAACAGCATTTACTTTGGTAGAAAAGATGCAGTTGGAACAGCATCAATATATCATGTTGGAAGATATGATGAAATATAAGAATGCAGATGTCCGTAATTTTGTGATTGGTATGCTTTGTAAAAGAAATGGGGAAGACTTAATAAATTCTGTGGGCAGGCTTTTACAGTCTAAAAAGGAAGAAAGCAGAATTGGTGGATTGGATTTAGTACTTCAATGTCAGAAGGAAGAGTCACAAAAGCTGCTGACAGAAAGAATGGTTGAACTGGTAGAGGCAATAGAAAATCCATCAGCCAAAGAGCAGATACTGATTCAGGAAATCTGTGAGGGTGGTGTTTCAAATAGTATTTTAAATGAAAAGGGCTATGGACTTTATAATCCAGACGCATTGGTAGAAATTCCTGTAATGAAGGGAGAAGAAAAGGTATTTAAAGATTTCTTTAGTTTATCAAAAAAGAAAATACAAAAATTGTTTGATAAATTGGATCAATTTATTGAGGAACATAGAACATGCACTTATGAAAACCGATGGGGAGAAAAAAGACTTCTTGGAAATGGTTTGGAACAATTAACCTGGGGGGATGGGGTTGCCTATGCGGATCAATATCCGTTTAAGGAGCTTTGGTGTGAGTTCTATAATAAGGAAATCAAAGACTTTAGGACCCTTTATAATATGTATCTTGCAGTACACACTGGTTTAAAAGAAATTAATAATCAGGATGTGTATAAGAAATATGAGACTGCTATTTTTGGAAAAGCACTGGAAATTGACTTGTCAAGCTATAAATATGGCAGCGATGGTACCGGGGTGATTTATCAGGCGCTATGTATTATAATCAGCTTATACTTTGATGAGAAAACAGCGAAGGAGTTAAGCCGGAATATCTTGATATACATTATAGAGAGTTTTCCAGAAGAGGCATTATGGTATCAGGAAAGTAAATATCAAGAGAAAGTGTCATTCCTCAATTCCTATCGCATGAATAAAATATTAAGTAACTGGAGGTCATGGGATGGAGAAGAAGAATTTAAAATACATTTTTATCTGTTTTATCAGATAGATCAGAAGTTCCAGTTGAATGGTGCCAGGACAGATCAAAATGGACATCAGGTTTACTGTTCTACCCAGCTTAATATATTTGATTATATTATGGCATATTGCTACAATCTTATTTCAAAAGATGAGGTATATAAAGCTTCTTTTGAGTATTTCCGTTTGACAGAAACTATTAAATCGTATTCTTATTTGTTGATGGAAACGGTACCTTCGTATGATAAGGAGAAAACAGAACCTTATGGATTGGTTGGAGAAATCAACAAAGAAAGTCCTTTTTGTAAAGCAGGGATTTCCTTTTACAAAAATATCATTGATGTGATTTTAAATGTTGAATTGAAGCGTGGAGATACACCAACAATTTTTTCAGAGAGCATTTTGAAAATAAATGAAATCTATGGAATGGAGAGAATGGTTGAAGTATTGACGGCTTTAGGCAAGGATAAGCTCGACCGAAATACGGATACCAGATGGCGAACAGATACCAGAAAAAGTTCTTGTCTTAGTCATTTATTGCAGGTATGTATTCCGAATCCAGAAGACAAAGCAGAGACTTTAAAGGAATTGTTAACAGGAAGGGAAATTACAGAACAGAGACTAGTAGATACCGCTATGTATGCTCCACAGTGGATAGATATCGTGGAAGAATATCTAGGCTATAAGGGGCTGAAGAGTGGATGTTATTATTTTATGGCACATATGAGCGAGTATTTTGATGAGCGAAAGATGGCTATGATTGCCAAATTTACGCCACTTTCCAGGGAAGAGCTGTACCGTGGAGCATTTGATTTAAATTGGTTTAAAGATGCCTATAAGCAATTAGGAGAAGCTGTTTTCTCTATGCTTTACGAAGGTGCAAAATATATTTCGGATGGAAGCAAGCATGCCAGAGCAAGAAAGTATGCAGATGCTGCCCTTGGAAAGGTATCTATTGCAGAGTTAGAGGAGGCAGTCAATGAAAAGAGGAATAAGGATCTGGTTATGAGCTATGGGCTAGTACCTCTTTCTGGTAAAAAGGACATGCTTCACCGTTATGTGTATCTACAGAAATTTTTAAAAGAAAGTAAGCAGTTTGGTGCGCAAAGAAGAGCAAGTGAGGCAGAGGCGGTGGAGATGGCCATGAAGAATCTTGCAATGGTAGCAGGCTATAGTGATGTTATGCGACTGACACTTTCCATGGAAACGGAACTGATAAAATCTTGTGAAAATTATTTTGAGTGGAAAGAGCTTGGAGAGGTATCATTAAGAATTCAGGTAGATGAGTTTGGAAAAAGTTCTATTTGCTGTATGAAGAAAGGAAAGGCTTTAAAGTCTGTTCCAGCTACATTGAAAAAGGATGAATACGTGGCTGCTATGAATGAGGTCCATAAAAAATTGAAGGACCAATATTCCCGTACGGTGAAAATGTTTGAGCAAAGTATGGAGGACAGAGAAGTATTTCTTCTCAGTGAAATTCTGGAGTTAAATGAAAATCCAGTGGCTGCTCCTATTATTCGTAATCTGGTATATGTGACAGTAGGAAAGGAAGACGTTGTTTTAGGATTTCCATCTAAGTCTGGTCTTGTGGATTATGCTGGAAACGAACAGCCGGTTACTAAGAAGGAAAAAATTCGTGTTGCCCATCCATTTGATTTATATCAGGCAGGATACTGGACGGAATATCAGAAATATTTCTTTGAAAGTTCTGAGGGAGATTTGGTGAGGAAGCAGCCATTTAAACAGGTTTTCAGGGAACTGTACGTGAAAATGCCTGAGGAACAAAAGAACAGAAGTTCTCAGATGTTTGCAGGAAACCAGATTCAACCTCATAAAACAGTAGCTTGTTTAAGAGGAAGGAGATGGATTGCTGACTATGAAGAAGGGCTTCAAAAGGTATATTATAAAGACGATATTGTGGCAAGAATATATGCCATGGCGGACTGGTTTTCCCCAAGTGATATAGAAGCACCTACTTTAGAATGGGTCGATTTTTCTCATAGAAAGACGTTTCAATCACTTACCATTGAAGAAGTTCCAGATATTGTGTATTCAGAAGTCATGAGAGATGTGGATCTGGCTATCAGCGTTGCACATGCTGGCGGTGTAGACCCAGAAACAAGTCATTCTACAATAGAAATGAGAAGTGTTATTGTCGGATTTAACCTTCCGATGTTTGGAATCAAAAATGTTACTTTGGAAGGCAGTCATGCCATTATTAAAGGAACTAGGGCTGAGTATAGTATTCATCTTGGAAGTGGTGTGATTCATAAAATAGGAGGTCCACAAATTAATGTTCTGCCAGTACATTCTCAGAGCAGAGGAAAACTGTTCCTTCCGTTTATTGATGAAGATCCTAAGACAGCTGAGATTATGTCGAAAATAGTACTATTTGCGAAAGATGAAAAAATTAAGAATCCATTTATTTTAAATCAGTTATAATTTTGTAACCCTCATTTGCAAATATCATATAGTAAAGTATGATTTTGAAAAATGAGGGATTGAAATGAATGATAATTACGTCCGCATAATGCATGCAGTTCCAGATGCACCGGGAGTAGATATTTATGCAAATAATAGATTAATAGTTGAAAATATTGCATTTGGTGAATATACACCATATTTAAGTATTCCAGATGGTGAGTATAACATAACTATATTTCCAACTGGAACCAACACTACTCCTGTTTTAAATAAAATATTAAATGCAGAAAATGATGTTATGTTGACGCTTGTGGCAGCAGGAACTTTAGATGAAATAGGATTATATGCTATCTCAGATAAAGAAGACTCTTCCAAGATGAATCAGGCAATGGTTCGTTTTGTGCATCTTTCTCCAGATGCACCAGCTGTTGATATTACGCTTCCAGATGGAACAGTAGTATTTGGAAATGTTTCATTTATGGAAATGACGCATTATATGGAAGTTATGCCAATGGACTACACACTTCAAGTAAGAGCAGCTGGAACGTCAGACGTAGTGTTAACAGTACCAGGCTTGACACTTATGCCAAATCAGAATTATACGGTTTATGCAATAGGATTTTTAAATGGAGAACCAGAATTAGAGGCTTTGCTGCTAGAAGATGGAAATGTGGAAATGTAAGAATAGATAATTAAGTCTACTTAATAAAGCATAGGAAGAGGTTTTGTTGAACTTTCAACAGGGCCTTTACTTATGCTAATATAAGTACTAAAAATCAAACAAACTTAACTGACGTGGGCGTGGAAGTGATTTATAAGTACGTATAATATCTGGCATTTTATAAAGAAGACCATATTTTTCGCACTCTTTTGCAAACAGCCCCCATAGTTTTCTTGCTTTTGGACTGGTACAACAATAGCGGTTACCATAAGTACGCATATATTTATCTTGTAAAGAAGGAAAGTGCTGCTGAAGCATGTTATAATAGTGATCACGCTGATTAGAACGAAGAGTGACACCAAAGGAGGCGTAGACAAACTTTGCTCCACATTCATAGGCTTGTTTTACAATGGAGAGAATATTTTCTTCAGTATCCGTAATAAAAGGTAGAACAGGCATTAGCAATATGCCAGAATAAATGCCTGCATCTGATAATTTTTGAACTGCTTCAAATCGTTCTGATGAGGACGCAACATTGGGTTCAATTATTTTGCACAGTGAGGCATCAGCTGTAGTAATCGTAATCTTACAAAGGACAGGAGAAAAATCTTTTATTTCAGTTAATATATCTATGTCACGAGTTACAAGAGGACTTTTGGTTGCAAGTGCCACACCAAAATCAAAGGCACTGATTAACTCTAAGGCATGACGAGTCAGCTGTAGTTCCTTTTCAAATGGATTATAGGGATCACTCATAGAACCTATTCCAACAACTCCTTTTTTGGTTTTACGTCTAAGGTCATTACGAGTAAGTAAAAGAGCATTTTCTTTTGCTCGCACATTATCAAAATTTTCAATTCTATAGCAGTCGCTTCGGCTGTCACAATAGATACAACCATGACAGCAACCCTTATATATGTTCATAGTATAATTTGTTCCAAACCAGTTAGGATTAGTTTGATAGTTGGATACAATTGTTTTGGCTGGAATATAATCCATACACATTTCCCCCTTAAATATAGAGATTCTTAATATTATTCAGTATATCCTAATATAGAAAAATATGCTATAATATTTTGAAAGTAAAGGAGGACAAACTGTGAATATACAAATATTTGGGAGAAGTAAATGTTTTGATACAAAAAAAGCAGAGCGGTATTTTAAAGAAAGAGGAATTAAATATCAGTACATTAATTTGGCAGAAAAGACAATGAGCAAGGGAGAATTTCAAAGCGTAAAGCAAGCGCTGGGCGGATACCAGAATATGATTAATTCTAAGAGTAAAGATAAGGATACAGTAGCACTGCTTCAGTATCTGGCAGAAGAAGATAGAGAAGAAAAATTAATGGAAAACCAACAGGTACTCATTACACCTATAGTTCGGAATGGAAAGCTGGCAACAGCGGGATTCTGTCCGGAAGTATGGAAAAACTGGATAGAATAAGGAAGGAGATATCGAGATGAAAATTATAGAAGGAACCGTATCATTTACACCAGAAGAGGCTGGTTATGACGGAACAAGATTAGAAAAACTGAATGAACATTTTATAGAAATGATCTCTAAAAAGGAAATCGTATCAGGAAGTTATTGTTTATCTAGAAATCATAAGGTGTTTGTTGACAATGCAGTAGGAAAATTTAGCTGTGAAGAGGATGATGACAGGCCATTTACACCAGATACTATTTTTGGGATTGCTTCTATTACAAAGGTATTTACAGCAGTGGCAATATTAAAGCTTGCGGAGGATGGAAAGCTTCGTCTTGACCAGGGAGTGGGAGAATTTCTGGATGAATTTAATACACCACCTTATAATACCGTTCAAATATGGCATTTGCTTACCCATACGTCTGGTTTAATTGCAGATCCTGGTGTCCATGAAAATGGTCATTATGTAGGCTGGTGGGAAATGATAGAGGAGAATAAGCCAGAGTCTTGGATAAAGGCTGTTTTGAAGCTGGGTCTGCATAGTAAGCCAGGGGAAGAGTGGAGCTATGCGTCTATAGGATATATGATATTAGGGGAATTGATTACCAGAATAAGTGGTGTACATTGCCACCAGTACATAGAAAAAAATATTATAGAACCATGTGAAATGAAGGATACCAGGTTTGGACAGAAATATGAGTGGGCAGACAGGTATAATATGCCTGCGGAATATAGAAAACAAAAGGTGGATCAGTTAAAGAGAGATAAGAAAGATCCAGATGAGGAGGATATCATACCAAGTACTGGCGGGGGCATTTATTCCACCTGTAATGACTTAATTAAATTTGGTAATATGCTTTTGAATAATGGAACTTACAATGGAAAAAGAGTAATCGGCAGGAAGGCACTGGAAACAATGCGGCGTGTTCATACTTCGGACAAAGTAATCAGTAATTGCTGGGGAGCTAAGGCGGAGCCACATCCATATGGATTAGGCCCAGAGGTAGTCCAGGCAGATTGTAAGTCACAAATGATTACACCAGGTACTATCAGCCACGAAGGTTTTGGTACATGCTGTCTGATGATAGACTATGAAGAAAAATTTGTTGCCGTATGGACGGCTCAGTTTTACGAAGGAGACTGGTATGCACATGGATTAAGAAATGTGGCATCGATTATCTGGTCAGGTATCCTGTAAAGAGGTAAATAGAAGATGAAAAAAGTATTACATTATTATAATGTAGCAAAAGAAGTGGCGCTTGTAACTTACAAAGAATGGAGTGCGTATCGTACCCACTCTATGATTTCAATTATTGTAGGACCAGTTTATTTTCTAGTACAGTATTTTATCTGGACAGCAGTTTACGGGGGAAAGGAAACACTAAATGGAATGGAACTACAGCAGATGCTTCGCTATTTTGGAGCATCTGCGCTAATTGGATATTTAACGATGGATTTTGCTGATTGGAATCTTCAGATGCTTGTGAGAACAGGTAAATTCGTAACCTTTCAGTTAAGACCAGTGCATCATCGATTTTTTGCATTATCTCAAAAATTAGGTCACAGGGTGCTGGGACTTTTAGTAGAATTTATACCTTGTTTTTTTATTTTTCACTTCATATTTCATATAAATATGGTTCCTGAATACATAGGCTGGACGGTGCTTTCTGTTCTGCTTGCTTTTTTCATGAACTTTTATGTGAATTACTGCATTGGCTTAACTGCATTCTGGCTTGTACAGTCTTCTGGAATCCGCAGTGTATTTC
Source organism: Anaeromicropila populeti (assembly GCF_900112775.1). Classification (GTDB taxonomy): domain Bacteria; phylum Bacillota; class Clostridia; order Lachnospirales; family Lachnospiraceae; genus Anaeromicropila_A; species Anaeromicropila_A populeti. The sequence goes on from NZ_FOYZ01000006.1 coordinate 95,783, forward strand.
AGGCTCTTGCCAGCGTATTTTCAGGGGGACTTATTCCACTGGTGTTTTTTCCGAAATATATGCAGAAACTATTATTTTTTCTTCCGTTTCAATATATTTTGTATGTACCATCCAGAGTCTTTTCTGGAAGTTACAGCTTGGCTGGTATATCTATGAAGATTTGGCAAATAGTACTTTTACAAGGCGTCGCAGTCGTAATTACAATGCTGCTAAGTGAAATATTATATCGAAAGTCCTTGAAAAAATTCACTGCGGCAGGAGGGTGAAAAGGTTTGAAAAAATACATAATCTTATATAGAGAATCCATTCGGATTGCTTTTGCAGCTGCCAGTACCTATCGGGCAGATTTTATTTTACAAAGTGTAATTATTATTTTAAGCAATATTTTATTTCCACTGATGACATGGTTAATCTATGGAGCAGGTGCTTCTTTTGAGGGGTGGACATTGTACCAGGTACTTTTAATACAATCTGTTTTTACCATGTCAATGGGGGTGTCCAGCATGCTGTTTACTGGAATCGTCTGGAGTACGATGGAGCATGTAAGGGAAGGAACATTGGAAATTATACTGATAAAACCAGTGGATTGTATGGGATATCTTTTGGCTGCCACATTCAGCATAGAAAATATAGGAGTAGTATTTGGCGGTGCTGTTCTTTTTGGTGTGGCGCTTTTCCATCTCCCAGTTCCCAACTTGTTTCTGTGGTTCCAGTTTCTATTTTTGTTTCTATTAGGAGTATTAGTTATGTTGGGGATTAATCTGCTGATGGCAGCGACTTCTTTCAAGTGGGTGGCTAACTCTAGAATTCCAGAATTATATCAAAGTGTACTGCGCTTTGGGAACTATCCTCAAAAAATATTTTCTAAATCCATTCAGGCAATTACGTCTTTTCTTATACCAGTTGCTATGGTTGGATTCTTCCCAGCTGCGGCATTGCTTCAGAAAACAGATTCTAAAATGTACATAGCTGTTTTGCCTTGCATCTTATTTGCATGGGTGGGGATTGCCCTGTACAAATACATGATTAGACAATACGAAGGAGTAGGGGGCTGAAAAATGGAAAAAATTATTACGGTAGAGAATTTATCCAGAAAATATGTTACCTATACAAGAGGAAGTGGCTTTCGAGAAAGCCTGAAAAGCTTTTTCAGACGGCAAAAGGTATCTGTTGATGCCGTTAAGGATGTAAGCTTTTATGTAGGAAAAGGAGACATCATTGGAATTTTAGGACCAAATGGAGCAGGTAAATCTACCACAATCAAAATGCTGACAGGAACCTTATATGCAAGCACAGGAAATATTCAGGTAATGGGGTGTGATCCATGTAGAAACAGAACTGAATATGTGAAAAATATAGGGGCTGTTTTCGGACAAAAAAGCCAGTTGGTTTTTGATATTCCGCCTATAGACAGTTTTCGGATGAACAAAGCAATTTATGATATTTCAGACAAGGATTATAAGGAGAGACTTGATTTACTAGTAGAACTATTGGGACTTGAGGACAAAATTTTCCGACCTACACGTGTTCTTTCTCTGGGTGAGCGTATGAAATGTGAGTTTATTATGGCTATGTTGCATAATCCTGATATTGTGTTTCTGGATGAGCCAACCATTGGACTGGATGTCATTGCAAAGCAGACAATCCGCGATTTTATTAAGAAAATGAATGAAAAAGGGACTACGTTCATTTTAACGACTCATGATTTGCAGGATGTGGAACAGCTGGCAAAGAACATAATCATTATTAATAAAGGGGAAAAAGTATTTGATGGTTCCATTGATGAGTTAAAAAGAAACCTGGGTAATAAAAAGATTATTGAGCTTACGTTAACTAAAAAAGCAGATGTTAATAGAACTGGTGAAACATATGATTTAGGAATAGAGGGGGCAGCTGTAATTGCAGTAGAGGAGGAACATAAGCTTACTATTGAGGTAGATATTGACAGAATCTCAATTAATCAGTTTATTATCCGATTAGCAGAGCTTTGTGAATTTTCTGATATTTCAATTAAAGAACTGCCTATGGAAAAGGTTATCACTACCATATATAAGGGATAGTATGGAGTGGAATATCTTGACAACAAAATTGCGAAATTCTATAATTAATATACAAAATATGAAAAAGTGGAGGATAACAAATGAAAAGAATGCTTCCATTGGGAACGGTATTAAAGCTTAATCCAGCGGAAAAGGAAAAAGTAATGATTGTTGCTCGTTTAGTTAAGAAAACTGAAGATAGTGAGGTGATATGGGACTATTGTGGATGTAATGTGCCGCAGGGACTTGCTGACAATAAGTTAATCTATTTTCAACATGAGCAGGTTAAGCAGTTAATTTTTTTAGGACTACAGGATGAAGAGGAATTAGCATAATCTTTTCCATTGGGGGAAGAAAGAGAAAAACTGAATCATACCAGCTTTAATTAAGAGGAAAGGGGAAGTTACCATATGTCAGATAATACAGAAACTGGACTTGAGTTGGATCCTGCATATGCGGAAACATTATTTCATGCAATTAACGAAAAATTAGTTGTTAGTTCTTGTGAAAAAATACAAGAGGCAGAGCAGTTAATACGGACATGTATGGAAGAGCATGTGAAAGGAAATTTTGCCGATCAGCTAAGTAGTATGATTACAAATTCATTAAATCCTATTGTTATTAATGAATTATTTTATTTTGATGTATTCAATATGTGTGAATACTTGATATATGCAGCAGATACTATATGTGAATTGGATTTACGGTTATCTCAGGATTTAAATGTGACAAAGCAAAAGTAAGGGGAGAATATTGATGACAGATAAGGAAAAGGAAAAGCAGAGGAGAGAAGAGGAGGAAAGAAGGGAAGAAGGGAAGAAGAAGCAAAGCAGAGGGAATATGAAAGATTGTCCAAACAATATAATGAGGCAAAAGAAATGGAAGAGAAATATTATCAGAAACTTTATATCGAGAATATTTGACATATGGTACACGAGCATATAATATACATAGACAAATGATGGAGGTATGGTAAATGAAATGTGATTTTTACATAAACCCCCAGGCGGTTGCAGAAACGATCGATAAGCTAGATTTGGTGATTCAAGATATTATTTCTAATCTTAAAGAGGTAGAAGCAATTATTGCACAAAATGATACAAAGAAATTATGGAAAGGAAAAACATGGGATAGTTTCCTGGAACAGTATAATCAATGGCACGAGTTATATTATCAGAAAATTTCGGAGCTGATTCTATTTCAGTATTGTTTAGT
>NZ_FOYZ01000006.1:100056-116445 GCF_900112775.1 Anaeromicropila populeti
TGGTTGGTAGGGGTGCCACTGGCTGTAGGTGCGGTTGTAACATTACCAGGTTGGGGTGGTTTTGCTTTAAGTATTGGGGTTAGTGTTTTTGCAGTGATTACTATGGATTATGTTCGTACAAGAATTGATGATTTAATAGATTGGTGGGAGTATGTGTCATGGTAAAAAGAAAAAATATCAGTATAGTTAATGTGTTGTTTCCAAATAGAAAAATATCAAATAATAGTAATAATAATCTTATTGTATGGGAAAAAGCAATTAGCGATTATTATCATAGTGTTATTGAAGAGATTCAGATTAAGATATGGGGTATATACATTATTGATATCATGTGTACTTTATTGTATTGTTTTTTGTTTAAAAGCCATGTCTTACTGATAGTAATTTCTTCATGTCCAATTTTGATTGCCATGTTTTGCTTTTACTATCATATGAAAAAATGCGAAGAGAGTCTTAATAAATTAAAGAACAAATATAAAATACATATGTATATCGATAATTATATACATGTATCCATTTTACTATTATGAATGTTTTTTATGTATATTATTTCTATAAAAAAATTTAATAACACTATGAAAAGTATAGGGAGTCTTTTTATATTTTTTTACGTAATTTATTTTTTTACGATAGTAGTGTTTTACAGGATTCTTCGTTTAAATCTTAACCGAACAATAAATTTTATCAAAAAACCTGGTTCAAATGCAAAAAGTTATACCATCTTTATAATTGTTGGAAGCGTTTCGCAAATTTTGGTTAGAGCACATGTTTTTAATGAATCTATACTGATAATGGTATTTGTTTTTCTTATGCTATATATTCCTATTAAAGTGGCTTATGGTATTCTTGTGCTTCGATATTTTTATTTGACATAGTAAGAACATAGATTAGGAGAAGTCGATGAACAAAAATAGAACCAAATTCAGATTATTGGATTTAATGTTTCCTAATAAGAAGGTTCCAAAAGATCTGAGGGAACTTTATGTATGGAAGCAAATAATTGCAGAATATGAGAACTATACTATAATGAGCGTAGATAAAATTAAGAGAGGTCGTTGGTCGGTAATTCCTATTGATTTGATATGTGGTATTGGCTATGGCATCTATCTACGAAATAACCGTATTCTGCAAAGTGTCGTTATTTTAATATTAGTACTTTTTATGTTACTATATATGAGATGTTTCGATTTGAGTAGAAATGAAACAAAAACAGATGTGAAAAGATATAAGTTTCTTATAAGTATTCAAAGCATGATTCATTGTGGGATACTTGCCCACTGTATTTTTTTGGGATGTTATATTGCTAATAAAAATGTAGTAGTAACTGATTTTGAAAGAGAGTTTATATGTGTTTTTTTGAGCGTATTTATTGTAGTGCTGATTTTCTATCGGGTTTTGTGCAAGTACTTTGTTTTTATTGCTAATTTATCAAATAATCCCTTATCAAGGCCTGGAACGTTTGTTCTATTTGCAATAACAGCAGTTTTTAGCAGACTATTGATAAGGTTAAATATTCTAAATAATAAAACTATTATATGGGTAATGATATTTGCTTTTGTGGCATTTTCCATTACTATAAGCTACCGAGTGTTTATTTATAGGCATCTTTATTTAATTTATAAGAAGGATAATTAGAAAACATGGGATAGTTTCCTGGAACAGTATAATCAATGGCACGAGTTATATTATCAGAAAATTTCGGAGCTGATTCTATTTCAGTATTGTTTAGTTGAAGTTTATCACACAGGAAATACGCTTATGGAAGAGAGAGATCAGTTATTAGATTAGATTGTCAGGGGGATGCATATGAGCGATACCGATATTATGTTACATAATAAACAGGCAGATAGTTTTTACAATGAAGCAACGGATAGCAATATTTATCATATTAATAAAATTATAGAAAAACTAGAAGATGCAAATCAGTATTTGAATAAGTTAACAACCCATTCTGGTGATAGAAATATTATAAAAAACAAAGTGTTACAATTATCAAATCAGTTGGATATTGAGAAGGTAAGATATCAAGAGATTGGGAAATGTTTTCTTAGCTATGTGGACAGGGTAAAGGAAAGGGACACTTATTTATGCGGATATATAAATCAATTGTTTGTGGAAACAAATTATGATATGACGATTGAGTTTAGAGAACAAATGGTGGATGATTATTATGTTGACAGCATTAATCTGGAACTGGAAGACAGCTTTCAGTTTGGTGATATGGCGGTTTTCCTGGCAGTACAGGAGTTTGTCGAATCGGGAGACAGAACGAATCAGGAAATTATAGCGTTTGTAAAGGAATTACAGAAAAATAATGATGGTACAGTAGATACCAGTGTGTTTGATGAACTTTTAAAGGAGTTAAAGATTTTTTATGATGCTAATGCAGGGACATGGGAGGGAAAAGCAAAGACAGGAGAAGGATTTTGGCAAGGTTTTTGCACTGACTATGCGAAAAAGGCAGAGAGTGCATTTAAGAAAACAGCTGCAAGTGTAAAGCCAGAAGAGCTTTCCCGATTGTATAAGCAGTTAAATAATATGGAAAAGGATTATGTCAGAAGCAGTGCATTTGTTAGTAAAAATAAGGTGAGTGTAAACTCTTCCTCCTATAAATTGTACTTGAAGAGACAGAAAGAATTCTATAAGGTTAGTGATGCAATCCAAGAGTATAGTGATGAGGTTTATGGGGCAGGTAGTGTGGCAAAGAGTGCAGAAGAACTGGAAAAGAAAGTGAGTAAATTTGGAAACAGAGTAATGTATCTTATTAGTGCAGTGGAAGTAGGATGTGCTGCCTATGATAGTATTATAAATGAAGGAATGGATTGGGATGATGTGATACAAGATGTTGGTGTGGCAGTTTGGTTGGTAGGGGTGCCACTGGCTGTAGGTGCGGTGACTGCAACACTACCAATAGAGTTTTCATTTTGGGCTAGTGCAATAATTGGCTATGGAGCATCATATTTTGCGGCAAAAACATCTGATTTTATTGGCGATAAGATGGATGATCTTGAAGATTGGTGGGAATATCAATTTCAGTGGTAACACAAATAGAGGACGAAGGGTGAAAAACTAAATGGATTTTAAAATAATAAATATATTGTTTCCCAATAAAAAGGTACCAAAAGATCTAAGAGAACTGTATGTATGGAAACAAATAATAGCAGAATATGAAGATAATATTGTAACAAGAATGCGTACCAAAGAAAGTGCATTTTGGGCAACGGCATTTCTTGATTTAATTTGCTGTATTTTGTATTGCATATTTCTTAGAAACAATCGTATTTTACAACTTGTTATTTGCATTGTATTTTTAACTCTTTTAATAATATATAAGAAACATTTTGACTTAAGCAGAAATGTTTCTTTTGGAGAAATGAGAAAATATAGGATTATTGTAGCAATTGAAGTGATGATTCATGTTGCTGTATTAGCACATAGCCTTTATTTAGGCATAAATCTAGCAGATAAAAATTTATTAAGTACAGATTTTATAAGAGAGTTTGTTAGTATATATATCGGAGCATTTGTTATAGTAATTTTATTTTATAGGTTGTTACGTACATATTTTGTTCGCATATCGTATTTGGCAGATAATCCATTATCTAAGCCAGCAAGATTTGGATTAATAGGAGTGCTTTTGAGCAGATGGCTAGTAAGAGCAAATATAATAAATGATAAAACTATTGTATGGGTAATGATATTCACTTTTATAGCAATGTCAATTACTATAAGTTACCGAGTGTTTATTTATAGGCATCTTTATTTAATTTATAAGAAGGAAAATTAGAATAAAAAAACAATGATCTCTCGGAATCTTGAGTGATCATGCTAGCTATGCTGGCAAATGCACTTTGAAAAGTAAATATTATCCATGAAATGAAAAATTGGGTACAAGAAATAGACATAACTGTTGCTATGTCAAAGAAATTAAGATATAATAGTCTTTGGATTATGCTGCTTGTCGAATCAACTTTTGTAGGGCGGATTCAAAAGGCAAATCCCATGCATCCAGATGTTGTAGCATCAGGATGTGATAGAGTCGGCAGTACCACATCTTAGTTGAGCGGTGTCTGCCGTCTTCTAGTTTAAAGTCTAATTTCTCACGCTTGTTAGAGCGTTCAGTAGAAGTTCTTGCATTGTACTCAAGCTTCCATTCCTCACTGTCACGAAGCGGTATGTTAAACAATCTTGGATTATCTTTCATTGCTAAATGAACCGTTCGTCCATACTTAGATTCTGAACATGGGTGTTCACAGGAACATCCGTATTTACGACTGGCAAGAGGACATCTAAATTTGATACGATATTTCGAAGGCTCAGAGCCATCATGGTTCATGCGACGACCTGCAAGGCAGATAGGAACCCCATATTTACCAATGGTAAAGTCGTTTTTGTAAGGAAGATTACTTCCCCGTTTCCAGTATTCATAATAAGGCATTGCATCATGAGCAGAATCAAGAAGCAGTTTGTTTACCTTGTAGTCAGGCAGGAAATTTTTCATTCTGAAAAAGGTATGAAGAAAACCATGAGAATCATGCTTTGAAGCTGGTGATAACAAGGGAAATACAGGAAGATCACTGTAAGAATCAGAGGCAACAAGCATATATAAATCGTAGCCATGATACCAGCAGTCACGTGAGGAATCCCAACCGATATCACAATCAGGTTGGGAAAAATATCTATCACATTTGCAGTCAGTAATACCTTTAGTGGAACAGTCACATATACGATGCCTGCGTTCTCTGTGAGATGTAATAACTGGAGTACCATCACCAGCTAAAGCAAGGGATTTAGGATTAATAAGTCCCTTAGAAACAGACAAATCGAGGAATTCTGATTTATATAGTTTGAATAAGGAACCATAAGGCTGTTCATCAATGTTAAATATGGTATTTTCTAGTTCAGGAAGAAGCTGTTCAACCGTAACTTTTTCAATCGAATCCGCTTTGGTGCCTTTTGTTTTTGGTTTTTTAACTTTTGTTTTTAAAGGATGAATATGGGAAGAAAGATGGCTCTCATCAGAATCCCATAGTCTAGAAAGAAAGTCATAAAAGGTACCAACTCCCGGAGTGTCACCAAATGCAAAGCCGCTAAGAATGGCATAGAGAGGGTTGATTTTAAGCTGGGCAGCCCAATCAGTTAAAGAGGATACTTTGAACGCAATCGATAGCAGGTAGGAACGCTGCATACAGGAAGGAGTCCTTGGTTTAGGGCCAAAGACAGAGTATTTCGATTTCATGAACACATCGGTATAGGACAAATCAAGATTCCAAAAGCGTTCGATAATATCCCATGTGGAACGAGCAATGGAATTAGGGTCAGGATAATATTTACGAAGATTTTCAAAAAGAAAATCTTGATAGGCGGAATGGCCGCCAGAATTAACAGGTAACATAAAAATCGCCTCCAATCAAAAAATATCTTATAAATAAGAGCGCGAAGCGCACATTTTTCGATGAAGTTGTCAAGTGTTTTTTGATAAAAAAGTGGGGGATTTTAATAAAAAAGGAATTTGAAAGCCTTGAATTTACTGGCTTAGAGATTCCGAGAGACTATAATATCAACAGGAGGGAAAAGTTTGGAAAAAAAGAAAAAAGAAATGAATATGGCGGAAAGTATGAAGTATTTGCTTAAAACGATCTGGAAAGCAGATAAAGGTTGTGTGATTTTTTCATTTTATAAAAACTGTTCAGAGGAGATTTTTGTATCATTTTTCTTCGTCTATATGACACAGAAGATTTATGAGTGCATAGAAAAGAAAAGTCCATACAGCCAACTAGCAAAAGTAGTTATTATCTTTTGTCTTCTTCATATTTGCATACATATTGGTTCCGCCTTCTACACGTATAATATCCGGTTAAAAACACCCATTGTATATCGATATATTTTTGACAAAGTAATTACAAAAGCAACTACTATAGAAATAACCAGGTACGAGCAGCCAGATTTTTATGACAAATTTTCAAGAAGTCTTGATGAATGTCTAAATAAAGCCATGGATGGGCTAAGTAATTTAACAAGGTCAGTGGGTGCAGCCATGTCCGCACTTGCAGCACTTCTCATTATAGCGAGGGTAGATCCAGTACTTATTATATTTGTATTTCCACCTGTCCTGGGGGCATTTGCATTTGGTGTAAAAGAAAACCAGCAGGAGTATCAGCTTAGAAAGGAAGAAACCTATGATTTGCGGGTTATGGAATATGTAAAACGGGTGTTTTATGAAAAAAAGTATGCTGGTGAAATCCGCCTTTATAAAATAAGAAATATTCTGTTTGGAAAGCATAAAGAAAGCTATGAAAAGCGATACCAGATTCATAAAAAGTACAGAAAAAAAATAGCATTCTATCAGTTTATACGTATTGTATTTTTTGTGGGAATGACGCTTTTCGGAACTTATATTTATGTAACCTATGTAATTAAGACTACAGGTGAAAGTAAGATTGGAGCATATGTTGCCATGCTGTCTGGCATTGGGTTTGTGTCGTGGCAGGTAAAAGAGTCGGTACATAACGGAATAGAAGCTGGGAAATGTTGTCTGTTTATGAACAACTTAAAAGAATTCCTGGAATATCAATCTAAAAGTACCGATGGAGGAACTAAAAAAATACAAGGATTGATAGGTGACATTTCCTTTCATAATGTTTCGTTCACATATGAGGGAGGAAAGAGTAAGGTTATTGATGATTTAACCTTTACAATAAGAAAGGGAGAACACATTGCATTAGTAGGGGAAAATGGTGCAGGTAAAACGACTCTTGTTAAACTTTTAATGGGATTATACCCTGTTTCAGAAGGGAAAATTATAGCGGATGGGTGTGATATCAGAGAATTTGAGCCGAAAGAGTATCACAGCCGATTCGGAACCGTATTCCAGGACTTGCAGATTTTTGCACTTCCATTAGGGGAAAATGTTTTGATGAAGGAACCAAAATCAGAGGCAGAAAAGCAGTTAGTAATAGATTCTTTAAGAAAAGCCCAGTTTGGTGACACGTTACAGTCTTTGAAAAATGGAATTAATACCATGATTACCAAAGAATTTGATGAGGATGGTTTTGTCTGTTCTGGAGGGCAGGCTCAAAAAATTGCTATTGCCAGAGTATTTGCAAAGAATCCTGATGTGGTAATTTTGGACGAACCGTCAAGTGCTCTTGATCCGATTGCAGAGTATAATATGTACCATAATATGATGCAGGTTTCAGAAGGAAAAACCGTATTTTTTATATCTCACAGGTTGTCATCAGCCCGCATAGCTGATAAAATTTATTTTCTGGAAAAAGGAAAGATAAAAGAGAGTGGAACACATAATGAATTAATAGAGTTAAATGGAAGTTATGCACAAATGTTTCGATTGCAGGCACAAAATTACCAGGAGAGTGTGCCAGAAAATTATATAAATCAAAGTAGAGTGGGGGAGGAACTCCATGTGTAGTGATAGAAAAGAAAAATTGACAGTCAGGCGCTTGTTAAGTAATATCACATTTGTATTAAAGTATGCAATGAAGCTGGATAAGTGGTTAGTAGTACTAGTATTTTCTGCATTTACAATTTGTGGGTTGGTTTATGCTTTATTTGACAGCTTATTTCTAAAAATGTTCATAGAAATATTATCAGACACCAATAAAAACTTAAGGGAGTCACTGATTTTTGTTCTTATTGGTATGATTTTTGTTGAAATTGGTGAGATAGTACAGTTGCTAACGGACAATTATGCAAGAGCCAGATTTGTAAAAATAGCTGGATCGATTCAGGCTGATTTTATTAAAAAAGCAGCAGACATAGATTTAATTTGTTATGATCAGAATAAGTATTTTGATGATTTTGTAATTGCTGCTTCTCAGGCAGAGGAAATGATTATAAATGGTGTGATGAGTACCGCAAGAATTATTGGAACAATGACAACAATTTTGGCGCTGGGGGCTCTTATCATGACAATAAACCCCCTTATTGCCATATTTCCAGTTGCAGGTTTTTTCATTAATATGATTACAAGATTTCAAATTACAAAGCTGGAATATGAGTATGAGATTGTACGAAAAAAAGTGATGCGGAAGGCAGATTATTCTAAGAGGGTATTTTACCAGCCAGAATATGCCAAGGAAATTAAATTATCAAATATCGAAATTCCTCTTAGAAAGCAGTTTGAAGCAGCCATTGATGAGATTACAGATGAGGCAAGAATTGCAGGAAGAAAGATTGCAATCTTATCATTGATTAACTGGATTGTTGTTTTTACTATGTTCTCCTTTTTCTTTGTACCAATGTATTTGGGGTATCTGGCTCTGGTAAAAATGAGTATTGGACTAAGTGATGCAGCAGCAATGAATAATGCCCAAGGTGAAGTGAGAAATAACCTGGATGGTTTAAACTATGCACTAGTGGATTTTCAAAAGGTTGGCCAGTTTGCTGAAAGGTTTCGCCGTTTTATTGAATATGAAATAAAAATTGAAAAGGCAGCTGGCAGCAAAAAGATTCCAGAGGAAAAGGCAGTCCTGGAGATAAAAAATATGTTTTTCCGGTATGATGGTGCCGATAAAGATACATTACGTAATATTTCCATGGCTATAAAGCCAGGTGAAAGGGTTGCTATTGTAGGAGAAAACGGGGCAGGAAAAACTACCTTTATTAAATTATTGATGCGTTTATATGATGTAACAAGTGGAAGCATTTGTTATGGGGGAGAAGATATTCGTAATTTTGCAACAGAAGAATATAGAAATATTTTTGGAACGGTTTTTCAGGATTATCAATTATATGGCATTTCACTGGCAGATAATGTTAAAATGGATTGCGCCAATGAACAGGATCGCACAATAATTGAAAAGGCGTTAGAAAAAGCAGATTTTACGGAAAAGCTTAACCGGCTTCCTAAGGGAATTGATACGGAAATGACAAGGGAATTTAACGAAGAGGGTACCATGTTGTCAGGCGGAGAGGCTCAAAAGGTGGCCATTTCCAGAATGTTTGCAAAAACAAATCAAATGTCAATTGCAATTTTAGATGAACCATCCAGTGCTTTGGATCCCTTTGCAGAACATACTTTAACTAAAAATATGATGGAGTGTGCAAAGGATGCTGCTGTCATTTTTATTTCTCACAGACTTTCAACTACGAGAGATGCAGACCGTATTTACATGTTTGAAAATGGAGAAATTATTGAGGAAGGCACTCACGACGAATTAATGAAGTTGGATGGAAAATATAAGAGGATGTTTGAAAAACAGGCACATTATTACAAAAATAGTATTTTGTAAAAAATATTATATTAAGTGTCATCTTTTAACGAAAACCGTCGATATATAAAAAGTAGTAATAGATAAAACAAAAAGGATGGAATAAAGATGGCAAAAAAGAAGAGTAAAAGGGTGAAAAGCAGTTATTGGAAAAAACATCTGGCTGCCAAATTATTTTCTATTTTTGCATTGCAGGTATGCGTTCTTATTGCATACACGGTTGGCGCATATATGAACAATTCTGCAATAAAGCAAGAAGTAAAAGCAGTTACTGAAGATAAGTATCAGGATTTAAATGATATTTTTGTGCTGACCAGTGGCATGGAAGCAATTCAAAGGGAATTATTTGATTATGTATTTCAAGATGAGAATATGAACAGCCAGATGATGGAAGAGAGTCTGAAAATGGAAACAGAAGAAGTTCAGACTACATTAACTAATTTTATCAGCAGAGTGCCAGAAGAGGGACAGGTTAAGCTGGCTGAATTTCAAACGGCTGTAAATGAGTACTTGGCTTTGTTTGATCAGATTGTTCAGTTAAAAAACAATAGTGGTTCAGAAACGGAAATAATGACACTGATGGATCAGGCAAGAGACATGGGGGATACTCTGAATATGCATTTATCAGGAATGAAAGAGCAGAGTGATGCCAATATGGCTGATTCCAAAACTGTTTTGGACAACGAAGCAATGCGATATACGGCGATGATTAATGGACTGGTAGTAGTTATTATTTTAGTTACGTTATTTTTTGCCGGAATTGTATTGACTGGTGTAATCAAGCCAGCAACTAAAGCAAAAAAGGAACTGGATATTTTGATAAGCAGTTTGCAGGAAGGAAAGTTGGATTTATCAAGGCGCATTGAAATTAAAACCCAGGATGAAATTGCTCAGTTGGTTGGAGGTATTAATATTTTTCTGGATATGCTTCATAAAACAATTGAAAGCATTGTGAAACAATCAGATGCGTTGTATGCGTCTGTAGATACTGTGGCATCTCAGGTGTTCACAGCTGGTGAAAATGTATCCAATATTTCAGCTACTATGGAAGAACTGGCAGCAAGTATGGAAGAAGTCTCTGCTACTATTGTTCATGTGAATGAGGATGCAGCGAATGCAGAAAAAAATGTAGTTGATATCTCAAACCGCTCTGAGAACAGCCTGTCTTTTGTATCAGAAATGAAAAGCAGAGCAGAACTGCTTCAGAAGGAAGCTGTGGGAAGCAAAAATGATACAAATCGTATGATTGAAGAAATTAGTAATACAATAAAGAAATCTGTGAAGGACAGCGAAAAGGTTGCTGGTATCGATACATTAACCAATGAAATTTTGGAAATTTCCTCTCAGACAAATTTACTTGCACTAAATGCATCAATTGAAGCAGCAAGGGCTGGGGAAGCCGGCAAAGGTTTTGCTGTTGTTGCAGATGAAATCAGACAGTTGGCAGATAGCAGCAGAAATACAGCAAATAGTATACAGCAGCTAAGTAAGGATGTAACGGATGCAGTAAAAGGGCTTGCAGGAAGTGCAGAAGAAATTTTGGAATTTATTCACAATACAATTATTGCTGATTATGATAAGTTTATTAGAAATGGTATGCAGTATCAAGACGACGCAGTTAAAATAAATGGTATGGTGGAGGAATTTTCTGTAAAGGCAAGACAGGCTAAAGATACCATTAATAGTATTGTTAACTCATTTGATGGAATATCATCGGCTGTAGAAGAGAGTACGATTGGAGTTTCTGAGGTAGCTAATTCAACTACTGGACTTGTAACAATCATTAATCAGATTCAAGATGCGGAAGAAAGCACAGGATTAATTGCAGTAAGCCTTGGGGAGGAAGCAAACCGGTTTTCTGTATAGTAAAATAATCCTAATTAGAAAGAAAAAGCTGTTGTAAAATAGACTGGAAGTGTTTATTTTACGGCAGCTTCATTTTTTTGTTTACAAGAATATCATTATCAAGTAAAATTTATATATTGATTATTCAAAAAGAGGTGAGGAGAAAATGCAGAAGGAGCAAATAATGAAATTATCCGCATTGAATGCAGGAATTGTCGGGGTAAATGTAATTGTATTTTCTAAAGGGCTTCTAGGCTGCTCAATTTTTAGTTATAACACAGCGGTTGTTGCTTTTAGTATTACAGTAGTGGTAATGAGTATAGCAGCTTTTTTTTACGGAAATTATAGGTTGCTTTTTATTCATTCAATAAAAGATGGTTTTACGATGGACCAATTAAAAGAGCCAGAGGACTATGTACAGGCATTGGAGAGTTATCGGAACAGACTTACTTTTTTAAAAGAGATTAACCAGGCAATTAGTCAGATTGAGCGGATTTTACGAAAAAAGGAAGTTCTGGATGGGGTACTTTATCAGAACTTAAAGGAATCAGCGGAGGATTTTAATGGGCTTAGTCAGGTTGTTCTAGATACTAATAACTTGATGTATGAAAATATTAAGAAAATTCTGTGCAGACTGGCTATCTTTGATGAGGCAGAATACAATAAGCTGAAGGCCGCTGGTAAGGCAAAAGGCGGAGAGCAGAACAATTCTTATTATGCACAATACCAGTTGTATCAGCAGCATATATTATATGTAAAGGA
This sequence comes from Anaeromicropila populeti, assembly GCF_900112775.1. Lineage (GTDB taxonomy): Bacteria > Bacillota > Clostridia > Lachnospirales > Lachnospiraceae > Anaeromicropila_A > Anaeromicropila_A populeti. The sequence continues at coordinate 111,894 of NZ_FOYZ01000006.1, forward strand.
TTTGCTTGAGAAGAATGAAACTATTTTACTGGAATTTGATAATCTGCTCATTGAAGTATCCAAGCTGGGAGAACAGGGTGGAAGAGGAATTGCTGGACTGGATTCTATCAAAGGTACAGTGATCGCGATGAAAAAACTTCGTCAGGGAGAGGATGATATATCAGATTTGGAACAAAAATATGAAAAGTAATATAAATTTATAGAATGGCAAGGAGAACAGATATGAAAAACAAATACATAGCATTTATTGCAATTGGCATTTTCTCTTTTTTAGCACTTTATGTGGGGCTTACCGTCACTAAAAATTGGGGAAAGACATCATCTGAGATTAGTACGGATACAGCATTAAAGAAGCTGGAAAAAATGGTGGACGACGTAGATCCACAACAAGTTGAAGCCAGAAAGGCAAATGTTCAGTTAGGAGGAAATAATCTGGAGGAAGAGCTTCCAAGCATTGATAAGTATCCACTTAGTGTAACAGCAAACACAAAGGATAGCATTGAAATATTTGTATCAACTGAAAAGGGTGGTACGGGTAATGATGGATGGTTGAATGATGTAGCAGAAGCATTTAATAAAGAAAAGATTAAAGTAAATGGAAAAACTGCATCAGTCTCCATTCGGTCTATAGCATCTGGTATGGCTATGGATTACATTGTTTCAGGGAAGTATTTACCAGATGCGTTTTCACCGTCAAATGAACTGTGGGGCGCTATGATTGAAAATAAAGGTGTTGCAATTCAACTTGAAGAGAAAAAGCTGGCTGGTAATGTGGCAGGAATTTTATTGTCTAAGAAGAAACAGGAAGAATTAATTCAAAAGTATGGTGAAATAACAATTAAAACAATTGCACAGGCTACAGCAGAAAGTGAAATTGCCATGGGATATACCAATCCATTCGCAAGTTCTACAGGACTCAACTTTTTAATTTCTACCTTATGTGCTTACGATGAAACCGATCCACTAAGTATTCAGGCAATGGACGGCTTTGAAAGCTTTCAGTTAAATGTACCTTTTGTAGCATACACTACTTTGCAAATGAGGGAAGCAGTAGAGTCAGGGGTTTTAGATGGACTGATTATGGAATATCAGACCTATAAGAATTCTACCGATTTGAAAAAATATGAATTTACACCGTTTGGAGTAAGGCATGACAATCCTATTTATTCAGTTGGAAAGTTATCAGAGCAAAAGCAGGCAATTTTAAAGGAGTTTATTTCTTATTGCTTAAATGATGCAAATCAGAAATTAGCTGATAAATATGGATTTAACCAACTAGACACTTATAAAAGTGATTTACCAGAATTTTCAGGTGATATTCTAATTGAGGCTCAGGATTTGTGGAAGGAAAGCAAAGATTCAGGCCGTCCTGTTACAGCGGTTTTTGTGGCAGATACTTCAGGCAGTATGGACGGAGAACCATTGATGGAATTAAAGAATTCTTTAATTAATGGAGCAGAATATATTAATTCAGATAACTACATTGGATTAGTGACTTATAACAGCAGTGTATCCATTAATCTTCCAATTGCTAAGTTTGATTTGAACCAACGTTCCTTATTTACTGGAGCAGTTACAGATATGAGTGCTGCTGGTGGAACAGCAACCTATGACGGGGTATTGGTAGCAATGGATATGTTACTGAAGGCAAAAGAAACGAATCCAGATACAAAGCTTATGATGTTTGTGCTCAGTGATGGTGAAACAAATGAAGGTTATAAACTGAAATCAATCAAGGGAATTTTGAAGGCATTAGAGATTCCAGTATATACAATTGGGTATAACGCAGATATTGAAGCATTAGAAACACTTTCACAAATAAACGAGGCGGCAAGCATTAATGCAGATTCAGATGATGTTGTATACAAATTAAAGAGTTTATTTAACGCACAGATGTAGGTTCATTTTAGGGGGAGAGAAAAATAGAATTCTCTCCCCCTATTTTTCTGTAAAAAAGTATAGCGGAATATCATTTTTGTTTAGGCCAAGCAAATCAATGGATCTGCTGATCTCCTGCTGGGAAAATTCTAACTTACAATTTAGCCGCTGGCTAAGTGATACCCTGCCAATCCCCAGTTCTAAGGCGAATTTTTCTTGTGTCCCATAAAGTTCTTTAATTTTACCTAAAAGTTTATTGTAATTATAGTGAAGCACTTTTTTTTCCTGCGATGACAATTAGGCCACTCCTCTCTAAGCTGGTAATATGCTGGTGTTTTTCATGTGCCATTATTATAGTATTGATTAACCTAGATAACAATACGAGTTATGCATGTTACGTTTCATTACAACGATTTTACAAAGTATTTGGATAAACATATCACAGAATGTCATTATTAATAGAAAAAGGAACTTTTTTTCTTGATAGCAAATAACTTTTTGAAGATATATGAAGATAGAATATATAGATTTGACAGAATGGTTCCGTTGATTTAACATATAATAAGTATGAACACATGCTAATTACAAATATTCAGGAAACTGGTATGGACGGTGAAATAATGGAGAAGAAAAATACATTAGAAAAGATATATATGTTAAATGAATTAGATAAACTTACAAAATATATGAATCAAATAATTGTGGAAACAATAAGAAGCAGACAGATGGATAAATTTGAGAGCCATGAAAAGTTTATTTTGATTTCTTTTGATTGGTATGACATTCATGAAGAAAGTGGGGAACCTGCCCAGATTATTATTTATTATGAAGAAAATAAGTTGATATTCCTTTGTGAAACAGTTCGGTGCTTTCATAAAGTACAGCAGCTATTAAAGGAAGGAACAGATAATGAACATATTCTTTATGAGTTTTTTGCAGAACTTATAAAGGGAGATATTGATTGTTTAGAAGAACTAGAAGAAAGTATTACAGAAACAGAGGATGAATTGCTTACGTGTACTAGAAAAGGGTATGCTGCTATTATTATTAAATACCGCAGAGAATTATTACGGCTGAAAAAGTATTATGAACAGTTGAATTATATTTTTGAAGGTCTTGTAGAAAACGAGAACAATATGATATCAAATGAAAAACTGCGTTATTTCCGTATTCTGGATAATCGAATTGACAGGCTTTTCGCTAAGGTTTTAAGTCTGCGGGATTATGTTACACAGGTTCGGGAAGCTTATCAGGCACAGATTGATATTGAGCAGAATAATCTGATGAAAATTTTTACTGTAGTGACAACTATCTTTTTGCCACTTACCTTAATTGTAGGATGGTATGGAATGAATCTGAACATGCCAGAATTCTCTTGGAAATATGGATATCCTTATGTCATTACATTAAGTATTATCATATGCTTGATATGTATCATAATATTTAAAAAGAAAAAATGGTTTTAATTAAAAAATAGTAATAAAGGTGTTGCATAAGTGACAACATCTTTATTTTAGTTAAAGTTTAAAAATGTAAATAAAAATTTCTTGACAATACCATATCTATCCAATAAACTATGAGGTATTAAGAACAGAAAAAAGATAGAGAGGAATTTTATGAAGCGTAAGAATATTTGTATTATGTTGATTTTTGTTTTAGTTATGTTTACTATCGGAAATAAGACCTTTACCGATGCAGGTTCAGAGGATGATTTTGACTTTGGTGTTGCAAAAGACTATAACTTGTTTATTTTAGGGAATATGAATAAGAGCCTTGCAGATTGTGAGGGCAGGATTGCTGTTGGAGGAAATGCAACCCTTTCCAGTTACACGATTGGTTCTAAGCTTACAGTAGATGGAACAAGGGCGGATTTGTACATAAATGGTAATTATAATTTAGATGGAGTAAAGATGCAAAAAGGTATTATTGCAGTAAGCAGTACGTCAGTGAATGAGGGCTATAGTAATATTGATATTCAGCATGATGGACTGACAGCAAGTGAAAAGGCTGCATTAGTGGCAGCACCCATTATAAAAGATAATTATATTGATTTTGCAGCAGCCAGTACATATTTTATGAATTTGTCGTCAACATGGGCAAGTGTGCCGGCAAACGGAACGGTGACAGCACAATATTCAACGATTACCTTTAAAGGAACAGATGCGGTCTATAATATTTTTAATTTAGATCCAACAGCAATCTCAGAGCTTGACAATAGCAATACGGAGATTGCAAAATCACCAATGTCAAAATTTACTACCATTACCATTGATGTACCAGCTAGCTCTATTGTTTTGGTTAATGTTACAGGGGTAGATGTAGAACTTCCTAATATTGAGCCGTTGGGAACATCAGGAACCTTTGCAGCAGATCGGATTATATGGAATTTTCCTGATGCAACCTCAATTAAAGGTGGTGTTTCAACATCTACTTGTACAATAAAGGGTTCTGTACTGGCTCCAAAGGCAACCTTATATATTGATTCAGCTAAGAGTGGACATATTGATGGAAATATAGTGTTAGGTAATCTTGAGGCATTGAATACAGGAAGCTTTGAGACACATATCGATGGTTTTATTACTCTTACAACACCAATTGGTGGTAGTGCAACCCCTACGCCAACACCAGTGATAACACCAACGCCAGTGATAACACCAACGCCAGTGATAACGCC
>NZ_FOYZ01000006.1:116675-266643 GCF_900112775.1 Anaeromicropila populeti
TAACGCCAACGCCAGTGATAACACCAACACCAGTGATAACACCAACGCCAGTGATAACACCAACGCCAGTGATAACGCCAGCTCCCACATTTGTTGTTATATCATCAACGAGTCCGGTAATAGCAGTCACGCCTAGTGCAACCTCAACAGTGACGCCGGTAGTTACACCAACACCAACGGCAACACCAACACCAGAACCAGTTCAACCAACAGCAAGTATAAAGCCAACAGATTCTGCGTCAGGAGGAAATGGAAAGTCAAGTCAGTCGGGCAAGGGGAAATCTACCAGTGGAGAAGAGACACCTACGAATAGTGGAGCATCTTCTGGTACTAGTGGGAGAAATCGCAATAGTCTGACGGATGAAGGTGAAAGTATCCCTAAGACAGGAGTACAGTATAACTTTTTGTTTCCAGTAGTAGGATTTATGTTTATTTCGGGCGGATTTAGTTTAATCTATTTTATAAAGAGAGATCATGAGAAAAAGAAAATTAAGAACTAGAATTCAGTGGGTAGCAGTCATATTCTGTATGATGTGTGGAGGAATACTGTTGTTAATAAGTGCTTATCCTGTTTTTCAAGATTATTTGGAAAACAGGAAGCAAGAACAGTTCTATCAGAAACTAGATGAAAATGATATAGTATCAGTAAATCAATCAGTTATACCAACAGAGGAACAAGCAGAACCAACTGCCTCAGGTTCAGTGGAGACAGAAAAACCTTCCAAAACAGTTATGAAAAAGTATGAAAAGCTTCTTAAATTAAACAAAGAAGTAATTGGATGGGTTAAAATTGAGAATTCTCAAATCAATTATCCTATTGTCCAGCATGAGGATAACACGTATTATTTAACAAAAGCAAGTAATCAGGAAGATTCCTCATATGGAAGTATTTATCTTGACTATAGGAATGAGCCAGATTTTCAAGACCATAATAATATTATATATGGGCATAATATGAAGGATGGTTCTATGTTTCACAATTTGATTAATTATAAGGATGAAGATTTCTTTGAGAAAAACAAGATAATTGTCGTTAGTGATTTATATGAAGAATTTTCGTGTCAGGTGTTTGCGGTTTATGTTGTAGACGCATCTACAGAAAAAACCTATGTGAAATATACGGAAGAGGATTTTCTTGATTATATTAAGGAATGTAAAGAGCGATCTTTGTTCAAGACAGATATTAATGTTCAAGAAGATGACAGAATAATTACATTGATTACTTGTAGTTATGAATATGAAAATGCAAGAACAGTTGTGCAAGCTAAGATTTTATAATAGATACTCTCGCTTTTTATAAGCGAGAGTTTTTGTGGTTCACTCAGCATGGGCAAACTCTTACGAGGCGTCTTTGTAGTAGGTGATATTCATTCTGGTGTTTACCTAAAGGAAAAATACATTGATAATCATAAAGGCTTTGATGTGACAGCAAACAGAGTAAAAGCAGAAATAGATAACTATATGTATTAGTTCGGTTTTAATTCAGAAAAGGAGTGGAAAATGTATGAAAACTAACGCTAAATTGTGCGTAATTGGATTTATCAATATAATTATAGATTTTTTGATGATAGGTTTTGTATTATTTAGTCATATAATGCCCCTGTATAGCATACCGCAGTTCTTCTTAATTATAATAATTATTTCATTGCTACTTAACGCTTTTCTCTCTTTTCACTTTTCAAGTGATAGATTAAATTTTTTGAAGATACCTACAAATTGGATATTTATACTTTTGTTAATAATATTAATTCTAATGTGTACAGAGCCATTTAGCCTAAATTTTTCTGACTTCGGTTGAAAGGGAATCAAAATCAACAAATTTAACGCTAATGATAGGAGCATCCAATCTTTTTTGCTGAAACTGGGATTGTTTAGGCACATTCGTTTGAGATATAATGAGTGTGCTTGTTATTTGCCCAAAAAGTTAAAAGTTTTTGTAATTGTTCCTACGTTGGTATATAATTATACCGTATGAAATGTGTTTAGACTCAAATGGAAGGTCAATGAATAGTCTAACTATTTATTATAGGAAAACGGAGGATATGAAGTTGATCACATCAGAAGAAATAAAAAGAAGATTATGGGATGGAGCAAATGAACTAAGAGGCTCAATGGATGCAAGCCGCTATAAGGATTACATGTTAGGATTGATGTTTTATAAGTTTTTGAGTGATAAAACATTAGAAACATTTAAAATGACAGCTGGTGTTAAAACGGTATCTGAAAGTGAACTAGTAACTGAATTTGTGAAAGCAAAAGAGGAATATGGTGAAGACCTGGAAAAAATGATTCAAGATGTTTTAGGTTATTATGTATCGCCAGAGTACCTTTATCAAACATGGTTAATAGATATTAATATGGGAAACTTTGAAGTGCAAAAAGTTTCAGATAGTTTAAATGCATTTGAAAGAACAATTATGAGTTCTGGTGATGTAAGAGATTTTAAAGGACTTTTTTCAAGTTCAACATTAGATTTAACGGATACAGCACTTGGAAGCAATCTTCACGATCGAAGTGAAAATATAAAAGCTTTAATCTTATTATTTGCGGATTTAAATATGGTTGCACTTCAAAAAGGAGATATCTTAGGAGATGCTTATGAATATTTAATTGGACAGTTTGCAATGGAATCTGGTAAAAAGGCCGGAGAATTCTATACGCCACATCAAGTGAGTGAAGTAATGGCACAAATAGTTGCTAAATCTTCAGATATTAAATCCATATATGATCCAACTGTCGGGTCAGGTTCTTTATTACTCACAGTTAAGAAACATTTGACAAAGGACAAACAAAGGGATCTTGCCTATTATGGACAGGAAAAGAATACGGCAACCTATAACCTGACGCGTATGAATTTATTATTACATGGTGTTCGTCCAGAAAAGATGACAATCAAAAATGGGGATACCTTATCCAACGACTGGCCAGAAGATCCAGAAAATCCAAACGAAGGGGTACAATTTGATGCAGTTGTGATGAATCCACCTTATTCGGCAAAGAATTGGAATAAAGCAGGATTAAAGGTAAGTGATCCAAGATTTGAAGTGGCAGGGGCATTACCTCCAGATTCAAAAGGTGATTTTGCATTTTTATTACATGGGTTATATCATTTAGGAACTAATGGAACAATGGCGATTGTATTACCGCACGGAGTACTTTTTAGAGGTTCATCGGAAGGGGAAATTAGAAAAAGATTATTAGAAAAAAATTATATAGATACGATTATAGGGCTACCAAGTAATTTATTCACCAATACAGGAATACCAGTAGTTATTATTATTTTGAAAAAAAATCGTAATGTCGCAGATCCAGTATTACTTATTGATGCCTCCAATAGTTTTATAAAGGTTGGAAAACAAAATGTTTTACAGGAAAAAGACATCGCTAAAATAGTAGATGTATATCTGGGTAGAGAAGAAATGAAAGGGTATAGTCATCTTGCTACTCGTGAAGAAATCATGAAAAATGATTATAATATGAATATTCCAAGATATGTAGAAGGGGTAGATTCTGAAATCCCACAAGATGTGGATGCACATTTGTTTGGTGGAATCCCAAAAAGTAATATTAATGATTTGAAAGTTTTGCAATCACTTGTTCCAGAATTATTAAATCAGTCAATGGAAGAAATTCGACCTGGCTATGTAAATTTATTGAAACCAGTAACAGAACTAACAATTGAGATTATGAAGGATGAACATATTATTGCAATGTCTAAGGAAATAGAAGCAAAGACGACTGAATATATTCAAAAATACTTGGATTCTTTAAAACAGGTTACTATGGAAACAGATATCTCAGCTCTTACAGAGGAAATGCTTTGTGAGATCAAACAAATTTTATTAAATTACCAATATATTGATGTGTATGGTGGTTATCAAATTATTGCGGAGATATGGAAGAATGCATTGCACCATGACACAGAACTAATTGCAAATGAAGGATTTTATAATGCTGGACGCAAGCGTGAACCTAATATGGTAACAAAGGGATCTGGCAAGAATAAACGTGAAGAACAGGAGGGTTGGGTTGGAAGTCTGATTCCAAATGAATTCATTGCAAAGATGCTTTTTTCAAGGGAATTAGAGAATCTTGAGAATAAACGCATTAAAATTCAGGAAATTGAAACAGAACTCTCAGAGTTAGTGGAAGCAGCAAAAGTGGAAGACAGTGATGAGAATAATGCATTAATAGATGCGATAAAGAAAAATGATGATGGTGAGCCTTTAGATGCATTTGATAATAAAGCTTTAAAAGAGGAATTAAAGAAAGCAAAAAAGGGTTCGGCAGAGCAGTTACTACTTAAAAAAGTAGAATATTTCATAAATAACAAAGCATCGTTAACAAAAGAATTAAAAACAGAAGAAAAGGAACTTGACGATGCAGTACAAGATAGAATCCTCACACTAACAGATGATGAAATTGACAGTTTGATGTATCAAAAATGGTTTGGTAATACAATCAATCAAATGGTAGGTCTTATACAGAATTCATTGAAAAAGGAATTGAATTCTTTGCGAATTTTAGAAGAACGGTATTCAGATACATTACTTGATATTGATTCACAAATCGATAAAATGATGAAAGAGTTTGAATCATTAAAGGATAAATTGGTGGTGGAATAATGAACGAAGGGAAAAAATGTATACCAAAAAGACGATTTAAAGAGTTTCAAAATGACGGAGAATGGGAAGAGCGTAAGCTTGATGACATGGCAGATGTTAGAGATGGAACACACGATTCTCCTCAGTATTTTTCACAAGGACATCCGTTCATTACTTCAAAAAATGTTGGAGGCGGATATATTAATTACGACGATGTTCAATATATCTCTGATGAAGCTTTTGAAGAAATAAATAAGCGTTCTAAGGTAGATAAAAACGATATTCTTATGGGCATGATTGGAACCATAGGAAATATGGCTTTAATACGTGAAAAGCCTGATTTTGCAATTAAAAATGTGGCATTAATTAAGGATACAAAAAAGGTGTATTATTTATATCTTTATCACTATCTACAGTCATCAAATGTTATAAGCCAATTAAACAGCGGAATGGATGGGGGTACACAAAAATTTATTGCATTAAATAAAATTCGTAATTTGAATATTCTTATTCCATATGGTAAAGAACAACAAGCAGTTGGAGCGTTTTTCTCCAATCTCGACAATCTTATTACCCTTCATCAGCGTAAGTTGGAAAAAATTAAAGCATTAAAAAATGCATATCTTTCTGAAATGTTTCCAGCTGAAGGTGAAAGTAAACCAAAGCGAAGATTTGCAGGATTTAAGGATGATTGGGAACAGCGTAAGTTAACTGACGAAGTAGAATTATTTAGTGGTTTAACATATTCTCCTAACGATGTTGTTAATGAAGGCGGGACGCTTGTTCTTCGTTCATCTAATGTAAAAAATGGAGAGATTATTAATGCTGATAATGTGTATGTAAAATCAGATGTTGTCAATGTGGACAATGTCCAGGAGGGAGATGTTATTGTCGTTGTAAGAAATGGTTCTCGTTCATTGATAGGAAAACACGGTCAAATCAAGGTTAAAATGGACAATACAGTTATAGGTGCGTTTATGACAGGCATGAGATCATCAAACTCTTTTTTCACAAATGCATTACTGAGTACACCAGTTTTTGATAAAGAAGTGGGAAAAAATCTTGGGGCGACAATTAATCAAATCACAAACGGCATGTTTCAAAATATGCATTTTATGTTTCCAAATGAAGAAGAACAAATTAAAATTGGAGACTATTTTACTCAACTCGACAACCTTATCACCCTTCATCAGCGCAAGCTTGATAAATTACAGAATATCAAAAAAGCATACTTGAATGAGATGTTTATTTAGAGAGGAGCTATGTCATGAGTAATACACCAAAAAATGCCTCAGAGAGAACTTTTCAAGAAAATTTTGTTGAAGAATTAAAAAAATATAAGTGGGAAGCACCAGAATTTTTAAATGGAAATAAGAAAAAGGTTACCGTTGCAGACCTTATAAATCATTGGAGAAAAGAATTAAATCGTATCAATGGGGATCAACTAGAAGGCGTTGAATTAACAGACAATGAATTTAAACAAGTATTGTCAAAGGTGAATTTGATAAAGAATAGCTATGAAGCAGCAAAGATTTTATCGATGGAAGGTTCAAAAGGTAAAATTGATGGAATTTATCGTGATGATCATCCAGCTATTACTAGAAAACAAATCACATTGACAATTATAAAAAAAGCAGAAGTTCGAGGAGGAGATTCTAGTTATCGAATTGCTAGAGAAGTTGAGACTCCAAGCGGTAATCGCTTTGACATTGTTTTGTTAATCAATGGGTTACCACTAATCAATATAGAACAAAAACGTACAGATAAATCATTAGATGAAGCATACGGTCAGTTTATAAGATATTATAGAGATGGAGAGTACTGTAATAATTTCATGGCTTTTTCGCAAATGATGGTCATAACAACTGAGATTGAAACCCGTTATTTTGCAACACCAAAATCAATAGATGAATTTAATCCAGTATTTGTTTTTCATTGGGCGGATAAAGAAAATAAACCAGTGAATGATTGGAAGAAAGTGATTGAACAATTTTTAATGATTCCAATGGCACATCAGATGGTAGGAGATTATCTTGTTATCGATGAAGCAAAAGAGGAAGAAAATCGTAAACATATGCTGATGAGACCTTATCAAGTATATGCATTACAAGCGGTAGAAGCAGCAGCTTTTGGATTTGATAATAAAGAACACATTCCTCATGGGGGATTTGTTTGGCATACAACAGGATCAGGTAAAACAATTACCAGTTTTAAAACCGCATTGTTTCTTGCTACACGTGCAGGATTTGATAAGGTAGTATTTTTAGTGGATCGACGAGAGTTAGATAGTAGGACAAGTGAAAATTTTAAAGCCTATGCAGCCTATGAACCAGTTACAGTAGACGATACAAAACATACATTTGAATTAAAAAAGAAATTGAAGTTACCAAATCCAGGTATTATAGTTACAACAACTTTTAAGCTGAATGTTCTTGTAAAAGAGTTAGAAGAGTCAAAGGATGATTCCTTGGCAGATAAAAGAATCGTTTTTATTATTGATGAGGCTCACCGGACAACAATGGGACAAATGATGGGTGATATCAAAAAATATTTTAAGAAAAATGGTCTATTCTTTGGATTTACAGGGACGCCTTTATTTGATGAAAATCATATTAAGGGAAAAATAAACGAAAAAAGTGAAGTGATTAATACGACGGAAAAACTATTTGGACCCAAACTTCATCAATACACCATTGATGAGGCAATTGCAGATGGAAATGTTTTGGGTTTTAATGTGGATTGCATCAATACAGGAGAATTTAAAAGCTACGAAGATTTAAGGGATCAGTTAATCGAACTTATGAAAGAAGAACATCCTGAACTTGGAGATAGAGAGATTCAAAGAAAAGTACTAGGATACTCCGAGGCAGAGGTGGAAGAGCAGGCTAGTAAAAACAAGATTTTAATTTATCAAGACGAAACTCATATTCCAAGAGTTGTAGAAGCAATTTTAGGTAATTGGGATATGCAATCAAAAGGGAGAGAATTTAATGCTATTTTAACCGTTGCCTATAAAAATCGTGTGATAGCGTTTTTTAATGAATTTCAAAAGCAATTAGAAGAACGTAATATGACATTAAATATTGCTATGACATTTAGCTTTGGGAATGAAAACGATCCGGAAAATATTGCTCCCGAAGTCATAAAAGGGATGTTTACAAATTATGCAGGATTTACAGGAATTGAATTTGTTGCTGGTGATAAAAAACATGGAGAAAGTGCATATTTTGAAGATGTTGTAGAAAGAGCTACAAGAGGTGGAAGTGGAAGAAATAAAAAGAATATTGACCTTGTTATAGTAGCGGATCAACTTTTGACTGGATATGATTCCAAAAGATTAAATACATTATATGTGGATCGACCACTAGAATTACAAGGACTGATACAAGCGTATTCAAGAACAAATCGTATTTATGGAAAAGAAAAGGAATTTGGTAGTATTGTTAATTTTCAATATCCAGAAATGACGAAAGAGATAGTGGACACTGCATTAAAATTATATGGAAGTGGTGGAAGCAGTAGCAAAGCAATCGTAGATACATATGAGACAGCCGTTAAAAAATTCAACCTAAATGTTTTAAAGATGATTCAAACATTACCAGACCCATCCGATTGGCAAAGTATTAAGGACAATAAAGAAGATGTGGAAAAATTTATACTTTCATTTAAGGATGCCACAGAACAATTAAATTTAGTAGAACAATATTATGCGTATCAATGGGATGACACTTCATTTGGAATTGACGAACATACTTGGTTAAAATATGTTGGTGCATATAAGAATCTTGTTAAAAAAGAAAGTACTGGTGATCCTGTTCCAGGGGTTATAAAGTCATTGGTTGGAAAAATAAAATTAGCAGGAACGCAAGTGATAGATGCAACGCATATTCTTGGTTTAATTGGTTCAAAAGTTAGTAATGTAGGTGGAACACAAGCAGTAGACGGAGAAACTTTAAGAATTATTTATGAACAAATCCAAGAATTAAGCGATATGGGGGATGACAGCAAGGCTCACTTATTACGAGAGTTTGTTGATACCGAATTACTTCCAGGGAAATTAGAGTATGGTGTGTTTTTTGATGATGCTTTTGAACGCTGGAAAAGCAACAAATTAAAGGCAGAAACAGATGATATAGCAGAGCAGTGGGGAATAGACAAAGACTGGTTATTTAAATCGGTAAATGCTTTTACCATATCGCAACCTTCAACAATTCCATATATTGACGAATTAACGAAAAGTGTAGATTATGAGAAGGCTGCTGATAAATCTGCTGGCAATAAACTAAAACATATCATGACAATGACCCGTGAATTGCCAAGAGTGATAAGGGAACTCAAGCAGAAATATGAGTAAAATGAGATAATATCTAAATAAAAATGAAACTGAGGGAACTGTGAAAATTAAACATTTTAAAAGAATTAGTTATGGGCTTGTTGACAAATACATGTTCTGGGGAGAAAAGAAGTGCAAACCTGATGTATATAATGACATTCGATTCATGCTCAACAGTTACTTAGAAAAGAACCCAGATTATTATCTTAATAAAGGGTACAAGATAACGATTTATTTCAAATTAAATATTAGCGCTAAGCCATCCTATTTACATATATCAAATTATAATGAAACAGTTGAGGAATTAAAAATTTATAATGGGTTTTATCATGTAAGTGGAGAACCTATGTCAGGGAGCAAGTTTGAAAAAATATCAAATTATGTCGTCTTTGACGGAATAAAGTCATTGAAATTGGATGAGTATGTTATTTTTGATGATGTATCAAAGTTAACTAGTCTTACTTCTTTGGAATATGTAGTAATTGGTGGAATGGATTCGGCAGAAAAACAGGAAGAACTGAATGAGGTTTTACCTAATTGTCAATTTAGGCTATTTTGAATCTATTTATTTTTTGTGTGATATATTGTATAAAAATGTATTATGTGATAAAATGGGGGTAACTTTATTGTGAATATACCAAGGGGAGTGTCTTTGATGTTTCTGTATTGCATAATGTTTCTTTTATATATTATATCCTATGCAATCGATCCATTTATCTGGATTCATGCATACTATACCGTATTTACACCTAAATATAGGGAAAAGGGGTACTATGTTGGTGCGTTTTTAGGATTATATGCCATAATAATAGTAAAGCAGATCATGACATTTAGAGGAGTTGGTATCGCTTCAATAGCCTTTTTCCCAATTATGTTTGCTTATATTATAATCATATCAAATTTATTATTTAAAGGAACTTTTAAAGCTAACATTTATCTTTTTATTATTATTTACATAGTTTCTATTATTGTAGACTGTCTTGTAGGAGGACTATGGATTATTTCTACCAATGCTGCAAATGATGAGTATGCAGCCATAGGAATATTGAATCTTGGAATTACCATCAGTGCAAGGACGGTAAATTTGATATGCTATAGATTTTTATTACCGTTGCTGTCCAAAAACAAACTTTTTATAAAATGGAAAGGGATGTATGCTACAGTTTTATTTAATATAGCTACAGTAATTCCATTATTAATTATTTTTTATAATATAATTGGAAGCAAATCGGAAATATTATTATTGGCATTAGGAGTGGAATTATTAATTGCAGTATTATTTAGTCTTTATATTGCGTACACAATTTATCAAAAAAGCAGAATTCAAGATATGAAAAACAAGAAAATAGAAGAAATGAAGTCTCAGCTTGCCTTTTATGAGGAAAAGACAGAATCTATAAAAAATTTAAGAAAATTACGGCATGATATGAAATCTCATATTTCTCAAATTATGAGGATTGCAAAAGAGGAAAACAGTTCCAATGTGATCAATTATATTAATGCTCTTTATCTTGATATTGACATAGCCGATGAAATATGTACGATAGACAATTTGTTTCTTGCAAGTATTATTACTGAGAAGAAAAAACATGCTGGTAAAAAGGGAATTACCTTTCAATCTGAGATTACAGTCAGTATATTTCCACTTACGAATCAGGAACTGACGTCATTGTTTGCAAATATTTTGGATAATGCACTGGAAGCAACGGATAGAATTCAAGATGGTAGAAAAAAGTATGTGGATTTAGAAATTTTTTGTGAGAAAGAGATCGTACATATCATTTGTAAAAATAGTTTTGCGGAAAGACCAAAACGTGATAAAAAGGGGAATTATGTAACAAGTAAAGAAAATAGAACAAATCATGGGATGGGAATGTTAATTATAAAGGACATTGTAGTTAAGTATAGTGGAGAAATGACCACTTTTTATGATGCAGAAGAATTTATTTTGTCAATTTCTTTTAGAAATAGTATGTGAGGGAAGAAACATGTTAAATGTATTAATATTTGATGATGATAAGCTGTCTGTAGATATTAACAAGGCTTGTGTAATCAGATTTGCTGAAACCCTTAATGTTCCAGTGGAAGTGAATTGTTACACAAAAATGGAGCAGGGATTAGTCGAATTAATGAATAAAAAAAGAGTACATATGGCTATCTTAGATATTGATCTGGATGATCCCAATCAGAATGGACTGGAGATTGCTAAGATGATTTTAGAAAAAAATCCTTTGGTGATTATTATATTTGTTACAAGTTATTCTGAATATGCTTTGGACGCTTGCGATATGCTGGCATTTGGTTTTTTGCAAAAGCCTGTCGAAACGGAGAAATTTAAAAAACTATTTCGAAAGGCATTAGTTCAAATCAAAGGGATTCATACCATCAAAAATGATACTATTATTGAGATAACGTCTAACAGGACAAATCATTTATTGAAGGAAAGCAGTATTCTATACATTGAAAAGATTGGGCAGACGGTAGAGGTTACTACTGTAAGTGGAGAATCTTACGTAACGTATCGAACACTACAAAGTTATGAAAGCATATTGTCAGATTTGTTTATAAAAATAAACAGTGGAGTCCTTGTAAACAAAAGCAAAATCGTAAAAATATCAGGTCGAACTGTAGTTATGGCAGATAAAAAGGAGCATTCCATTACAATAAGAAAATGTAAATATGTTAGCCAGGAATACAAAAATTATATAAGGGAGAATAGACTTATTACATAAGAGAAATGACATATAAACTATCAACTAGTTTGTAGTAGAGAAAGGTGGTTTTAATATGAAAAAAACAAATCTAAAGGCAGCAAAATTAACGGCGGAATTTTTGATTAAACGCAATGTGAATTCTGCCTGCTGGTTTCTTTGGCATCAGCCTAAAGTACCAGATGGTTACAAAAAATTTGTAAAACAAAAAAAATTGTAAAAATAGAAGAAGGAAGGGAAACCCTCCTTCTTCTATTTTTATCATATTGTCCATTTTTGATAGAGTTAATAAGACTAAAATAAAAGATTGTGCAAAATTAATATGAAAAATGTTCAATTTTATATATTATATTGTAAGAAATGGGAACAAGAAATATAATAGGTAAAAGCCGTTCCTTGAACTACGAACAGCTTTTAACCCCTTACCCCTTTTAGTTCATGTAATATGTATTTTTACATAAAGTGGCTGTTGCTAGTTATCCAGCCACAATCCCTGAGTAAGAGACTTTAGGCTACCGCGGAAATAATTAAATTTATACAGAGGAGTGTTTTTGTGGAGAAAGCGGAGAAAAAAGAATTAAAACAGTTTTACTATAATAAACTATTAGGAAAAATCAAGGAATTCTACAACACACAGGAGGCTTTTGCAGCAGCACTGGGAATTGGAAGAGTTTCACTGAGCCAGAGGCTGAATAACAAAATCGAATTTTCACAGATGGAAATTTACAATTCTGCAAAGTTATTAGATATAGAAATAGCAGAGATATCCACCTACTTTTATTGTACCGAAGAACCTAAAATCAACAGTGAAAAGGAACCAGAACAAAAGAAGACGGAAACAAAGAAAAGAAGAGGAAGAAAGAAGAAGTAAATCGCGTTTCATTTTTATCCATATGCCGAGTAAGGAGACAGAACAGAGATGGCAGCAAGATTACCAAATCAGAAAATAACCTATAATTTTAACTTACTACGAATGGAGATAAAAAATCAGTATAAAACACAAAATCAGTTTGCAGATGCCTTAAGAATCGGAAGAGCATCCCTGACGCAGAAGCTGAACAACCATGTAAAATTTAATGCTGATGAAATATACCGAAGCTGTATGCTGCTGCATATTGATTTAAATCACGTCGCATTATATTTTTTTCAAATTGCTTACGAGGAAAAGCCAGGATACATACCATTATGGAAATAGATTCTCCCTACGAAAATAAGAGCTTCGCACACAGGCTCTTATTTTCACCTATTACTTCGTTTTTTCAGTTGCATGGAAAATTTATTATACTGTTCGGTCTGCTTAAATTCCTTTGTGCTATTTGAGATCCTTTTGTACCAGGCTATGAATACAGGAAATGACGGCTCACTTTACGCAGGACATGCTAACCTTGTGAAGGATATGTTGACGTAGCTAAAAAGTCCATGTTTACAAGGGGTTAGAAGGTTTTGTGCTTTTTTAAAAAGTGTATTTTTAGCACACAGGAGAGACAAAATGAAGTTTTGGGGGAAATTTACGGGGTAAGGTTGTGCCAAAAAGTATGAACTAAATGGCAAAAGTAGAAAGGCAGAAAAAATAATTGACACAATATTTATTAAATGGTATAATTATGAAAATTATTGCAAATAGCTATAGAGAAAGGTAGATTATGCACAATATATTAATAGAAGAAGGATATAATTTGTTTTTTGAAAATGTGGTAGTATATAGAGCCAGATTAAAACAAGAAGATTTTCAAGACGCAATTCAAAATGTTATGACGCAAATTTTTAACAGTGGAGCTAAATTAGAAGGAAAAATGATGACAGTAAGTCATGATTCTAATTGGGAGGATGGTCAACTGGTTGTTGATATTGAATATATTTTACCGATCGATAAAAAAATCGAGCTGACAGGGAAATATAAAGTAATAAACGGATATAAATTTGAGAAATTTATACTATGGAAATATTGTGGTTCGCAAGATGAGTTTCAAAGTGCTCTTTGTAAATTTAATCAATACTTAGTAGAAGAAAAAATTAGTCCGAGTACCCCAATGCATATTGCTTATGATACTAATATGATAGAAGGCAAATTATTTAAAGAGATAAAAGTTGAAGCAATAATAGGTATAAAATAATTCTTTAATTATAACATTTGTTTTAGTTATTGAATTATTTTTAATAAATGAAATATCCGATATAAAGAGAGGTGAGTAAAAAATGAATGATTTTGTAGAAATGAAAAATGATGAGATGATGGATACAAATGGTGGAGTATCAGTGTTTTTTATAGCTGCTGGAATAATAGCAGTAGCTGCAGGAGTTAATACATGCTATGATTTGGGGAAAAATTTAGGTGAAGCAATATACTATGCGACTCACTAAATTCTAAAGGGAGGAAAGTATGAATACATATTTCATGGAGTTAAATGAAAGTGAACAATATGACATTAATGGTGGTATTGGGATAGGATTGGTAGTGGTAGTTGGTGTCATTATTTTTGTGGTAGCTGCGGTCGTAACTGCTGCTATATTATTTTCAAAATAACAAAAAAGGGTTTTGGTGAAAGGAGAATAAATATGCAATTTAGTCTATTATCAGAAGAAGAAGCAATAGAAACTAATGGTGGCATTGCGTTTATAGGTGCATTAGTTATTTGGGGTTGTTGTGCAGCATTAGGAGCTGCAACAGGTGCAGGAATTTATGTTGGCTATAAACAAGCAGAGGAAGCACATAAGTAAGAGGAGATTAGATATGAGATATATTACCGATATATTCAGGGGTAATGTTATGGTTAGAAATATAGCATTTTTAGTTATTTTTTTAGTAGCAATGTATGTATTTTATAACTTAGGAAAGAATATTGGTGAGTTAGTATATTATTTGTCAATAAGATAGGTCTGTATATAGCTGCTACGTGTTGTAGCAGCTATGCCATATTATGCAATTATATAATTTACCCATTGGAGGCAAAGTAATTGAAAAAGTACTATTGTATAAAACAACATGACATTACAGATTGTGGAGCAGCCTGTTTAGCCACTATTTCCAAACAGTACGGTTACAAAACCTCCATTACAAAGATTCGGGAGATAGCAGGAACGGACAAACAGGGTACAAATGCATTCGGAATCATTAAAGCGGCAGAACAACTGGGGTTTTCAGCCAAAGGAGTAAAAGGAAACAAGGATGCTTTTTTTTCGGAATTTCCACTTCCCTGTGTTGCCCATGTTATAGTAGATGGGTCACTGCTTCATTACGTGGTTATACATAAAATAACAAAGAAACAAGTAGTCATTGCTGATCCAGGAGAAGGAATTGTCAGGCTAAAGCCAGAAGAATTTTTTGGG
The DNA here is from genome assembly GCF_900112775.1 of Anaeromicropila populeti. Classification (GTDB taxonomy): domain Bacteria; phylum Bacillota; class Clostridia; order Lachnospirales; family Lachnospiraceae; genus Anaeromicropila_A; species Anaeromicropila_A populeti. The sequence continues at coordinate 131,651 of NZ_FOYZ01000006.1, forward strand.
GAAGTGCGAGAAGGAAATAAACCACCCAAATATCAATGGTCAGGAGTGCTGATTTTACTGGTGCCAGATGCCAAATTTGAAAAGGGAAATGAGAAAAAAGGGATTTTTCAGCGGTTTATTCATTTATTAATACCGCAGAAGCGTTTATTAACTCATGTCTTCTTTGCATCACTCCTAATTACCATACTTGGTATATTAGGCTCTTTTTATTTTAAAGTAATTATTGATGAAATTATGCCAGGAGGATTAAAGAAAACGCTGACAGTGCTTTCCATTGGTGTAATTTTATTAAATTTATTCAAGGTAATACTGACGGCACTCAGATCACATCTGCTGTTGTATTTAAGTCAGAAACTGGACATTGCCTTGCTGTTGGGATACTACCGGCATGTGCTGGAGCTGCCCATGAACTTTTTTGGAACACGAAAAGTGGGGGAAATTATTTCGAGATTTAACGATGCCTCTAAAGTACGGGATGCTATTTCTGGAGCAACCTTATCCATTATGATTGATACCATTATGGTACTGGTGGGAGGTATTATTCTGTATATGCAGAATGACAAGATGTTTTTCATTACCGTAATTGTAGTGGTATTCTATTTTCTGATTGTAATGGGCTTTAATAAGCCATATCGAAAACTAAATGAAAAGCAGATGGAGAATAACGCACAGTTAACTTCTTACATGGTAGAGTCTTTAAATGGAATCCAAACAGTAAAGTCTTATAATGCGGAACGAAAGGTAAAACAGGAGACGGAAACAAAATTTGTGAAGTTGTTAAGAAGCGTATTTCAATTAAGCTGGGTAGGAAATATTCAAAGTTCACTGGTGAATTTTGTGGAACTGACAGGGGGAATTGTAATCCTGTGGGTAGGAGCAGCATCTGTCATCAGCGGAGATATGACCATTGGTCAACTCATTACCTATAATTCCTTATTAGCCTATTTTTTAGATCCCGTGAAGAACTTAATTAATCTACAGCCTCAGATGCAGACGGCATTGGTCGCTTCCGATCGTCTGGGAGAAATACTGGATTTAGAACTGGAACGGACAGAGAAGGAAAATAAGAAAATGACACCTGTTTCCTTAAAGGGAGAGATTCAAATCCAACAGATTACCTTTCGGTACGGTACAAGAAGACCTGTACTGGAGGATATTCAGATACATATTAGGCAAGGAGAAAAAATTGCTTTTGTTGGAGAAAGTGGTTCAGGAAAAACTACTTTATCCAAGCTGCTGTTAAATCTGTACACAGCAGAAAAAGGAGAAATTCTTATCAATGGAAATAATATAAAAGACATTGCTCTGGATACATTGAGGGATAAGATTGCCTATATTCCACAAGAAACATTTTTGTTTAGCGGAAGTATTATGGACAATCTGACACTGGGAATGGATTCCTATACAGCAGATGAGGTAATTGAGGCCTGCAAGCGTTCTCATGCTCATGATTTTATCAATGAACTTCCCTTACGTTATGATACGGCGCTGGAGGAAAATGGAAGTAATTTATCAGGAGGACAGAGACAGCGGCTTGCCATTGCCCGAGCAATCTTAAAGAATCCAGATATTCTAATTTTGGATGAGGCAACCAGTAACCTGGATACCATTACAGAAAGGGCAATTGACAAAACCATAGCGGAGTATAGTGAAGGGCTTACGACAATTATCATTGCCCATCGGTTAAGTACGATAAGAAGGTGTGACTGTATTTATGTGTTTGAGAAGGGCAGGATACTGGAGCAGGGAAATCATGAGGAACTGATGGAGCAGGACGGAAAGTATGCAGACTTGTGGAGAAGACAAGTGGAATAGATAAAGAGGTGGTTACGCAAATGAAACCAATTATTATAAATATTGAGGATATGTCAGACAGCAGAGAGGTTTATGAATCGAAACCAAACAAGGCAGGAATTTGTTTTATTTATCTTGTACTGATTCTTGCAGTCACTGCGTTGGTCTGGATGTATTTTGGGAAACTAGATGAGGTTGTAAAATCCGAGGCAATGCTGCGTCCCAATGAGCAGATTGGTACGGTGGTAAACCAGGTGGGTGGAAAATTAACAGAGGTAAGAGTAGAAGATGGAAAACAGGTCCAAAAAGGGGATGTTTTGTATCAAGTAGATTTCAGTGAACAGATGATTCAGAAGGAATATCTTGCACAGCAGATTCAGGAGACAGAAGCTGCGATAGGAAATCTCAAAGTATATAAAAAGTCAGTAGAGGAAGATACTAATCTTTTTCAGCAGACAAAGGAACAGGAAGCCTATTCCGTTCAGTTTGAAACTTATTTCTTAAATTACAGCAGTACGATACATTCGGCTGATTATGCAGAAAAGGAGATGGCATTTTCTTTATCATCCTGTCAGCAGCAGTTACAACAAAAGGAAACACAGCTTTTACAGTATAATCAGTTGAAACAGTCCATTGAGAAAGGGAAAAACTTATTTCAGAATTCAGGGGAGACCAGAGAGTTCTATGATTTATATGAAAAGTATGTAAGTGGCTATGCACAGATAAAAAGTCAGTATGAAAAGCAGGCGGAAGAAATATCACTTTCCACTGCTCAAGAAGGAATTTCTAATTCCTTGGAGTACTATCAGCAGCAGCTGGAAGGTTATCAGACACTTTTGGAAAGTGTAAAAACAGAAGTGGATTCTTTTGAAGCGGATTCTTCTTACCGTCTTCGCTATCAGCAGTATATTAGTCAGATAGAAAAACTGGAGCAGGAGTATCAGGAAGCCTCGGATAACTATAACTTAAATGTGGAATTAGGAGACTATGGAGTCAGCCAGCAGGAAATTGATGCGTCAAAAGTGAGAATGGAACAGGCAGAACAGGCTATTGACGATTACAAAAATTCTTATTTGACAGAACTGAAGGAAACCATAGAAGGAATTCAGAAAAATATACAAGAAGCAGAATTAAATGACAGTGGGGTATTGGAGAAAAAAGAGTTGTTAGAAAAAAATGAAACGGAAAAGTCGGAAGCGTTGCGTAATTATGTACTGGATTATCGGATTAATCTGGATAATACCATATCTGAATTGGAAGAGGTTGTGCAATCCTTAAAGGAAAAAGCTGCTTCCCTTGAACTTCAGCAGGAAAAAGCGTATCAGTATGAGGAACAGGAAAAAGAGAAGGTAGACGGTTCCGTCAGTTTACTAAAAGCCAGTGAAATAAAAACGACCTTGGAAACAATTCAGGGAAAGGAGGAACAACTGGAAAATTTAAAGAAAGAACTGGAATCCGTTGAATTTTCCATTGATCATGCTACGGTTACAGCTTCCATGGATGGAGTGGTAAATAGCAATGTGGAACTGGTGGAGGGAGATATTCTTGCAGCAGGGACGGAAGTCATGACGATTCTTCCAAATCATAATAATGAGTATAAAGTAAATATTTATGTTTCTAATCAGGATATTGGAAAACTAAAAATAGGAATGGACGTGAAATTAAATGTGTATGCTTTGCCTAATACCGAATATGGATATGTTGTTGGTACCATTACAAAAATATCAGAGGATATTAAAGTAAATAATGAAAATACAGCAGGGTACTATCTGGTAGAAGCTTCGTTGGAAAATAGAAAGCTGTATAACAAAGAAGGAACTGAATTTTCTTTAAAATCGGGAATGGGTGGACAGGCACAAATCATAATCGGACAGAAAAGAATTTTGCAATATGTATTGGAAAAAATAGAATTATGGGTCAGAAACTAAGAGGAGGCATGTTTGGGATGAAGAAAAGAAACGTTGTCATAGTGCTGGTGGGAGTTTTGTTGTGTACCTTGTTTCCTACAAAAGCAGTCTGCCTTGCAGATACAACCTATTATGTAGATACAGGGTATGCACCCATAAAAACAATAAAAGAAGCGTTGGAACTATTTGAATCAGATAGTTCTATCATAACACAAATTAATACCTCGTATGAGATAAAAGAGTATGAATATCAAACCTATCAAGAAAAAGCCAATGCCTACAAAACACTGTATGAAACAGCTCAATCAGCAGGTGCTTCTGAGGAGACGGTTTTAAACCTGAAAGCAGAGTATCTGGAGGCGTTACGAAATGCGGAGGCGCTTGTGGTTTATCACAACAATAAGGATGCACTCATAAAATCTGCTATAAAACAAAAAAAGTATGAAGTAATTGTTTGCTGTTATCAGCTTATGCTGTTAGAAAAGAAGATGAATTATTATCAGGTAAACAGTACCTATTTAAATGCATTGCAGGTCTTGGAAACAAAGAAATATAAAAAAGGAAGTTCTACGAAACTGGCAGTAAACCAGCTAAATGCGCAGATACTGGAAAATGATGCAGATTTAAATGCTGTTTCTTTAGACAAAGAGGAATTGCTGGAACAGTTACAGGGGTATTTTAATGGCACTCTAAATTTCAGGATTTCAATTGTGGTTAATACAACTTCAAAATCCTATCAGCAGGCTCAACTACTTAGTTTGTTTGAAGCAGATGATTTCAGCTATGAAGAAGCCATTTCCAGCCAGACCGCCTATACCAATTATAGGAGCAACATGGAACTTGTAGCAGGCAGTACAGCTTATCAATACTGTAGCTTGCTTGCTAAAAATTATGGGTTACAGGCAGAACAGATTACAAAGGAGCTTATAGCCTACAGAAAAAAGGTAGTTCGGATGTACCGTAAGTATACGGCAAGGTGCAGTGCTGCAACAGCAAAAAGAGCAGTGCTGGAGGAGCAGTTTACCAACTTGCAACAGCAGTATAAGAAAGGAAAAGTAGCAAAAATAAAAGTTTTGGAGGCAGCGGTTAACCTAGAAGCGGCAGAATTAAATTACGACACCTGTATGTATGACAAAAACAGGTGGGAATACGTAATGGAACAAGGAATCTATGGAATTTCAATTTAGTGAGGTAAGTAGGATGTTAGTAACAGATCGTTTAAAGGAAGAGTATATAGTAAAGGAAAAGACTACAACCATGATAAAAGCAAATGTTTTTGCGTTGCTGTTAGTTATTCCAATTGTTCTTGTTGGTGGGGGGATATATTACTTTTATCATCCATTTAACGTAAAGGAAATTTTGTTAAGTGATTCTTTTTTTATAAAACTAATTCTTTTTGTAGTTTTGTTTATTCTTTCAATTGGTATTCATGAATTCATTCATGGTCTTTTTTGGAGCTTCTTTTGCGTAAAACATTGGAAAAGTATTTCTTTTGGAATAGATAAAAGTACGGGAAGTCCTTATTGTCATTGTGAGGAACTATTAAAAGTGTGGCAATATGTAGCAGGGGCATTAGCACCCGGTGTTATTTTAGGAGCTGTACCTTATATGCTATCAGTCTACTGGGGCAATATAATGCTTCTTTTGCTAAGTCTTTTTTCTATTTTAGGAGCAGGTGGTGATATTATGATGGTTTCATTTTTGATAGGTGAAAATCCCAATTATTTAGTACTGGATCATCCTAAATTGGTGGGATGCATGGTATATTGTAAGAATAGTGGCGTGTAATTTTTGGGAGGTGAAGGATAGTTTTGAAAAAAAGGAAAAGCAGTACAATAAAAAGCTTTGTTCTTTTATTAATAGGGGTAAGTTTATTATGTACCTCTTGTATAAAAGAAAATAAAAGAGAGTTTCATAGTATTGATGAAAAGGATGTTCAAGAAATGACAGAATCTATAACAACAAATGAATCAGAAGAGCCGTTGCATACAAAATGGACTACAATTAAGAAAGAAAAATATTATTGTATTGAAAAAATGGGACTTCGTGAATACAACGATTATTATAGATATACGGTGTACAATACAAATGAAGAATCTATATATAGTGAGATATTGGGCGAATTTAACGATCCTCCACGTGTAACAATTTGTGATGATACAGTAAATATTCATTATGGTTATGGTACAGGGGTTTTTCGTGATAAATATGTAGACTATAAAAATAATTTGCAATCTATTTGGCTAAATAACGTATGGGGAGTTGGAAAAAAATATGTGGCCTATGTAATTGGTGATTGGCGTAATGGTTCAGACTCTAAACTTGCTATAGAAGAAAAATATATACAAAATACAAGAAAAGAAATTCCTTTTCCGCATATTATTTATGATACTGATGTTGATATATGCGAATTTAGAAACAATGAAACGGAACTGTATATTCATTACATAGACAAGGATACAAAAGAGGCAGAAGAAAAGATAATTAAGCTAAGTGAATTTGAGTAAGGTTATTTCTAAAGTGGAACTGGCACAACCTCTAAGGTCTTTACTGTCTGGCGGGGTGCTTTGCCAGACAGCCATCCATTTTCACCTATTACTTCGTTTTTTCATTTGCGTGGGCAGCTTTTTATACTGTTCAGTCTGCTTAAATTCCTTTGCACTTTCTAAAACAGAATTCATTTTCGATTCTGGATCAGCAGCACTCTGGCTGCACTTTTGAAGCTCATAAGTAATAAGATTATTAACTTCTTCCTTGGTTCTGGCCTGCTTCAGCCGAGACTCAAATGCTTCTTTTTCTGCCATGTATTTTTTTGCTTGTATGTAAAGTTCCGGATAATATTGCTGTAAAAATGCTAGTTCATTACTAGTTAGTCTTTTTCCACTCTTTACCTTTGCCATAATGCGCTGGCATTTTTTTTCTTTATCCGATTCAGATAGCTTTGTAAAACGGATAGTATCTCGAATTGGCTGACCCAAAATGCCAAGCTGGTTGTTTTCTATTAGTTTCATATATCCACCTCATCTCTATTCTTTTTCTATATATCGAAAAAAAATAGAAAAAACTAAATAGCATGTCAAAAGAACAGAAACAGGAAGTTGGGCTTCTGTTTCTGTTCTTTTGAAAGGGTTAGCATAACATTTAATTTCCAATTTTTCATCTTTTGTAAGTCTGAATATCTTTTGTGTAAAATTTTTGGATGTCATTTGTAAAAATTTCGGAGTATCTTTTGTAAAATCCTCTGTGTCTTTTGTACGTTCTAAATAAGTTCTTTTGTAAGTTGAAATTCTTGTGTGTTTTTTACTTCAATAGTATGAAGTATTTATCTTTTGTATGTTATTATTTTATACTAGATATTAAATAGTTACAAGATAAGTGATAATAATTACAATATGCATTTATAAAATGATGAAATTAGACGGATTATTTCAATTTTAAATATAAATTCTTCATTATATCAATAGAATTTGCACTTTTTTTGCTGGCAACTTGGGTCATTTAATCGAACATTTTACACATATAATGGGATAGCATGTATAATAAGTGATATACTTTAATTGTTAAAGTATAACAAAGGGAGGAATATTTAATGAAAGGAAAAATTAAAAAAAGGGGAATTGTTGGAGTTCTTGTAACTTCCATGATTCTTGGGTTAGGCGGCGTGCCTGGGCGCACAGTTGAAGCTGGACCGACAGAGACACCATTTAATTATGCAGAAGCATTTCAAAAATCAATGTATTTCTATGATGCAAATATGTGCGGAGAATATGAAGGTGAGTTGGCATGGAGGGGAGACTGTCATCTAGAGGACAGTGAAATACCGCTGGTTCCAATGGGAGATACGTTGAAAGGCACTAACATGTCAGCAGCTTTTATAGCTGACAATATGGAAACCCTGGATCCAGATGGAGATGGCTGTGTGGATCTTCAAGGGGGATACCATGATGCAGGAGACCATGTGAAATTTGGACTACCTCAAAGCTATGCAGGAGCAACTCTGGGATGGGGCTATTATGAATTCAGAGATGCTTATGTTAAAATCAGTGAGCAGGATCACATCGAAAATATTTTAAGACACTTTAATGATTACTTCTTGCGATGTACATTCCGTAATGAAGATGGTGAGGTTGTTGCTTTTGCTTATCAGGTAGGGGAAGGTACATCAGATCACTGTTACTGGGGGCCACCAGAATTACAAACAACAGATCGCCCGGCATGGTTTGCTACAACTGAGACGCCGGCCAGTGATCAATGTGCTGGTGCAGCAGCAGCATTAGCCATTAATTATTTGAATTTTAAAGATACAGATCCACAATATGCTGAAAAATCTCTGGATACAGCCATTGCATTATATGAATTTGCAAAAGAAAACAGAGGCTTAGGTTATTCGGGAGGATTTTATAATTCAAGCTTTGATGAAGATGAAATGTCATGGGCTGCTGTCTGGTTAAATATTGCAACTGGAGAACAACAATATATTACCGATATTACAGCTGTAGATGCCAGTGGAAATTACATCGGATATATGGGCAAAATTTTAAATTCTTCATCAGATACATGGCAAAATATATGGGTTCATTCATGGGATACTGTATGGGGCGGTGTATTTGCAAAACTGGCACCGATTACAAATAGTCCTCAGCACTGGTATTTCTTTAGATGGAACATTGAATATTGGTCAGGAGTCCCACATCAGGATACTACCGATCAAACATTTATGGCAGCAACTCCAGATAATTTTAAAGTTATAAGTACTTGGGGCTCCTGTCGGTATAACACAGCTGCACAGTTATGTGCCTTAGTTTATAATAAATATAAAACAAATCAGGATTTTGTAAACTGGTGTAAAGATCAAATGGACTATATTTTAGGAGATAATCCAATGAATCGTTGTTATATGGTTGGGTATTCTGACATTTCAGCAGTAAATCCACATCATAGGGCAGCCCATGGTTCTTTGACAAACAGTATGTTGGATCCTGCTGTACAAAGGCATACATTGTGGGGAGCATTAGTAGGAGGACCAGATGCTACCGATCACCATGAGGATATTACAACCGATTTTGTTTACAATGAAGTTGCAGTTGACTATAATGCTGGTTTTGTTGGGGCATTAGCTGCATTATATCTCATTTATGGACAGGACCAGGAACCACTGGAGAATTTCCCGCCACAAGAAACAGACGCTATGCCATATTTTGCATCTGCCAAGCTGGAGCAAGAAAATGGAGAAAGAACGCAAGTTACGGTTACCATAAATAATGATACAAGTCTTCCACCAAAAGTTGTAAGTACACTAAAGGCAAGATATTATTTTGATATTTCTGAACTGTTAGAAGCTGGGCAAAGTGTCAGTGACATTGATATTCAGGTAATGTATGATCAGGCATTGATAAGTGATGGTAAGGCAACTGGTATTTCAGATCCAATTGCGTGGGATGAAGAAAATGGTATCTATTATATTGAGCTGGACTGGACAGGAGATTCCTTCCATGGAAGCAGACAAATTCATTTTGCCATTGTTCCTGGTATGGACTCACAGTGGAAGGTACATTGGGATCCAACAAATGACTGGAGCCGTCAGGGAATTACTGATGTAGATGCGGTAAATTCATATATACCAGTTTATTTAGATAACGAGCTTGTTTATGGATCAGAACCAGAAAAGGGCGTATTGGTAGAAGATTTTAATGTAGCAGTTACTGCACCAGAAGCAGGAACAATAGTTGATTGTATCGATGGTTCTAAAACAGTGGATCTTTCGGCAGCAGTTACAGGTAAAATAGAAGCGGTATCTTTGGTTGAATTTTATGTAAATGGAGAAAAAATAGGTGAGGATGCAACAGCACCTTATACGACTTCGTATTTTATTGATAAAACGGCCGTTGATTCAGCTAAGAAAAATTACGAGATTACAGCAAAAGTGATTTCTACAACAGGTAAATCAGCAGAAAGCAGTGGGGTAATTATTTCAGCTGTTTTCATAGCACCACAAGAATCTGTTATTGATATTACCAGCCCAATACCTGGAGCTATATTGGATGTTACACAAGGTGTCAACAGCGTTGCTGTAGTTGCCGAGCAAACGGAGGAACTGGCAGGTAAAACAATTGAAAAAATTGCAGTCTATGCAGATGGGGTAAAAATTGGTGAAAGTGCTGGAAACAAATGTTCTGCGGCCTATATTGCACCAGACAGTTATGGACCACAGCCAGATGGGTATATTACGGTTAAGTTTACTGCAATTGCCTTATTAGATGATGGAAGTGAAATGGAAGCAGATCCATATACATTGTCTGTTAAACTTCCAGTAAAAACAGTAGATGTGGAAGGACTGACATTGACAGCAAATGGTGTTTCTGCACCATCAACTTGTACAATTCAAGAGAAAATTAAGCTGGCAAACACGGGAAGTCAGAACATTGACTTGAGTAAGGTAACAGTCCGCTACTATTTTACAAAAGAAGCTAATGTGTCTCAGCAAATGATTTGTGATCATGCAGGCATGACATTTAATGGCGCACCATGGTATTTAGATGCGACTGCAAATGTAAAAGGGAGGTTTGCTTCTCTTTCACCAGCAGCAAATGCAGATACATACTGCGAGATTTATTTTTCTGATTTAAATAATACCTTAAATCCAAATCAGAGTATAGATTGCGATCTTCGCATTGTAAACAGTGACTGGTCATTCTTCAATCAGGAAAATGATTATTCTTACTTAAGTAATGAAAACATTGTTGTATATTATGATGGAGTAGTAATTAGTGGTGTTGAACCAAAATAGGATTTATTTTTACAAATAGTTTCTAAAAGTAAATACAAAACTGTTTACTTTTTTGGGAAAAAATAGTATATTGTATAAGGATGGTATTCTGAAAAGAAACTATACCTTATTGCAATATACTAATTTTTTATTTAATAAGAAATTGTTCCGTATTTCAGTAGGTATTTCTGTACATCTTTTCATCCAACAAAAAAGTAGTTACAATTTAATATTTGGAGGAAGTCAGATATGAAACATACAGTTGCAGAGTTTCAAAAAATGAAAGAGTCTGGACAAAAAATAGCTATGCTTACAGCATACGATTATTCTACGGCAAAAGTAATGGATGAGGCAGGAATTCATGGTATTTTGGTAGGAGATTCTCTGGGAATGGTAATGCTTGGATACGAAAATACCCTATCTGTAACAATGGAGGATATGATTCACCATGGAAGAGCAGCAGCAAGGGGAGTAAAAGAAGCTTTATTAGTAATTGATATGCCATTTATGTCCTATGAAACCAGTGTCAGGGATGCGGTAATCAATGCAGGCAGATTAATTAAGGAAACTGGTGGGCATGCGGTAAAGCTGGAAGGTGGAGCAGAAGTTTGTCCACAAATTAAGGCTATTACAGCTGCCAAAATACCTGTTATGGCACATATTGGAATGACACCGCAGGCGGTACATGCATTTGGTGGATTTAAGGTGCAGGGCAAAGAAAAAGAGGCAGCTGCAAAAATACTTGAGGCGGCAAAGAGTGTAGAAGAAGCAGGTGCTTTTGCTATTGTATTAGAATGTGTTCCAGAAGCATTGGGGAAAGCAATTACAAAAGCGGTATCCGTTCCAACCATTGGTATTGGAGCAGGAGCGGCTTGTGATGGACAAATTTTGGTCTTTCAAGATATGCTGGGGATGTATAATGATTTTAAACCAAAATTCGTAAAACAATATGCCTCATTATCAGATACCATGAAGAGTGCCTATCAGACTTATATTAGAGAAGTGCAGGAGCAGGTTTTTCCAAGTAGTGAGTTTAGCTTTTTGTAAGGAACGGCTAATGGCAGAATGATTGAAAGGAGTGTACAAGATGAAAATATTTAAGGAAATTAAAAAGGTCAAGGATATTGTAAGATTATGGAGATTGGAAGATAACAAAATCGGGTTCGTTCCTACAATGGGCTATCTGCATGAAGGACATAAAAGTTTGATTGAGCGTGCAGCAGCAGAAAATGATAAGGTCATTGTAAGTATTTATGTAAATCCGATGCAGTTTGGTCCGAAAGAGGACTTGGCATCTTATCCAAGAGATTTGGAAAGAGATGCGAAAATATGTGAAGAGGCTGGAGTGGATGTTATTTTTCATCCAGATAATAGTGAAATGTATGTACCAGATTTTTGTACCTACGTAGATATGAGTATTATAACAGAGGAACTTTGCGGAAAAAGCAGGCCAGTGCATTTTCGAGGCGTATGTACAGTGGTAGCTAAATTATTCCATATTACAAGTCCAGACAGAGCTTACTTTGGGCAGAAAGATGCACAGCAGCTGGCAGTCATCCGTAAGATGGTGGAAGACTTAAATTTTGATATAGAAGTAATTGGATGTCCTATTGTCCGTGACCAGGATGGACTGGCAAAAAGTTCAAGGAATACTTACTTAAGCCCAGAAGAGCGAACTTCTGCACTAGCACTAAATCAAACACTGAAAAAGGCAAGGGAGTTATTTTGGTCAGGAATCAATAAAACGGATGAATTAATAAAATTTATGAAAACGGAATTAGAAGAAGATTCACGAAGAAAGGTTGATTATGTGGAAATTGTAGAACCAAGAACCATGCAGCCAATTGGGGCAGTAACAGAGAAAAATTGTTGTATTGCAATAGCAGTATGGGTAGGGAAAACAAGGCTGATTGACAATATAAGTCTGGACGAAAAATTATAACAGAAGAGGAGAAGACAGATGCTGAAAGGTAAAGTAGTTGTGGTTGGAGTAACGGGAAGCATTGCAGCATTTAAAGCGGCATCCCTGGTAAGTTCCTTGATTAATAGGGGATGTGAGGTTCAGGTTATCATGACCAGAAATGCAACACAATTTATTCATCCCATTACATTTGAAACCTTGACAGGTAATAAATGTCTGGTAGAAACCTTTGACCGGAATTTTCAGTTTCATGTGGCTCATGTGTCCCTTGCAAAAAGAGCAGATGCAATGGTTATTGCACCTGCTACCGCAAATGTAATCGGTAAGCTGGCAAATGGTATTGCAGATGATATGCTGACAACAACAGCACTGGCATATAATAAAACAATAGTACTGGCACCAGCAATGAATGTAAATATGTATGAAAATAAAATTGTTCAAGATAATATGACAAAGCTTCGGATGTTTGGTTTTCAGATAATTGAGCCACAGGTTGGGCGGTTAGCCTGTAATGTAGTTGCAAAGGGAAAAATGGCAGAGGAAAGTGAAATTCTTGCCGAGCTTGAAACAATGCTCTATGAAAAGAAAGATTTATTAGGGAAGAAGATTTTGGTAACGGCAGGACCTACTCGTGAAGCAATCGATCCAGTTAGATTTATAACCAACCATTCGACTGGAAAAATGGGTTATGCACTTGCCAAAAATGCCATGCAGAGAGGCGCCAACGTAACCTTGATTACAGGGCCGGTGGAGCTAGATCCTCCTCCTAAGGTAAAGGTGATTAAAATTACCTCGGCTGCTGAAATGTTTGAAACTGTCAGACAAACTATGGGAGAGCAGGATATTATAATAAAAGCAGCAGCAGTAGCAGATTATTGCAGCAGCGAAGCAGCGGAACATAAAATAAAGAAGAATGATAATGTAGTTTCTTTACAGCTTAATCCTACAACCGATATTTTGAAATATGTTTGTGAGCATAAAAATAAAGGTCAGTATGTTTGCGGTTTTTCTATGGAAACAGAAAACTTAATCGAAAATTCAAAAAAGAAGTTGGAGAACAAGAAAGCGGATATGATTGTTGCCAATAATTTAAATGAAAAGGGCGCTGGTTTTGGTGGGAATACAAACATTGTTACGATTCTTACAAAAGACAAAATAATTCCGGTGGAATGCATGGAAAAGGAAAAGGTTGCAGAAAAGATATTAGATAGTATTTGTGAAGAACAGATAAAACTGGTGCAGTAAAATGCTGCACCAGAACATAAAATCAGTTTTTCATTTTCTTCATCAGATTGCCCATTTCGATTGCAGATAAAGCACAGTCATAGCCTTTATTTCCAGCTTTTGTTCCAGCACGTTCAATGGCTTGTTCAATATTCTCTGTTGTTAATACTCCAAAAATGACAGGAATATTAGATGCCATAGAAGCAGCAGCAATGCCTTTGGAAACTTCACTGCATACATAATCATAATGTGTAGTGGAACCACGAATTACTGCGCCAAGGCATATGACAGCATCATATTTCTTGGAATTAGCCATGTTTTGGGCAAGAAGAGGTATTTCAAAGGCGCCAGGCACCCAGACTAGTTCAATATCTTCATCGGCTACATTATGACGCTTTAAACCATCTAAGGCTCCGCCAATTAGCTTTGATACAATAAACTCATTAAATCTTGCTGCAACAATACCAATTTTTAATCCTTCTGACACTAAATTACCTTCTAAAATATTCATGAAAAATCTCCTTTTCAATTATTCTTATCAATTAATTACATATAAGTAAATAAATGTCCCATTTTATCCCGTTTTGTTTTTAAATAAAATGCATCAAAAGGGGAGGCTTCTATTTCAATAGAAACACGTTCGGTAACAGAAATTCCGTACTTCTCAAGCTGTTGGATTTTATCAGGATTGTTTGTCATTAATTTGACATTAGAAACACCAAGGCACCTGAGTATTTGTGCACCGTTTGAATAATCTCTCATGTCCTCAGGAAATCCAAGAGAAAGATTTGCTTCTACAGTATCCATGCCTTGATCCTGAAGGGCATAGGCCCTTAGCTTATTAATTAATCCAATACCACGTCCTTCTTGACGCATATAAAGTAAAACACCAGTTCCGCATTCTTCTATTTTTTTCAGTGCAAAAGCCAGCTGGTCGCCACAATCACAGCGTTTTGAACCTAATGTATCACCAGTCATGCATTCAGAGTGGATGCGGCATAGAACAGAATCGGCTGATTTGATGTCCCCCTTTACTAATGCCAGATGATGTTCTCCATTTATCAGATTTTCAAACCCATAGATTTGAAAATCCCCAAATTTAGTTGGCATAGGAGTTGAAACAATTTCAACCATATGCTGCTCGGTGGTTTTTCTATATTCAACTAATTCCTGGATTGTAATCATTGTAAGATTATGGGAAGCAGCAAACCTTTTTAAATCAGAACCACGCATCATGGAACCATTATCAGCCATGATTTCACAACACAATCCACATTCTTTCAGTCCAGATAAACGCATTAAATCTACAGTTGCTTCTGTGTGTCCATTGCGTTCCAGTACGCCATGATTTTTAGATAGCAGTGGAAACATGTGGCCAGGCTTTCGAAAATCTTCTGGTTTTATAGAATCTTCTACACACATGCGTGCAGTAATTCCACGCTCAGCAGCAGAAATACCAGTTGTAGTGGAAACGTGGTCAATGCTGACCATAAAGGCTGTCTGATGATTGTCAGTATTATTTGCAACCATTTCCCACAGTCCAAGCTTTGCAGCTATTTTTCCAGACATAGGCATACAGATAAGTCCTTTTCCATGCTTAGCCATAAAGTTTACATTCTCCGTTGTGGCATATTCAGCAGCACAGATTAGATCTCCTTCATTTTCCCTGTTCTCGTCATCTGTCACTAATATTATTTTACCTTGCTTAAGAGCAGATAAGGCAGCCTTAATTGATTCAAAATTCATTCTAATATGACCTCCACTATTTTCTATTTTAGTAAAATCCATGCTCCAGTAAATATTCTTTTGAAATTTTACTAGAAGCGTTTTCTTTTTCTGCATATACATTGCCAGAACGATGCAATAAATTTTGTACATATTTCCCCAATAAATCACTTTCTAAATTTACAGTATCCCCAACTCCCTTTGTACATAGTACTGTAGACAAAAGAGTGTGAGGAATGACAGATACAAAAAAGCTTTCATTTGTAACATCAGCTACAGTCAGACTTATGCCATCCAGTGCAATAGAGCCCTTTTTTACAACACATGAGAGCAGATTTTCAGATGCACTAATCTGGTACCACACTGCAATATCATCACGTCTTATAGAGAGAATCGTGCCAGTTTCATCAATATGTCCAGAAACAACATGTCCCCCAAATCTTCCATTACTGGACATAGCACGTTCAAGATTTACAGTACTCTTTACTTTTAATGAACCCAGATTACTACGGTTTAAAGTTTCGTGCATAACATCAGCAATAAAAGTTGTCCCCAGTACTTGTCTGGCAGTAAGACATACACCATTAACGGCAACGGAATCTCCTTTTTTTAAATCATCAAAAATGATAGTTCCATGTATAGCAAGCTGCGAAGAATGTGTTCCTTTTTGTATTCCGTAAATTGTACCAATTTCTTCAATAATTCCAGTAAACATGAATTAATCTCCCTTCAAAAACGCGGTTAACTTTTGCTCTCTTTCTTTGTATCATAAGCTTTCTTTAGTAGGATTATTCGTGTCAGGCAATATGAGATGAAACCATATTAGTTCATTTCTCATACTCTAATAAAATATCTGAATCTATCGTTGTTGCATTTACAAATCGAAAAGAAAAATAGTCATTCAGCCGTTCAACGCCAGTACCACCAACAGGTGTCTTTGCGGCAGTACCACCAAGTATTTTAGGAGCAATAAACAGATAAATGTAATCAACAAGATTATCTTTTAGTGCACTAAAATTAAGGGTTGGTCCACCTTCCAGCAGAATACTGTCAATCTTCATTTTGCCAAGCTGCATCACAAGCTCCGATAAATCTAAAACACCATCTTTTAATGGCGTATAAATCATATTGCATCCTAACTCCCTTAAAAGTTGACCCTTTTCAGATTCTTCACAAGCAGTGGCAATGTATGTTGGAACATCATGAGCTGTTTCAACAATTTTGCTGCTTAAGGGTATTCGCAAATGAGTATCACAGATAATCCGAACCGGATTTTTTGCATCAGGCAGCCGGCAGGTTAGCAAAGGATTGTCCGTTATGACTGTCTGAACGCCAGTCATAATGGCCGAATAGTTATGCCTGAGCTGATGTACATATTTTCTAGAAGAATCATTTGTAATCCACTGGGATTCCCCACTGCTGGTTGCTGTCTTGCCATCTATTGTCATGGCTGATTTCAAAACTAAAAAAGGCCTTTTAGTTGTAATGTAATGAATAAAAACTTTATTAAGAAGCCGGGATTCTTTTTCTAATACACCTACAGTAACTTTAACACCATGCTGCTCTAAAATACGCACTCCGTTACCACTGACTTTTGGATTGGGATCAAGTGTACCTACAACAACATGGGAAATACCGCTTTCTAGAATAGCCTCTGTGCAAGGCGGGGTTTTACCGTAGTGGCAGCATGGCTCTAAGTTTACATACATGGTTGCACCAGCTGGAGATTCGGTGACAGAAGCAAGGGCATTCCTCTCGGCATGAAGTTGTCCGTAAGCCTGATGGTACCCAGAACCAATGATGCTATTATTTTTTACGATAACGGCGCCTACCATTGGATTGGGGTTCACAAATCCTTTTCCTTTTTCAGCCAACTCTAAGGCTAGTTTCATATATGCTTCCTGTACCATTATTTTATCTCCTTTATTGTTCTCTATCACATAAAAAAGATGCTATGATATGAAAGAGAGTCATTCATTCAGGGCATCTTCTGTAAAAGTATATAAATGTAAAAAAACCTGAAATGGATACCATTTCAGGGCTGATAATTACATACGTTACATCTTCTTTCATCCAGACTGTACTGTCGGCTTCGGAATTACACCGAATCATGCCATGCGGCTCGTGGGCTTTACCACCGGTAGGGAATTGCACCCTGCCCTGAAGACAATTATTTATTTGTTTATTTTATAACACTATATGTAGAGTTTGTCAATAGAAAAAGAATAACTAATAATGAAAGGATTGCTTTCTAACTCATATTCCTGTAAAATGAAATAAAAAAATACAATTAAATGGAGTAAAAAATGGAATTATTTGAATTGCTAAATGAGGATGGAACAAAGCAGGGAATTGTAAAAGAGAGGGAAGCTGTTCATAGAGAGGGAGATTTGCATGGAGGTTCCCATGTGTGGGTGAGCCGGTATTCTGCAAAGTACAAAAGAATTGAAATTTTACTTCAAAAGAGAAGATTTGATAAGGATGCTTTTCCAGGATGTTGGGATGTATCCTGCGCGGGGCATATGGATCAGGGGGAGGATTTTATAACAACTGCAATAAGAGAAGCAGGAGAAGAACTTGGTTTATTTATAGAGAAAGAAGATTTGGACTTTTTGTTTTCTCAACTAGTAGAAGGAAAGTATGTATTTCATGGTAAGCCTTTTTGGAACAGAGAAGTAAATCATGTCTTTTTGTTGAAAAAAGAAGTACAAGGGGACATGCTTAATTTTCAAAAGGAAGAAATCGAAATGTTGGAATGGCAGGATGCAGAGCATATAAAAAATGAACTGATAAATAATAATCCGGAATATTGTATTTTTCTGAAGGAATATATGGGTCTATATGAATATTTGGTAAATAAATATGAAGGGAATAAAGCGGGCGATGAGTAAAAATATAAGAATATGTCTGGAGTATGATGGGACTCGTTATGATGGGTGGCAGAAACAGGAGAATACTGACATGACCATACAGGGAAAGTTGGAAGTTTTATTGAAGAAAATGACAGGCGAGAATATAGAAATTCATGGGTCAGGAAGAACAGATGCAGGGGTTCATGCATTTGGACAGATTGCAAATTTTCACACTAGCACAAAAATGTCAGTAGATGAGATTATGAATTATATGAATGAGTATTTGCCAAAAGATATCGCTGTAGTGAATGTGTCAGAAGAAGCACCTCGCTTTCACAGCCGGTTAAATGCTCGGAAAAAGATCTATTGCTATCGCATCTGGAATTCAAAGGTTTCTAATGTGTTTCAGCACAGATTTTTATATCAACTGGCAGAAGAGCTGGATTTGGAAAAAATGAGAGAAGCAGCAGAAATTATGACGGGAACACATGATTTTAAGGGATTTTGTTCAAATAAGAGAATGAAAAAATCTTCAGTCCGGACGATAGAAAAAATTTCTATAGAAAAAATTGAAAATGAAATTCAAATCAGGTTTACTGGAGATGGATTTTTATATCACATGGTTCGTATTTTAACAGGCACATTAATTGAGATTGGCATGGGAAAAAGAAAGATAGAGACTGTTTTGGAGATATTTGAGAAAAAAGACAGACAATTAGCAGGATATACGGCTCCTCCTAATGGCCTTGTTCTAGAAAAAGTAGAATATTAGAGAATGCTATACTTATTTTAAAAAAAATCTTTCATACTATTGCAAAAGGTCAATTTTATTTACATATTATTTTCCAATGTGATATAATTAAATAATATTTGCAGCAAGAATTTATAAGTAAAGTGGGTGAAAGTGCATAAGAATAGTAAAGACATAGGTGTAAAAATAGTGGGGGAACATGATAAAATTAGAAGAAGGATGGTATTATGAAGAGAATAATTGTTTTTTTAGTGTGCCTGTCAATGATAATGTGTGTAGGATGTAATAATACAAGTAAAAAAGAGGAACAGGTAAATGGAGAGGTTGATTCACAGCAGACTGAAGCAGCGGCAACTGAAGCAGCGGAGTTTCAAGGTGAGTTATATCCGATTATGGTGAATGGCAAAATGGGTTATATCAATGCAAATGGTGAAATGATGATGGAACCTGTTTATGCTTATGCTGGTGAATTCTGTGAAGGATTTGCTGCGGTGTCCATGGATGACAAATCATTATTTTATATTAACAAAAAGGGTGAAAATGCATTTGGTACTACTTTTGTATCTGGGAATGATTTCGCTTGTGGGCGAGCTGTAGTTTTAAATGATGCTGGCAAGCTTCAAATTCTTGATACTGAAGGAAATATTATGGATACTCCTGAAGATTTAGTGTATGCAGTACAGTATAGTGAAGGATTTCTATGTGCTAGATTTGAAAGTGGATTATACGGCTTTTTAGATACAGAGGGTAAGGTAGTAATAGATCCAACATTAGAATACGCAAGAGATTTTCATGAAGGTGTGGCTGCGGTTGGTACAACAAAGGATAAAATTGATTTATCTTACATAAACACAGATGGAACTGTGTGCTTTGAGACAGAGCTGGAATATAATAATTATATGTGTGTACATGATTTTTCAGAAGGACTGGCATGTTCTTATAATGGAAAAGCGTTTGGATATATTTCACACTCTAATGAAGTGATTATTGACTATCAATATGAAAGTGTAAAACCATTTTCAGAAGGACTGGCTGCTGTAATGATTAATGGAAAGTGGGGCTTTATCAATACCCAGGGTGAACTTATAATTGATGCAATCTATGATGAGGCTGATTCATTTTCAGAAGGACTGGCTGCTGTACGTAAGAAAAATACAGCAAATCAGGATTATCAGATTGGCTTTATCAATACCCAGGGTGAACTTGTAATTGATTATCTGTATGATGAGGATTATAATTCAGACGCATTTTTACAGGTAAACAATGCAAAAAAGAATGGACTGATTCAAGTGAAAAGCTATGAAGATAAATGGTATGGGTATATTAATGACGCAGGGGAAGTAATTTATAAAGCAGAATAATATATAGAATTTTGTGTTATGCTAATGTATAAAGCAGTGCTTGGTTCTACTAAAAAGACTTTATACAGGAGGTTTGGAATGAGACTGAAAAAAATACTACTTAGCTTTGTTTTATTAGGAGCAGTTCTTATTCAACAAGAAATAGTTTCAGCTGATTCTTACGATGAGAGTGTGACACCATATGTTGCATTGGGAGCAGATTTGACTGAGGAACAGAAGAATACTGTTTTTAATCTGTTAGACATTGAGGAAGAGGATTTGGAACAGTATAAGGTCGTTGAGGTCACCAATCAAGAGGAGTATGAGTACCTAAGTGGATACTTATCTAGTGATATAATTGGTACGAAGGCACTTTCTTCTGTTAAGGTAATAAAGATGGAGGATGGCGAAGGAATTACAGTTCGTTCTTACAATATTAATTACTGCACCAACGGAATGTATTGTAATGCGCTTCTGACAGCAGGAATCAGCGATGCAGAGGTAGTAGTGGCAGGACCGTTCCAGTTAACAGGTACAGCAGCATTAGTTGGAACCATTAAGGCATATGAGGAAATGACAGGTAAAGAAATTCCACAAGAAAGCATTGATGCGGCAATGAATGAGCTTGTTTTAACAGGTGAACTGGCAGAGGATATAGGTAATGCAGAGAAGATGGAACAGTTGATTGCTTTGGTAAAACAGGCGGTTGTGGAAAAGAGTCTGGACTCCAGGGAAAAAATCCTAGAGGAAATTCAAAAGGATTCAGCAACTCTAGATTTAGAACTAACAGAAAACCAAAAGGAAAAAATCGCTGATTTAATGGGGAAAATTGAAGGATTAAATCTGAATATTGATACCATGAAGCAGCAGGCAAAGGAATTGTATGATAAGTTAGCAGAGCTTAATCTTGATACAGAAGGTTTCTTTGCTAAAATCGGTAATTGGTTTTCAAATCTTTGGGATCGTATTGCAGGGTTATTTAGTTAAGGGGCAAAAGTGTGATAGAATAGAGAATTTATGAATCTCCAGGAGCATAAGTAATGCTTTTGGAGATTTTTTATGATAAAGGTATTGATTTTTCCAATGTTTATAGTTATTATGTTAAATAGATAAATCTGTAAAAGAAATCGGATAATAAGTCAGGCTTATTTAATAGTGGAGGGTAACATGATTAATTTTGAAGAAGAAATAAAAAAATTTCAACCCAGCTTGGATGTGGATCAAGCAGAGGAAGCAATCTATAATAATAATTTGACTGATGTAACAGATATTATTGGTGAAATTCTGAAAGATATTAAAAAGTAAGCTGGTATCAAGTGGTAAGGAGGCTGT
Source organism: Anaeromicropila populeti (assembly GCF_900112775.1). Classification (GTDB taxonomy): domain Bacteria; phylum Bacillota; class Clostridia; order Lachnospirales; family Lachnospiraceae; genus Anaeromicropila_A; species Anaeromicropila_A populeti. The sequence goes on from NZ_FOYZ01000006.1 coordinate 153,263, forward strand.
TATGAATTGTCCAAAATGCAATGCTAATCTGTTATTTAAAGTGAATAAATGTGAACAATGCGGACAGGATTTGAAAACATATAAGAAAATAATAGGAGCATCCAATATTTTTTATAATGATGGTTTATCTCGGGCTAAGATTAGAGATTTGTCTGGGGCAGCAGCATCATTAAAAAAGAGTCTGCAAATTTATAAAAGGAACACGAATGCTAGGAATCTTCTTGGGCTGGTATATTTTGAAATGGGTGAAACTGTTTCGGCGTTAAGTGAATGGGTAATTAGTAAGCATTTTCAACCAGAGAATAATGATGCTGACAGATATATGGAGAGTTTGCAATCAAATCCAACAAAACTGGAAGCAATAAACCAGACAATAAAGAAATATAATGCAGCACTTTTGGCCGCTAAGCAAAGTAATGAGGATTTAGCTATTATACAGCTGAAAAAGGTAACAAGTTTAAGTCCTAATTTCTTACGGGCACAGCAGCTTTTGGCACTGCTGTATATAAAAGCAGGGGAAAAGGATAAGGCACTGCGATGTTTGAAAAAAATAAGTAAGATTGATATTAATAATATTACAACTATCCGGTATTTAAAGGAAGTAGAAGTAAATGAACAGCCCGAAGTAAAGGAACCAGCAGAACGTGTATCAAAACCAACAGCTATATACCAGACAGGAACTCAGTATAAAGAGGAAAAAACAAACATTTGGGCGTATGCAAATTTAATAATAGGTGTTGTAATTGGAATTGTAGCAGTGTATATTTTAATTGTGCCTACGGTCAAAAAAAATGTTGAGATGAAGTATGCTAATCAGGAAGATGTTTATCAGGACGAGATTTCAGCAAAAGAGTACACCATTGACACGTTAGAAGGCACTAATCAAGAGTTGCAGGATGAGATAGAGGATATAACAACAGAATTGACTGAGTTAAAAGAGAATATGTTTGATGAATCTATTTATGATAATATGTTTGATGCAGTGGTTTTATTTCAAGAAGGTAAAAATGTTAAGGCGGCAGAGAAGCTTTTGGAAGTAGATACTAAAAAGCTTAGTAGTGCCAAAGCGAAAAAGGTGTATAATGCAATAAAGGAGGCTACTTTTTCAGAGGGTTCAAAAGAACTTTATCAGGAAGGAAAAAGTAAGTATGACTCAGGTAATTACGACGAGGCAATTACTATTTTTGAAAAGGCAATAAAATTAGATGAAGCAAATGCAGATGCTATTTATTTTCTGGGTAGATGCTACCATAGAAAGAATGACTATGTGAAGGCAAGAGAATATTATGAAACAATTATGAATCAGTATGAAGATTCAACAAGATATGCAGAAGCAAAAAAGATGTTGCAGACGTTGCCTGAATAAAACCCGTATCGTAACAAACAAACGAAAGAAAATATCCTGGAAAAGTGTAACAGGCTTTAACCAGGTATTTTTTATAGATTTATATGTAAAATTTTGAATAAAGAAGGGAAAAAAAGTGAGCAAAAATAATCTTATTAATTCATCTGTACATGTTGAAAACCCAGAGAAAGCAATCTACAAGGTTGAAAACCACTGTTTGATTATTCAGCTAAATAGCGATTTAGATCATCATAGTGCATTAAAGATCCGTGAAAAATCAGATCATATTATTGCACATGACAATATACGAAACATAATTTTTGATTTTTCTAATTCTAATTTTATGGACAGTTCAGGAATAGGGGTTATTATGGGAAGATATAAAAAAGTGATTTTTTCAGGGGGGAAAATCGCTGTAACAGGGATAAATCCACCAGTAGACAGGATTTTTCGAGTTTCTGGCTTATATAAGATTATTCAAAAATATGAAACTGTAATGGATGCATTAAAAGCATTTTAATAAGAGGAGGATAAGTAAATGAGCGATACAAACGAAATGACATTAGTATTTGATAGCAAATCAGAAAATGAGGGATTTGCAAGGGTTGCAACAGCAGCATTTATTGCACCATTAAATCCGACTATGGAGGAAATATCTGATATTAAGACAGCCGTTTCGGAAGCGGTGACAAATTCAATTATTCATGGATATAATGGAAAACCTGGTAAAATTACTTTACACTGTAGTATTGATATGCAGAATATAAGGATTGAAGTGAAAGATGAGGGCTGTGGAATTGAAGATATTCAAAAAGCAATGGAACCTTTATATACGACAAAGCCAGAATTAGAACGTTCTGGTATGGGCTTTGCTTTTATGGAAGCCTTTATGGATCACTTGGAAGTCATATCACAAGCAAATCAGGGAACAAAGGTTATTATGAAAAAGACAATACAAAGCAGTGCTGCGGAATCGTAGAAGGAGGGTGGTTATGGATACACTTGAATTAATCAGACAGTCTCAAAGTGGCAATAAAGAAGCGAGAGATCGGGTTGTTACAGAGAACACGGGATTGGTTTGGAGCATAATTAGAAGGTTTGCCAATCGGGGTTATGAGATGGAAGATTTATTTCAAATCGGATGTATTGGGCTTATAAAGGCAATTGATAAATTTGACACAAGTTTTGAAGTAAAGTTTTCCACCTATGCTGTTCCTATGATAACAGGCGAAATTAAAAGGTTTTTACGAGATGATGGAATGATTAAGGTAAGTAGATCTTTAAAGGAGATTGCCTATAAAATACGAATTGCAAAGGATGAGTTAAATGCACAGCTGGGAAGAGAGCCGACAATAAATGAGGTAAGTGAGCGGACAGGCTTCCAGACTGAGGATATAGTAATGGCAATGGAAGCTGGTGCAGAAGTAGAATCCCTATACAAAACAATTTATCAAGGAGATGGGAATGCTATTTATTTAATTGATAAACTGGAAGAAACAAAAGATGAAAATGAAATGATAATTGATCATTTGGCACTACAGGAAATATTAAATTCTTTGGAAGAAAAAGATAGAAATATTATTAAACTTCGGTATTTTATGAATCGGACTCAAATGGATATAGCAAAGGAATTAGGAATTTCACAGGTTCAGGTATCAAGAATCGAGAAAAAAATTCTTAAAACAATGCGGGAAAAATTGGCTTAACAGATTATCTTATTATTTTTAGGAATAATATAGATGAAAAAATATCAAAATAGAAGTATAGAAAACATTCACTAGCATATAGTGAATGTTTTTTTTGGTAAAGGAGTGATGGGATGAAAAATAAGATTTGGGTAGCAATTGTTTCTATGAAGCTCATTATATTAGTACTAGTCTTTTACTTTAACTATGACGGAAATAATGAAATTATGTCAGAGGGTACTTTAATAAAAGTAGGTTGTGAAATATGATAAAACTCTATATTTCCATGAATCAGAGAGTTCAGGTAATGAAAAGAGAAGTGTATCTGGATGATATTGCATCTTGCTATTGCTCGGATTTAGAAGTTCTAAATAAAATTAGGAAAATAGAATTATTTCATCTTGGACAGGAAAATTTGATTGTATGTTCCGCTTTAGTTGTAATTGAGAAAATTAATGAAAAGTATCTTGATATTGAGGTAATCAATATGGGTGAGACAGATTTTATTATTGAGTATTTGCAGAAAAAGAAAAAGAACATGTTATTTGAATATTTCAAAATAGTAGTGGTTAGTTTTACTGTATTCTGTGGAGGTGCCTTTGCTATTATGACTTTTAATTCCGATGTGGGAGTCAAGGAACTATTTCAAAGACTTTATGAAATCATACTTGGTGATAACGGAGCAAATAGCAAGATTCTTGAAATTTCATATAGTATTGGCGTTTCATTGGGAGTCATCTCTTTTTATAATCATATGTTCCGTAAAAAAATTGAACCAGATCCAACTCCAATCCAGATTGAGATGAGGCAATATGAGTCACAGGTAAATGATACAATTATTATGGATGCGAACAGAGAGGGTGAAACAATGAATGTTCCTTAAAATAGGTATTCTTATATTGATTGGAGTAATTTCTGGGTGGACAATTGGAAGTGGAGTTTTTGCATTTATTACTACAATAGGCGTGGTACCAAGATTAATTGCAAGAACAAAAACAGCAAAAAAGATAGTGCTATATGAAAATGCAATTATTTTAGGAGGTACTCTTGGAAATATTTGTACTACCTTTTCCGTTGCTGCTCCTGTTGGAAAAGTTGGATTAATTGTTATCGGACTATTTTGTGGTATATTTGTGGGATGTCTTGCCATGTCAATAGCGGAAACCTTAAATGTCCTTCCAATTTTTATTGAAAAAATTGGGTTGGAAGAAGGTCTGGCAATTATTGTTTTATTTTTTGCAATTGGAAAGGGAATGGGTTCCTTTTACCAGTTATATTTTTTGTAAAATATAGGAAGGGTGATTTTATGGACAAGAATAAAGTTTCTATTCATGATGTTGTATCAGAAAAGGACTCGGAAAAGCGAGAACAAAAGTATAATAAATACGTAAAAGATGTTACACCAACACACAACTATGTTTTGAATACGCTAAAAGCATTTTTTGTTGGTGGTATTATCTGCACAATAGGACAGGGGTTTACTAATCTGTATATGCAGATGGGGTTGGATAAGGAAACAGCTGGCTTATATCAAATCATTACATTAGTATTATTAAGCGTAGTTTTAACAGGTCTTAATATTTATTCTAAACTGGCAAAGTTTGGTGGCGCAGGAACAGTAGTGCCAATAACAGGATTTGCCAATTCAGTGGCAGCAGCAGCAATTGAATTTAAAACAGAAGGCCAGGTCTTTGGAATTGGATGCAAAATATTTACCATTTGCGGTCCTGTAATTCTATATGGAATCTTTTCTTCCTGGGTTTTGGGTTTGGTATACTATTTTCTTAAAATGGCTGGAATCGTATAGTGAGGTGTGTACATGAAAAATAATAAAATAGTTGGAAAACAAAGTATATCTTTTGAGCATCCTCCAGTTATTACAGGTTTTTCGTCTGTTGCTGGGAAAAAAGAAGGGGAAGGACCTCTTGGAAGTTTTTTTGATGTTGTAGAGGAGGATCCCTTTTTTGGTGGAGATAACTGGGAAGATGCAGAAAGCCGCATGCAGAAAATGGCGGCAGAACTTGCAATTAAAAAGGCAAAATTAAAGCCAGTGGATGTACGTTATCTGATAGCAGGTGATTTGTTGGGACAATTGATAGCTACTTCTTTTGGAATTATGGATTTAGATATTCCTCTATTTGGGGTGTATGGAGCATGCTCTACTATGGGAGAATCCATATCTATTGGTTCCATGATAGTAGATGGAGGATATGCAAAGAATGTTGTGGCATTAACGTCAAGTCATAATGCAAGTGCAGAAAAACAATTTCGTTTTCCATTGGAATATGGAAATCAAAGACCTCTTGCAGCAACTTGGACGGTAACTGGAAGTGGAGCAGTTGTGATTTCCCAGAATACCAGTAACAATTCGGAAAACTCAGAAAAATCATCTGGAGGCAATGAAAAAAAAGAGCCGGTGATTGAAATAAAGGGAATTACGACTGGTAAAATCACTGACTATGGCGTAAAGGATTCTATGAATATGGGGGCTTGTATGGCTCCGGCAGCAGCAGATGTTATTTATCAGAATCTTCAGGATTTTAAGCTTTCACCAGCATATTATGATAAGATTATTACAGGAGATTTGGGATATGTTGGTCAAAGAATTTTAATTGATTTATTATTAGAAAAGGGATATGATATCTCAGTAAATCATATGGACTGTGGAATTGAGATTTATGATAAAGAGACCCAGGACACTCATGCTGGCGGAAGTGGATGTGGCTGTAGTGCCATTACCTTAAATGGATATATTATGGACAAGCTTTTAAAAAGAGAGTGGAAAAGAGTATTGTTTGTTCCAACAGGAGCTTTATTGTCTACGGTAAGTTTTAATGAAGGAAATTCCGTTCCTGGAATTGCACATGGAGTAATGATAGAAGGAAGGTAGCAGCTATGGATTATGTAAAAGCTTTTTTCGTTGGAGGATTAATTTGTGCAGCAGTGCAGATATTTATGGATAATACAAAATTAATGCCAGGAAGAATTATGGTGATTCTAGTTTGTCTGGGAGCAGTATTGGGAGCGTTAGGAATCTATGAACCATTAATTGACTGGGCAGGAGCAGGAGCCAGTGTGCCATTAAGTGGATTTGGAAATACATTATATAAGGGTATTAAGGAAGCTATAGATAAGGATGGGTTTATTGGTGTATTTAAAGGAGGTTTTACTGCCTCTGCCGTTGGAATTTCTACAGCACTTATATTTAGTTATATTGCTTCTTGGGTGTTTAAGTCTAAAATGCAGTAAAATGAAGTGACATATTAGAATTAGGGAGTGTTGCAAAGCAGCACTCCCTAATTCTAATTAAGAAAATAATACTAAGGTTCTGTTGTTTCTGGCAGTTCACCCGAGTTTGGTATTACAGGTGCTGACGGATTGCTGGTTGGTGTACTAGTTGGTATATTGACTCCAAAAGGAGAATGAATCTTACAAATATCGTTTTCAAAGTTTTTCGGTAAGATATATGGTGTGTCAGCGGTATTTGAAGTTTCCTCCTTAGATAAATATACTTTTTCTAGGATAGAAGTCTCTGGACAAAAATCAGTTGCAGATTTATTTGACGCAGCACATACTTTTACTTTTACATGTACATCACAGGTCTCAACAGGCTGGGTTCCTTTTGCAAAGTATTCTGTGCGGACAGTAGAGCCACCGAGAGCAGAATCACATACGCCATCGACCGCTAGTTTCCCAGATTTTGTACATATTTTAGCTGTAACAATGGAATCAGGTTTTACAAATTCTTTTCTCTCAAGATTATCATGGACCTTCTCCATTATGGTACGCCAGAGAATTTTTGTATAAGTAGTATTGGTCTGATCATAATTATTGTCATAGCCACCCCATATTCCAGCAGTATAGTAAGGAGTGTAACCGACAAACCAAAGGTCATTGTCATCTGTACTTGTCCCTGTTTTTCCAGAAACAGGCATATTAATATTTTGAAACTGGATTTTCGTACCAGTACCAACTTTTACAACATCTTCCATAGCGTTGGTTAGCAGCCATGCGGTAGAATCTTTCATTACCTGGCTGGTAGATGGTTTATTATCTATCAAAACTTTTCCATCATGATCAACAATTTTTGTATAAAAAATAGGTTCTGTATAAATGCCGCCATTTGCAATAGAAGCAAATGCAGCGGTAATCTCCAGATTTTTTACACCATGTGTAATACCACCTAGTGCAAGAGAAAGATTAATATCTGAAAAAACTTCGCCAGTAGTTTCATTAACTTCTTTTTCTACAAGAGTAGAGAAGCCAAGTTTCTGTAAGTAGGAAAAACCTGTCTGGGGAGTTACCTGTTCTAAAGTTTTTACGGCAAATACATTCATAGAATCATATATAGCCTGTCGGATAGTAGTAAGTCCTTTGTAATTATCACCATACCAGTTATTAACTTTTGTCTTAGTACCTGGATAATAATATAGAGCATCATCTTGTACAGTTGCCAGTGTCATTCCCTTCGTATCTAAAGCAGGAAGGTAAGTAGACAAAATTTTAAAAGTTGAACCTGGCTGCCGAAAGGTATTGGTAGCTCTGTTTAGTGTACGGCTTGCGGTTTTCTCGCCACGCCCTCCAACAATAGCTTCTACTCTGCCAGTTGCCTGATCCATTAAAACAAAAGAAATCTGGGGTTGTATTGTAAAGTTTGTCTTTTCACCTTCGATTGTATCGGTATCTGTAACAACAGCGTTACGATATTCTTCGATATAAGAAGCCGCATCCTCTTTATCTGAAAAATATAACGAAAAACTCTTTCCCTGTGAATGGAAAAACTCTTCCATCATTTGTTCATTGTAATTGTGCTTTTCACCATCAGAGCTAACTGTAGTAAGGCGGTAGGTTAGTTCCCACTTTGAATCTGCTGGATACAGAGATTCATCGGACAATACATCATCGCAAATGGATTGCAATTCAGGGTTCTGGGTTGTGTAAATTTTTAATCCGCCTCGATAAATAAGATTGTAAGCCTGGGTAGAGGTATAACCTAGCTTGGTCTCTAAATCTTCAGCTACCTGTTCAATTACTTCATCAACAAAATACGAATTGATTTGAGAAGAAGTGCTTTGTTCTTCATTCACAAGCTTTATACGACTGTAGACATCGTCTGCCAAAGCTTCAGCGTACTCTTCTTCTGTAATGTAATTCTGGTTTTTCATATTTTCCAAAACTAGATTATGGCGTTCCGCATTATTCGTTGGGTAAGTAATAGGATTAAGTGCGGATGGATTCTTGGTAATACTTGCAATGACAGAAGCTTCTGACAATGTGAGTTCACTTACATCCTTATTAAAATACCTGTTTGCAGCAGCTTGTACTCCCAGAGTATTCTGACCAAGATTAATTGTGTTTAAATAATATTCAAGAATTTCTTCTTTGGAATATCGGCTTTCCAGCTTGACTGCCAGATACTGTTCCTGGATTTTGCGTTCCAGCTTATCTGAAAAATTAGTTTCAAGTCCGCCTTCAAATACATTGTTTTTTAGCAGCTGCTGAGTAATGGTGCTTGCGCCCTGATCAAAGTGCTGGCTGGCAATACCATTAAAGAATGCACGGAAAATACCTTTAATGTCAATGCCGTTATGTTCCCAATACCGTTCATCTTCAATTGCTACAAAAGCGTCAATTACATCCTGTGGTATTTTATCAATACTTACATAGATACGATTAGCATCAGAACCGACAAGCTTCTGGGTTTCATTTCCGTCAGAATCATATATAGTAGATGAAAATCCAGTTGGAGCAACAGTTATGGAATTCATATCTGGTGCATTATCTATAATTCCTCTCAAAAATCCTATGCCTGCAAATCCACCAACACATATAAGCAGAACAAAGCAGATTAAAATTGTTTTAAAAAAAATAATATAAGCTTTTGTTGTAAGCTTTCTTCCAGGCGATGAAATCTGCTGTTGTTTTTTTGCAGTGCCGTTTTTACTAAAATTCATATAGAGCCTCCTATGAAATCTTACCATTTGTTTTATTATAGCAAATAATGATTTCCAAATAAAGCAGTATTTACAATAGAATTAATATTTTCGTCAACATGGTTTTTCTTTCCATGTCAAAATTTGCAATAAAATGCGTCGTATTTCTATTGCAAAAATTACCATTTATCTGTTATTATGAAATTGAAGTCTTACAAGGGGGAGCAGAATCATACTCTGCTCAAGGACTAAAATACATAATTTGAAGGGGTAGTTAGTATGAGAAAGTCAGAATTGAAAGGAAAAAAATGTCTGGAAGTGTCTCCGGAAAGAAAGGTGAATCTGGAATATTATCTGATTAAGGAGGAACGCGAAGATTTGGATTCTGTGTTATATGGAGTCAGTATCAGAAAGAATGAAGGTACTCGTGAGGAGATTGAAGAAATCTCAGGTATTACTTATTCAAAGGAGATCGCTGAGAATATTGTTCATTTGTTGATGACACATGATGTAACTCCCATTGCTATGATTCCTATTGTGGATGATTTCATTACAGAAAGAATTTGTAGCTAAAAGCTGGATAAAATGATATAATTGCTTCATTAGGATAAGGAGTCAGTTATATGGAAGAGCAGTTGAAAATTATTTATCAGGCAGGTACAGGTGAATTAGTCGAGAAAAAATCAAGATTTATTGCGCGTGTTGCATCAGCAGATTCGGAGGAATCTGCACTTGGGTTTATCGAAAAAGTAAAGAAGGAATGTTGGGATGCAACACATAATTGTTTTGCGTATGTGATTGGAGACAGGCAGCAGATTCAAAGGTGCAGCGATGACGGTGAACCTTCTGGTACTGCTGGAAGGCCAATGTTAGATGTATTGTTAGGCGCTAAAATCCATAATGTAGTAGTTGTTGTAACGAGATATTTTGGTGGTACATTACTTGGTACAGGTGGATTAGTCAGAGCATATTCAAGGTCTGTACAAGTAGGGTTAGATAATAGTACTATTTTGGAAAAATGTAAAGGAGCCCAGTATATCGTAAGGACAGATTATAATGGAATTGGTAAACTGCAATATATAGCAGGTCAGATGGAGTTGCATACAATTAATACTGATTATACAGATATTGTTGTTTTTTCAGTATTAGTACCCGTATTCAAATCCAATGAGTTTGAAAAGAAGGTCATAGAGGCTACAGCAGGAAAAGCCCGTATAGAGATGACGGATATGGTTTTTTATGGTGAGAACGATCAGGAAATTATTATATTGGATAAATGCCTTCATTAACAGTGAGAATCAAAATTTGCAGCAGTAATCAGATAATGGAAATGAAGTATGAAAAATGATGCCACAAGAATATCTGAAAGATTTCTTGTGGCAGAAGTAAAACACACTCTAGTTACAAATAAATTGATTTCTATTTAAGTCATAAATATAGTCTATATTTTGAAGTTTATTTTCTATATCAGCTTGAACCAAATTCAGGTTTTTACATAAATCATCTAAGCTTTCATAGTTATCTCTTAGCTGTGTATTGATATAGCTAAGCAGCATAACTGAATCATTTGGAACTTTCATCACGCACCTTCTTTCTACATTTTATTCTTAAATTAATCCAAACTTGATAATCCAGAATGAAAACATTTATTTTGTAAGGAATTCAAAAGGTTTTGCTTTTGAAATGTTGTGATACGGGATTGAAGTAACAAATCCGCATATTCAGCATAATACACCAAATGCTCTTTGGTATCAAGGAACGCTTTGTTCCATAAATCTAGAAATGAATCATAACGGACTGTGTCAGCTTCCCAGGGAGATTTCCAAGGATGATGGTTCAAATTTAACGTGGTAATCTCATCATCGGGAGAAAGGTTCTTTTCTTTAGGAAGCATCATGGTTGAAAAATAAGGATAGTGAAGAATAAACTGCTCCATATTATAAAACAATGTTTTTTTTCGTCCAGTTTGATCATCTACAAATCGTGCCTCTACATGAAAGGTAAAGATGGCACGGTGAATAGAAGCCGGTTTTATTGTAGTGTGATAAGTTTTTCTTATAATTTTAGATAAAAATTCAGCAATTACTTGCGATGAGAAATATTTATATGGAAACAGGCTTTTCTTTTTTAAATGGTCGGTTCCTTTTATTCGCTTCAACATATAGTAGTCAATAGTTGACTCAAAATCCATATGTTCCCCTGAACTTTTTAAAGAACTTTTTTGATTTTTTACATAATTGGTTTTAGCATATACATAGGGGTGGGCTGTATAGTCCATGCCGTAATGACAGATATACCCACCAACAAACGCCAAAATTATTTCACGTTTTTGTAAGTCAGATTCTTTCTCCAATTCATTCAGACAATTTCTAAAAAAAAGATTTGCTTTTGCTGTATGCATAGTGGATGCGATGTTTACTTTTTGCTGTAATAAATAAGGAACATAAAAAAAGAAAAAATCAGGTCCCTGTAAACCCAACAGATAACTTTCTGGATAGGTTTGAATCACTTGTTTTAAGGGTTGGATAGTATTTGGCGATTGGGGATATACAGTAGTTTCACTAATTTTTTTGTATAAACTCATTCCAAAAAGGTAATGGGTAAAAAAACCTGGCATCTTATATTTCCTCCTATTCATCAGAAGATTTTAAAAATTCAAAATGTTTGATAATCTGTTGTTCATAGCCGTTTTCAGAAGGAAAGTAAAATTGTCGATCCGTTAACGAATCAGGAAGGTACTGCTGCTTAACATAATGATTTGGATAAGCGTGGGCATATTTATATCCTGAACCGTGACCAAGCTCTGAAGCTCCCTTATAATGAGCGTCTTGTAAATGAGGGGGGATGGTAACATTTTTTTCAGAACTGACAGCTTGAAAGGCAGCATCGATAGCAGCAATGGAAGAGTTACTCTTCGGTGCACATGCTACATAAATGGCAGCCTGTGCCAAGACAATACGTCCTTCTGGCATTCCAAGACGTTCCACAGCCTGTGAAGCAGAAGTTGCAACGACCAGTGCATTTGGATCAGCATTACTGACATCTTCTGCGGCGCAGATCATGATGCGGCGTGCAATGAATGATACGTCTTCACCTGCATAGAGCATTCTTGCCAAATAATATACAGTGGCATCAGGATCAGAACCTCTCATGCTTTTTATGAATGCTGAAATGGTGTCATAGTGATTATCTCCCGTTTTATCATACCGTACAATTCGTTTTTGTATACATTCAGAAGCTACTTCTAATGTAATGTGGGCAATTCCATCCTCAGATTTTGCTGTTGTAAGTACACCTAGTTCAACTGCATTCAAGGCGGAACGCGCATCTCCATTGCAAATATCAGCAAGAAATTCCAGAGCATCCTCTTCAATTTGTGCGTGATAAGAACCTAGCCCCCGTTCTGAATCTGTAACAGCTCTGGTTAGCAATACTTTAATATCTTCTTTTGCTAAAGGTTTTAGTTCAAAAATAATGGAACGGGAAAGCAAGGCACTGTTTACTTCAAAATAAGGATTTTCTGTCGTTGCTCCAATCAAAATAATAGTTCCATCTTCTACAAAAGGTAGTAGGTAGTCTTGCTGTCCTTTATTAAAACGATGAATTTCATCAATAAAAAGTATCGTTCTTTTTCCATAAGCGCCTAGTGTTTCTTTGGCTTTCAAAATGACCGCCTCCATATCCTTTTTTCCAGAGGAGGTGGCATTTATTTGTGTAAACACAGCACTGGTTGTATGGGCAATTACTTTTGCAAGAGTTGTTTTCCCAGTTCCAGGAGGACCATAAAAAATGATAGAGGTTAATTTATCTGCTTTAATTGCCCGATATAATAGTTTGTCTTTTCCTATAATATGTTCTTGTCCGACTACTTCTTCCAAAGTTCTGGGACGAAGCCTGGAAGCTAGAGGAGATTCTTTTTCCAATGTATGATTTCTTACATATTCAAATAAATCCATAAATACCTCATTTCACAAAAAAATTATTTTTTATCATTCTCATTTTTTAATACACGATAAATCAATTGATAGGCATATATTAAAACTGGAAATGATATTGTTGCAAAGATGCAGGCAAAAAACAGACCACCAGTTTCCTTTGTTGTAAATATTGCCACAATTAATGTTGTAATGTATAAGCTGAGTAAAAATAGTACTGCTAATAAGCTTAATATTCGTTTACCTTTTTTCATAACTACCTTCCTAAAGATTATTTTTATAGTTAAGTACCATTATATAGGAAAAAAACATGCTTTGCAAGAAGTCCATTTTGTAAAAAATCATTTGTCTTTTACATAAAGAAACTGGATGTAGTAGGGAGCAATAAAAGCAGTGTACATAAAAACTATTGGGTTCCAGTTTAATTTCTTCTTAAAAGATTCTAGAAGATAAGGTATGGTGTAATACCTAGTTACCTGGGAAAACAATCTAAATGTCCAATTCCAATATTCCTAAAATAAAGAGTCTGGTATTTTTTTGGTGTTATACCTGTTTTTTTGCGAAAAATTTCAGTAAAATAGCTTTGGTTTGGAAATGCCAATACAGATGCAATCTGAGCTGGCGTAAAATCAGAGTAAATCAGCATATTCTGGGCTGTTTCAATCTTTTTATTCTGGATATAGTCACTGAGTGTTACTCCAGCTTCTTTTTTAAATAGCCTCGACAGGTAAGAGGTACTTAAATTTACCAGTTCAGATAATGTTTTTATGGTAATGCGCGTGTGCAGATTATCACAAATATAGTCAATACAAATAGCAACTGGTTTTGAACAAATTTTTTGTTTTCGGAGATTCCGCATGCGATTAGCATAATCCATACACATGATAGGATGAAGATTGGAGACTTCTTCTGGGATTTTGCATAAATCTGCTTTATGAATATAAAAATCACTTAAACTATAAGCAGTTGCCAACTCCATGCCCCCTTCAATGCAATATCTTGCTACCAATGCAGTAGTAATTGCAAAATGGTATATGATATTTCTAAGACAATTGTCTGAAAGATTTCCAAGTCCTTTTTTCTCCATAAGTGATTCACTGCACAGTTCTTTCGTTTTCTTTAAATCACCAGATTTTATAACTGAATAAAACTCCAGTTCTGGATTATAAGGGGCATGAAAAATATTGTTCTCGCGTCTAACAAATTCTCTGTAAACTAGTTCCTTTTGATATTTCATAAAGCACTCTCCCATATCACATTGGTTTATCAGTATCACATTTTTATTATATCACAAAAACATTAAAAAAGATAACAAAACGATATATTATTTTGTGAATAAATGCTAAAAATATATTACAAACAAACATCCATACAAAGATATTGAAAGGAAGATCTTATGAAGCTTAATCGAGGAATCAATCTAGGAGGTTTTTTATCACAATGTACACATTCAAAAGAACATTATGTGGAATTTGTGAAAAATGATGATATTAAACAAATTGCTGCATGGGGGTTTGATCATATTCGATTACCAATTGACAGTGAGGTGCTTGAAGATGAAAACGAATATGAAAAAAAGGAGGGGTATGAAATTCTTTTACAGATTATATCTTGGTGCAAAGAGAGTGACCTGAACATTATACTTGATTTACATAAAGTATATGGGTACGATTTCAATGATGCAGGCAATAAGGAAAAAAATAGCTTGTTTTCAAACGAGGTGCTTCAGGAACGTTTTATAAGGCTGTGGAGGAAAATAGCGGAAAAGTTTTGGGTATATGATAATGTGGCATTTGAATTACTGAATGAAGTGGTGGAATCAGATAATGCGGATTCATGGAATTTATTGATTACTAAAACAGTGGACAATATACGTTCCATTACAGAAAGAACGCCAATTATTTATGGGGGCATTCAGTGGAATAGTGTAAAAACAGTATGTTTGTTGGAAAAGCCAAAACAAAAAAACATTATTTTTACGTTTCATTTTTATGAACCACTTTTATTTACGCATCAAAAAGCTTATTGGGTTGAAAATATGGATAAAGAGAAAGACATATTATATCCAGAATCCATGGAGTATTATAAACAACAATCGGATGTATTGGGAATTCAGGGGAAAACCGTAAGAGAATCCAAATCAAAGACAATGGGAACAGAGTTTATGGAGGAATTAATTTCTGAAGCTGTGTCTGTTGCGCAGGAGGCGGGTGTTAGCTTATATTGTGGGGAATTTGGTGTAATTGATCAAGCACCTTCTCTAGATACTCTAAGATGGTTTCAAGATATAGAGATGGTTTTTCAAAAGTATCAGATTGGTTGTGCTGTTTGGACTTATAAAGAAAAGGACTTTGGATTAATTGGAGATAATTATGCAGAGATAAAGGAAGAATTAATTTCTTTATGGACAAAAAACCAGATGGATTAACAATGTTATTGATTTATCTGAAGGTAGAAGGTATTTGATGGTGTAAGGAAGGATGGGAGGGTTCGTTGTGAAAATAGCCTGATTTTCTTACAGAAAGGGATGAGAAAAGCGTATGAAAAAAAAATCTATTATTTTGTTAGTCGTATTTATTTTAATTGTTACTGGATGTAATAGTCGAAAGAACAATACAGAGAATAATGAGGCAGCTATGACAGAGAAAACTGTTACGAAGGAAACAGAAAAAACGGAAACAAAAGAGGAAAGTAACACAAATTATGAGGAAAATATTGGGGAAAATGCAGAGGAAAACATGGTGACTGATAATGAAAAGAAAGAGGATGCTTTTGAAAATCCAGATGTGTTCAATAATAATGAACAGTCTGAAACAAAAGCAGGAGAATCTGAGGTTACAGACATTGGGGGTGAAACAAAAAGCACAGATATTATAAATAAACCAATCAGTGAAGATAATATAGAGAAAGCAAAAAGTACAGACAAGCCGAAAAGCACAGACAAGCCGAAAAGCACAGAGAAACCAAAAAGCACAGACAAGCCGAAAAGCACAGAGAAACCAAAAAGTACAGAGAAGCCAAAAAGTACAGAGAAGCCAAATAGTTCACACAACATAGGTGAACAGGGCGGTACAAATCAGCCGATAGACTGGAGTATAGACGAGAAAAGACTATCTTACAGCGGATATGAGTTGAAGTGGAAAGAAGATTTTGATGGTTCGGCTTTAAATGCTGCAGACTGGAATTTTGAAACGCATGAAAAGGGCTGGGTTAATAATGAACTGCAGGAATATGTTGTATCGGACAACAATGTTTATGTTGAAAACGGGAAGCTTGTGATTAAAGCAGTTAAAACTTTAGATGGAGAAGGAAATGCTTCTTACACTTCTGGCAGAATTAATACACTAGGTAAGCATGAGTTTACTTATGGATTGTTTGAGGTTAGGGCTAAGGTTCCAAGTGGAAAAGGATTTCTCCCAGCATTTTGGATGATGCCAGCCAATGAAAATCTGTATGGGCAATGGCCAAGATGTGGTGAAATTGACATTATGGAGGTTCTGGGAAATCAAACAGAAACTGTATATGGAACTATTCATTATGGAAATCCCCATAGAGAAAGTCAGGGAACTTATAAGTTAATACAAGAAAGTTTTTTTAATAAATACCATACATTTTCATGTGAATGGGAACCTGGTAAGATTAGTTGGTACGTAGATGGGATACTTTATCATACGGAGAGTGACTGGTTCAGTAGAACTGTAGGTCAGGGTGAAATCACCTATCCAGCTCCATTTGATCAGCCATTTTACATGATTTTAAATTTAGCGGTTGGAGGAAACTGGCCTGGAAATCCAGATGAGAATACAGATTTTAATCAGGCAGAATTTTCCATTGATGGTATTAGAGTATATCAGAAGGACAGTTATAATGAAAATGTGCAAAAACCAGAGCAACAGGTTGTATTGAGGAAGCCAGATGTTAATGGTAACTATATTAATAATGCCGATTTTGAGAATATAGAAAACCTATCTGACGAAAAGAACTGGAGGTTTATGACGGCTTTAGGTGGGCAGGCTACCGCCCAAATTAATAACCAGGCCATTGAAATTATGACTACAAATGAAGGTAATGCGGATTACAGTGTTCAGTTAGTGCAAGCGGATGTTCCAATGGAGAAGGGGGCTTCCTATGAACTGAGTTTTGATGCATATGCATCTGCTGATAGAAGCATGAAAACATGTATTACAGCACCAAATTACGGATATTCCAGATATTTTTCAGATACAACATTAGATTTAACGACGGTAAAAAAGACCTATACCTATTCGTTTAAAATGAAAGATAATTCTGATCCAAATGGACGTCTGGAGTTTAATCTTGGTGCAGCTGGGTCAAAGGCTGATGTCTGGATTAGTAATGTTAAAGTTATTAAAGTTAAAGAAGCAGATCCAAATGAGAATGAACCAAAGACAATACTAGCCGACGGAAACTATGTTTATAATGGTGGATTTCAAGAAGGAACAGACCGGTTGGGGTATTGGGAAATTGAGAATAAATGTAATGCAGATATTTCAGTTACAAGTATAAATACTGACAGGCGCCTAAAAGTTAGTGTGTATGAAGATGGAACAAATAATAGTGTGATAGTAGGAGAATCTGAATTAGCACTTTCTGCAAGCGGCAAATATTCGTTAAGTTTTGATGCGCAGAGTGATAGTGCAAAAGAAATGACAGTGATAGTAGCAGGACAGGAGTTTAAGATACAGTTATCAGAGGAAAATCAATCGTACAACTTTAAATTTGCAACACCTGCTGAACTTACAGGTACAAATCTAGAATTTTATATGGGTATGAAGGGTACTACATATCTGGACAATGTCCGAATTGTTGAAGATACCTTAATTAGAAACGGTAACTTTTCAGCAGGGTTTACAGGATATGAAATATATAAGGATTCTTCTGCTGACGCAACTTATGTAGTTGATAGTTTAACAGAAGACAATGCTGCTGATTTTACAATCAGAAATACAGGAGATCAGGACTGGAAAATTCAACTGAAACAAAGTAATATAGAACTTAGAAATGGACAGTGGTATAAGCTGACTTTTAAAGCAAAAGCATCATTAGACAGAAAAATTCGTGTCATTATGCAGGGGACGGAAAGTAAAAACTGGGCTGTATATTCTGGAGAAAATACAGTTAGTTTGACAAATGAGTACCAGACATTTGAAAAAGTATTTCAAATGAAGGCGGAGACAGATCCAGAGGCATTTTTAAGTGTCTGCTTTGGCAAGGTGGATAACCAGATTACAGAGCTGCACAGAGTGTGTATCGATAATATTTTTCTAGAAGAAGTTGTTGAACCAGAATCAGGCACTAATGAGACTGTAATTGGTGAAAATATTTTGAAAAATGGAGATTTTTCAAAGGGAGAAGAAAATTGGATTCAAGCTATTACTTCACCAGGCGCAGCAAGTGTTGCATTTGAGGATAATAAAGCTGCCTACAATATTACAAATGTAGGAACCCAGGACTGGAATGTACAGTTAAAGCAGGAAGGAATCGCTCTTGAAAAAGGAAAAACTTATAAAATTACCTTCAAAGCATTGTCTACAGAAGCAAGAACTATTAAATGTGCGATGCTGAGTTCAACATATAAATGGTATGGTGGTGGAGACATTATTTTAGAAGGATCAAAAGAAAAGGATATCGAGATTGTCTTTACAATGAACGAAGATACAGATACTGCAACGACAATGGTAGTTTCCATGGGGAAAATTGATGGTGAAGATACTCTAACATCCAGTATTGAACTATATTCTTTTGCATTAGTAAAAACAAATTGATAAAGCTTATAAATCTTCATTAGTATAGAACCCTATTTAGAAAGAGAGCAGACAATTCGTGCTGCTCTCTTAAGCTTCGTAAGTAACAGTAAGAACAGTGGGACTAAATGAAGCAACTAATTTCTCTATTGTTTGTAAGTACTAAGTAAACCTCCTTAAACCGTTAGAAACCCTGGTGTAGTAGGGAGCTACACCAGGGCTATAAAAGGGGAGGATAAGTATTTAATTTTTCATTTGTAAATTGCTTGTAATAATTGGAGGGGGATCCAATTATCATTAGAGCATACGCGTTTTGTAATCTCTAATCATTAGGTACTTTGTGGCACCTCATGTATTAGATTAGTAATAGTATGACCCACCAGAAAAATCTTATACATGATTTTGAAAAAAATCTTATTTTTTATTGAAAGTTAAAATAGAACTATGCTATACTTGTAAACAGTCAGAATCCAAAACGGATGAAAAAAGGTGGTAATAAGATGAGTTTATTAAGTGAATGGCGTGATTATGCATATAGTATAGACACGAATCAAAAGGAGGGCCAATTATTTTGGGCCAATTATTTTAATTTGGAAAAGGCGATCTATGAGAAGCTTTTATCCGAACCAGATGTAGTGGTTAGTGGTACAGTAGAAGAACTGGCAGAAAAATATGATATGAAGCTGTCTTTCATGGTAGGTTTTTTAGATGGGATTAATGACAGCTTAAAAACTCCAAATCCTATTGAGGAAATGGATAAAGATACAGTAGTAAGCTTAGACTTTGATAAAGAGAAGCTTTATTATAATATGGTAGGAGCACAAGCAGACTGGTTGTACGAACTGCCACAATGGGATACATTACTTACTCCAGAAAAACGTAAAGAATTGTATCGTGAGCAAAAACGTTCCACAACCATAGTGAAAGATAAGAAAGTCGGAAGAAATGAACCTTGTCCTTGTGGCAGTGGTAAGAAATATAAACATTGCTGTGGAAAATAAATACTTTCCATTGTTTGAAAATTGTACATTAAAATTTGTCCATGCTTTGTCCATGCTACTTACTAGTTGTGGACAGTATGGACTTTTTAAATTTATTGCATGAAATTGTATAATTTGCCAATTTGAATAAAAAAGCAATATAATTAATAAAAATATTGTGCATTATTGCTATTTCTGTTATAATTGTATCAAGGGAAATTAGTTTCAATCCCATACCATATTAGTGGAAGCCATATGTTAGAAATGATATGAGGAGGAAATGCCTATGAAAAAGAAGATTTTCATTTTAATGAGCGTAACGGTGTTAAGTGTTACAGTATTATGTGGTTTTACTTTTAACAAGGATGCAGTATTAAAGTCATATGAGTTTTCATCAGAGGAAGAAAGCGTACAAGATGAGGACTATGATGGAGAAGATTATGATGAGGAGAATTATGACGAGGAAGAATATGATGAGGAGAAACTGACATTTTATGTTGGAGAACAAGTATTTGCGGAGAGCTTGATTCCAGATTTTGAGGAGGTAATCGTTACATTTGAGGATGGCTCTGAAAGCAAAATATACAATACAGCTGGCACCTATACAGAAACTTTAAGCATACTAGATGATTCTGGAGAAATGGAATCAGATGAGATAAGCTTTGAAGTAGTAGAGGATACAGAAGCTCCTATTTTTTACGGAGTGAAGAACAGGACAGGGTATGTTGGAGATGAAATCGATTATTTAAAAAATGTTACTGCGGATGATAATAAGGACGGCGATTTGACTGATAAAATTGTTGTTGATAGTTCTAATGTAGACTTACAAACAGTTGGAAAATATGAAGCAACATATACCGTAACAGACAGTTCTGGTAATACAGAAACTAAAAAAATAACAGTTACTGTGAAAAAGGACGAACCACCTAAATTAATTGTTGTGAAGAAAAGAAATGTTTATGTAAATGGGAAAATCAATTATTTAAAGGGAGTCAAGGCAATTGATAAAAAAGATGGAAAATTAACCAATAAGATTGTTGTTGACAGCTCTAATGTGGATCTTACTAAGGCAGGTACGTATCAAGTTACTTATTCTGTAACAGACAGTTCTGGTAATACAACTGAGAAGACAGCTAAAATCATTGTAAAGCAACAGAAAAAAAAATCTGATGCAAAGGAAGAGAAAAAAAGTTCAAAAAGTAATAAAA
Source organism: Anaeromicropila populeti (assembly GCF_900112775.1). Classification (GTDB taxonomy): domain Bacteria; phylum Bacillota; class Clostridia; order Lachnospirales; family Lachnospiraceae; genus Anaeromicropila_A; species Anaeromicropila_A populeti. Next base: position 174,114 of record NZ_FOYZ01000006.1, read on the forward strand.
TAAAAATTAAAAAGAACAAGTAATAGAAATGAATAGGAGGTATCGTAAAATAGCTAAATTTAGCTGTGGAGCGAACCTCTTTTAATTTTTGCAAGGGAGCTTTTGCGTGTGAAAGGCAGTAGCACTAGTGTTTACAGGACTAAGAAAGAACATGCTGTCTGTGTTTGGCTGTTTAGTTGAACTGACAGAGGATGTCCTGCCTTTAGGCAGTCTGGTTCAGTTGAAAACAGAATATTTTAGGAAGTTATAACTGATGTGAAGTCCATTGTTTCCAGCTTGTAAAAAGGTAAGGGCAACCTAGAAGTAAGTTGCCCAGCGTCATCATTAAGGATTTTACCAATTTTTCACAAACATACCATAGTTATCTCTAAATGAGCCAAGTAGTATAAGTATTAAGTCTATAAAAGCACCAATTCCGAATACTCCAAAAGTAAGAAGGTAAAGGATTCCACTTCCTACCTTGCCGACATAGAATCTATGTATTCCAAATACTCCAAGGAAAAAACATAATAATAAAGAAACTAATCTGCTTTTAGTGCTAATCATTGTATTTGCACCATTAACTGCTGTTGCATTTGCAACATTATTTATGTTAATGGTATTTGCTGAATTTGAAGACTTAGCAGCTTCTTTTTGTTCAGAAAAAGCTTTTCCTACGCACGATTTGCAATAATTTTTACCTTCTACCTCTACAAGGCATTCTTTACAAAAGAATTTACCACAGTATACGCATGTTCCGGAAGCTTCCGTATCTGTATGATTTGTACAGTTCATTTTATTACTCCTCTCAATAATATAAAACCTACTTATGTATACTTATATTCTGCATACATATTGAAAATTTAACAAAATATAGAATATCATGTTTATTTAATAAAATCAAGTACAAAAAACAATTAATTAGCACAGTAGTTTACAATAAACTACTGTTAGATACATGGTGTATACAATAAGATTTTCCTTACATGGATGGAAAAGTAAATGTGAAGGTACTCCCCACACCTAGTTCACTAGTTGCATAAATGGTACCATATGAGCAATCCCGATGCCATTATCAGAAACAGTACCCACGATGTAATTATTTTCAATAGAAAGAGTTACCTTCTGGAAAGTAGAAGCAGATGGGAAATCAGTTCTGACATTTTATGAGACTGCTTCAAAGGATTTTTCTAATCGCTCAAACATATTGTTAATAATCTCATAGCAAACTCCTTATACGAGTTACGATTATTAAAACATATTTTTCTTTTTTTGCGTTAACCCTATTTAAGCTTAATAAAATATAATTAGACCGGAATAAAAAATGGAGGAGGCTAGAAGAAATGGAGAAGAAAAAAATAATAGTGGTCATTCCTGCATATGAGCCCAGTGATAATCTGATTTTACTGCTTAGGGAAATCAAGGAGAAGACAAAATACAAAATGGTAGTTGTAAACGATGGCAGCTCAAAGCAGGCAGAGGAGATTTTTGATGCCGCAGCTCTCTATGGAACAGTACTTACCCATAAGATTAATAAAGGAAAGGGTGAAGCCATAAAAACTGCCCTGAATCACGTTGAAAAAAATTTTCAAGATAATTCAGGAATTGTAATAGTTGATGCAGATGGACAGCACAAAGTAGATGATATGATAAAGGTATGTGAAGAACTAGATAATTTTCCTGATGAAATTATTTTGGGAAGCAGACACTTCAAAGGGAAAATTCCGCTGCGAAGTAAGATAGGAAATATCATTACAAGAGGAGTATTCCGCATGGTATCAGGAATAGCAGTAAATGATACCCAGACTGGTCTGAGGGCATTTGGATATCATAAAATACCTTTTATGAAAAATGTATATGGAAGCCGGTATGAATATGAAATGAATGTATTATTAGCATGTACAAAAGCCCAAATGAAAATTAGGGAAGTTTCTATTGAAACAGTATATATTGGAAAAAACCAGTCATCACACTTTCATGTATTACGAGATTCCTTTCGTATTTATACGGATATCTTAAAGTTTTCATGCTCCTCCTTGCTAAGTTTTATATTAGACTATAGTTTGTACAGTTTTTTTACAATGCTATCTCATAATATGGTGTTTAGTAATGTTTCAGCAAGGATTATAAGTGCCAGTTTCAATTTTTACATTAACAGAAAGTATGTATTTCAAAGCAGAGAACATGTTGTGAAATCTGCGGTAAAATATAGTTTGCTGGCCATAGGACTACTTGTAGTTAATACTATTTTACTGGAATTCTGTGTGAAGTATATTGTAAATAATTTGCTTTTAGGAAAATTGCTGGTGGAAATCGTTTTATTTACATTAAGCTGGATGATTCAAAAAACAGTAGTATTTAAAAAATCAGCAGAAAGGAATGAATTGGATGGGCGAAAAAAATGAATTAAATCATAAGAAGAAAAGAATGTCAGTGAGCCAGATGATTGTAATGGATCTTTTACTGCTGGCGGCAAGTATGGGTGTGTTTATGCTGTTTGATTATGTATTACCACAAAAATCATCTAACCAGGGAACTGTGATTGCAGACGTAAGCGACAGCAAGGACAATTCTTTTACCTTACCAGAAGAGAGCAGCGAGGAAACAAAAGAAGAAACAACAGAAGAAACAACAGAGGAAACAACAGAGGAAAGTACAAGGAGCCGCAGGAAAGGAGGAGACAGATCGGGAAATACCAATACAACAGATATTGCGTCTGATTCCACCGATGCTGAAAATATAAGCTCTTCACAGGTAAAGACAAATAGTTTTGAAACCTATACAAATGAAAATGTACAATTAACCATCAGTCAGAAAGAAACAGGAAGCGGCAGTGATAAAATCACGTATTATGTGGCAGATATATATGTTACCAATATCAAATATCTTCAAACTGCATTCGCAGAAGGCACTTATGGAAAAAATATTAAGGACACCGTACTGAATATTGGAAATGAGAATAATGCGGTATTTGCGGTATCGGGTGACTTTTATGGAAATAGTGAAGAAGGTGTAGTAATTCGAAATGGAATATTATACCGTTTGGATATTAATGATGCAGACATATGTGTTTTATTCACAGATGGAACAATGAAAACCTATTCTCCAGAAGATTTTGATGGAGAAGAAGTAATTGCTGAAGGTGCATGGCAAGCATGGAACTTTGGACCTTCTCTTTTAGACGGAAGTGGTGGAATATTAGGTTCATTCAACACCAATTCTTATTTAAATAGCAGTAATCCCAGATGTGCAATTGGCTATGTAGAACCGGGACATTATATACTGGTTGTAGTTGATGGAAGGAATGAGGGGTATTCCAAAGGGGTAACTTTAAGCGAACTGGCACAGATTATGTCGGGTGAAGGATGTGTTTTAGCTTATAATTTAGATGGAGGCAAATCGGCTGCTATGGTATATCAGGGGGAGTATGTAAACCAGCCTGCGGATGGAGGAAGAGAAGTAAGTGATATTATATTGATAGGAGGTGAATGACATATGAAACAAGGATTTCAGCGATTTTTAACGAGAGTTCTGCCACACATAACCATTGTATTGGCAGGCATGTTTGTGATTTTCTGGATACTGGATATTTTAAATCCAACAATGAATTTTATAAACCGCGAAATATCTAACAAATTGCTTATTATCTTTTGCACAGCTTCCCTAGTTACCTCCATTGTGACGATTGGGCTGGAGCGAAAGACTGACTGAAATAAATTGCTAATATATCGCTTTTTCAGTATAATGTTATTTGGTAACAGGTGACTTGTCCGAAAGGAGCGAATTTTGCAAAAAAGGAAAAGATATTTAAATGGGAAAATGCTACATACTTTTGCATTTTTATTTCTTATCATTGTATTAGCCAGTTTATTAACCTATATGATTCCTGCTGGAAATTTTCAGCGTGTTGAGAACCAATCCTTAAATCAAACAGTTGTAGTGCCTAACAGTTACAAACAGGTGGAGAGCAGTCCTGTGGCTCCATATAAGATTTTTCATAAAATTTTCGAGGCGTTTTGCCAGGAGAAAACAGCATCCTTGATTTTTTTTATTCTAATAATTGGCGGCGTGTTTGAGATAATTATGCAGACAGGGTGTATGATAAGCTTTTGTGAAAGTATTTTAAAAAAATTTATGAAAAAGGAGCTTCTAATAATTCCTGTTTTTGTAACCTTGTTTTCTGTATTTGGCTTTACCATGGGGTTAACAACGGCATCTGTTATTTTTGTTCCATTAGGCATTGCCGCAGCGCAATCGTTAAAGCTGGATAGGATGACAGGCATTGCAATGGTTGCATTGGGAACAAACGCTGGATTTACGGCAGGAATTTTTAATCCATTCAGTGTGGGAACGGCTCAGATTATTGCAGAGCTGCCCTTATATTCTGGAATATGGTTAAGATGTGTAGTGTTGGTAGTTATAAATTTTGTAACCAGTTTATATCTTATGTATTATGCCAAAAAGCAAAGGGACAAAAATATTAACCATAGCATGGAGGAAGAACAGAAGATAGAACAGGGTTTGGAAGCAGGACATAAAATGACAAAGAAACAGATTATCATTTTAACTGAATTTGCAGTTAGTTTTCTTATTCTTACAATTGGAATTTCTGCATACAAGTGGCAGACAGCAGATATTACGGCGGCATTTCTACTTATCGGAAATGTAATCGGTTTTAGTGCTGGTTTTGGAATCAATCAGATTTGCAATATTTTCACAGAGGGATGCAGTAAAATGATAAAGGGAATACTTGTCATTGGGTTGGCAGCAACAATCCGTTTGATTTTGTCTGAAGGAAATATATTGGATACTATTACTTATGAATTGACAGCATTAATATATCATTTGCCACAGTGGGCACAGCTTTTAGGAATATTCTTTTTTAATGCAGCAATCAATTTGCTTATTACATCAGGCTCAGCAAAGGCGGCACTTGTTATGCCTATTTTTACTCCAATGGCTGATTGCTTAGGACTAAGCAGGCAATCAGCTGTTTTTGCGTTTCAGCTGGGTGACGGATTAACCAATTTATACTCCCCAGTTTCAACTACACTAAATGGGGTATTATCCGTTTCAGAAGAGAGTTACGGAAACTGGGTTCGTTTCTACACACCACTTGTTGGAATCTATATGATAGCTGGAGCATTACTGACAATACTCGCCAGTGCTGTCAGTTATTAACTTTATAAAACGGCCGTTTTCGCTAAAGAAGACGGCCAGTGCTATTTCGAATAATTAAATTAGTCTTTAAAGTAATTTTGCAATCTGGCTTTGGCATAGAGGAATCAGTATTATATGCAATAATTTTCTTGGCATAGTCCATAGCAGTCAATGCAATCTCGTCTTTCGGTAATGCAATAGTAGTTAGTGAATTAGAAGGACTGGCTGAAAAGAAAAGATTATCATGTCCCATAACCGATACTTTTTTTCCAATTGCAATACCGTGAATTTTTAAAGCTTCAATTACACCAGACGCCATTAGATCACTGGCACACCAGATGCCAGTAGGAAGCTGGTTTCTGGAAATTAATTGCTCTGTCAAAGAAAATCCAGCTTGAAAGGTATCGGTGTTTTCTCCATTCCAATAAATCAAAGGTTCTAAACCACGTTCTTCCATTGCATCTAGATATCCATTTTTCTTTAACTGAAGAGTTTTATTATCTGGAAAATATAAAAAAAGTGCAATTTTCCTATGTCCTAAATGATAAAGGTGTTCAACGGCAATTTTTCCACTGTTATAGAAATCAGGCAAAATGTAGTTTTCAACGGAGGTTCCAGTTTTTCCACCAATAAAGATAATAGGTACCAGGCCGTCACATATTTCTTTGATATGTGAGACATCGCTGGTACAAGAGGCAATCACAAGAGCGCCAACTCTGTTTTCACACATCATTTTACAATATAAAGCTTCTAATTCGGTACTCCTGTTACAGCTTCCTAGTAATAAACAAAGTTTTTCATGGGCAGCCAGTTCTGATAAGGAATTGATCACTTCGTTGTAGGCTGTTTCAGAACCAAGAGTAGGAACTATCATCCCAATAGAGGCAGGTGTCTGAAGTGCAAGATTTCGTGCGGCCAGATTAGGCGTATAGCCTATTTCTCTGGCAATTTGCTTTACTTTGGTTTTAGTAGACTCAGAAATGCAGGAAAAATCCCGGAGAGCCTGTGAAACTGTTACGTGAGATACACCGGCTATTTTTGCGATATCTTTTATAGTTGGTCTCTTTTCCTTTTTTGTCATAATATCCACTTTCTTTTTAATATAATTCTAACAAACAATTTACAAAAATAAAGTATTTGTAGTATATCATAAAGAAAACAACGATACAATAGTGATTTAGCATTTCAGTTGACATGAAAAATAAAATATGCTATATTTTATCTAAACGTGTAAGAGAAAGATTTAACAAATGAAATAGGAGGAGAATTAAAATGTTTAATCAAAAATTGAAAAGAATGGGTATGTTATGCCTAACATTTGGTATGGTATTAACAGCAGGAGTATTTGGAAAAAGTGCAGGGGTAAGTGCAGCAGGATATAGCAAGGATGATGCAGAAGAAGTTACCTTTGGAGAAAAAATTGAGGATGCCATTTCTGAAAAGGCTGAGGAAGACTGGTATTGCTTTACTACGTCTACTTCAGATAGTGGAGCAAATTCATGGTATTCATTTACTATGATGTATAAGAATAAGGCAGGAAGTGGTGGTGCGCCAACACTTTACCTTTATGATGAAGATGAAGAGGAAATAGGAGAGTTAGTGATATATAGCTCTAATAGCAATAAAACAAAGTATTATAACCTTGAGCAGGATAAGACTTATTACATGAAAATTGCCTCTGAATATAAAAATGATACAGCTGATTATATCTTTACTGTTGAAGAATTGCAGGATGAAGCAGGAGATGCATTGGAGACTGCAAATACATTAGAAAAAAATACTACCAACCGTTTTGAGATGCAGGCACCTGGTGATGAAGACTGGTTTTATGTAGAATCTGATACACTGCATCCTGTTCTTACCATAAAAAGTACCAACGTGCCTTCTGTCGATATTCGAATTTATGATATTGATGGAATAGAGTTGGATTCTTTTGCTGTTTATGCAAAGGGAAGTCAATCAAAATCATTGTCCTTGACAGAAAATTGTTTTTACATCAGAGTTTACACTTATTTTAATGGAGATGAAGATTTGGGTAACTACACAATTTCTCTTTCGGACAAAGTAAATGTAACGAAGGTGACTTTGAATAAATCTAAGGTGACATTGAAAAAAGGCAAATCCGTTACTTTAAAAGCTAAGGTAACACCAAGCTCAGCATCTAATAAAAAGGTGACTTGGAAGTCTTCTAATTCTCGTATAGCAACAGTAAGCAGCACAGGAAAAGTTACTGCCAAAAGAGCTGGAAAAGTAACGATTACATGTACGACTAAGGATGGAAGTAAAAAGAAAGCTACTTGTAAGATTACAGTAAAATAGTATTGCATCCTATCACATCCCAGATTAGCTGATGACCGCTGTCTGGGATGTTTTTATGGAAAATTGCGGGTATTGTTATAAAGAGGAGCTGGTTTTCAGAATAATTAAATTCCATGGTTCCAAAGTATAGGTTGTTCCAGGCTCAATATCCTCATTACAAAGCCTTTTGTTTTTCAGCAGTATAGTTCCTTTGTTTCCTTGGTAAAGAAAGGGAGCAGGTTGATCAGAGTAATTAAGGTAATAAATAATTTCCTCATTTCGTTCATTGAAGCCTTTCTTTATGATAATAGGATATTGATTTTCTGCTGGAGAAATGCTGATCTCTTGTAATAAGTGAAGTAATAATTTTTCCAGGGAGTTACCATCAAAATAGCAGCCAAGGTAGGTTGCAGTTCCTTTTCCATAATAATTATGGGTAATAGCCGCATATTTCTGATAGTGAGGATGGTGATAAGAAGCCCATATCTCGGCGGTATCGGGGCAGAGCAGTTCCATCCAGTAGAGTGGATAAGTATCCTTTGGCAGCTTGGAGCTCTCTAAGCTTACCTGATGTGGAAGGGTAAACTGTTGATAGGACATACCAAAACATTCAGTTAACAGATGAGGCTGGCGGTCGTCATATACTTTCAGGGATGGATCCGAAAAACCCGTTTTGAAGGTAGAAAGAAGGTGGCCGCCATTTTTTACATATCCATCCAGATGTAAAAGAGTTGTTTCCGATGCACTATAGAGGGCAGGAACTACAATGAGTTTGTATTTGTTTAATTCTTTCTCGGAGCTATGAATAATATCACATTCTACATTTATGTTGTAGAAAGCATCATAAAGCCAGCGTAAAATATCATTGTATTTCAGTTGTTCGTGAATAGGAAACCATTTCATCCCAGAAAGAGCGTTGTTGTCAATCATAATAGCAACATCACATACCTTGTTCAAATTTTTCAGGGAAGAACCAATGGCAGACCATTCCTGGCCAAATTGGCAAAGCTCATGGTACGTTGGGTTTTCATCAAGATCGTGGCTCAAAATACCTTTCCAGTATGTTTCCAGAGAATTATGAATAGAATGCCAGTGCCAGTACATGACAGAATTAGCCCCATTAGCAAGATGACTATATGCCTGAAGCCTAAGCTGTCCTTCATAGGGAAGCCAGCTTAGATTTCCCTGTGCTTGTGTTTCCAAAATAAGATAATTATTACCGCCGTTATAGCGGGCTACTCCGCGTCCAATGGAGCCGCCAAAGGCTATTTCTTTTCCAGTCAATTCATGGCGGGACGGGTGGTAAATATCGAAACCAGGTATCGTAAGTGCTTTTGCTGCTTCAAATTGATTTACTTCAGGCTGTAAGCCAAAAGAATAATCTCTCCAGTCATAGTCAAAATTTTGCGTGATAAATTGTTCTGGTCGCTTGTATTCGGATACAATTTCTGCCTGCCAGGAAAGAAAATCTGTCACTAATTTTCGCTGAAATTTTTCATATTCGGCTCCAAGGCTGGCATTAATCGTCCCACGAATGTCAGGAAAATCCCTCCAGCTGTTTATCTGGTTACTCCAGTAGGTAAGTCCAAACTCTTTATTCAGGTGGTCAATATTCGGATATTTGTTTTTTAAATAATCAATGAACTGTGTCTGAGCTGTAACAGAGCAGGTATCATATGATTTTGTTTCGTTATCCAGTTGAAAACCAATTACATTTTCATAATCCTTTACCTGTTCCATTAGGCTGCGTATTATACGTTCCGCATAAAACAAATAATGAGGATTGGTAATGTCCATATTTTGTCTGTGTCCATACCTGGAAATTCCGTTGTGTGTTTCAGCAAGTATATCGGGATGCTTTTTAACAAGCCAGGCAGGAACTGCATAGGTAGGTGTCCCAATAATAACTTGGATATCATATTTGGAAGCGGCCTGTATTACCTGATGAAGAACAGAAAAATCATATACATTGTCCTGTGGTTCCCATGTACTCCAGGTTGATTCTGCAATGCGTATTACATTGATATAAGCACATTTCATCATCTTCATGTCTTCCTCAATCCGTTCATAAGGCATATACTCAGCATAATAGGCTGTACCTAGAAGTAAATTGTCTATTTTCATAAAAATCTCCTATCAAATTGATGTGTAAAGTAACTGTTGCCAGGTTGAACAACCGATTGCGCGTATAAACATTATATCATGTTATCTCACAAGAGACAAGGCAATACATAATACTATTTTTATATGGGCATTACTAATAAATATTTATTGCGCAAAAAAAGCGCAACACTATTGACAAGTTGCAAAAGCTTTGGTACGGTTAAAGAGAAATATTTTTTGTGAAATGAAAATGACCATGAAGTGTCTTGGTGTACAGGAGAAGGGAAAATGGAAAATAAAATGAGTGATAGAACTAACACGACAATTGGAGATGTTGCAGAAGCTCTTGGAGTATCAAAAACCACAGTATCTCGTGCTATATCTGGCAAGGGGAGAATTAGTCCAGCTACTAGAAACAAAGTGTTAGAGTATATAGAGAAGCATAACTTTAAACCCAATACAATTGCCAAAGGACTTGCTCAGTCAAAAACATTTAATATCTGCGTGACAATTCCAGTTGAATGTGGAGTGACAGAACAGGTGTTTTTCCAAACGGTTCTGGTGGGCATGTGCAATTATTTGTCAGCAAGGGATTATGATGTGGTAGTAGCTGATATTGCAGAAAATGATATATCAAATCTGGAACGGATTATATCAAATCGAAAGGTTGATGGGGTGATTGTTACCCGTACATTAATCGATGGAAACATAGTGGAGTATTTGAAAGCAACGAAGATTCCTTTTGTGACGCTGGGGCTGTATCCCGATGATGAGGTTGTACAGATTGATGCCAATCATACAGAAGGCTGCGGTGAATTGGTGTCCTTTTTGCTTATGAGAGGCTTTCGCAGGCTGGCATTGCTGGGAGGAAATACAAAACACATTGTAACAGAGAGCCGTTACAGAGGGTTTGAAAATGCACACAAACAGGCGGGTTTGGCTGTTGACCGAACATTGGTATATGAGAATATGATAAATGATGTGGTAATTGAAAAAGCAATCGATGATATTCTGAAGAAAAAAGCAGATTGTATTTTATGTATGGACGATAATATTTGCAATACAGTGCTTCACAAATTCAATAAAGAGGGCATACGTATTCCAGAAGATATTAAAATAGCGTCTTTTTTTAACAGCATTCTTCTGGAAAATAATCATCCGTCTATTAGCTGCGTGGATTTTGATACGACAGAAGAGGGGATGCTGGCGGGTAAACTTATATTGGATCTGCTGGATGGAGAAGAGGTTCCAACGGTAACAAGGCTGGGGTATCAGGTGATTTTAAAGGATTCAACAAAATAAACAATGTATAGTTGCGCAAACGGTTGTTATTAGAAAAATAATAACTGTTTGCGCTTTTTTTTATTGTGCAATATGTATACAAAAAAAACTTTTAAAAGATAAAAAATATACATTGACAATAACAAAATGATCTGATATGCTAGATTTATAGAACAACCGATTGCGCAATTAAAAATCAAGGAAGGTTGTTTTGACCGGTTAGAGTAGTAATCATGTTTCAAGGTTATAATTACTAACAAAGGCACGATACGATTTTTAACTAGCAGGACAAATGATCTATGGAGGGAAAAAAGATGAGAAAAAAATTATTAACAGCTCTATTATCCGCTACACTTATTGTAGCTTCATTAACAGGTTGCGGAAATAAAGGGAATGACTCAGCAGATACTACCGAAAAAGCAAATCAGACAGAAGCTGCAAGCCAAACAGAAACAGAGGCACCTGCTGAATTAGAAAATGTAAAGCTTACTGTATGGGGTTCTGAAGAAGACCAGTCAATGCTTCAGACAATGATTGAAGGATTTAAAGAAGCATATGCAGATAAAGCGGTTTTTGATATTTCACTTGGGGTGGAATCAGAGTCTACGGCAAAGGATACTGTTTTAACTGATATTGAATCAGCAGCGGACGTATTTGCTTTTGCAGATGATCAATTAAATGAATTAGTATCAGCTGGTGCATTACAGCCGATTTCGATTAATACAGATGCTGTAATTGAAGCGTGTGGTGGAGCTGAGTCAGGAAGTGTTCAGGCAGCTACAGCAGATGGGACATTATATGCATATCCAATGACAGCAGATAATGGGTATTTTATGTTCTATAATAAAGAATACTTTTCCGAAACAGATGTACAAAGCTTTGATAAAATGATGGAAGTTGCTGCAAATGCTGGCAAAAAAGTCACTATGAAAATGGATGATGGATGGTATTTATATTCATTCTTTAAAGGTGCTGGATTAAATCTGGGTCTTGCTGAAGATGGTGTAAATAATGTTTGTGACTGGAATGCTACAGATGGTAAATATTCTGGTGTAGATGTTACAGAAGCATTACTTAATATTGCAAAAAATCCTGGTTTTGTAAGCTTGGCAGATGAAGCATTTGTTACAGGTGTTCAGGATGGTTCTATTATTGCAGGTGTAAATGGTACTTGGAATGCAACTGTTGCAAAAGAAACATGGGGCGAAAACTATGCTGCAACTAAACTTCCTACTTATACATTAGCAGGAGATCAGGTTCAGATGTCATCTTTTGCAGGTTATAAATTAATTGGTGTAAATGCATATTCAGATAATGCAGGTTATGCAATGTTATTAGGTGAATGGCTGACCAACTACGATAATCAGGTTCTTCGTTTTGAAACCAGAGGCCTTGGACCAGCTAACGTAGAAGCAGCAGCCTCTGAATCAGTACAATCCGATCCAGCAATTGCAGCACTAGCACAGCAATCACAATATGCAACGGTACAACGTGTAGGTGGAAACTACTGGAGTCCAGCAGAAACGTTTGGAGCAATCATTGTTGCAGGAAATGAAAAAGGAACGGATCTTCAAAAACTTGTGGACAATATGGTTGAAGGTATTGTAGCACCAATTCAATAATACAAATGACCTATGTGCCAAGGAACAACAAGCATATAGGTCGTTTTTAACTAAAACAAATCAAATAAAGCAACTCTACAAAGGAGTTTTGTTATGAAAAATATAGGCAGAAAAATTGCAAAATTTTTTAGTGATATAGGGAATGCTGTTGTAAAAGGAGATATCTTTGTAAAATTGTCACTGCTTATTATGGGAGCAGGTTATTTTGGCAGAAAGCAGTATATAAAAGGTATTATTACAACAATATTTCAGGCGGCAGCAGCACTTTTTACAGTAATCGTAGCGATACCGTATATCTCTAAATTTTCTACGCTGGGAACCGTTGAGCGTGAAATGGTATTTAACATTGATACTATGAAGAATGAAGTAAATAACTATGACCATTCATTTAAAATATTACTGTTTGGTATGATTGGTATTATAGCAATTGTAGTATTTGTTTTTCTCTATTTATGGAACATTATTAAGGTAAGAGAACTTCAAATCCTTTCCCAAAGGGGAAAACATATTAATAGCTTTCGTGAGGATGTAAGAGCATTATTGAATCAAAAATTTCATATTACATTACTCTTTTTCCCGTTCTTAGGAATCACTTTATTTACTATAATTCCGTTATTAGTAATGATTATGGTAGCGTTTACCAACTATGACCAGAATCATATGCCGCCATCGTCATTGTTTACCTGGGTAGGATTTAACAACTTTAAACAGCTGTTTACGTCAACAATATCTGTAACCTTTGGATATTCCTTTACAAAAATATTAATTTGGACTTTGATCTGGGCATTCTTTGCAACTTTTACAACTTATATTGGTGGTATTTTGCTTGCAATGCTTATCAATGACAAGAAAACAAAAGCAAAAAAATTGTGGAGGACGTTATTTATTATTGCAATTGCAGTTCCGCAGTTTGTAACATTACTTCTGGTTCGTAACTTCTTTGCAGATTTAGGTATTGTTAATACAATATGTTCTAAAATTGGTCTTACCGATTTCTTAAAAACAATTGGATTAGTTAAGGATAGTCTTACATATATCCCGTTCTTATCCGATCCAAATTGGGCAAAGGTAATGATTATTCTAATAAATATGTGGATTGGTATTCCTTATTTAATGCTGATAGCAACTGGCGTATTAATGAATATTCCAGCAGACTTAAAGGAAAGTGCCAAAATTGATGGTGCCAATGGAATACAGATTTTCTTTAAAATTACTATGCCATATATGCTGTTTGTAACAGGTCCTTATTTAGTAACTTCATTTGTGGCAAATATAAATAACTTCAATGTAATTTATCTGTTAACACAAGATGTTTTTGTTACTCATAATCAGTATCTGGCGAATTCAAATGCAAAGGAAACCGACTTGCTGGTAACCTGGCTTTACCGCTTAACACAGGAATATTACAACTATAAAATGGCATCAGTTATCGGTATTGTCGTATTCATCATTTGTGCTACATTTACATTGTTTGCATTTAATTCTATGATAAAAGGTGACAAGGAGGAGGAATTTCAATAATGAATAAATTAAATTCAATAATTAGACACGCGTTTTTAACCTTCCTTGCCATTATCTGGCTGATACCAATTATCTGGCTGGTGTGTACTTCACTAAGTGGATATCCAGGAATTAATATAAGTAAATTTTTCCCGGACACATGGACGCTGAATAACTATAAATTGCTTTTATGGGATGTTGATACCGTATCACAATTTCCTAGGTGGTTCATGAATACATTGACCATTGCCATTTTTTCTTGTATGATTTCCAGCTCATTTGTGTTGATGGTTAGTTACGCTATGAGTTGTATGCGTTTCAATATGAGAAAGCCACTTATGAACTTAATGGTAATTTTAAATCTTTTTCCAGGGTTTTTATCTATGATAGCAGTGTATTTTATCTTAAAATCATTTAACCTGACAAACAGCCATATTGGATTAATTTTAATTTATTCTGGCAGCTCAGGTTTGGGATATTTAGTTGCCAAAGGATTTTTTGATACAGTTCCAGTTCCTTTGCGAGAAGCGGCAAAGCTGGAAGGTGCTTCTGAAGCAAAGGTGTTTTTGAAAATTGTACTTCCGCTGTCAAGACCGATTATTGTATATACTGTAATAAGTTCTTTTCTGGCACCTTGGATGGATTTCATTTTTGCAAAAATCATATTAAATTCAGGTATTTCATCAGATTGGACAGTGTCCATTGGACTTTACAGTATGTTGGAAAAAACATTAATTAATAGTTACTTTGCACGCTTTTGTGCAGGTGGTGTATTGATTTCCATACCAATTTCAATTCTGTTTATTATTATGCAGAAATTCTATGTGGAAGGTATTACGGGCGGTTCTGTAAAGGGATAATTGAAAAGTTTATTTCTTGCTAAAAATATTTTGACTATAAAGGAGTATTTAAAACATGGACAAATTTGTTGTTAACATAATCCATCGTCCTGAGATGGTTCCGGAATATGCGGAAAAAGTGACAGGGCATGGTAAAGAAGAAGATATTAGTAGGGAAAATCTGCTTACAGAATCCTTAGATATTTTTAAATTACAGCAGGAGACGGCACATAAGAATGGTTTAAAAACCACAATCCAAATGACCTATGCGAGTCTGTTTAATGAAGAAGCAATTGCTTTAGCAAAGCAGGATCACGAAACCTATGGAGATGAAATCGCACTTTCTTTGCTAGGTCTTCCTTGTAAAGAATTTCGTGATAAATATAAAACAAAAGATTTTTGCATCTGGATGTTTTCTATGGAAGATAAAAAATCAATTGTAGAAGATGTCTTTGAAAAATTTTATGAAATTTTTGGATTTTATCCAGAATCAACAGGATCTTATTATATGGATGCGGAACTGACGAATTTTATTAAAGAAAAATATCCTACTGTAAAATGTGCAGTCGCTACCTGTTGGGAAGAAGGACCAAAGGCATATCATACCTGCAACAACTCATGGTATACGCTATTTGATGGAGGCCCATGGAACCCATGGATTCCTTCAAAACAGAATACCCATGCACCTGCTGCAAATGAAGCAGAGGACAGTGGAATTGTAGCAATACCACATCTTTCCAGGGATTTGCTTGCCTGCTACGATGGAAATGGGTCAAATTTTGGTACTCATCCACAAAATGTTTTAAGAGGTATGATTTACAGGGATGGCGAATATCCGTATTTGTATAATTTAATTGACCAATATCGTTCTCTTGAAAAATACAACAACGGTTATTCTTATAATATGATGTTTGTAGGACCAGGCTGGTTAAATAAAATGGGACGGTGGGAAGCACCTTATGAGCTTTTGAAAAAATCTTATGAAGATGGAATGGCTTATTATGGGCAGCTGAAAAAAGAAGGAAAGCTTGACGATATGACAATGGCTGAATTTGCAGACTACTATCGTGAAAAGAAAACTTATACAGAACCAGAATGTGCCTTATGGAAAGATATTTTATATGGATCTGAAAAGCAACTGTTCTGGTACTGTGATCCATTTATGCGTGCTTGTGTCAATATGGATCAGGGTGGTGCCATTGTGGATTTAAGACCTTATGCAGCTAAGCTGAAATGGGAGGTTGGTATTGGGACAAAGCATGTGCAGGATGCGTCCTATCCATTTCTTATTCAAGAAAAATACCGTGCTGGATATTTTACCCATTATGCTGGAGAGGGTACAGTTCGTAGTGCAAAGTTAACTTATAATGGAGAAGAAGTGGATCTTTGCCTTTGCCGGACAAAAGCAAAATTTAGTGAAGAAGCTGTTGAAAATGGTAGAAAAATAAGAATTCTTACGCTGGAGCCTGTGGATATTGAGTTTTATAAATTAACGGTAAAGCTTCAGACAAAGATTTATTTTGAAGAAGGAAACTCAGATATTAAAATAGAAAGAACAATTCTAGAAATGAGTGATCCAGACGCAAAAGTGGAATTAAATGAGTACATGGTAGCCTGTTACGGAACAACCGAATATCCAGAAGATATGACACCAATTACATTATCTTGTTTTGGTGAAAAGGAAAAGAAAGAGATTGCTTATGCTTATAAATGCCGTGAGGAAGAATTAGTGGGAGCAAAAAAAGTAGAAGCTGTTATCCCTCCAATTGAAACGAAGGTTTCTATGACAGCAGGTAAAGAGGATGTAAAGGGGTATATAAAAGAGGGATATGCGTTCTCACCAATGTTTACAATAGGCTATACAACAACTTTGTCAGACAAGGAGGTATTTGCATCATGGCTCAAGCTGGAAAAGGCAGATTAAATTACAGATGTCCATCTTGCTTTATGAGGGATTTGGACATTGATATGTTTTATGATAAAGAAAAAGACGAATATTATTGTTTAAGATGCCAGTACACAGGAAAAGAAGAAGATGTACTAGAGAAGAATGAAATGGCAAGATTTCGTTATCGTTCTATGATGAAGCGGATTACACAATTTGATTAAGGATAGTAGAAGGAAAGGCTGGATATGAAGAAATTTATAAAAGGTATGGATATCTCTACACTGAAGGAGATTGAAAGTCTTGGCGGTAAATTTTATGATAATGGAATAGAAAAAGATGCTCTTGCTATTTTGCAAAGCTATGGGGCTAATGCTGTCCGCCTTCGATTATGGAATGATCCATATTCGGAGGAGGGAATGCCTTATGGTGCAGGTACAAATGATCTTTTGGTTACCATTGAGCTTGCAAAAAGGGCATTAGCCAGAAGAATGGATTTTTTGCTTGACTTTCACTATAGTGATTTCTGGACGGATCCTGGAAAACAGTATATTCCAAAGGCTTGGACTGGCTATACGACAGAAGAACTGGAGGATGCGGTTTTTTCTTATACGAAAGAAACCATGAGTACCTTAAAGGAAGAAGGGGCATTCCCAACGATGGTTCAGATTGGAAATGAATTGTCCAATGGACTTTTGTGGCCACATGGAAAAGTTCCGAATTATGATAACATTGCACGTTTTGTAAATGCTGGAATCAGAGGAGTAAGAGAAATTGATAAAGAGATTCCGATTATGATTCATCTAGACAACGGTGGTAACAATGCATTGTATCGGGAGTGGTTTGATCACTTTATGGAGCAGGGGGAAGAGTTTCAGGTTATTGGATTGTCCTACTATCCATTTTGGCATGGAACACTGGAGGATCTGGAAAACAACATGAAAGATATTGCAGTCCGTTATCAGAAAGACTTAATAATTGCAGAGGTATCTATGGGATATACACTGGAAGATTATG
This sequence comes from Anaeromicropila populeti, assembly GCF_900112775.1. Taxonomy (GTDB): domain Bacteria; phylum Bacillota; class Clostridia; order Lachnospirales; family Lachnospiraceae; genus Anaeromicropila_A; species Anaeromicropila_A populeti. The sequence continues at coordinate 191,798 of NZ_FOYZ01000006.1, forward strand.
AGAGTTTTGAAAGGCTCGCACCATATGAAAGAAAAGGAATGGCAACAAAGAAAGAACTTGCTGAAAAGGTTCCTTATCCAATGACACCAGAAGGACAAAGTCATTTTTTAAATGATTTATTTGCATGTATGAAAAGGATTCCTGATGAAAGAGCAACAGGATTTTATTACTGGGAGCCGGCATGGATTCCGGTAGAAGGATCTGGCTGGGCAACCAAGGAATCGTTGGAATATATAAAAGATAAAGGACCTTGCGGAAATGAATGGGCAAATCAGGCATTATTTGATTATCAGGGAAATGCCTTGCCAGCACTGAAGGTAATACGAGATATGGATTTTGACAGGTAGGGAATCTGTATAAGAGTTTTCCTTGTGAAACTCTTGTTGAACTGTTAACTAGGTTTTGTGAAAATGGGGAAATGTGTATGAGACAAAAGAAAAATAAACGGATAATAGCATTAATAATGGCAGCTTTTCTGTGTGTGGTTTCTGTGTTATCTTATCCTGATTTAGTGTCAGTAGAAGCAGAGGATACCAGTCTGATTACCAATGGAAGCTTTGAAGAAAGCATTTGGGATAATAATACATGGGGTGTTTCCTGTGACTGGAATTGTGTAACGGAAGAGAGACAAGCAGGAGATGCATATTTAACAATTCCAGAGGGAAGCTACATGCAGAAGTTCTGGATAAATGAGACAGCAACGGAGACACAGAATATTTATCTGACACAGACAATCAGTTCTTTGGCAGCAGGAACGTATACTTTAACAGGAAAGACAATGGGTGCACCATCTGTAACAACAAACTTTTATACAGCAGATGCCAGTGGAGCAGAAGTGACTGTGTCAGGATGGAATACATGGAGTGATTTTTCCATGGAATTTACACTGAATACAGCGGTAACTGACTATACAATAGGAATACTTCTAAAGGGAGATGCTTCCACTACGGTTTGTTTAGATGATATACGTCTTACAACAGGCAGTGTGGGGGAAGTGGATACTTCAGTAGAAGCTGATATTTTTGTAAAGAAAGTAACTGGTATGAGCGAGGATTTTATCAAAGGTGTAGATATTTCTTCTTTTGTTAGTGTAACAGAAAGTGGAGCAACTTTTAAGGATTGGGATGGCAATACCTTGACAGAAGCAGGTTTCTTTGCTTTACTAAAAGAAGCTGGAGTAAACTATGTCCGTATTCGTGTATGGAACAATCCATATGATGCAGAGGGCAATGGTTATGGCGGTGGAAACAATGATGTGGCAAAAGCAGTAAAAATGGGGAAATGGGCGACGGACGCAGGATTAAAAGTATTAGTTGATTATCATTATAGTGATTTCTGGGCGGATCCAGGAAAGCAGAAAGTACCAAAGGCTTGGGCAGGATACACACTGGCTCAAAAAGAAGAGGCAATTAGAACCTTTACCTCTGATTCTATGAGAACATTGTTAGATGGTGGCGTAGATGTAGGAATGGTGCAGATTGGAAATGAGACAAATAATGGTCTTGCAGGTGAAACTTCCACTGTAAACAAATGTGCCTTATTTCAAGCTGGTGCATCGACGATAAGAAGTATTTCAACTGAATACAGTAAAGATATTCTAATTGCATTGCATTTTACAAATCCGGAAACGACTGGAAGATATGCAGGTTATGCAGCCAGCTTAAATTCAAATGGCGTAGATTATGATGTGTTTGCAACTTCTTATTATCCATTCTGGCATGGTTCACTATCAAATTTGACTAGTGTATTAAAAAATGTAGCAGATACGTATGGAAAAAAAGTTATGGTTGCGGAAACCTCATATGCTTATACTTATGAAGATGGAGATGGCCATACAAATAATGTGAGATCTGACAGTACAGGGCTGACAATGGATTATCCTATTTCTGTGCAGGGACAGGCAAATTCTGTCCGTAATGTGATACAGGCAGTGGCTGACATTGGAGAGGCAGGAATTGGTGTATTCTACTGGGAGCCAGCGTGGATTCCGGTACAGGTATATGACAAAACTGCATCTGATGCTGAAACAGTTTTGCAGTCTAACAAGGCAAAGTGGGAAGCGTATGGTTCAGGCTGGGCATCAAGCTATGCTGGAGAATATGATCCAGATGATGCTGGAGTCTGGTATGGTGGTTCTTCTTGGGATAATCAGGCGATGTTTGATTGGCAAGGTAATCCGTTGGCTTCTTTAAATGTATTCAAACATGTGGATACAGGTGCAAAGGCAGAACTTAAAATAGAAGAAATTGAAACTCCACAAGTTAGCGCAACAGAAGGTAGTGAGATTGAGCTTCCAGATACTTTAAAAGTTACTTTTAATACTGGAGATACACAAGACATGTCGGTGACATGGAATGCAAGTGAAATAGCGGCAGCTGAAAGTAGTGGAATTGGTAAGTATCAGATTTCAGGAACTATTTTGCTGGAGGGCGTACCATATGCAGCAGTATGTTCCCTTTCGATTTTAAAAGAAAATCTTTTGGTAAATCCGGGATTTGAAAGTGGCAATACGGGATGGGAATTGTCCGGAGCGGCAGCTTTTATTACAAATGATTCAAATAATGTAAGAACTGGAAATTACTCTTTGAAGTTTTGGGATGACGAAGCAGTAATATACGAAGTTAAACAAACGGTTACGGGACTGGAACCAGGGTATTACCAGCTTAGCGGCTATTTAGAAGGTGGTGATGCGGGTGATACTGCTGTATTTACGTTATATGCAGAAACAGGAGCCAGCACGTATACAAAGGATAGCGGTGTGGCAGGCTGGCAGATTTGGGATAATCCAACTATTACAGATATTCTTGTTGGTGAAGATGGAACGCTGACGGTAGGTGTAACAGCAAGTGCTGCGGCGGGTGCATGGGGCGCATGGGATGACTTTTATTTGTTTAAAACAGATAAAGCCCTTCCAACACCAACGCCAGTAGTGACACCAACGCCAGTAGTGACACCAACGCCAGTAGTGACACCAACGCCAGTAGTGACACCAACGCCAGTAGTGACACCAACGCCAGTAGTGACACCAACGCCAGTAAAAACACCAACGCCAGTAAAAACACCAACGCCAGTAGTAACACCAACGCCAGTAGTAACCCCAACACCATCTCCAAAACCTAGTATCGGAGCAGATGTTGTTGCAAATGGTAATGACTGGACGGGTGGTTATTGCATGAATTTTACTGTAAGTAATACAGGAGATTTACCGATAACAGATTGGAAGCTTACAATAAAAAGCACAAATGTTAAGATTGACAGTATTTGGAATGCAGATGCAAATACATTAAAAAAAGGTGTTTCCATTATACCTGCTAGCTGGTCTAAGACAATTAATAAAAAAGGAAGTATCAGCTTTGGATTTCTTGGCAAAGGGACAATGCCAAAAACTTTAAAATATACTTTAGTTTACGAAGTGAATGGTGTAAAATATTCTGTAAGTGGCGTGTGTTCCACACCACTACAGAAAGAAAATGTATCAACCTGGGTGCAGACTTGTGTTGCAGCTATGTTGACAAAACAAATAAAACAGTACTTCATTTTTCCAAAACGTTCCTAAATTATGACGCAGCGGAAAGAAGCAGAATGGGGGAAATATGATTAGGAAATCTATTATAAAATTAACCGCCTATGGTTTAGCATGCGGATTAATTGAGCCTGAGGACAAACAATATACCATAAATCGTTTATTAGAACTATTTGAATTAGATGAAATCAATCTAGAGGATCAGTTTATTTCAGATAATGATTTGGAAGAAGAAGCACTAGTTGCTGCTTTACCTGAAATTTTAAACGAAATGTTAAAATATGCAGTTGAAGCAGGTATGATAAAGGAAGACGGAGTGGTATACCGGGATTTGTTTGATACAAAGGTAATGGGTACTTTGACTGCAAGGCCAAGTGAAATTATAAGAAAATTCTGGTCCTTATATGAAAAATCACCTCAGGATGCTACTGATTTCTTTTACAAGTTTAGCCAGGATACTGATTATATCAGAAGATATCGTGTATGCAAGGATGAAAAATGGGTTACCAGTACGGAATATGGAGAGCTAGATATTACTATTAATCTCTCCAAACCAGAGAAGGATCCAAAAGCAATTGCTGCGGAGAGAATGGCAAAGCAGAGTGGATATCCAAAGTGTCTCTTGTGTATGGAAAATGAAGGATATGCAGGAAGAATGAATCATCCTGCCAGGCAGAATCACCGGATTATTCCAGTGCAAATAAATGGAAGCCAGTGGGGATTTCAATATTCTCCTTATGTGTATTATAATGAACATTGTATTGTGTTTCATGGAAGGCATGTTCCAATGAAAATTGAAAGAGCTACCTTTTCTAAGCTTTTCGATTTTGTAAAGCAGTTTCCACATTATTTTGTAGGGTCAAATGCAGATTTGCCGATTGTAGGAGGCTCTATTTTAAGCCATGACCATTTTCAGGGAGGTAATTATCAGTTTGCTATGGCAAAGGCAGAGTGCGACCGTTATTTTTCAATAAAGGGTTATGAAGAAGTGAAAGCAGGAATTGTAAATTGGCCTATGTCAGTAATTCGGATAGCGGCTGATAATACAGAAGTGTTGATTGAGTTAGCAGATCAAATTCTAAATAAATGGAGAAGCTATACCGATGAGACAGCGTTTATTTTTGCTGAAACAGATGGCGAAAAGCATAATACGATTACACCGATTGCAAGAAAAAGAGGAAACTTTTTTGAGTTGGATTTAGTGTTAAGAAATAATATTACGACAGAAGAGCATCCTTTAGGTGTATATCATCCTCATGCAAAGCTTCACCATATTAAGAAGGAAAATATAGGTCTTATTGAAGTGATGGGATTAGCAGTTCTTCCAGCCAGGCTGAAAGAAGAAATGGAGTTATTGGAGCAGGCTGTTCTTCAGAACAGTTCAATTTGGGAAAATGAAATTCTAATGAAACATGCAGAATGGGTTGAGGGATTTTTACCGAAATACAAGGAAATAACTGCCTCTAATATCCATGAAATTATTAAAACGGAGATAGGTCTTGTTTTTATGCAGGTTTTAGAAGATGCGGGTGTGTATAAGCGGACAAAAGAAGGACAAGAAGCATTTGACAGATTTATAAAAAACATTTAAAATAATTGATAAAAGTTATTTAGAGAAAGCGGCTGTATCGAAAAACTCATTTATGAGAAGATACAGCTGCTTTCCATGTAATGGGAGGTTAAAATGGAAAAGATATTAATTATAGAGGATCATAAAGATGTCAATATGTTGTTAGCGGAAACACTGGAGCAGGAAGGATATGAGGTAATATCAGTATTTGATGGGATTTCAGGAACAAAGACATTAAAAAATGAAGTGTTTGATTTGATATTACTAGATATTATGCTTCCATATAAAAGTGGAGATGCAATATTAAAAGAGTTGAGATGTTTTTGTGAAACGCCTGTTATCATTATTTCAGCCAAAGATATGGTGGGTACAAAAATCGATTTTTTAAAGCTGGGGGCAGATGATTATATTACAAAGCCTTTTGATTTAGGAGAAGTGGCAGCTCGTGTGGCAGCAAATTTGCGTCGTTTTCAAAAACAAAGAAAAATAGAAGCTGTTTTTACATATAAAGATATGGTTTTGGATGAAAATACAAAGCGAATTACTTTGTCAGGCAATGAATTAGATCTGACGTCAAAGGAGTATCAGATAATAGAACTTTTGATAAAAAGTAAGGGTAAAGTGTTTTCTAAGGCAAATATATATGAAGATATATGGAAGGAAGAATATTTGGGAGATGATAATGCTGTGAAGACTCATATAAGCAATCTTCGTAATAAATTAAAGAAAATAAATCCTTGTGAGGAGTATATTGAGACAGTATGGGGGTTGGGATATCGTTTGTATAAAGAGAGAGAGTAAACATAGACGATTTGAAAAGTTATCCCTTTCTTAACTGTTTTTCCGGTATACTTAACTTTTTCTAAACCTTTTGCTATTAAAATGTTACTATAAGATACGGGAAGGTAGGAGGTAATGATGAAAGAGTATGTTTTGAAAACAATGAATGTCTCAAAAAGTTTTCGCAACTTTTGGGCATTAAAGGATGTTTCCATTACATTGGAGGCAGGTAAAATATACGGCTTAATTGGTCAGAATGGAGCTGGAAAAACCACTTTAATGAAAATGATTGCGGGACTTAGTTTTCCCACAGCAGGAACAATAGAATTATTTGGGCATTCAAATCAGAAGGAAAGGCAGTCTGCATTAAAGCGCATAGGTTGTTTAATTGAATACCCTGGTGTAGAAGGAAAATTATCTGCTTCAGAAAATCTAAAAGTTCACCGAATAATGAGAGGGATTCCTAATAAGGAACTGGATCAGGAGCTTCTTGAACTGGTAGGACTTAAGGGGGTTGGGAAAAAGAAAGTAAAAGATTTTTCTTTGGGGATGAAGCAGCGGCTTGGAATTGCCATTGCACTATTAGGAAATCCAGAATTTTTAATTTTAGATGAACCAATCAATGGATTAGATCCGCTGGGTGTAGTAGAAATACGAAAACTAATTAAGCGGATGTGTGAGGAAAAGAATATGACAATTCTAATATCTAGTCATAACCTGCCGGAGTTATTCCAAACTGCCACAGACTATATTATTATTGATAAAGGGGAAATAAAGAAGACATTGACTCAGGAAGAGCTGGAAGACAGCTGTCAGCATTATATCAGGATTGAATGCCGTGAACCTGAGAAGCTGGCGGAGGTATTGGAATCAAAGCTAAAGACTGTGAACTATAAAGTGATGCAAGATAAAAGTATTCAGTTGTATGAATATTTGGAAGAAAAAGAATATGTAGCAAAAACTATTTTTGAAAATGGGATTATTCCAACTCATTTTTCTGTCAGAGGAGATACATTAGAAAATTATTTTATTTCTGTAATAGGGGGAGAACAAAATGATTAATTTAATCTATGGAGATTTATATAAACTTAGAAAGTCTGGGGCTGCCAAAGTATGTTTTTTGATTTCGTGCGTATGTGCCTTTTTTCTGATTTATATTGCACATAAAATCTTTGCTGGAGACTTAGATGCTTCTGTGGGAGGCAGTGCATCTGGTTTGGGAGACATTGTAATTGTTTCTGTTCTCGGACCGTTTATGGCAGGAACTTTTATTTGCCATGATTTCAATTCAAAAACAATACATGACGCAATAGCTTGTGGAAATGGAAGAAGCAATGTAATTATTAGTAAAGCCATTGTATATATGCTGGCAATTGCAGCATTAGTGATTCCCTATGCGGCAGCAATTGTTACAGCGTATGGAATGGGGATCGAGATTGGGATGCCATTTGTAATATCCCCCTTTTTAAATATTTTGTCGGAGATAGGTGGTACGCAGGTAGAAGTAATTAAAATTTGCAAAATAATTGTTCTTTCGTTTATCGCCATGCTGGTTCATGGAGCAAGACTAAGTTTTTGTATTCCTCTTGCGTTTAAAATGAGAAAAACAGGAATTATAATATTGATTGCAAATGTAGTTTGCTTTCTAATTGATTTGGTGATAAGGTTATTAGATGAGATTCCGCTAATAGGAAGCATCGTGAAATGGACACCATATGCTGCCGGTATATTTAACGTAACAATGAAAACTTCTGCTGGAGAATTGTTAAAAATAACAGGTATCAGTATCGGATTTTACGCAATTATGATTGCCGTTACATATGTTCTTTTCCGAAAAGCGGATATTAAATAAATGCAGAGCAGGTGAAAGGATAAGTTCTATCGTGTCTTATATTATAGGAATTCTAAGTACTATTATAGTTATATTAGTGGTGTATATAAATGTGCTAAAGCTGCAAATACGCCGAATCAGTTTTCAATTAGAAAAACGGCTGCGAGAGCAGACCAGGCAGCCAGTCAGTCTGGAATTAATACATTCGGAACTGAATCAGCTGGTTGTGAATATGAATAAGTGTCTGGAAGCAGAGGAAGTCTTTCGGCTGAGAGGAATACGTGAAGAAAAGCAGTTTAAGGAGTTGATTGCTAATATATCTCACGATTTAAGAACACCACTTACAGCGATAAAGGGGTATCAGCAGCTGCTGGAACAGGAGTCATTATCAGAGGGACAGCAGCGAAAGCTTAAAATTGCCAGAAAGCATACCGAAGAACTGGGACAGCTGATAGAACATTTTTTTGAATATTCTTACCTTATAAATGCAGAACCAGATATTCATTTAGAGAAAATAAACTTAACTAAGCTGGTAACAGAGTGCTTATTGGCAGTGGTCAATACATTAGAAGAACGTCAACTATCGCTTTCTTTTAATGATTCAAAGCAGGTCTTTGTAACTGGCGATAAAGAAATGGTGCTGCGAATTGTTCAGAATTTAATTAGGAATGCTATGCAGCATTCGGATGGACAGATTGAGATAAGTATAATGGCTGATAGGGATGTAACACTATCTTTTCGAAACCCAGTGAGACAATCGGTCTCTATCGATGTAACTAGAATTTTTGACCGATTTTACACAGGAGATAAGTCAAGGAGCGGTTCCACTGGACTTGGATTATCTATAGTAAGGCATCTGGCAGAACAACTTGGAGGAAGTGTCCAGGCTGGCATGAGTAATGAAGTATTAGAGATCCAGGTTATATTTAAAAAAGATGAATAATAAACATAGGGAGTGTTTTTATAACGTTGCCTATGACATTACATTAGAGAACGGGGAAGAGGTTATTTTGAAAATTGCTCCGCCGCCGCAGAATATTTCTTTATGGAAAAACTAGAAGGAAAAAGTTTGAATTCTATCTATAATGAGTTGAATGAAGAAGAAAAAGCAGGAATACAACAGCAGATTGGCAGATACTCGGCAATGCTGAATCAGCTAGAGGGAGAACGGTTTGGGTATTATGGGCAGCCAGACAAACAAGGAGAAAACTGGTTTCATGTTTTTAAAAGTATGATAGATGATACGGTTTATGATGCAGAGAGAAAGAATGTTGATCTCAGGATATCAGTGGAAGAATTGCATGATTTACTAGGAAGAGACAGGCGTTATTTTGAAGAAGTTGTTACACCAAAGTTTGTTCATTGGGATTTGTGGCTGGGAAATATTTTTGTGAAAAATAACAGAATCACTGGACTGATAGATTTTGAACGTTGTATGTGGGCTGACGTGTTAATGGAAGTTGGGTTTCGGACACATGATTGTGATAAAAGTTTTTTGGAGGGATATGGAATATGTGAACTTTCTAAAAATCAGAAGATTAGAGCAAAATGGTATGATATTTATTTGTTTTTAATTATTTCCTTAGAATCTGACTATAGAAATTATGAAACAAGGGATCCTTATTTTTGGGCTACAGACAGGCTTATTCAAAGGTTAAGTGAGGTGCAGGATGAAAAATTTTAAAAATGCTACAGAAGAAACAGCTGGTATGTGAGTAGCTGTCAGAGGATAAACATTGACAAAACAGCATAATGCAATTAATTTAAAAAAAAATAAAAAAGTACTTGCATTTTTCTTTGTTTTGTTGTATCATATGTCTTGTCCTTGAGGCCTGTTGGTCAAGCGGTCAAGACGCCGCCCTCTCACGGCGGAAACAGGGGTTCGATTCCCCTACAGGCTGTTATGATATGAATACGTGCTATAAGATGCTCAGTAAGTATCCACTTGTTATTGTGGATACTTACTGAGTAATTTTTGTTTAAAAAGTAGTATTTTTTTTAATGACACTGAATCACCTACCATGAACTCGTTTTCTGATACAGAGGAATAGGGTACATATCTTTTGTTTTCAATAATGGTATTTGGAACATCTCTATAATTAAAAACAGGATTAATAAGCAATTCTGATATACGATATACATTATCTTTTGGGTAGGGACTGTTAATTTTTTCATCAAAAAATACTAAGTACTCATTGTCCTTTTTAAGTAAATTCGTAAAACCCAAATTTAATGTCATATCGTCTAAGTTAAGAAACATTCTGGTTGTTAGTATATCAATCTCTTCTCCTTCATTGATATGGGTGCCTTTGTAAACTTCGACTATTTGTACGTGCTGTTTAATAGTTTTTGCGGTATATTCTCTTTTGCCAGAAGCCTTGACTCTTAAAATAATAGGACTATTTGTAAGTAAATCTATGTATTCATCTAGTGAATCGGGAAGCATATCGTTATGTAAAGGAGCTACTGAAAATAGAAAAAGATTATTTTCATCTGCCATGATATTGGTATATTCTTGTTTCTTTATTAATCCTATTACTAAAGCAATTCCACATGCAATTATTATAGTAAGTTTCCATTTTTTTATCTTCATATCTTACACCACCTTATTCATAATCTGTCCATTATTCATAAAATAAACCTGATCAGCCAGAAGTTGAATATCTTCTTTATTATGGCTTGCAATGAGTATGAGAGCGCCACGTTCCTTTTCTTCCCTAATTATTTTTCTAATAAGCTCAACACCAGCATTATCCAAAGCATTCGTAGGTTCATCAAGTAAAAGAATATCTGGTTTTTCCATGATAGCTTGTGCTAATACAATTCGTTGTTTCATTCCTAAAGAATATTTTTTGATAATACGCTTATCGTAAGGATCTAAACCAACTCTGCTTATCGCCTCAGCAATCTCATTATCGCCAATTTTAGAATTAATTTGTGCTAGCAACTTTAGGTTTTTCATACCTGTAAATTCTGGGTATAAGCCTGCATTTTCTAAGATTATTCCCGTATTTGGCAAAATTGGAATGTCGCGGTGCAGTATTTTTCCGTCACAAGAAATTTCACCTGAATCTATTTTCATCAGACCAGATATTGCCCGAAATAGCATGGTTTTTCCTGAACCGTTGCGACCTACAATACCATATACATGTCCACCTTCTAAGGATAAGCTATTGTTTATAAGTATTTTTCTGTTTCTAATTGTTTTTGAAATATTTTTCACCAGTAGTTCCATTATATTCCTCCAGTTTCGTTATTTGTAATAATAAATTGTTTGTTATTAATAATGTTAATCCCGACAACAGTTGATATAAGAGCAATAAGACCTAAATAAGCAAAAGAAATGTTAAAACTAAAGTTAATATTCCAAGTGTTAATCAGTTTGTTTATATATGCTAATTTGCTGCTATGCCAGCTAATCACTAAATGCGAAATAGGGTTTAGTTGGAGTATGATTTTATTCATTGGCACATTATTTTCAAAGGGCATCCAAGTGTCAAATATAGTTAGCATCAATGTTAAAATTAGTTGAACTCCAGCAATAATTACAAACGAATATTGACTTCCTGCTACAATCGCAATAATATTTATACTAAGTGCTGCAATATAATACCAAAGAGAATAAATTATTAAAAAACAAATAACTAGGTATAAAGAGCCTTTATCAAAGTGAACTTCAAAATTTATTAGACAAAAAGCTGTACTCGCAGATGTCATTGTAAATAAATATAAAACTGAGTATCCGTATAGTTTTAACGCCTCTTTTAGAAACCATTTTCTTCTATTTGAACATCTTGAAAAAAAGTAAATTCCAGCGGAGCAAAAATGTCTATAAATATAAGTTCCATATATTATCTGAAATAAAAATGCAGGTATTAGTTTTGCGACCATTTCCATAATAGCAGTTATATAAAAAATAGGTTTGTAAAAGCTTAAAACAAAAATTAAGTCAGAAAATAATATGGGAACATTTGTTCTGGAATAGAATAAAGTCTGTAATATACCCATTACGATAGCAAGAACTAAGTATTTAGAATATATTTTCATTATATTGAATCCTTCCTTGCTTTATATACAACTAAAACTATTGATAATCCTGCAATAGAAAGAAGGCACATTAGATAACCAATAAAGCTTTTAGCTGTAATATTAAAAATATCAAAATAAAAATAGTAATTTGTTGAAAAGTTTATTTGTGGAATTATATCAGACATTTCGTTTAAAATATATACTAGTATATATACTGGTAAAAAAAGAAACGCCTTATATTTTAGCTTTATAGCTATTGAAACTGCCAAGGCAAAAGTGGCAAGTATGCCAGATGCAATTCCGAACATTACAGTAAAAATTATTACATAAATGCAAATAGAATATGAATATACGGATGGAAGTAACAATTTATGTACAGCTTCTAATTCAGGAATCTGATATTTACTCACATTTGATAAAAGGCCAGCTGCTTTGCCGGGAAATACAATGCAATTTAAAATTATTTCAGTTAAAAACGGAATTGAAAAAGCTAAAAAGGTTGTCCAAAAAGTAGCAGCCATTTTGGCTAAATAGTAATTAATTTTTCCTGCTCTAGACAGAATAAATACTTGTTCGTTACAATCCTGATCATAGATATATGAAAAAGCAGCAGGAATAATTACTATAATGGGATAAAATAGCATTAAAAAGTGGTAGAATGGGCTTCCGTTTGCTAACAACAGCAGTCTCATGGGATGATACATATCGGCAACATCTCGGCCTGCGTATTTGAAAACATTGTACAAAAAGTTTAGCAGCATATATCCAAAAAGCATTAGAAATAAAATATAAAAATTTTTTCTTTCAATAATCGTGTTATATTGCATTTTAAATGTTTTTATCAGCATTCTTTTTACCTCTTGTTCATTTGATATTAGAGTTTAATATAACCATAAAAAAATAAGAAGAGTTATAACAGTCCTAAAAATTAATTAGCTATGTTTTAATTACTATAATAATTTACTTCTGCATAAGCACTATAATCTGGATCGTTGCCTCTAAAGCAAACAGTTACGGAAGACAAGTTCAAGTAGCCGTCTTCTATGTATACTTTTGAATATCCACTGCCCTCTGTAAGTGTAACAGTATCCTCTGCAATAATTGTTCCAGAAGAGTTTTTTGTCCTTATTCTTACAACTCTTCTTATTCATATAATCATATTACCAATTATTACAATGTTTGTCAATTTGAAAAGAAAAAATATACTTTTACTGTGGAAGAAACCCAAAATAGTCTAAAATACCCATATAAATTCCCAGCGCAAATGGATAAGAATTATAATAAAGCTTTTGTGCATCGTTCCAGTTAGTCAGGTATCCAAGCTCAATCAGTAAAGCTGGCATGGCAGTTTTTCGTAATACATATAAGGTTGGAGCGGCAAAGATGCCATTATCCTTAGTACCGGCAAATTTGGTCATTTGCATCATAATCCGCTGTGCAAGCCAGTTTGCCTGAGTATAGTATTGATAAATATATATTTCGCTCCCATTTAATGCAGTATTTTCACTGGCATTGCAATGAATGCTGATAAAATAATTAGCAGGCCACAGGTTAGCGGCTTGGACTCTTGCATCTAAGCTGGTAGTATTACTGGTTCCTAAAACAGTTGTAGGTGAAGGTCTGGATAAACGTGCTTCAAAGCGTGGATCATTGTTTAAAAGGTTTGCAAGCCAGACGCCTGTTTGGTAGGTGATATCTCCTTCGTATAAACCGTTGCCTACAGCACCAGCATTTACATTTCCAGATGGATTATGTCCTTGGTCAATGAAAAATTTAATTGGCAAATGAATACGCCTCTTTCTATAAGTCATTGCTATATTTTATGCACTGGCGGGTAGGAAGTTACTGCTGAAAGTGGTTTCTAAAAATAAAACGCAAAAAAATAAAAAAACAGTTGCATTTATTGGAAAGAAGTGTTAGACTAGTATTTAGAGTACTTATGTATGATACGGTAGATTGATAGGAGTGGACGCAAGTTCACTCCTTGTGTTTATGTTCGAAGCTTTTTCTATCAGAATACTATTTTAAAGGAGTCTTTCAAAATATGAGTAACAAAGAGATTTATGAGAAGAAAACGGAAGAATTACTAGAACCATTAGTAGCAGAGCACAATTTGGAATTGGTAGATGTAGAATATGTGAAAGAAGGTTCCAGCTGGTATCTGCGTGCCTTTATTGATAAAGAGGGAGGAATTTCAATTGATGAGTGTGAAGTAGTCAGCAGAGCATTAAGTGAACTGTTGGATCAGCATGATTTTATTCCTGATTCTTATATATTAGAGGTGGGTTCTCCAGGATTAGGAAGGCAATTGAAGAAGGATAAAGATTTCAGGCGGAGTATTGGGGAAGAAGTTGAGGTAAAATTATATAAAGGTATTCCAACCATTCGAAAGAACAAGACCGTAGCAGTAAAAGAATTTACAGGGATTTTACAGGGGTTTGATGAAAATTCGGTATATATTGAATTAGAAGAGGGAACCTCTATGGAACTAGTAAGAAATGAAATTGCAATGATACGACTGACAATTGATTTTTAATTCATAAAGTAAAAGATTAAAACGTTATAACATAAAGACCAGTACAGAAAGAAACTGCGGCTTAATTAAGCAAACGTAGACAGGCGATTTAGGAGGATAAAGGAAAATGGATGCAAATAAGGAATTAATTGAAGCGTTAAACCAGATTGAGAAAGAAAAAGACATAAGCAAAGAGGTTTTACTGGAGGCAATGGAAAATTCCCTTGTTGCAGCTTGCAAAAATCATTTCGGAAAGGCTGACAATATTAAAGTAAACATTAATCGAGTAACAGGAGCAGTTAGTGTTTTTGCGGAACGACAGATTGTACAGAACGTAGTTGATAAAGTAACAGAAATCAGCGTGGAAGAAGCTATTTTAAAGTTTCCGCTAAATAATGTAGGGGATATTGTTCAAGTAGAAGTGACACCAGCCAATTTTGGAAGAATTGCAGCACAGAAGGCAAAGCAGGTAGTGGTACAGAAAATTCGTGAAGAAGAAAGAAAGGTACTGTACAATCAATATTATGGTAAAGAAAAGGACATTGTAACTGGTATTGTTCAACGTTATGTTGGAAATAACATTAGTGTAAATCTTGGTAAGGTAGATGCTATTTTAGCAGATAATGAACAGGTAAAAGGGGAACGGTTTAAACCTACTGACCGAATTAAGTTATATGTAATTGAGGTAAAAGATACTACAAAGGGTCCTAGAATTACTGTTTCCAGAACACATCCAGAACTAGTTAAGCGTTTGTTTGAGGCAGAAGTTACAGAAATCAGAGATGGTATAGTAGAAATTAAGAGCATCGCCCGTGAAGCTGGTTCCAGAACAAAAATGGCTGTGTATACATCTCACCCTGATATTGATCCCGTTGGTGCCTGTGTAGGTATGAATGGTGCAAGAGTAAATGCTATTGTAAATGAATTGCGTGGTGAAAAAATTGATATTATAAATTGGAGTGATGATCCTAAGGTATTAATAGAAAACGCTTTAAGTCCAGCTAAAGTAGTTTCTGTTGAAGCGGATGCAGAGGAAAAGAGTGCAAAGGTTGTTGTTCCAGATTATCAGTTATCACTTGCAATTGGAAAGGAAGGACAAAACGCACGTCTTGCAGCAAGATTAACAGGATATAAAATTGACATTAAAAGTGAATCACAGACAAAAGACACTTCAGAAGCAGAAGAAATACATGATTTGGAGGAAGTTCAGGAAGTACAGGAGATTCCAGATGTTTTAGATTTTTCTGAAGTGGAAGAAGAGTAGAACTCAGTTTGGGAGGTTTATGTAGTGAATAAGAAAAAAATCCCGTTAAGACAATGCACTGGATGCGGAGAGATGAAGAGCAAAAAGGATTTAATACGAATCATCAGAACACCTGAAGATGAAATTGTAATTGATACGACAGGAAAGAAAAATGGGAGAGGTGCCTATATCTGTAGTTCGTATGAGTGCTTTCAAAAAGCAAAAAAAACGAGAGCAATTGAACGATCTTTAAAAATCAGTATTCCAGAAGAGGTATATAACCAATTAGAAAAGGAGTTGAGAGCGATTGAACAAAGTTAAGGCTTTTTCATACATTGGCTTAGGAATGAAGTCAGGAAATGTGGCTTGCGGGGAATTTCTAACGGAAAAAGCAGTAAAGGAAAAGAGGGCTTTTTTGGTCATCGTAGCAGAGGATGCTTCTCAGAATACAAAAAAAAGTTTTACTAATATGTGTAGCTATTATAGTGTTCCAATTTATTTTATTGGCAGCAAGGATGAATTGGGGCATGCAATGGGAAAAGAAATGAGAGCTTCCTTGGCGTTCCTTGATCAGGGATTAGCGCGTGCAGTCGAAAAACAACTTTTATAGGAGGTAGGCAGTATGGCGAAAATGAGAATATACGAAATAGCGAAAAGTTTAAATATGAAAAGTACGGATTTAGTGAAAACTTTGAATGAACATGGATTCGAGGTGAAAAGTCCACAGAGTAATATTGAGGATGAGGCAATTGCTTTTGTTTTGAAAAACTTTGTTCCTAATAAGTCAGAAGCAAAGGAAAATCAGGCAGAACCTCCAGTATTGAAGAATCGGGATATTGTCGTGACACCTAATCTAAAAAAAGAAGCTGAACAGATAAAATCAAAAGAGCCGACAGGAACAATTCAAGAGGCTGATACTGAAAAGACAAAAGTTAAGAAGGTGATGGAAGGCCAAACAGAAAAGTCTGTTGTGGAAGATAAACAGGCTGTCTCTAAGGAATATAAGTCATCACCAGAACTGGGAAAAGTTACAAAAAAAGAAACTGTTGTGAATAAGCATGAATCAGAGAAAGTAGTGAAGAATATTAATACAAATACTATAAATAATTCAATGGATAGTGAAGTAAATACAGAAGTCGATAAAAAAGTTAAGGAACAAAACATTATTATACAGGAAAAAAGGGTAGAAGTGAAAGTGGAAAATAATAATAAAAATAGTAATGGGGAGCAGTACGAAGCGCATAGTATGGAGAAGAGTACAGAAAAAATGGAAGATAAGAAAATGGAACAGAGACCTACTCAGAACAGAGGAAATCAGACTGAAGAACAAAGAAATAACTCTCAGAAAAGCGATCAGAGAAATGATCAGAGAAATGGTCAGAGAAATGACCAGCGTAGTAATTATACCCAGAGAAATGGTCAAAGAAATGACCAAAGAAGCGATCAGCGCGGTAATAATACCCAGAGGAATGGTCAGAATGGTCAGAGAAATGACAACCGCAGTTTCCAAAGAAATGACCAGGGAAATTATAACAGAAACAATGATAACAGGAACAATGATAACAGAAACAATGATAACAGAAGTAATTATAATAGGAACAATGATAACAGAACCAATGACAACAGAAGTAATTATAACAGAACCAATGATAACAGAGGTTATCAGAGAAATGATAACAGAACTGGTGGTCAAACTGGTGGTCAAACAAGTGGTCAGAATGGTGAAAGAAAATGGGATAGACCTTTTCAAAAGCGTGGAGACAGACCTGTTGGCCAAGGAAATACTAATGGTCAAAGAACCTATAATGGAAATAACAATCAGAGAAGTGATAACAATTCCTTTGAAAAAAGAGACTCTAGACCAGCTGGGGAAAGAGGACCTATTAATAAAGACAGACGTGCTACCGCAAAACCAGGGGATCGCCTAGACAAAATGATTGCAAAGGCAGAAGAGATTCAAAAGCCTAATAGAACGCTGAATAAAGGTAAACGCCAAAAAGACAGTGTTTATAAGCAGAGTAAGGAATTTGGAGATGAAACTGATTCAATTAAAGCAAAGAGTAGTAAAAGACAAAATCTCAGTAAGGGCAAAAGTGTAAAAGAAGAAGTAGTAGTATTGAAAAAGGATCCGAATAGAAAAGGAGCTTTTATTAAACCTAAGCCACTTGCACCAGTAGTAGAAGAAGCAATTAAATCAATTGTAATTCCTGAGGTTTTGACGATTAAAGAACTTGCAGATAAAATGAAAATACCAGCAGCAGGTATTGTTAAGAAACTTTTTCTTCAGGGAAAGATGGTTTCCATTAATAGTGAAATTCCATTTGAAGAGGCAGAAGAAATTGCATTGGAATATGATATTATTACAGAATTAGAAGAAAAAATCGACGTAATTGAGGAGCTTTTGAAGGAAGAACAGGAAGATGAAAGTTTAATGGTAAAGCGTCCTCCAGTTGTCTGTGTTATGGGTCATGTTGATCATGGTAAAACCTCTTTATTAGATGCAATTCGTGAGACAAATGTTACAGAAAGAGAGGCAGGCGGAATCACGCAGCATATTGGTGCATACGTTGTTACCGTTAATAATCAGACAATTACGTTTTTAGATACTCCTGGACATGAGGCTTTCACATCTATGCGTATGAGAGGAGCAAAGTCTACCGATATTGCTATTCTTGTAGTTGCAGCAGATGATGGTGTAATGCCGCAAACAGTAGAAGCCATTAGTCATGCTAAAGCTGCGGGAATTGAAATTATTGTTGCAATTAACAAAATTGATAAACCAAGTGCTAATATAGAACGTGTAAAACAGGAATTGGTTGAGTATGAGCTGGTAGCTGAAGACTGGGGCGGAGATACGATATTTGTTCCAGTATCTGCACATACGAAAGAAGGCATTGATCAATTACTGGAGATGATTACCTTAACAGCTGAGATTATGGAATTAAAGGCAAATTCTGATAGAAATGCAAGAGGTATTGTAATTGAGGCACAGCTTGATAAGGGAAGAGGACCAGTCGCTACTGTATTAGTACAAAAGGGAACATTAAATGTTGGTGACCCAATTGCAATTGGTTCTTCTTACGGTAAAGTAAGAGCCATGATGGATGATAAGGGAAGACGTGTGAAGGAAGCTGGACCATCAACACCTGTAGAAATACTTGGATTAAACGAAGTGCCAGATGCAGGTGAGATTTGTATGGCAACGGAGAATGAAAAGGAAGCTAGAACGATTGCAGAAACATATATTAAACAAAGTAGAGAGAAGCTTTTGGACGATACAAAGGCTAAGTTGTCACTAGATGGTCTCTTCTCACAGATAAAGGCAGGAAATATTAAAGAACTTAACATTATTGTGAAAGCAGATGTACAAGGCTCTGTAGAAGCAGTAAAACAAAGTTTACTGAAATTAACAAATGAAGAAGTTGCAATTCGTATTATTCATGGTGGTGTTGGAGCAGTAAATGAATCGGATGTTGCCTTAGCTAGTGCATCGAATGCAATTATTATTGCATTTAATGTCAGACCAGATAATTCGGCTAAGGATTTAGTAGATAGAGAAAAAGTAGATTTAAGATTATACAAAGTAATCTATAATGCAATTGAAGACATTCAGGCTGCCATGAAGGGAATGCTTGACCCAGTCTTTGAAGAAAAGGTAATTGGTCATGTTGAAGTCCGTCAGGTATTTAAAGCATCTGATTTAGGAACAATTGCAGGTTCTTATGTATTAGATGGAAAGGTTTTACGTGGTTCATCTGCCCGCATTACAAGAGAAGGAACATTGGTTTTCGAAGGCAAGCTGGCATCTTTGAAGAGATTTAAGGATGATGTTAAGGAAGTTGCCGCTGGCTATGAGTGTGGTCTTGTGTTTGAGAAGTTTAATGACATTAAAGAAATGGATTTAGTTGAACTTTATATTATGGAAGAGGTGCCAAGATAGTGAGAAAAAACAGCATTAAAAATACAAGAATTAATGGTGAGGTTCAAAAAGAGTTAAGTGTAATTATTAGTATGGAAGTAAAGGATCCAAGAATTAATCCTATGACTTCTGTAGTTGCTGTAGAGGTTACACCTGACTTAAAATATGCAAAAGCATATATTAGTGTGTTGGGGGATGAAGAAAGTAAAAAATCCACATATGAGGGATTGACGAAAGCGTCTTCTTTTATCCGAAGCCAGCTGGCTAAGAGATTGAATTTGAGAAACACACCAGAACTTTCCTTTGTTATGGATCAGTCCATAGAGTATGGGGTATCCATGTCAAAAAAAATTGATGATGTAAACAAAGCTTCTAACAAATCAGAAGAAGATGCTTCTGATGTGGCGGAGGGAGACGAAGCAGAAAATGGTGAAGAAAATTAATGATGCAATTGAAAAAGCAGATTCCATCGGAATTGGCGGACACATTAGGCCAGATGGTGACTGTGTGGGGGCTTGTCTGGGTTTTTATTATTATTTACAGACCAAATTTCCTGAAAAGACAATTCATCTCTATTTGGAATATGTACAGGATGAATTTCAATTTCTTAAGTTTGCAGAATGTATTTTGACAGAAGCGGATGGAGAATTTTTAGAGAAGCCGTATGATATTTTTGTTTCCTTGGATTGTGGAGATGCAAAAAGATTAGGGTTTTCTGAACTGCTTTTTCATAATGCAAGGGTTACAATTAATATCGATCATCATGTGAGCAATCCTGACTTTGCAAAGTTGAACTATGTTCTTGCGGATGCTAGTTCAACTTGTGAGGTGCTTTACCATATTATTGATAAGGAATATATGGATACCAATTTAGCACAGGCATTATATACTGGCATCATACATGATACAGGTGTATTTAAGCATTCCAATACTTCCAGAAAAACTATGGAAATAGCAGGAGACTTAATGTCTTATCAGATTCCTTTTTCAAAAATAATTGATGAAACTTTCTATCAAAAAACCTATTTGCAAAACCAGATTTTAGGACGTTGTTTATTAGAAAGCATGATGATTTTAGACGGAAAATGTATTGTTTCCAGTGTATCGAAAAAGATGATGAATTTTTATGGAACTACACCCAAGGATTTAGAGGGGGTAATTGATCAGCTTCGTGTTACAAAAGATGTGGAAGTTGCTGTGTTAATTCATGAACTGGATACACAAAAATATAAAATAAGTATGCGTTCCAATGGAGAAGTAAATGTAAGTAAAATAGCAATCCTCTTTGGCGGAGGTGGACATATTAAGGCAGCAGGCTGTACATTATTTGGAACCTTACATGACGTAATTAATAATATCGGAGCCCAGCTTGCGGCACAATTAGAAAAATAAAGTGTGAATAAAAGGCAGGCTTTGGCTTGTTCAGACTGGAGAGCATAAATATGGATGGAATCCTTAATGTTTATAAAGAAAAAGGATTTACTTCACATGACGTAGTTGCAAAATTAAGAGGCATATTAAGGATGAAGAAAATAGGTCATACGGGAACTCTGGATCCAGATGCTGTCGGGGTTCTTCCAGTATGTCTTGGAAAAGGAACAAAGGTATGTGATTTATTAACAGAGAAACAAAAAACTTATGAGACAATACTTCAGCTAGGCGTAACAACAGATACCCAGGATTTGTCAGGGAAAGTACTTTCCGAAATAGAAGTGACAGCTTCAAAAAAAGAAATTGAAAAAGCTATTTCTATGTTTTGTGGAAAGTATATGCAAATCCCACCCATGTATTCTGCATTAAAAGTGAATGGAAAAAAGCTGTATGAACTTGCCAGAGAAGGGAAAGAGATAGAACGGCAGCCAAGGGAAGTATATATTTATAATCTGGTAATTCATAAAATTGATATGGATTTAAAACAGGTTTATCTGAAGGTTGATTGTTCAAAAGGCACGTATATCCGGACACTATGCCATGACATAGGTGAAAAGCTTGGTTGTGGTGGTGCTATGCTGGAATTAAAGAGGACAAGGGTAAGTGATTTTTTATTACAGGATAGTTATACTTTAAGTGAAATAGAGTTATTAATGAACCAAGGGAGATTAGCAGAAGTGGTAATTCCCATTGACAAGCTGTTTGAACAACAGAAAAGAGTAGTTGTTAGTAGTGAATATCAAAAGTATGTCGATAATGGAAACAAAATTAGCAGGAATTTTTTAGAAGAGCCTGTTTCTCTGGAAATAGGGGAACAAGTCAGAGTCTATGATAGTAATAAGAGATTTATCGGCATTTATCAGTCTGAAAAATTGCAGGAATTGAAGCCAGTAAAAATCTTTATTTAATATAGAAAGGCAGAAAGGTAATATGGAATATATCTGGAATACCACGGATTTTAAACTAAGTAATACAGCAGTTTCTTTAGGTAAATTCGACGGTTTTCATATAGGGCACAGGTTACTAATAGATTACGTAACATCTTTGAAGAGGAATGGATTGACAGCAGTAACTTTTACCTTTTTCGTTCATCCGAAAAACTTAATTAAAGAACAATCTATAGAGTTAATTTATACGGAAGAAGAAAAGTGTCTGAGAGCTAGCCGTCTCGGTACAGATATTCTTGTTTCCTATCCATTTCATACGGAAATCATGAATATGGAACCAGAAGATTTTGCAAAAGAGGTCATTGTGAAAAAACTTGACGCTAAAGTTGTTGTTGTAGGAAAAGATTTTTGTTTTGGAAAAAAACGTTCGGGAAATGTATCAATGTTAAAAGCATTTGGTGAAAAATATGGATTTGAAGTAGTTGCATTTGAGAAAGTTTTGATGGACGGTGAAGAAGTGAGCAGCACCCGTATCCGTAAAAACATATTAAACGGAAACATAGAATTGGTGAATAAAATGTTAGGGGAAAACTATAGCGTTTCTGGCGAGGTGATTTATGGAAATCAGCTAGGGCGTACTATGGGAATTCCGACAGCTAATTTCTTACCAGCTCAGGATAAGCTTCTTCCACCAAACGGGGTGTATGCCACCAAAGTAAGGGTAGATGATGAGGAGTATAGAGCAGTTACCAATGTTGGAAATAAGCCTACTGTTGGAGAAAAAAATTGTAAAGGTGTTGAAACCTATATTTTTGATTTTACCCAAAACTTATATGGAAAAAACATATCAGTAGATTTTTACACCTTTGTGCGTGGTGAAAAGAAGTTTGATTCTATTGAGGCATTAAAGGATCAAATTGAATTAGACTGTAATTTTGTTAAAGAATATTTTAAAGGTGAAACCAATTCTTCTGTTTAAACAATTCATATAATTCATGTATGCCTTTTTGAAGTTCAAATTCTGAAAGATTAGCAAAACCAATTAAAAAAGTTGGGGTATTGTCAGTGGGTTTCTGGATATAATGTTCCAGAAGTCCATAGAGACGTATCCCATTTTTTTTGGCTTCTTCAATAATCAGGTCTTCCGTTACGTTTGTTTTAAATTTTACAACCACATATAATCCAGCATTTTCGCCACAAATTTCCATATTGTCTTTAAAAATCCCCAGTGCCTGCATTAAAGTATCGTGCTTTGTTTTGTAAAGTTTTCTCATTCGATTTAAATGACGTTCAAAATATCCTTCTTGAATAAAATTAGTAATAATTGCCTGATCAATTCTTGATACAGTACATGAATAGTAAGAATATTCGGATTGATACTGAGCAAGAAGTGGTGTTGGTAAAACCATATATCCAACTCGAATGGCAGGAGCAATAGCACGGGAAAAGGTTCCTATATAAATCACTTTATCTTGTGGAGCAATTCCTTGTAAAGAGGGGATTGGTTTACCTGTATACCGGAATTCAGAGTCATGATCATCCTCTATAATATAGCGGTTTTCTTCTTCGCAGGCCCATTGAAGTAATTCCATTCTACGCTTGATTGGCATGACAATTCCAATAGGATATTGATGAGAAGGAGTCACATAGGCAATGGAAGCATTTGACTGGTATAATTTTTCCATAGATATGCCCATATTGTCTAGGTCAATGGCAGCTGTCTGATAACCCAGCCCTTTAAAGATACGATATGCTCTCATATAGCTGGGATTTTCCATAGCAATTAACTGATTTCTGGGGATTAGTATACTAATAAGCTGGAGAAGATAATCAACTCCGGCACCAATAATAAGTTGTTCTTCTGTACACCTTACACCACGTGACTGGTGAAGATAATCTGAAATAGCATGTCGAAGACGGTCATCTCCCTGATTATGACCAAGTAAAAATAAATTCTCATCTTGTGTAAGGCAGTTCTTGGATAACTGGCGCCAGGTATGATAAGGAAAATGAGTAAGGTCAACAGAAAATGGAGAAAAGTCATATGAATACACCTTTCTCTTTTCTGCTTTTAACTGTTTAGCTGTTAGCTTTGTCTGGTGATATTCTGCTAATCCATTAATTTGACAGATATAATAGCCACTTTTTTGTTTCGATTCAATATAACCTTCAGAAATCAGCTGGGCATAAGCCTGCTCAATGGTATTTCTGCTTACCTGCAAATGATTTGCTAGTCCTCTTGTAGATGGAAGCTTAGTCTGAACAGGAAGGGCACCAGATTGAATTTCTTTTTTTATATGCAAATAGATTTGTTCATATAATGGATGTTTGGATTTTACATTTAATGGTATTGTTAACATAAAAAACTCCTTTTTGGTATGATTGAATAGTTCAATAAAGTATTTATAGTAGTACCAGATTGCTTTTAATGTAGCATGAGTTTTGATTTGTGTCAATTGGTTTTTATGTGTTTTTGTGGGATTTTAACAATAATTTAAAATATTACAAAAATCTTACAAATCACAATATGAATTTACAGAAATGTACAAATATGATATAGTAATAGATACATATTCAAGAATTTGGATGTGCAAAAATCTCGGAATCAGTGTTTATAACAAAAAAGGAGGATACAATGAAGGAAAGAAAAAATCAAAAGGCAATTAGGTCGAATTGGATACTAGAGGCAATTGGAGTTATACTGCTCATTGCTTCAGTTGTACAAGTTACATTTAATTGGGAAAATGCGTATACGAAAGACTTTAGTTTTTTTATTGATGATACGTCAGTTCTGAGTGATTACGTGGACATAGGTGGGACATTGGAATTAACATCATTTCAAAAAACAGGTACCTCATCCTGCAAATATAACTTGTATAGGAAAGCTAGAACTGCATCTTCATACACAAGTATTTATACAGGGGTAAGTTATAGTAACAATAATGAGATATCTGACATATGGAGTGTTTCGTTTGGTTCATGGGCTGATACTCGTTTTAAAATGACTAAGACGGCAGGAAAAACTACACAGTCTACGATATGTGTCGCAATTGAAGAATCTTAATTAAAGGAGAATAATATGAATAATATAAAAAGTGTAAGAGCCAATATGGGTACAATAGCTATTGTTCTTTTAGTAGTAGGGGTCATCACTGCAATTGGATCAGCAGGGGTAATTGCGTGGGGGACATGGAATTGGAGTAAATCATATAATGGAACATTTGAATTTGCAATAAATGATAGTAGTCAAGAATCTGAATGGGTTAATATTGGTGGACAATCAGAAATTAAAACTGCTCAGACAGAAGGAACTAGCGATTGCAAATATTCATTATACTGTAAAAAAAGATATGGAAGTTATGATACTGTTTATAATAATTTAACATATTCTAAAAACAATAAAGCAACTTCAGCTTATTCATATAATTTTGGAAATATATATGATTACAAATTTAAAATGAAAAAACAAGCTGGAACAAGTACATATTCAACTGTTGAAATACTAGTCGGAATTGAATAAATATTTTAAAATGTTATTTCAGAGATTCTAGTAGGTATAATGGTTATAAACATTGATTAGAGATTTGACGATATTTATTTGTACAAAATGAGAAGGAGTTTACTTGTATGGGAAAGGATTTGAACGGTTATTATAAGTTTGAGTATAAGGAATGTGTCTTTAAGAAGAAGATAATTTATAAAAAAGGTCATATAACTATTTGTAAGAATAATATTACGTTGATTACAGGGGGGAATGGAACAGGTAAGAGCACACTTTTAGGTAGAATATACCAGAGCAATAATAGTAATAGTACATATATTTGCCAAGATAACTATGAAATTTTTAAAAAGCTTTCTGTATTGGAGAATATTACTTTTTTTCAACCTGATATTGATGAAAAGAAAGTAATACAAATATTGGAAAAATATCATATGGAAGGATTATTAAATAAGAGTTCAGATGGTTTATCGGGTGGGGAGAAAAGAATTATTACAATTTTACGTGGAATAATGTCAGAAGATGAGCTATTGTTTTTAGATGAACCAACAAACGATTTAGATTACCAAACAGTAGATACTATTATTAAAATAATCAATGATTACAAAACTGAAAAAACATTTCTTGTGGTTACACATGACGAGAGGTTGTATCCAATAGCTGGATGTCTATATGAGATAGTGGATCAGCAAGTTGTAATGCATGAGAATAAAGTTATAATGGAACAAAAAGTGAGTTCTCAGTGTAATGGAAAAAAGGTTTTTCAAAATAAAGCGTTTATTAATAAAGTATTCATATCTGATATTTGTGGAGTATTATGTTTATCGCTCATAGTACTTCTGTCTGTGTATCTTTTTTATTATTTGAAAAAGGAAACAAGTGAAGAAATTGAGCGAATTCATTCGGATCAAATTGAACTGTGTAATTCAATATATTCTGAACCAACAAAATTAGTAAATGAAGGATTTATTCCAACCAGTTTTTTAGCATATCTGAATTCTGATATTAGTTTAAATGAATTAAGTGTTGCTTTAGAAAAGGGAATTGCAAATAGTGAGGAAAGATTTTATTGTTTGAACCTTTCTGTGGATCAAAGCATAAATTATCAGGTTTATAACTTAATAAGGTATGATTTAAGTACATCCACATTGATAAATACATTAGATTATTGTAAATCAGATAATAACAATTTAGATCAAAACCAGCATTATATAGATACAAGTAAGTATTTTAAGTATGGTGATACCTATGAAAATCCGAATAATAATGCTATTGCGATAGAGTTTAATGATAAACTGTATCAGAATGCAATTGAAGAAATTGATACTATTTTTGAAGAAGACCTTGAAAATATTTTAGTTGAAATAAAGTTAAACCAAGGGTACACGTTTTATGACTTTATAGTTCAAGATAAGTATAGAGAAAAATGGAAATCAAACTATTTTATTCGCTCAAACGAAACAATTGAAATCGTTGAAAATGCAAAAAATATAATGAAATTCAATAAGATAATAAAATTATGGATATTTGGAGTTGGAATATTAAGTTTTATTATCATATATCAGACGATTATTAATTGGTTTTTGATTAAGAAAAAAATTATTATACTAAAAAATTATGGCTTTTGTAAGGCGGACATAAAAAAGGCAGTGATTCACAAGTATAATAATCCTAAAAGTTATATCATTTCTTTTATATATTCAGAGGTGTCAATGATGTTCCTATATATCTATTATGGCAATATAAAAGAAATTAAAGATTACGCTATTATGGTATTATTGGGGGTATTTCTGATCATTACAAATAGATTACAAAAAGGTATTTATAGCTTGAATATAAGGAATTTATATAAGATTAAGGGGGAACTCTAATGATTGTTAATACAAAAGTAAATCATGATTATATTAAATTAGATCAAATTAACTTTGACTTTTCAGAGTATGGAGTATATATAATATCCGGGAAAAATGGAACAGGAAAATCAACAATTATGAAACAACTTGTTTTTGAAGAAAATCAAATCAGATTTAATACAGAAGAGCATAAAACAACTTATGAAAATAGCAGGAGTAGTTTGATTAGTTATATTGAACAAGATCCAGCATCCTATCATTGTTCTGTGAAGGAGTATATTTCTAAACTATTACCTTTTGATAAAAAGGATACCGTTGATTATTATATGAAAAAATTTAATATGGCTGATATTAGGTACAGTAGAAATGTAGAATCATTAAGTGGTGGAGAACTTATGAAGTTAAATCTAATAGGTGCAATTATTAAAAATACACCTTATATTATGTTAGATGAACCAACCAATAATTTAGACAATCCTTCCGTTAGAGATTTTTTACATATGATTTCTGAATTAGCAACTTCTCATAGTATTATTATAATTAGCCATGATCCAAGATTAAATTTTGAAAATTGTACAAAAATTTTGATTGAGGAAGAAATTATGTTACAAGAATCACATAATGGAGCTATTAATACTGCTGTACCAGAATTAATTAAGTATCCAGCGGCAAAGGTATGTAAGAATTTTTTGAAATCACCATTTGTTATACTTACTTTTGTAGTTATGCTAATACTAATGATTTTTTATAGCTACGTAACTAATATTTTATATGGCACATTCATTAGCGATGAGCATTTGATTGACAAAGGACAAAATGTGATTGTTACGTATAAGGTAGATCAAGAATTTTCAGAGTTAAACAGTAATTATGCGAATAGCCAAAAATTAAAAATTAGTAATGCTAAGAAGTATCAAATGATATATTTTAACGACATTGCGGATATAGCAGATACAAAAGGTATTAAAAAAATAATTCTTTCAGATGATAAATATATAGATGAACTTTCGGAACAATTTTATAACAGCGATTTAATCAATGAGTTTAATATTTTTTCTGTTCCAAATGATATTATTAAAAATTATGGTGGACAACTATTGTTGCCAATTGATATAAGAAATCTGATTTCAGGAAGACTTCCATATGATGGTGAAAATGAAGTTGTAGTTTCCAATGACTTTTTGAAGAAATATTATGGTATTGAAGATGAAAATCCTATCGGACAATTTATTAAAATACAGGATGAAAATTATGAAATAGTGGGAATTGGTTGCTACGATTTATGTATTGTTTCGTTTGATGAAACAAAAGATTATGGATTTTTTCTATATGAGAAAGGTAAAAGTGAAACGTATTTTGAAGAAATAAAAAAATATCTGGTAAGAAAAGATTTTTATATAGATAATGGTTTATACAATTTAATTATTTATACGGATAAGCTGATAGAGAAAAAGGTTTTGAATCAATTAGTGAGTAATTATCCAGCAGAGAATTATATTTCCTATGAATTTCAAAGTGCCTACAAAAAATATATTAATAGAAAAGGAAATATGATTATTTTAGCCTTTGATATGATATATAGTATAATTAGTTCTATCTTTATCCTATATGTATTTTATAAAATAATACAAATTAATAAGTCAAAAATTAATGCATTTGATAGTTATTACTGCCAACAACGAAAAACTTTAAAATTGTATAAAAACTGTTTGTTCTTTTCGTATATGGCGTGTTTTCTACTTGCTAGTACAATTTCAATAATTGTGTACAAGGATACTATTGTATACTTGTTAGTGAATGTAGTAGTTTTTACATTAGCATGGTTAGGATGGAGAAAAAAATGCATATTTTGAAAATATTCTTTTTGTTGTACATTATGAATATAGTATCAATAATAATTCACGAGTGTTCGCATTTATTAACTAGTTTGTTGTTTTTCGGTGGATATGAGGAGATTAGTATCGGAAACTTGTTCTATTTTCATTTTACGAAAAAGATAAAAGTATCTCCAATAATATTTTCTGGTTATGTTAGTGTTGGGCAAGAAAAAATCATTGAGTTCTCCTATGTTAAAATTTGTGTGTTCTTTTTGATTGGTCCATTTGCAAGTTTTGTATTAGGATATTTGTTTTATTTTCAAGTAAGCACTTTATTATTTAGACTAATTGGAATATATAATATGCTTTCAGCCATTATATTTCTACTACCATTACCAAATACAGATATGTATAATATGATAAGGGTAGTATCTTATAAAGTCAAAACTGAAAAATAATAAAATAGTTTCTGCTCACCATAGGTGAAGGAAGAATATGGTTACATTCTTTTAGATAAGTATTACAAAGGACGGTACAAACCTGTACTGGCGAATTGGAAGGTATATATTCAAGCATTTACTGTTTCTGCACGATTACAGAATTTCCACAACTAATCATGAAGCCAAAAGGCTTCTAAGTGGCTATGAATGTATTCGCTTTTTTGATTTGTGTCAATTGGTATTTACAAATAAAAAATTTTGTGTTATCATAAAACAGTTGTGGGGCAAATAGCCTCGATCCAATGCTCAGGAATTGGACACTCCGACCATTTTCTTGGCATTTGGAGATTAAAATTAGGAGGAAATGAAATGATTACAAGTGAAAAGAAAAAAGAAATTATTGCTGCTTATGGCAGAAATGCAGAGGATACTGGTTCACCAGAGGTACAAATTGCATTATTAACTGAAAGAATTAATCAGTTGACAGAGCATTTAAAGATCAACAAAAAAGATCACCATTCAAGAAGAGGTCTTCTTAAAATGGTAGGTCAAAGAAGAGGTCTTTTAGAGTATTTAAAGAAGAAAAATATCGATGGCTATCGTAGTTTAATTGAAAAGTTAGGTTTAAGAAAATAATTTTGATGTTTGCTGCTGTGAAAGAATACTTTTACAGCAGTTTTTTCGTTAATAAATAAAGTTAATACCAGAAAGTATTTGATTTTGATAGTACATATGTTAAAATGTGAATATACAAAAATACGGAGGGGTTTCATGAAAAGGAAAATCGGAATACTAATGATGGTAACAATGTTAACATTTTGTTTATGCAGTTGTGCAAAAAAATCTGATTATTCTGGGGAAATTCAGGTTATCCAGAATGGATTGCAAAAAGATATGGAGTTAGATAGTGGTACTATTTATCGAAAAATTATAGTAAGTCCAACTAATAAGTCAATTGATAATTTTTCAAGTGAAATGATTTTAGAGTCACAGTCAGAATTTACGAAAGATGGTGAATACATTAACTGTGAGAAGAAAGAAACTCAAAATTATAATGGCGAGATACTAGAAAGTAATTTCAAAAATGGAGAAGATGGTTACTATATTATGGATGGAGAGGGAAACTGGCAATTATATTCTGAGTATAAAACGGATTTTATGGACGAACAATATACTTATGTTGATTTAGATTTCCAAAGCAGCGATATAGAAACAATGAAGATAGAAAAAGGCGATACTGAAACAACCTATATTTTCCAAGTATCTAAGAGTTATATTAAAAGCGAGAATGAGGAACTGGGAGAAGGAAATAAGGTTAAATCTGTTCAAATAGAATGTACATTGGATTCGGAAGGTTATCTGGCTAAGCTTAGTTGTGTGAGGGAAGATGAAACTACAATGAATGAAGCAACAGATATATTACATACAGAGATGATAATCGAGTATACAAGATAAATAAAATGAAGAGCAGGTAAATGAAATGTTTGATTTTAAATTTGACTGGAAAGATAGTTTGTGTACAGGAATAGAAGTAATTGATAATCAGAATAAAGAACTATTTCGAATAGGTAGGAATATTGAGCAGCTTCTTTTAAGAAAATGTATTGGAGCGACTACACAGGAGCTGTTGAATATTGTATGTGAATTGAGGGAATATGTATCATATCACTTTTATGAGGAAGAGCGGTTGATGATGCAGGCGGGATGTAGTGATTTTGAAGAGCATAAGAAGGCACATGAGCAATTAAAAAAAATGGTTAAAGAGATAGATTGTGTGGAATTAGGGAAAAACCCTTACAAAGAAATGAAGAGAATTAAGGAATTTCTGACAGACTGGATTTTTGAGCATTTAATGATTGAGGATTTGCAGGAAGCAAAATGTATTATGAAAACGGATGGCCAAGAATAGGTTTATTTATTGGTCTTTACTTATATTTAGTTATCCTAATTGACATTAAAAAATGGCTACAGTATTATGAGTATAAGAGTATTATATGAAATAAGGCTATATGAACAAAGAAAACTTTAGAATGTATACATATAAGGTTAAGTGTCTAAAGAAACAAAGTAATTCTGCCATTTACTAAGCGTATTCTTTGTTCATTTGGCATATACTTGCTTTTAAAAGTAGTATAATACTTATTATAGTAAGAATATTTTACTGTTTTTATAGGTAATTTGCGTTCTTAATTGTAAAAAGGAGAAGGATTATATGAATAAGAAACAAAATTTAAAGTTTCGCTTAATAGCTAAGATGAGTTGCTTATTACTTATTATGTTTGTATGTTTTCAAAGTATAATGCCTGGTTATTCTGCTACAGCAGCTACAACTACAACTAAAATAATGCCACTAGGTGATTCTATTACAGATTGCGATTTCTGGAGAACATTACTATTTAACAAATTAATTAGTAATGGATATGATGTTGAATTCGTAGGTTCAAGAGGTACACATGAAGGACATAGTGGTATGCTTGTTACAGATCTTGCTGCAACAAATCAATTATCTACATGGCTTTCATCAACAAATCCTGATATCGTTATGATGCATTTTGGAACAAATGACTGCTGGTGTAATAAGGGGGCAGACGCGATTCTTAATGCATATACTATATTAGTTGGGCAAATGAGGGCAAACAATCCTAATATGATAATAGTAGTGGCACAAATTACACCGATGCAGCCTAATAATGATGCAGACTA
Organism: Anaeromicropila populeti; assembly: GCF_900112775.1. Lineage (GTDB taxonomy): Bacteria > Bacillota > Clostridia > Lachnospirales > Lachnospiraceae > Anaeromicropila_A > Anaeromicropila_A populeti. Next base: position 223,838 of record NZ_FOYZ01000006.1, read on the forward strand.
TATTGGACGTGTTGAAGAACTGAATACAGCAATGGTAAATTGGGCAAATGAGCTGTCAACAGCTGAATCACCAATTACATTGGTGGATCAGTTTACAGGCTTTAATACAAGTACAGATACTTATGATGGAGTACATCCAAATAGTTCTGGTGGTCAAAAAATGTGTGATAAGTGGTATGAAACATTAAGTAGGATTTTATCTGCAACACCAACACCAACGGCAACACCAATAGCAACACCAACACCAACGGCAACACCAACGGCAACACCAACGGCAACACCAACACCAACAGCAACACCAACAGTAACGGCAACACCAACAGCAACACCAACAGTAACGGCAACACCAATAGCAACAGGCTTAAAATTAACAGCTGAAACAAATGCATGGTCAACTGGTTATACCATGAATGTAACTATAAAAAATACATCAAATACTACGGTAAATAACTGGAAACTAATTGTAAATAAAGCAGATTTCAATATCTCCAATATTTGGTGCGCAAATATTGTGGAATCAGGAGATACTTTTATAATTACACCAATGTCTTGGAATCAGACAATTAGTGCTGGTTGTTCAGTTAACTTTGGTTTCCAAGGTGTAGGAAGCCCAGTTGCTGATTTTTCATATATGCTTGAATAATTACTGAATGATTTGAATTAGTAAATGGCAGACTAAAAAGAATCCCAGATAACGCATTAAGTAAACGCTATCTGGGATTTATTTATTAGATTAGTTCTAAAATATATGTTTTTAAAGCTTCAAAATCAAGAGAATCAACGGAACTATCTCCATTAAAATCAGCCGCCTTTAGTGCATTTTCAGTTAATGTTTTGGTTCCTGCAAGATGCATTTTCAATAAAGCCAAATCTAAGGAATTGATTTCTGAATCGCTGTTGATGTCTCCTTTTCTAATTGTTACTGGCGTGGTTCCGTCTGGTTCCATTCCACCTACAAGAACACCATTATCATAAACGCAGATGTGATCTGTTTTTACAGGTGTTCCAGTCCAATTACTTTCTTCAATGCTTAATCCCTGGTAACTCCAGTCATCAGATGGATTCCAGTAGTTTTGCCATGCATAGGTACCAAGAGCAAACTGGTACTTTTTATTAGAATTAGCAACTACAAAACCGTCCCAGGTAATTTCCACATAATATATGTTATCCTTATAAAGATGTGGACCGGAAAGCTGAGCAGCATAATTAGTTTCTGCCGCTGTCTGATCATAGAGCTGTCTCATTTCAATTTTATCTGCGTCCAGTGATGTCATTCCCGTAGCATCAAAATAATAACGGACGGAAATATTTTTAGATGTTTTAGTGACATCGGAGCAAACGTATAAAGTGATTTCATTAGTTTTTGGCTCGTCATTTTGTACAATATTAACGCCAAAAGCTTCAACCCAGTAGGATGAGCCACCTTCCTCTTCATCAGCACTTACTTTTGGAGGAAAATCAGGAGTGACTTCCATAGAAGTATCACCAAAGTATCGGTAAAGTCCAGCACATGCACCAACAAAAGCAGCATTGTAATCAATAGTTACTTCGTTATAGATATAATCGGCTGTAGAATCAGTATGTTCATCACTTGAGCCAGGGCCCCCAACTAAAGCACCATATAAGACATATTTATGTTCATTGGTATCTTCACATCTGGATAAACCAGAAGCAGCCCTGTGATGTGGATATTTAACGGAAATATCACTGTAACCTACTATGTAGCATCGGTTTAATGGATTATCTCCCATTAAATAGTTCATTTGAGACTTTGCCCATGTACTATATTTAGAAGGGGTGTCACCATGATGCTTGTCATAAACAAGTGCCAAAAGCTGTGTAGCCGTATTGTAGCGGGCAGAACCCCATTGATTCAAAAAGGAATATCCACCTGGAGTAATGGTAACAGTAGTTCCGTTCATCCAGTTATCCACCGTTTTGGCAATCTGACTCCAAAAGTCAATTACTTCATAAGGACTTTTATTTGCAGCAGTTCGGAACTGGTTTTCTAGTTCTTGTCCATTTTTATCGTATAAATCATCTATTTCTCCTAAAAGACAAGTTGTACCAGCCCATACATCATTCCAGCAATGTGTCCAGCAGGAAGGTGCATAGTAATCATAGTATTGAAAAAGCTGATCTAAATAATGCGCATCCTTAGTTGCCAGATAGAGCCAGGCTGCTGCCCAGCAATAATCATCCTGCCACTTGGAGGAGGTATAATAGCCTTTTGGGCCATCAGCATTACAAGCTTTATTATCGCATCGTTCAGCAAATTCAAATAGTGCCTTTGCGTAGGTAAGACTTGTCTCGGCATATTCAGGTGCTTCTGTTTTGAAATTCATATAATTAGCTGCAAGTGAAGCAGCAGCAGCAGAAACGCAGTCAGTGGAAGGTAGTTCATCGGTAGCAAACCAGCCGCGGCGGAACATTTCATCGATTTCAGGAGCATTCCAGTATGCGTGGTCAACGTCACCATCCCCAACCTGATAGCAAAATGCAATTGCTTTTCCGGTTTCATCCAGATAAGTACATTTCATAAAGTAATCATTGAAATATTTTAATAAAGTTTTTGCATGTTCTGCTTGTCCGGTAGCCTCATATTGCTCACGGAATTCATAAAAACCCCATCCCAGCGTAGAACCAGAGTATGCTTCTGGCATACCAAATTTCACATGATCACCAGCATCGTGAAAGCCGCCAGAAACATCAAGAGTACCATTCCCATCTGGGTCCAGAACAGACCGGTGTTCATCGATAAAGCTTTCAGTCATATTAGTATTGGTGGAATCCAGTGGAAGCTCTGCATCATATGTATGGCAGTCATGACGCCATTCATACTGGCAATTTTCATCGACTCCAGTTCCGCACATATTGGCATCATAAAAATATTGTGAATATTGCAGAGCCTTTGCATAATTAAATTCTAAAGCAGTTTCCTCATCGGAGGCATTCAGGCTTATTGAACTGACAGGAGCAAGAAGCAGAGCAGGAACAAGAATGCCTGTTATCAAGGTCTTTGCTTTTCGTGTAGATAATTTTGTTAATTTAAATTTTTTCATTTACCCTATTCCTTTCTATAAAATAGTAAAGATAGTATTTTATTAATATGTAATAAAATGGTATAAATATATAATAGCATATTTTTATTCTTCTTACAATTGACTTGTATGTAAGGAAATCTAACAACTTGAGCAATTGGCATTGACGAAGGGGTACTTTCTAAATTAATATTAAAGCAAATATATGTAAGTAATATGAATAATCATGGAGGTAATAATATGAAAAAAGGAAAAAAAGCAGTAGCGTTACTCGTTTCCATTTTAGTGGTGTTTTCTTTTGTAACGTTTAAAATGTCTGTTGAAGCAACAAATACAGACATACAGGTTCAATTCAGTAACGGAAGTACAGCAGCAAATTCCAATACAATTAACGTAAAATTGAAAATTTCCAATACAGGCACTTCAGCTGTAAATCTTGCAGCCTTAAAAATCAGATATTATTATACAGCTGATATGGAAAAGGCACAAAACTTTTTTTGTGACTATGCAGGTATGATGAATGGTGGAAACTACTATAATCTTACCAATAAAGTATCTGGAACATTTGTAGTTATGGAAGATACAGTTCCTATCGCAACGCATTATCTTGAGATTGGTTTTTCGTCAGATGCGGGAAATGTTTCATCAGGAGGAACAATTGAGATTAATACAAGAATTTCAAGAAATGACTGGAGCAATTATGACCAATCCAACGATTATTCTTATAAATCGGTAAATACATATGAGGATTGGGATAGAATAACGGTTTATGTGAATGAAAGTTTATTATCAGGAAAAGAACCAATTGGCTCAACCCCAGTGGTAACACCAACGCCAGTGGTAACACCAACGCCAGTGATAACGCCAACGCCAGTGGTAACGCCAACACCAGTGGTAACACCAACGCCAGTGGTAACACCAACGCCAGTGGTAACACCAACGCCAGTGATAACGCCAACGCCAGTGGTAACGCCAACCCCAGTGGTAACACCAACGCCAGTGGTAACGCCAACCCCAGTACCAGATGGGTTAAAGATAAGTTTAGGAAATGTAATTGGAGAAACAGGTGATACAATAACAGTACCTGTTACAGCAGCAGACATTGCATCAGTCGGCAGCATAGGAACCTTTAATTTTTACATAACATTTGATTCAAATCAATTGCAGGCAGTATCCGTATCAGCGGGAGACATTATTACAAATCCAGATGTGAATTTTTCAAGCAAAATAAATGCTGGCTCTATCAGTTTATTGTTTTTGGATGATACAATTGGTGAAGAGCTTATAACAGATGACGGGGTATTAGCATATGTATCCTTTCAAATAACTGGTACTTCAAGTGGAACAACACCAGTTGTGTTTGGGCAAAAAGGAGCCTTTGGAAATGGTAATATGGAAAAAATAAAAGATATTACATTTATCAATGGCAGTGTAGAAATTCAATAGCTAAAATCTGATAACCATATAGGCGGTAATCTGTCTATATGGTTTCCTTCATAATTAAGTAAGTTCTTTCTTATATATCCGCCAAATTACGCCAGTGCCAGGGACAAAATTATCTGAGTTGTAGAAAGCATTTAATCCCATATCAACAACGTACATGGCACCATCTGGAGCAAAAATAATATCAGCAGGCCGTTCAAATCCTCCACCTTTTGAAAGAGAGGAAGGAAATCCAGATTTATTGATAGCAAATGTATTAATTGTTCGTGATTTCATATCAATCTTGGAAACTCTGTGGCCAGTTCCAGCATAAGGCATTGGTTCCCCTAACGTGGTCTTTACCATACTTCCGAATTCAGCAATATAAACATCTCCATAAGGACCAAATTTTGAGTTGTAATTAAAATCAAAGCCTCTTATCATAGAATTTGGGGGAAAGGAAACAAATGGGGTTGGTGGAACGTTTGGCTGGTTTTTTAATAAAAGAGTGGGCTGGACACCTCCGCTGGGACGAAATCTTGGGAGGCTTACAGGCTCACCACCAGAATAGTCAGGCCATCCATACCATAGACCATGTGAAACAAGATAAAAGTCATCTGTAGCATTTTCAATAGGCCTGCTTCCTGTGGCAGTATAGCCATTGTTTGCTGCAAACAGTTGACCGTTATTATCAAACTTTAAGTAACTGGGATTTCGGAATCCCCAGGCGACCTGTTCGATATTAGAACCATCTAAATTTGAAGATAAAATACATCCAGATGCCTTTAAGTATTTTTTTCTTGTCTCATAGGGCTGATTTGCTATGCCATAAGGGGAAAATGCCCCTGTAACAGCAATTTCATTATTTGCTGCCTCAGATAAAATATTGGAGGTATTATAGTTTTGTCCATTCAGCATAATATAATCACCAGCATAGTCGCAAAGCAGCGGTGAAGAGGTCAGCCATTTGTTGTCATTTCCAACTATTCCAGAGTTTGTTACAGTTCCTTGTCCGAAATATAATTTATTATCCATTGAGAAAGTAACTGGGCTATTGGTATTATCGCCATTGCTGGGAAGTCCCATAATAATATTCTGTCTGGTGCCATCTTTTAATATTTTAGTGACGAAGCCTCTATGTGAAACATAAAGTATTCCGTTCATATAGTTGATGCCTGTTACAGGTATATTAAAGCCTTCTGCAACTATTTCGAAGTGGTTGTCTTTTAGCATCAAAATTTGTGGGTATCCTGTGGACAGACCTGAATCTGCAACTAGAATGTCACCGTTATCTGTGAATATCATACTTATTGGTGAGTTTAAACCCTGAGCAAATACTTCAATACCATATCCTTGTACAATATATATGTCAGAAGGATTTAAAAATCTTTCAGTAATTTCGTTTTCTGGATTGAAGGAATAAAAACATAATCGTTCATTTTTATTTTTTGGCATAATTCCTCCTGAAAAACATAGTTGTTTAAATATATTCTTTATTATTAAATTTATTCGTTATATACTTAGCTTGTAGAGTAAAAGAAAGGATAAAAAGTGAAATGCAGTTTAATCCATATATTATTGATATTACACATACATCTGTACATACATTATACTGGCCATCAGGTATGCCATACCATATCAGAAAAACTAGATTCTATGAAATAGAGCTGATTACTGGTGGTACGGGTGAGATGACTACAGACAATAAACAATTTAAAGCAATTAAGGGAAATTTGTTTTTCAGGAGGCCTGGAGTTTTTACCCAGGGAATAGCAGGGTATTATTCTTACGTAGTTGCTTTTGATCCCGTATATGATAAATCTCGTGTTAAGTGCTATGAAAGCAAGATTCCCTATTGGATATTTGACGAAAACACAATGATTAAGGACTATGGGTGTTTTGATGAATTTCCTGATTGTTATAGTACACTTAATCAGGAGGCGTTAGAAGTTCTTTTCTCTAACATCGTGAATTCCTTTAATAATGGAAGAGAGTTAAATCAAACCTATATGAAAGCAAATCTAATCAATATATTTGATATAATAAAAACCGAATTAGACACTGAACTGAATCATATGGGGAGACGGGTAATACGTAATAACTATGATAATTTGATTGCCTGCAAAGAGTACATTGATAAAAATTTAGATAAAAGATTTACATTAGAGGAGCTAGCAGAACGATGTGGGTTAAGTAAAAACTTTTTTAGTAAGATATTTAAAGAGATTATAGGAAAAACGCCATTTGAATATATTTTAGAAAATAGGATGCAGCTTGCAAAAAAATTAATTCTCACAACTAATTTAAGTGTGGAGCAAATTTCTATATTAAGTGGATTTGAGGACAGAGCTCATTTCTATCGAACTTTTAAAAAATATTATCAAATGACACCGGCACTATTTCGTGAAAAATACAAGGGTAGCTGAAAAATAGAACGAATGGCAATAAATATTTATCGATTATCGATAAAAAATTATTGACATTCGTTTTTTACGGTGGTATAGTATAGTCAATATTAAAAATGTGGAAACAATAATCAGGTAAGGCGGAGGAATGATATATGAAAACAAACCCATTAGTGCGGTTTACAAAGCATTTAATAGATTTTATGCTGCTATCAGGAGTAGTTATCTGTTTGAGCGTACCCATGCTTTTTCGCCAGGCAGCAAAGTATTTTAGTATTTTTCAAAAGTATTATGTGCCATATTGTATTGTGTTTATGGCAGCAGGGGTTTTTGCTCTCATTATATTATGGAATTTACGTAATATGTTTCAAACAGTGATAAACGAGAATCCATTTGTAACTGAAAATGTAATATCATTAAAACGAATGGGAAGCTGTGCATTTATGATTGCAATTCTGCTATTGGTGAAGCTGGTTCTTGTACTAACACCTGCCGCGGCAGTTCTAGTTTTGGTTTTTATCATAGCAGGTTTATTTTCACTGGTTCTTTCTCAGGTTTTTGAGCAAGCTGTTAGTTACAAACAGGAAAATGATTTAACAATATAGGGGGAAACCAGAATGATTGTGATAAATTTAGATGTTGTGATGGCACAGAGAAAAAAGGGCTTAACGGAACTGGCAAAAGAAGTAGATATATCACTGGCAAACCTGTCTATTTTGAAAAACAATAAGGCAAAAGCAATTCGCTTTAGTACGTTAGAAGCAATCTGCAAGGCATTGGATTGCCAGCCAGGGGACATTTTGGCTTATGTGGAAGAGAAACATGAGGAATGAAAGAAAGGATGGAGAATAGTTATGGATCAAGTGATTCAAAAAGTGCGTCAGAATTTTATGATATTTGGAATAATCAGCTTGTTGTTTGGAATTACATTCACTATGTGCTTTTATAAGGCAGGGCTTGGGGTCAATGCAAGTATATTTACCATAATAACAGTAATACTTCTGATAGCAGTAACCAACAGGCTGGGTCTAACTGTAAAGAAGCAGACGATCATATACTATGCTGGAATTATAGTACTAGGCGTATCCAGTGCCATGACGTCCAGTTGGGCGCTGGAAATTTTCAATGTAGCCGGAATTTTGTTATTACTGGAAGCAGCGGTTCTAAACCAGTTTTGTGAAGGGCAAAAAAAAGACTTTACCAGCCAGCTGAAAAATATGCTGATACTTCCCTTTAGCAGCCTGTTGTCTATTAGCCTGCCCTTTATAGACAGTTATCAGTTTTTTAGAAACATAACAATTTTAAAAAATAAACTGGCACGTAATATTTTCGTTGGAATTGCCATTACAATTCCAGTAGGCGGAATCATTATTGCCTTGCTTTCCAGTGCAGATTTAGTTTTTCGCAGTATGATGAAAAGAATGGTTTCCACTGAGTATTCAGCAGATTTTATTATTATATGGATTATGACTTTTTTTGGATTTTTAGTGTGCTACTGTGTTATTTGTGGTGCTGCTGTAAAGGCGGATGAAATTAAAAATGAAGATACAATGGCTAGAGCAGATGCAGCTATTGCTGTAACAGTATTAGCAGTGCTCTGTATCATTTATGCAGTATTCTGTGGAATTCAGATTTTTTGTCTATTTCCAAAGGGGAGCCGTATACTGCCAATGGGAATTACATTTTCAGAATATGCAAGAAAAGGATTTTTTGAGCTGCTTACTGTTACTGCAATTAATATAATTTTAATGCTTCTATGTACTACCTGCTTTAAAACAAGCAAGGCAGTCAGTGCTTTGTTAACAGTCATAACAGCATGTACGTATATTATGACAGGTTCTGCATTTTATCGTATGCTATTATACATTGAAGCATACCATCTGACTTTTTTAAGACTTTTTGGACTGCTCGTCCTGTTAATAAATGCCATTTTATTAGGAGGAGTAATCCTATATGTGTATGATAAGAAATTTCCTTTGTTTGAATATTTCGTTGTGGTAGTTTCTATTTGCTACATTATGTTTTCGTTTTCAAAGCCAGACTATTGGATTGCCTCCTATAACATTCAGCATGAGTCCAACATGACAGTAGATGAAGTAAGGTATTTAACCAGACAGTTATCGCTGGATGCAGCACCTGCTATTGTACCGTATTTAGAAACAAAAAACAAAGGGGATAGCACAGATGAGTATCGGGAGCGTATCCTTAGAGAAGTAAAAGAACTAGGCATTAGAGATTTTAATTGTTCAGTCTATGAGGCGTCAAAAGCCATACGATAAAAGTGTTTACTACGCAATTGGAAATATAAATGAAATAAAAAACAAAAATTGGAATTTGCATTTTTTGTAGAATTATGATAGTATATAGCTACGCCAACTTCATATCCCACAGGTACAGAGTTCTTGGCTCTGGTGAGCAAAGAGTTTGAAACTGGTTAACCATGAAACGTTAGGAGGGTTAAAATGAAAAAGAATATGAGATGGAAAAGAGCGTTTTTGATTGTTCTTATGTCGGTAGCTTTATTAAATATTACAACACTTATTTCAGTGAATGTAGATAAAGTAACAGTTCATGCAGCAGCAGCAACAAAGTTGAATACACCGTCTATTACTGTTTTAAGCAGAACACCTAGTACCGTTAACTTTACCATCAGTAAAGTAACAGGGGCTAGTGGATATAGGGTTTATCGGGCAGCCAGTAAGGCAGAAGCTTTTGTTTATATTGGTAAAACAACATCATTAAAGTATAAAGATACAAAGGTGAGTACGTCAAGAACTTACTATTATAAAGTGCGTGCCTATAAGACAATAAATGGGAAAACCATAACAAGTAAGTATTCTGCTATAAAAGCAGCTGGCAAGTCAATGAGTAAAACAACATCTATTACAGCTAAAAACAGTGGCAGCGTAAATACTATTACATGGTCAAAAGTATCAAATGCATCACTATATAATGTATACCGTAGTACAAGTAAGACAGGTGGCTACCGGTTTATCGGAGCTTCTAAGACTACTGCATATAAAGATAGTAAAATTTCTGCCAATACAACGTATTATTATAGAATGCGCGGATATAGAAAATCGGCAGGAGTAAAATATTATGGACTTTATTCCAATGTTGTTTCGGTTACGACGGGCAGTACTTCCAGCAGTCCGGTCAGTGGAAATACATCTGATAATGAAGCAGAAAGCTATGCAAAAGAGGTATTGGATTTGGTAAATAAGGAGAGAACTTCAAGAGGATTAAGTGAGTTGACTACAACTACTTCATTAAGAGATGCTGCTAACAAAAGAGCAGTGGAAATTGAACAATCCTTTTCACATACACGTCCAAATGGAACAAGTCCTTTTACTGCACTGGAAGAGTATGGCGTGTCTTATCAGGCAGCAGGCGAAAATATTGCCTATGGACAAAGAACACCGGCAGAAGTTGTGGAAGCGTGGATGAACTCTGAGGGACATCGTAAAAACATTTTATCTGAAAGCTTTGGAAAAATGGGAGTAGGATATTATAAAAAGAATAATACGATTTACTGGGTACAGTTATTTACAAATTAAAGATAAAAAGAGCAGCACATTAACATTTAGTGTGCTGCTCTTTTTCTGCAATAATTTGCTTGGTATAGGCTGAAAAAGCAGTAGGCAGTGTAAAAGTATATTGAAGGTCTTTTTTGGAAGCCCAGATCATCCCATCCCAGATTTCATGTTCGAGAGAGAAAAGCTTTATTCTATATCCTAGCATATGCCATTCTACATGACTAAAAATGTGCTTTGCACTTCCTAATAGTTCCATACTATAAGAGAAAATCCTATATTCCTTGAGCAGTCCTTCTGTTTTCTCAATGGAAAGATGACCATCCAGGTTAGGAAATTCCCAAAGGCCTGCAAGCAGACCTTTGGAAGGACGCTTCATAATGGCAAATTTATCCTGGTATTCCAAAACAAGAATAGTTCTGTTTTCCAGTCTTCTTGATTTTTTAGAAGGTCTGACAGGAAGATCAGAAGTAATATTTTGTTGAAAAGCAATACAGAATTTTGCCAATGGACATGCATCGCATAAGGGTTTTCCATTGGGAATACAGATTGTGGCACCTAAGTCCATAAGTGCCTGGTTAAAGTCGCCAGAACGGTTACCAGGCATAACAGCCAATAAGTCTGTTTCCAATTCCTTTTTTACTTTTGGCTGTGTAATATCATCATAGCTTCCAGATAAGCGCTTTGTTACCCGCAGAACATTGCCATCTACAGCAGGAACTGGCATTTTAAAAGCAATTGATGCAATCGCACCTGCTGTATAGCTTCCAATACCAGATAATTTCAGGAGAGCAGTATAATCAGCAGGTAAGCTGCCATTGTAGTCTGCCACAATTGTCTGGGCGGCTTTTTGCATATTTCGTACACGGTTGTAGTAACCAAGTCCTTCCCAAAGTTTTAAAAGCTGTTCTTCTGGAGCTTCGGAAAGTGCCTTTATGGTAGGAAATGCAGAAATAAACCTGGAAAAATAGCCTTTTACGGCTTCTACACGGGTTTGCTGAAGCATAATTTCAGAAACCCATATATAATAAGGATCGGGTTTTTCCCGCCATGGGAGTATTCTTTTATTTTCACTATACCAATTCAATAAATCTTCCACTATATAACTATAATCTGTTTTCATCTTTCACCAACTATCGTTTATATTTCATTAAAATCTTACTATATAGTCAAGAATATTGCAATGGAAGGAGTTACTAGATTTTCTATTTTACTGTCTGGCGTATCTTGCAATTACAGTATGATTTTGGTATTATAAATATAATTATATATGTAGATGTGAGGAGGATGAAACATGTCAGATTATCAGATAGAAACAAAGTGTGTTCAAGGAGCATGGAACCCTAAAAAGGGGGAACCAAGGGTGCTGCCGATTTATCAGAGTACTACATTTAAGTATGAAACAAGTGATCAGATGGCGAGATTATTTGATTTGGAAGAGGACGGATATTTTTATTCCAGACTACAGAATCCGACTAATGACTTAGTAGCTGAGAAAATATGCCAATTGGAAGGCGGCGCAGCAGCGATGCTGACATCATCAGGTCAGGCGGCTATTTTTTATGCAGTGTTTAATATATGTGAGGCTGGAGATCACATTGTATGTTCGTCTATGTTGTATGGTGGAACTTACAATTTATTTTCTGTTACATTAAAAAAATTAGGAATCGAAACTACCTTTGTGGATCCAGATGCAGAGCCAGAAGAATTAGAAAAAGCGTTTCAGCCAAATACAAAAGTGTTATATGCAGAAACCATTGCTAATCCAGCACTAGTCGTCCTGGATATAGAGAAATTTGCAAAACTTGCACACAGTCATAATGTTCCATTAATTGTAGACAATACTTTTGCAACTCCAATCAACTGTCAGCCTATTAAATGGGGAGCAGATATTGTCATACATTCTACATCCAAGTATATGGATGGGCATGGAATTATTTTAGGAGGCTGTATCGTGGACAGTGGTAATTTTGACTGGATGGCATATGGTGAGAAGTATCATGGATTGACTCAGCCAGATCCGTCGTATCATGGAATTATCTATGCTGAAAAGTTTGGCAAGAAGGCTTATATTACAAAGGTGAATGTTCAGCTTATGAGAGATTTAGGAGCAACGCCGGCTCCACAGAACTCATTTCTGCTGAATATTGGGTTGGAAACATTGCATCTTCGTGTACCACGTCATTGTGAAAATGCACAGAAGGTTGCAGAATACCTGAGTACCCATGAGAAAATTGCATGGGTGAAATACGCTGGACTTCCAACAGATAAGTATTATCCTCTTCATCAGAAATATTGTCCAAAAGGGACCTGCGGAGTTCTTTGCTTTGGGTTGAAGGGCGGAAGAGATGAGAGTGTAGCATTTATGGATAAGCTTAAGCTCGCAGCAATTGTAACTCATGTCGCAGATGCCCGTACCTGCGTTTTACATCCAGCCAGCCACACTCACAGGCAAATGACAGAGGAAAAGCTCATTGAAGCAGGAGTACAGCCTGATTTAATTCGTTTTTCCGTTGGTATTGAAAATGCAGACGACATTATTGCAGATTTAGAGCAGGCACTGAAATAAGAAAATATAAAATAGCATATCCTAAAAACACGTTTAACTATAAAACGTGTTTTTTTTATGTAATAGGAAATTGCTCCGCATATCCTATTACATAAAAAAGCACCCTAAAAAAACAGGGTGCAGGATGATGTGCACTTGTGTGCAAGGAATATTGTGGCTAAAGGACAGCCACATCCACAAGGCGCGGCAAAGTGTGTGGAACACACACTTTGTTCTTTCAAAAATAAACTGCTTGACAAGAGAAAACTTATATCATATAATTCATATCAAACAAATATGAATTATATGAATTGTCTTGACAAGGTCTTGATAAGAAAGTGAGGAAAAAATTATGAGCACAAAGAGAGAAGAAAGAAATTTAAAATTTGAGACGCTACAACTACATGTTGGACAGGAAGAACCAGATGCTGTAACAGATGCAAGGGCAGTACCGATTTACTTATCCTCCTCATTTGTTTTTCGTGATTCAGAGCATGCCGCAGCACGTTTTGGGCTTCGGGATGCAGGGAATATTTATAGCAGGCTTACCAATCCTACCAATGATGTTTTTGAAAAAAGGATTGCTGCGTTAGAAGGTGGTATTGCTGGATTAGCAGTTAGTTCTGGATCGGCTGCGATTGCATATACTGTTCAGACGCTTGCTGTCCAGGGAGAACATATTGTTGCAGCAAAAACCTTATACGGTGGAACGTATAATCTTCTGGCACATACATTACCCCAGTACGGAATCCAGACTACATTTGTAGATCCAGATGAGGAGGGCAGTTTTGAACGTGCTATTCAGGAGAATACAAAGGCTGTACTGATTGAGTCAATTGGGAACCCTAACGCCAGTCTTATTGACATTAGTAAAGTTGCTGAGATTGCTCATAGAAATCATATACCACTAATTGTTGATAATACATTTGCCACTCCTTATTTAATAAAACCAATTGAACACGGTGCAGATATTGTAGTACATTCTGCTACTAAATTTATTGGAGGACATGGAACCGCTTTAGGAGGTGTAATTGTGGACGGAGGAAAGTTTGACTGGGCAGCATCAGGAAAATTTCCTAATCTGTCAAAACCAAATCCAAGCTATCATGGAGTTGTGTTTACTGAGGCAGCTGGTGCAGCAGCATTTATTACGGCTGTACGTGCTATTTTATTAAGAGATACAGGGGCAACCTTATCTCCCATTCATTCTTTCTTGTTTTTACAGGGATTAGAAACCTTATCTCTCAGAGTAGAAAGACATGTGGAAAATGCCCTTAAAGTAGTAAACTATTTAGAAAAGCATCCTCTAGTTGAAAAAGTAAATCATCCAGCAGTTAAAACGAATCCATACCATGAATTATATAATAAAATATATACAAAAGGTGCTGGTTCCATTTTTACATTTGAGATCAAGGGCGGAGAGAAAGAAGCCAAAGCTTTTATTGATCACCTAGAAATTTTTTCACTGCTGGCAAATGTGGCTGATGTAAAATCACTTGTAATTCACCCAGCATCTACTACACATTCGCAAATGAATGAAGAAGAGCTGGAGGCATCTGGAATCAAAGAAAATACGATTCGCTTATCTATTGGAACAGAGCATATAGATGACATTCTATTTGATCTGGAAAATGCATTTGCAGCAATTAAATAATGAAAGGAAAAAGGTGTCTGGATGATAAATTTCAGACACTTTTTTAATAAAACAGCAAAAAAATATATGATTTTTTACCAAAACAGGTCGTTATGTGGTATAATATTCTTAAACGAATTATTTAGTGGGACAGGTGGTTAACTTGCTTAAAATTGCAGTATGTGACGATAATGAGTCTATTTGTGGCGAAATTGAAAAAATATTACAAAAAATAGAGAAGGAGTGTTCCAGTAAGCTTGAGATTGAAGTTTTTTATTCCGGTGAGGAGTTGTGTAACGGGATTTCGAATAAAGAGCAGTTTGATATTATTTTTTTGGATATTGAATTGAAATTAATGAGTGGGATAGAAGTTGGAACCAGAATTAGAGAAGAGATGCAGAACGATATTACACAGATTGTCTACATATCTTCAAAAGAAACCTATGCAATGGATTTATTTAAAATCAGGCCATTAGATTTTCTTATTAAGCCAATACAGTATCAAAGAATATATGACGTAATTATGACAGCGCAAAGGCTTATAAATAAGGGAAATCAATTGTTTGAGTACCAGTTTAAACATGCTACATACAAAGTACCTGTAAAAAATATTTTGTACTTTGAAAGTGAAAACCGAAAGATTAATATTATTACAACTGATGAAGTCTATAGCTTTTATGGAACAATAGATAGTGTTTATAAGATGGTAAGGCAGTATAATTTTTTGGAGATACATAAGTCTTATTTAGTGAATTATAATTATATAATAAAGTTTGAATACCGGCAGGTGACATTATCAAACAAGAAAGTGCTGCCAATCAGCCAGATGAACAGAAAACGGATAAGAGCTATTCAGTTACAGTTAGAGAAGGATGGTGTAGATAATGGCCCTTACTAGTTACGACATTACTTGTGGTCTTTTAAACATTTTAGGAACGTATTCTATATACAAGTTTATGAAAGTATTTTTTATGAAAGTTAGAACCAATTGTACAGTGGAAGTTTTGTCGTATGTTTTATATTACATAATATGGAATTCTGTACTGTTTATATTCAAGATTCCTGCCGTTATGATAGTTTGCAATTTGATTTGTTTTTATATCATTACATTAAATTATGAAGCTTCAATAAAGAGCAGACTTCTTGCAATTACCTATATGTATGCAATGCTATGTTTTTCAGAAATATTCATTTCTTCTTTGACAGGATATTTGAAACAAGGGGATGCTTTTTCTCGGTCTGAATATTCATCAATTGTAGGCCAAATAGAGACGCAGCTGTTAGTTTATGCAATTGTTCTGGTGATTGGAAATTATACAAATATAAAGCGGGGAGTAGAAATTCCAATTAGCAGATGGATTTTTATTTTCTCTATTCCGCTAGGTTCCTTTTATATTATTTTTACCATACTTAGGTTTAATAACATGAATCCAGCTAAAACGATGAGTTGTGTAATTGCTTTAATGGGATTGAATATTGCGACATTCTATTTATATGATTCTTTAGCTGCATATTATGAAGAACGGCTGGATAAAATGCTGCTGCGTAAGCAAAACGAATATTATGCGAAGCAATTTGAAATGATGAATCAGTCCAGTGAAAGCTTTCGGGCAATGCGGCATGATTTGAAAAATCATCTGATTGTGCTGGATATGTTTTTAAAGGATGGAGATGCAGGAAAAGCGTCAGAGTACATTTCCAAAATAGTGGATACTTGCTATGGAGAGAAGAGGTTGGTTGAATCTGGGAATATCGAAATAGACAGTATTTTGAATTTTAAATTAGATGAGGCTTATACCAAGGGAATTGATCTTACCTATGACCTGAATATACCATCTTCTATCGCTGTTGAGCCATTGGATTTAGTAGCCATTCTTGGCAATCTTCTGGATAATGCTATTGCGGCATGCAGTAAGGTTACAGAAGAAAGGAAAATATCTTTTTCGTTCCGATACAGCAGAAATAAGATGTATATTCATGTATCTAATCCTTTTTATGGAAAAGTACTGTATAAAAATTCAAAGATTGTTACAAGTAATAGCGATAAACAAAATCATGGAATAGGGCTGTCTAGTGTTCAGTCTATTATCCATAAATACGATGGTACAATGGAGATTTCTCATGAAGACAATGTTTTTAATGTGGATATATTAATGTATATTGACGGATGAATATTAGTTTACATTTATATGGTTTATGGTATAATAGAGGCTGATTTCAGAATTGGACAGTCAGTAAAATTATAATAAAGGTACAGGTGATTAGGTGAGCAGGGTGGTAATGGTAAAGAATGTGGCAATTGGTGAAGGAATTCCTAAAATCTGCGCTTCTGTTACAGGAGCTGTGAGGGAAGATATTTTGAAAGAAACGAGAAATATGTTGCAGGCTCCAGTTAATCTGGTAGAGTGGCGAGTGGATTTTTTTGAAGCCCATAAGGAATCAGACAGAGTAAAAGAAATGTTGTGTGAGATGCGGAAAATTTTAGGGGATATTCCGCTGCTGTTTACGTTTCGTTCTAAAAACGAAGGTGGCGAGGCTGATTTGCCATTTGATCAATATGCCCAGTTAAATTTAACGGTTGCAGAAGAAAAGTTAGCAGATTTAATTGATGTAGAATTATTTTATAAGGAAGACCAGATTCCTGGACTGGTTAAGGAAATACAGAAAAGAGGCACTCTTGTTGTTATGTCTAATCATGATTTTCATAAGACACCTGAAAAAGAGGAAATCATTCTAAGACTTATGAAAATGCAGCAGTTGGGGGCTGATATTTTAAAGATAGCAGTAATGCCTCAGGATGAGAAGGATGTACTGACACTTCTAGAGGCAACCAATGAAATGAGGAGGCTGGAGCAGCCAGTAGTGACTATGTCAATGGGGAAAACAGGCTCAGTAAGCAGGATTGCGGGAGAAGTGTTTGGATCTGCAATTACTTTTGGAACAGTAGGAAAAGCCTCTGCTCCAGGACAAATACCAGCACATGCATTGAAAGAAGTTTTAGGTTTATTGCATGGATAAAGAAAAAAGCACCCTAAAAAACAGGGTGCAGTATGATGTGCACTTGTGGGTAAGGATATTGTGGCTAACGGACAGCCACACCCACACTTTGTTCCTATAAATATATTTTTAGGATTCTTTTTTATAGGCATTTTGAACTTCTACAATATATAATGTATGAAAATCTTCATTTGGATAATAGTTGTCTATTAAGCTTTTATCAATAAAGCTGTCTGCACTTAAAACCTGAGCAAATAATTTTTTGCAGATAAGAACCAGTTTGCCTTCTTCAAAACAAGGAGTACCATTCATATGAGTAACTGTTAAATTTGCTTTTGCAATTTTATCTTCATCCCGGCCTGAAATACTGCCTAAATATCCTAGTTCTTT
Source organism: Anaeromicropila populeti (assembly GCF_900112775.1). GTDB lineage: Bacteria > Bacillota > Clostridia > Lachnospirales > Lachnospiraceae > Anaeromicropila_A > Anaeromicropila_A populeti. The sequence goes on from NZ_FOYZ01000006.1 coordinate 241,807, forward strand.
TTTGAAACCTTCGTTAAAAAAAGTTAATGAAAAGGTATCGTTTGTATCGATAAACTCTTTCGTGTATCGTTGTGGGCGAATGACAACAAAAGCAACATTTTTGGCCCACATAATTCCAAGACCACCCCAAGATGCAGTCATAGTATTTACTTTGTTTTCCGTACCAGCAGTTACCAGCATCCACTCTTTCCCTATCAGGTGAAATGTGTTGCTTTCTAATGTTTCTGGATCTATCATGTTCCATTTACTCATTTATAATACCTCACTTTCTAGTTTTAGATATAAAAATATGGCTTTTCAATATCCTATACCTATTATATAATGATAATGCTAAAATACAAGTAAAATGTTAAAAATTAACTTTATAAACGATTATTGAAAGGTTATCATAAAAATGAATTATCAAAAGGAATTAGATGAAATACTGAAAAATTTGAAACAAAACCAGGAGGTTCCTACACTATTGCTGCATAGCTGCTGTGCTCCTTGCAGCAGTTATTGCCTGGAGTATCTGTCCCATTATTTTTACATTACAATATTTTATTACAATCCCAATATTTCTCCTCAGAAAGAATATGAGAAAAGGATAGAGGAACAGAAGAGATTCATTTCACAGCTGCCAGCTGGTTATGCTGTTTCTTTTTTAGAAGGAAAGTATAATCCCCAGGTGTTTTTAGAGATGGCACATGGGTTGGAAAAAGAGCCAGAGGGCGGAGAACGGTGCTTTCAATGTTATGAATTGCGTCTTAGAGAAGCTGCTGAAATTGCAGCAAATGAAAAATTCGATTATTTCACTACAACTTTATCAATCAGTCCACATAAAAATGCTCAGAAGTTAAACGAAATAGGGTTAAAACTGGAAAAGGAATATGGAGTAAATTATCTGCCTTCTGACTTTAAAAAGAAAAATGGATATAAGCGTTCCATTGAGTTATCAAGGGAATATGATTTATATCGACAAGATTATTGCGGATGCGTTTTCTCAAAAGGGGTTTTTCTTGACAAATAGGATGCTGAAATTTATAATAACGTTAATGAGAATTATTATCAAATTACAAAAGTAAACTGATGTGAGGAAACTAGATGAAGCTGATAGAAGGAAAAATAGGATTTTGTTATAAGGTAGAGGATATGGCATTAGAAAAGTTAATTGAGCGGAGATTAGGTGCTTTGGGATTGACAAAAGGAACGAAATTGTATTTATTAAATAAAAAAGGCGGTTCTTTAATTTTTAAAGTCCGGGGGACAAGGCTGGCTGTTGGGAAAAAAATTGCAGAAGCTATTTTTGTTGAGGAGGCGGCATCATGAGTGAACAGCTAAACGTAGGATTTATTGGGAACCCAAATTGTGGGAAAACCACGTTATTTAATGCGTATACCGGTGCCAAATTAAAAGTTGCTAATTGGCCAGGGGTAACTGTAGAAAAGAAGGAAGGTGCTTTTAAATACCATGAACACAGCTTTAAATTAGTGGATCTTCCTGGAATATACAGCCTAACCTCTTATACAATGGAGGAGAAGCTCTCAAGACAGTATATTATGGAAGGGGAAGTGGATGTAATAGTTGATATTGCAGATGCTTCTTCATTAGAAAGAAATCTTTATTTAACTTTGCAGTTGATTGAACTTGGGAAACCAGTCATACTGGCGTTGAATATGATGGATATTGTGGAAGAACGTGGTATGGAGATTGATTTGCACCGTCTGCCAGAAATGTTGGGTATTCCAGTAATTCCTGTTTCGGCAAGAAGAAGGACGGGACTTGATATTTTAATGCATACAGTTGCTCATCACAAATCAAAAATCCAACAGTGTGTTCTTGAGCATCATCATGATAAAGCAGAAGGTGTGACAAAGGGAATGCACCAACACCAGCACCACCATGAATATGTAATGGTTTATGATGATGTAATAGAAGACAAGATTGATGAACTAATTCAAATAGTAAGAGGAAATTTTGAACACGTAGAGAATCCAAGGTGGGTTGCTTTGAAATTATTAGAGCAGGATGAGGAAATAATAAAGAAGTACCCTGGGAATTATAATGGAATAATTGACAGAAGTTATGAAAATGATATTATTAATCAAAAATATGATTTTATTGAAGAGGTAATCGAAGAAGTTGTAGTAAATAAGGCAAAAATGCAGGAATCGACAGATCGGGCAGATAAGATTCTAACCAATCGTTTTTTGGGTGTTCCTGTGTTTTTAGGAATTATGGCAGTTGTATTCTTCTTGACTTTCACAGTAGGCGATTTTTTGAAAATTGGGTTTGAATATGGTATAAATGCTTTTTCGGATAACCTTTTGAAGTTATTGGTAAAGCTGTCTGCCAGTGATCTTGTCATTTCACTGGTAATCGATGGAGTTGTGGCAGGAGTTGGAGGAATCCTTACCTTTTTGCCTAATATTTTTATTCTGTTTTTAGCACTGGCAATTTTAGAGGACAGTGGCTACATGGCTCGGGTTGCTTACGTTATGGATGGATTAATGGGAAAACTCGGTCTGTCGGGGAGAGCGTTTATACCAATGTTGCTAGGATTTGGGTGTACAGTGCCGGCAATTATGGCATCAAGAGCACTAGAGGATAAAAAGGATAGGTTCAGAACTATTTTAATTACTCCTTTTATGTCTTGCAGTGCAAGGCTTCCTATTTATGTTTTGTTTTCTCAGCTGTTCTTTGGAAAGCATGCAATGCTGGCAGCCTATTCCATGTATGTGTTGGGACTATTTGTGGCAATTTTTGTAGCAATGGCTATGAGGTTATTTACGAAAAAGAAAGAAATCCATACATTACTAATTGAATTGCCTGAGTACAAAACACCAAATATCAGAACAATTTTTATTTATGTGTGGGATAAAGTGAAAGATTATCTGACAAAAGCAGGAACTACTATATTTGTTGCGTCTGTTGTGGTTTGGTTTATTATGAACTTTAATGAAACAGGGCTTACAACAAATATGGGAGACAGCTTTGGTGCATCTATTGGAAAGATAATGGTGCCTGTTTTAAAACCAGCGGGACTTGGGTTTTGGCAAGTAGTTCTTTCTTTGATTTCAGGGCTTGCTGCAAAGGAAGTAGTTGTATCCAGCTTCAGTGTATTGTTTCATGTTTCCAATATTAATTCCAGGGCTGGACAGGATATCCTGGTGAATGCATTGGCAGTAGAAGGGTTTTCGGCCATCAATGCATATGCACTGATGATATTTTGTCTGTTATATACGCCATGTGTTGCTACCCTGGCTGCAATCAAAAGAGAATTACATTCATTTAAATGGTCTTTATTTGCAGTCTGTTTTCAACTATTTGTAGCATGGACAGTAACTACAATGTTTTATCAGATTGCACAAATAATTACAAAATGTTAAAATAGAGATAATAGCGGATTAGAAAGCATGACAGTGTTATAACTTTAACAGGATTCATGCTTTTTATATATTGGAGGAAAATTTTTTGTTATTGTGAGAGGAGGTAATATCATGGAAGAAGAGGTTAAGATAACGCTGCGGCAACGACAGGAAGAGAGGGAACATTTAAGTCTTAGTCCGTTTGCAGCATTTAGCGACCAGTCAAAGGGACGGGAGGTATATGAAGAGCCATGTGATATCCGTCCTATTTACCAGAGGGACAGAGATCGCATTCTGCATAGTAAGGCATTTCGGAGGCTGAAGCATAAGACGCAGGTTTTCCTTGCTCCTCAGGGAGACCATTATCGAACAAGACTTACGCACACTTTGGAGGTTTCCCAGACAGCAAGAACAATAGCAAGGGCACTGCGTTTAAATGAAGACTTGACAGAAGCCATTGCACTGGGACACGATTTAGGACACACTCCTTTTGGCCATGCAGGTGAAAGAGCGTTAAACCGCGTCTGTAGGGAGGGGTTTGAGCATCATCTTCAAAGTATCCGAGTAGTTGAATTTTTAGAGAAAGAAGGAGCTGGCTTGAATCTGACAAAGGAAGTTAAAGATGGGATTCTCAATCATCAGACAAAAGGAAAACCAGCAACGTTAGAAGGAAAAATAGTAAGACTTTCGGATAAAATAGCATATATTAATAGTGATATTGATGATGCAATAAGGGCAAAAATTCTCACAGAAATTGAACTGCCAGAGGAGATTATTAGTGTACTGGGAAATACGACAAGAAAGAGACTGGACGTATTAATACATAACATTGTAATGAACTCTGAAAATATAAACGATATTAGAATGTCACCAGAAATTGAACTTGCAATGGGAGACTTAAGAAAATTTATGTTTACCCATGTTTATACAAATCCCAAGGCAAAGGGACAGGAGGCAAAGGCAGAGCATTTGCTGGAACAGCTTTTTGAATACTATTGTGAACATGTGGAGCTGCTGCCAGAAGAATATATTAAAATGATTGAGAATGAGATCGCTGACAGGGAACGGGTGGTATGTGATTATATTGCAGGAATGACGGATCGATACGCTATCTCAAAATATAGTGAATTGATGGTTCCGAATTTTTGGAACATTTATTAATGGATTTATTGGAAAAAGTATTAGAATTTAGAAGGAAATGTTGATAAGAAAAAAGGAAAAACTATAGTTGTGTCGAATATATTTAATAAAGAGAAAGACAAGTTAATTGGAGGAAGCTATGTTTTATCCAGATGAAATAGTAGAAGAAGTAAGAGAGAAAAATGACATAGTGGACGTGATATCTACTTTCATAAAATTGAACAGGCGTGGAAGCAATTATGTAGGGTTATGTCCTTTTCATAATGAAAAGACACCATCTTTTTCAGTAAGTCAGAATAAGCAGATGTATTATTGCTTTGGGTGTGGAGCCGGAGGGAATGTATACACGTTTATTATGGAGTATGAGAACTATACGTTCCCTGAAGCTGTGAAGTATTTGGCTGAAAGGGTGGGAATCGTTCTTCCAGAAGCAGAATATTCAGAAGAAGCCAAGCGAGCCTCTGATTTAAGAACCAGGTTGTTTGAAGTAAACAAGATGGCGGCCAACTATTATTATTACCAGTTGACCAGCGAACAAGGGAAAACGGCATTGGAGTATTTAAGGAAGCGTGAATTGAAAGAAGAAACGATTAAAAAGTTTGGATTGGGCTATTCTACAAAGTATAGTAATGATTTATACCAGTATTTTAAGTCAAAGAATTATGAGGATAGTTTATTACGTCAGACTGGATTATTCACCTATGATGAGGCAAGAGGCGTTTATGATAAATTCTGGAACCGTGTTATGTTCCCTATTTTAGATGTGAATAATAAAGTGATTGGATTTGGCGGAAGGGTGATGGGAGAAGGAGCGCCTAAGTATTTGAATTCACCTGAAACAACCGTATTTGATAAAAGCAGGAATCTATTTGGCTTGAACTTTGCAAGACTTTCCCGAAAGCGCAGCATTTTATTATGTGAGGGCTATATGGATGTAATTGCCTTACAGCAGGCAGGGTTTCAAAATGCAGTGGCATCATTAGGTACTGCCTTTACATTTCAGCAGGCCAATCTGCTGAAAAGATATGCAGATGAAGTATTTATTACGTATGACAGCGATAAGGCGGGTGTAAATGCAGCTCTTAGGGCTATTCCTATACTGAAAGAAGCAGGATTGTCTGCTAAAGTAATTCATATGAATCCATATAAGGATCCAGATGAATTTATTAAGGCACTGGGAGAAAGTGAATTTGAAAAGAGGATTGAGAAGGCTTCTAATAGTTTTCTATTTGAAGTTGCTGTTTTGGAAAGAGATTTTGATTTTTCAGATCCTGAGCAGAAAACTAATTTTTATCAGGAAACAGCAAAAAAGCTTTGTCGCTTTTCGGACGAGCTGGAGAGAAATAATTATGTAGAAGCAGTTGCCAGAAAATATATGATAAGTCAGGAAGATTTAAAGAAGCTGGTAAACAGGTACGGGGCATCCTTATCTTCTTTTGACACATATGAAGCTAAGACGAGAACAGAACGGGAGAAGAAGTCTCTGAAAGGAACAGACGGCATTAAAGAATCTCAAAAGATATTATTAACCTGGTTAATAGAAGAACCTGAAACTTATACAAAGATTCGGGATATTATATCCGATAGGGATTTTAAGGAATCCTTATTTCAAAAGGTTGCCAAGCTGCTGTTTCAACAGTTTGAGCAGGGTGAGAGAATAAATCCTGCTGCTATACTGGATCAATTTGAAAGTAAGGAAGAACAGAAAGAAATTGCTTCCTTGTTTCATACAGGTGTTAAGGGAGATATGAATCAGATTGAGAAAGAAAAAGCATTTAATGATACGGTACGCAGGGTTAAAAAGCATAGTTTGGATTGGGAGAGCAGGACGGCAACGGATATGAATGAACTGCAAAGAATTATTAAAGAGCAGTCTGATTTACAAAAATTGCATATTTTTTTATAGGATGGTTAGTATAGATAAAAAGACCTACATCGAGGGAGAAAAGAGGATGAAATAGGATGGACGAGAATGTAATAAAATTTTCCGAGAAATTAAAAGAGTTATTGGAATTAGCAAAGAAGAAGAAAAACATATTAGAATTTCAAGAAATAAATGATTTTTTTTCTGACATGGCATTAGATCCGAATCAGATTGAAAAAATATACTCCTATCTTGAAAATAATGGCGTTGATATTCTGAGAATTACAGGTGATGATGAGGATCTGATTCCAGAACTTGATTTAGATGATGTAGAAGAGGAAGATTTGGAAAATATTGATCTTTCTGTTCCGGAAGGTATTAGTACAGAAGATCCTGTAAGAATGTATTTAAAGGAAATTGGAAAGGTACCGCTGTTAAATGCTAATGAGGAAATTGAACTGGCACAAAGAATGGAGCATGGGGATGAGAGTGCCAAGAAACGTCTTGCAGAAGCTAATCTCCGTCTGGTTGTCAGCATTGCTAAAAGATACGTGGGGAGAGGAATGTTGTTTCTGGATTTGATTCAAGAGGGGAATTTAGGGCTTATTAAGGCTGTTGAGAAGTTTGATTATACAAAGGGTTATAAGTTTAGTACTTATGCCACATGGTGGATTAGACAAGCTATAACAAGAGCGATCGCGGATCAGGCAAGAACGATTCGTATCCCTGTGCATATGGTAGAAACCATTAATAAATTAATTCGTGTTCAGAGGCAGCTTTTGCAGGAATTAGGACGGGAACCATTTCCAGAAGAGATATCAAAACAGATGGGACTGCCAGTTGAGAGAGTACGTGAAATCCAGAAGATTTCACAGGAACCAGTTTCACTGGAAACACCAATTGGAGAGGAAGAAGACAGTCACTTAGGGGATTTTATTCAGGATGATAATGTGCCTGTTCCAGCTGAAGCAGCAGCATTTACTTTGTTGAAGGAACAGCTGGTAGACGTACTAGGTACTTTAACAGAACGAGAGCAGAAGGTGCTAAGACTGAGATTTGGTTTGGATGATGGAAGAGCCAGAACCTTGGAAGAGGTAGGTAAAGAATTTAATGTTACAAGAGAGCGTATCAGGCAAATAGAGGCTAAGGCATTACGGAAGCTAAGGCATCCAAGCAGAAGCAGAAAATTAAAAGATTATTTGGATTAGTTAGGAGATAGAAATGCAGCTTTCAAAGAGACTAGGAGCAGTGGCAGGAGAAGTTATGGCAGACAGTTGTGTTGCAGATATTGGGTGTGACCATGCATATGTGGCAATTTATTTAGCACAAAACAGTATTGTAAAGCATATGATTGCTATGGATGTAAGAAAGGGACCTCTGGAAAAGGCAAAAACCAATATTGATGAATATGGATTGTCCGATCAAATTGAGGTCAGGTTATCAGATGGGGCAAAGGAATTGAAGGCAGGTGAGGTGGATACCATTGTAATTGCTGGAATGGGTGGTGCTTTAATAACGAAAATTTTAGAAGAGAGCATTCAGGTTTTAGATCAGGTAACTAGTCTTGTGTTACAGCCACAGACTGAGGTTCCAGCAGTACGCCGGTTTTTGCACAAAAATCATTTTATGATAGAAAAAGAGATTATGTTGATAGAAGACGAGAAATACTACACGGTTCTAAGTGCAAAACCAGGTGAACAGAATAGATTTAACTTAGTTGAATATGAGTTTGGGAAGTATTTACTGGAAAAAAAAGATGCTGTTTTGTGGGAGTTTTTAAAAAATCAGATTGATAAATATGAAGATATTTTGGATAAATTAATGAAAAACAGCAAGAATATAATTAGGCAGGAAGAAATCAAGGAGACATGCAGATTACTTCGATTGGGACTTTTATATTATGAAGAAGATAGTAAAGGAGAAGATAATTGTGACAGAAACCATTAAGGTTACGATAAAGGATGAAATGCGAGAATATCCACAAGGAATCTCTTTGTGGGAAATTAGCGAGGATGTTAAGGAACAATATGACAGTTCTATTATGCTGGCGTTTGTAGATGAAAAGTTACACGAATTGGAGAAGTGCTTACATAAGGATTCAAAAGTCCAATTTGTTACTATAAAAGAAACTGTTGGTTATAAAGTATACTCAAGAGGACTTACATTGCTTATGCTGAAGGCTGTTTATGGAGAAATTGGAAGTGACAAGGTTCGTAAGGTCAGCGTTGAATATTCTTTGGATACAGGCATATATTGTGATATAGATAGTGATGTAAAGATTACAGAAGAACTATTGAAGCAAATTCAATTGCGGATGGAAGACATGGTAAAGCGAGATATTAAGTTTGAAAAAAAATCCATAGGAACAGATGATGCAATCAGCTTGTTTGAACATTATAAAATGTATGATAAGCAAAAGTTGTTTAAATATCGCAGAGGATCAAGAACTAATATTTATAGCTTGGAAGGCTTTGAAGATTACTTTTATGGGTATATGCCATATAGTACTGGTGTATTGAAAAATTTCAAGTTGTTCCCATATGATGAAGGTTTTATCATGCTGAGGCCCAAGATGAAGGAACCAGATCTATTACCTGGTTTTTGTGATCAGCCGAAATTTTACCAGACACTGAAAGAGTCAAATGCATGGGGTAAAGCACTGGAAGTAGATACAGTAGGTGCATTAAATGATGTTATTGCAGGAGGTGGAATAAATGATTTGATGTTAGTACAAGAATCACTACAGGAGAAAAAAATTGCTGAAATTGCAGCTAAAATAGCTGAATCAAAAGATAAAAAATTTGTAATGATTGCTGGTCCATCTTCGTCGGGAAAGACGACATTCTCCCACAGATTAACAATCCAACTTAGAACACATGGGTTAATGCCACATCCAATTGCAGTAGATGATTACTTTGTGGATCGTGAGAATACACCATTAGATGAGGAAGGAAATTATAATTACGAATGTTTAGAGGCGATTGATATTAAGCAGTTTAATGATGATATGACAAAATTGCTAAACGGAGAAACAGTGGAATTACCAAGTTTCAACTTTAAAACTGGAAAAAGAGAATATAAGGGAAATTATAAGAGGCTTGGTAAAAATGATATTTTGGTGATTGAGGGTATTCATGGGTTAAATGATGCATTATCATATTCATTACCGAGGGAAAGCAAATTTAAGATTTATATTAGTGCTTTGACTCAGCTGAATATTGACGAACATAACAGAATTCCAACTACAGATGGGCGGCTAATCCGCAGGATGGTTCGAGATGCAAGAACAAGAGGTACGCTGGCAAAAGATACAATTGCCATGTGGAGTTCAGTCAGAAATGGTGAAGAACAATATATTTTCCCGTTTCAGGAGGATGCAGATGTCATGTTTAATTCAGCATTGATTTATGAACTAGCTGTATTAAAACAATATGCAGAACCTGCTTTATTTGGAATTGAAAGAAATTGTGAAGAATATGCCGAAGCAAAACGCTTGTTAAAATTTTTAGATTATTTCATAGGAGTTACCAGTGAAGAAGTGCCTAAAAACTCAATTTTGAGAGAATTCATTGGTGGAAGTGTATTTAGAGTTTAATATAAAAAAATGAGCAACACTGTAAGCCGAGTTCTGTATTAAATGGTCATCTATCTAGTTCTGATGTTACCATCAGACTCAAGCGACCTACCCTAAAGCACGACGGGCAGCCGTATCGCTTTAAATTCGGTCTTGCTTCAAGTGGGGTTTACATGTGCCCCTGCTGTTACCAGCAGGGCGGTGAGCTCTTACCTCACCTTTCCACCCTTACAGAATATACTTCTGCGGTTTATTTCTGTTGCACTAGCCTTAGAGTCGCCTCTACCGGACGTTATCCGGCACTCTGCCCTGTGAAGCTCGGACTTTCCTCACCTAAGACCTTTCGGTACTAATAGGCGCGACCATCTGTGTTACTCACTAAGCGTTATTCTAACACGAAAATCACTAAAAGTAAATATTTAAGTAATTCCAACTTGAAAATATATCAGAATATTATAGAAGAGCATGTTATAACTTACATGTAATAATTCATTTTATGGCATCATATAAATGTATTTGTAGGCAAAAGACGAGCATATTGTGCCTAACAAAACGAAGGAGGGTTCTTATGAACATGTTAAATGCTACCAATCCATTGATTGATATGGAAAAACAGTTGGGGGAAATTTTACAAAAAGATATTATGGACGTAAGGATAATTGCAGATTTAGGATTATCCCATGAGGATTATAAGATTTTATCATTAAAACTCCGTGGGATGGCTAGATATAATGGTGAGATGAGATTGCTGGAAAAATATAAAATTTGTTTGATGACAATGTGGGTGTTGGCTTGCAAATATGAAAAAGATGGAGAAACCATATGGAAGTTTATGAATAATCTAGTAAATGACATTCCACAATATATGCAGCGTAACTTTTACAGCATTTGCGATTCTACTTTACGAGAAAATGGTTTATCCAGCTATGGGCTGATAATAGATAATATGGATAATCTGATGCAGATGCTGGTCATCCAGTCAGGAATCGATGATATGCTATATCCTTCACTATTTGGCTTGTTGGAAAAAGCAGCAGATTATGAAAACGCAGAGGAAGAAATATTTAAATTATTTGGAAAGGACAGATATTCCTATTTAAAAACTGAAACAAAGCATGAATTATTACTGCTTATGAAGGCAGTATATGAGGATTGCCAGCAGGGAAGAATTAGTCAGAAACAGATTTTGGAAAAGCATCATGAACTATCGAAAGGATTTATTTGTAATTGTTATAAATGGTGCAGAAGTCATATTGGGAAAGAAAATGTACAAATTGTCCGTTAAAACTTGGGTTGGTCAATTAAAAAAGTGTAAAATTACAGAATAAAAAAATTTGATTCTTGACATCAAATTTATTTGTGTATATACTTATTTAAGATCAACTAGATAAGTATATAGAGTGAAAGCTATGATAAGGAGGAGTACATACTCACCAAAAGCAAAGAGAGAAGATGGCTGGTGTAAATCTTCGTGATGGGTGTATTGGAAGTAGCCTTTGAGCATTGAACCGAAAGAATATGGCAAGGCTGTATTTCGTAGGCTTCAACGTAATTCCAACGTTAGAGGGAAGACAATATAAGTGGAGTGTGTTTGAGTGGATTGGAAACAATGATGTTTCAGACAGTTTCATTATCGTATTGATTGAGTGCAGGGTTTTCCCTGAATTTAGGTGGTAACACGGACGTATGTTCGCCCTAAGCAGTAATGCTTAGGGCTTTTTTTATGTGATAGCCCACACACTTTGTTCTAAAAAGAAAGGAAGATGAGCATGAATTATAAGATTGCAGTAATTCCAGGGGATGGTATAGGACCTGAAATTGTAAAAGAAGCAAAAAAAGTTTTAATTGAAATTGGCGAAAAATTCGGGCATAGTTTTGATTTTACTGAGGTTCTATTAGGAGGTGCCTCCATTGATGTCCATGGGGTACCTTTAACAGATGAAGCAATTACAACAGCAAGAAATAATGATGCAGTATTAATGGGTTCTATTGGTGGAAATACTGCTACCTCCCCATGGTATAAGCTTCCACCTGAGAAAAGACCAGAGGCGGGATTGCTAAAGTTAAGAAAATCATTAAATCTTTTTGCAAATTTAAGACCAGCAGTGCTTTATAATGAATTAAAGGGAGCCTGTCCATTGAAAGATGAAATAATTGGTGATGGATTTGATATGATGATTATGCGTGAGCTGACAGGTGGATTATATTTTGGAGAGAGAAAAACAGTAGAAGAAGATGGTGTAATGACCGCTTATGATTCCCTTACTTATAATGAAAACGAAATCAGAAGAATTGCAAAAAGAGGTTTTGACATTGCAATGAAACGTGGTAAAAAAGTTACAAGTGTAGATAAAGCCAATGTTCTTGATTCTTCCAGGCTGTGGAGAAAAGTTGTAGACGAAGTGGCAAAGGAATATCCAGAAGTTTCTTATGAGCATATGCTGGTGGATAATTGTGCAATGCAGCTTGTAAAAGACCCAAAACAATTTGATGTTATTTTGACAGAGAATATGTTTGGTGATATTTTGTCAGATGAAGCAAGTATGGTAACAGGTTCTATTGGAATGCTGGCTTCTGCTAGTCTGAATGACACTAAATTTGGATTATATGAGCCAAGTCATGGTTCAGCACCAGATATTGCTGGTATGGATGTTGCAAATCCAATTGCAACTATTTTGTCAGCAGCAATGATGCTTCGTTATTCCTTTGATTTGGATAAAGAAGCAGATTTGATAGAGGCAGCGGTAAAAGAAGTTTTAAAAGCAGGATACCGGACGGGAGATATTTTGTCAGAAGGTAAAACAAAAGTAGGAACAAAGGAAATGGGTACTCTAATAGTAGATATGATAAAGAAAGGATGATAGCTATGAGAAGTGATTCAGTAACAGAAGGAATGCAGCAGGCACCACACAGATCTTTGCTAAATGCGTTAGGCTTAACCAATGAAGAAAAGAAGAGACCTTTAATTGGAATTGTTAGTTCTCATAATGAAGTAGTTCCAGGACATATGAATCTTGATAAAATAGTGGAAGCAGTAAAACTTGGGGTAGCAATGGCAGGAGGAACACCACTTGTATTTCCAGCAATTGCAGTATGTGATGGGATTGCAATGGGACATATCGGAATGAAGTATTCACTGGTGACCAGGGATTTAATTGCAGATTCTACTGAGTGTATGGCTATGGCACATGCATTTGATGCACTAGTAATGGTACCAAATTGTGATAAAAATGTACCTGGCTTACTAATGGCTGCCGCAAGAATAAATATACCTACTATTTTTGTAAGCGGAGGACCAATGCTTGCTGGTAAAGTAAAAGGTGAAAAGAGAAGTCTTTCCAGTATGTTTGAGGCAGTTGGTGCTTATGCAGCAGGTAAGATGACAGCAGAGGACGTTGAAGAATTCGAGAACAAAGTTTGTCCAACCTGCGGTTCTTGTTCTGGTATGTATACAGCTAACAGTATGAACTGTCTGACAGAAGTTTTAGGAATGGGATTAAGTGGTAACGGGACCATTCCAGCCGTATATTCGGAGCGTATCAGACTTGCAAAGCATGCTGGTATGAAAATTATGGAACTTCTTGAAAAGAATATCAAACCAAAGGATATTATGACTGAAAAAGCATTTATGAATGCTTTGACAGTGGATATGGCACTTGGGTGTTCTACAAATAGCATGCTTCATCTTCCAGCCATTGCCAATGAAGCTGGGGTAAATCTGGATATGGAGATTGCCAATGAAATTAGTGCAAAGACGCCAAATCTTTGCCACCTTGCACCAGCAGGCCATACGTATATGGAAGATTTAAATGAAGCTGGTGGTGTTTATGCGGTGATGAATGAGCTTCAAAAGAAGAATTTATTATATACAGACTGTATTACTGTAACAGGAAAAACAGTGGGAGAAAATATTGAAGGCCGTATTAATTTAAATCCTGAGGTAATACGCCCAATTGAAAATCCATATAGTGAGACTGGTGGAATTGCTGTTTTAAAAGGAAATTTAGCACCTGACACAGCGGTTGTAAAGCGTTCGGCAGTAGTACCAGAAATGATGCAGCATGAAGGACCAGCTAGAGTTTTCGATTGTGAAGAAGATGCCATTGCAGCAATCAAGGGCGGAAAAATTGTTGCTGGAGATGTTGTGGTAATACGTTATGAAGGCCCAAAAGGCGGACCAGGCATGAGAGAAATGTTAAATCCAACCTCTGCGATTGCTGGTATGGGATTAGGAGCAAGTGTGGCATTGATTACAGATGGTCGTTTTTCAGGAGCATCCAGAGGAGCATCCATTGGTCACGTATCTCCAGAAGCAGCAGTAGGAGGTCCAATTGCCTTAGTAGAAGAAGGCGATAAGATTCGGATAGATATTCCAAATAATAAGCTGGAGATGCTTGTTTCAGAGGAAGAGCTAGAGAAAAGACGTGAAAAATGGCAGCCAAGAGAACCTAAAGTTACAACAGGATATCTTGCCAGATATGCCAGAATGGTTACATCAGGGAACAAAGGTGCAGTATTGAAATAACGGATTATAAAATATTTTCTTAAAGAGACGGAAAGAGGTGGAGTATGTTATTATCAGGTTCACAAATTCTGATTGAATGCTTAAAGGAACAGGGCGTGGATACTATTTTTGGGTATCCAGGCGGTTCTGTTTTAAATATATATGATGAATTATATCAACATCCTGAAATCAGGCACATATTAACTTCTCATGAGCAGGGGGCTTCTCATGCTGCTGATGGATATGCACGTTCAACGGGCAGGGTTGGTGTATGTCTGGCTACTAGCGGACCAGGTGCAACGAATTTGGTAACAGGAATTGCAACAGCATATATGGACTCTGTTCCAATGGTGGCAATCACAGGAAATGTACCAACCCCGCTTCTTGGGAAGGATAGTTTTCAAGAAGTAGATATTGCTGGCATCACTATGCCAATTACAAAACACAGCTTTATTGTAAAAGATATTGAAAAACTGGCTGATACCATCAGACGTGCTTTTGAAATTGCACAAGAGGGACGTCCAGGGCCTGTTCTGGTAGATATCACAAAGGATGTTACCGCAGCAAAGACAGATTATGAAAGGACAGCTCCAAAGTTAATCAGCCGTGTCACAAATACTATTACAGAGCATGATATTGAAACAGCAGTAAAAATGATTGGAAAAGCAAAGAAACCAATGATTTTTGTGGGCGGAGGTGCAGTAATCTCTAATGCAGAGCAGGAGTTGAGAGAATTTGTAGAAAAGGTGGATGCACCAGTTACCGATACCTTAATGGGAAAGGGAGCATTTTCAGGTGATAGTGAGTATTACACAGGAATGCTGGGGATGCATGGAACAAAGACAGCAAATCTCAGTGTAACAGAATGCGATTTATTAATTGTAGTTGGTGCTAGATTTTCTGATCGTGTTACAGGAAATGCTTCCAAATTTGCCAAAAAGGCGAAAATACTTCAAATTGATATTGATCGGGCAGAGATAAATAAAAATATTGTTGTGGACCACTGTGTAGTTGGAGATGTGAAGGCAGTACTGGATATTTTAAACCGTAAAATAGAAAAGCAGTATCACAAGGAATGGATAGAACATGTGATGGCAAAAAAAGATGCTATGCCAGTTAAGTATCCAAAAGATAGATTAACAGGTCAATTTGTCATTGAGAAGATATATGAACTTACTGGTGGTGACGCTATTATTACTACAGAGGTTGGACAGCATCAGATGTGGGCATCCCAATTTTATAAATATAAAAAGCCAAGAACTTTTTTAACTTCAGGCGGTCTGGGAACTATGGGATACGGATTAGGTGCCAGCATTGGGGCTAAAGTTGCAAACCCAGATAAAATGGTGTTTAATATTGCTGGTGATGGCTGCTTCCGTATGAATATGAATGAAATTGCTACCGCTGTAAGGTATCAGATTCCAATTATCCAGGTGGTATGTAACAATGGCGTACTGGGAATGGTTCGCCAGTGGCAGACCCTGTTTTATGGTAAACGGTATTCTCATACGGTATTAGAGGATAAAGTTGATTTTGTTAAGCTGGCAGAGGCAATGGGGGCAAAAGCATACCGCATTACAACAATGGAAGAGACAGAGGCAGTTTTAAAGGAAGCAATGGCTTTAAATGAGCCAGTTGTAATAGACTGCATGATCCATTGTGATGACAAGGTATGGCCTATGGTAGCACCAGGTGCTGCAATTGAAGAAGTCTTTTCAGAAGAAGATTTGGAATCTAAAAAATAGTGTTTGGAAAAAATAAAAGTTGACTTAAAAAATGGTAAGTTTTATAATTACTTTTAATAATAGAATTGAATGAGACAGTTTAAGTAATGTTATACAATATGTAATCAAATAAAGGAGGATACACACAGTGGGTCGAATATATAACTTTTCAGCAGGTCCAGCAGTTTTACCAGAAGAGGTTTTAAAAGAAGTAGCAGGGGAAATGCTAGATTATAAGGGAACTGGTATGTCAGTAATGGAAATGAGCCATCGTTCTAAGGCATACGAGGAGATTATTAAGGGAGCAGAACAGGATTTACGTGACTTAATGAACATTCCTGACAATTATAAGGTTTTATTTCTTCAAGGCGGAGCGTCCCAGCAATTTGCTATGATTCCCATGAACCTTATGAAAAATAAAGTTGCAGATTATATTGTAACGGGTCAATGGGCTAAGAAGGCTTATCAAGAAGCGGCAAAGTATGGGAAAGCCAATAAGATAGCTTCATCAGAGGATAAGACATTTTCGTATATTCCAGATTGTTCTGATCTTCCTATTAGTGAGGATGCTGACTATGTTTATATTTGTGAGAATAATACTATCTACGGAACTAAATTTAAGACATTGCCTAATACAAAGGGAAAAACTTTAGTTGCTGATGTATCATCCTGTTTTTTATCAGAACCAGTTGATGTAACAAAATATGGAATTATTTATGGTGGTGTTCAAAAGAACATCGGTCCTGCTGGAGTTGTAATTGTAATTATACGTGAAGACTTAATAACAGAGGATACCCTTCCAGGTACTCCTACTATGCTTCAGTATAAAATTCATGTGGAGAATGAGTCTATGTATAATACTCCACCAGCATATGGTATTTATGTTTGTGGAAAGGTATTTCAGTGGCTTAAAAATATGGGCGGCTTATCTGTAATGAAAGAAAGAAATGAAGAAAAGGCAGCCATTCTGTATGATTTCTTAGATCAAAGTGAATTATTCAAGGGAACTGTTTGCAAAGAAGATCGTTCTTTAATGAATGTCCCATTTGTAACAGGTAATGATGAGCTAGATGCAAAATTTGTAAAAGAGGCAAAAGCAGCCGGATTTGAAAACTTAAAAGGACATAGAACAGTTGGTGGAATGCGTGCAAGTATTTATAATGCAATGCCAAAAGAAGGTGTAATTGCACTTGTTGAATTTATGAAGAAGTTTGAAGCAGAGAATAAATAAACAGGGGGATTTCAGTGAATGAAATCTGTGCATATAGGAGGAAAAAATGGTAAAAGTAAATTGTTTGAATCCAATTGCAAATTGCGGTTTGGATTTATTGACAGAAAATTATGAAAAAACAGATAATTTTCAAGAGGCAGATGCTGTATTAGTGCGTAGTGCTGCAATGCATGACTTGGAATTAGCTGAGAATTTAGCAGCAGTTGCACGCGCTGGAGCAGGAGTTAATAATATTCCTTTAGATAAATGTGCTGAAAAGGGAATTGTTGTATTCAATACACCAGGTGCTAATGCAAATGGTGTGAAAGAATTAGTCATTGCAGGTCTGATGATGGCTTCTCGTGATATTATTGGTGGAATTAACTGGGTAAATGAAAATAAGTCAGATGAAGCAATTGGAAAAACAATGGAAAAGGCTAAATCAAAATTTGCTGGAAGAGAAATTCAAGGAAAAAAGCTTGGAGTAATTGGATTAGGAGCAATTGGTGTGCTTGTGGCAAATGCAGGGAATCGCTTGGGTATGGATGTTTATGGATGTGATCCATTTTTATCAGTTGAACACGCTTTAAATATGTCAAGGGATATTACACTAGTGAAGACCCGTGAAGAGATTTTTAGAGAATGTGATTATATTACAGTTCATGTGCCTTTACTTGATGATACAAGAGAAATGATTAACAAGGATACTATGGCAATGATGAAGGATGGTACAGTAATTCTGAATTTTGCAAGAGATCTGCTTGTTAATGATGATGATATGAAGGAAGCATTAGAAAGTGGAAAGATTGGAGCATATGTAACAGATTTCCCAAATCCGAAGACTGCAAATATGAAAGGGGTTATTGCCACTCCACATTTGGGAGCATCTACTGCTGAATCAGAAGATAATTGTGCAATCATGGCTGTCAGAGAGATTATGGATTATATGGAGAATGGTAATATAAAAAATTCTGTCAATTATCCAGCTTGTGATGCAGGTGTTTGCAACACCGCAGGACGTATTACGGTCTGCCACAAAAATGTACCTAATATGTTGACTCAGTTCACAGCCATTTTTTCAAAAGAAGGCATTAATATTGAAAATATGATTAATAAGAGTCGTGGAGAATATGCATATTGTATCTTTGATATTGGAGCTGCTTCTACGGATCATTTAGTAGAACAGTTACAAGATATTGAAGGCGTATTAAAGGTAAGAATAATCAAATAGAACTTGATAGATTTGAATTAATATGTTAAATTATGGGAAGAATCATTAGATGAAATGTTTGTCTGATGAGTTCTTCCCTTATTATATAATGATAAAAAAAGTGTAAGAAAAAGGTATGATTTTTTTGTGTGTAGTGGTAAAATTTAATTTGACCATTATAGAACTGTAGAAAGAAGGTTTTTAAATGACAAAGATTAATATAATCTCTGGTTTTCTGGGAGCTGGAAAAACAACATTAATTAAGAAGTTATTAAAGGAAGTATATCAAGGCGAAAAGGTAGTTTTGATTGAAAATGAATTTGGTGAGATAGGAATTGACGGCGGATTTTTAAAGGATGCTGGAATTCAGATTACAGAAATGAATTCAGGATGTATCTGCTGTTCATTGGTGGGCGATTTTGGAAGGGCTTTAAAAGATGTAATGGAGCAGTTTTCTCCAGACAGAATAATTATTGAACCATCAGGTGTTGGTAAGTTATCGGACGTAGTAAAAGCAGTCAAGGATGTTCAATTTGATTCAACTGTTGAGCTAGATAGCTATGTTACGGTAGCAGATGCTAATAAATGTAAAATGTATATGAAAAATTTTGGAGAATTCTTTAACAATCAGGTTGAATACGCTACAACAATTATTTTGAGCCGTACTAAGAACATAAAACAAGAAAAGCTGGAAGAGGTTGTGAAATTAATCAGGGAGCATAATAAGGAGGCAACAATCATTACTACAGACTGGGAGCAGATAACAGGGACTCAGATTGTTGCAGCTATGAAAAAAGACAATTCTCTAGTGGACGAGCTTCTGAAGGCTAGTGATATATGTCCTGAATGTGGGCATCACCATGAGCATCATCACGAACATGCTCATGGACACGAAGAAAAGGAGTGCAGCTGCCATGAGCATGAGGAACACCACCATGATCATCACCACCATGATGGAGAGGAATGTAGCTGCCATCACCACGATCATCATCACCATCATGCAGATGAAGTATTTACAAGCTGGGGTAAGGAAACTCCACATAAATTTGAAAAAACAGAAGTAGAAAATGCACTGAAGGCTTTATCAGAAACAGATGAATATGGAACAATTTTACGCGCTAAGGGAATGGTTTCAGGAGCAGATGGAAATTGGATTTACTTTGACTTAGTACCTGGTGAATATGAATTGCGGGAAGGTGCCCCAGAGTACACAGGAAGACTTTGTGTAATTGGAACGAATTTGTCAGAGGAAAAATTGGAAAAGCTGTTTCATATCTCCTAAACAAGTAGACAAATGGAAGGGAGTAAAAATATGGAGATACCAGTATATATTGTAACAGGATTTC
Source organism: Anaeromicropila populeti (assembly GCF_900112775.1). Lineage (GTDB taxonomy): Bacteria > Bacillota > Clostridia > Lachnospirales > Lachnospiraceae > Anaeromicropila_A > Anaeromicropila_A populeti. Next base: position 261,726 of record NZ_FOYZ01000006.1, read on the forward strand.
TTGAAGGCGGTAAAACAGTATTTATTCAGGAAACGTTAGAAAGTGATGACTTTACAAAGGATGAACGAACTCTCTTGATTACCTGTGAAGAAGGAATGGTAACCTATGAAAAGGAATTCTTGAGTAAAGTATATACAGAACAGGTTGAGATTAATTGTGAAGAGGAACTGACAGAAGAATTTTTAGCCAGCTGTCAAATAAAGTATAAACCAGACAGGATATTATTTGAATATAATGGGATGTGGAAGTTAGAGACATTATTAACAGTAAAGATGCCTGCAAACTGGGAAATTGTGCAGATCATTAATTTAGTAAATGCAGACACATTTCCAGTTTATCTTACCAATATGCGGTCACTTGTAATAGAGCAATTTACGAATACTGATATGGTTATTTTTAATAGGTGTGAAGAAATGACTCCTGGAGCTGCTTATATTCGAACCATTAAAGCGGTAAATCCAAGAGCTCAGATTTATTTTGAGACAAAAAGCGGAAAACCTTTGGAAGTAGAGGAGGTTCTGCCATATGATTTAGATGCAGAGGTAGTGGAAATTGCAGATCAGGATTTCGGTATCTGGTACGTGGATGCTATGGATGAGCCAAAGAAATATGTTGGAAAAACCATTAAACTAAAAGGACTGGTGTATAAGTCAGATAAATTTTCAAAGGGCACGTTTGTACCAGGACGGTTTGCTATGACTTGCTGTGCAGATGATATTGCTTTTATTGGATTCATTAGTAAGGGAACAAAGGAACAGCTACCGATGATTGAACAATTAGTGAATCGTGAATGGGTCATGGTGACTGCTGAAGTTCGAAATGAATTTTGTAAAGATTATCGAAAGAAGGGACCTGTCTTGTATATTAAAGAAATTGAATATGCGGATAAGCCAGAAGAAGAATTAATTTATTTCTAAATTTTTATTTTAGTTCATTTAAGTATCACAAATATTCCTTCTATAAAATATAATAATGGTGAAAGGTGTTTTGCGTTTTTTCATTTTATTAATTCCATGGAAGAAAGCATAGTAGGAGGTTTATTGTGGAACATATTCAAAATAGTAATTCTTCGTTGTATTACGTTGATGATAGGAATAAAACATGTCAAGGACTAAGTTATACGATACAAAAGGGTGACACATTATATGGACTGAGTAGAAGGTATAATATTCCATTGTCAGATATTATGAGTGCAAATCCAGATGTTGATGTATATAATTTGCAGATAGATACAAATGTTTGTATACCATTAAAAAGTTCGGCAGGCGCAGATATGCCGACCAATGCAAGTCCTATGGGGCGGGCTTGTCCGGTTTGCCCGGTTTGCCCCCAAATTCCCCAGGTTGTTGCAGAAAAAGAGACTGCCATGGAAGAGGAAGTAACAGTACCAGAAGAAACAGTAACAATGCCAAAAGAAACAGTACCAGTACCAGAAGAAACAGGTGATGAATTAAATACAGAAGTTAATGGCAACGCAGCAAATCAACCACTTCCAGTGAGGGAACAAAGAGCGAATCAGCCTTCAGCAATAGTGCCAAGACCAATTACTTATCAGCCAAGGCCAATTATATCTCAGCAAATATCAGTTGATTCTAATTCTGTTAACTCACAACAAATTCCCTATATAAAAAAGACAATGGTGTCAGAGCAAAGACCACAGCAGCCACCACGTGAACCACAGCAACCACCACTTGATCGCCAGCGGCCAGTAAATACGACTAGTTTCTGGCGTCCTTACTCCTATAATCCAGCATGGCGAGAAGGAAGAAGATGTGAAATTCAAGAGTATGTGGTAAGAAGGGAAGAAACCATTCAAGATATTTTGGATATGTTTGGAATGAGCTTAGAAGAGTTTTTAAGATATAATAAATTAAGAGATTTAGAATTAGCACCTAGAACAAAAGTTTATGTGCGATGGTGCCGCAGAAGGTAAGATATCGTAATCATAATAATCTGATTCGGTGCTAAAAGGTTAAGCTATCGTAAAATCAGGGTTAAAATCCAAAAAAGAGGGTTTTAGCCCTGATTTTTAGGCATTTAACGAGAAAGAATTATGTCAAACGGTTTGGAAATTAATCTTTCAAACATATGATTTGTATGATATAATTGAATAATAGGAAAAAAGTTAGAAATAAATATAATAATACTATCAGAGGAAAATAAAATGAAAAAAATAGTGATTATTGGTGGTGGAATGTCAGGACTTGTTGCTGGAATCTATGCACAAAAGGCAGGGTTTGAAAGCGAAATTTATGAAAGAAATGATAAAGCAGGTGGTTTATGCACAGGCTGGACACGAAACGGTCATTATATTGATAATTGTGTTCACTGGTTGACAGGAACGGAGCAGAAAACACAATTAAGAAGACTATGGGAAGAAACGGGAGCATTAACAGCTGAAACGGCATTTGTTCCTAACGAAGCTTTTTATTCTTCCATATATAATGGAGTTAAAATTACCTTGTGGAAAGATTTGGAAAGGACAGAAAGAGAATTTTGCCAATTGTCACCAGAGGACTCGGAGGAAATACATGATTTTATTGAAAGTGTAAGAATAGCCCAGTGTCGTAAGATGCCAGTTGATAAGCCAATGGAGTATATGTCCCCATCTGAATTGATGCAATTGGGAAAATCCATGCAGGGAATAAAAGCTGTTAAAAAGAAGTATGGTAATATAAGCTTAAAGGAATATGTCAAGCGATTTAAAAGTCTGCCTATTCAAAAAGTGATGACGGATTTTTATTCAGGAGATAGTGCGGTTACAAGTATTATTTTTTCTTATGCTTCCATATCTTGTGGAAATGGTGAAATTCCAGTCGGTGGATCGGAGAAAATGATAGAAAGGATGACTAGCCGTTATTTAGAAACGGGTGGAAAGTTATATTTAAATCATCCAGTGAAAAAAGTTCATATAAAAGAGAATGAAGCATGTAGTATCGAATTAAATAATGGTTTTAACGTAGAAGGGGACTATTTCATTTGCGCTGCCGATACATATGAAGCATTCTATCATCTTATTGGTGAAAAATATATTCCAGAGGAATGGAAATTGGTATACAATCAACATTCGGAATATCCTGTCTATAGTAAATTTCAAATGGCAATATCAGTTAACAGAGATGGGTGCCCTATTGAACATATGACATTCATTGATTGTGACAAAATAAAAGTAGCAGTCTCAACTATTGATCGTATCTGCATAGTTAGTTATGGATACGAATCATCTTTTGCACCAGAAGGAAAATTGGTGCTGCAAATTAAAATCGAACAAAATGAAACAGATTATAATTATTGGAGTTACTTTTCTGAAATCATGTATCAGAAAAAGAAGCAGGAATTCGGGAAGCTTGTTATGGAGCAACTGCTAATAAAATATCCTGAGCTAAGAGATAATTATGAAATATTGGATATTTGGACACCACGTACCTACCATACCAGGTATAATGCCTTTCAGGGTTCTTTTATGCGATTTAGAGAGAGAGCAGACGTTAAGGCATTTGCCAGTAATGGAAAATTTAAATCCATACCTAATTTATATATAGCAAGTCAATGGCTTCAAGCGCCAGGAGGGCTTCCGACCGCTGCTGCTGCTGGAAAATTTGCAATTCAACATATTTTAAAAGCAGAAGGAAAATATGTTTTATTTTAATGCAATTTTTAATAATTGATAAATGAAATAACGAAGGGGAGGAAAGCGATTTCTATAATCGTTTGAAAAACATGGAAAAAATGAAATTATATTGTATCCCATATTCAGGAGGAAGTGCAGAAATATATTTAAAGTGGAAAAAGTTATTTCCAGAGAATATAAGCATTATACCTGTTGAACTGGCTGGTAGGGGAAAACGGATGAAAGAACTATTTTATGAGTCCTGTGAAGAGGCAGTAAAAGATTTAGCCGATGTAATTGAGGATGACATGAAAGAAGGAGAAAAATATGCTATCTTGGGACATAGTATGGGTTCCTTGCTGGCTTTTGAAACATATTATGAATTGTTAAGAAGAGGGTGCTGTATGCCAGTACACATGTTTATGAGCGGAAGAAAAGCACCTCAAAATATACAGAAGAAAACGGCTTTTTACTTATTACCAGAGGAAGAATTTTTAAAAGTAGTTTTTGCTTATGGGGGCTCTACGCCTGCTGCCATGGAAAATGCTACACTGAGAAAATTATTTCTCCCTATTTTAAGAGCAGATTTTAAAATTGCTGAAATTTATGAATATATTCCCAGAACGGAAAAAATAATGTGTCCTGTTACAATTTTAAATGGAACAAAGGATTATAGTGTTCTAGAATATGATTTATCGGAATGGAGTGAATTTGCAGGAAGTGACTTTTGTATCAAGCAGGTAGAGGGAGGCCATTTCTTTATCATGGAAAATATGGAGGATACAGTTGCAGTTATAACAGAAGTGTTAGAAAAAACATTTTACTAAGCAATAAAACGAAGGATTGGAATGAGAAGGATGGGAAAATCGCAAGAGACATATCCAGAGAAAAGAACCATTAAGGAACTATTTGAAGAGCAGGTGAAAAGGACACCAGAAAAGACAGCAGTTAAGGAGCAGAACCGTTTCCTGACGTACGAGGAACTGAATGAGTGGGCTAACGCCATAGCCTGGAAGTTGAAGGAGGAAGGAGTCGGAAGAGGAGACGTGGCAGCAGTGGCAGCCCCAAGAAGCATAGAGGCAGTGGCTGGAATGCTGGGGGTGCTGAAAGCAGGAGCAGCGTATGTGCCAGTGGATACGGAGCAGGGAGAAGAAAGAACGCGGTATATCCAGAAGGACAGCCAGGCAGCCATCTTGCTTTTTCACGGAATGGAAGTGGCAGGAGAGAAGAAAAGCTTGCCGATTGGGGAATTTCAGAAGACAGATAAGGGAAATCCAGAAACAGAGGGAACTGGAAAGGATTTGATGT
>NZ_FOYZ01000002.1 GCF_900112775.1 Anaeromicropila populeti
ATTAAAGTTTTTCATACAGACAGAGGAAACGAGTTTAAAAATAAAATAATTGATGAGGTTCTAAATGCCTTTAAAATCAAACGTTCCTTAAGCCAAAAAGGGTGTCCATATGATAATGCAGTTGCAGAAGCAGGGTATAAGATTATAAAGACAGAATTTGCATTTAAAAGAGTTTTTAGCAGTTTAGAGGAACTGAAAAGAGAATTAAGTGATTATGTAAAGTGGTATAACAATAAACGTATTCATGGAGCCTTAAATTATATGACTCCAGTAGAATATCGTTTATCTAAAATGACCGAATAAAAATTGTATAAAAAAGTGTTGACAATCCATCTGTAAAACAAATGCACTGGGCATACAGACGACCATGGAGTATGACAAAGAAAACAGACTTTGCCAAATCCATGTGCAGAAAGCGGACGGCACCGTATGTACCTACACCTATATCTATGATGAACTGGGCAGAATAAAAGAAACAAAAGATGAGGAAGGAAATATTTCTAAACTATCGTATGATGCCAATGGAAATATAGCACAGGTTACAGATGCAGTAGGCAATGTAGTACAGGATAACCAGTACAACAGCAGAAACCAAATCAGTTCCTTCACAGATGGGATGGGGGCCGTCACCCAATATACCTATCATACAACCGGTGACATAAAAGAAGTGGTTCAATATTTAAATACGGCTTCTGAGCAGAAAACCACCTATGAATATGACAGCAGTGGCAGAATCAAGGAAGTAACTGATGCAGAAGAAGGGGTAAGCAGCTGTACGTATAATGCACTGGGCTACGTGGAAAGTGTTACCAATCCAGAAGGGGGCATAACAGCCTATGAGTATAACTACATGGGAAAGGTTACGGCGGAACGATTGAAAATCGGGGACACCGTAAGCAGCAGAAGAACGTATTCCTATGATGCAGTGGGTTCCCTCACCAGAATGAACAATGCAAATACCCAAGAAACCCAGTATGAGTATGATGCGGCTGGAAGAGTTTCCACGATCACAGATGAACTGGGAACGATTGCGTATACCTATGATAAAAACGGAAATGTATTAACCGTAATGGAGACCCAGGGAACGGTTCAGCGAAGTATAGAAAGAAAATACGATGCTCTGAACCGCGTCACAGAGTATACGGATTTTAATGGAAATACAATTAAATACAGTTACGATGAGCTTGGCAATGTCATTTCTTTAACATATCCAGGTGGAAGAATTGTCCGTTATTCCTATTACAAAAATGGAAATCTGAAAACGGTGACAGACTGGGACAATCGGGTAACTAGCTATGTGTATGACGGCAACGGACGGATTACACAGGTAACTCGTCCAGATGGCAGTGAGGAGCAGTATGGCTATGATGTAAATGGAAGACTGCGGTCACAGAAGGATACATGTGGAGATACCGTAATCCACACCTATGAGTATGCCTATGATAAAGCGGGAAATGTTACGTCTGTAACAGGGTTTCAAGAAGATGGGGCATTAAAGCTGTCTGAAGTTACGATGGAATATGATACGGTGAACCGACTGATTTCCTATAATGGAGAAGCAGTTACTTATGACAAAGAAGGAAATATGCTGTATGGACCACTAGAGGGACAGATGGTAGCATTTACTTATGATTGTCGTAACCGTTTGGTTCAGGCTGGGAATACCACCTATGAGTATGATGCAGAAAATAACCGTATAGCGGTTGCAACAGGTGAAAAACGGCAGGAGTTTGTGGTGGATACGGTAGAACCCCTTTCCAGAATGCTACTGTCCACTACGTACGACAAGGCAGGGGCAGAAGGAAAGTCCACGTATTTTATTTATGGAAATGGGTTACTGGCACAAACGGAGGAAGAAAAAGGATATCTTACGTATCATTATAACAACATTGGAAGTACCACCGAGCTGACGAATGATAAAGGCGCTGTGGTAAGCCGTTATTCCTATGGACCATATGGGGAACTTCTTTCTGGGGAACAAAATGACATTTTATTTTTGTACAATGGAAAAGCAGGTGTTGTGACGGATGCAAATTCCCTTTACTATATGCGTGCACGTTATTATAATGTAGATAGTAAGCGATTTATCAATCAGGATGTGCTGACGGGAAGCGTTGGGGACAGTCCAAGTCAAAACCGTTATGCCTATGTGCAGGGAAATCCGATTACCTTAACGGATCCGTTTGGGCTAAGTCCAGAATTCAGTTGGAGCTCCTTTGGTCATGCGGTGTTAAATGCGTTGGGATTTATTCCAGGCATTGGAGATGTGTGTGATGTCATAAACGGACTTTGGTATTTGGCAGAAGGGGAAGTGGCGCTAGGACTCTCTTGTTTTGTTTCTGCGTTACCGGGAGTTGGTTCTTTTATTGGAAATGGTGCCAGACTTTGTTTTCAGGGCAGTAAGATTTTAAAGGCAGCCTCTATGATTGAAAAGGGCTGTGGACTGGTTTCCAATGCAGTCACGTTGGCGAGAAGTGCATATAACGCAACGGATACGGTAAGCAGCATGTATGATAAGTACGTGGTAAATGGGGAATCGGCTGGCTGGAGTACGTTAGGAGAAGTGGCTACGCTGGGGCTGGATGTATTTTCTGGGGTTATGGCTGGAAAAGGTCTTAGTAAGAACTTGAAGGGCTGGAAGCGCGCGAATGATGCGGGAATTGATGTGGTATCGAAAACTGCGCCAGAAGGGAAAATAGAAGTAACATCGATTGGCTTGGAGGAGCAGTTAGAGAGTGGAAGAGTGCTAGAATACAATCTTCAATTTTTTGCGAGTAAGGGAGGCAGTAAGTCAGGAAACCGACCTCCTAATCTGAGTCCAAAAGGGGCTAGGAGAAATGGTGCCTTTAGGGAAGCGAAGAGAAATAGTAATATTCCAGTTAGTAAACAGCCTAAAAATGTAACTCCAGCAGTTGACAAGAAAGGAAAAAGAATGCCTGGAAAAGACTATGATTTTGGTGATGGAAAGGTAATAAGGGACCACTCAGGAGGACACGAATTTCCAGATGACCCATCTCAAAATAGAGGGCCTCATTTTAATGACCCAGATGGAAATCATTATGATTATTAAAAAAGGAGTGGTGAAAATGAAAACTTGGAATGAAAGTGAAAAAGATGCATTTTCTTACTTTCAATGGTTTAACAAGGATGAGGCATTTGAAAGGGTTGGTATGAATCCAAATTTGAGCGTATTTAGTGTAAATGGTTCAGGGTTATTTGGCACAAGTAAAAAAAATGTTTTTATTGAGGTATGCAGTAGTGAGATCCAAAAAATATTTATAAAAGAGAACTTTTTAAAAGACTATATGTTGTATTTGTTTGCAAATGTGGAAGTAAAAGATAGAAACTCTCGAATAGAAAGATATAAAAAGGTATGGAAGCTAGTTCAATCTAAATGGCAATTAAATGAGTTTAATAAGGGACCTGAGATAGAAACAGAAATTGACGGTAAAATATTTTTCTCAAGCATTGCTGGTTTTAAAGTGGAAAATTTATCAACAGCACTACAGATAATTTCCAGTAATCCTAAAAGATATACAATTATTGCAAGCAAAAAAGATGATGTTTTATCTGAAAAGATGATAACAAATTTCTTTGAAATAGCATTTAATCAACATAGAAGCCGTATAGATGAAATAGACTATTTTGGTCTTGCGATTCACCTTTGTTCTGATGGTGATGTAGTTTTTAGATGGGGAGATTCAGCAGAGGAGGCTGAAATCGCGATAGTGTTTAGTAGAGATATGTTAACATTTTTTAGCAGTTAACAGCATAAATTGCATTAAACTAACTGCATAATTTCAACAATGCAGTTAGCGATAACAAAAGTAAAAATCAAGTATATTATAGCAATCATAAAGGCTAACGTTGATAAAAAGGCGTTAGCCTTTTTTCTGGGTGTACCCAGCATGGGCACAATCTCGTGGATGCAAATTCCCTTTACTATATGCGTGCGCGTTATTATAATGTAGATAGTAAGTGATTTATCAATCAGGATGTGCTGACGGGAAGCGTTGGGGACAGTCCAAGTCAAAACCGTTATGCCTATGTGCAGGGAAATCCGATTACCCTAACGGATCCGTTTGGGCTGAGTCCAGAATTTAACTGGAGTTCCCTTGGTCATGCGGTGTTAAATGCGTTGGGATTTATTCCAGGAATTGGAGATGTGTGTGATGTCATAAATGGACTTTGGTATTTGGCAGAAGGGGAAGTGGCGCTAGGACTCTCTTGTTTTGTTTCTGCGTTACCGGGAGTTGGTTCTTTTATTGGAAATGGTGCCAGACTTTGTTTTCAGGGCAGTAAGATTTTAAAGGCAGCCTCTATGATTGAAAAGGGCTGTGGACTGGTTTCCAATGCAGTCACGTTGGCGAGAAGTGCATATAATGCAACGGACACCGTAAGCAGCATGTATGATAAGTACGTGGTAGATGGGAAATCGGCTGGCTGGAGTACGTTAGGAGAAGTGGCTACGCTAGGGCTGGATGTATTTTCTGGGGTTATGGCTGGAAAAGGTCTTAGTAAGAACTTGAAGGGCTGGAAGCGCGCGAATGATGCGGAAATTGATGTGGTATCGAAAACTGCGCCAGAAGGGAAAATAGAAGTAACGCCAGGTGGCTGTTTTGTGGCAGGAACGCTTGTCTTGACAGAAGATGGTCAGAAACCAATTGAGGAAGTAAAGGCAGGAGACATTGTCCAGTCAGAGAATCCAGAAACAGGCGAGAAGGCATGTAAGAAGGTAGTACGCACCTTTGTCCATATCAAGGATGAGCTGATTCATGTTTGGATTGCAGGCGAGGAAATCATTACAACGAGAGAGCATCCGTTTTATGTGGAAGGCGAAGGTTTTGTAGGAGCTGGCGATCTGCAACGAGGTGACAGGGTTAGACTGGAATGTGGCAAGCAGGCACTTGTGGAGCAGGTTACGGTTGAGAAATTAATCAATCTAGTTAAGGTGTATAACTTTGAGGTAGAGGATTTCCATACGTATTATGTGGGCGAGCAGAGTGTTTTGGTGCATAATATGTGTAGTAAGATGAATGAACCGTTAGGGGAAGCCGATGAAGTTGGAAAACTCAAATCAATTGGAAATGGAACATGGGAGTCAACGGAAGGACTTATTTATGGTCAAGGGTCTAAACAAGGGAATAGGATATTACATGTTCTTGAACATGCGTCACTAGACCTGACTAAGCCGTTGCATTCGGTATTTAATGTTTCAAAAGATAAAGTTTTAGGTGTAGTTGATGAAGCATGGTCGAAACGAGTTGGAGTAACACCAATATTACAGAAAAATGGAAATCAAGTTTTTAATATTCCAATGAGGAGAGTGGTTGGTACCAATGGAGAAACATCTATTAGAATTGTAGTTAAGAATGGAACATCTGAGGTAATAACAGCATTTCCAGTTAAATAATAAAGGAGGAGAAGAACATGATATATTGTCCGTTTTGTGATGGTCAAGGAGTAATAAACAAAGCCACAATAAAAGGAACTGAGCTGAAATTGTACATTTGTGACGAGTGTGATACTGTATGGAAAGATATATATATAACAGAAGATAACAGTGAAAACTTTGAAGATGTAATGAATGCTTTAGGGCGAAAGGCGTTATGGTCAGAACTTACAGATGTGGAAAGACTATAAATTGCTAGAAATAGATTGAAGATAACAGCAGAATCTAAATAATGCAGTAAGAAAAGCACTAAATGAACTAGCTGAAAAACAAGTAGGCTAGTCCATTTTCTTTTAAATAATAAAGTAGTTATAAACATTGAGGATACTCAATTTTCCATGAGACCACTCGGTATTTAGAGGAAGGTGAAGTGGGGCGGGGACTATTCTGTTTTGTGGCGGGAACGCTTGTCTTGACAGAAGATGGTCAGAAACCAATTGAGGAAGTGAAGGCAGGAGATATTGTCCAGTCAGAGAATCCAGAAACGGGCGAGAAGGCATGTAAGAAGGTAGTACGCACTTTTGTCCACATTAAGGATGAGCTGATTCATGTTTGGATTGCAGGCGAGGAAATCATTACAACGAGAGAGCATCCGTTTTATGTGGAGGGCAAAGGTTTTGTAGGAGCTGGCGATCTGCAACGAGGTGACAGGGTCAGACTGGAATGTGGCAAGCAGGCACTTGTGGAGCAGGTTACGGTTGAGAAATTAATCAATCTGGTTAAGGTGTATAACTTTGAGGTAGAGGATTTACATACGTATTATGTGGGCGAGCAAAGTGTTTTGGTGCATAATATGTGTAGTGTGGAGAGCGTTCCAGGGAAGAGTGGAAGCAAATACTATCATGTTACTACAAGAGAGGCAGCAGATGAAATAATTGCGTCTGGTCAATTAAAGAATGGTAAGTTTGAATCCTCAGTATTTGCATGGAAACAACAACCTACTAAATCACAGGCAAAATTAGCTGGTATTGGAAATCGTTCTCAAGTAGTGCTTGAGTTTGAAACTTCAGCATCATTTTCTATTGACACTGGTGTCAATGAATCGTTATATGGGTTGGCAGTTCGAACGTCTGAGGGAACACGTTTACCACTAAGAATTACTAATATACAAGAAGTTGGTTTTAAGAAAGCATGGTGGCAATTTTGGAAATAAATAAAAATTATATATGCCTTTATACAACAGAAAGAGTGGTTAACACACAATTTAGAAATACGGATAAGTGGATAGAAATTCTATGTAGAAAAGAATATAAATTTTTTACTGGAAAAATTTATGGTTTGCTTTGTAATCATGGTGAAGGGGGGGGCGGAATTTCTTATATATTAGGAGGAAAAGCTCCTGTTTTAAATGAACAGTTAATTATAAATAATAAAAAATATAATAAAAATGAGTATGTCAATGAAGGGTGGTACGTAGGAGAAGGATTAGGTAAATACAATTCATATTTTGAAAAAAAAATTAGAAACCAACTTCAGGTAGCATTAAAATGTGGTAATAAGAAGTATAGTGTGTCAGAAGTAATAAAAAAATTTGAATTATCTGAGGACAGAATGCACTATAAATTTTCACATGTAAGTTGGGAAAGTTGGCGAATTTCTGTTGCAATTGGTTTTTTGTATGAAAAAACTATTTTTTGTTTTCCTTGGAAGGATACGGATTATTTAAAATCCATAATACTAAATACAGGATTTTCTTATTATATTAATATCTTAAAGGAAAAGGGTAGTATTGTCATAATACCATCAAACGATAGGAAATTGTTAGAATCCTTTTCAGATGAAGTTATCGATATAAATAACCCAAGATTTCATGATTATATAGGTATTAATGAATATTTTAAAAATAATCCAATAAAGTAATTGAATAGTAGGTAAACATCATAGACGAGAAGTCTGTGAGAGATGAAAAACCAATTGAATGAAATACAGTAGGAGAAACAACCTCGGTAAGAGCAGTGTACAGGGCAAGGTGGATATGAATGGTGGCTGTTTTGTGGCGGGAACGCTTGTCTTGACAGAAGATGGTCAGAAGCCAATTGAGGAAGTAAAGGCAGGAGACATTGTCCAGTCAGAGAATCCAGAAACAGGTGAGAAGGCATGTAAGAAAGTAGTACGCACCTTTGTCCATATGAAGGATGAGCTGATTCATGTTTGGATTGCAGGAGAGGAAATCATTACAACGAGAGAGCATCCGTTTTATGTGGAGGGCGAAGGATTTGTAGGAGCTGACGATCTGCAACGAGGAGACAGGGTCAGACTAGAATGTGGCAAGCAGGCACTGGTGGAGCAGGTTACGGTTGAGAAATTAACCAATATGGTTAAGGTGTATAACTTTGAGGTAGAAGATTTCCATACGTATTATGACACTTCTATTACAATCGTATACAATGACTCCATAACATCTTATAGGAGTAATACATTGTGAAAATTGAAAAGACATTAGAAGAGTGTTTCAATAATTTAGAGGATCCAAGGGCTAATTATAATAAGGTTCATAAGTTTCTGGACGTTATTGTCATAGCAGTTTTAGCTGTAATCAGTGGAACAGATACATGGGATTATATGGAAGATTCGGGAAATGCAAAAAAGGAATGGCTTTCTACATTTTTAGAACTTCCAGGAGGAATCCCGTCCCATGATACCTTTAACAGGATTTTTTCTATGATAAATCCAGGGCAATTCCATGCTACAGTAGAAAAGGATTGAAAATGCACAGAAAGTTGGATTTATGCTATTTTTAGTCGAAAAGAAATGACAGCAGAGGAATTTGGGAAATCGAAAAGAAGTCATTGGGAAATCGAAAACTCCCTACACTGGATACTAGATATAGCATATCGAGAAGATGAAAGTCGAGCAAGAAATGAAAATAGTGCTGAAAATCTAAATATAGTAAGACACCTGACTTTAAATATGTTGAAACAGGAAATGAGCTGCAAACGAGGAATTGCAGGAAAAAGAAAGAAGTGCGTTTACCATGGTTCCTCCTCCTTACAAAGTTGACTTATTCTTGAAACTAAATAATTCGGGTTCTTCGCTCCATTTCCATTACAGAAATTTCATCACTACTACAACCCAAGTAAAGCCGCCACTTTTTAGCGACGGCTTTACTTAAAGAGTAACTTCTATTTTATGATTTCGAAATCCTGTATGCCCATAGGTGGGGGTGCAATTTCTCCCTTGTCAAAAGAAATAACCACATTACCTACATCATTAATATAGAATTTCATATCATTTACCATTTCCTTTAAATCTGTCTCTGTGACTGTATACGACCAATCAGGATGTTCCTGTATACGCTGTGCTATCTGTTTCTGGATGCTGTCCACAATAATTTTTGAATAATCCTCACCCAGATTATTAGATAAAGTAATATCCTTATGGGTATTTAAGTCTATATTATAAAAGGTCTGATAGGTATAGGATGTTATGGAAGATTCTGTATCATTAATTACAAATGAAAGCGTATTTTCATTACTGGATTTTACTTCAAACGTAATCATGATGTGGAAAGGTATTAAATCTTCTTCTTTTCCGCCTTCCGCCAGCTGATCATCAATAGCTTGCATCCCTCGTTGTTTTGCGCTTTCTACAATTTGATCGATTTTGTCCTGAATCTGATTATTGACACGCTTTTCTAAATCCGTGTTCCCCGTATTTCTAATAGATGGCACTTCGACCTGAATATCATAGGCACTGTTGGATAGCTGATATTCCCGCAAAGTGAATACTTGGGCAATATCACCTATTACCGGAATCTCATATGCGGCTGAAGCAAATGCGGGAATGGTATTAAGCATAATAATACACATTACAAACACAGCAGCCACACTAGCCATCGCAGGTTTGCACCATCTATAATGACCTGCTTTTTTCTGTTCTGTGACTTTTCCATTAACGCTTCGTTCCACCATAAGACTATAAGACATCGGAGGGGTTATCGTTTCATATACTTTTTTAGCTTCTTCTAATTTATTCAAAATCATCACTCCTTATCGTTATTTTTAAAAGATCAAGTGCCTTATACAAACGCGATTTAACAGTATTTAAATTGCTGTTTGTAACTTTTGCAATTTCAGTAAATTTCATATCTTCATAGTATCTAAGAATAATAACCGTCCTCATTTTGGGTTCTAATTTAGAAACGGCATTAAATACTGTATAGCTTTGAGCAATATCTTTATCCTCGTAGCTGGCATTTTCAAGTATTTCATCCTTATAAATATATCTTTTGTTTTTTCGCATATAATTGAGGCTCTCGTTAATAAGTATTCGATAAAACCAAGTTTTTACATACTCTGCATTGTCAAGCGTGTGCACTTTTGCTATTGCTTTACAGATTGCTTCTTGGACGACATCTGCGGCATCGTCACTGTTTTTCGTATAGCTATAGACTAACCTATAAAATTTGTTTTGATCACTCAGAATATATTTTTTGAGTACATCAAGTTTACTGTCTATTTGCTGCAAAACATTTTCCCTCCTTTATGTCACTTCATTTTTGTGCTCTATAATTATTAGACACAGCTCATTGTTAAAAAGTTGATGCTAGGTAAATTTAATTTCATAAAGCTTGAAATTTATTTCCTTGCTCAACTAATGCTAATGTACTTTGCCCTATTTTCACTACCAATTTCCAAAACTATATGACACTGCTTAATTTGATTGAACATCCAATAATAATCAGTATTCCTATAAAAAAATTGAAACCCTCTTCATAGTGATATTGTCAATATTACTTTACACCTTTTACTCGTACATTCTGGCAGCTATGCTATATTTTTATCCATTGTAGTCCTACAACAACAGAATTAAAGTTACGCTTGATGAAATCATCCAATTTTTTAGCTTCTTTATCAGCTTTTGTAATGCCATTAGGTTTGCGCTTAGGTTTGTGGCTAAGAGTAAGGACTTCCATGATTCTATAAATGGTTCTTTCACTTGGAACCTTGAAATTGATAGCATTATCATGTTTAAGCTTTAATACCTTGATATTTCCATGGAAGATCCATCCTGTGAAGGTAATCGTAAAAAGCTTGCCTAGTCACATCCGTTATTATACAATAAAAAGATAGTTTCCCCTTAATCTCGCCGTCTTGGGTCTTAATGGAAATAAACTTTAGTTGCTTTCTAAGGGAAATTAATTCTTCTGTTAAAGACATTGTACTGTCTGGAGTTTGAGAACCCAACCCCAGATCTAATTTTCCCTCCTTAGAAGCTTTGCCCCAGCCATTAAGAGTACTTGTTGAAATACCAAGCTCTGTGACAGTTACAATTTCCTTTACTAAATGCGTGGATGTTATTATAATGTAGATAGCAAGCGATTAATCAATCAGGAAGTTATAAACAAATATATAGGGGAACTGTAAGATGCGCAAATTTACAACAAAAAAAGTACTCATAGCCTTAAGCTCTATTTTCATACTAATTGTGTCCCAGATAATTGCACTGGTACTAGTAAATCTACTAGCTATCATAGGACTACCAGTTATGATTAGAAATATCTTTGCAGGAATCTGCTATGCTGGTACAGCCTTATATGGCATTAGTATACTTTGTAAAAAAGGATTAAACCTTTCGCCAGAAGAATGTGGAATAACCAAAATAAATCTAAAGCCTATATGGTGTATTTCCGCATTTATAATGCCCTTTGCGGTAAGTGGAGTACTATTACTTATGCCAGGAACCTGGGAGAACACACCAGTAGATCTAACAACTATTGGTTCAACACTTTCAAGAGCAATAGTTTTTTATGGTTTGGCAACGGGAATTGTAGAAGAGGCAGTGTTTCGAGGAGTCATTATGACAGCACTGGAGCTAAGGTGGAATAAAAAAGCAGCTATTTTGTTGCCGTCCATGTTATTTGGACTGCTTCACATAATAGGAAATAACCTTAGTTTTGTTAGTATGATTCAGCTGCTTCTTGCAGGAACAATGGTAGGAATACTGTTGTCTTTAGTCACATACGAAAGCAAAAGTATTTGGTCAAGTGCCTTTATTCACGGAATATGGAATACAGTGATGATTGGTGGTATTTTAAATATTGGAACAAAAGCAAATGAGATGTCGATTTTCAACTATGTGTTAAGTACCAAATCTTTTCTTATAACAGGTGGGGACTTTGGGGTAGAGGCTTCTGTAGCAGCAATTGCAGCATATTTATTATTCTCAATGCTGGCATATTCTTTGTGGAACAAAAATAGGATAAAATAAGTTGGCAAAGCGGGGAGGAATTTTATGTACGAATTTAAAGAAACTATAAAATCTAATTTAGTTCAGAAAAAGGCGGTTGCAGATATAAAAAGCAATTACATAGAAAAAGAAGAGCCATATACCAGAAAATATGTAAAGCCAAATCAGCCAAACGTGTTTTCTGGCATGACAGAACCAATACAAAGGGTAGTAATAGATAGAAAAGATAAAAAAAAGACAGGATTTATTCCGATTAAGATTGATACAGCAATTTATCCCCCTGGTTGTGAAGCTAAAAACTGGGAACACTATAAAGAAATGATCGTGGTCGCAGCACAGAATATAAAAGGCGGAAATGTTGAAAGCGGCAAGCTGTTTTTTCAACCAGCACAAGACCTTGATGGAAATCTAGAGAGTGTTCAGGATGGTCAATTATATGTCAATAATGAAGGCAATTATTTGGCGGGACCTGTCAGGATACCCTATGCCAAGGATGTAATTGATGGAATTGAAGGAGAAGGAGAAGCAGACTGGGCAGTTAAGGCATATGAAAAAAATAACGGCTGCGTAGGAGATGCATTAGAGGTCGTTACCAAGTTTGGTGATAAAGGGGACAAAACCATTATAAATCAAACAGATGTTCAGAACGCGTATAATAATGCCACTGCAAATGGGAAAAAGTTAGAACCATATAATATGGCAGATACCGATATTTGGTATAGGTCAAAGGGGTTACAATTGATATGGTCTTACGATCCCAAGCAAAGGGAGCAGGAAGGAGAAAAAGGAATTAAGCTGGCCGATCTAATGAAGTCGAAGGAATTTTCATTTGATGCTGCGGGTAAATATGCAATAGCACTCATTAGTACAGACTTGAAGAGCGGACACAACATTGCCCTCATCGGAAAAGATGTTTATGATATGCAGACTGACGTGAGAACGGGAAAAGGAAAACCAAAACCAAGTACCGTAAAGAGTAAAGATGCAAAATGGGGGGAAGTAGACGAGCCAATGGCAATAGAGGTAGAAATCTCTAGAGGTAAAAAAAGACCCGAGGATTACAATGGACATTATGTGGAGTATGTGTATAAACTGGGATAGAATGTTTACTCTATCCCAGTTATTTTTTTGAATTCATTTGTTCCTTTCTTGATCCAATCTAAAACAATATCCTCCACATGCTCTTGTGTACTTTCCATTCCATTCTGATTCCATCGAATTTCTTTCCCATCGCAGACAGCAACAATTGTTCCCATCTTATCTGTGCGAAAGACGGAAGCACCAACATCATTTAACCTGCTCATGGATTCCTCGTGAGGATGACCATAATCATTATCTGTTCCGCAGGAAATCACGGCGTATTTTGGATTGACTTCCTTTAAAAAAACATAACAGGAAGAAGTAGAACTGCCATGATGCCCAACCTTTAAAACCTGAGATTCCAGATTTAAATTCTGGTTTATCATATCTTTTTCCGAATCCATTTCCGCATCACCAGTAAATAAAAAGCTATTTGAGCCAAAGACAGCCCTGATAACAAGAGACATAGAATTGGCATTATCATAACTAGAAACAGGACCTACAAATGTAAGTATGGCTTCCCCTAATGAAATACTCTCCCCAACAGCAGGAATTTCATAGGTGTAGTGCTTTTTCTTAAGTGCCTTTAATAAGGAACGATAAGTCTTGGTATCAGCAGAAAAATCGGTCATGTACACGGCTCCAATTTTGTAGTTTTTAACAATATTTGCAGCAGAACCAATATGATCCTCATGAGGGTGGGTCAAAACAAGATAATCCAGCTTCGTTACATTCTGGGAGGCTAAATAATCTTGAATTACAGGAAAATCGCCTTTATTCCCTGCGTCAATCAGCATAGTATTATCCTGGGTTTTTAATAAAATGCAGTCTCCCTGTCCCACATCAATAAAATGTACGGAAAGTTCTGTAGAGACGTTGGAAACCAATGCCTGCTCTAATATAGTTTTTACATCTGTATAGCGAAATAAAAGAAATAAAATTATAATAAAAATAATAGAATAAAACCGTTTTTTTTGGACGTGTTTTGAACGACGTTTCATTAGTAGTCTCCTTTTTATACCATAAAAAAATTAGGGCTATTATATAATCATAGAAGATAATAAAAACATTGTCAAATGCGTTTTGCTTCTTTACAAATGCGTCTTGTATTCAACGGTCTGGAATGGTAATATTATAGGTAAAAGAGTAATGGGTTTGCATGAAAACGACAAAAGAATGCGAAAGGAGGTACTAAATGAGTAAATACGACAATGAGATAAAGTGTGCAGAAGTTCGCAAATTGCTAAGTGAAGAAAAATATATGGGAGCATATGAGATTTTGCAGACCATAAACATAACTCGAGTAAAAAGTCTGACGGACTATAAGGCTTTTTATGAAATATATTGTGCTATGAAGCTGTATGACGAAGCAAAAAAAATGCTTCTTCTTATATATGAAAGAAATTCATCCTCAAGGATATTATATCAATTGGTTTGTTTAGAAATGAAAGCGGGAAGGTTAGACGAGGCAGAATTATGCTTTAAGGACTATGTAGAAAAGGCACCTGAAGCGGGAGAACAATACATTTTAAGGTATTTAATTGACAAGGCAAAGCATCTAGATTATAAAACTCGTATTGATTCATTGGAAAAGCTGAAGAAAGTGGATTACTATGAGGAATGGGGATATGAGCTTGCTAAATTGTACCATAAGGCAGGAATGGCAGAGAAGTGTATTGAGGAATGTAATGATCTGATTACTTGGTTCGGTGAAGGAATCATTGTGGAAAAAGCAAAAATGCTGAAAAAGTATTATGTGAGTGGAAAAGAATCTTTTTTAGAAGATTTAAACGATCCAAATCAGCATAGATCTCATCCAGAAAGCGATACTTTATTTTACAACACAAGTGATATTGGCGCCCAGGTTATAAAGATTGCTTCTTATCAAAAACAACTGGATTTGAAAAATGAACTGGAACAGGAACTGACACCTACTATTAACATCCAGGAGTCCATGGTAAAGGATATGCTAAAGGCAAGAAAAAAGCAGGAGAGTCCTAAGCCAGAAATAGTAGAAGAAACAGAATTACCAGCAGAGTTTATTGGAAGCTGTAACCTAAATGAGGTGTTTGGAAAGTTTATGAAACGAAGCGAAGTCCGCCAGCAGTTAATTCCTATATTGTATACTATAATTGAAAATAAGGCAGGCGCACATTTTCTGATTATTGGGGAGAATGATCTGGAGAAAATGGATTTTATTAAAAAACTGTCCAAGGCATTACAAATACTTGGGGTAATTACAAAAACCCAGGTGGCAAAAATTAAGGGTGAAAATTTAAATCGTATTCAATTAGAACAAAGAGTGGAAAAATTGAGAAATAGTATTTTGTTAGTAGAAGGAGCATCACAGCTTTATGTTCCTACTGTACAGTCAATTGTAGATTTAATGGAACGATTAGAGGACGAGCTGGTTGTAGTGTTAGAGGATACAGAAGAAAATATGCAGATATTTTTAGAGGAACATTTTGATTTTAAAGAGCATTTTGCATATACTATAAGGATGTAGACAAGTTGTCAGGAGGTGTCAGATTGGATAGAGGAAGACATGCGGTATATGTAGTTGGTCATAGAAATCCTGATACGGATTCTATTTGTTCCGCCATATCTTATGCAAGGCTTAAGGAAAAGATTACAGGAGAAAGCTATGTGCCAAAGAGGGCAGGACAGATTAACGCAGAAACCCAGTATGTATTAGACCGGTTTGGAGTAAAGGCACCAGATTTTGTGGCTGATGTAAAGACCCAGGTAAAGGATATTGATATTCGTGAAATTCAAGGCGTGTCAGATCATATATCCTTAAAAAAGGCATGGGCAACTTTAGGTGAAAATAATGTAGTGACTCTTCCAGTGGTTGATTCCAATAACCGGCTAACAGGTGTGATTACCGTAGGGGATATTGCAAAAGCGTATATGGATGTGTATGACAGCAGAATACTGGCTATGGCAAATACCTCTTTCAGCAATATAGTGGAAACGCTGGAAGGCGAAATGATTGTTGGAGATATCCGGGAGAATATTAGTGATGGAAAGGTTCTTATAGCAGCAGCAAATCCAGATTTAATGGAAAGCTATATTGAGAAAGGTGACATTGTTATCCTTGGAAACCGTTACGAATCACAGCTCTGTGCAATTGAAATGAATGCAAAATGTATTATTGTCTGCGACGGAGCAATGGTTTCCTTTACCATTACAAAACTGGCAGAAAGTCATAATTGTACTATAATTAAAACACCTTATGATACGTATACTGTTGCCAGACTTATGCATCAGAGTATGCCAATCCGGTATTTCATGCGCAAGAATAATCTAATTACTTTTACATTAGAGGATTACATTGATGAGATACGTCAAATTATGGCGAAGAAGCGGCATAGGGATTTTCCTATTTTGGACCATAATGGATGTTTGTGCGGTATGATTTCAAGAAGAAACTTATTAGATGCAAGGAAAAAGCGGGTGATTATGGTGGATCATAATGAAAAATCTCAGGCAGTTGAGGGGATAGAAGAAGCTGAGTTATTAGAAATAATTGACCATCACAGGTTAGGGAGCATTGAAACCATTAATCCTGTATTCTTTAGGAATCAACCAGTAGGATGTACATCAACAATCGTTTACCAGATGTATAAGGAAAATGGTGTGGAAATTGAACCAGAGACGGCAGGTCTGCTGTGTTCTGCTATTTTATCAGATACCCTGGTGTACCGTTCGCCGACTTGTACCCAAATAGATAAAATTGCTGCGGAAGAGCTTGCAAAAATTGCAGGAATTCAAATAGAAGAACATGCAGTAAAAATGTTTCGCGCAGGAAGCAATCTGAAAAATAAGTCATCAGACGAAATATTTTATCAGGATTTTAAAAAATTTACATCAGGAGAAGTGGTCTTTGGTGTAGGGCAGATTAACAGTATGTCTCAGGAAGAACTGGATCGAATTAAAGATATTCTGCTGCCATATATGGATAAAGCTTTTTATGAGCAGGGTGTAGATATGTTGTTTTTTATGCTTACCAACATTTTGGAAGAGTCAACAGAATTATTACTGGCAGGAGATGGGGCAAAGGAACTTTCTGCAAATGCATTTCAGCTGCCTCATTCTGAAGAAAGCCTTTATTTAAAAGGTGTTGTCTCGCGAAAGAAGCAGCTGATTCCTGTTCTGATGTCAGAGTTACAAAAAGAGTAATTACTAATTTCAGATTTTAAATTGTATTTGAATCGGTTTCTTAAGAGTCTGACCACCTTTAGATTTTACTTTTGTAGTTACATTTAGCAGATAAGATTCATTTTCGCTGTAATGTTCAAGGGGTTCTACTTCAATTTCATTTGTGGTGGTATTATAGCGAATAGATGTTTTTAAAGGAGTTTTATTTAAAGTGGTCACGTATAAATTTTGGTTATTTACAGTTGCCGGATCAAGAGGAGTATTAAATTTTACGCGCCATATAAAATTTGGAGTGCGAAAACGAATATTTTGTTTTACCTTCTCTTCCATTCCGGGAGTAACAGATTCAATATTTAAATATCTTGATGAATTCATACTATCACCTCTCTTTAGTTATTATAATATAAATAAGGTGAAAAGTATATATAATGATACAAAATTAAGGAGTATAGAATGGCAAAACAATTTTGGAAGCCTGGTAATATGTTATATCCTTTACCAGCAGTATTAGTGTCCTGTGGGATTTTTGGAGAAGAGGTAAATGCTTTTACTGTTGCATGGACAGGAACTATTTGTACCAATCCAGCAATGGTTTATATTTCAGTAAGACCAGAGAGGTATTCGTATGATCTAATTAAAAAAACAGGAGAGTTTGTAATTAACCTGACTACGAAAAAGCTTGTGAAAGAAGTGGATTATTGTGGGGTTCGATCGGGAAGAAAAGAAAATAAATTTGCAAGGACGAAGCTTACGCCAGAGAAGGCAAATAAGGTAAAAGCACCTCTCATAGCCCAATGTCCTGTCAGCATAGAATGTAAGGTGAAAGAGGTAAAAAAACTGGGCTCTCATCATATGTTTATTGCAGACGTTCTTGGCGTAAATGTGGAAGAATCTTATTTAGATGCAAAAGGAAAATTTGAATTGAATCGCTCTGATTTATTAATTTATTCTCATGGTGAATATTATAATATGGGAAAATTATTAGGGAGCTTTGGATATTCTGTAAAAAAGAAGGGGAAAGGTCGTTGATTGTGTGAAAATAAGCGGGTTATTTATTAAAAATTTTAAATCTATTCGGGAACTGAAGATACAGGATGTTGACAATGCAATGATTTTAGTCGGCAAGAATAATACAGGAAAAACGGTTGTAATTGATGCAATACGGGTAGTATCTGGTGAATACAAGGTGAGTAAAACGGATTTTAACCGGATTGAAGATAATATTGAAATTGGCATGGAAGTAGAGTTCACAGAAGAAGATTTAAGCATGTTCCACCAGAAAGGAATGGTAAGTAAGTACAGAAAGTATGAGGCGTGGGAAAAAGATTTTAAAAATAAACTACCTTCCTTTATAGATGGAGTGCTTTCTTTTGTGTGTATTATAAATGCAAATGGTAACATAAAATACAGTGATGGAGGGAAGAAAAGTAATTTATATATTCCAATGATTTTTCCGAAAACTTATCATATTGATCAAGCAAGAAATCTGGACGCACTACAGAGTGAAGTGTTAAGTTTTTATGACAAGGAGTCACTAAATGAGTTAATGGAAAATATTTGTATTTACGATAAAGCAAAAAAATGTAACCGCTGCTTTCAATGCATTGAACAAATTAACCAAAAGACACCAGAAGATCTTACATTATATGAGACGGCAAGGCTGATGGAGTATAAGCTGTTTCATATGAATATAAGTCAGTTTACGGAAAAATTAAATCATTATTTTAAACTAAATGGCAGTAATTCTTATGAAATCAGCTATGAGGTAAATTTTAATGCGAAGGAACTAGTTCAAATTGAAACAAAAGTATATAACCGCAATCGTAAGACGATAGGTTCCATTCAGACATTAAGTGAAGGTTTAAGGAGTATTTATGCGTTGTCTCTTCTAGAGGCGTATATAGATGAAGAAAACACCATACCATGTATTATTATAATTGAGGATCCTGAGATTTATCTCCACCCTCAATTACAAAAAACAGCTAGTGAAATTTTGTTTCGTTTATCAAAAAAGAATCAGGTTATTTTTTCTACTCATTCTCCTAATATGATATTCAATTTTTCATCTAAACAAATTAAGCAGGTTGTTTTGGACGAAGAATATTATACAACCATAAATGAGCAGACAGATGTAGATGAAATTTTAGATGATTTAGGGTATACAGCAAATGATATTTTAAATGTAAGCTTTGTATTTATTGTAGAAGGAAAGCAGGATGGAAACCGTTTACCGCTATTACTGGAAAAGTATTACTCAGAAATTTATGATGAGGAAGGAAAGATTCAGAGAATCTCCATTATCCCAACAAATAGCTGTACAAATATCAAAACATATGCTAACTTAAAATATATTAATAAACTGTATTTAAAGGATCAGTTTTTGATGATTCGGGACAGCGATGGAAAGAATCCGAAGCATTTAGTGAAACAACTGTGCAGTTATTATAGCCAGAGGGCAAAGGAAGATGTGGGAAATCTGCCAAGAGTAACGCCTAAAAATGTATTAATTCTAAAATATTACTCTTTTGAAAATTATTTTCTTGACCCAGTTATCATGGCAAAAATCGGAGTGGTAAAAAGTGTAGAAGAATTTTATAATATTCTTTTTAAAAAATACAAAGACTATCTTTATAAGTTAGGCAGTACAAAACGGCTGATTAAAAATTTTAACCTGAGAATTAATACAAAAGAAGATTTGAAAAAAAATATGGAATTAATTAAAACTTATGTCAGAGGACATAATTTGTATGATATTTTTTATAGCAAGTACCGTGGTGATGCGGAAACAGAAATATTAAAAAAGTATATTGATGTGGCACCACCAGAGACATTTGATGATATACTGAAGGCAATCGATAATTTTGTCTATTTTGAAAACAGACGGAGGAAATAGTGACTTGAATAACATTGTTTTGGTTGGTATGCCAGGAGCAGGTAAAAGTACGGTGGGAGTTGTATTGGCAAAGGTAATCGGATATCAGTTTATTGATTCCGATTTGCTAATACAACAAAGAGAAAAAAAGCTTTTAAAAGATATTATTGCAGAACAAGGATTAGATAAGTTTATTCAAATTGAAGAGGATGTAAATTGCAGCATAGATTGCCAACAGTGCGTAATCGCCACAGGAGGCAGTGTAGTTTATGGCGAAAAGGCAATGGAGCATCTTCGCAGCATTGCAACCATTGTATACATAAAGCTAAGTATGTCTACATTGAAAAAGAGACTTGGCGATATAAAGAAAAGGGGGGTAGTGCTAAGAAAAAATCAAAGTTTTGAGGAACTTTATATGGAAAGATGCCCACTTTATGAAAAGTATGCTCATGTTGTGGCAGATGCAGAAGGTTATAATGTAGAAGAATTGATGTTTGTAATAAAAGAAAAATTAAAATTATAATTTACAATTGAAAGCTTTATGGTATAATAAATAAGGATTGCAAAATATACAAATTATTAGAATAGATTTGTGCAAATTCACGAATAAAAAAATCATTATTGATTTGTTTGAGGTGTACGATGGAACAATATATAATCAAAGGTGGAAAGCCCCTGAAGGGTGAAGTGAATATAAGTGGTGCAAAGAATGCAGCATTAGGTATTCTGGCTGCAGCCATTATGACGGATGAGACGGTAACAATTGATAATTTGCCCGATGTTCGTGATATTAATGTATTATTGCAAGCCATGGAGGGTATAGGAGCAAAAGTCGAGCGTGTAGGCAAACACGTTGTTAAAATAAATGGAAAAGGCATCAGTTCCATTAGTATTGATTACGAATATATCAGGAAAATCAGGGCTTCTTATTATTTGTTAGGTGCATTATTAGGAAAATATAAGAAAGGGCAGGTTGCACTGCCAGGAGGCTGCAATATTGGAAGCCGTCCGATTGACCAGCATATTAAAGGATTTAAAGCATTAGGTGCAACGGTTAAGATAGAACAGGGTATGATTGACACGAATGCAGAAGTATTGAGAGGAAATCATATTTATCTTGATGTTGTTAGTGTTGGCGCGACAATTAATATTATGCTTGCGGCATGTATGGCAGAAGGAAAAACGTTAATTGAAAATGCGGCAAAGGAGCCTCATATTGTAGATGTTGCAAACTTTCTTAACAGCATGGGCGCTAATGTTAAAGGTGCAGGTACAGATGTAATTCGTATTACTGGTGTCCAGTCTTTGCATGGAAGTGAATATTCAATTATTCCTGATCAAATTGAAGCAGGAACTTTTATGATAGCGGCCGCTGCTACAAAGGGCGATGTAGTAATACGTAATGTAATTCCAAAGCATTTAGAGGCCATTACGGCTAAGCTAGAGGAAATGGGTGCATGTGTAGAAGAATTAGATGATGCAGTGCATGTATTTGCGAATGAGCGATTAGGAAATACCCATGTAAAAACGCTGCCATACCCAGGTTTTCCAACAGATATGCAGCCGCAAATCAGCATGCTGCTGGCTTTATCCAAAGGAACAAGTATAGTTACAGAAAGTATTTTTGAAAACAGATTTAAATATGTGGATGAACTGGCGAGAATGGGTACTAACATTAAGGTAGAAGGAAATACCGCAATTATTGATGGTGTTGAAAAGATAACAGGAGCCGTAGTTAGTGCACCAGACTTAAGAGCAGGAGCAGCGTTAGTAGTTGCTGGGCTTGTAGCAGAAGGATATACAGTCATAGACCATATTGAATATGTGGAGCGGGGATATGAAGATTTTGAAGGAAAAATGAAAGCTCTTGGTGCACATATGGATAAGGTTGATATGGAAGATGAGAGAGCAATACAGAAATTCAAATTAAAAATAAGTTAAAGAAAGAGAGCCTGTTAACAGGCTCTCTTTTATAAGTGTGGTTGTTTACATGAAATTAAACCATTGAGGTTATGTATAAATCATGTCGTTTTGATAAATCAATAAACTCTTCTTTTACCTTAATAATTGGTCGTGAAAGATTATTTTTATTAATTAGAACAATAACACCTTCTTGTCCATCACTCAATACAACATTGCTGTGAATATAAGTTTCAGCAGTACCTTGTAAGAACGTAATTAGTATCTGTGGATCGTACTTTTGAAGTCCTTCCGACTCAAAAATATTAATTACTTCAAATGGACACATAGGTGCACGGTATACCCTGGCAGATGTCATTGCATCATAGGTATCTGCAATTGCTATGATTTTAGCAAATTCAATAATCTTAGAGCTTGGCAGATGACTTGGGTAACCGCTGCCGTCACACCTTTCATGGTGCATTAAAACACTTAATTTAACACGCATATCACAGTTCTGATCTTTAATTAATTCATAACCCTTCATAGAATGAGTTTTAATAATGGTATACTCTTCTTCTGATAAAGTACTTGGTTTAGTTAAAATATCCTGAGGAACAAGTAGTTTTCCAATGTCATGAAGCAAACCAGATAAAGTTAAAATATCTAAATCATTATTCGAGATATTCATCCATTTTCCTATTACATTAGAAATAAGTGCAACATTAACGGAATGAACAAACGTTAAATCATCATAATCACGCATACATTGAAGCATATGAAAAATGTGTATTCCATTACGGCTTTCGGCAAGTAATTCTTTTGTATTTTCTAGTAAAAGATTAAAATCAAAATTCATAGTGCCTTCATTTATAAAATCATTTAGCATATGTTTTAGCATATCAACAGACTCAGCTAATTTGACATCAAATTTCTTGAATTCCGGAGTACGCTTGATTTCTTCAGAAAAAGAAACATTCTGATCCATCTTTATAGGTTCTAGTTCATCCAATAAAATTCTGAAATCCGTAATAGAATAAAAATTAAGTCTGGTAATTGCTCGATTAGTAAGCGTAGTGTTTTTAGCTATAATTAACTGATTATTAAAAGTATAAACATCCTCTGCTACAATCATTCCTGGTCTAGCTTGTGTGGTTAATATACGTTTTGTTTTCATTGTTTCACCTACTATCCTTCTCCATCAAAATGAGTACAAACTGCGTACCTATATACTTTAAGTATAGGTAAAGAAAAGGGTTCTGTCAACAAATTCTGCAATAAAATAATTTATTTTATTAAGATAAATAATTCTTCAACAATTCAACTTTATCAAGCTTTTCCCAAGGAAGATTAAGGTCATTTCTTCCAAAATGTCCATACGCAGCAGTCTGTTTATAAATAGGTCTTCTTAGGTCGAGCATTTTAATAATTCCGGCAGGACGTAAATCAAAATTAGTACGAATAATCTCAACTAATTTAGTATTAGATAGTTTTCCTGTGCCAAAAGTATCCACCATAATAGAAGTAGGCTGAGCAACTCCAATTGCATAGGAAAGCTGTATTTCACATTTATCTGCAAGACCAGAAGCAACAATGTTTTTTGCTACGTATCTTGCTGCATAAGCAGCAGAACGGTCTACTTTTGTACAATCTTTCCCTGAAAATGCACCACCGCCGTGACGGGCATATCCGCCGTAGGTGTCAACAATAATTTTTCTTCCAGTTAACCCACTGTCGCCATTAGGACCACCAATTACAAAACGGCCTGTAGGATTAATAAAAATTTTAGTTTGATCATCTACTAGTTCAGAAGGGACTACAGTATCAATTACATATTTTTTTACATCTGCATGAATCTGTTCCTGGGAAACGTCTGCTGCATGTTGTGAAGAAATGACAATGGCATCAATGTGGACAGCCTTACCATTCTCATCATATTCAACTGTAACCTGAGATTTTCCATCTGGACGAAGGTAAGCTAATGTACCATCCTTACGAACTTCACTAAGCTTGCGTGTTAATTTATGAGCAAGGGCGATAGGATATGGCATAAATTCTTCTGTTTCATTGGATGCAAAGCCAAACATCATTCCCTGATCACCAGCACCAATGGCTTCAATCTGCTCATCAGAATAATCCAGTTCTGTTTGTGCTTTTGCTTCAAGAGCTTTATCAACACCCATGGCAATATCCGTTGATTGTTCATCTAGTGCAACAATAACACCACAGGTACCAGCATCAAAACCCTTGTCAGATTGGTCGTAGCCTATATTCTTAATTGTTTCCCTTACAATTTTTTGAATATCAACATAACCTTTTGTGGTTACCTCTCCCATTACAAGAACTAAACCTGTAGTAATAGCTGTTTCACATGCAACACGGCTCATTGGATCTTGTTCCAAAAGAGCATCCAAAATAGAGTCAGATATCTGGTCACAGATTTTATCAGGATGACCTTCCGTAACAGATTCAGATGTAAATAATAATTTTTCCATTTCATTTCCTCCTTATAGTACTATATCCATATTATTTCCCGAATTGTAACAGCGATTCGTAATGATATCCAATTTGTGTCAAAACAAAAGGAAAACAAATACTGTTTTTGTAAAAAAATAAGTCCATCAACAAGATGGACTTGAAACATTATCTCAAATCCTCTTATTGTTCGATTACTCGCTCAGATTGGCACCTTCCACAAAGGGGTTGCCGTGACTTCATAGAGCCTTAACTCTCCGCCACTCTAAATAAGAGAAATAATATACTATAGCTTTATACAATTATTGTACAAGTTCTGTTGAAAGATGTCAAGGAGTAAAATTCCATAGTTGTTCCAAATGACACTATGTGATAAAATTAAGCAATAGCCAGTTGAAAAATAGAAAAAGGTTATAATAAGAATAGGAGGGATTGTTCATCAAAATGAAAATTAGAAATCGACTTGTTATGTCATTTGTAATTATTATTTCACTGCCACTTTTTTTGATAACCACTACGACAGGAGCAATCCTATATTATACAATGAGTTCTATACGGCATGATTACAACATTGATACGGATAATTATATTGTATTAATGAATCCGGTTGTAGCTTTAAATGATGTAATTAAGGATATCTTTTGTGAAGTAAAGGATGATATCCTGTCAGATCCTTCACTGCTAGATAATGTAGATTATGTAAGTACGGTCAATGAAGAATTGAAAAGCAGGCATTCCTTTATCGTAGTTAAAAAGGAGGAGGAGGCAGTATATATTGGAAACAGAGAAAAGTATAAGGAGGTTGAAACGATACTTCCGGGGTTTGGAAACTATACTGCTGATTCCGATGCAGGGCTGTATTCGGTAAATTTACAGCCATATTTAATACGTAAATTTGATTTTTACTATACTGATAATAGCAAGGGTTGTTTATATATATTGACAGATGTAAACACATTATTGCCACAGGTGAAATCAAGCAGCGTTAAACTGCTGGTATCAATTATTATTGTTATTTGTCTTACTGCCTTAATACTGACGCTTTGGATTTACCGTGGAATGATACAGCCATTGAATATTTTAAGAACTTCCATATACCGTATGAAAAATGGTGATTTTAATTTTGAAATTCAGGCAGAATCGGATGATGAAATTGGGATGCTGTGTGAGGATTTTGATGAAATGAGAAAAAGAATCAAAATGCTTATGGAAGAGCGGCTTGCCAGTGAGGAAGAGATGCGGGTTTTGATTAGCAACATTTCCCACGATTTGAAAACACCTTTAACAGCTATACGGGGATATGCGGAAGGCATTATTGACGGGGTTGCAGATACCCCTGATAAAATGGAACGTTATGTAAAGACAATTTACACAAAAACCAATGACATAACCCATTTAGTAGATGAGTTATCCTTTTATACAAAAATTGACTGTAACACTGTTCCGTATAATTTTGTGAAAGTGAATGTGGAACAATATTTTAGCGATTGTATTAATGACTGGCAGCTGGATTTGGAAGTAAAAAATATAGCACTTAAGTATTTTAATTATGCACATCATGGGCTGGAAATGATCGCAGACGTGGAGCAGCTGAAGAGAGTTATTAATAATATTATGGGAAATGCCGTAAAATATATTGATAAAGAGCAGGGTCAGATTAAAGTAATTATTAAGGAGACTGAAAATATGGTTTCAATTACTATATCTGATAATGGGAAAGGAATTGGAGAAAAAGACTTGACAAAAATTTTTGAAAGATTTTATCGGACAGATGCCTCAAGGAACTCTTCAAAAGGAGGAAGCGGCTTGGGTTTAGCTATATCTAAGAAAATTATTATGGATCATGGCGGCATAATATGGGCTGAAAGTAAAGAAGGAGAAGGAACCAGTATTTCCTTTACGCTGAAGCAGGCAAGGGAGGAACAGGAAGATGAAAACTATACTGTACTTAACAAAACCAACCGGCGGATGGGTGATGTGAAATGGTAGAAAGGGAGAAAAAGATGAGCAAAATTTTAATTATTGAAGATGAGTTAGCAATAGCGGAGCTAGAGAAAGACTATCTAGAGCTAAGTGGATTTGAAGTTTCAATTGAAGTGACAGGAGATGCCGGACTAGAGAAGGCACTGAAGGAGGAATGTGATTTAATTGTATTAGATTTAATGCTTCCTAATGTAGATGGATTTGAAATATGTAAAAAAATTCGTGAGGTAAAGAATATTCCGGTAATTATGGTTTCTGCAAAGAAAGATGATATTGATAAAATCAGAGGACTGGGACTGGGAGCAGATGATTATATGACTAAACCATTTAGTCCAAGCGAGCTTGTGGCAAGAGTAAAGGCACACCTGGCACGTTACGAAAGATTAATTGGTTCTAATGTGAAGCAAAACGATAGTATTGAGATTAGAGGAATTAAAATTGATAAGACAGATCGAAGGGTATATATCAATGAGGAAGAAAAGATTTTTACAACAAAAGAGTTTGATTTACTTACATTTTTAGCAGAAAATCCCAATAGAGTTTTTACCAAAGAAGAGTTGTTTAAAAATATATGGGATATGGAATCCGTCGGAGATATTGCAACAGTAACTGTCCATATCAAAAAAATACGTGAAAAAATTGAAGTGAATACAGCAAAGCCGCAATATATAGAAACGATTTGGGGAGTAGGGTACCGATTTAAAGTATAACTATTACATTTTTCATGGTATGGAGAATAAAATGTTACAAATACAATCTGGATTATATGACAAATGTAACTTGTGAGATTATCCTCATTCTTGTAAGATAAGAGTACAGTAAAGAGATGATACTTGCAATCAAAAAAACAGGAGGTTATAGTATGAGGAATAAATCATCAAGTATTATATGGGGGGTATTGTTTATTGCAGTAGGCCTTGGATTTGTAGGAGAAGTATATGATCTTTGGTCTTTTAACATGCTTTTTTCAGGCTGGTGGACACTTTTTATTATTATACCAAGCATAGCCAGCATTATTCAAAAAGGACCGAAGGCATTTACAATTAGTGCATTAATTGTAGGAATTTTAATTTTACTTTCCAGTCTGAAGATTATTGATGAAGACACAGTGGAAAAGTTAATTGTTCCAGTTATTTTCATTGCAATTGGTGCTAATCTGCTGCTGAAAAGCGTAGTGGGTCCATCACAAAAGCGCATTAAAGAACTGGAAAGCGGAGATGCACTAGAGTATACAGCAACATTTTCTGGTCAGAACATTATTTATCAGGACAATGAAGTATTCAGAGGTGCAGAGATTAATAGCGTTTTCGGAGGAATAAAACTGGATTTAAGAAATGCTATTATTAATGAGGATGTTGTAATTGAATGTAATGCTATTTTTGGAGGAGCTGATATTTATCTTCCTAATGACGTAATTGTAAAAGTGGCTAGTACCTGCATATTTGGCGGGGTGGGAAATAAAAAAATAAATAGTGTAAATGTACCAGGGGCACCAACAATTTATATTAATGGAATTTGTTTATTCGGGGGGGTTGATATTAAATGAATGGAGCGCAGAAAGTAATTAAATATTGTGCTATGGCATTTGGAATTTTTCTTGCTATTACCATTATAGGTGCAATTGTTTCAGCAATAGCAGGTGCATTTGGAGCTTTTTCCTTTTTTAAGAATGTAAAAATTCATCATAGCAGCAGTGATAATTATTCGGTGGAGAGTACCAATGAAGATGGCGTCCGAAGCTATGTTTTTGATGGTATAGAGGATATAAGGATTGAAGGCGGCGTATATAAACTGGTAGTAAAAGAAGGACCTGAATTAAAGGTAGTAATGGATAATGTTTCTGATGATTACGGGGCAAAACAGTCAGGTGATGAGCTTGTTATCTATTCAGAGGAAGATACATGGTTTTTTAATATTCATTTTAATATGGATAAGGAAGATACTAAGGGAACTATTTACTTATATCTTCCAGACGATTTTAAAGCCAACAAATTTGATTTGACAATTGGAGTGGGAACAGTTCAATTAAGTGATTTACGTGCTGACACTATTGATATTGAATGTGGCGTTGGAAATCTGACCGTTGAAAATATTATAGGGGAAAAGGTTGATATCCAAGGCGGTGTAGGACAGCTAAAGTTTAAAGATGTAAATTTTTCAGATGCAGATATTGAAGGCGGAGTGGGCAGTATTGATTTTTCAGGAAAATTATCCGGAAAATCAGTTGTATCATCAGGCATGGGTTCAGTTGAACTTAGCATCGAAGGTGAAAAGGATGATTATGAAATAGAAGTAGAATCAGGTCTTGGCGCTATTCATATTGATGGTGAAAAATGCGGAGATGTTCATCTAGATAGTTCATCATCAAAGCATAAGCTGGAAGTTGATGGTGGAGTAGGATCCATTAACATTGATTTCTCGGAGGATTAATTTAAATATTTAGTTTATTTTTATAGGCTCTATAAAGGGTTTGTATTAACAGGAGTGAAAGAGGTCCCAATATCACTCCTGTTAATCCGTATAATTTTAATCCAATGTAAATAGACATTAGGGTGTAAATAGGGAGGAAACCAAGGGAGTTTCCAATTAAGCGTGGTTCAAGAAACTGTCGTGTGATCTGACAGCAAAGGTATGTTGTCATTAGTATAGCGGCACTAAAGTAATTTTGAGAGATTACTTTAAATATTGCCCAGGGAACTAAAATGGTTCCACTTCCAATTAGGGGAAGTGCATCTAATATACCAATTATAACGCCAAACAGAAGAGGGTAAGAACTTTTGGAAAGATAAATACCTAGGGTGCAGATGGCAGAAATAATAAGGGTAATGATGCCCTGCATTTTCAAATATTTTAATCCAGATTCAGATAACGTAACGGCTAAGTTATGAATGTCTGGGTAGAAACAGGATTTCATACATTTTTCTTTTAATTCTGTCATATCTAGAGCAATTAATATTGCGCTCACTAAAATAATAAAAAGAAGAGTAAAAAATTTCATAAAGCTGATTATGATAGTGACAGTGCGCAGGGTAAGACTTGGAAGCCACTGTTTTTTTGCACTATCCATTACCCCATCAAGGCTGCAATCTAAAAAATTTTGTGTGCAGCCGTCTGCAAAATGAAACAGGTCATCACAAATACAACTGAAATGGGATAAGGCGCTAGTAAAATAATGCCTGTAAACAGGAAGATTTTTTAGGAGCTGACAGCATTGGGACAGTAAGGTAGTTATAAAAAAGTACATAAGAATTCCTATGATAATGAGAAATAGAAATACAGTAATCAGGCTGCCTAATCCCATCGGTATGCGAAAGCGTTCATGCAAAAAGAAAACAATAGGGGAAAGAAGTTTGGCGATACAGTAAGCTAAAACAAATGGCCAGACATAAGGAAGTATGTAAAACATACTAAAAATAACAAAAACGCTAATTGCCACAATGAAAACCAGTAATTTCATTTTAGGTGTTATCTTTTCAATCATATGAATACCTCCATTACATTTTCTTTAGTGTTTGTAATGGAGGTAGTTATCATTCTAATTTAAACAGCTCAAATAAATCAAGTTTAGGAATAATTTGATAACCCAGTATTTTTTTTGTTTTTGGGTGCTGGAGGGTTAAGGAAAAGGAAAATAAACCAAGCTGGGTATTTTCTTTTGCTGTTTGAAATAAAGGGTTATATTTTTTGTCACCATATAATCCTGAATGGTGATGGGCCATTTGTACACGAATTTGGTGATGGCGTCCTGTAAGCAAATTAATTTCTGCCAAACTTAATATAGTATCTTGATAGGTTACTACATCCAGAACCCGATACAATAGTTCAGATTTTTTTCCCTTGGAATCTGTTTGGGCAGTAAGAAAAGAAGTATTTGTTTTTTTATCTTGAACCAGATAATCGGTCAGCAGTGAGGCAGGTTTGCCAAGCAATGGACTTAAGTCTTCTGTAATTACAGCGTAATAGTACTTCTTAATTGTTTTTTCCTGAACCTGTCGGCTTAAATCTTTTGCCGAGGCTGGCGTTTTTGCAAAAACCATTACTCCGCCAACTGGCTGATCAAGACGGTGAATTAATCCTAAATAAGGTTCGATGTCATTTTTAAGGGGCTGGTTTTCTTTCAAATAATTTTTTAAAATGCTTACCATGTCTTTTGTATAAAGATTCTTACTTTCAGTTGGAACACCAGCTGGTTTTTCACATACTATAATATCTGCATCTTCAAATATAATATTTATTTTCATATCGTTCTCCTGATTTTTTTATTCACTTTAGTATGGCACATTATAAAATAACCGTAAAGATATTTATTATAAAAATATTGCTTGACAATTATAGGTTTTCCACTTAAAATTTTTATATAATTTAATTAGAGAAGTGGCAAAGAAAAGGGATAGTATATTATGAAATTATGCAGAGAGGGAATCAGATGGTGTGAGATTTCTATAAGGAAATAATAGAACCTGCCTTGGAGCTCTATATGAAAGTATAGCGTATATCTGGCGTTAACGGATTCGATAGTCGCAATGTATTTGCTGCTGTTCAGAGTGGAACTGTTACTTGCAGAGAGCAGTTAATCAGGGTGGTACCGCCGAAGTCTTTCGGTCCCTTAGGGGATATGTGAGGCTTATTTTTTTGCACTTTTTTAGAAAATATAATGTAGTAAAAGGAGTGTTATTATGGCTAAGGATAAAAAACTTGTGGAAGCCATTACTTCCATGGAAGAGGATTTTGCACAATGGTATACAGATGTAGTAAAAAAAGCCGAGTTAATTGACTATTCCAGTGTCAGAGGCTGTATGATTTTAAGACCAAATGGATATGCAATATGGGAAAATATTCAAAAGGAATTGGATCGAAGATTTAAGGAAACAGGCGTAGAAAATGTGTATATGCCAATGTTTATCCCAGAAAGCCTTTTGCAGAAGGAAAAGGATCATGTAGAAGGTTTTGCGCCAGAAGTGGCATGGGTTACACATGGAGGGTTAGAACCTTTGCAGGAAAGACTTTGTGTAAGGCCTACATCAGAAACTTTATTTTGTGATTTGTATGCTAATATTGTACAGTCTTATCGTGATCTTCCAAAGTTATATAACCAGTGGTGTTCTGTAGTTCGCTGGGAAAAGACAACCAGACCTTTCTTGCGTTCTATGGAGTTTTTGTGGCAGGAAGGTCATACTGCCCATGCCACAGCGGAAGAAGCAGAGGAAAGAACAGTTCAGATGTTAAATGTATATGCTGATTTTTGTGAACAGGTTCTGGCTATTCCTATGATTAAGGGCAGAAAGACAGACAAAGAGAAATTTGCAGGAGCACATGCTACCTATACCATTGAGGCACTGATGCACGATGGAAAGGCATTGCAGTCAGGCACAAGCCATAACTTTGGAGATGGTTTTGCTCAGGCATTTGGTATTCAGTACACAGATAAGGAAAATAAACTTTCTTATGTACACCAGACTTCTTGGGGAATGTCTACCCGTATTATTGGTGCTGTTATTATGGTTCATGGAGATGATTCTGGGTTAGTACTTCCACCTAGAATTGCTCCTGTTCAGGTTATGGTTATTCCGATTGCACAGCATAAGGAAGGGGTATTAGAGAAAGCAAGAGAGGTAGCTGCCAAATTGACCGCTGATTTCAGGGTTAAGGTGGATGACTCAGATAAGAGCCCAGGGTGGAAGTTTAGTGAACAGGAAATGCGTGGTATTCCAGTTCGTATTGAACTGGGACCAAAAGATATTGAGGCAAATCAGGCAGTTATTGTTCGGCGTGATACTAGAGAAAAAATTGTAGTTTCATTAGATGAAATTGAAACTGAGCTGGCGAAGGTTTTAGATACTATGCAGGCTGAAATGCTGGAACGTGCAAGAACTCATCGTGATAATCACACGTATACAGCAGCAAATTATGATGAGTTTAAGGATATTGTTGCAAATAAACCTGGTTTTGTAAAGGCTATGTGGTGTGGTGATTTGGAATGTGAAATGAAGATTAAGGAAGATACCACTGCAACATCCCGGTGTATGCCATTTGAACAGGAAGAGATTTCTGGAACATGTGTATGCTGCGGAAAGCCAGCCAAAACAATGGTTTATTGGGGTAAAGCATACTAAAAATAGAAAGCGGATCTCATTAGATAGAGGTTCGCTTTTTATTTTGGGTAACATTATAGAAATACAGGTAAAATCATTTTTGTAATTATGAAAGAAAGGTCTATGGATTGCATAAAAGTTAAAAAAGAGGTATTATAAAAAAATAGTAATTCATAGAAAGGGGTATTTAGTGTGTATTGTCAGATGAAAAGTGGAAAAATAATAATAACAATCTTAATAATTGCAATTTTAGCCGTTGCATTGCCAAGCCAGACAGTGGGAGTGAAGGCGGCTTCTGAGGTAAAACAGTATGGGATTTTAATCGGAAATCAAAAAGGCAGCTATATGTATTATGATTTAAATGGAGTAACGGGTACCCAGAGAATAGAGGTTTCAAAAAATGGAACAGTGATGATTCCATTAAAAAAGATTTGTTCCTATATGCCCGATTTGTCCTATGAGTTTAGTTATGAGACTAAAAAGGCAACTATAACAAATAAAAAAACAGATAAGAAAATTGTATTAACAGAGAACAGCTTATATGCATATACTTATGCAGGTAAATCATCAGCAGGTAAAAAGGTTAAGTTAGGAGCAAAGATGTATTTATCTCCAGACAGTAATGCAGCAATGGCAGATAAAAAAGTTTTTCAGTACATTTTTAAAACAACAAAAGGATACCGATATTATAGTAATGGTACATCTTCAGGAGCAAAAAAAATTCTTGCAGCGAAGTATGATAAGGAAGACATTGGTGGACTAATTATTTATAATCCTTATAAGTCAGTTACAAAGCTTCCTGCTGCAACCGTGGTAAGTTATTATAGTGACAAAGCAGCGTCTAATACGGTAAAGGTAACAATACCCGAAGGATATTCAGTGGCTCAGACAGCGGTATTATTAGTAAAAAAAGGAGTGTGCCAGTCTACCCAAGCGGTTTTAAATGCGTGTAATCAGGTGGATACTACAAAATACTGGTTTTTCGAGGGTATGACTCCGTCAGAAGAAAGATGTTTTTTATTGGAAGGATATTTGTATCCAAGTACCTATGAATTTTACAAAAACAGCAATCCAGGGGATGTGGTATCTAAGATTCTTAAAAATACAGAAAATATGCTGACCAAGGAACAACAAACGAGAGCAGATGAATTAGGATATTCACTTGATGAGGTGCTTACTATGGCATCTATTATTGAAAAAGAAATAGCAATTTCCAGTGAACGTACAAAGGTTTCTTCTATTCTTCATAACCGGTTAAAAAGTGGTATGAAAATTCAATGTGATGCAACAATATATTATGTGGAGAAATATATAAAACCATACATTAGTGGAGATATTGACCGCTACAGCAAGTACTATAATACTTATAAATGTAGTGGACTGCCTGCTGGCCCGATTTGTAGTCCAGGAAGAGAAGCAATTCAGGCTGCGTTGTATCCAGAAGAAAATGAGTATTTGTATTTTTGCTCTGACAAGAACGGAAATTATTATTACGCAAGTACTTATCAGGAGCATCTAGAAAATATGAATAATCTTATAGAAGGATAAGGCTAAAAAAGTGATATAGTCAGCGTGAAGGGAGAATTATATGGATATAGCAATTCCACCAAAAGTAGAATTTATTATAAATACCTTAATGGAACAAGGCTTTGAGGCGTTTGCTGTGGGAGGATGTGTCAGAGATGCTTTACTAGGCAGAGTTCCAGAGGATTGGGACATTACAACTTCAGCAAAGCCAGAAGAGGTAAAAATGTTATTTCGCCGCACCATTGACACTGGAATACAACATGGTACGGTTACCATTATGATTGAAAAAGAGGGCTTTGAGGTTACAACATACCGAATTGATGGGCAGTATGAAGACAGCAGACATCCCAGCTCTGTTGAATTTACTACCAACCTGGTAGAAGATTTAAGACGGAGGGATTTTACCATTAATGCTATGGCATATAATCCAGCAGTAGGTCTGGTAGATAAATTTGAAGGAATTGAAGACTTAAAAAGAAAAAGAATTACCTGTGTAGGGGAGCCAGAAGAAAGATTTGAAGAAGATGCTCTTAGAATGCTTCGTGCCATAAGGTTTGCAGGTCAGCTTGGTTTTACAATAGATGATAGTACAAAAATGGCAATTATAAAACGGGCAGACACAATTAAAAACATCAGTGCTGAGAGAATACGGGTGGAACTTGATAAATTGGTTGTTTCTCCATGTCCAGATAAATTATTACTTGCATTTGAAACGGGATTAACTAAATTTATTCTGCCTGA
Organism: Anaeromicropila populeti; assembly: GCF_900112775.1. Classification (GTDB taxonomy): domain Bacteria; phylum Bacillota; class Clostridia; order Lachnospirales; family Lachnospiraceae; genus Anaeromicropila_A; species Anaeromicropila_A populeti. Next base: position 34,472 of record NZ_FOYZ01000002.1, read on the forward strand.
ACTGGATCTTATGTTGGCAACTTCTCAGAATAATCCTCACCACATGTATAACGTGGGAATGCATAGTATAAAGGCTATTGAAATCTTTACAAAAGAAATTTCTCAGTCACAGGAATATAGGGAAATGGAGTTTGACGAAAAGATAAGGCATATTTTATGTTGGACTTTATTGCTGCACGATGTAGGGAAGCCAGCTGTAAAAACAATTGATGAGAAAGGAATTGAACATTTTTACAGGCATCCTGAGGAAAGTGTGGAACAGGCAAAGGCAGTTTTTAAGAGATTGAAATTTGACAATTACTCTATGGAGCTTGCTTTGCACTTGATTAAATGGCATGACTACCGATATGAACTAACAGAAAAAGCAATTCGGAGAGCAATTCATAAAATTGGAAAAGAAGAAATAAAAATATTATTTTTTGTACAATACGCAGATACACTGGCTCATAGCACCTATCAGCTGGATGAAAAGCTTGCTAAGTTGAATAGTGCTAGAATTTTGGCGATTCAGGTAGAAGAAAAAGAACAATGTACATCCATTCGAGATTTAAAAATAAACGGAAATGATTTAATTGAAATAGGATTTAAGCCAGGAAAAATTATTGGTGATATATTAGAGAGGCTGCTGCAAGAGGTGTTGGATAACCCAGAATTAAATGACAAAGAAATTTTACTAAATAGAGCTTGTACTTATAAGAAATAGGTATGAAAGCATTCGTTTGGTCATACTATTAAAAATAGACACCAGTTCTTGGGAAAATATATTTAATGGGAGGGCTAAATGTGGATGATAGATATGAAGATGTCTTTCGACAATATGACTTAAAAATTTCAAATGTATATAGAGCCAGAGGGGCCCTTTTGCTTGATACAGATAAAGGGTATAAGTTATTTCGGGTCTGTCAAAGTTCAAACAGCCGGATTGAGCATGAGAATAGTATATTGTCATTTTTGGTAGAGCAAGGATACCAAAGGATAGATAGTTATTATCCTAATCTTGAAAATCAGATTATAAGTCAGGATTCGTCAGGAGATAGGTATTTTATTAAAAATTGGTACCAGGGAGATGAATGTAATCTAAAGGATGTTCAACAAGTGCGTGGTGCTGCAAAAAATTTGGCAATGCTGCATAAACTTTTAAATCAGGTATCTGTTGTAAAGGAAAGATCATTTGCCCCAATTTACCTCCTGCCAGCTCTTTTTTCAAAGCATAATAAAGAATTAAAGCGGGTTAAATCATATATTCTTGATAAAAAGCAAAAAAATGAATTTGAAGTTCGATTTTTAAGTGTTTTTGACCGATATTATGAGCAGGGAATAGAAGCGGAGAAGCTGTTAAATAATTCATCCTTTGAACAGCAAAAGGTACACGCAGAAAAAAATGGTACAGTAAATCATGGAAGCTATACATATCACAATATAATGATGACTAACAAAGGGATTGTCACGACCAATTTTGAAAAGGCAGATGTTGGACTTCAAATATTTGATTTGTACTATTTTATGAGAAAAACAATGGAAAAAAATAGCTGGGATATCTACATGGCAAATCAGATACTGGATGAATACTTTTCCAATTTTGTGCTGGCTAAGGATCAGCTGGATTTATTGTATATTTTAATGTTGTATCCGGAAAAATTTTGGAAAATAACGAATTACTATTTTAACAGCAAAAAATCATGGATTTCCGGAAGAACAATTCAGAAACTTGTTAGTTTACAACAACAAGAGGAGCAGAAAAATTTATTTTTGCAGAATCTTGAGTCCTATTATATAATGAACAAGTAAAACCTATAAATTGAAATACTTAGGAGGCTACGCATGATACGCCAGGGAAAAATAATGCAATACGCAGTTTTACTTATAATTACTATGGCAGCCATGTCTGCTTTAGCAGGTTGTAGGAAAGAAAATATATCAAATCAATATCAGGTAAGTGATCGGGAAGGTACAGCAGTAAATCATAAATCAGAAATAGCAGCAGTTGTACGAGAGATTGACTTGGATGCACAGGCCATTACCGTATTAGATACGGCCTTTTTTGAGGATATCACATTAAGCTATAATGGTGGTGCAGATATTAGAAATAAATATAATGAAATTATTTCAATTAGTACGGTTTCGGTAGGAGAAATTGTTGAAGTTGAGTATGATGAAAATAAAAGTAAATTAAAGAGTCTGAAAATCTCAGAGGATGCATGGGAATATCAGGGGGTTAATAAGTTTTCTTTTGACAAGACGAAAAAATCCATGAAAATTGCAAATAAAAAGTATCAGTATACAGATAATTTGCTTATATTTAGCGAGGGTGAAGAAATTCCTCTTATTGACGTAAGCGAAAAGGATGAATTAACTGTAAGGGGCATGGATGGAGATATTTTATCTATTGTGGTTACAGAGGGGCATGGTTTTGTACGTTTAACAGGGTATGATAGTTTTCTTGGCGGTACACTGGAAATAGGGTACCGTGAAATTCTTCCTGTAACAGAAAATATGATGGTGGTAGTGAGAGAAGGAACCTATAAGCTGACTATGACAAATGGTGAACTGGTTGGCACAAAAAGTATTTCTGTAATTAGAGATAAAGAGATTACAGTGGACATGAGTGAATTTATTATTCCAGCAGAGAGAATTGGAGAGGTGGAATTTCTTATTACTCCAGATGGGGCAGACTTATATATTAATAATATTCTGACGGATTATTCTGAGCCTGTAAAGCTGAACTATGGTGAACATAAAATAAAGGTGAGTTTAAGCGGGTATGAGGATTTTTATGGTATTATGATAGTAGGAGAGGCATCCCAAAGGATAGAACTTAATTTGGCAGCAGAGGAGCCGGCAGAGGCAGATGATGATATTCTTATTACCATTGAAGGAGATGAGGACGAAGATACTTCATTAGACTGGGATACAGATTCTGTCAGCGAAGCAGAGGCAAATGAGGCAGAAGAAAGTGATACGGAAGCTTCCAGTACAACTGAAAAAGTAGATTCTCTTCATAAAGTTACAGTGAAGGCACCAGAGGGTGTTGAAGTATATCTAGATGGTACGTATAAAGGCATTTCACCAGTAAGTTTTACAAAAACCATTGGAAAATATACAATTATGCTGAAAAAGGAAGGGTACGTTTCTAAAAGCTATAGTGTAGATTTTGCAGATGACAGTGAAGATGTGTTTTTAAGTTTTCCAGCTTTATTAGAAGAGTAGGAATGATATTAAAAGATAAGTCATAATATATAACAATGATATTTGTGGAGGCAGTTATGAAAAAAACTTTGTTTATCATTTTAGCAGGATTGTTTATTGTTCTGTTAAGTGCTTGTAAGACAGAGAATACTGCAATAGAGAAACTGAGAGACTTAGAATTTACAGTTGTGGAAGATGTGGACTTATCGGATGAACTGAAATCAATGATCGAAGAGAAAAAAGCTCAGCCATTTAAAATGTCCTATGCAAATGGAGAATACTTGTATATTGTAGTTGGATATGGAGAGCAAAAAACCGGAGGCTTCAGCATACAGGTAAATGAACTGTATGAGACAGAAAATGCAGTTTACATTGACACGACTTTACTAGGACCATCAAAAGAAGATATGGTAAGTAATGCTCTGACATATCCATACGTTGTTGTGAAGACAGAATTTGTAGATAAAAATGTGGTGTTTAATTAGAACAAAGTTTATAAAGATGAAGGGCAGAAGCAGACTGATGTCAGCAGTCTGCCTCTTTTAGTATGGGAAGCGTGATATAAAATCATTCTTCAAAAACCAGTCCGTCAGAAAAGAATGGGACAAAGTAGGTTTCTACAAAATCATTTGGTATTAAATGTCCATCCAGTCGTTCGGTTAAGGTATGTTCAATTCCTTTTTCATTCAAAAGCTCTGAAAAGTATTTGGATCCTTCTGGTATCCAAGTATAGCCATCTGCTTTGCCATAAATAATTTGTATGTTATGTAATGGTTGTTTCTTTTCTAAATACCGATTAACTTTTTCTTCTAGGTGGCCAAAGCCAGAAAGCCACTTTTCACAGATTTCGTTATCTTCCTTTGAACCATCCATTGTAGGAATGTCGCATAAATTTTCTGCATCTGGATTGGGAGCAAAGGCCTGTCCATAAGAGGTTTTAAAGGTAGTATCACCACTCCAGGTATCCATAGCAATTTGTAATTCATCATCTTTTAACAAGCCAGGACATAAGGAGAGGGTAGATGAAAATATTTCGGGATGTAAAAGTGCCAAGTTAATGGCGGCAAAGCCTCCCATAGAAAAACCAGTAATTCCTCTGGATTCAGGATTTGCAAGAGTTCGATAATTATCATCCACATAAGGTATAACTTCTTGTATAACGTAGTCTTCCCAGGCACCTGTCACAGGGGAATTTACATAAAAGGAACCATTACTGCCTTTTGTTCTGCCGTCTACTCCCACTACAATAAATTCTGCGCTATCTTTCATGTTTTTTTCAAAATCCTTTTCCGCCAGATTAATATAATATGGTGTATCTCCAAAGCCATGAAAGTAATATACAACAGGATACCGCTTTTCAGAACGGAAGTAACTAGGGGGGAGATAAAGAATAATGTGCTTTTCAGGGGAACTTCCGTCTGTTGCCTCACTTAAAAGCTTAGATGTAAGGGTAACGTCTTGTACGTGCTTTTCATCTGCCGCAGGAGATGCAGAGGGAGTACTGGACGTATTGCTTTCAGACGGCTGCCCCGAGGCCTCGGTTGCTTCGGAAGTATTACTGTCCACAGCACTATCATTTTTTTTACAGCCAATTAGCAAGCTGAAGATAAAGAAATAGGTAAATAAGAAAAGTCTTCGTTTCATGGAATGCTCCTTTCAATTTAATTTATGTTGATACTTTTATTATAACAAAAAATAGAAGATTAAGGAACAAATATTGCTACATAAAAATATTTTGCAATAGGTATTTACTTGTGATAGACAATATTATAAAATAACATAATAAGGGAGTAGGAAAATTATGAGAGCTAGAAAATCTTTTAATAATTTGGATGAAGAGCTGGATTTTAGCCAGGAAGAAGTAAGGCAGCAGGAACTGTATCAAAGAACCTTAAAGTATCTTTCCTATGAAGATAGCCAAAACAAAGGGCTGACTTATGTATTTTTACTTATGGGTTTTATGCTGATTTTAATTTTGGGAATAGCAAGCAGTCTGCCGTCAGGCTGGGCAGGCAGTTTTATCATGGTGTCAGAGCAAACATTTAATCTAGTTATTTATGGGTGCGGAGTTTGTGTGTTAGTTTTAGAAATGGGGGGTCCAAAAGCCCACGGGAAAAGGATAGTGACTTATCTAGCTTTTGTATTAATAGTTCCACTTGCAGCAATATTGTATTCCAATTTATTTCAGATAGAAGATGTGTATGTTGTTGAAGCTACATTTATTGCACTTATTGCAGCGTACTTTATTATGGCGCTGATTATCAGATGTGTAAAAAAGGATTGGACGGGCAATCAGCTGGCAGGTATTATGTTGGGAGTGCTGGGAGCTATCTTTATTATTTTAATGGTAATACTTTATGTGAATTTAGATAAAGTACCATATAAATTTGTATCTGTATTTTTACTTGCACATTATATTACTATTATGTTTGGTATGAAGAGAGTTACGAATATTTCAGAATACTTTGTGGGAAAATCTAATTTACTGGTTGCATTTTGGGGAGCAAAGGTATTAATTGTAGGACCTCTTTGTATTTTTGGATATCTGGTACGTCTTGCAATTTGGCGTGTTATGAGATATGGAGATTTTTTTGATTATTTATGATGATTCTAGAAAATAGTAATCATAGAGCAAACTTTTCGTAAAATGAAAGGAGACAATTTTATGTGTAAGGATCAAAGATTTTTTATTTGTAAACATTGTGGAAATATTATTGGTATGATCGAAGATTCTGGTGTACCAGTTGTATGCTGTGGAGAGAAAATGACAGAGTTAGTTCCTAATACAACAGATGGTGCGGTAGAAAAGCATGTGCCTGTGGTAACCGTAGAAGGAAATAAAGTGACGGTAGTAATCGGAAGTGCAGAGCATCCAATGCTTCCAGAACATCATATTTCTTGGATTTATTTAAAAACCAATAAAGGTGGACAAAGAAAGTGCTTAGAGCCAGGTGAAAAGCCAGAAGCGGTATTTATGCTTAGTGAAGGTGAAGAAGCAGTAGAAGTGTTTGAATATTGTAATATTCATGGCTTGTGGAAAAAAGATGTAGAATAATGCTAAGGGAGTGCACTTGTTAGGTGACACTCCCTTAGTTCTATTGTTCCATATGCTTTAATACTGACTTCATTTTAACATACATATCATCGTTAAGTTCTTCTACAAATTCACCCTCATTGTTTTCAATTTTTTGAATGAGTTCCTTTAATTCTGTCAAGGTCAAGCGTTTTGGGCTGAGCTGCTCGCTGTCAATAGAAAGCAATCCACAAGCATAACTGACAGGTTCATATGCTCCCTCATAATCACCTTCCATTGGGTATAAACACCATATATATTCTTTCCCTATTTCAAATGCATCTTCTCTAGCCGCAGGGCCAGTTGCTAGTTTCATATCCTCTTCTGGTATTCCTTTTAAGGTATCCGTTAATTCAAAATTGTATAACTTACGTACTGTACTAAAGGGTGCCCGCCCATCTTCTGTTAGTGTATAGGTATATTCGCCAAGACATTCTGTAACTTTTCCTTTAACAATTATTGTAGATAAATCTACAAGCTGTGCGTCCGTAAGAAGTACCTCAATAGTATCACAAACAACATGAGCTGATTTGTTATCAGAAACAGCACGTAATTCACTAATTTCCACTTTGTTACTTGTTTCATTTTCACCATAAATAATACCGGTTTCTTTTGGTTGAGTTTGCTCCCTGTTAAAGGACTTAAATAATGCTATACTAAAACTTAGTAAACATAGTAATGCTAAGAAAGTTATAAATCCTTTTTTTCTACTCATCTTATTTCCTCCTATACCCCTTCTTTATCTTGTCCCCATATCATTTTATGCAATTGTAAACTGAGTCTTGCATGTAATAGTTTGCTGTCCAGCATTAAACTTACCAGTCTAGCAGGTTCAATTTTTCCCCAAAGGGGGCTAAAAAGAATTTGTCCAGATTGATAGTATTGCTCTATCACTGTGCGGGCAAGTAAAAAATCTTCTTCACTTCCAATAACAAATTTTATCTCATCCCGATTTGATAAAAGGGAAAAATTATTTAAATTCATTTTTTCATTTTGTCCACTGGATATTGGCTTGTAGTCAACAACAAACCGTACCTTTTGATTTAGATTGGCATTATCATTTCTTAGCTTGCAATAAGGGGTTAAATCAATGGAGCCATTTGTTTCAATGTGAATATCTTTAATAAAATCCAACTCCCCTAATCCAAGTAACAGTGCATACGCGTTTTTAAAAGATAAAAGGGGCTCCCCGCCGGTCAGACAGACAGAAGAACTTCCATACGTTGTTGCCTGTTCTAGAATTTGTTCCACAGAGGCATAAAATCGTGGCTTGTCAGGCTCATAGCTATATTTGGTATCACACCAGCTACAACGAAGATTACATCCAAACAGCCGGATGAAGGTAGTGGGTGTTCCTGCTTTTGTGCCTTCCCCTTCAATAGATTGAAAAATTTCTACCATTGCAATTTGATTATTCTTTACGTCTGTTAGATTATCCATGCATCCACTCCCATTTCAATGTAGCATAACTAGTTGGTGTTTCATATAATTTAATTTCTTCGATTCGAATATCCTGCTTCTTGTACTGAACCAAAGAAAATGTTTCTTCAAGCTGCTCCCATATCCAGACAATCATATTTTCTACGGTAGAATTCATATTAGTTAAAATAGAATTTAAATAGGAGTGATCTAATTTATTATGTATAGATTCTATGTAAATAGACTTTAATTTGTTAAAATCAATAAGAAATCCTTGTTCGTCTGTATATCCGCTGACAGTTAGAACCACAATATAAGTATGACCATGAAGATTTTTACACTTGCCTTGATACTCATATAAAAAGTGGGCAGCACTAAAATCAAATTCTTTTGTTACTGCTACACGTTTTTCATGGTATTTTAGTTTTTTGGGTTTGGGTATATTAATATCATTCATTTAAAAATCCCTGCCTTTAAGAAAAGTATTTATTAAAATTATAGCACAAATTTATTTGAATAAAAGAAAAAACTTCTATAATAAGTAAAAAAGAAATCAAACACCTGTTTGTCAAGAAAAAAATTAAAAAATCATTGACAAATTTTAACACTAGTGGTATAATGATAGATGTATTGCATATTTTTTTAGCAACTAGAGTCGACAGCATAAGGATAAGATAGAAAAACACATTTGGAGGTAAATGATATGAGTCAAATGGATTTAAGCAGTGTTCGCAGGGCAGTTGTAAATCATGTTGGTAGCCGGGTTCGTATTCGATCTAATCGAGGACGACATAAGATTGATGTTGCAGAAGGCATTATATGTGAAACTTATCCTTCTATATTTATTATACAGCTGGATGAAGATTTGGAAAATAACCATAGAACGTTATCATTTAGTTATGCTGACGTATTAACAAAAGAAGTTCAATTAATGTTATGTAGTTAATTTGTAATAAATCCCTTCTTGCCTGAATATTAATAATATATAAGGCAAGGAGGGATTTTTTGTGGAATTAATTAAAAAGAATGTCCATATGAATAAATTGAAATGCAGGACCAATGTGCAGCTAACATTGGATGATGACTTTAATGTCCCCGACGTAAAACCAGATATTGAACAGATTATTAAGGATCAGGCTACGATTGTTCTGCATGAAGTCAAGCCTCTAAACGGAAAAGTAATGATCAGAGGTTCCTTACTTTTTAATCTGTTGTATATTAGTGACGGTGCGTCCAGACCTGTACATAATATCAGTGGCGAGCTTCCTTTTGAGGAAGTAATCAATATGGATGAAACATGTTCAGATGATTTTGTAGTAACAAAATGGGAAATAGATGATTTAACGACCAGCCTGATTAACTCAAGAAAAATCAGTGTAAAATCAATTGTTTCCTTTACCGTATTAGCAGAAAATAATTATGATGAAGAAACTGCTGTAGCAATTGAAGGAGATAGTAATTGTCATAGTATGTTTAAGGATTTAAACATTACCCAGGTGATGATGAACAAAAAAGATACTATACGGGTAAAAGATGAAATTCATATTCCAAATGGAAAGAAAAATATTTATGAAATTTTGTATGATGAAATGGAATTACGTGAGTTGGAAACCAGAGTGTTAGAAGATAAAATAAATATTAGGGGTGTACTGCTTGTATTTATTTTGTATACAGGGGATATGGATGAGCAGACACCACAATATTTCGAGACGGAAGTGCCATTTAACAGTATCATTGATGTGAATGGATGTAATGACAGCATGGTATCTAATATCGATGTTAATTTGACAGGAAAGGACTTGCAAATTAAGACTGATGATGATGGAGAAGAGAGAATCATTGGATGTGAGGCAATACTGGAGCTGGATATGAAGGTTTATGTAGATGAAGAACTGGAGATTCTCAGTGATTGCTATTCCACTGCAAAAGATATTGCACCAGTAGTAAAAGAAGCATTTTATGAACAACTAGTTTCAAAAAATAATTCCAAAACCCGTGTGACGGACCGGATTAATATTGGTGCAGGCCAGCCTAGCATTCTGCAAATTTGTAATGCAACAGGAAATGTGCGGATTGACGATCAGGTTCTAATGGAGGATGGTGTTCAGACCGACGGCGTATTAGATGTACAAATTTTATATATTTCAGCGGATGACAACAAACCGCTGGGGGCTGCAAAAGGTGTTATTCCATTTAGCCAGTTTGTAGAAATTAAAGGGTTAAACAATGAATGTGTTTACGAAATCAAACCAAGCGTTGAGCAAATTAGTGTTATTATGCTGGATGGTGAAGAGGTCGAGATTAAGGCAGCTTTGAATCTGGATACAATTGCGTTTCGCAAGCTTAGTGAACCTATTATTGTAGATATTAAGGAAAATGAGTTTGATCTTGATAAGCTTCAGGAGATGCCAAGTATGGTTGGATATATTGTGAAGCCAGGGGATACTTTGTGGAAAATTGCAAAACAATTTCATGCTACGGTGGATAGCATTAAGCAAATGAACGATATGGAGACAGATTTAATTCACCCAGGAGATAAATTATTATTATTAAAAAGAGTGGATGCGGTGTAAGAAAACAAAAAAGTCTTATTGTACTATAAGAAGTACAGTAAGGCTTTTTTAAATGAGATTCGTTCTATTATTATAATTGAAAAGCAAAAAATGATTAAAAATTACAGTATTGTAGTTAAAAATCACATTTCTGTTGTAATTTAATAAAATTATGATACAATTTTTTTGTTTATAAATAATTAACAAGCATTTTCACTGAAGTTAGAGAGGTGATACAATGAAAAAGAAAATAATTATGGTCAGTTTAATTTTAATTATAGTGTTAGCTGTATTTTTTTACTCCTACTTTTTTATTATTAAAAAACCAGACACGAAAGAAAATAATAATATATTTACCAGTGAAATACAAAGCGATGTTGATGAAATAGTAATAAATCAAGGAGAAGGATCCTACAATTTTAAAGGGGAAAAGTTAATAGAAGCATATGCTCTATTAAAAGAAATGAAATTAGAAAAAGCAGCTGAAGAGGAAAAACTCATGGGAGGACTATATATAGAAGTTAGACTTGATGAACGCATTATGTATTTGGCATTGTTTTCACAGGGAATTCGCATTGATGGTAAATGGTATTTAATAAAAAATCTGGTTGATAATAATGGACAAACATTTTGTGATAAATTTTATTCACTAATGGAAAACCAATAGATATTCCAGATAATATAATGTTTATTAAAGGCTATTTATGCGTATTCATTTTGCATAAATAGCCTTACTTGTGGTACTTTTAGATAACCTATTCTTCTTCACTATCGATTTGCTGGCTTACGTTCATTACCTGATTATAAATGTGTTCTCGAATCCGTTTTTGGGCATTTAGTACATCGCGGTTCATTAAGGTTTCTATAATAATACGATGTTCTAAAACAAGCTTATCATGGCTTCTGTTATCTTTCAAATACTCCAAACGGTAACGATACATCTGTTCTCGCAGATTGTTGAGTAATTGTATAAGACGGGCATTGCCTGTGGATTCAAAAATAATATCGTGAAAAGCAACATCCTTTTCAGCCAGGCTTGTCACATCTCCATGCTGAATCGCTAATTCAAATTCAGACAAGGCATCCTCTAGTTTTAAAATGCCATCTTCATTTATTCGTTCGCATGCCAGACTGACAGCCAGTTCTTCAAGAGCACAGCGAACCTCTAAAACATCTTCCAAATCCTTTTTCGTAATTTTGGCAACAGCAGCTCCACGTCTTGGTATCATAACAACTAAGCCTTCCAGCTCCAGCATACGAATAGCTTCGCGGATGGGTGTCCGGCTAACTCCCAGACGTTTGGCAAGCTTAATTTCCATTAATCGTTCTCCAGGTTTCAATTCGCCCTTTAAAATAGCTTGTCGCAGTGTTTGAAAGACAACATCACGCAATGGCAGATATTCATTCATGTTGACAATTAATTGATCTTCCATAAGTACCTCCTTACTGTGGCAAAAAGCCATGAGCAAAAAACAGTTAGTTTGTATCGTTGCGTTAAGGCCTGATTGGCTTAACAATATAGGACTTATACATAGGATAATCTTCCCTGAAAAACCTGTGTGCCTTCTCAATAGCGGAATGAGACTGAAAAATTCCAAATACAGTCGGGCCGCTGCCACTCATAATAGAATGAATGGCACCCTGCGCAATCATTAGATTTTTAATCTGACAAATTACGGGGTAGTCCTTTTCCGTAACAGATTCCAGAACATTATTCATTTTGAGAGCCATGCCGCGAATGTCTTTGCGACGAATATCGTAAATAATACCATCAATATCAGGATGGCTGGTAATGGTATCTAAACGCAAATTTTCATAAACGTATTTTGTGGAAACATGTATATTGGGCTTTACAATTAAAATAAAACAATCTGTCAGGGGAGGAAGGGGAGTTAATATTTCACCAATTCCTTCCGACAATGCAGTTCCCTTCATAATGCAGTAAGGGACATCGGCTCCTAGCTTTACCGCACGTTCCATTAAATTTGACTGAGTCAGCCCAAGTGAAAATAATTCATTCATAATTTCTAAAGCAGCAGCAGCATCAGCACTTCCACCAGCCATTCCAGCAGCAACCGGAATATACTTATCTAATTTAATAGACAGTCCTTCTTTAATTGAAAACTCATCCTTGAGTAACTTCACCGCAGAATAAACCAGATTATTTTCATTAGTTGGCAAAAAAGAAAGATTGGTTTCTATGTTAATAGTATCATTTGGTATGACAGTAACATGTAAGCGGTCAAATAAGGTGACAGTCTGCATAATCATACGAACTTCATGATAGCCATCCTCTCGTTTTCGAAGAACATCTAATCCAATATTTATTTTTCCATATGCATTTTTTTGAATTGTTGGATACATTGTACACCCCTCGTACCTAATTGTATTTTGTATACACATTATATATGAAAAAATAAAAATAATCAATAGATGTATAATACTTCTAAAACTGGTTAGGATTTAAGTATCATAAAATAGGAGTGATACATATGTTAAATAGTAAAGATTCTATAAAAAAGAAAAGTAAGGGAAGTATCAAAATAGTTCTTCTTATTTTATTTGGAGCTATTTTAATCGTAAATAATATGCACAAAGGTCAAGGGGCCAGGGAACTTCAGGCAGGTATCTCAGAAGAAATTGTTCGTTTTCATGTTCGCGCCAATAGTGACAGTGAAGAAGACCAGCAATTAAAGCTAAAAGTGAAAGATGCAGTTGTTTCCTATCTGCAAAAGAAGCTAAAAAATGCTAAAAATATTAATGAGGCAAAAAAAATAATGGTGGTAGAAATGCCTCAGTTGGAAAAAATAAGCAAGAGAATCATTAAAAAAAATGGATACTCTTATAATTGTCAGGTTATATTGGGACAGGATAATTTTCCAGTAAAAATGTACGGTGATATGACATTTCCAGCTGGAAAGTACGAGGCGCTTCAAGTTCTAATAGGAAGTGCCTGCGGGAAAAACTGGTGGTGTGTTATGTTCCCAACCCTATGCTTTGTAGATAGCACTTATATGGTAGTGCCAGATGACTCAAAGAAACTTTTGAAAAATGTTTTAAGTGAAGAGGAGTATAAGTCGCTTGTATTATCGGGAGATGCAGAAATAGAATATAAGTTTAAAATTGAAGAATGGTGGCATAAAATCTGGGGTAAGAAATAGAGGAAAATAGTTGAATAATTATAAGAGAAAGAGTAGAATGGAAGAAAACTAAGTGGGAGGTTTTTTTATGTCAGGAAATACACCCATAGGCGTTTTTGATTCTGGCGTAGGTGGGTTAACAGTTGCAAGAGAAATTATGCGGCAAATGCCAAAGGAACAGATTATATATTTTGGTGATACGGCGAGGGTGCCATATGGAAGCAAATCCAAAGAAACCATTATTACTTTTTCAAGACAGATTGCTAAATTTTTGTTAACAAGAAACGTTAAGGCAATTGTAGTAGCTTGTAATACAGCTAGTGCATTAGCTTTAGAAACGATTAAAGAAGAATTGACTATTCCAGTAATTGGAGTAGTAAAGCCAGGTGCCATAACTGCTGCTAAGGCAACAAAGAGTGGAAGAATTGGTATTATTGGAACAGAAAGCACCATTAACAGTGGTGTGTACACACAGTATCTGGATAAGATGTGTCCCCATGTACAGGTATTTGCAAAGGCATGTCCTCTGTTTGTCCCACTTGTGGAGGAGGGGCTGCTATATGATTCTGTAACAGTAGAGATTGCAGAGCGTTATCTGAATGAATTGCAGGGGTATGATGTTGATACACTGGTGCTGGGATGTACTCACTATCCACTTATCCGGCATACGATACAAAAGGTAGTAGGACCAGATGTAACACTTGTGAATCCAGCCTTTGAAACTGCTAAAACATTAAAGCGTGTGCTAAGGGAAAAGGAAATAGAATGTTCTGAGCAGATGCCAAACCATAAATTTTTTGTAAGTGATGGTGCAGAAAAATTTAAGTCTTTTGCAAATACGATTTTATCATGTGATGTGGAAGAAACGAAGGATATTAATATAGAACAGTACTAAAGTTCATTAAAGGGAGGGTACAATGACAAGAGATGTCATAATTTCAATAAAAGGGCTGCAATTTGAAGCAGGAGAAGATGAGTCAGTTGAATTAATTGCTACTGGCCAGTATTTCTATAAGAACCAGAAGCATTATGTGTTATACGAGGAAGTGATTGGTGATGAAGACCAGCAGGGTGGTATATCGAAAAATACCATTAAAATAAGCAACCAGCAGGTTGATATTATAAAAGATGGCTGTGCAAGCGTCCATATGATTTTTGAAGTAGATAAGAAAAATATGACCTACTATAATATGCCCTTTGGAAATATTTTAATAGGTATTTATACGAATAAAATTGCAGTGAAGGAAGAAGATAATCAGATTGAAGTTCAGTTGGAATATGATTTGGAAGTGAATTATACACACGTATCAGAGTGTACAATTAGCATAAAAGTTTTATCCAAGGAAGCAGCAGCAACGATTCTTTCTGGATTCAATGCATAAAGCAGCCAGGTTCCCATGCTAGTTGGGGGAACCTGGCTATTAATATGTTTACCTATAAAATTATTTAGATTCGTTTACTTTTTTCTGTGCCTTACTTCTTAACTTAGCAAAAAAACCTTTCTTCTCAGGCTTTGTTTCTAAACTTGTACGAAGACCGCGGACTTCCATAATATAGATCCCGCTGATTACTGCTTTTACTTCCTTTTTAACAGGTATCACATCAAATATTTTTTCGTCACAAATGAGAGAAAGAATTTTTGGACCAATTTTAGCTTTTACAATGGGTACTTTTCTTCCACGCAAATATTTTGGTGTGCTCTCAAGAACAAGTTTTGGAAGACCAGCTTCCGTTAACTTCATCCGCTTTTTATCAATTACAAGCATGGAAACACTTTGTGAATTAGCCTGCATCTGAGATTGGGAATCTTCTTGACGTTTTTGGAGCTTTGTACCAAAACGATATAACAAAAATAATGCAACTGAAACGACTACCAGTGTTATAAGTAAACCAATTACAAATGGATTAATATTAATTGCAAAAATAGGCAATGTATTGTAATACATAAAAATATGTACCTCCTTGTATTTTGTATTAGTACAATAGTTTTATTCTATCATACCTGATTTTAATTTTTCAAGATTTTCTTTTATAATATTCTGGGTGTAAGATCCAATAAACTTTTTCTCTTCCTTACTTAATTCGTTTACATAAATAGGTTTTCCAAAATAAATGGATACAGTAGCTTTTCTAATCCATGGCATGTGTTTTTCCCAGATGTCATCCGTATGTGTCATAACTACCGGAACAATAGGAAACCCTGTTTTTTGTGCAAATTTGAAGCTGCCTTCATGAAAAGGGAGAAGTTCATCCGTATGATTTCTCGTTCCTTCAGGCATTATAAAAATAGAATACCCGTCTTTCATTTGATCTATACCCTGTAGAATAGTTTGCAGTCCCTGTTTTATATCCTCTCGATCTAAAAACAGGCATTTTAATAATTTCATCCAGTGGGAAATGCAAGGAACCTTAGCAAGTCCTTTTTTAGAAATGAATGATGTTATAGTAGGGACAGTAGTATAACCAACCACAATATCGAAATAGCTGCGATGATTTGCTACATACAAAACGGGAGTATTCTTTGGCACATTTTCTAATCCATACACCCTTTTCCTTACTCCTGCAATAAAAAGAATACCATTTAACGCCCAGACTACAATTTTTTGTGTCACTTTCTTTTTAGCCTCTACATTAAATTTACCAAGAATAAACACAATTAGGTATAAAGGTAAACTTATAATTGAAAAAATAAGTAAAAATAGAAGAATTAAAATTGTTTTCACGTTAACCTCCTAAGCATAAAATAATTGCATCTCTCAAATTATAACAAATGAAGTTTAGTTATTCAAGAAATTTGTAGGGAATAAAAGGACTGTTGCATCAGGGTATAAATCAGTATTGCAACAATCCTTTTTATTTATACATCATAAAGTTATATATTATATTCAGCTGGAAGGTGTTGGTGTAATCTCCTCTACTGGTTCCAGTGTTATTTCTGGTTCTGTACTAACTTCAGGCTCCGTATCAGGTGAAATACTTGGTGCAGGCGTATTTTCTGGTTCTGTAGAAGAAACGGGAGTGGATGAAGGCACAGGCGTAGGCGTAGGTTCTTCCGTCTTAGGGGTGTTTGCCGGCTCCTGTGTAATAACTGGTTTTTTGGTTACATCAGGTGAAACGGATGGAACAGGAGTGCTGGAAGGGGTTGGTGTAACAGTCACCGCTTCCGGCTTTGGCGTTTTTGACGGAGTAGGCTTCACAGTAGGTACAGGTGTACTTTTCGTAACGGGAGTGTCATCCATGTCAATAGCATTTCCATAATCTTCATCGTCCATAATTTCAGGATTTGGAACATAATTATAGTACTCTTCCAATGTTAAATTGTTATCGTATAAATACTTTGCCAGTTCTTTACCAACATATCGAATATGCCATGGTTCATAAGCATATCCAGTAATTTCTGTTTTGTCCTCAGGATAACGAATAGTAAAACCGAATTTATAAGCATTTTCAGCCAGCCATTTACCTTCTGGAGTGCTTGAAAAAACAGTATCCAGTCTATAGTGAATCGAGCTAGTTGAAACATCCATAGCTAAACCTGTCTGATGTTCGCTATAACCTGGAACAGCAGAAAACTGACTAGTGTGAGCGTAACCTTTTGTTTTCAGATTCTCTTCATAGATTTCTTCCTGTCTTTCATATGACCGAAAACCAGAGACACCACATAAAGAAAGTCCCTCTTGTTCGCCTGCTTCAAATAATTCTTCAATTGCATTAGAAGCTTCCCGCCTTAACATTTTCTTTTCGTGAAAGTAATTGATATTAAATAAAATGTCTGGTACTACTAAATCATCTGGACGGTACCCCTCTGGCAGGCCATACTCCTTATTTACAAGAACAGTTATGCTGTCAGGTTCCAGATCCATTTTAGTTGCAGGAACAAATGCTTCTATATCCGTTGGATTACCTAATTCCATGGAGCTATCTTCCTTAATCACACTATCATTATTATAATAATATTCATAATTATTTGAAGTATGATTCACTTCTGAATGAGAAGATATAGTCTGAAAAAGAATACCTCCAGCAAGTAGAAGAAAACTACCAGCTACATATATTAATTTCTTCATTCATCAACATCCTATCTATTTTGCAAGCCCTTTTATATAATCTGCAAGTTGCTTTTAACTATATGCATTATACCATATAAAGCAGAAAAATCTAGATGCATGTTGAAATAATTCGGAATTATATAAAAAATAGGTTAAATAAGGAAAATTAATCACTTTCTTTTTGGCTGTTAACAGTATCCAAAATTTCATTCTTTAAATCAAATAGTACTTTTGACAGATCCACATATACCTCCTGTGGATTAATTAAACGTCTTGTTTCATCCCAGAGAGTAGCAAGCTGCTCCTGACAATATGCTTTTATCTCTAAAACGGTTGGTGATTCGTAAACACATGTGCCATTACGGAAAACAGGAAGCAAAATTTCTTTCATTTTGTATTTTCCAGGTTTTAAAGTGGTTTTTTTCCATGTGGAGATTGGATCAAAAATCAATAATGGCTTGGACTCGTCAAATGTCTCTTCTACAAGAGCAATTAAATCTGCCTTTATTTTTCCAGTATCCGTTTCGTAAATGCGGTAAATGGTTTTGTTTCCTGGATTCGTTATTTTCCACTGATTTTCTGAAAGCTTTATTTTGGGAATAAAAGTGCCATTTTGCTCAATGGCAGCAAGTTTATAGACTCCACCAAAAGCAGGACAGTCCTTTGAAGTAATTAAATTAGTTCCCACACCCCAGGAGTCGATAGCAGCACCCTGTGATTTTAAGGAGTCTATTAAATATTCATCCAGGTCACTTGATGCACAGATTCCAGCATCAATAAAACCTGCGTCATCTAACATCTGTCTAGACTTTTTGGAAAGATAAGCCAAGTCACCGCTATCTAAACGAATTCCGTATTTTGCAGGCATTTTTCCAGCATCTCTAAGCTCTTTAAATACCTGGATAGCATGTGGAACACCAGAACGTAAAGTATCATAAGTATCAACAAGGAGAGTGGTATTACTTGGATAAAGCTCAGCATAGGTGCGGAAAGCGGTGAGTTCATTTTCAAAACTCATTATCCAGCTGTGGGCATGTGTTCCTAATGCAGGAACGCCGAATTCCTTTGCACATAGAACATTGCTTGTCCCAACACAGCCACCAATGACAGCAGCCCTTGCCCCTAATGTACCAGCATCAGGTCCCTGCGCACGGCGCAGTCCAAATTCCATTACGGCTTCGCCCCTCGCCGCATAGCAAACACGGGAAGCTTTTGTAGCAATTAGACTTTGATGGTTGATAATATTAAGAATAGCAGTCTCAATTAATTGTGCCTCCATAATAGGGGCAATTACTTTAACAAGCGGTTCCATAGGAAAGACAACCGTTCCTTCTGGAATGGCATAAACATCTCCTGTAAAATGAAAACCTGCCAGATAGTCTAGAAAGTCTTCATCAAAGATATTAAGGCTCCTTAAATAGGAAATGTCTTCATAGGTAAAATGCAATTCTTTAATATATTGAATGACAAGATCGAGTCCGGCGCAAATAGCGTAGCCGCTGCCGGAAGGATTTGTACGATAGAATACATCAAAAACAACACGGTCATTTCTATTATTTTTGTAATAACCCTGCATCATGGTCAGTTCATAAAAATCTGTTAATAGCGTTAAGTTTTCTTTGATCATTGCTATCTCCTTTACAGTATATAGTTTTAAGGTTATAATGCCTCTTGTAGTTCTTATTGTCAAGTGTAAATATTCAAAATCCCAGTAAAAGCAATTACTAGTGAATTACTATTGATAGTCAATTTATAGTATGATATTCTAAGAACATAGTAGGGTGAAAGGATAATGAAAAGTGAGGTGTTTAGGATGAAATGTTTTGCAGGGAAGAAGAGAATTAAAAGAAAGTTAGCCAGCCTTTTTATTACAGGGTTTTTAGCTGTGAATATAATCGAGCCCTTTTCTTATGTACAGGCATCTGCTCAAGAAAGTATCTGGGTTGATTCGGGTGTTCTCGCGGAAAGTAACTGGAATCAATATGTGGGTAATGATTTTCTGGTTGCGTTCGATGAAAGTGCAGGGGAAGTGGCTGTGGCTGATATAATAAGCCAATTAGACCTGGTGGAAAATGAATTTTTGTATGATGAATGTTATTACTTAAAAGCATCGAATCAGACAAAGATGGTGAGTAGTATAAATACACTGTTACAAAGCGGTTTAGCAGCCAGTATTCAGCCTAATTATCAATATGGTACAACAGATGAAGTGGAGAATGAAACGCAAGATGATATACAAGACGAAACAGAAGACGAGATAATGGATACAGCATATACAATTTTGCCAGAGCAGTGGGGCTTGTTGAATACAGGTGAGAATGCCTATTTGGACCGTTATATTGGTGAGTATATACCTTCCATTGCGGGAGTAGATATTAATGTGATTCCATTCTGGAATGCAGTAAAGGAGAAAGAGAGCAAGGAAGTCATTGTGGCAGTAATTGATTCCGGTGTAGATATTAATCATACGGGCTTGCAGAGTAAGCTTTGGATTAATAGTGATGAGGTAGCAGGTGATGGAATTGATAATGATAAAAATGGTTATATAGATGATTATTATGGTTATAATACAGCAGCCAGTACAAGTGACGTTGCAGATAGTAATGGCCACGGAACTCATGTTTCGGGGATAATTGCGGCAAATGGCAGTTCAGGTGTGTGGGGTGTTGCTGGAGCAAGTAATATAAAGTTAATGCAGGTGAAGGTATTTGCCGATTCAAAATCAGGTGAAGAAACCTATGCTTCCTCTTTTGCAATACTGAGAGGAATTATGTATGCAGAACAAAACGGAGCAAAGGTTTGTAATTTGAGTTTGGGAATGACAACTTATGATGGATTGCTGGCCAATTATATAAAGTCTTCTTCGATGCTTTTTGTCTGTGCTGCGGGGAATTCAGGAGTTGATATTGCAAGCAAACCAATTTATCCTGCTTATTTAGAGTATGATAATATTATTTCGGTAGCAAACCTGCGTTGTGACGGAACCCTGAATGGATCTTCTAATTATGGGATTTCAGGTGTAGATATTGCTGCTCCTGGAACAAGAATTTACAGTACAATTCCTAATAATACATATGATTATAAAGTAGGTACGTCTATGGCAGCGCCTTTTGTAACTGGCGTTGCAGCGTTACTATATTCATATGAGGATGGATTATCCAATACTGCTGTTAGAAAGAAAATCTTATCAGGAGCAGTAAAAATAGATGCACTTAGCGGTTTGGTGGAAACAGGTGGCAGATTGGATGTTTATAATGCATACCTGGTGGATGCGTCAGCACCGTCTATTACAACAAAGACAACCGTTTATAAATCAAAAGCAAAGGCTTCTATTAAAGTAACAGCAGCAGATATTGGAACAGCAGGGGTAAAGGCTGTTCTTTGGAAGAAAGGTGCTAAGGCAGCAGCAGATTTCAAGAAAGGTACTTCGGGTACAGTGATAGCAGAGACGTCTTCTGTTGCTATTACTGCTTCTGGTACTTATACTATTTATGCGGTGGACACAAATGGAAATGAAACCATTAAGAAAGTAAAGGTAACCATTCCAACGCCGACAAAGGTAAAACTCAGCAAAACCAAGATAACCATTAAGAAGGGGAAAACCTATCAGTTAAAGCCTGTTGTAGCACCTACTGGTGTTTATGTAAAGTATACGTATACCTCTTCCAATAAAAAGGCAGCAACTGTGTCTAGTACAGGAAAAATTACAGCAAAGGGAAAGGGAACTGCCACCCTTACAATTAAAACGCAAAATGGGAAAAAAGTAACCTGTAAAGTTACTGTGCAGTAAATAATTAAATTAAGACATAAATTATAAGTCAAGACAAGAGGACAAAACAAATCCTTTTGCCTTGATTTTTTAAATAGTAGATTTTTGCTTGCATAATCGTGCTAAATACTGTAAAATTTTATTATAAAATTTTGAAAGGTGGTAATTTATATGAAAAAAGTATTAAGACGCTCTATTGCGTTGCTGTTTGTAGTAATTCTATTTACTACAGAACCTAATAATGTATATGCAGCTTCAACAGCTGTCTGTACGGTTAATGATATTACTAGTACAGGCATGTATAAGTGTTATAAGTTCACACCATCTGCATATGCTTTAAACAGTGTTTCTGTGCTTACGCTGTATGATACTACTTCTGCGACACCTATGTATTGGCATGTACCTGCTGGTCAGTCATTTACTTTTTATGCATTTTTACAAAGTCGTAATACCTTTAGAGTGTCAGTATATGAGTCTAACTCACTTGTATCATATATTAAAGCGAACAATCGTATATATTGTAAGTTTACTGCGCCTGTGCTTGATGAAGATAAGGACTATCATGTAATTATAACAGGAACGTCTTCAACCATATACATTAGCTCGTATAATGCGAGATGGGGAAATTAATACATATGTTTATGAACTGCCTAAACAGGCAGTTCATTTAGATAATAGGAATTCATATCTAGTCTGGCAGCTCGCAATAAGTTCCTTCAATAGCGTGAATCAAGTCAACGATTAAAGCATTATATGGAGTTGGTACTCCGTAAAGTTTTGCCTGCTCAACCACAGCACCATTTATTTTGTCAATTTCGGTAAGCCTTTTGTTTTTCCGATCCTGATACATGGAAGTATAGCCATCGCCAGCTTCTATACATACCTTTCGTACCATCTCCAGTGTTTCCCTGCGGTCAAAATAAGTTCCGTCTGCTTCAGCAACTTCAACTCCTTCATAAACTACTCTTTTTACAAAATCCCATGCGTCCTTATTACGGATTAAGTAGCCAATTCTTGTTTGTAAAAGAGCAGTCAGGGTATTTACTGACATATTAACAAATAACTTGCTCCATATAATTCGCTGGATATCATCAGAAACGATTGCTTCCAGACCAGATTGATTTAATATATCAGCCGCAATTAAATCCTTTTGAGAATGGGAATCCATTGTGCCAATAGTCGTGACTCCAAAGGCAGTGTGTTGGAATTTTCCTGGTTCTACAGTCACACTATTATGTTTTGATGTACCAATTATTATATTTTCATGTTTTGCAAATTTTAAGATATCCCGGTCATTACCTGCTCCGTTTTGCAGTGTCATTACTAATGTTTTATCCCCAATCAGTTTCTGGTTCTCTTTTACTGCATCATAAGTCTGGGTAGACTTTACAAAAACAAGAACTAGATCCGCATGACCAATATCAGTACCGCTAAGGGCAGCATTTACATGAAAAAGTTTTTCTTGCTTATTTTCAATCATAATTAATCCATTTTTTTGAATGGCGTCTACTTGTGGCTGATATACGTCTAATAAAGTTACATCATTTTTTTGTGATAAATATGCCCCATACAAGCATCCCATTGCACCAGCACCCAGTACTGCAATTTTCATTTCGTCAGCTCCTCTTGATTTTATATTACTATTTTAGTACAGTTATATACATAAGTAAAATTCTTTAATTTCATGTTATAAGTGAATTAAATTCATCATTACCAGAAATGGAGGTGTTTATGTATGTCATTACCTTCCTATCAGATATTTTATGCCGTTGTACAGCAGGGAAGCTTTCATAAAGCAGCAGAAGTTCTTGATTTAACACCTTCTGCAATTAGTCACTCTATCACTGCGCTAGAAAAGGAATTTGGATTTTCTCTTTTTATAAGAAGTAAAAATGGGGTACGGCTTACCAGTTCGGGAGAAGCGGTTTATCCTAATATTATTAAGGTACTAAATAGTCAGGAAGCACTTCTTCAATGTGTTTCTGAGCTAAATGGATTACAGAAGGGATGCGTGAAAATAGGTGCTTTCAATAGTGTATGTACTAATTGGATGCCCAGAATAATAAGAACATTTCAATCACTATATCCAGATATTGAAATAAGTGTTTTTCAAGGAACCTACGATGATGTAATTGAATGGATCAAAAATGGAGATGTGGATTTTGGATTTCTTTCTGCGTCCTGTACCAGAGAACTGTCTATTACACCACTTTATCGGGATCAATTGGTCTGTGTTGTGCCTAAGGGATTTCAGACGCTGCACTCTGATTACATTACAATTGACGAGATGCGGAACCGTTCCTTTGTAATTCAGCATAAGACATGTGATGCAGATGTTCAGAATTTTTTACAGAAGTATAGGCTTCGTGTGTATTCTAATTGTCAGGTTTTAGATGATCAATCTACCATTGCCATGGTAGAAAGTGGACTGGGAATGTGTATAATGCCAAGCCTTATCATGGAAAACTTTACAGGAGAAGTGGATGTTTTCCCGATTGTTCCTAATGAATATCGAATAATAGGTTTAGCAACACAAAATTCTGTTCAGCTCGCCCCTGCCGCCAAACAAATGTATCAGCAGATTCAGGAATTAGTAAAAATGCACAAAATATAATGAGAAAATTCTTGATTAGTTTACAAAATAACAATAAACGTTTAAAAATTATTTACATGAACTATGTGATGTGATATAATTAAATCAACTAAAAACGAGCGATGATTTGGAGAGCTTAACAAAGTAATGCTACTTTTGTTTTGCTCTCTTTTTGTCGGATTATAGCATAACTAAAATTTGTTGATGGCCATCACAAAAAAGTAGGTTTTTAGTATTACGCATAAGAGGAGGATCATGCAATGACAAATACAGCAATGATTATTTCGGAAATTATAGGCACAATGATACTAATAATTTTAGGTGATGGTGTAGTGGCAAATGTAGTACTTAAGAAATCAAAAGGTAATTCAAGTGGATGGATTGTTATTACAGCTGGGTGGGGGTTTGCAGTTGCAATAGCCGTTTATACAGTTGGCTGGGTTGGAGGAGCACATCTTAATCCCGCAGTTACCATAGGTCTTGCAGTAATAGGTAGTTTTTCTTGGAGTTTAGTGCCAAGTTATATTGCTGCTCAAGTATTTGGAGCGTTCCTTGGAGCAATTGTTGTGTACTTAGCATATTATAAGCATTTTGCTGAAACAGATGATGCAGATGCAAAACTTGCTGTGTTCTCAACTGCACCAGAAATAAGAAGTACAATATGGAATATAGTTACAGAGATTATTGGAACAGCGCTATTACTAATCGGTATTCTTGGAATTGGCAATTCGCATAATAACGCAGGAGCACTAGGAGCATTATTAGTTGGTATCTTAGTTTGGTCATTAGGACTTAGCCTGGGTGGACCTACTGGTTATGCAATTAACCCTGCAAGAGATTTTGGACCAAGAATTGCTCATGCAATATTGCCAATACCTGGGAAAAGAGATTCAGATTGGAGTTATGCATGGATTCCAGTAATCGCGCCAATCATTGGTGGGGTGTTGGGGGCTTTGATTTATAACTTCTGCTTAACACTTTTTGTTTAAGCATATAGGATAATAAGAAATTAGAATTCAGGAGGGTGTTTTATGAAAAAATATGTGATGGCACTAGATCAAGGAACAACAAGCTGCAGGGCAATTTTATTTAATAAAGATGGAAAAATTATTGCAGTATCCCAAAAAGAATTTACTCAGATATATCCACAAGCTGGATGGGTTGAACATAATGCAATTGAAATTTGGAATACACAGCTGAGTGTTATGAATTCTGTATTAAACGATAATAACATTCCTGCGGAAGAAATAGCTGCGGTTGGAATTACAAATCAAAGAGAAACAGCAGTTGTTTGGGATAAGACAACAGGACAACCTGTGTATAATGCTATTGTATGGCAATCCAGACAAACAGCTGAAATTTGTGAAGAGATCAAAGCTAATGGACATGAAGAGTATATTAGAGCTACCACGGGCTTAATTGTTGATGCATACTTTTCAGGAACTAAAGTAAAATGGATACTAGACAATGTTCCAAATGCTAGAGAAAAAGCAGAAGAGGGTAATTTACTATTTGGCACAATGGATACATGGCTAATATGGAATTTAACAAAGGGGAAGGAACATGTAACGGAATATAGTAATGCTTCTCGTACCTTAATGTATAATATTAAGGAACTTAAATGGGATGAGAAAATGTTAGAAATCTTAACGGTTCCAGAAACAATGCTTCCAAAAGTTAAGGATTCTTCTTTTGTATATGGTGAGGTGGATGCTTCTTTCTTTGGTACGGCGATTCCGATTTCTGGTGCTGCTGGGGATCAACAAGCTGCCTTGTTTGGGCAAGCATGTTTTCAGTCAGGTATGGTGAAGAACACATACGGAACAGGTTGCTTTATGTTGATGCAAACAGGAGAAAAATTAGTTTCATCAAAAAATGGTTTATTAACTACAATTGCTTGGGGAATTGATGGTAAAGTTGAATACGCTCTGGAAGGTTCTATCTTCATTGGAGGAGCGGTAATCCAATGGTTAAGAGATGAACTTAAACTAATTGATAATGCCAAAGATAGTGAATACTTTGCAATGCAAGTAAAAGATTCCAATGGAGTTTATGTAGTTCCTGCATTTGCTGGATTAGGAGCACCTTATTGGGATATGTATGCAAGAGGAACGATAGTAGGTCTTACTCGTGGTGCCAATAAAAATCATATTGTTAGAGCAGCGTTAGAAGCAATTGCTTATCAATCCAAGGATTTAATTGGTGCAATGGAAGCGGATTCTGGTATAGAATTAACATCACTTAAAGTAGATGGTGGAGCAGTTGCTAATAATTTTCTGATGCAATTTCAATCAGATATTTTAGGCGTGCCAGTGCATAGACCAGAAGTAATTGAAACAACTGCACTAGGAGCGGCTTATTTAGCTGGACTTGCAGTGGGGTTCTGGGATAGTAAAGAAGCAGTTGTTGAAAGTTGGGCATTAAATAAAGAATTTACTCCTAACATGAATGATGCTGATAGAACTATGGCTTATAACGGATGGAAAGAGGCGGTTAAAAGATCAGAAAGTTGGGAAAGATAATGTATTATCCACATATATTTAGAAAGAAGGTTTATTATGAATCATTATGAACTCATTGAATTATTTAAAGATAATCCGGTTATTTCCGCTGTAAGTGATATCAATGAGTTAGATAAAGCGCTTATAGCAGCTAGTGATATTGTATTCATATTAACTGGTGATATTTTTAATCTGGAGGAAGCAGTAATAAAATGCAAGGAAAATAATAAAGTGGTTTTTTTACATCTTGATTTAATCAAGGGATTTTCAAAGGACGCAGTGGCAATAGCCTATATCAAAAAACATATTAAAGTAGATGGCGTAATATCTACAAAAGTATCCTTGCTAAAAGCAGCAAGGGAGGAAGGGTTGTTTATTATACAGCGGTTATTTATGTTGGATTCTGCATCCTATGATGCTTCTGTTCAAGCGATACAATCTCTGAAACCAGATGCTGTTGAAATTATGCCAGGTATTCTTCCTAAAATTATTACTAGGGTATGTAAAGCAGTAAATATACCAGTTATTGCAGGTGGACTAATTGATAAAAAAGAAGAGATTATTACAGGATTAAAAGCAGGAGCTACATGCATATCAACAACAAAACAAAATCTATGGAATGAATAAATAAAGTTGTTACTATGAAGTGTAAGATTGAATAATAACTAAATACAGACTGGCTGGAGAGAATGAGAGTCATACAATACCTTAATAAAATAAAGGTCTATTGTGTGACTTTTTTTCTGTAGCAGGAAGTTCTTTTAAGTTTGTGTCTACGCTGCAATCACAAACTTAAGTGATACAAAAAGCAGCGTAGAAAAGAGGGAGATTATGTATGATGTTATAATTATTGGTGCTGGAGTAGCGGGAACATACATTGCTAGGGAATTGGCAAGATACAACTTAAAATTATTATTATTAGATAAAGAAAACGATGTAGCAAATCAAACCACAATGGCAAATAGTGCAATTATTCATGCAGGTTATGATGCTAAAGCAGGCTATAAGAAGGGTAAATTTAATGCACCTGGAAATAAGATGTTTGATCAAGTGTGTGATGAACTTGATGTATTGTTTAAACGGTGTGGCTCATTAGTGGTTGGATTTGATGAAAATGATCAAAGGATAATAAAGGAACTATATGAAAATGGAGTTAAAAATGGAGTTCCTGATATGAGAATTCTTGACAAGAAGGAAGTTCATGAGATGGAAAAAAATATCAGTGATGCAATTTGTTGTGCATTATACGCTCCTACAGCAGGAATTATTTCGCCTTTTGAATTAGCAATTGCGCTTGCAGAAAATGCAGTAGACAATGGAGTTACATTAAAGCTTAATACAAGGGTTGAAAATATTTATAGATTGGAACCAGGATATAAAGTAGTAACAAACAATGGTGATTTTGAAACAAGACTAGTAATTAATTGTGCTGGAGTATTTGCAGATGAAATTTGTAATATGGTAACAAAACCAAACTTTGAGATAAAACCGAGAAAAGGTAATTACTTTATCCTGGATAAGGATATGGGTGACATGGTGAATCATATCATTTTTCAATGCCCTTCTGACAAAGGAAAAGGAATTTTAATAGCACCAACCGTACATGGAAATTTAATTGTGGGTCCAGATTCGGAATTTGTTACTGATAAAAATGATCTTGCAACAGAGAGTGAGCAATTGGAATATGTTAAAAAGACAGCCTTACTTACTTCAGATAAAATTCAATTTAATAAAGTTATTCGAGTATTTGCAGGACTTCGTGCTTCAAGCAGCACAGGAGATTTTGTAATTGAAGAGGTGGAAGGTGCAAAAGGATTTATTAATGTTGGTGGCTATGAATCTCCAGGATTATCTTCCATTCCTGCGGTTGCAGAATATGTAGTAACAATTGTAAAAAATACAGGACTTGTTGACTGGGTTAAAAATGAGAATTTCAATCCTAGACGAAGACCAGTTGTGCGGTTTGTTGAACTTTCGAAAGAAGAAAAGATTGAGAAAATTAAAGAAAATTCCAAATTTGGTCAAATAGTTTGTCGCTGCGAAACGGTTACGGAAGCTGAAATTATTGATTGTATTCATCGGTCTGCTGGTGCCACAACGGTAAAGGGTGTAAAAAAACGTACTAGACCAGGAATGGGCAGGTGTCAAGGAGGCTTTTGTGGTCCAAGAGTACAAGAAATATTAGCAAGAGAATTAAATAAAAATATTGAAGATATTTTATATGATGGTGAAAATTCTTATGTATTAACAGAACAAACAAAGTAGGATTAGGAGGTGTAGTATGGATTATGAAATAGTTGTTATAGGAGGTGGCCCAGCTGGGCTGGCCGCTGCTATTGAAGCGAGAAAAAATGGAGTGCAAAAAATCTTAGTGGTAGAACGGGATCGTGAACTAGGTGGTATATTGCAGCAATGTATACACAATGGTTTTGGACTTCATGTGTTTAAAGAAGAACTGACTGGACCAGAATATGCGGAGCGATTTATTAATGAGCTAAAAGAGAATAATATCACCTATTTATTAAATGCAATGGTTCTAGAAATAACTCAGGAAAAGGAAGTTCATATAGTAAGTCCTAATGAGGGTTATTTATGTATAAAGGCACAAGCTATTATATTAGCAATGGGTTGCCGGGAAAGAACGGCGGGAGCCATTGCTATGCCAGGTACTAGACCCGCCGGAGTATATACTGCTGGGACAGCTCAAAGATTTATTAATATGGAAGGTTATATGGTTGGTAAGAAAGTAGTTATTCTTGGGTCGGGAGACATCGGGCTTATTATGGCAAGAAGAATGACATTAGAAGGAGCAGAAGTTCTGGCTGTTGCTGAGATATTGCCGTTTTCTGGAGGATTAACAAGGAACATTGTGCAATGCTTAGATGATTTTAATATTCCTTTGTATTTAAGCCATACCGTTACAAAGGTAAAAGGCCATAACCGTGTAGAAGGAGTTACGATTGCAAAGGTAGATGAAAATAGACGTCCTATTCCAGGAACGGAAATCAATTATGATTGCGATACTTTATTGCTTTCTGTTGGACTAATTCCTGAAAATGAAGTTTCAAAAACAGTAGGACTAAAGATTGACCCTAAAACAAATGGACCTATTGTGAATGAGGTTATGGAGACTAGCTCCAATGGTATTTTTGCCTGTGGGAATGTAGTTCATGTTCATGATTTAGTTGACTTTGTAACAGAAGAAAGCCGCAGAGCTGGAAGAGGAGCCGCAAGATATGTTCAAAACCAATTGGATAATTCGGTCATTGGATTTGAAACGATTGCAGGAGATGGAATATCATACATTGTTCCACAATCGGTGCGGATTGAAAATGTAGAAGCAAATTTGGATTTATTCATGCGTGTTCGTAACATTTATCATAATGTTAAGTTAGTAGTTAAAAGTGGTGATAAGGTGATAAAAGAAAAGAAGAAAGCACATATGGCTCCTGGTGAAATGGAGCATATTACACTAAAGAAGGATGAGTTACAACAGATAGATGGAAGTACACTAATAATTGAAGTGAAGGAGGAAGGCTAATGGAAAAAGAACATGAATTGATATGTATTGTATGCCCAATGGGGTGCCATCTTAAAGTGACAAAAACAGATCAGGGTACTATAGTAGTGAAAGGAAATACTTGTAAACGTGGAGAACAGTACGGGAAAAATGAGTTAACAAATCCAGTTAGGGTTTTGACAACTACAGTCAAGATAATGGGTGGCTCCTTGCATAGTCTTCCAGTAAAAACCAACCAACCTATACCAAAAGGACTTATATTTGAAGCCATGAAAGAAATTAATAAAGTTGTTGTAGAAGCACCTGTTACAGTTAGAGATGTTATTATCAAAAATATACTAGGCA
Source organism: Anaeromicropila populeti (assembly GCF_900112775.1). Lineage (GTDB taxonomy): Bacteria > Bacillota > Clostridia > Lachnospirales > Lachnospiraceae > Anaeromicropila_A > Anaeromicropila_A populeti. Next base: position 64,619 of record NZ_FOYZ01000002.1, read on the forward strand.
CAGGAGCTGATGTTGTTGCTTCTAGAAGTATGAAAAAATAGACATTAACATAGAAATCAATAGTAAACCACCTGTTGACAACTTTCTAAAAATATACTATGATGAGTTCATATAAAATAAAAACTAAGATGGAGACAGTAAAAATCCAACGAAAATCAAAGCGAGCCAGGGAGAGTGGAAGCCTGGAATGAGTAGTAGATTTTGAATATCACTCCTAAGTTGCAGGCTGAACAAGATTGCTTTCGACGCTCAAGTAAGCTAAGCCGGGATCCACCGTTACATGGAAGCATATGTTGGTATGTAAATAGGTGGTTAAATGATAGTTCGCTCTCATCCTGTTTGGATGAGGGCTTTTTTTAACCTCAATTTTATACAATCCTAACATAAATGTGAAAAATAGAACTGTAGAAATAAAGGAGGAAAATCATGTACGAAAAAGTAACCGCTAATCTGAATTTTGTGGAAAGAGAAAAAAAAGTAGAACAATTTTGGAAAGACAACCAGGTATTTGAAAAGAGTATTGATTCCAGAAAAGAAGGAGACACCTATACCTTTTACGATGGTCCGCCGACTGCAAATGGAAAACCACATATAGGTCACGTGCTTACCCGCGTTATTAAGGACATGATTCCAAGGTATAAAACAATGAAAGGTTATGCAGTTCCCCGTAAAGCAGGATGGGATACCCATGGACTTCCTGTTGAATTAGAAGTAGAAAAGCTTTTGGGACTGGATGGAAAAGAACAAATTGAAGAGTATGGTTTAGAACCATTTATTCATAAATGTAAAGAATCTGTGTGGAAATATAAAGGTATGTGGGAGGATTTCTCCAGTACAGTAGGCTTTTGGGCAGATATGGACAATCCATACGTAACCTATGATAACAATTTTATAGAGTCAGAGTGGTGGGCATTAAAGCAAATATGGGATAAAAAACTTTTATATAAGGGGTACAAAATCGTACCTTACTGTCCAAGATGTGGAACCCCTCTATCTTCCCACGAGGTTGCTCAGGGGTATAAGGATGTAAAAGAAAAATCTGTAATTGCAAAATTTAAGATTAAAAATGCACAAGATGAATTTTTCCTTGCATGGACTACGACACCTTGGACATTGCCATCTAACGTGGCACTATGCGTGAATCCAAATGAAACTTATGTAAAAGTGAAGGTTCAGGTAAATGAAAAGAACAGTGTAGTAAAAGAAGGCGAGGAAGAGACAGCTGTAGGAACAGAATACTACATTTTGGCAGAAGCCCTTCTTTCTGTAGTAGAAGGAAACTATGAAATTGTTGAGAAATATACTGGTAAGGATTTAGAGTATAAAGAATATATTCCCCTATTTGATTATGCATTTAATAAACCAGATGGTACGATTGGAGATCCTGGTGACAGAGGAAGTGTCAATGGGAAAAAAGCATTTTATGTAGTGTGCGATAACTACGTTACACTATCAGATGGTACCGGTATCGTTCATATTGCACCTGCCTTTGGTGAAGATGATGCCAATGTGGGGCGCAGATATGACCTGCCATTTGTTCAGCTTGTAGACGAAAAAGGTGAGATGAAGCCAGAAGTAACCGAGTTCCAGGGCTTGTTTTGCAAAAAATCAGATGAAGGCATTTTGAAGAAACTAGGAGAATTAAAATTATTATTTAAAGTGTTAAAGTTTGAGCACAGCTATCCATTTTGCTGGAGATGTGATACACCATTGATCTATTATGCAAGAGAATCCTGGTTTATAAAAATGACAGAAGTGAAAGAGGATTTAATTCGCAATAACAACACCATTAACTGGATTCCAGCAAGCATTGGAAAAGGAAGATTTGGCGATTGGCTGGAAAATGTTCAGGACTGGGGAATCAGTCGTAACCGTTATTGGGGAACACCTTTGAATGTATGGGAATGTGAATGTGGCCATATGCACGCAATTGGAAGTATTGAAGAATTAAAAACACTTTCTTCAAACTGTCCAGATGATATTGAACTCCACAGACCATTTATTGATGCCGTAACCATTCCTTGTGAAAAATGTGGAAAAGAGATGCATCGTGTACCAGAAGTAATTGACTGTTGGTTTGATTCAGGAGCAATGCCATTCGCACAGCATCATTATCCATTTGAAAATCAAGAACTGTTTCAGCAGCAGTTTCCAGCAGACTTTATTTCAGAAGCAGTAGACCAGACAAGAGGATGGTTTTACTCCTTACTTGCTATTTCTACGCTGATTTTTAACAAAGCACCATATAAAAACGTAATTGTATTAGGTCATGTGCAGGATGAAAATGGTCAAAAAATGTCAAAGTCTAAAGGTAATGCAGTAGATCCATTTGAGGCACTGAATGAATACGGTGCAGATGCAATTCGTTGGTATTTTTATGTAAACAGCGCACCTTGGCTGCCAAATAGATTTCATGGAAAAGCAGTAGTAGAAGGACAGCGTAAATTTATGGGTACCTTGTGGAATACCTATGCATTTTTTGTATTATACGCGAATATTGATCAATTTGATGCAACAAAATATACTTTGGAATATGATAAACTAAATGTAATGGATAAATGGCTTTTATCCCGACTAAATACAGTAATTAAAACCGTAGATGAAAATCTGTCTCAGTATAAAATTCCAGAGACTGCCAGAGCGTTACAGCAATTTGTGGATGAAATGAGTAACTGGTATGTCAGACGTGGACGTGAACGGTTCTGGTCGAAGGGAATGGAGCAGGATAAGATTAATGCATATATGACACTGTATACTGCATTAGTGACAATTTGTAAGGTGGCAGCACCTATGATACCGTTTATGACAGAAGATATTTATCAAAATTTGGTTCAAAGCATCGATCAGTCACAGCCAGAAAGTATTCATTTGTGTGATTTTCCACAGTGGGACAGTGCATTTGTAGATGAGCAGCTGGAAAAAGATATGGAAGCTGTATTAGATATTGTTGTGTTAGGCCGTGCATGTCGGAATGAGGCAAATATAAAAAACAGGCAGCCAGTTGGTTCTATGTATGTGAAGGCAGAGTTTGAATTATCTGAATATTATAAAGAAATAATAGAAGATGAATTGAATGTAAAAAATGTATTGTTTACAGAGGATGTTCGTGAGTTTACAGCCTATACCTTTAAGCCACAGCTTCGCACACTGGGCAGAAGATTTGGAAAACAAATTAATGCACTGAAGGAATGCCTTGCAGCATTAGATGGAAACCTTGCCATGGACGAATTAAATGAAAAGGGAACGTTGACAATACAATTTGAGGGAAAAGAAGAAGTATTAGAAAAAGAAGATCTTTTGATTGAAGCGGCAAAGAAAGAAGGCTATGTATCAGATTCGGATCGTGGCATAACGGTAGTACTAGATACAAATCTTACAGACGAATTAATAGAAGAAGGCTTTGTATTTGAAATAATTAGTAAAATTCAAACTATGCGTAAAGATGCAGGTTTTGAAGTCATGGATAGAATTACTGTTTTTGTAAATAATAATAATAAAATCGAAGAAATTATTGAAAGAAATAGTGCCACAATTAAAAATAAGGTCTTGGCAAATGCTATTAGCACAGAGGAAGTAAAAGGTTTTATTAAGGAATGGAACATCAATGGTGAAGCCGTTATTATGGCGGTAGAACGCAACTAGCACATTATCTTTCTGGTAATGATTAATGGAATCTTTTGTGTGAAATCACAAGGATTCCATTTTTTATAAATTTAAGTTTTTGTAGTATGCATATTTCCAACATATTCATAATGTAGTATAATGAATCATATTTACATGAGTTTAATGTAAATAATTACGGAGAGGAGGTAATTTATGATTCAAATTAAGAAAGAGGAGTTTAAGAAAAACATCACAGATTATCTAAAAGTTCTATATCGGAAGGAAGCTGAGGAAGCAACTCAGCAGCAATTATTTCAGGCAGTTTCTTACGCGGTAAAAGACATTGTGGTAGATCAGTGGATGGCTACCCATAAGGAGTATGAAAAGCAAGATGCAAAGACAGTATACTACCTGTCAATGGAATTTCTAATGGGTAGGGCACTAGGTAATATGATTATTAATCTAAGTGCTAACAAAGTAATCAAAGAATCAATTGCAGAATTAGGATTAGATTTGAATGTAATTGAAGATCAGGAACCAGATCCAGCATTAGGAAACGGAGGTCTTGGTCGTCTTGCCGCTTGCTTTTTAGATTCTCTGTCAACACTTGGCTATCCGGCCTATGGCTGTGGAATCCGTTATAAGTACGGTATGTTTAAACAAAAGATTAAAAATGGTTTTCAGCTGGAGGTGCCAGATGACTGGCTAAGAGATGGATATCCATTTGAAATTAAGCGTTCCGAGTATGCTGTGGAAGTTAAATTTGGAGGATACGTTGCAATACGAAAAGATGAAAAGGGAAAAGATCGATTTATTCAGGAGAATTATCAGTCAGTCCGTGCAGTACCATACGATCTTCCTATTGTAGGATATAATAATAATGTGGTTAATACGTTAAGAATCTGGGATGCAGAAGCCATTGATACATTTAATCTGGATTCCTTTGACAAGGGGGATTACCAGAAAGCGGTAGAACAGCAGAATCTGGCAAGAACTATTTGCGAGGTACTTTACCCAAATGATAATCACTATGCAGGAAAAGAACTGCGTCTGAAACAGCAATATTTCTTTGTATCTGCCAGTATTCAGCGGGCGGTTACTAAATACATGGAAAATCACGATGATATTAGGAATTTATATGAAAAGGTTACATTTCAATTGAATGATACACATCCAACAGTTACGGTAGCAGAACTTATGCGTATTTTAATGGATGATTACGATCTGGAGTGGAATGAAGCATGGGATATCACAACAAAAACTTGTGCTTATACAAACCATACCATTATGTCAGAAGCATTGGAAAAATGGCCATTGGAGTTATTTTCAAGACTTTTGCCTCGAATCTATCAAATTGTGGAAGAAATCAATAGAAGATTTATAATTGAAATTCAGGAATGTTATCCAGGCAACTATAAAAAAATTGAAAAAATGGCAGTAGTATATGATGGCCAGGTTAAAATGGCTCATTTGGCAATTGTGGGAAGTTATTCTGTAAATGGTGTTGCAAGGCTTCATACGGAAATTCTAAAGCATCAGGAGTTAAAAGATTTTTACGAGCATTTTCCAGAAAAATTTAATAATAAGACAAATGGAATTACCCAAAGAAGGTTTTTGCTTCATGGAAATCCACTGCTTGCAGACTGGGTAACACAAAAGATTGGTGATGAGTGGATTACCAATTTATCTGCTATTGATGAACTTTCTATTTACGCGGATGATGAAAAGTGTCAAAAAGAATTTATGAATATTAAATACCAGAATAAACTTCGCCTGGCAGAGTTTATTAAGGAGAAAAATGGAATTGAAGTAAATCCACGTTCTATATTTGATGTACAGGTAAAACGTCTGCATGAGTATAAAAGACAGTTATTGAATATTCTGCATGTTATGCACTTATATAATCAGTTAAAGACAAATCCAGGAATGGAATTTTACCCTAGAACATTTATTTTTGGAGCAAAGGCTTCCGCTGGTTATCGTCGTGCCAAAGCAATCATCAAACTTATTACAAGTGTTGCGGATGTGGTGAATAACGATAAATCTATTGATGATAAGATTAAAGTAGTATTTATTGAAGACTATAATGTTTCAAAAGCAGAAATGATTTTTGCAGCATCAGATGTATCAGAGCAGATTTCTACAGCAAGTAAGGAAGCATCTGGTACAGGTAACATGAAGTTTATGCTGAATGGTGCACTTACATTAGGAACATTGGATGGGGCTAATGTTGAAATTGTTGAGGAAGTAGGAGAAGAAAATGCATTTATTTTTGGCCTGACCTCCGATGAAGTCATTCATTTCGAACAGAATGGTGGATATAATCCAAAAGAACACTATAATATTGATCACGACATTCGTAATATTTTAACACAGCTTATTAATGGCTACTATTCACCAGAGAATCCAGAACTGTTTCGTGAAATCTATAATTCATTATTAGAGCAAAATGGTGGCGAGAGAGCAGATCAATACTTTATTCTAAAAGATTTCCGCTCCTATGAAGCAGCTCAGAAGCGAGTAGAGGAAGCTTACAAGGATTCTACAGGATGGGCAAAGTCAGCTATCTTGAATGTAGCAAAATCAGGTAAGTTTTCATCAGACCGGACAATTGAAGAATATGCTACTGAAATATGGAAATTAGATAAAGTAAAGGTTGAGTTATAATAATGAAAGGGCTTGGTCAGAACAGTGCATTGTTTTGACCAAGTCTGAATTTATTTTAGGACGGGGATGCAGAATGCATTTTTCTAAATGTTACAATATAAGCAATAAAGAGCAGAACACATGCACCAACCCAAGCTAGAGGGCCAGCCAGACAAATCCCTGTATATCCGATTACCTTTGGCAGAGTAAAAGCAACAATGCTTCGTATTACTAATTCGATAACACCACCCATAAGAGGCCAAAAACTTTTTCCAATGCCTTGCAGCACGTTTCTGTATATGAAGAGAAGAAACAGAGATGGGAAGAAAATGGCACACATTTTCAAATATTCTCTGGCACCAGCATAGATTTCATCCAAAACCATCGGATCCACATCGGTAATAAATAATTTGGTCAGAGGTTCTGCAAACAATATGACAATAAAGCTGGCTGCGAAAGAAAAACCTAAGGTAAGAAAACTGCTTGCCACAACGCCTTTTCGAATTCTTGGTATATTGTCAGCACCCAGATTCTGTCCTGTGTAGTTTGCCATGGCTACTCCAAAGGTTGGGGCTCCCTGACATACTAGTCCTTCTACTTTACTTGCCGCAGTAAAGGCAGCGATTTTCACTGAACCAAACAAGTTTAATGAACTTTGTAATATAATAACACCAATTGCTGTAATAGAAAACTGAAATGCCATAGGAAGTCCCAGGGATAAATGTTTCCATGCAAATGTTGAATTTAGTTGAAAATCTTTTCTAGTTAGGTGTAAAATAGGATAATGCTTTATCATATAGAAAACACAAAGTATTACGGAAATAATTTGTGATACAACAGTTGCCAGCGCTGCACCTGCAACCCCCATCTTAAAAGTTACTATAAAAACAATATCAAGAATAATATTCAAAATAGAAGAAATAATTAAAAAGTACAGAGGGGTTTTGCTGTCTCCCAAGGCGCGCAAAATAGAAGAAGCCATGTTGTAAAACATAATAGCACCCGTTCCTGCAAAAATAATCATAATATAAGTATAAGCTTCCTGAAAAATATCATCAGGAGTATTCATTACTACAAGTAAAGGTCTTGCAATTACCATGGATAATGTGGTAAAAATAATGGTAGTGATGGTACACAAAAAAATGCTGGTAGCAACAGAACGGCGAACACCTTCTTCATCCTTTGCTCCAAAACGCTGCGCAACGATAACGGCAAACCCGCTGGACAGTCCCATGACGAATCCAAGGATAAGAAAAGACATGGAACCAGTTGAGCCTACAGCAGCAAGTGCTTTATAGTCAATAAACCGGCCCACAATGATGGTGTCTGCCATACTATAAAATTGTTGAAATACGGAACCTAATAAAATAGGAAGCGCAAAAAGAAATATTATTTTGGCTGGATTTCCAGTTGTCATATCATTTGTCATTTTAGTCCCTTCACTTTCTTCTAGTCCTATTTAGATTTTTTATGAAGTTCTAGAATAACATGCAGGATAATGAAATACAATAGTGTTATTTTTACTATAAAATGTATTTTATTATAGATTAATTAAATTAAACAGGAGGTTTATATGAAAACAAAACAATTACTTGGAATTATTGTTGCTGGACTTGTGTTTGTATTTGTGTGCGTATCAAGTGCAATAACAGAAAGGTTTTCAACAAGTTTTTCCGAAAGCATGAATGAAATATTACAAAGCAGCAGTACATCTTATAATTTACCAAAGAATGATTATGTAGGTGTAGTAAGAATATCTGGTACGATTCAAGAGGATGTATCAAGCAATGTATTTTCACAGGTAGAATATGATCATCAGGCATTACTTGATTACATAAGTGAACTGGAGGATTCGGAATCTAATCAAGCAATTCTTCTGGTAGTAGACAGCCCTGGCGGCACAGTATATGCCTCAGATGAAATGTATTTAAAGCTTATGGAATATAAGCAATTAACAGAGAGACCAATCTATGCATACTTTGAATCTATGGCATGCTCTGGCGGCTATTATATTTCTATGGCAGCAGATGAAATTTATTCCAATAGAAATTGTACAACGGGTTCTATCGGTGTTATTATGTCTATGACCAATTTAAAAGGCTTGTATGATAAATTAGGTATTAAAGAAATTAATATAACCAGTGGCGATAACAAGGCGATGGGCTCTGCTGGTGAAGATTTAACAGATGAGCAAAAGGATATTTTGCAGGCATATATCGATGAAACCTATGATACTTTTACGCAGATAGTTGCTACTGGAAGAGGAATGGAAATTGATAAAGTAAAAGAACTGGCAGATGGAAGAATCTATACGGCAAAGCAGGCAGAAAAAAATGGATTAATAGATGGAATTAAGCAGTATAGTGAAATGGAAAGCTATATTTATGAAAAGGAAGGAAGTCATGTTGAAATCTTTGAACCTGATTTATCAGGAGAATCTATTTTTAACGACCTTTTTGCAGCAGTCCAGCTTCAGAAAACAAAGTCAGATGCTCAGATTTTAACAGAGTATCTGGAGCATAAGGGAAATGGGGTGGCAATGTATTATGCAAACTTTGGAAACTAATCAGATGCTTTACGGAGGTTTTTTTGTACGTCTTGCAGCGTATATCGTAGATAATATTATTGTAGGACTTGTCCTTCTGACATTACAGATTCCTATGGGGATTATTACACTGCTGTTTGGGAAAAGTTTTTTAACAAGTCCTATATTATTTCAATTTTCAGCTTGGGATATCTTTTTATATTTATTAACAGTGGGGTATTTTGTGATTTTAACCTATATTTCAGGAAGTACGGTAGGTAAAAAATTATTTCATTTAACTGTTATAACAGCAGATGGAGAAAAGCTGACATTTTTTAATGTATTATATCGGGAAACAATAGGAAGATATTTATCAGCAGCTATTATTTTTGCAGGCTATTTTGTAATTGGTGTTGACCGGACGAAGCGAGGTTTTCACGATATGCTTTGTGATACCCTTGTAATTTATAAAATGTAAGAAAAAATTTGAAAATAATTATGTATTTCATCAAATGTTATGTATAAACATTATCGTCTTGGAGAGAATATGTACAGAGGTGATAATGGTGAAAGGACAAAATAACAAGCTAAATAATAAGCTAAAAAGTAAGAACTTTTATATTTGGATGTTATCTGGTGTATTGACGGTTGTCTGTATCTGTGCTGTGTGTTTCAATTTGCCTGAACTCAATAAATCCAAAGAGTTGACGGATTTAAATGAACCTAAGGTGGAAAGCCAAGGCAATGCTAATGTTGCGAATGAAGTGACAGATATTGCGGACAACAGTGAGAATAATGTTCCTCAATCAGATGAATCTGAAGAAATCAATTTGTTAGAACATGATATTTATGATGAAAATGAGAACGAATCAAGTCTGTCACAGGTAACTAAGCCTGTAGAAACAGTAGAGCCATCAGAGAATACAGAGGTTCCGACTGTTGCAATTCAGGAAGAGGAAGCAGTTTCTGTTATGCAGAATGATACGAAACCAATCAGTGAAAAACTGAGTTTTGATGAAGATGCTGGTCTTTTATGGCCTGCAAATGGAAATGTCATTATGAATTATAGTGATGAGAAAGGGATTTATTTTGCTACTTTAGGGCAATACAAGGTAAATCCAGCAATTTTGATTGGTGCAGAAGAGGAAACAGAAGTTGTCAGTGCAACAAAAGGGACAATTGATGAAATTATTGAAAATGAGGAAACAGGAACTACCATTAAAATGTCAATTGGAAATGACTATGTATTAACATATGGACAATTAAAAGACCTCAAAGTTGAAGTAGGTGATACTGTAGAAGAAGGACAGGTGCTTGGTTGTATTGCAAAGCCTACAAAGTATTATGTTGTGGAAGGGGCTAATTTATATTTCCAGGTTACACAAAATGGTGAGCCAGTAAATCCTTTGTATCTGCTTAGATAGTTTTCATTTTAAAAACATCATAAAATGCTAAGGGAGTTGTAAACATGTTATCGTTTTACAGCTTCTTTTCATGTTGTAAAGCCTTAGTCATTGCATAATATCAGTTGAAATGTTATAATTATAATGCATAATATTTTAGGAGGAGAAAAAGAATGAAAAAGTTAAGAACAGTGGTGGCATTGGTTTTGGCAGCAGTACTTGCTATTACCCCAGTAAATAATGTGAAGGGTGCAGGATTTAATTTTGCAGTTGCTCTAGAAACAGATTCCACTACAACAAATACGGGACTTATTATGTCTGATTTAAATCAACAGACAGTAAGTGTTCTAGAACCATTTTATATAACAGGAGGTTCAGATTCTGAGGTATCCCAATTAAATGCATATACTGTTATTGTACCTATGGGATACAAGACAGCAGCAGGTGATACATATTATGTTTCTATTCCTGTGAAAATTAATAAAAAAGGTTTATTAGCCATGGCAGTGGCAGATGCTTCTGGAACTGAAGTGGATGCTTCTCTGTATGCAGATGAAGCTTGTTCACAGTATGTAGGCGGATATGATAACCGGGCATTAATAGAGGAAGCAGGGACTTATTACATTGGAGTGGCTACTTCAAGTGCACAGGAAACAGCAGATTTGCTTTATGGAGTTGCCTTAAGCTTTATTTCAAGCGATGTACAGACGCTTACCAATAAAAAGTGGGGTGTTGCGGCTACTATAGATTATAACACACCAGTGTATATCAAATTTAAAGTGGCAAAGACATCTAAGGTTGTATTTGATATCGAAAGTGATTATTCAACATATGTTACAATATGTAATAGTAAAAAAACTGCAATTACAACAGAAGAAAGTGTGTATACCGATGAAGGTAAGGCAGCATTTTCACTAGCCAAGGGAACTTATTATGTCCGTATTAAAACTTCAAGTGATGTAATTAAAATTAAACCTACAATTACTGCTGTAACCAGTGGAGCAGGAACTTCTAAGGCAAAGGCAAAAACGATAAAGGTAAATGGTGGGAAAAAGACGGTTGTACTTAATGCAGCGGCTTCTACGTCAAAGGTTCAATGGCTGAAGTTTACTAATCCAAAGACTCAGGCAATTACTGTTAACATATTAACTAATATGACTTCAGGTGATATTGAAGTTGAATTCTTTAATTCAAAGGGCACAAGCTTTGGTGTAAAGACAGTTTATCCTGGCGTTAACAATGCAGATGGTTTTTCTCCATATGTTGGAGCTATTTATTCATCAGAAGGAACATTGCCAAAAGGAACGTATTATATGAGATTTAAGAAAACAGAAAAGAAAACTTCTGGTGTCTTAAAAGTAAATGTTACGAATAAGTAGAAAAGATGAACGCTTTTTAAGTTTGAGCGTATAATAAAGTAACTCTTGTATTCTTAGGAATTTAAGTGTAATTGGAGGCAGACGTACATAAGGTAAAGTTTGCAACCGAAACTTTTTTACCAGAGGTTTGCTTTCCAAAAAAATAATGTTAAAATACAAGAATATTCGGTTGCTTTATATAAATTTGAGGTGCTGTAGACATATGCAGCACCTCCCTTATAAATAATAAGTGGGGAAAAAATGAAAAAGCATACAATAATCTGATGCATGGGGGTTGATTATGAAAAAACAACTAGTTATTTTTTTATTTGGGTTACTCTGTATTTTTTTTCCGTCATTAAAGCTTCAGGCTGAGGTAACAGAAACTGGAATACCATATGAAGAAACGTTTCTTTTGTTAACAGAGTCAGGAGAAGAGGTACACATAATAGAGCCTAACTGCCTTGAGAATCTGGAGGATGTTAAAGCAGAAATAACAGGGATTTCAATACCCAGTCAGTGGACAAGGGATGTAATTATTCCAATACATATAAAACAAGAGGCATTTGCTTTTTTTACACTATCTGATGCAGCAGGCGCAGAAACTCTTTCGTTTGAAGTATATAAGGATGTTTCGTGTACCAGCATAATTTCAAGAGTTAATGATGGGATTGAATTTAAGGAAGAAACAGTATGTTATGTAAAAATTGGAGCAGAGCTTTTACAAAAAGGAGAAGATACTATATTTTTATTTTCTGTCACATGCTTTCAACCCAATGCTTCAACACTGGTAAATGGTGTAAAGCAAAGCTGCGTTTCTCTTGATGGTGAGAAGACAAGCTATTATGAAATTAAGGTAAATAAAACATCTCAAATAATATTGGACTTTTCGGGAAAAGAAATAAAAGCAGAAGCTGCTCTTTGCAATAGTGGAAAAAAAGCTTTGACCAATACGGTATGTATAACAGATAGTAACTTTAAGGCTGTATATACAGTAGAGAAGGGAACATATTTTATTCGGGTTAAGTCTGCAAACCTGGTTTATATAGTTCAGCCTACAATAAAAGCCATTACCTCCAGTGCGGGGACTACTAAATCAAAGGCAAAAAAGGTAGTTGTAAATGGTGCAGCAAAAACAGGTGTGTTTCTTGCAACCGACCGTACCATAAAGTCGTATTGGTTTAAATTTTACAATCCAAAGAAACAGTCTATCTTTTTATATGCGGCATCCTATTTTTCTACTGATACTCTTTCTATGTCTGTTTATCGGGCAAATGGGGACTGTTATGGTACGAAAGAACTGTTAGCGGGAATTAATTTGGCCAATGGGACCCAAATAGCAGACTTAGATGGAAATGGAAAGGTATTACCGTTGGCAAAAGGGACATACTATATTAAAGTAACAAAAAACGTAAAAAAAATGTGTGGTTATTTTAGGTTAAAAGTAAGTACTAAAAATTAAAAACCAGTTTGTTTCTTCTGAAACAAACTGGAATCGTATTACATGATACTTACAAAACGATACATTAATATAAAGTGACAGATGCTTCCGCCTAAGACAAACAGGTGAAAAATCTCATGACTTCCAAAATTCTGGTGTCTACTGTTGAAAATAGGGAGCTTTAATGCGTAAATAATGCCGCCAGCTGTATAAATGATGCCTCCTGAAACAAGCCATCCAAACGCAGCAGGTGAAAGCGAATTAATAATCTGAGTAAAAGAAAGGACACAGGTCCAGCCCATTGCAATGTAAATGAAGGAAGAAACCCATTTTGGGCAGTAAATCCAAAATGCTTTAATTAAAATTCCAATAAGGGCCATTCCCCAAATAATGCAAAGCATTCTTTGGCCAGTTTTGCCACCAAGAACAATTAGACAGATTGGAGTATATGTCCCAGCAATTAATACGCTGACCATCATATGATCAAATTTTTTCAGTATGCGGTTGATTTTTTCAGACTTATTTATTGAATGATAAATAGTACTGGCAGCGTACAATAGAATCATGCTGACAATAAAAATACCAAGTGAGAAGCTGTTAACCCAGTCAGGGCTGTGGGCAGCTTTAATAAGTAGCGGAGTAGCAGCAAATATCGCCATAAGCATTCCAATAAAATGAGTAATAGCACTTCCAGGTTCTTTTAATTGTTTAATTGCTTTCATATCAATACCTCATTTCTTTCTTATATCATTTATATTATTCCTATGTAGTAAGTTAGTATACGTTATCTTGTGTGAAATATTCATGTTGTAGTTTTCAATACTACATCATCTATATTTATATGCTACTACAATTTATGGTAAAAAGCAAGTGAAAAATAAATTTCTTTTAAATATAAGGCATGATATAATAAAAGCTGTTATTTAGTATATTTAAAATCTCATAAAAAATAAGGCAATAATGAGGTAAGTTGTGGGAAAGGAGTTACAATGGATATTCAGGTTGGAGATGTTATTAAATTAAAAAAACAACATCCTTGCGGAAGCCAGGAGTGGGAAGTGTTAAGAATAGGAATGGATTTCCGTCTCAAATGTTGTGGCTGCGGTCATCAGATTATGATTCCAAGAAAGCAGGTAGAAAAAAATATACGTGATATAAAACGAGCAAATTAGAATTTAGAAAAAATAGCTTGCTTTACCAGAAAAGCTGTGTTAAAATAATAAATTGTGAGACAATACAAAAAATTCCTTGTTCTCTATATATTAGAGAGCCAGAGACCAAAAGGAGGTGCACGTAGCTATGAATAAGTATGAATTAGCTTTAGTTGTAAGTGCAAAAATCGAAGACGATGTTAGAGTAGCAACTGTTGAAAAGGTAAAAGAATATATCGCAAAATTTGGCGGTACCATTACTAACGTTGATGAATGGGGTAAGAAGAGATTAGCTTATGAAATTCAGAAAATGAGAGACGGATTCTACTATTTCATTCAATTCGAATCTGAAGCAAATGTTCCTAGCGAGCTTGAGCAATCAGTTCGTATCATGGAAAATGTTATCAGATATTTATGCGTGAAACAAGAAGCATAAATAAAGGAGGGGTATCCCTATGAATAAAGTGATTTTAATGGGACGGTTAACTCGAGACCCAGAAGTTCGTTACTCACAAGGTGAAAGTTCACTTGCCATTGCAAGGTTTTCATTGGCAGTAGATCGCAGATTTAAGCGCCCAGGCGAGCCAGATGCCGATTTTATTAATTGTGTATCATTTGGTAAGACAGCTGAATTTGCAGAGAAGTACTTGAAGCAAGGTACTAAGGTTGCTGCGGTAGGACGAATTCAAACAGGCAGTTATACGAATAAGGATGGTCAAAAAGTCTATACTACAGACGTTGTTTTAGAAGAGGTTGAGTTTGCAGAAAGCAAAAATGCTAGTAATAACAACCATGATGGGACAGGTTATCAGCCTGCTCAGAGACCAGAACCTAGTCAGGCTGTTGGAGATGGCTTTATGAATATTCCAGACGGAATTGATGAAGAGTTACCATTTAATTAATCAGATTTTTTAGAACGGTAAGATCGTTTTATATAAAGAAATGAACCGAGAAAAGATAAGGAGGTCATGTTATGCCAGCAAATAATAGAGGCGATAGAAACGACAGAGGCGATTCTCCAATGAAGAGAAGAGGCGGACGCAGAAGAAAGAAAGTTTGCGTATTCTGTGCAGATAAAGAGAACAAAGCTATTGATTATAAGGATATTAATAAATTAAAAAGATATGTATCTGAAAGAGGAAAAATTCTTCCTAGAAGAATTACTGGAAATTGTGCAAAACATCAAAGAGCTCTTACAGTGGCAATTAAGAGAGCAAGACATATCGCTTTAATGCCTTATACACTGGATTAATCCCTTATTTATAAGGAATTATTAGCTAGTAAAAATATCTTTACACCAATATTACACCAAAGCGTGTATGTATAAAACCATCATATGTAAATATGGTGGTTTTTTGAAATTTACCATCAACTTCAATACTAATTAAATAAGCAATAAAAAAAGGGTAATCAGAGTATGAATTGGTTGTCCTTTTTAGTACCATAAAAGTGTAGCTGTTGGAGAGTAATTAACTCTGACATCTGCACTTATTTTATTATAATAGGGGAAGCAGTTGGTGTGTTGTATTGTAGATTTTTAAAATATGGTACTCGTTAATTGAAGTTTAATGCTACTATACTTAAGCAATACAATAATATATAGAATATTTGAAATATAAACCAGATAATATCAAAAAATTTATTCTTATTTGACATAATGGGAAATAGTGGTACAATAGTACATGTATAAACTAAAAAAGGAGGAATTATTTCATGTTGAAAGTAAAAAAAATTATAGGAGTTGGATTATTGTCTATATGTTTAGCTACAGTATCGCAGGTGGGTTTTGTAGCAAAAGATACTCAAGTAGTTCAAGCAGCTACACAAAAAGGCGAAATTATAAAAAGATGTTATGCTTATAGTAGACCAGATAATTCTAAAAAAATAACATCAAGGGAGGGTTGCTATTGGGAAGTTAGGAAAGGGCAAAAAGTTGAGATTATAAAAAAAAGTGGAAAATTCTATAAAGTTAAATACGTAAAGGCAGATCCTGGTAATTGTGCAGAATCTGAATGGTTAGAAAATGTGTATATACCAAGAGCCTGTATAGATTTATACTAGTTGAAATGTCTTTTTTAATGTATAGTTGAGTTAACACTTACGTTTAAACGTCTAATTATATTAGCGATATACCTGAGTACAAAGTCATTACACCCAGGGGTATGGATTTCCTATATAACCTTATCTAACAAATATTTGATGTACATGACGATGCTATTGTAAGTCGTTTTTAATTGAATAATATTTATATTGAGCAATGAAAAAAGGATAATCAGAGTTGGTTGTCCTTTTTTTGTTGCTTTGAACACATGCTGTCCTATCGGCAATACGGGGATGCACACATACTACCTTTTTTCTTAACCCAGGGTCGCGCAACTCTGGGTTAAACTTTTTAAAAGGGTAGTAAAAAATATTGAAAAGAAAGAAGGAGATGTACATGTGTAAAGTATTATCTGTCGTAAATCAAAAAGGTGGCGTGGGAAAAACAACCACAGCATTAAATCTTGGATATGCATTATCTGAAAAAGGAAAGAAGGTATTGCTAATTGACTTAGATCCACAGGGAAGCTTAACAATATCTTGTGGATATGATGACAATGACAACTTGGAAACAACCATTGCAACTTTAATGGCATTAACTATGGAAGATAGGCTGTTACCTGGAAAGAATAATTATATTCTTACGGTCGGTTCAATGGATTTAGTCCCATGTAATATAGAATTATCTGCTATTGAGGTGTCATTAGTAAATGCCATGAGCAGGGAAATGATTCTAAAAGCCATTAGTGGTGAATTAAAAGAAAATTATGATTATGTAATTATTGATTGCTCTCCAAGCTTAGGAATGCTAACGATTAATGCATTAGCAGCCTGTAATGGGGTTTTGATTCCAGTAACTCCAGAGTATCTTAGTGCAAAAGGTTTGGAGTTATTATTAAAGAATATTTTAAAGTTAAAAAGAGGATTAATCCGAGTATTGAAGTAAAAGGAATTTTATTAACTATGTATACAGAACGAATGAATTTATCAAAAGAGATTAGAAGTATGATTGAAACGGCATATGGAAAAGTTTTAAATATCTATAGTACTTACATTCCGAAATCAGTAAGAGTTGGGGAATCAGCATTAAGCAGTAAAAGTATTATAGAATATGATCAAAAAAATAAAGTGGCATGTTCTTATCGAGAGTTTGCCCATGAGGTGTTAGCAAATGACGTAGCCAATTAAGAAACTAACAAGCTTGGATGACATGCTTGGATTAAGTGGATTTTCTGAACAAAGCGAGGATACAGAAAAAGAAGGAGCAGTTAAGGAAATAGGAATTAATCAGCTGGTGCCTTTTCAAAATCATCCATTCAAGCTTTATCAAGGGGCACGATTGGATGATATGGTGCGAAGTGTAAAGGAATTGGGGGTTTTGTCACCCCTAATTGTGAGAACTATAAGCGGAAGATTTGGTACTTGTGAAATACTGGCAGGTCACAATAGATGGAATGCTGGCAGGGAAGCAGGACTAAATAAAGTTCCTGTAGTGGTCATGGATGGTCTGTCAGAAGAAGAAGCAATGCTCATCGTGACCGAGACAAATTTAATACAAAGATCCTTTAGTGATTTGTGCCATTCTGAGCGGGCATGTGTACTTGCAAAACACTATGAGGCACTAAAAGATAGTGTCAAATGATTTATGAAAAAAACAGAGTCTAAAAAATAGGCTCAAATGAACCTTGAAAACTGTAGATATGGATGCCGAAAAGCTCTCCGAGGGCTTAGGGCGTTGCCCTAAGTACCCACAAGGGACTTGTCCCTTGACCCATTCATGGGATCTGCCCTAACCCGTCCTCGCTGGAAGGCAGGAAAAGGGCGCAGTTGCCCCTTTTCTGCTAAAAAGGATAATCCGAAAACTTTATGTCAAGTAACTTTCGCGGCATATCCTAGTGCCTATCCAACGTAGTTGGCAATGCACTGTGGTATTCCACGGTTTACTTGACAACAGTTCCGCTTCATTTATATAGCTGCTTGTTTCTGTAGATTTAGTATTGTCTGCTGACCCAAAAAGATAAGTAGCTGCCACTTACCCGGCATGTTATCGGAACCCTTTAACATTTCAACCCCATTAAGCACTCTGTAGTTGGTATGCTTGTGAGGACGCAGGAAGTTGTAGTAGGCAACCCACAGAGCTAGGTCATAGTTGGCACCGTCGATGTTATCAAAGCCGTTTTGATGCAGAACATGTTTCAGTAAACGGAGAATGTGCAGGCAGTCATCAAGAAACAATGATTGATAAGCAACGCTCGGTTATTAGTAAATTTATTATGAATAGAAATGGTGATGAAGAAAATAAGACATATTCTGATGAGAGCATAGTATTAAACGAGTTAGAAAATTTAAATTATGGATGTATCAATAATATTAAAATTAATCAAGAAGTTATTAATACAAAAAGTGCATTATATAGCAAAAATGGTAATATAGATATTGATGGTACTAATATAAATTATAGTGGATTAATCTATGCACCTAATGGAAGTATCCCAATAATGAGCACTCGAGCCATACGGAGACTTGCGTGTTACTACAACGAAAAACTATATAGAAATTCTTTAACTTTAGGTACTTTTTCTAGTATAACATATTTCAAATAAGGTAATAAAATTCGAATTTAAGAAAAATTAAGTCAGAGGGATACTGGAAGAACGGTATCCCTTTTTAGATTGTTATTATCAATTCAAAAATTAGTTTAATGGAATTTATTATTTAATTCTTAGTTTTGCAGTATAACTTTAAGTGCAATATAATGATTCAAGTATGGTAGTAAAAAACTGATAAAAAACAATGGGTTTAAATTGATGATTTTTTTAAACTTTTAATGCAGACTATCTTTTCGCATTTCTGATTCGTTATACATTATAGAATGTAAAAAATAATTTTGACATTAGTAATAAATGAGAAAGGAGGATTTTGTGGACGCTGATTTTCTATTGATTAGGAAAATAAAGCAAGGGGATGAAAAGGCTTTTGATTTATTTATCCGTAAGTATTATAAAGAGATTTTGACATACTGCAATTATCATTGCTTTGATAAAGGATATGCCGAAGATTTAACGCAGGAAACCTTTGCGCGGTTTTTTGAAAAAGTATCTGATTATCATTATAAAGGGAAGACAAAAAATTACTTATATACGATATCTGGAAATTTATGTAGAGATTTTTATAAAAAGAAAAAAGAGATACCTATCAAAGACATGGAATTAAGCGAAAAAATAGAACCGGTAGAACATCAGATGTCAGAGGTAGAAAATAAACTTACTATTGAGTGGGCATTAAAGCAACTGCCAAATGAATTTCATGAGGTTCTTATTCTTTATTATTTTCAGGAACTTAAACTGAAAGAAATAGCCGATGTACTGAAAATAAGCCTGCCATTAGTGAAATATCGGCTTAAACAAGCAAAAATACAATTGGGAAAGCTATTGGGAGAGGAGGGAATATATGAGTTTGGAAGAACCACTTATGAACTATAGAAAAACAGTACAAGCAGAGACAGCAGAGGAAAAAATACAGGAAACAATCAGACGGTCAAAGGAAGTATTTTATGCAGTAGAGCAGGAGCATATGTTATCTTACCACGAATTTTTATGGGCACAGTTGAAATTAATACAGAAAAGATGGTGGATTTTTCAATTTGTACTTTTATTCATATTAAGAATAATGTTGTTATCCGCATATGAGGACAACTATATCCAAAGGGGTATGGGAGTTATGGCGTCATTGTTTGTAATTCTTATTATTCCAGAATTTTGGAAAAATAGATCATGCAGGTGTATGGAAATAGAAGAATCCGCCTACTATTCCCTGCGACAAATCTATGCAGCACGAATGGCATTGTTTGGTATAGTAGACATGTTGCTTCTTACTACATTTTGTGCAACAGTAACAGTGGAATTGCATTTTGAGCTTACCAAGTTGCTTGTTCAGTTCCTTTTGCCAATGATTGTAACAGCTTGTATTTGTTTCGGTACGTTGTGCAGCAAATATATTTTGAATGAAACTGTTGCAATTGGTTTATGTATTGTGTGGAGTGGATTATGGTCAATTATTACTTTAAATGAAAAAATATATGGAGTGATTACATTGCCAATATGGCTGGCTTTAGTGACATTTGCACTTATTTTCTTATGTATTACTATTTATCGTACTTTAAATAGTTGCAATAAATATTGGGAGGTGGCTATTAATGAAATTGGAATTGAGTGATTTAACCAAAAGTTTTGGTGATTTTACTGCTGTAGACCATATGAATCTTACTATGACCAATGGTGTGTATGGCTTGTTAGGTGTAAATGGTGCAGGAAAAACCACTTTAATGAGAATGCTTTGTACTTTACTGCGACCTACAAGTGGACATATTACTTGCAATGGAAAAGATATTTTTAAAATGGACGGGGAATATAGAAATCTATTAGGGTATTTACCACAGGAATTCGGATTTTATCCTGACTTTACAGTGCAAGATTACCTTCTTTATATTGCTACAATTAAAGGAATTCGTCCTGCTGTGGCAAAAAAAAGAGTAAAAGAATTAATTTCCCAAGTGGGACTTACCAAATCATCAAATAAAAAAATGAGGAAATTATCTGGGGGTATGAAGCGCCGAGCAGGAATTGCACAGGCAATGTTAAACAATCCCCATATTTTAATACTTGATGAACCAACCGCAGGTCTAGATCCCAATGAAAGAATACGCTTTCGTAATTTGATTAGTGAGCTTTCAGAAGAACGTTTGGTGCTGTTGTCTACACATATTGTTTCTGATATTGAGTACATTGCCAATGAAATCTGGTTAATGAGTGATGGAAAAATTGTTCGTAAGGGAACATCGGATGAAATTATAAATTCAATGCCTGAAAAAGTCTGGAAGTGTTTTGTAGAACATTCCTTGGTATCTGCAATTATGAAAAGATATAAGGTTTCTAATATGAAATCAGAGCCTCAAGGTGTAGCATTACGTATTATTTCGTCAGAAAAGCCTTTTCCTGAGGCAGTTTGGGTAGAACCGTCCCTTGAAGACGTATTTTTGTACTATTTTGGAGAAAAGGTTGGTGAGTAAAAATGATTCGATTTGAAATAAAAAAAGTATTCTCTAAGCCTAGAAACAAGGCGGCACTGTTGTTTTTGATAGTTACACTTATTATTGTAAGTATTCTCACCATTAATAATGTGAGATATGTAGATGAAAATGGAGATGCAACAACGGGAATTACCGCAGCAAAACATTTGAGAGAGTTAAAAAATCAGTGGGCAGGTTATGTTAAAAGTGATGTGCTTTCAAAAGCAATTGAGGAAAATACTGCAATTAACAATTCGAAAGAAGCTTTATCTGACATTGTACAGGAAAAAGATAAAGCATATGCAAAAAAACAAGGGTTTTCTGATATTATAGAAATGATAAGTAATGCATTTGTGAGTTTTGGGGAATATGATTATTATAGAGCTGATAGCGTTACAACCGAAGAAGTAAGCAAGGCTTATGAGAAAAGAATTTCAAATTTACAAGAATGGCTGGATACTGGTGAAGAACATTTTTCGGATGCAGAAAAAGATTTTTTAATTGGACAATATCAGAATCTTGAAACACCTTTTTATTATGAATATACTGATGGCTGGCAGGCTTTATTACAGAATATTTCTACGGTTATTCTAATATTAGCATTAATCATTGGATTTTTTGTATCAGGTATTTTTTCAGATGAGTTTCAATTAAAGGCAGATTCTATTTTCTTTTCAACAAAACTAGGAAGAAATAAAGCAGTTCGTTCTAAAATAAGAGCGGGATTTTTAATTACCACATTGACATACATAATATGTGTTTTCTTGTATTCTATGATTGTACTCTTATTATTGGGAATTGATGGCGCAAGCTGTCCAATACAATGGAGTATGTGGAGAAGTTTTTATAATGTTACGTATTTTCAAGCTTATCTTCTTATTCTCCTAGGAGGATATGTAGGAACATTATTTGCCATGACGGTTTCTATGCTTGTATCAGCCAAAACACATTCAACAGTGGTAGCAATCATGATACCTTTTATCCTATTATGCGTGTTTCCGTTTCTAAGCAGAATCATTACATTACCTCAAATATGTTCACTTTTTCCAGACCAGTTGTTAGAGATATTTGTTATTCTTAAAGACTCTGGATTATATGAAATAGGTGGAAAAGTAATGGGAACAATAGCTATTATTATTCCGGCCTATTTGGTACCTTGTATTGCTCTTCAACCATTATTGTATGCTGTTTATAGAAGGGCAGAAATAAAATAAATGAAACGATATACAAAGCGAAAATTTAATAAAACAAAGATATTTACAATTCCTCTCCTTCTTGTTTTTGCATATGTACTGCTGAAAAGCAACTTAATTTCTATTCCAGAATTTCCATTGCCATTTATGGATAGTATAGGGGTGGAGCATAAAACGGATAGTTATGATTATAGCTGGAACCTGATTCTGGTCAATCAAAAAAAACTATATACCAGAACATTATGAGATGGACTTAACAGAATTGTCAAATGGGGAAAAAGTTGATTCCAGAATTTATCCAGACTTACAAGCAATGTTTGACGCTGCAAGGTCGGATGGCGTATATCCATATGTTGCTGCTGGCTATAGAACACAGGAAAAGCAGCAACAATTATTGGATGAAAAAATAAAGGCATATCAAAGTGAAGGGCATTCAAAATCAGAAGCAAGAAAACTTGCAGAACAGTGGGTAGCTATTCCGGGAACAAGTGAACATCAGTTAGGTATAGCAGTTGACATAAATGCTGATACTACGAATAGTTCTAGTGATGATGTGTATGCTTGGCTTGCAGAAAATGGATATAAATATGGATTCATAAAACGTTATCCCACTGATAAGATAGAAATAACTGGTATTATCAATGAACCATGGCATTATAGATATGTTGGAAAGCAAGCGGCACGCGAGATATATTCTCAAGGAATCTGTTTAGAAGAATATATAGATATGCAAAAATGACACTCATCTTTCCGCCAAGGAGTTACTAGCTTCTTACGACATCATTATTGTCTACTCAAGGCATGTTGAGACGGTTGTTTGTTTGTCCAGAAAAAATCCTGATGATAGAATAGAAATCGACTTAGACCTTGACGAGCTTGATATTACTAGTGCTGAAAGTAAAGCTACTTATGAGGAAATAAAAGATTATGTTCTGAAAAATCATAGTATGAAAGTATCAAGTCTGTATATTTCATAGGTTAAACGAAAATTGGGTTTAGAGGTGGGTACAAATTATAATCTTCCAAAATCAGAGGATGCACGAGTGCCACAATGCCCACCAGATAAAGAGAAAGCCATAACAAATGCTTTAAAACATTTTAAGATGATACAATTAAATAAAAAATTATTACAAGGAGAAATGAAATGGATACAAATCAAAATATAGCTATTTCTCAAATAGCTGATATATTATCTTGTGGAAAGCTCTTAGTTCCCTCAACGGATATATGGAAAAAAATATTTTATAATTCAGGCTTAGGAGAGTTGTATGAAGATTACAGTTCTAAATTAAGAGTTACTTACAAGGAAATGAATTGGGAAGATTATTATTATCATAATAATAAATGTTTTTCAGCTTTGTTAGAAATATTTCAAAATAGTGATTTGAAATCTGATGAAAAAGCCAATGAATTATTATTGAACAATCCTAGTTCTAATTTTTAGTCATTTAAAGGAAATCTAAATATGTTAGGTTTGGATGTGATTATAAACGGAGTAAAATTGATAACTGTACCTTTCACATATCTCAGTGACATGTTGATTATAAAGGAAAGATTGGGCGTGAAAAATTAAAAGCATACTATAAGAACAGTACTATTGATGAAGATTATATTGAAAGAAGTTTAAAGAGAAAAGCAGAAGGATTATTTAGGAAAAACGAGCAAAAAGATATTTATCACCCTCAAAATGGAAGCATGAGTGTTGAAAATACTGGAGAAGAAGAAGTTCTGGTATACACAGATGGTGATGGTAAAGGGACAGAAACAGATAAGAGAGCATATATAAGTAGTCAAGATGCAAAATATCTTACATGGGAGGACGAAGGTCGGCGTATTCATGTATATGGAAATGCAGTGCATGCTTACATAGGTGAAAATGATAACGGTGACGGTAACAAATATGGTTATTTTAATATGGAAAATGGATTATTACCAATTGATGAATGTTAATAAAGATTACACGGTTTTTGACAACATTGATGGAATGAGATAAAAGAAGATGCAATTTAGTGATAGTTAGGAAGTGTTATTATATTATGCTTTGAAATAAGAAGAGGCATGATGAAAGCAAGAATGATAATATCGCTTTAATGACGTATACACTGGATTAGTTATTGAATTTACAGAAGTTTCAGAGAAGAAAGATGGTCATGTATAAACTGTATATATAAGTAGCATATAAAGTGAAAGTAGCTGTTACATGTTGAATAATGTGTCAAAAGGACAACCGCAATCCTGAGGCGCGGCAAAGTGTGCGGAGCACATACTTTGTTTCAAAAGCTGAAAAAGACGTATAGATACTGGAAAAGTCATGTATTGACAATTTGGTTTAATGCTGTTAAACTGATAATTGGGTTTAATGGTATTAAACCAAGGAGGTTAATAAAAATGATAGATTATAAACTGGGAGTTATGGAATCAAAGTTTGCAGAGCTGATATGGAATCACGAGCCAATACCATCTGGAGATTTGGTGAAGTTATGCGACAATGAGCTGGGGTGGAAAAAATCTACTACTTATACAATGCTGCGCCGGCTATGTCAGCGTAAGATTTTTCAAAATAAAGATGGAATCGTATCATCGATCCTTTCCAAGCAAGCATTTCATGCATTGCAAAGCGAAATGTTTGTTAAAGAAACCTTCGATGGTTCTCTTCCAAAGTTTTTAGCAGCATTCACGATGCGGAAGAAATTGTCTGCGAAAGAAATCAGCGAGCTTCAGCAGATCATTAATCGGAACAGGAGGTAATGAGTATGGCAGGAAAAGTCTTTCTACAAATACTTAATATGAGTTATACTGCCAGTTACGTAATTGTTTTTGTAATCATTATGAGACTGCTGATTAAAAAAGCACCAAAGTTATTTTCCTATATGCTTTGGAGTGTAGTGCTATTCCGGCTTATGTGTCCTTTTTCCTTTACTAGTCTATGGAGTCTTATTCCGGAAGACTCCATAGCATTACCAATAGATACTAATTATTCTAAAATAACGCAGGTTAATAGCGGGATTACTACCATTAGTAATACAAATAATTTAGTGCTGCCTGAGCAGGTGTCGTCTGCTGGTGTTAAACCCCTGCAAGAATGGATAACGATAGGGACGATTATTTGGCTAATAGGAATTACTGTTCTGTTACTATATAGTTTCATTTCTTTGCTGCGATTGCGGTGGAAGCTCATAGGTGCAGGAAAGCTGCACGGTAACATTTATCTTGCGGATCATATTAATTCACCTTTTGTGATAGGCGTAATACGTCCGAAAATTTATCTGCCGTCCACCTTGTCCGAACAGGAACAAAGATATACTATTTGGCATGAACAGACCCATATTCGGAGGTTTGACCATATAGTAAAAATACTGGCATTTGTAAGCGTTGTTATTCATTGGTTTAATCCACTGGTATGGGCAGCTTTTATATTTTTAAGTAACGATATGGAAATGTCCTGTGATGAAAGTGTTATGAAACACATGGATACCGACATTCGCGGCGACTACTCTGAGCTGCTGCTGGGTCTTGCAACGGGAAGAAAAGTAATTTCGGGGGTGCCACTTGCATTTTGTGAGGGAGATATAAAGGGCAGAATTAAAAATGTGATGAATTATAAGAAGCCTGCTTTCTGGGGAGTAAGTGTTACATTTATTGCAGTTATTATTGTGGTAACTGGATTGGTAGCAAATCCACATACTAAAAGAGCATCCATGCAGTGGGCAAAGAAGTTAAGCATTAGTGACGTTGTAGAAATAGACCTTGTTGAATGGAAATATAAGGGAAATATTAATAAACGTCGCCTAGAAAAAGCAGAATTTGACGATATAATTACGCTTATTAATGAAAGCAGTGGTAAATACATAAAAAATCCTAAAGAGCTAGTGGGAAAGTCAATAACTTTTTATATCACGTTAGCAGATGGAACTCGCCATAGTGTGTGTAATAGAGGAAATAACTACTTGATTATTGATGGTGATTATTACGAAGCGAGTTATGACTACCTTTCTTCATGGAAATATACTAGTGAAAATGCTGTATCACCGTCGCCAACACCTTTAGCACTAATAGTTAGCAGTTATTCTAGTGATGATATAAAATTTGATTATCCAAGTGATTGGACAATAAAAGATAACCCAACAGAGGACATACATTACGTAAATTTTTATAGCACTGATTCAGAAGATTTGCCTATTTTTAAGTACTCCAAGGGTCCTTCGTGGCTAACTGAATTCGAGCGCACAAAAGAGGATTATAAAACACTTTTATCTGACAGCTATAGGGATATTAAGATAACAGATTTAATAAAAACAACAATAGATGGGCATGATGCGATTAAACTTGTATTTTCTTATACTCAGGAGGATAAAGAATATATTATGACGCAGTATGAGACTATCATAGGTTATGCTTCTCATCAGTTCAATTACACATATCCAACAGAGAAAAGCACAGAAAATGTAAGTATACTTGAATCGGTTATTTCTTCCATTAAATTTACTCAGCCTCTGGAAGATAATACAATTGTCAGTGCTGACATGGTTGAAAGTGACAGTGTAGAAGATTATGCAGAGGAAGAAATATTACAGTACCTTAATACAGAAAACGGAGAGCTTCTAAAGAAGACAGCAGACAATTTTGTGAAAGCTTACTTTTCAGGCGATAAAGATACAATTGATCAATATCTTGCTGCTGATGCCGATTACAGTGGCAATAAAGTATATCAGAGTAAAGGAGTTACCACAAACATATATGAGAAACTTACCCATCTAATAGCAAAGTGGTATTCTGCATCTGATGAACAGGCTGAAATACAATATGAATATATGACAGACGGGGAAGACTCCTATACTTATCTGGATGTTCAATTAAAATATTCAGGTGACAAGTGGCTTGTAATAGGATTCTATTTTGAAAAGTAATTACTTTGAGGATGTCAAGACGAAAAAAGTTTTGATAAAAAGAAATAGTCGTGTTATAATAACATTTATTAAGGTCAAGGGAGATTTTACAACTTTTGGCCTTTTTTTGTGCTTATTTTTTTGAAAGAAAGTATATAATGCATTATGAACAGTAAAGGATGTGACCATACAATGTTTCAGAATAAAAGAAGATTGGAAGAATTGATTGCAGAGTATAACAGAATGTTAGACTATACACAGGATATGGCAAAGGGAAATCTAGAAATACATATGGATGAAATGAAAGAAGGAGAACTATCCCAGCTGGCAGAGCATATTACCACTATTTCTCAATATTTAGACTGCTATATTAGTGAAGTATCCAGAGTGCTTTCTCATTTATCAGTAGGGGATTTGTCTGTAAAAGTATCAAAAGAAACTAATTTTCAGGGGGACTTTATATCGATAAAGAATGCTTTAAAGAAAATTATTTTCTCGCTGAATACGACATTTGAAAAGGTTGGGACACTAGCTGACAAGATTCAGATGGTCTGTGAACTTGCAGCAAAGGAGTCTAATGAGGTAGCAGAACATGCAGAACAGCAGGCGAAAGGGATCAGCGACCTCTCAGAAGCAATTCATCATATATCCAATAATGTGGCAGAAAATGCTCAGCGTACAAAACTGGTGGCAGAGTATATATCGAAAGCAAAAGCAGAATCAGTGGAAGGTACATTGTATGTAGAAGACATGTTACGTTCAATGGGGGAGGTTACAACGGCATCTCAAAATATTAAAAATATTATTGAGTTAATTAATGCTATATCAAGTCAGACCGAACTACTTTCTTTGAATGCCTCCATTGAAGCAGCAAGGGCGGGGGAAGCAGGAAAAGGCTTTGCAGTTGTTGCTAGTGAAATTGGGAAACTGGCAATCCAGACCACAGATGCAGTGAATCAGACCACTGCACTAGTAGGGGAAAGTCTGGACCGGGTAGCAGAAAGTGAAAGAATCGTACAAAAGACTGCCTGGAACTTTCAAAATATTAAAAGTGAGGTTGAAAAGGCAACCCAGGAAAGCGAGTCTATTGTAGCGTCTACGAAAGAACAAGAGAGTTCTCTGAAGAAAATGGTGGACATTGTAGAGCAAATATCAGCACTTGTTCAAAATAATGCCGCGTTTGCTGAAGAAAATGCCAGCAACAGTACAGAACTTCTAGAGCAAACCAGTGAGTTAAAGAAAATGCTGGAGTATTTTATTCTCAGTGGGCAGGAAAATATGAGAATACAAGACGAAAAACATATAAAACAGTATGCGGAGGGTGTAATTGCTAAGCTGGCTGGAAGGCTGGAAAGGGAAGAAGAATTTAATAAGACACTGGAAAAAGTAATAGAGAAGCAGGATATGATTGAGTGTATTTATATCATTGGCGAAAACGGGTTACAGATCAGTGAAACGGTAATGAATCCAAAAATTGATCAGTCTGTGCTTGGAGAGTTTACACCAGCATTGCCAGGACAGGATCATTCAAATAAAAAATATTTTATGAAGGGCTTACGGCTGAATGGAGCGGTATATGATTCTTTTCGGTATATATCTGGAGCGACAGGAAACCTTTGTAAAACCTTTGCAAAAGTATTTACACTAAAAACAGGGCAGAGGTATGTATTATGCGTAGACATCAATTGCATGAAGTAAAATAAAACTTTTCAATAGATGCAATCTTTGGTATAATAAAGGTTAACGTAACAAAGGATATTAAGGAGTTAAGAAATGAAATCGAAGATTAAGCTAACAAGTTCTTTAAATTCATACTTAAGATGGCCATTTTTGCTGACCATTTTATTGCTGTGCATGGACATTAGTATTTTTGGTGTTAGCACAGAGGCAGGTATTATCATGTTTATATATGTAATAGTATATATCTTGATTTCATTCTCTATCTATGCATATAAGCATAAGGCAATTTTAGGAGATTTAGTCCGCTTTGCTTCTAATTATGGGCAGGTACAGAAGCAGCTTATTAAGGAAATGGCGCTTCCTTTTGGGGTATTAGACACAGAAGGACATTTGCTGTGGGTAAATGATGAATTTGCATATCTGGTAGGAAATGAAAAGGGAACGAAGAAAAACATTTTTCATTTTTTGCCAGGTATTGATAAAGAAAGTCTTCCTGGTGACGAACTAGACAGTGAGGTTCATATTCAGCTGAACGAGAAAAATTATAAGGTTGTAATGCGTAAAATTGTAATTGAAGATCTGGAACAATTTTCAGCTAATATGGCAGAAACCGATGAGGAGGTAGAGAACACACTAATCGCTATGTACCTTTTTGATGAAACGGAGATTGTTGGATATATTAAAGAAAACAGAGAACAAAGGCTGATTGTAGGGTTAGTGTACATTGATAATTACGAAGAGGCACTGGAAAGCATTGACGAAGTCAGACGTTCCCTGTTAGTGGCTCTAATAGACCGTAAAGTAAACAAATATATGCAGAGCATTGATGCTATTACTAAAAAGCTGGAGAAAGACAAATATATTGTTATTTTTAAGCAAAAGCATTTGGCAGAGCTTCAGAACAGCAGATTTTCCATTTTAGATGAAGTAAAAGCAATTAATATAGGTAATGAGATTCCAGTTACAATTAGTATGGGACTGGGAGTGAATGCAGACAGTTACCTAAGAGGCTATGAATTTGCCAGAGTGGCTATTGATTTAGCGCTGGGGCGCGGT
Organism: Anaeromicropila populeti; assembly: GCF_900112775.1. Lineage (GTDB taxonomy): Bacteria > Bacillota > Clostridia > Lachnospirales > Lachnospiraceae > Anaeromicropila_A > Anaeromicropila_A populeti. Next base: position 94,668 of record NZ_FOYZ01000002.1, read on the forward strand.
GGTGATCAGGCTGTGGTAAAGGAAGGCGAGAAAATTCTTTATTATGGAGGAAAGAGTGTCCAAATGCAAAAGACAACTCGTGTAAAGGCTCGTGTAAAAGCACATGCTTTAAAGGAGCTGGTAGAGTCAAGAGATCGGGTTGTAATCATGGGTCATAGCATTGGAGATGTGGATTCATTTGGTGCTTCTGTTGGTATTTGGAGAATTGCTAAAACACTTGGGAAAAAGGCTAATATAGTTGTAAATAATGTTACAAAGTCTGTCCGTCCAGTTATGGAACGCTTTAAGGATAATACAGAATATGATGAGGACATGATTATTAGCGGTCAGGAAGCCAGATCATTAGTAGACAGCAATACACTGTTGGTAGTGGTGGATGTGAATAAACCCAGTTATACGGAATGTCCAGAACTATTAGAGCAGACTCGTACAATAGTAGTACTGGATCATCACCGGCAAAGTGGAGAGGTGATTGAAAATGCCGTTCTATCTTACATTGAACCGTATGCTTCATCTACCTGTGAGATGGTAGCAGAAATCCTGCAATATATTGGTGAAGGTCTGCGTCTTCGTCCAGTAGAAGCAGATGCTATGTATTCAGGTATTATTATTGATACAAATAATTATCAGACAAAAACAGGTGTCAGAACCTTTGAAGCAGCAGCCTATTTAAGGAGAAACGGTGCAGATATTACGAAAATACGTAAGATTTTCCGCAGTGATATGACAGAATATCAGATAAGGGCAAATGCAATTAAAAACGTACAGGTTTTTCAAAATGTGTTTGCAGTAACGGAATGTAATGCCCAGGGACAGGAAAGCCCTATGGTATTAGGAGCACAAGTTGCCAATGAGCTGCTAAACATAAATAATATTAAAGCGTCTTTTGTTCTAACAGAATTTGGAGGAAAAATATTTATTAGCGCCCGCTCAATTGATGAGGTTAATGTTCAAATTATTATGGAACGACTGGGAGGGGGCGGCCATATGAGTGTAGCAGGTGCTCAGTTGGAAAACTGCACAATAGAAATGGCAAAAGATATTATTAAAGAAACACTTCACAAAATGGCAATGGAAGGAGAATTATAGATGGAGATTATTTTATTAGAAGATGTAAAGGCATTAGGAAAAAAGGGGCAGAAGGTTACGGTAAATGATGGATATGCCAGAAATTTTATTTTGCCTAAAAAGTTAGGAATAGAAGCAACAGCTAAAAATCTGAATGATTTAAAGTTAAAGAAGGCAAATGAAGAAAAGAAGGCACAGGAAATTTTAGAAGAAGCAAAGGCATTTGCAGCTGAAATGAAGGACAAGGTTGTAGTGGTCAGCTTAAAGGCTGGAAATGGGGGGAAAACATTCGGTTCTATTTCTACGAAGGAAATTGCACAGGCTGCTAAGGAACAGTTAAATTATGATATTGACAAAAAGAAGATGCATTTAGCTGATCCCATTAAGGCAATTGGAAATTACATTGTACAGGTAAAACTGCACCCAAAGGTTACGGGGGAATTAACAGTAAAAGTACAGGAATTATAGATAAAAAGCAGAAAAGGTGAAAGATATGGATGAGGCACTAATTAAACGTATTCTCCCTCACAGCAGTGAGGCGGAACAATCAGTGATTGGTTCTATGATTATGGACAGGGATGCTATTATTACCGCTTCTGAAATCATAACAGAGGAAGATTTTTATCAGAAGCAGTATGCAGTTTTGTTTGAAGCAATGCTGGAGCTGAATAGTGAAGGTAAACCAGTTGATTTGATTACGTTGCAGAATAAATTGAAGGAAAAAAATGTGCCCCCCGAGTTATGTAGTATAGATTTTATTCGTGAACTTGTAACAGCAGTTCCTACGTCTGCAAATGTAAAACATTATGCAACTATTGTAAAAGAGAAAGCAGTTTTAAGACGATTGATTAAGGTAACAGAAGGGATTACCAATCAATGTTATATTAATAATGCCTCTGTAGAAGAAATTCTTGAGGACACAGAGAAGCAGATTTTTGATATTGTACAAAATAGAGGTTCTACTGATTTTGTTAGTATTCAGGAAATTGTAATAGAGGCAATTGAAAATATTGAGGCCGCATCCCGTAATAAAGGGACGGTGACAGGAATAGCAACAGGCTTTTACGATTTGGACTATAAAACCTCTGGGTTACAGCCTTCTGATTTAATCTTAGTGGCTGCCAGACCGTCTATGGGAAAGACGGCATTTGTCCTTAATGTAGCAGAATATGTAGCTTTAAAGCTAAATGTTACAACAGCAATTTTTAGTTTGGAAATGTCTAAGGAACAATTAGTAAAGCGTATTTTATCTATGAACTCTAAGGTAGATTCCCAGGCAATTCGAAGTGGGGAATTGCAGGATGATGACTGGGTAAAGCTGGTTGAAAGTGCAAACCTGATTGGTAGTTCCAATTTAATAATAGATGATACACCAGGGATATCCATTGCTGAACTGCGTTCAAAATGCAGAAAATTTAAGCTGGAAAAGAATCTGGGTATTGTAATCATTGATTACCTGCAATTGATGTCAGGAAGTAAAAAAAGTGAATCACGACAGCAGGAGATTTCAGAAATATCCCGTTCCTTAAAGGCGTTAGCTCGTGAAATACAGGCACCGGTTATTGCACTTTCTCAGCTAAGCCGTGCGGTGGAGCAGCGCCCAGATAAACGTCCTATGCTGTCTGATTTGAGAGAATCTGGAGCTATTGAGCAGGATGCAGACGTAGTAATGTTTATTTATCGTGATGATTATTATAATCATGACTCAGAGGATGCAGGTATTTCAGAAATTATTATTGGAAAGCAAAGAAATGGTCCTACTGGAACAGTAAAGCTTGCTTGGCTGTCTCAATTTACTAAATTTGCAAACCTAGAACGAAACAGGTAGGTTTCGTTTTTCTTATCCTTACTGGATATGCTGTCATAAATGAGTCAGGTGTGTGGAATAGGGTAAATATATGTCTACATTTTTTATGTATAATTTTGGAAAATGTATTGAAAACAAGAAAAGCTATGGTATAATGTAGTAAGTGGAAAAAATTTACATTTACTAGGAGGAGTATCATGAGCCAAATTAGATACATTATTTCAGATGCGTCGAAAAAAATAGATGTGGAACCGCATGTTTTAAGGTACTGGGAAGATGAATTGGGAATTAAGATACCTAGAAATGAAATGGGGCATCGATATTATCGTGAACAGGATATTGAGATGTTTAAGGGGATTAAGCTGTTAAAAGAGCAGGGATTTCAACTTCGTGCCATAAAAATGGTTTTATCGGACATTTCAAAAATTGGACAACTTGATGAAAAAAGTATGTCAATGTTAAAGGATGAATTAAATGCTCAAGTACTTACTCTTGAACAAACAGCTAGTGAGCAGGTTTTAAAGGAATGCTTGGAAGAGGTTGGACAAGCCCTTGAAGAGGAAAATGAAAGATGTTATAATGGGCTGAGTCATAAAGAAGAGGAATTATTTCCTCCTGAAGAAGATAAAATGACCCAGTTTAAGGTGATAATGAGTACGTTAATTATGGACGCTTTACGCGAAAATAATAAAGAGCTTTCAGGGGTTGTGGGTACAGTAGTGTCGGAAAGTGTTTTGAAAGAAATGGATTATATGATGCGTATGAAAGAGGAACGGGAAGAAGAGCGCTTTAAGAAGCTTGATGAAGCAATTCGTTCCAGGCAAAAATCCAGAAGAGAAGTTGCTGCAACAGAAGAAAAGGAAAAAAAGAAAAAGAAAGGCTTTTTTTCAAAAAAGAAAAAAAGTGATGCCGTATAAAAGTACAATAATACCCTTAGGAGAACAAAAGAACTCTTAAGGGTATTATCATATAAATGACATTAAAATTATGCTTCATTAAGTTTCTGATTTAAGGCATTCAAAAGCGCGTCTGGATCAATCCCATGAACCATGCAAGCTTCTTCTAAAGATTCACCCTGAGCGGAAGGACATCCAATACAATGCATTCCTGCTTCCATAAGCACTGGTATTAAGTCTTGGTTAATTTTAATAATTTCTGCAATCGTCATATTTTTTGTTATCTGAGCCATAGTGTTACCTCCTTTTGTATTAGCTTTAACAATTGTATATATTATATGTCACCACTATTGTGCCGTCAAGGAATTAATTTGTATTTATTGTGAAACATCATAGATAGTACTTGTATTATTTTTATCAATATATTAAAATAGTATTATCATAAAAAAGGAGGATAAATATTATGGCATATACAATTAATGATGGATGCATCAGCTGTGGAGCATGTGCACCAGAATGTCCAGTAGGAGCAATTTCAGAAGGCGATGGTAAATATGTTATCGATGAAAGTGCTTGTATTGATTGCGGTTCTTGTGCTGCTACATGTCCAACAGGTTCTATCGAAGGATAATTTGAAAATAAGATTGAATACAAAAGGTCTTGAAAAATAAAAATAAGAGTTGCATTTGTCATCTTACGCGTGTTGACGAATGCAACTTTTTATATGATAGGATATATCTGCTTTAAAGAATAAATATAAAGAGAGTACATGAAGTAATAGGTCACTACATGTACTCTCTTTTCATATTAGTAAGAGTTAAAGGGTGGCAAGAACTTGAATTGCCTTATCCTTAATAATTAATTCAAAATGCTCATTAAAATATTCACTAGTTGCATAAGTAGTACGTTCTGATTTACCATATTCAGAAGTAATATTACAAATTTTATTAAACTCTTCTGGGCTATGCTCTGATTTATTTATGCTTAAGTAATATAATCCATTGACAGGATTTTTGTATACATGATTTACCCCATGATAAAAAGAGGATAAATGAATTGCCAACGTACTTATTTCATTTAAACTGTGGAATGAAAATACTTTTGTCAAATCAGTTTTAATAGAAACTTCCTTTTTCACTGGTTCTTTTTCCTCTTCCTCTGTTGGAACAGTTGAAAATGAAATGCTGTCTTCCTCTTCATTCTTCCCTTCATTCTGCTCATCTAAAAGGTCATTTAGCTGGTCAAAACAGTTAATTATTTCATCTGCATAGGCTTCGGATGAAACTTCTGTTTCGTTCTCCTCATCAACTTGATCAGGTGAAAACTTAGAAAATCTGGTATCTAATTCATCGGGATCTTCCACTTTTGTAATTACTAATATTAAGCAATCTGAAGAAATCGGGATAGCTTCAATCATTAAAGGTATGTCATCTGCTTCAAAGCCAAATTCTGAGGAAGCCTGCTGCATCATTTCACGAAATAGAGCTTTTGCCTTTTCCGTTCCATAAGCTAACTCACTTATGCGAAGTTGTCTATCCACTAAATCATCTTTACTTAGGGTACAGCGAATTTGATTATCACTTACTTTTTCGATTTTCACTTAATCACATCCTTCCGATGTTTCATTTCTCTATTGAATACAATCTCAACACTCTTTCGTATACAAAGTATAATTTAAAAAATAGATAAAGTCAATTAGTTTTCGTTGGATACACTATAATAAATAGTAAAAATTACTAATTTTTTTGATGGGGGAAAGTGTGTAAAAATGTAACAAAGAATTATTAAAAAATTGGTAATTAATACAACAAAAAAAATATTGCATATATTGGACGTTATCGTTATAATTTGGATATGGCATATTTGAAAATTTTTTGAAAGGAGCAACTACGTTAGAGAATGTTTGGTTTCAAAAGTACCGTATTATTTGTGAAATAGGTCACGGAGGTACGGCAGATGTGTTTTTAGCAGAACATATAGTATTACAATGTAAGCGTGCAATAAAAAGAATCTCTAAGTCACACCAGGCTTATGAACAGATTATGAATGAAATTGATGTTCTAAAGCGTCTAAAGCACTCCCATATTCCTATAATATATGATGTGGAAACAGATGAATTATATTCGTATATTATTGAGGAGTTTTTGGAAGGGCAGTCATTAAAAGCATTTCGGATAAATCATGGATTTCTTCGGGAAAATAGTATTAAATCATATGTTTTACAAATATGTGATGTAATTCAGTATTTACATCATTTTGAAGAAGGTATACTATATTTGGATTTGAAGCCAGATAATATTATAATTTGCAGGGGAAAAATTAAGCTGGTGGATTTTGGAACAGCAACATATAGGACGAGAAGAGATAATATGAAATTATCACTTGGTACAGCAGGTTATGCAGCACCAGAACAATATGAAGGCAAATTTTTTATTGATGAAAGAAGTGACATCTATAGTATTGGCGTGTTATTGTTCTTTTTAAAGACAGGTAAATCATATAATCCAGAGTTATTGTCTAAATATTTAGAAAGAAGGAGGCTATTTCAAAGCAAATTAGAAATTATCATGGAAAGATGCTTGCGAAATGATCCGTCAAGACGATATCAATCAATCGAGCATTTGAAATGGGCACTTACACATCTAAAGGAACAAAAAAAATTTAATCAAACCGATTCAAATATGCCAGTAACAATTGCCGTGGCCGGTACACAGAGGCGCATTGGGACAACGCATTTTTCGTTTCTTTTAACGAATTATCTGCAAGAAAGTGAACTGGGAGCAATTTGTCTTGAATGTAATGAGCATAAGATATTAGCAAGCTGTTGGAATGCAGGTGCAGATATTCTGATTAAAGACGGAACTTGTTTTTATAAGAATTGCCCAATAGGGGAGGAAAGTAAAGAAAATTCAAGTCAGTACTCTCAAAAATACTTTTATCAAGTAAAAGATTATGGAGAACTAACTAGCGATAATTTTATTGCGTACAAGGCGAACACATGGATGGTTCTAGTTATTGGAATAAAAGAGTGGGAACTGATGTATGCCACACCATGGGTAAATAAGCTTTTTAATTATAAAAATATTGTTTTTGTTGTAAATTATTCTGATAAAGACGGTTTTCACCGTTATTCTAGAAGTAAAAAAAATAGTCGTTGTTTTCTAATGCCCTTTGTGGCAAATCCATTTCAACAAAAAATGCCACCAGAAGTAATAGAGTTTCTGGATAATATATGCCAGAGCTTCTAAAAAGTCTATTTATTTGTTACGAGGAGTGATGGGTTGAAGAAAATATTTTAATGGTATGACTAAAAAAGTAATAGGTGTAACTGGAACTCATCGGGGTGCAGGTGTTACGTTGTTTAGCGTAAATATGGCTGTATTTCTTAGTCAGGTCTGTGGCTTAAAAATAGCAGTTGTGGAAGTAAATAAGCACAATGATTTTTTGAAAATACAGATGGAATTAAGCAAAGATGAAAAGGTTAAAGTAACAGATGAATATTTCTTGTTTCATTCTATTTGTTTTTATAAAAATGTTTCTCAAAAAAGTCTGCCTTCTCTGTTTAATGAAAATTATGACAGTTTTATTCTGGATCTGGGAAGTATGGAAACTTTATTAAAAGATGAATTTTTAAGGTGCAACCAAAAAATTGTAATGTGCAATCTTGTAGAATGGAAAAGAGACAATCTAGAGCATTTCATGGAGGCATTTAAAGAAATTCAAGAAAAGAAGGGTTGGAATTTTATGGTCAACTTGTCAGGTAAGGAAATAGTACATGAACTTATATTAGAAAAGGGAGTTTTGCTTCAGCCTGTACCTGTTATTACAGACCCATTTATTATATCAAAGGAAATGAGCAGGTTGTATTATTTACTTTTGTAAGGAGGTTATATGACAAGTCTGAGAAAGAGAAAGAAGTGGCTGATTCGGGCAGGTCTTGTGGGTGGTGCTTTACTGGGAATTCCTCTTAGCATTATTATGTTATATATTTTTAGAACCTGCTCTGAGAGGCAAGAAAGGGAAGAAAAGTCTGTCAGTAAGGTAACTGTGTGTCTATTGGCTAGAAAGCTTCTTCCAGGTGAAGAATTAAAGGAACAGGACATTTATAGGAAGGAGATGGAGGAAGGAAGCTGCTATATGGAAGAGATTTCTGTTAATAACCTTATTGGAAAAGCCGCCAGAATATCTTTAGAAAAGGATACCTTGTTATTAAAAGAGTTTTTTTATGATGCTGACAAGCCATCTGAAGATTTAAGACTCCACCAGGTTACCTGGATAAGTTATACAGAAAAATTAAAGACAGGAGATTATGTTGATATTCGTATTTCATTTCCTAATGGAGCTGATTTTGTAGTACTATCCAAAAAGAAAATTCTAGATCTGTCTCCCAAAAAGCAAATGAGCGAAACAAATCAAGAGGCTAAAAGTGGACTGGAAAGTGTCGAAAGCTCACTTTGGTTTGAACTAAATGAAGAAGAGCTGTTACGTTTGTCCAGTGCAGGGTTTGATATTTTAAATCAGAAGGGAACTTATCTGTATGCCATCCAGTATACAGATTTTCAACAGGAGGCTGCTAGGATCAATTATCCTGTTAATGAAGTGGTTGAAAAGATATTGAAGGAAGATCCTAATATTCTTATACTGCTTCAAGATACAGAGACATTTGAATTACGATATTTAGTAGAAAATTTTGAAAGTTCACTTCTAAATGAAGAGGAAAATTCTTTAGAATCTGATGAAATCAGAGATGATAATACGGGTGATGAGGTGATGGAAGAACAAAATGTAAATTCGGAGTATTTGTATTTTGACTAAGTAGCAGCTGGAATATATGATGTATTGTCTCACAATAATATGATCAAATTATCTTTTTCGGTTCTATGCACCTTCTAGCAAAATATAAGGAGTAATTTCGATGGACAAGAAGAATGAGTGGGTTTTAAATTTTATTGAAGCTGCAAATGATAAGGGGCTTCCGGTTACTATAAATGGAGTAGAATATGAAGCAGAGCAAAAAGTACATAAGCAGATAATTAAAGAAAAAGCAGATTATATGTCAGATTATGTGACAGATGATAAAGGAAAGATTATTGAGCTAAGTTTTCACGAGATAAAAACAAATCATAAAAAATGAAAAGCCCTCTATGTTAGTAGCTTATAGTCTGAATTTTTATGCAATTGTAGTAAATATAGAGGGTTCTAATTGGTGAACTCTCTATATTTTTACGTTTTTCTTGTACAAAATAAAAACTTAGTGATATAATGAGAAGAGCTTGTAAATTTATTGGAAGAAGAACAATTTAATTGTTGCAATCTTATGGGTGTATGATGAAGTATAATATCGGAATTAAGGTTAGGCATATTACACTAAGAAGAGCTGTTGAACTAGTAGCTACATGCTGTTTAATAATTGGTACGGTTTTACTTCTAATTTCAGGAATCGTATTAAATCCATTTGAAATTAAAACAGTAAAAAGTGATAAGCAGATTGAAAAGGCATATTATGATGATATTAGCTATATTAAGTTAGAACAGCAGTCGTTAGACTTTTCAGGATATTATAAAATGGACAAGGATGGAAAAATAGTATACAATTGCTATGTTGCTGAATTTGATGAAACAAAGTTTTTTGTATTTATTCCAAATGATAAGTCAGTAGATGAGAGTGGAAATGCCAAAGAAGAGTTAAAGGATTATAATTTAATCGGTAGATTAAAAGAAGATGAGAAATTGTTCGAGATGGTAGCAGAGGACTATCAATTATCGGCAGAAGAAGTGAGAGATAAATATAATATATCGAGCATTATTATTGATGAAGCGGGAGCAAAAAGGCAGGAAGTAGGTTTTATCTGGATTACTTTATTTACTTTATTATCTTCCTATTTCATTTATCTGGTGGTTCTGCTGTTTCGTGAAATTAAAATAGGAGGAACGAAGGATGAGAAAGAATAGAAAACCATTAGTTTTGGGGTCTTGCTTTGCGATAACACTGATTCTTATTGTTGCAGGCATATTTTTAGTGAAAAAATTAATACCAAGCAAAGAAGTTATGGATTTAAATGAGTACTATCCAGTAGAGAAGGACAGCATTTTGGTTGTATTGCAAGATGAAGTTTATGAAAAACAAGGTCTTTATTTAGATGGTGTACCATTTATAGACTATGAAACAGTGGTGGATAAGTTTAATAAAAGATTTTACTGGGATGAACATGAAAATTTGCTAATTTACACTACATCTTCTGAGGTAATTAAGACGGAAGTTGGAAGTGAAGATTATTATGAGAATAAAAGCAAGGCATCTTTGACTCACCAGATTGTAAAAACAATTGGTGAACAGGTGTATATCGCATTGGATTATGTAAGAATGTTTTCAAATATAGAGTATGAGGTGTTTGAAGAACCTGCCCGGGTGGTGATTAACTATAAATGGGGAGAAGAATTTTTATATACACAAGTGAAAAAGAAGACTCAGTTAAGGACAGAAGCGACAATTAAAAGTCCTATTTTAAAGCAGCTGGGTGTGGGAGACGTTTTAACATATGTAGAAAATGACAGTCTTGTGAAGGAAGGTTTTAGCAAGGTTATCACAAAAGATGGTATCATGGGATATGTTAAAAATAAATATGTAAAAGCAGCTTATTATGAAACGCCGGTAAGTGACTACCATGAGGTAGAATATTCTCACATATCAAAGGATTATAAAGTAAATCTAGTATGGCATCAGGTGACAAATCAGGAGGCAAATAACAATTTGCTAAATGCTATCTCTAGTACAAAAGGGGTAACAACAATTTCCCCAACGTGGTTTTCTATCAGCAGCAATGAAGGTGAAATTGTTTCTATTGCCAGCGAGATGTATGTAGAACGTGCACATAATGAGGATATAGAAGTATGGGCATTATGTGATGATTTCAATAAGGAAGTTGATATGAAAGAACTTTTGTCCTACACTTCCAGAAGAGAAAAGCTTATCAATGAACTGATTTCTTATGCAATTAAGTATAATTTGGATGGATTAAATATTGATTTTGAGCGTATTACAGAAAACTCAGCAATTGATTATATTCAGTTTTTGAGAGAGCTTTCGATTAAATGCAGAAACAACGGAATCATTTTGTCGGTTGATACTTATGTGCCTGCTCCTTATACACAATTTTATGATAGGGAAGAGCAAGGAAAAATTGTAGATTATGTTATTATTATGGGATATGATGAGCATCATGCTTCTTCAGAGGAATGCGGTTCCGTATCATCAATCAGTTTTGTAGAGAGTGCTATTGAGAATACATTGGCAGAGGTTCCAAAGGAAAGAATTATTATGGGAATTCCTTTTTATACAAGGTTGTGGACCGAAGGTGAAGATGGCATGATTACATCAGAGGCTTGTGGAATGGAACAGGGATTAGCTTATCTAGAGGTTAATGGAGTAGAGCCTGTATGGCAAAGTGAAACAGGACAGTATTATGGAGAATATGAGGCAGAGGATGGACAAAAGCGTATATGGCTGGAGGAAGATAAGTCCATTGAATTAAAGATGAAAGCAATTCAGAATAGTGATGTGGCAGGTGTTGCAGCGTGGAAGCTTGGACTGGAAAAAGACAGTGTGTGGAATGTAATTATTAAGTATGTAAATTAAACTGGAAGAATAAGTAAAAGTATTGACTCATAGACTATATATAAGTACTATTAGGGTTGTGAGTTGTGAAAAAATATTGTTATATTACCATAATCATTGTAATTTTGCTGATTGTATACGTAACTATGAAAAAGGGGAATAAGATTTTAGAAGAAGATAATACGGTGGTTACGGAAAGCCCAGTGGCTGCTACGATAGAACCTGAAGGAGAAAAAATTAGAATTGTAGTGGATGCAGGGCATGGTGGATTTGATCCAGGTAAAGTTGGGGTAAATGGCGTTTTAGAGAAAGACGTCAATTTGGACATTGCCTTAAAGCTAAATAAGCTGTTGGATGAAAATAATTTTGACGTAAAGATGATACGAACTCAGGATAATGGCTTATATGATGAAACAGATACGAATAAAAAGCGTGTTGATTTAAGCCGGAGAGTCCAAATAGTAAATAATAGTGGAGCAAGATTGGCAGTTAGTATTCATCAGAACAGTTTTCAGCAGGAGAGTTCTAAAGGAGCGCAGGTATTTTATCATACTGCTTCGGAAGAAGGGAAAAAGCTGGCACAATTTATACAAGAAACATTAAAAGCGAAGATGGCAGATGGCAATCATAGAATGGCCAAATCCAATGATACGTATTATATGTTAAAGAAAACCCAGTGTCCATTAGTCATTGTGGAATGCTGTTTTTTATCGAATAGACAGGAAGCAGAGTTTATAAAGGAAGAGGAGTACCAACAAAAAATTGCAGAAGCAATATTTGAAGGGATTCAAAAATATTTAAGTGAAACAACGTAAAGAGGACATAATAATGATTACGAAATATCAAGTGATAAAAGAAGAATTTAAAACTTTGGAATTTCCGGAGGCTGCCAGAATTCTGCAAACTGGAGGCTTGGTAGCATTCCCTACGGAAACAGTATATGGATTAGGTGGGAATGCACTGGATGCCAGGTCGGCGCAGAAGATTTATGCTACAAAAGGCAGGCCATCAGATAATCCACTAATTATTCATATTGCAGATATGGAAAGTCTGCGGGAACTAGTTAAAATAGTTCCTCCAAAAGCCGAAAAGTTAGCTGAGGCATTTTGGCCGGGTCCGTTGACCATGATTTTTGAAAAAAGTGATAAAGTGCCGTATAGCACAACTGGTGGATTGGAAACAGTTGCTGTCAGAATGCCCTCTAATCCAATTGCATTGGAGTTAATTCGAGAGTCAGGTATTTTTATTGCCGCTCCAAGTGCCAATACATCTGGAAGACCAAGCCCTACTACAGCTGAACATGTCAGGGAAGATTTAGACGGGAAAATTGAGATGATTATAGATGGTGGTGCTGTAGGGATTGGAATTGAGTCTACAATTGTAGATTTAACGGCAGAAGTACCAGTTATTCTGCGTCCAGGATATGTTACAGTAGAAATGATAAAAGGAGTAATTGGTGAAATCGAAGTGGATAAAGGGATTCTCCAGCAAGGAGTTCTAGAAGGAATAAGGCCAAAAGCTCCTGGTATGAAATATAAACATTATGCACCAGAAGGAGAATTAACACTGTTTGAAGGGGAAGAAGAGGATGTTATTTTTGAGATTAACCAACGAACAAAGGAATTAGAGACAAAGGGGAAAAGAGTAGGCGTTATTGCAACAGAAGAAAGTATGAACAGGTATATTGGTAAAAACATAAAGTGCATAGGTTCCAGATTGGATGAAGACTCAGTAGCAAGGCATTTATATGCTGTACTGCGGGATTTTGACCAGGAAAAGGTGGAGTACATTTTTGGTGAATGTTTTTCATCTGAGCACTTTGGACAGGCGATAATGAATCGACTTTTGAAGGCGGCCGGATATCATGTTATTCAAGTTTCAAGTCGAGAAAGGTGTGAATAGTATGTCAAAATATGAAAGGCTAATCTTTGTTTGTACAGGGAATACATGTAGAAGCCCTATGGCAGAAGCGATTTATCATGGTATGGTTAGTGAAGAATTAGTAGAAGTATGTTCAAGAGGACTAGTGGTTTTGTTTCCGGAACCTACTAATCAAAAAGCGGATGTTGTTATGAAAAATCATAACTTAGTATTAGAAAACCACGTATCGATGCAATTGAAGAAAGAAGAGTTAACAGATAAAACATTGGTACTTTGTATGACAATGGTTCAAAAACTGAAAATTATGGAGGAGTATGGATTTTTAGAAAATGTGTATTCTATTAAAGAATTTGTAGGTGAAGAGGGAGATGTGTTAGACCCATATGGAGGAAGTGTACTAGAATATGAGGATTGTTTTAAAGAACTTTCAAGATTGATGAAAAAAACCATTATTAAATTACATGAGGAGGTTTTAGAATGATTGCGATAGGATGTGACCATGGTGGTTATTTATTAAAGCAGGAAATTATAAAATATTTTGAGGAGAAGGGTATTTCCTATCAGGATTTTGGGTGTTATGATGAGCAGTCGGTAGATTATCCGCTGTATGCAAGAAAAGTTGCAGATGCTGTTGTATCAAAACAGTGTGATAAGGGAATATTAATTTGCGGGACAGGAATTGGAATTTCTATTGCAGCCAATAAAGTACAGGGGATTCGTGCGGCTTTATGCCACGATTGCTTCAGTGCAGAGGCAACTAGAGAACATAATGACGCTAATGTTCTGGCTATGGGAGCCCGCGTAGTTGGTGCAGGCTTAGCATTAAAAATTGTGGATACATTTCTAAATACTGAATTTTCAAATGATGAAAGGCATAAAAGGCGTATTCATTTAATTGAGGGGTAGTCCGGCTACTCCTTTTTATTTATATAGATTTCGTAATATTATTTATGGACAAGTTTAGATAAAATGTATATAATGATATCTTATAAAAGTAGTATTTAGCGCAATGCAGAGGTGATGTGTTGAAAAAGAAGGATAGAGAAGTCATACATGCTTTTTTGATGATAACACAGCTAGGGCTGACGTTCATTACCCCCATTGGACTATGCAGCATTTTGGGTTATTATCTAGATCAATGGATGAAGACTGGTTTTTGGTTTATTGTTATGTTTTTTGTAGGCGTTTTGGCAGGTTTTCGAAATGCGTATCACTTGACAAAGGGGTTTTATACAAAAGATCTTCAAAGAGAAAAAGAAGAGCAAAAGTATTGGGATGAATTTGGTAAAAGTCAAGAGGTACAGCAACAGGGAAAAGTGCAGGAGAAAGGAAAAAAGGGATAAGATGGATGATGCAAAAAGAACATTAAAATTTTTAATAGTGGGAATTCTCACATACGCAACGCCAATTGCTTTGGTGGGTTCTTTTTTTGCAGAAAATAAACTATCCTTTTTATTGGGGCTTGCAGTTGGAATTATAATAGCAGTAAGCATAGCAGTTCATATGTTCAAAAGTCTGGATTTTTGCCTGGATTTAGATCCAGAATCAGCTGAGAAACAAATGAAGAAGAAGGCAGTTATTCGATTTGTTGTAATGGGACTTGCTGTGGGAGCTGCGTTTTGTTTTCCTACAATCTTTCATCCAGTAGGATTGTTTTTTGGATTGATGGGTCTGAAGATATCAGCGTATTTTCAGCCTTTCATTCATAGATAATTATGTAAAAATAAAATATAGTAAAGGAAGGTGAGTTCGTGAATAGTGGTATGGCTTTTGCACCAATAGTGTTAGCTGCTAATTCAGGTACCAAAGCAGCTAGTAAAGAATTAAGCATTGGTATTGATGGTTATTTTCAATATGAGTTGTTTGGTCAAAAATTGTATTTTACTAATACTCATATATCAATTTTAATCGTAATGCTAATATTAGTTATTTTTGCTGTGGTTGCAAATCAAGTAATTAAAAGAGCCGATCCCAATAAAGCACCAGGGGCATTTTTAAACTTTGTTGAGCTGCTTGTAGAGTCTGTAGATAAGCTGACAATTTCTACCATGGGAGAAAAACATGGACCTAAGTTCTGTAACTACATTGGTACGTTATTTGCCTTTATTTTTCTGGCAAATACATCCGGTTTACTTGGGTTAAGGCCGCCAACTGCCGATTACGGTGTTACTTTGAGTCTGGCGCTGATAACATTTGTAATGATTCATTACAATGGATTTAAATATCAGAAGATTGGACACATCACAGGCTTATTTAAGCCACTTGTCTTATCACCAATTAATATTATTGGAGAATTAGCAACTCCAATATCATTGTCATTACGTCTATTTGGTAATGTTATGTCAGGAACTCTGATGATGACGTTGTTATATGGTTTATTGTATAAACCAATTACGCTATTCTGGCCAGGATTTCTGCATGTATATTTTGATGTATTTTCAGGTGCAATTCAAAGTTATGTATTTTGTATGCTAACAATGGTTTTTGTTTCAGGCAACTTTGAAGAAGAGTAAAAGAGATTAGTAAAGAAAAGAAATAAATTTAAAATTTAAGGAGGAATATTTTATGGGTAATATAACAAATGAAGGTTTGGTTTTGGCATTTTCTGCATTAGGAGCAGGCGTAGCTATGATCGCAGGTGTAGGACCTGGTATTGGACAGGGAATTGCAGCAGGTCAGGGTGCAGCGGCAGTTGGTCGTAATCCAGGTGCAAGAGGAACTATTATGTCAACAATGCTTCTTGGCCAGGCTGTTGCCGAGACAACAGGTCTGTATGGTTTGCTAATTGCTTTCTTGTTATTATATGCTAATCCACTTAT
Source organism: Anaeromicropila populeti (assembly GCF_900112775.1). Taxonomy (GTDB): domain Bacteria; phylum Bacillota; class Clostridia; order Lachnospirales; family Lachnospiraceae; genus Anaeromicropila_A; species Anaeromicropila_A populeti. Next base: position 110,754 of record NZ_FOYZ01000002.1, read on the forward strand.
TGGTAAACTTCCACAATAATAGGAATAATAAGCCAAACGAAAGGAGGCTGGAAAGTGTATAGCATTTTATTGGAAGCGGGAATGAACAACCGAATTTTTGATTTGGATCTGCAATTGCTTGTAGATGCATGTATTATGGCTGCTGCGGTATTTACTTTATTTTTCTTTTTGTCAAATATGTTGTTTAATCCTGCAAGAGAATTATTGAAAAAGCGTCAGCAGAGAATACAGGAACAGCTGGACAATGCAGCATCTGAACAACAGAGTGCATTACAATTTAAGGCTGAGTATGATACAAAGCTGAAAGAAGTAAATAAAGAGGCTGAGGAAATTTTAAGCAGCTCACGTAAGAAAGCATTAAAACGTGAAACTGAGATTGTAAATGAGGCAAAGGATGAAGCTGTCAAGATATTAGACAGGGCAAGCAAGGAAATCGACCTTGAAAAAGCTAAAGTTAGAGATGAAATGAAGAAAGAGATGATTACAGTGGCGTCTGCTATGGCTGGAAAAATTGTAAAATCATCGCTGGATGAAAAAACTCAAAATCAATTAATTGATGAAACGTTAAGAGAGATGGGTGATGGCACATGGCAAAGTTAGTTTCAAAAACATATGGTGAAGCAATTTTTGACTTGGCTGTGGAAGAAAATGTATTAGGGCAGGTTCAGGAAGAGATTCAATTTGTAAAAGATGTATTGAATGAAAATGCAGAGTTGGTCAGTTTTTTAAATCACCCTAAGATAACAAAGGAAGAGAAGGTCAGGGTTGTTGAAAATATTTTTAAAGGAAAATTAGGAGATATTACAGTTGGTTTTTTAGTTACAGTAGTAAATAAAGAGCGGTATGGCCAGTTAATTGAAATATTTGAGTACTTTGAGGATAAAGTAAGACAATTCAAAAATATAGGAGTTGTTTCTGTAACTTCTGCCATTGAGCTTACGGAGGAACAAAAAAGCAAGCTTACGGACAGGCTGCTTAAGATTACAGGGTTTGCGGAATTAGAATTTGTTTATTTTGTGGAACCTGAAATTATTGGTGGAATGATTATCCGTATTGGTGACAGAATTGTGGATAGCAGTATCCGTACTAAAATAGATGTTATGGCAAAGGATATGTCTAAGGTTCAACTCTCTTAATAATTAATAGAAAGAAGGTGCAAAGGTATCATGAATTTGAGGCCTGAAGAAATCAGTTCTGTCATTAAGGAACAGATTAAAAATTATAGCACACAGCTTCAAGTATCGGATGTTGGTACAGTTATACAGGTTGCAGATGGAATCGCTCGTATTCATGGTTTGGAGAATGCTATGTCAGGCGAACTTTTAGAGTTCCCAAACGACATTTACGGAATGGTTCTGAACTTAGAGGAAGATAATGTTGGTGCCGTTTTACTTGGCGATACCAGCAATATAAATGAAGGTGATACAGTAAAAACAACAGGTAAGGTAGTGGAAGTTCCTGTTGGCGATGCCATGCTGGGCCGGGTTGTAAATGCATTAGGACAACCAATTGATGGAAAGGGCCCTATTGCTTCAAAAAAGTACCGCCAGATAGAAAGAGTGGCTTCTGGTGTTATTTCAAGAAAATCCGTGAATACACCGTTGCAGACAGGTATTAAGGCAATTGACTCGATGGTTCCAATTGGAAGAGGACAACGAGAGCTAATTATTGGGGACAGGCAGACAGGTAAGACTGCGATTGCTTTGGACACAATTATTAATCAAAAAGGACAAGGCGTATACTGTATATATGTTGCAATTGGACAAAAGTCATCAACCGTTGCAACAATTGTTAAAACACTGGAAAATTACGGTGCAATGGATTATACAACAGTAGTAGCTGCAACAGCTAGTGAGTTAGCACCATTACAATATATTGCACCATATTCAGGGTGTGCTATTGGTGAGGAATGGATGGAAGATGGCAAAGATGTTTTAGTTATTTATGATGACTTAAGCAAGCATGCAACTGCATATCGTACACTTTCCTTATTACTTCGCCGTCCACCAGGACGTGAAGCTTATCCTGGTGATGTGTTTTATCTGCACTCCCGATTGTTAGAAAGAGCAGCAAGACTTTCCGATGAATTGGGTGGTGGTTCTTTAACAGCATTGCCAATTATTGAAACACAGGCAGGGGACGTATCCGCCTATATTCCAACCAATGTAATTTCTATTACAGATGGACAGATTTATCTGGAAACAGAAATGTTTAACTCGGGTTTTCGTCCTGCTGTTAATGCCGGGCTGTCTGTATCCCGTGTAGGGGGTTCTGCTCAAATTAAAGCGATGAAGAAGATTGCTGGACCAATACGTATTGAGTTGGCACAGTATAGAGAACTTGCGGCATTTGCTCAGTTTGGATCTGATTTGGATGCAGATACAAAAGAAAAACTTGCCCAAGGTGAACGCATTAGAGAAATTTTGAAGCAGCCTCAATATAAGCCAATGCCTGTACAGTATCAGGTTATTATCATCTATGCGGCTACTAAGAAATACTTGTTAGATGTCGAGGTAGATGATATTCAAAGATTTGAGAAAGAGTTATTTGAATTTATCGATACAAAGTACAGTGAGATACCAGCAAGTATCAGTGAGGCAAGAGAAATTTCAGAGGAAACAGAACAGGCACTGATTAAGGCAATTACTGAGTTTAAAAAAGAATTTAAACAAGGATAGGAGGTAGTAAAATATGGCCTCCATGAGAGATATTAAACGGCGCAAGGAAAGTATTCAAAGTACCAGCCAGATTACGAAGGCTATGAAGCTTGTGTCAACAGTCCGGTTTCAAAAAGCAAAAACTAAGGCGGAAGAGGCAAAGCCATATTTTGATCACATGTATGAGGCAGTCACCTCTATGCTGGCAAAGTCAGAAAAATTAACACATCCTTATCTACAGGCAGGGACTTCAGAGAAAAAGGCGTTTATTGTAATTACTTCTAACAGAGGTTTGGCGGGAGGATATAATTCTAATATCACTAAGCTGATTACAAAGGGCGGCTATAAGAAAGAAGATGCTGTTATCTATGCGGTTGGTAGAAAAGGAAAAGAAACATTAGACAGAATGGGATATAAAATTGCCAAGGATTATTCGGAGGCAATCAATAGCCCGATTTATAAGGATGCACAGGAAATTGGTGCGGAGGTATTAAGGGCATTCTCAGAAAATGAAGTGGGTGAAATTTATCTTGTGTATACAGTATTTAAAAATACAGTGACCCACATTCCAACTATTATGAAACTTTTGCCAGTTTCCAGCGATTCGTTTGAGAAAGAGGAGCAGAAGGAGAATTCGGACAGGCTTACATTAATGAATTATGAACCAGAGGCTGACGAGGCACTGGGAATTATTATTCCTAAATATATAAACAGTCTGATTTATGGCGCATTGATGGAGGCACTTGCCAGTGAAAATGGTGCGAGAATGCAAGCAATGGATTCTGCTACAAATAATGCAGAAGAAATGATTTCAGATTTATCTTTAAAATACAATCGTGCAAGACAGAGTTCTATAACACAAGAGCTTACAGAAATTGTTGCAGGTGCATCTGCAATAGATTAACAAAGAAAAGGAGTGAAAAAGCAAATATGGCTAAATCTAATGTAGGTAAAATCACTCAGATTATCGGCGCGGTTTTGGATATTAAATTTTCCGAAGGGAATCTTCCTGAAATATACGATGCTATTGACATTCAGACAAATGAAGGGAAGAAATTAGTTGTAGAAGTCGCGCAGCATTTGGGTGATGATACGGTGCGTTGTATTGCCATGGGACCAACCGATGGATTGGTACGAGGTATGGAGGCGGTTTCAACAGGCGCTCCAATTTGTGTGCCAGTTGGTGAGGAGACACTAGGACGTATGTTTAATGTGTTAGGAGAACCGATTGACAATAAGCCAACACCAAAAGTTAAATTCCATGATCCAATTCATAGAAAAGCACCTAACTTTGACCAACAGTCTACAGAAACAGAAATTCTTGAAACAGGAATTAAAGTGGTTGACTTACTTTGTCCTTACCAAAAGGGTGGTAAAATAGGCTTGTTTGGAGGAGCTGGCGTAGGTAAAACAGTATTAATCCAAGAGCTTATTACCAACATTGCAACCGAACATGGTGGATATTCTGTATTTACTGGTGTAGGGGAACGAACAAGAGAGGGAAATGACCTTTATTATGAAATGATTGAATCTGGCGTTATTAATAAAACAACAATGGTGTTTGGACAGATGAATGAGCCGCCAGGAGCGAGAATGAGAGTAGGGTTAACTGGTCTGACAATGGCAGAGTATTTTCGTGATAAGGGTGGTAAAGATGTACTCTTATTTATTGATAATATCTTCCGTTTTACGCAGGCTGGTTCTGAAGTTTCCGCATTACTGGGACGTATGCCAAGTGCTGTAGGTTATCAGCCAACATTACAGACAGAAATGGGTGCATTGCAGGAACGTATTACATCTACTAAAAATGGTTCCATTACTTCTGTGCAGGCAGTATATGTACCAGCCGATGACTTAACTGATCCAGCACCAGCTACAACGTTTGCGCATTTGGATGCTACCACAGTATTGTCTCGTGCAATTGTAGAATTGGGTATTTATCCCGCAGTAGATCCGCTGGAATCCACATCACGTATACTGGATCCCCTTATTGTGGGTGAGGAACACTATGAAGTGGCTCGTGGAGTGCAGGAAATCTTACAACGTTATAAAGAGTTGCAGGATATTATAGCAATTCTCGGTATGGATGAATTGTCTGAAAATGATAAGCTTTTAGTTGCAAGAGCAAGAAAAGTGCAAAGATTTTTGTCACAGCCATTTAATGTTGCAGAGCAGTTTACAGGATTGGAAGGTAAGTATGTGCCTTTAGCTGAAACAATTCAGGGATTTAAGGAAATTCTGGAAGGTAAACATGACGAGATTCCAGAAAGTTATTTTCTGAATGCAGGTAATATTGACGACGTTCTTGCAAGAGTAAAGTAGGAACGGAGGGAGCCTATGGCAGATAATAAATATTTTATGGTAAAGGTGATTTCGCCAGACAGGATTTTTTATGAAGGTGAAGCCGATCTATTGGAGTTGAAAACAACGGAAGGAGACATTGGTATTTTAGCAGGTCATATTCCGCTGACAACCATTGTTGCTCCTGGTGTTATGAAAATTACCAAAGATGGTGAAGCAAAGGAAGCAGCATTGCACGAAGGATTTATTGAAATTTTAGGCGACAAAGTTATTGTTTTGGCAGAAAGTTGTGAATGGCCAGATGAAATAGATAAAAATCGCGCTAACGAAGCGAGAATAAGAGCAGAGAGGCGGTTGTCCGGAGGCAATGGTGAAGTTAATTATTCCAGAGCAGAGATGGCTCTTAAGAAGTCTTTAATTCGTATTGAGCTGGCAGATAAATATCCAAGGTAACTGCAAAGAAGCACTTTATGAAAAAGAATACTCTAGGAAAGGAAAAACCTGTTCTTAGAGTTCTTTTTTCTAAAGAAGTATAAAACTTCTAATAAATGGTAATGATTTTGATAACAGAACCATTTGTAGGAGGTTTGAATATGAAAAAGACAAGGGTTGTTCTTTATGTTGTTGGGGTTCTCTGGGTAGCAGTAATTGCACAGATAATTGTAAACAGGATGTTTATTAATGACAAGCGGATTATTGATGCCTTTATGGATTCCAATACCAGGGTATCAGAAAGTAAATTAAGCATTTCCATTGATTATGGAGATAAATTTTTAAGCCAGTCAGACAAAGAGGATTTGATTGCCTATTTTGCTGACACCATACAGTTGAAAAAAGATTACGAAATCAAAACAGAAAAAGGTAATAATACTGTTACAATGACAGCAAAGAAGTCAGGTAAAAATGCAACAACAACAATAGAACTTATTTCAGTAGAACAGAAGATAGATGGGGAGTTAAGCAAGACAAACCATTTCATTATAGTAGAGCTTAGTATTTATGAAAAAATTAACAGTATTTTAGAGTATAAAAACAGCTTGGAGAATGCTGCAAAGCAAATGGATGTAAAGGAATATCAAACACTGCTAAAATTTACTGGCGCTTATGATGGTAAGTTGTCTGAGGTTGAAAAGAAACAGAGGGTAAATGACATTTTAGAGCGGCTTCAGGCAAAGAAAGTAAATACAGTAGATGATGGAAATTTGTACACAGTATATGCATATACAGGTTTGGTTAAAGATTATATTAAAGTATCTGATTGCCGGATTAATATAAATATAGCTTTAACGTATGACGAAGAAGCAGACAAAACTATGTTATATTTGGCGTCACCAGTTTTAAATGAGGACTACTAATGGTTAAGCATTAAATCAAAAGGGTTAATGTAAGTAGGTGGTATTTATGAAGGATAAAGTTTTGAAATGGACAAAGGATAAGCCCCCATGGGTAAAGTGGCTAATTTGTTTAATCAGTATACTATACGTTGTGGTTAGTGTATCACAAACTATAGTTGCATCAGAAAGCACAGGTGACAAGCAGACAATTGTTGTATATACAAATCAATCAAAGGAGATATTGCAGCCTTATAAAGAAGCTTTTGAAAAAAAATATAATAATGTAAGTGTGGTTTATAAGTGTCCTAAGGATTATGAAACAGAAGTTACTCAATTGCTACAGGAAGGTAACTGCGGAGATGTGCTGCTGATACCTGGTTCCATAAGTTCAAGTGAGTATGGTAAATATTTTAAATCCCTAGGAAGCAGGCAGCAGATGGAATTAAAATATAACTATATTAATTCCACAAATGGAACTCAGGTTTATGGCCTTCCCACATTTGCCAATGCGTTAGGACTAGTGTATAATAAGGCAGTTTTTGAACAGGCAGGTATTACCGAACTGCCTGCCACAATAGAAGATTTTTATAATGATATGGAAAAAATCAAGGAACGGACAGAAGCAACTCCGTTATATACAAACTATGCATCGGGATGGGCATTAGGAATATGGGAAGAGTACACATTTGGTTCTATGACAGGGGATTCTACCTATAGAAATAATGGATTTCTGAATGAGGAAAAACCCTTTTCAAAAAATACGGCACATTTTAAGGTGTATAAGTTACTATATGATTTAGTTGCCAATGGGTTGTGCGAAGATAATCCAGAGGCAAGCAACTGGGATCAGTCAAAAAAGTTATTAAACGAAGGAAAAATTGGATGTATGGCACTGGGAACATGGGCTGTATCGCAAATAAAGGCGGCAGGGCCATTTCCAGAAAATGTGTGCTATATGCCGTTTCCACATACTATTAATGGAAAACAGTACATGACGGTATCAGCAGATTATAGCTATGCTATTAGCAGGACAAGCAGCAATCAAGAAATGGCAAGAAAATATATTGATTTTATGATTGAAGAATCTGGATATGCCATTAATAATCAGTGTATTTCTATTGTAAAATCAGATCCATATCCAGAAAGCTTTTCCGAAATGAATAATGTTAACTTTTTAGTTAATTCACAGTTTACAAGTAAAAATTATAGCCGCCTGTTGGAATTGTCGGCAAAACTGGATTTAAGTGATACAGCAAATCAACAGCGGATTGTAGAGGCAGCACTTTATAAAAGAAATGAAACATTTGAAGAAATAATGGATGAATGGAATGAGATATGGGAAAGCGGCAGAACCATTCCAGCAGAAAAAGAAACGCCTGTTATTTCTAATCAAGGAACAATTTTTGATATTACAGGAGATTATGAAATAAGATTTTCCTTAAAAGAGCAAGAATTATTTCAAGAAGCAGATACTATTACAGTGGGATATGTGGATGATATGCCACCATTAGCGTATTTTTGTGAAACAAAACGAGAATTTTGCGGCATTTCTGCGGACGTATTGAAAATACTGGAGCAAAAAACAGGGTTACAGTTAGAATATAAGGCATACGCTTCTGATGAGGAAATGCTTCAGGCGGCTAAAAATGGAGAAATTCAGTTGCTGGTCAATGTAGGGAAGTGGGAGCAGAAGCCAAAGGAGAAAATTACTTTTTCTAAAACCTTTTTAAGTGATACTATGGTACTAGTAAAAAATAAAGAAGCTAATTTGGAAGAAATTCAGAACAAGCCGTTAGCGGTATTAAAAGGTGAAATACTACCAGCAGAGCTAACAGTGGATGAGAAGAATATAAAATATTACGATACAGTAACCCAGTGTTTTGAAGCAGTAAACCAAAATAAAGCATCATACACCTTTATTAATTACTACACAGCCAATTATTATTCCATTGAGAGAAGATACAAAAACATATCAGTCATACCGCTAAATTATAAATGTGAAGTGAGCATTGGATTTGTTCCAGGCGCAGATTCCAGAATGATTTCCATAACAAATAAAGTGCTTTATGGTATTTCAGATGGAACCTATCAGAGGATTGTTCAGAGTAATTTAAGTTCTATAAAAGATATTATTACAGTTAGGCATTTTGTAGAGGCCAATCCAATAGCAAGTATTTTTGGTTCATTAGCTGTCTTAAGTATTGTGGCATTGCTTGTTATATTTTTATTATATCAAAGATTAAGGCTTCACAAAAAGAATGCGATTACTGCAAAGCGATATGAAATCCTTGCAGAACTGGCAGACGAATATTTCTTTGAATACCAGGTGCAAAAGAACATACTGACATTGACAGAAAAGCTACAAAGTAAGTTTGGCACAGATGCCGTTATAGAGCTAGATTATTATGAGAATGATAACCAAACATTAAACAGTTTTTTGGAAATATTAAAGATGGCAAAAGATAGAGAACTGAAAGAGGAAAATTCATTTTGCTGCTCGATGCCTGATGGAGACCAGGAATGGTTTTGCATGGTTTATTCATATATTTTAGATGAAAAAAATGCGCCAACCCACCTAATTGGTAAAATAACCAATGTCACAAAATCGGTTCAGGAAAAGAAAATTCTGACTAAAAAGGCTCAGACGGATCCTTTGACAGGTTTATTTAACAGAGAAGGATTTCAAAGTAAAATTGATGTTCTTCAAAATGCAGCAGGTATGTTGGAAGACTGCACCCTGATTATGTTAGATTTGGACTATTTCAAATTAGTTAATGATACGCTAGGGCATGCGGGTGGTGACTTTGCATTAACATTGATGGCAGATAAAATGGCAGAATTATTTCCAGAGGAAGCTATAAAATGCCGTTATGGCGGAGATGAGTTTATAGTTTTCATAGATCATTGCAGTGACAAGGAAAAAATTGAGGAGTTATGTAAAACGTTTTGTGAGACAATCCATTTTGAACTGGAATATGAAACAAAAAAAGCAAAATTGTCGGTTAGTATGGGTGTTAAGATTTCTAGTGTAGAAATAACATTTAAGCAGTTAATGTTTCAGGCCGATGAGCAGCTTTATTTAATGAAAAAGGAAGGAAGAAATGGGTATAGAATTAATTCATGACAGAGTAGAAAGAAGCATTTGATTAAGAAAGAATAAAGGAAAAAAGGAGATATTACGCAGTAAAAACTGAGGAATATCTCCTTTTTATGTGATGGGAGACTGCTTTCCCTTTTAGAAACGTCTGCTGCGATAACGATTTCTCCGGAAAGTCATTTCATTTAAAAGCATAGAACCCACTAGAGTTCGCAGCCAGTTTGGTCTTCCGCCAGGATGACAAGTAGGACATGGAGGAGGAGGACAATATCGTCCAGGACCGCAAGGTCTGTTAATGATTGGACAGTATGGACCGAAGCAAGGTCTTGGCGGCGGAGGAGGAGGACCGCCAGGGCCATAAGGAGGCCATGGAGGAGGACCACCAGGACCGTAAGGAGGCCATGGAGGAGGACCACCATGATGATACGGCTGTGTTGGGTAAGAATTAAGTTCAGATGCAGCAATGTCAGTATTTTCAGCATCTATACGGCTTACAACGGAGTCAATAATCATGTTAAGGTGAGAAGAGTCAGGATATTCATCAAACATAACACTGCCTTCATATTCCAGTTTATCACATTCTTCATCTATCTCCTTTTGAATATCAGACACAAAGGAAGGAAGCAGCTTTCGCATATATTCAACATCTTGTTCATAAGATACGCTAAGAGATGTTTGCTGTAATAAAGGAGATGATTCATGAATATGTTTTTCAAAGGGTGAGTCAGTATAATCAAAAATTTTCATAATAACTCCTATAGATTCTTTCTCTATTAATATATGAGTAATTTAGAAAACGGTGAATTGTTGCAGTTTTTTTTGTAAGGTAAGCTGGAATGTATTGCACTTTCTAGAAAAAATCGTTACAATAAAAAGGAAGAAATTATCTGTAACCCAAGAGAGGTAAAAATGGAAGAAGAAATTATTAAAATAATTGAAAATTATATAAATGAAACATATATAGATATGGTAGTAAGTAATTCATCAGACACCAATTTTATAAAAAAAATTAAAGTAAGGCCAATCAGGCTTAAAAATGCGGAAATTTACCAGGTGACCAGTTACCAGGGGGCAAAGGTATTTCATAAAAATTGCTCTAAGCAAGAACTAAAAGAGGAAATGATCAAGTGGTTCTGTGGAATTGATGTACAAGCTGAAACCAAAGAAATAAAAAAAATAAAGTTTAAACAGGCAGTAATACGTACAACAACACAGCAGGTGAATGTTTTAGTCAGCAAAAAGGGTAAAATAACAACAAAAGCAACCAAACTGATGAAAGAAATGAAAAAGCCAGAAATGGAGCATAATAGAACAAAAAAATATATTTTAGAGGAAGGAATTACAGTTCCTTTTCTAGTTGATTTAGGTGTTATGACGACAGAGGGCAGAATAGTAGCAGCTAAATACGACAAGTATAAGCAAATCAACCGTTTCCTTGAGTTTGTGGAAGATGTTTTAGATGAGCTGCCAAAGGATAGAGAACTTACTATTTTGGATTTTGGCTGTGGCAAGTCATATTTGACTTTTTCCTTGTATTATTATTTGAAAAATTTAAAAGGGTATCCGATTCATATCATTGGCTTGGATTTGAAGCCAGATGTAATTCATACTTGTAATGAGCTAGCTGAGAAATATCAATATGAAAACTTAAAATTCTATTTAGGTGATATTGCTCAATATGAAGGGGTTCAAAAGGTAGATATGGTAGTAACACTTCATGCTTGTGATACCGCAACTGATTATGCTCTTTATAAGGCAATCGATTGGGATGCAAAAGTAATTTTATCAGTTCCATGCTGCCAGAAGGAATTGAACAGGCAAATTAAGTGCAAAGAATTAGAGGGAATACTTGAGTATGGTATATTGAAAGAACGTGCGGCTGCTCTATTTACTGACGGCATACGTGCCCAACTATTACAATTAAGTGGATACAGAACACAAATACTTGAGTTTATTGATATGGAGCATACCCCTAAGAACCTTCTAATCCGAGCAATTAAAGACCAGAAAAAAGGGAAAGCAGAATGGAGTGACTATGAAAAACTAGTAAATTTTTTAGGTGTAACACCAACTCTGGGAGAATTATTAAAAGAAAAAAGTAATAATAGAATAGGATGAGGATAAATGAAGCATGTATATCGAGCGCTTGTTTTACTGGTTGTGTTTGTAGTATCGATTGGATTCATGCAAAAGAATATTAAGGAAGTTACTATTAGCTTTGATACAACGGTGGAAATGGCTAAGGCAACATTTCCTATTTTACATGTAAAGACGAGTAACTATGAAATAAATGTGCTGCATGGTTATAGCAGTAGTATTGAAGCAAATGTAATTAGAGAATCCGTGACTCCAATTGGAACAGATAAGAATTTTGAGCTTTATATGGAGGATCAAAATAATGAAATTAGAAAAATAAAATATGAACTTCGGAGAATTTCAGAAAATGAACTAATGGAAACCGATACCATTAGTGCACTGGATGAAACAGAGAGTGGAAAATCTGTTAAAATCCGCTTAAAAGCAGATTTGGAAACAGGCAGAGAGTATGCAGTAAAGATTACGGCTGTTACAAGCAACGGCCGGAAAATACATTATTATACAAGATTAAAGTATTATGATACGGACTCACATTTGAATGATAAAATGAACTTTATTCAAACACTTCAGGATTCCATAATTAATAAAAAAAATACTGAAAATATTGTGAAGTATCTAGAACCAGATAGTCAAGCAGATAATAGTTCGCTGGCATATGTAAACATTAATTCTAGCGTTGAAAATGTGACATGGGGAAATTTAAAGCCATCTGTTATTACAGATATGATGCCGGTAATAAAGGAATTTAATATAGAGACCACAGCAGTGGAATTTGATTATTACATTTCAGCAAATGCAGGATCTCAAAAAGACGAAACGTACCATGTCAAAGAGTTTTATCGTGTTCGCTATACAAATGAGAGAATGTATTTATTGTATTATCAGAGGACAATGGAAGCAGTTTTTGATATTGCGTTAACTAGTATTACAAAAAATGAATTAAAACTTGGTATTACCAATGAAACCGACTTGGAGATTTTTAAAAACAAGGAAAATACAAAGCTGTCATTTGTGCGCCAGGGAGCGTTATGGTATTATAATATTTCAGCTAATAAAGCTGTGAAAGTGTTTAGCTTTTTAGATAATAAAAATTTGGACTATGTGCGGAATGGCTATATGGAGCACAATATACGGATTCTAAATATGAGTGATAACGGTGATTTAGATTTTATGGTATATGGGTATTTCAACCGGGGTGATTATGAAGGAAGAGTTGGAGTGCTTGTTTATCAGTTTCATGCAGACCAGAACCGTATAGAAGAACTAGTTTATATTCCAATGGAAACTACCTATCAAATTTTAAAGGAAGACGTGAATCAGTTTGGATATGTAAGTCAAAAAGGAATATTTTATTTTACACTTGAAAATGTAATTTATTCTTATAACATTATAGCAAAGAAGCTGGATATTATAGCATCTAATATTACTGAAGATGAACTTATTTATGTGAAAGATGGAAGTTATGTTGGGTGGCAGAATTCTTCCATACCAGAAAAAGCAAAAACAATTACCTTGTTAAACTTGGAAACAGAGGAAAAGAGCGTAATAGAAGCAGATAGTGGAGATTGTATAAAACTCTTAGGAAGTAGTGAGAGTAATATTCTGTATGGATTTGCACATACTGATGATATCGTAAAAACGAAAGACGGGATTATTATTGTTCCACTTTACCAAGTCTTTATTTGTAATGGAAGTGGAGATATATTAAAAACGTATGAGGTTGAAGATATATATGTTACAGATGTAAAAATAAATGAAAATGTGATACAGTTGACAAGAGTTAAGAAATCTGTCACTAGTGGTAAAATGCAGTATATTGCAGTAAAAGAGGATAATATTATTAATAATCTGGAGACCGCAGAAGGTGGAATTGTATTAGAAACCAGGGTAACTGATTTGGCACTGACGGAGTATTACATTTCTCTGCCTGATGGGGTAGAATTGAAAAAGACACCAACATCTAGAAGAACGGTTAATACAATTATTACAGAGGATACGACTCTTACACTTAATCGTGAGAGCAAAGAAGAAAAGTACTATGTGTATGGGTACGGAAGCATTATTGACTCCTTTGCAAGGCTTTCAGATGCTATAATATGTGCTGATAAGGCAATGGGGCTGGTTACAAACCGTAATCACCAGATTGTATGGGAAAGAGGCGGTAAATTTTTAAGAAATCAAATTAATTTTATTGAGCCAGTGTATACAAGTGCAAATGTGAACAGTATTGGGGCTTCTATTTCCATGATATTAGAATTAAACGGTGTTTCAGCTTCGCCAGCTAAAATAAGCAAGTCCGAATTGTCTATCAGTGAAATTTTGTCAGATGAGCTGGGGTATCAGGGAATTAATTTAACTGGGTGCACATTGGATCAGGTGCTTTATTATGTAAGCTGCTCCAGTCCGGTTATTGCCATGAGAAGTAACGATGAGGCAGTATTATTAACAGGATACGATGAGTATTACGTTTATTATTTGGACCCACAGTCACAGGGGCAAAAGAAAGTATTACTGACAATGGCAAATACAATATTTGAAAGCTATGGAAATATATTTATTAGTTATTTAAAACAATAAATTAAGTAGTTCAGAGTCTGCATTTGCAGGCAGAAAGGAAAAATTATGGATGAAAGAATAAAAAAATTAGCCAAAAATCTTGTGAATTATTCAATGGGAGTAAAAGAGGGGGATAAGGTTTATATTGATTATATTGGAATGGACACAGAGGATTTGGCAAGACAGCTTATAAAGGAGGTTTATGTGGCAGGAGGAATTCCATTTCCACATTATACTTCCCAAAAGGTGCTGCGTGAGACTCTTTTAAATTGTACAGAAGAGCAGTTAAAATTAATGGCTGAATTTGACTGCAAGGAAATGAATGAGATGGATTGTTATGTAGCAGTGAGGGGAACTGAAAATGCATCAGAACTTTCAGATGTACCTAATGACAAAATGCGTTTATATGAGCGGTTGTATCAGACTCCTGTACACCATGATATCAGGGTAAAGAAGACAAGATGGGTTGTGCTCCGCTACCCAAATGCTGCAATGGCGCAGCTTTCTAATTCCAGCCTGGAAGCATTTGAAGATTTCTATTTTGATGTATGTAATTTAGACTATTCAAAAATGGGAAAAGCCATGGAAAACCTTGTTGATTATATGAATCGTACAGATAAGGTTCGGATAGTTGGAAAAGGAACGGATTTATCTTTTTCCATTAAAGATATCCCGGCTATTCCATGTGCTGGAAATATGAATATTCCAGACGGAGAGGTTTACACAGCTCCTGTTAGAAACTCAGTAAATGGGGTAGTCACTTATACAGCACCATCTTTATACCAAGGGTTTACTTATGAAAATATTTGCTTAGAATTTAAAGAGGGTAAGATTATAAAGGCATCTGCAAATGATTCTGAGAGGATTAATAAAGTGTTTGATACAGATGAAGGAGCCAGATATATAGGGGAGTTTGCCATTGGAGTAAATCCTTATATTAAAAATCCTATGAAAGACATTTTATTTGATGAAAAAATTATGGGTTCATTTCATTTTACACCAGGAAACTGCTATGATGAGGCTCCTAATGGAAACCGTTCCTCCATTCATTGGGATTTGGTGTGTATTCAAACTCCTGAGTGCGGCGGAGGAGAAATTTATTTTGATGATGTGCTTATTAGAAAAGATGGACTGTTTGTAGTAGAAGAATTGAAATGCTTAAATCCAGAACAACTAAAGTAGATATGTGGAATAAGTGTGGAAAAGTAAGGAGGCAAACATAATGAAAAGAGTGTTTTTAGTTGTTTTAGATAGCTTTGGAATTGGAGAAATGCCAGATGCAGATCAATATCTAGATGCAGGAAGTAATACATTAAAAGCCTGCTCAGGAAGTCAAAAGTTTTACATTCCTAATATGAAGCATTTGGGACTATTTAATATTGACGGTGTAGATGTTTCTCCTTGTAAGGAAGACTGGAGCAGACAAAGGGAACAGCTGGCTGGTGTATATGGACGATTGACAGAGGCTTCTAAAGGAAAAGATACAACCATAGGTCATTGGGAAATTGCAGGACATATTTCAGAGTGCCCATTACCAACCTTCCCTAATGGGTTTCCACAAGAGCTTCTTAATCAGCTGGAAGAAAAAACGGGGCGCAAAATTATTTGCAACAAACCATACTCAGGAACAGAGGTAATCAAAGACTACGGAGAAGAGCATGTAAAAACGGGAGCACTGATTGTGTACACCTCTGCGGATAGTGTGCTTCAGATTGCGGCACACGAAAGCATTGTATCTATTGAGGAATTGTACCGCTATTGTGAGATTGCCAGAGAGCTTTGTACAGGTGAGACAGGAGTTGGAAGGGTGATTGCAAGACCATTTGAGGGAGAAGCACCTAATTTTCAAAGAACAAAAAGACGTCATGATTATTCATTGACGCCACCTGGGGTTACTATGTTAGATCAGCTGCTAGAAAAAGATTTTGATGTGATTGCAGTGGGAAAAATATATGATATTTTTGCAGGAAAAAGCATTAGTTCCATGATTCGCACTAGTGGAAATGAGGAAGGCATAGAAAAAACATTAGAATATATGGAAAAAGAATTTGAAGGCCTGTGCTTTATTAATCTAGTTGACTTTGATATGCTTTACGGTCATAGAAATGACGTAGATGGCTATGCAGAGGCTTTAACCTATTTTGATAAAAAGCTGCCAGACATGATCAAGCTTTTGGGTGACGAGGACATTTTAATGATTACTGCGGATCATGGCTGTGACCCAAGCACGCCTTCAACCGATCACTCCAGGGAATATACGCCGCTTCTTATGTATGGAAAACCATTAAAAGAGGATGTAAACCTTGGAACAAGAGAAAGCTTTGCGGACATCTCAGCAACTATTCTAGACTATTTTCAAATTCCATGCAAAACTAAGGGAACTTCATTTTTAGAACAAATAGTAAAATAAAAAACGATTTAGGAGGAAAAGGACATGTCAAATATACCTACACCCCATAATGGAGCAAGGGGAGACGAAATTGCAAAAACTGTTTTAATGCCAGGAGATCCTTTACGTGCAAAATTTATTGCCGAGACCTATTTGGAAAATACGGTTTGCTTTAATACTGTACGTAATATGCTAGGTTATACAGGTACTTATAATGGAAAAAAAGTTTCTGTAATGGGTGGTGGAATGGGAATGCCATCAATCGGAATTTATTCCTATGAATTATTTCATTTTTATGAGGTTGACAGTATTATTCGCATAGGCTCAGCAGGAGGGTATGCGGATGACGTTAAAGTACATGATCTTGTAATGGGAATAGGTGCATCTACAAATTCTAACTTTGCCCATCAGTATCATTTGCCAGGAACCTTTGCACCTACTGCTGACTTTGGATTATTAAGAAAAGCAGTTGAGATAGCAGAAAACAAGGGGATATCTGTAAAGGTAGGAAACATTTTGTCTTCAGATACATTTTATGAGGATGAAAGTAATGCAAAAGATCTTTGGAAGAAAATGAATGTTCTGGCGGTAGAGATGGAAGCTGCTGCGCTTTACATGAACGCAGCAAGGGCAGGAAAAAAGGCATTATGTATGGTGACGATTTCGGATCATTTGTTCACAGGTGAATCCCTATCGGCAGAAGAGAGACAGGTAGGCTTCCGGAACATGATGGAAGTTGCATTAGAATTAGCATAATTGTAAAAAGCAATTAAAAATTTGTTGTATAAAAAGATATTTTATGCTAAATTCTATATGAATCATAGATTATATATAAATTGCAGATTCTATATAATTATAGATTCGATCAAATTAAGCAGGAGGAAATGCATATGAAAAAAAGATTATTGGCATTGCTGCTGGTCCTTACAGTAAGTGTAATGGCTACAGCTTGCGGCAAGAGCAGTACTGATTCGGAGGATGGGACACAGACAAACGAGCCAGCTGTTGAGACAGAAGAGGCTGTTCAGGAAACAGAGGCAGCAGCAACTGATTTTAATGTGGGAATGGTTACTGATACGGGCGGTGTAAATGACAAATCATTTAATCAGTCAGCATGGGAAGGTTTACAGCAGTTTGCAGCTGAAACAGGAGCGCAGGTAAGCTATTTAGAATCTACTCAAGAAGCAGATTATAGCTCTAATCTTGATAAACAGGTAGATGAAGGAAAAAACTTAATCTGGGGAATTGGTTTTGCAATGGCGGATGCTATTTTAGAAGCAGCAGATATGAATCCAGATGCAAATTATGCAATCATCGATAATGCCTATGCAGAAACACCAGATAACTTAACAGGTGTAGTATTCTCTGCTCAGGATCCATCCTTTATGGTAGGTTATGCAGCAGCCTATACGACTGAGACAAATTCAGTAGGTTTTGTAGGTGGTATGACAAGTGATGTAATTGATCAGTTTGAATATGGATACCGTGCAGGTGTTGCATATGCAGCAAAGGAATTAGGAAAAGAAATTACAGTAGATGTGCAGTATGCAGAAAGTTTTAGCGATCTTGCAAAGGGAAAAGCCATTGCTACAACTATGTTTTCTAATGGCTGTGACATTGTATTTCATGCAGCAGGTGGAACAGGAATCGGCGTAATTGAAGCAGCTAAGGATGCAGGAAAATTTGCAATTGGTGTAGACTCTGATCAATCTGATTTAGCTCCAGAAAATGTTTTGACTTCTGCCTTAAAAAGAGTAGATGTTGCTATTTCGTTAATTTCTAAAAAATTATTAGAGGGCGAAGCAATTGGTGGACAAACTTTCAGCTTTGGTTTAGCAGAAGGAGCAGTTGGTATTCCAGAAAATAATCCAAACATGGCACCAGAGGTTTATGAAAAGGTAATGGCTATTCAAGATAAGATAGCAGCAGGAGAAATTACTCCTCCTTATAATGAAGAAACTTTTGAAGCATTTAATCAATAGTTATTAGAAATCTGAGGGGCTGTTATGCGACTAACATTAGTTAGCTGTGTGACAGTCTTTTTAGCAAAAAGCTGCTTTATACTATATGTAAAACAGGAGGAAGAGCGTGTGGATCAAGGGAAAGATTGTGCAGTAAGGATGAAAGGCATTACGAAACGCTTTGGTCATTTTACTGCTTTGCAGGAAGTAGATTTAGAAGTACAAAAAGGGACGATTCATGCAATATTAGGAGAAAATGGAGCTGGAAAAAGCACGTTAATGAATGTGTTATACGGACTTTATCAGGCAGAAGAAGGTAGTATTGAAGTAAAAGGAAAAAGGGTTAATATTAAAAATCCCAATGTTGCAATTGGACTAGGGATAGGAATGGTACACCAGCACTTTATGCTGGTAGAAAATTTTACCGTAGCACAAAATATTATTCTGGGTCAGGAAGTGACAAATCGCTTTGGTGTAATTTCAATGGCAAAGGCAAAAGAGCAAATTGAGGAAATGGTAAAAAAATATGGGCTTCATGTAGATCCAGATGCAAAAATAGAAGAAATTTCAGTAGGAATGCAGCAAAGAGTAGAAATATTAAAGGCTCTGTATCGTGGGGCAGAAATTTTGATTTTAGATGAACCAACAGCGGTATTAACACCACAGGAAATTCAGGAATTAATTCATATTATGCATAATTTAACCAAGGATGGAAAAACCATTATTATTATTACACATAAGCTGAAAGAAATTAAAGAATCCGCGGATATTTGTACCATTATAAGAAGAGGCAGATATATAGATTCTGTTAAAGTGTCTGATGTTACTGAAGAGGAATTAGCAAATAAGATGGTAGGACATGCTGTAAAGCTTGTAATCCAAAAAGAGAAAGCAGAACCTAAGGAAGTTGTGTTTGAAATTAATGATTTAGTTGTAGAGAATGAAAGAAAATTAGAAGCCGTTAAGAAGTTGAATTTAAAGGTCAGAAAAGGTGAAATTGTAGGAATTGCCGGAATTGATGGAAATGGACAAAAGGAACTAATTGAAGCAATTACTTGTCTGACAAAGGTAAAAAGTGGTTCTATTAAAATGAATCATGAGGAAATTCAAAATACTTCTCCTGAAAACGTGATTCGTAATAAGATTGCAACCATACATGAGGATCGCCAAAAAAGAGGATTAGTACTGAACTTTACTGTTGCAGAGAATACAATACTTGAAACATATAAGAAAAATGAATTTTCAAAAAAAGGCTTTTTAAATAAAGAGGCAGTTTTAAAACATACCAAACAATTAATAAAAGAATATGATGTACGGCCTGAGGATTGTGAAAACCAGCTTGTACGAGGACTTTCAGGAGGTAATCAGCAAAAAGTTATTATAGGAAGGGAAATTGCAAATGAACCAGATCTGCTCATTGCGGTTCAACCAACAAGGGGACTTGATGTTGGAGCAATTGAATATGTTCATAAAATGCTTGTGAGAGAGCGGGACAAAGGAAAGGCTGTCTTATTGATTTCCCTTGAATTAGATGAAGTTATGAATGTTGCCGATACGATTGCTGTAATTTATGATGGAAAAATTGTCCAGTCCTTTGAACAGGGCACAGTAGATGAGCAGACGATTGGATTACTAATGGCGGGAGGTAATAAGAATGGACAGATTAAATAAAATACTGAAGAAACAGATTACAGCAACCTTTATTGCAATTTTCTTTGGTTTTTTAGTTGCCACAGTAATCTTAGCTGTTGCAGGATATAATCCTTTTGAGGCATTTGCAGTTCTATTCAAGGGTATTTTTTCTAGGCCAAAATATATGGCAAATGTAATCATTAAGGCTACCCCTATTATTTTAACAGGTGTTAGTGTAGCATTTGCCTTTAAGGTGGGGTTGTTTAATATTGGAGCAGAAGGACAATTTATAATAGGAACGGTTGCGGCTGCCATGGCAGGTATTTTACTGGATTTACCAGCTGTTCTGCAATTTCCGCTGTTGATACTTATTGGCATGGCAGCAGGTGCCTTATATGGAGCAATTATAGGTTTTTTAAAAGCAAAATATGGAATACATGAAGTAATAACAGGTATTATGTTAAACTGGATAGCCTTTTACTTCTGCAATTATATTGTAAATACCCACACCTTTCACCAAGATAATTCTACAGGAAGTAAAAATATTCGTGAGGCTGGCTTTGATATAATTTATAACTGGAAAAAATCAGCTGGTGGAAAAAGCTTTTTAAAAGAAAATCCCACATTAATGGAGATAATAGGAAAAACAGACTTAAACATAGGAATTATTTTTGCCATTGCAGCAGCTATTATTATTACAATTGTATTGAACAAAACCACAAAAGGATTTCAGCTTAGGGCAGTTGGATTTAATAAAGATGCGGCTGAGTTTGCTGGAATTAATATTAAGAAAAATATGATACATGCCATGCTGATTGCGGGTGCTTTGTCAGGGCTTGCTGGTGCATTGATGGTAACTGGTATATCACATAAGCTGTCTACATTGGGAACCTTTGAGAATTATGGATTTAATGGACTTTCTATCTCTTTAATTGCTACCAATTCCCCAATAGGCTGTATATTTGCTGGACTTCTCTTTGCTGGTCTGCTTTACGGAGGTGGTTCTATCCAGTCAGAAATTGGGGCACCTTCTGAGATAATTAATATAATGATTGGTACAATTGTATTTTTTGTGGCATTATCCCGGTTTATTCCTGTACTGGTTGATAAATATGGAAGGAGAGGTGGAAAGCATGTTAAATAATATTTTATTATTAATCAGCATTACTCTAATGTATTCCACACCATTAATTTTTGGTGCACTAGGTGGTATGATATCAGAACGTTCTGGTGTTGTTAATATTGGAATCGAGGGCATGATGACTGTGGGAGCTGCAACAGCTGTTTGTGTTGGCTATAATACGGGAAATCCATGGGTTGGATTCCTTGCCGCGGGACTTGCAGGAGGAATCATCGGTTTGTTACATGCCGTTGCATGTGTTTCGGCAATGGCCGATCAGACAGTATCTGGTATTGCAATCAACTTAATAGGCTCAGGTTTTTCTTTTTTCCTTTGCAGATTAGTATTTGGAGCAGTCAATACACCTGCTGTTCCTCATAAGCTTCCTAAAATTTTAGGAAATAACATAGAAAACAAAATAGTAAATTATTTTAACGTGGACATAACTGTTATTTTAGCAGTGATTCTTGCTGTTCTAATGTGGTTTATCATATACAAAACAAAGTGGGGACTTAGAATTTGTGCAGTGGGAGAGCATCCTGCGGCAGCGGACACACTGGGAATTTCGGTAAAATTAATCCGCTATGGCTGCGTCATTGTTTCTGGTATGCTTTCAGGCTTTGGTGGAGCAGCAGTTACATTGGCCATTGTATCCCAGTTTTCACCTACTGCAATTAGTGGTCAGGGATTTATTGCATTAGCAGCAGTGATTTTTGGTAAATGGAAGCCTCATGGTGTTTACTTTGCCTGCATTTTGTTTGGATTTGCACAGGCGCTTACAATTTTACTGGGAGGTGGAAAGTTTCCAGTTCCATCACAAATTATGGCTATGCTTCCATATGTATTGACTATTGTAATTTTAATATTTTTTGTGGGACGAAGTGTGGCACCAAAAGCAAGTGGTGAACCTTATCAGAAGGGTTCTAGATAAAAGACCTGATAAATCAGGCAGGAGGTTAAAATGGATAAAAAACAAATTTTAAGTATGGTAGATCATACGCTATTAACTCAGACGGCAACCTGGGATGAAATTAAAACAATTTGTCAGGATGGAATTCAGTTTGGCACAGCTTCAGTTTGTATTCCACCTGCATTTGTAGAACAGGCATATGAATTTGTAGAGGGAAAAATTCCTGTCTGCACAGTAATTGGATTTCCCAATGGGTATATGACCAAGGAAACTAAAGCTTTTGAAGCAAAGGATGCTTTGCTGAAGGGGGCTGGTGAAATAGATATGGTCATTAATTTGGGAGATGTGAAAATGGGAAACTATTCTAAAATCCTAGATGAAATACGTGCATTAAAAGAGGTGTGCCAAAACAAAGTGTTAAAGGTTATTATTGAAACATGCCTTCTCACAGATCAGGAAAAAATAAAAATGTGTGAGGTAGTAACGAATTCTGGTGCAGATTTTATTAAAACATCCACAGGATTTTCTACCAGTGGTGCAACCTTTCAGGATGTGGAGCTGTTTGCAAAATATGTGGGCAAAGATGTTAAAATAAAAGCAGCAGGAGGAATTACATCCTTTGAGGATGGCAGAAAATTTATGGAGCTGGGAGCATCAAGGTTAGGAACCAGCAGATTAATTAAAATTATGAAAAGTGAAGAAGGCAATGGCTATTAAGGAGGAAATGATGGATAAAAAGGAAATGATTCAAAAGGCAATCGAAGCACTGGATTATTCTTATGCTCCTTATTCACAGTTTAAAGTTGCAGCAGCATTAAAAACAAAGAGTGGAAAAGTATATACTGGGTGCAATATAGAATCTGCCTCATACTCACCGTCCAATTGTGCAGAAAGAACAGCATTTTTTAAAGCGGTCAGCGAAGGAGAGCGTGAATTTGCTGAAATAGTAATTGTTGGCGGGAAGGATGGCAAGTTAACGGAATATTGTCCACCTTGTGGAGTATGCAGACAGGTAATGATGGAATTTTGTAATCCGAAAGAATTTACCATTATTCTTGCTATATCGGCGGAAGACTATAAAGAGTTTAAATTAGAGGAACTGATGCCAATGGGATTTGGTCCGGGAAATTTGAGGTGATTTCTATGAGAATGTATGATTTGATTGAAAAAAAGAAAGTGGGAACAGAGCTGTCAGACGATGAAATAAAATGGATGGTGGATGGATATGTAAAGGGTGATATTCCTGATTATCAAATGTCTGCCTTTTTAATGGCAGTCTATTTTAACAGTATGACAGATGCTGAGCTTTCTCAGCTTACGTTGGCCATGGCTCATTCGGGTGATATGGTTGATTTGTCTAAAATAGATGGAATTAAGGCAGATAAGCACAGTACAGGTGGTGTTGGGGATAAAACAACGTTGATTACAGCTCCCATTGTAGCTGCCTGTGGTGTAAAAATTGCCAAGATGTCAGGCCGGGGGCTTGGGCATACAGGAGGAACCATTGATAAGCTTGAGTCAATTCCAGGATTTCAGACAGCGATTCCGAATGCAGATTTTTTTGATATTGTGAATCAAGTTGGAATAAGTGTGATTGGACAGTCTGGGAATCTGGCACCTGCGGATAAAAAATTATATGCGTTACGGGATGTAACGGCAACAGTAGATAGTATTCCACTGATTGCAGCTTCTATCATGAGCAAAAAACTTGCAGCGGGAAGTGACTGCATTCTATTGGATGTAAAAACAGGCAGCGGAGCCTTTATGAAATCAGAAGAGGACTCTGTTAAGCTTGCGGAAAAAATGGTTGCGATTGGGAAGAATGCAGGGAGAAAAATTGCTGCACTGATTACTAATATGGATATTCCACTGGGAAATGGAATTGGTAATTCTCTTGAAGTAATAGAAGCGATTGAGGTATTAAAGGGAAATGGTCCAGCTGATTTGGCAGAGGTTTCTTTTGAATTAGCGGCAAATATGCTTTATTTAGCAGGTAAGGGTACGTTAAAGGATTGTAGAGAAGAAGTTTCTAAGGTTGTAAGAGATGGAAGCGCCCTATCGAAGCTTATTGATATGGTAAAGGCTCAGGGTGGGGATGTTTCGGTTATAGAAGATACCAGCAGATTTAAGACCGCAGAGTTTGTCTTTGACATGATAGCACCAGTTTCAGGATATATTAATCATATGAATGCGGAGCAGATAGGAATTGCATCAGTTGTTCTGGGGGCAGGCAGAGAAACGAAGGAAAGTGTTATTGATTATTCAGCAGGAATTATTCTTCATAAAAAAACAAATGACTTCGTTACAGCAGGGGATTCTATTGCCACGTTATATTCTTCTTCTAGTGATGTATTTGATTCTGCAACAAAACTGGTATTGGAAGCATATAAAATTGAGAAAGAGAAAAAAGCAACGAAAGATAAATTAGTAATTGCCCGGGTGACAGAAGAAGGTGTAGAATGGTTATAAAGTCTAATAATCATAATAAAAAAGGCTTTAAAGATTAGAAATAAAAGTTTATAATAGTATAAGAAAATACATTGTAGTTTTATGGAGGCAGTCTAGGATGAAACTTTTATCAGTTGCAATACCTTGTTATAATTCTTCGTCATATATGAATCATGCTATAGAGACATTATTGACAGGCGGGGAGGATATGGAAATCATCTTAGTAGATGATGGTTCTAAAGATGAAACCTTACAGGTTGCCAAAGAGTATGAAAATCGCTATCCAGGGATTATCCGTACAATTCACCAGGAAAATGGGGGACATGGTGAAGCTGTAAATACAGGTTTGAGAAACGCATCGGGGCTATACTTTAAGGTAGTTGATAGTGATGACTGGGTGAATGAAGAAGCATTGCAGAAAATTTTGGAAGTATTGAGGACAATGGTAGAAAATGCTCAAAGTCTGGATATGCTTATTGCAAATTATGTTTATGAAAAGGTCAGTTTAGGAAAGCAGAAGGTAATTGAGTATAAAGGTGCATTGCCAGAAAACTGCATTTTTACATGGTCAGACACAGGGCATTTTAAGAATAGCCAGAATATTATAATGCACTCTGTTATTTACAGAACAAAGCTCTTGAAGGAATGTGGATTAGTACTTCCTTCGCATACATTCTATGTGGATAATATTTTTGTGTATTACCCACTGACGTATGTAAAAACTATGTACTATTTAAATGTGGATTTTTATAGGTATTTTATTGGACGAGAAGGGCAGTCGGTGAATGAACAAATTATGATGCAACGTATTGACCAGCAATTAAAGGTAAATAAGATTATAATTGATTGCCATGACTTGACAAAAATTAAGTGCAAAAAGCTGCGTCACTATATGGTTAAATATCTGGTTATGATGCTTACGGTCAGCACAGTCTTTCTTGTAAAAGATGGAAGTGAGGAAAGTCTGAAAAAGAGGGATGAGCTTTGGGATTATTTAAAAAAGAAAAATAAGCGCCTTTATCATGAAGTAAACAAGTATTTCCTTGGTAAGTCCATGCAGATGTCCAGCCGTACTGGAAGAAAAATTATCATAATCGGTTATCATATTTCCAGAAAGATTTATGGGTTTAGTTAGAAAGGTTATAGAAAACCGCCAAAGTTGCATAGACTCTGGCGGTTTTAATGCTATAAAGAAGCTTCTTCCTCTGTCTTTTTTTCTTTAACAAAAAGAGCAGAGTAATCTAATTTGTATACAGCAAAATACATAATAATCGAAAGAACAATAGCAGCCACAAAATCAACAAAGGAATGTTGCTTAATAAACATAGTGGATAGACAGATAGATATCATTAATACAAAGGATACTGCCTGTATCACGGGATATTTCTTCAAACGTGCATTGCGGCTAATGGCAATATGGGCACCAATGGAGTTAAAACAATGAATACTGGGGCATACATTAGTAGAGGTATCATTTGCATAAAATACTTTTACTAAATCAACAAATATATTATTACGCTCAAAATCAGTTACCCGCAAATCCTGTGCATTAGGCCAAAGTGTGTAGATAATCAGACATATGGTCATACCAATAAATAAAAATGCAGTACAATGATAAAACTCTTCTTTTGATGTAAAGAAAAAATATAAAACGGTAATTACAATATAAGCAAACCATAAAATGTAGGGAATGACAAAGAGTTCATTAAATGGAATGTAATCATCTACCCAGCTGTGCATGGACGTATAAATAATATCTGTTCGATTTTCCAAGTACAAGAACCAAATAAAATAAATAAACATATAAGACAAAATCCAGCCGTGCTTGTATTTATAAATAAAGGTTTTCAATTGATTCAATCCTTTCAAGATTTAGTGTAATCCAAAAAAATTATAGCATAAAACAAACGGCAAATACAATATTTGTAGAAAAAGTTAATAGAAAGTTAATAATATAAGTAAAAAATGCTTGTAACTTTTAGAAAGTAATTGTATAATGAGTGAAAGAAAATTGAATAAATTTTGAGCGAAGAAGCATATGACGTTGTCATGTGCTTTTTGTGCTTTATAAAGGTTTATATAGTAAAAATTTTATTTGATAAAGAAATAGTAAGGTAAGAAAGGAGAGGTATTATGGATAAAATCGACTTAAAATTAATTAGTCTGCTTCAAAAAAACGCAAGATTTTCTTTGAAACAGTTGGCAGAACAGGTTTTTTTATCTTCACCAGCTGTATCATCTAGAATAGAAAGACTAGAAAAGGAAGGATATATAATCGGATACCAGGCACAAATTGATGAGGAGAGGTTGGGATACCATATCAAAGCATTTATTAATTTAGAGATGACGCCAAAGCAAAAACCAACTTTTTATCCTTTTATCAGTGAATGTCCAAATGTTTTAGAGTGCAATTGTGTGACGGGACAATACTCAATGCTAATCAAGGTGGCATTTGCCAGTACACAAGAACTAGATATGTTTATAGGTAAATTGCAAAAATTTGGAAACACACAGACTCAAATTGTATTCTCAACTGCCGTAAGACCAAGAGGAATACAGGTAGGGGATGTTGAAAGGTTGGAACAAGAATAATTTAATGATATAAAGAGGTGGTTCATTATTTGTTGTAAAATACGATAGATATGAACCGCTTTTTGTTAGATTTGCATAACATGTAATTTTCGAATACTATAAAATCTATTGAAACAATATAATAATTATATTATACTGTATATAGTGTGTAAATTGGGAGTGTGATCAGGTGGTAAAAAAATGAGAAGTAAGGTAGGATTAAAAAAAGTAGATACTATGGTAAAGTACTTTTTTATGGATGTTATATGTTTGCTAATACACATTCTTTTTCTACTCATATTCTATTATCAAAAAATACATCTCCTTGCATTATTTAATTTAGCAAGTGTACTTTCTTACCTGCTGATTTTTCAGCTGCTATTGGAGAAAAGTATAAAAAGAGCAGTAGCAATCTGCTATACCGAGATGGTTTTACATTCCATTATTGCTGTTATTTATTTAGGATTTAGCGGTGGCTTTGAATTATATTTACTTGTATTTATTCCGATTATATTCTTTTTTTCGCTGCTGTATGGAAGTAGAAATTATTTATTGTATTCACTGGGGCTTATGTCCAGTGCAATATACTGCAGCTTGAAAGTATTTAGCTGCTACCATAAGCCGCTTTACACATTTTCTTCAAAAAAGGTGGAAGTAGCTTTACATATTTTTAATAGTTTTATTGTGCTGTTGGGATTATTCGTTTTATGTTATCTGATGGTTCAGGAGGTGGTTCAAGCCAGACAGGAACTAGAGGATAAGAATAAGATTCTATTGTTTTTGTCAGAACATGATCCTTTAACAAAGCTTTTGAACAGAAGAAGTATGCAGGAGAGAATTCAAAGAGCAATTACAGCTCTCAAAGAGGACAGTAGAGTAGGTATTGCATTTTTTGATATTGATAATTTTAAAAATTTTAATGATGTGTATGGTCATGATTTTGGAGATCAGGTTCTTGTAAAGGTTTCCGATCTAATAAGTAAAGTAGTTACAGGCAGTGGAGAAGTATCAAGATGGGGTGGCGAAGAACTTGTAGTGGTATTTCCAGACTGTAATATAGAAGAAATAACTAAACTTGTGGAAATAATTCGCATGTCTGTAGAAGAACAAAGTATACAGTATGAAAATAAAAAAGTCAATGTTACAATTACATGTGGATTGGCCTTTGGAAAGAAAGGAGTGAACGCTGAGGCTTTAATTAGAAATGCTGATCAGTGTATGCTTAAGGGTAAGGAAATGGGAAAAAATTGTGTTATTGTACAATAAAAATATAGGTAATTGTAAGAAAATCTTTTATTTTGCACAATAATATGTTATAAGTATAACAGAAGAAATAATACAAAGGGTGCTTTGAGAAAGAGGTTTGTGAATGAGAAGAAAAATATATATATTAATGTTATGTCTTTCTTTTTTACTAATATCATGTAAAAAGGAAAATAATAGTAGTGAAGATGCTGAGAGTACAGCTCAGGCTACAGAAGCAGTTGTAGAAGCAACAGAGGGAGCAGAAGCAACGGAGAGTACCATAACATCAGTTAACTTGGACGAAGTAGTTGCAAGTATTCAATCATATAAAGATAATGTTACATTAGGAACGTATAAAGGGTTAGAAGTAGCAAAAGAAGAGGTTGAGGTAACAGACGAGGAGCTTCAGGCAAAAGTAGATAGTATTCTGGAAGAGAATGCAGATAGACCAAAGTTAGAGGAAGGTGAAGTAAAAGACGGAGATATGATTAATATCGATTTTACTGGCTATATAGACGGAGAAGCCTTTGAAAATGGTTCTGCTACAGGTTATGATTTAACAATTGGTTCAGCTGCATTTATTGATGGTTTTGAAGAGGGTCTGATTGGGGCAAAGGTTGGAGAGGAAAAAGAATTAGATTTAACATTCCCAGAGGATTATTATTCAGAAGATCTTCAAGGAAAAGACGTTATGTTTAAGGTGAAAGTGAATTATCTTTATGATAAAATCCTTCCAGAGTGGAATGATGCATTTGTAGCAGAGGTTACAAGTTCTGAATATACAACAACCAAAGATTATGAAGATAAATTGAGAGCTGATTTACTTGTTGAAGAACAGGCAACTGCTGATTCTAATACACAACAGTTACTTTTAAGCCAACTGCTTACTAACTGTGAGGTAAAAGAATTTCCACAGGATGAATTAGATAGTTTTGTTCAAAAGCTGAAGGATTATTATACCGATATGGCAGATGAATACAATATGGCATATGAAGATTTAATTTACAGCTTGTTTACAATGCAGCCAGAGCAGATGGACGAGAACATGCTGCAAAATGCCAAAACAGTACTGGCACAAAAAATGATTATTCTTACAATTGGTGAAGTAGAAGGAATCTTACCAAAAGGAAATGATTTAGTTACAAAGGTACAGGAAGTAGTAGAGCAGAATGGTTATACAGATTTAGATACTTTTGCTGCTGATTTTGGAGCTAATACAGCAGTGGAAGAAGCGTATAGAATTGCAGTTATGGATTGGTTAGTTGCGAATGCAAATATAAAATAATAGCTGTCTGGAACTGGGAACCCGTAAAGAGGTTAAATACTTTTTACGGGTTCTTTTTTGACAGATAGTTCTGATGCAATGGAAATTACATTATAACGTTGCAAAATTTAGATGCATAGTATAAAATAAACACATTAAAATAGCAGAGTAGAAACGGAGAGAGAGATTCCATGGAACTTTTAAAGGAACGGATTAGGAATGATGGCAAAGTAAAGGAAGGTAACGTACTAAAGGTAGACAGTTTTTTAAACCATCAGATGGATATCAATTTATTTGGTGAAATTGGAAAAGAGTTTAAAAGACGTTTTTCCGATGCTGAGGTAACAAAAATTTTAACGATTGAGGCTTCTGGAATAGGTATTGCTTGCGTTGCAGCACAATATTTTAATGTGCCTGTGGTTTTTGCAAAGAAGACACAGACCAAGAATATAGCTGGTGAAACTTACACGAGTCAGGTAGAATCTTTTACTCATGGCAAGGTGTATGATATTATTGTTGCTAAGGAATTTTTAAAACCAGAGGACAAGGTGTTAATTATTGATGATTTTTTGGCAAACGGTGCAGCTCTGTTAGGTCTTAGTAAACTGGTGAAGGATTCAAAAGCTACACTTGTAGGAGCTGGTATTGTAATTGAAAAGGGCTTTCAAAGGGGTGGAGAAACCGTAAGAAATGCAGGGGTGAGAGTGGAATCCTTAGCAATTGTTGATGCTATGGATGAGAATACAGGAACCATTACGTTTCGCTAAGTATTTCGACAAATGTTTGGTAGTAAGGGGAAACCCACTAATATAAATATATGGAGGACATAAAAAAATGAAAAAAGTGAAAAGGTTACTTGCAGTGTTATTTGTATTTACCATGCTTTTGTCAATGACAGCATGTGGTACAAAGGAAAGTGAAAAGGAAGATTCTACATCATCTAACTCAGCAGATTCAGATTTTAAAGTTGGAGTAATTCATATTGGAGACCCAGCTGACGGCGCAGGCTATTCTTATACACATGATCAGGGGATTGTTGCAATGCAGCAGGAATTAGGATTATCAGATGAACAGATAATTCGTAAGAACAATGTGGCAGATTCAGATGCAGCGGCAACAAGAGCAGCAATTGAAGAGTGTATTGAAGAAGGATGTAAACTTATTTTTGGTACAAGCTGGGGATACATGGACACCATGGAAGAGCTGGCAAATGAATATCCAGATGTTATGTTTTCCCATGGAACAGGTTATAAAAGTAATGGAACAAATTTCAATAACTATTTTGGACGTATTTATCAGGCACGATATCTGACTGGAATTGCAGCTGGATTAAAAACTAAAACCAATAAGGTTGGGTACGTAGCAGCCATGGGCAGCGAGAATTCAGAAGTTACAGGTGGTTTGGATGCATTTGCAATGGGTGTGGAATCAGTAAATCCAGATGCAAAGGTGTATGTTAAAGTTACAAATTCATGGTATGATCCAACCTTAGAGCAACAAGCGGCAGAAGCATTGCTTGATCTAGGCTGTGATGTATTAGGACAGCACTGCGATACAACAGCACCACAGCTGGCAGCACAAAATAGAGGGGTTTGGGGCTGTGGATACAATTCAGACATGACCAAGGATGCACCTGAGGCTCACTTGACAGCGGCTGTATGGAACTGGGGTGTATACTATACAATGACAACAAAGGCTGTTATGGAAGGAAACTGGAACTGTGAGAATTATTTCGGTGGTATGGCAGATGGTTTGGTAGACATTTCACCACTTTCAGATAATTGTGCAGAAGGAACACAAGAGGCAATTGATGAAGTTAAAGCTAAAATTGTGGATGGTTCTTTCCAGGTATTTGAAGGTGAGCTTCAAGATAATCAGGGAAATATTGTTTGCAAAGATGGGGAAGTACTGGATGATGCAACAATAACAGGTGGAATTAACTGGTATTATCGCAACGTTGTAGTTCAATAAAATAAGGTAAAGGTGTCAGCGTGAGTGCAGAAAAGAAGGATAAAATGGCAATTGAGCTAAAGGGAATAACTAAGACCTTTGGCTCGGTTGTAGCGAACAATAAAATTGACTTATGTGTAAAGCAAGGGGAGATATTAGCCCTGCTTGGTGAAAACGGCTCAGGAAAGACTACCCTTATGAACATGCTGTCAGGAATTTATTACCCTGACAGCGGTTCTATTTATGTGAAGGGAAAGGAAGTAAAAATTACATCACCTGAGGATGCCAATCGTCTGGGAATCGGTATGATTCACCAGCATTTTAAATTAGTAGAGGTTTTGTCTGCTACAGATAATATTATTTTAGGCAGCAAAAAAGAAGGCAAGTGGCTTTCGAAAAAGCGTTATGAAGAAATCAAAGAGATTAGTGAAAAATTTTCACTGGCAATTGAACCTAAAAAAATGGTTTACAATATGTCAGTGGGTGAAAAGCAAACAGTAGAAATTGTAAAAGTGCTATATCGAAATGCAGATATTTTAATATTGGATGAGCCAACAGCGGTTCTTACTCCACAGGAAATCACAAAATTATTTGCAATTTTAAAAAAAATGAGGGCGCAGGGTTGTGCAGTTATTATTATTACTCATAAACTAAATGAAGTGTTAGAACTAAGTGATCGTGTTACTATTTTGAGAAAAGGCGAAAGTGTGGCAACAGTAAATACAGCTGAGACAAATGCCCATGAATTGACCGAACTAATGGTGGGGCGTCCGGTGGAATTATCTATTCAGCGTGAAGAAAGTAAAGGGAATGAAAATTTATTGGAAATTCACCACTTAACCGTTGAAAATGAAGAGGGGCTAGAAGCTCTCAAAGATGTCAGCTTTGAGCTGAACCAAGGTGAAATACTTGGGGTAGCAGGAGTAGCAGGAAGTGGACAAAAGGAACTTTGTGAGGCAATGGCAGGATTACTTTCTGTGAAAAAAGGTGCTATTTTGTATCATAATGAAAATATCGTTGGGAAATCACCACGAGATATTATAAAAATGGGAATCAGCATGAGTTTTATTCCAGAGGACAGGCTGGGAATGGGTTTGGCAGCATCTATGGGTATGGTGGAAAATATGATGCTGAAAAATTATGCAGGTACAAGTAGAGGTCCCTTTGTAAATAAAAAGGAAGCAAAAAAATTGGCAAAAAGGCTAGTTCAGGAGTTACAAATTGTGACACCAGATGTAGAGACACCAGTAAGACGTTTATCTGGTGGTAATGTGCAAAAGGTACTGTTGGGAAGAGAGATAGAATCTAATCCCAATGTTCTAATTACTGCTT
This sequence comes from Anaeromicropila populeti, assembly GCF_900112775.1. Classification (GTDB taxonomy): domain Bacteria; phylum Bacillota; class Clostridia; order Lachnospirales; family Lachnospiraceae; genus Anaeromicropila_A; species Anaeromicropila_A populeti. The sequence goes on from NZ_FOYZ01000002.1 coordinate 143,618, forward strand.
ATGCAGTACGAGGGCTTGATATTAACTCTTCTTACGTAATTTATGATGCGCTGAATCAGCAAAAGAAAAAAGGAGTTGGCATTTTATTTATTGGAGAGGATTTGGACGTTATGCTGGAACTCTGTGACCGGATTATGGTTTTATGCCACGGCAAAGTGACTGGTATTGTAAAAGCAGATCAAACTACCAAGGAGCAGTTGGGTTTGCTCATGACAGATGCTATGGAAAAGGAGGAAGGACAGCATGAGTAACCGTGTAGAGAAAAAAATTAAGGAACCATTTATTCGAATTGAAAAACGTGCTGACCTATCCTCAAAAGTAAAATGGCTGCTGTACACCAGTGCATTTTTTACAGCAATTGTTGTTGGTGGAATATTTCTTCTAGCAGTAGGAGTGAATCCGCTAAAAGCGTATGGGAAAATAGTGGAAGGTGCTTTTCGTAGTAAAATGGCGGTAGAAGCTACGATTAAACTAGCAGTTCCTCTATTAATTTCTTCATTAGGAATTACACTGGCATTTAAAATGAAATTTTGGAATATTGGCGCTGAAGGACAAATCATTATGGGAGGAATTTTTTCAACTTATTTTGCGCTGTTTCATGCAGACTGGCCACACTTTGTACTTATGACGGTTATGCTTTTGGCAGGAATTCTGGGAGGCGGTCTGTGGGCTGTTATTCCGGCTTGGTTTAAAACAAAATATGGAACCAATGAAACATTGTTTACATTAATGCTAAATTACATTGCATTGTATTTAATAAAATATTTAACGGAGGGGCCATGGAAAGATCCAGAGGCTTCAGGGTTTCCTAAAATTGCATCTTTCGAGGCAAATGCCAGGCTGGACAAGATTTTTAATGTACATGCTGGCTGGCTGATTGGACTTCTGCTAGTTCTTGCTGTATATGCTTATTTGAAATATACAAAACAGGGGTTTGAAATATCAATAGTAGGAGAAAGTCAAAATACGGCCCGATATGCCGGGATGAATGTGAAGGGAATTGTAGTCCGGACATTATTTTTAAGTGGTGCCATATGTGGAATCGCAGGAATGTGTCAGGTAAGTGGTGCCGCTTTTACATTAAGTGAAGGCGTTGCAGGCGGAGTTGGGTTTACAGCAATCATAGTTGCCTGGCTTGCCAGGTTAAATCCATTCATTATTCTGGTTATTACAGCTGGTTTTAGTATTTTGGAAAAGGGCTGCAGTGTTATGCAGAGTACATTTGGAATTTCAACAGCAGTATCCTCTATTCTTCAAGGAATTATACTATTTGTTATTCTGGCATTTGACTTTTTTAGCAGTTACAAGCTAGTTATAAAAAAGCAAAAGAAAGGAGGAGCAAAAAATGATTATTAAATTTCTATTTGCAGCAATAAAGGCTGGTGTTCCTCTTTTGTTTGGTACAACGGGAGAAATCCTTTCAGAAAAGGTTGGAAATCTGAACCTTGGAGTGGAAGGAATGATGTTTATGGGAGCTTTCTGCGGCTTTGCAGTTGGTTATTATACAGATAATGTATTTCTTGCCATTTTAGCATCAGCTGGAGCAGGAATGTTAGGAGCATTACTATATGCCGTTTTAACGGTAACGTTAAGAGCAAATCAAAATGTGACAGGGTTAACATTAACTATTTTTGGTTCGGGTTTTGCCAGTTTCTTTGGCGAATTATTAATAAAAAATTCAGTTGATGGGACACCAAAACTTTCCTCAGATTTTGTGGCAGGTTTAGCCGAAAAATCAATTCCTGTTTTAGGGAAAATACCTGTAGTTGGTAAGTTGTTTTTTTCTCATAATCCGATTGTATATCTGGCTGTTTTCATAGCTGTTATATGTGGTGTATATATAAAATATACAAAATCTGGACTAAATATGAGAGCAGTCGGTGAAAATCCGGCAACAGCAGATGCTGCTGGAATTAATGTAAGTTTAGTAAAGTATATTCACATTATTATAAGCGGTGGAATATGTGGAATAGGAGGAGCATACCTGTCGATTATTAATGGAGGCGGTGTTTGGAATAACAGTTGTGTAAACGGACAAGGATGGATTGCGGTAGCACTGGTAATTTTTGCAGGATGGAGTCCATTTAAAGCAATCTTGGGGTCCTTTGTATTTGGTGGTTTTACTGTATTACAATTTTATATTCCAAAAAGCACAGTAAATCTTCCAAATGCATTTTATGTAATGCTTCCATTCCTGGTAACTATTTTTGTATTAGTTGTTAATTCCATGCAAAAATCCAAAAAACATGCACAGCCAGCTAGTTGTGGAGAAAATTATTACCGAGAGGAAAGATAAAAAGGCAAAAGTGATTTGGAAAATTTTAATTATTTTTTGCATAATCAATGAATATTCTTAATGTAAGTATGGCAAAATAAAATTGATGTAAGTAGTATGTCATGATAGTATAGACAAGAAAGGATAATGATGAGTATGATAGAAAATTTTCAAAAGTTTTTCAGTCACAAGCCTAAATTTAATAATAACTCGTATGGAACAGGCTCAATGAAATATGATATTACAGATGATGCAGAAGACTATTTTGTAGAAGATAGCTATATGAACAACTATGACGCTGAGGATGAATTTTTTGACTGAATGTTTTTTGATGATTAAGTAGAGCAACTATGAATGTAAAAAGGCTGCCTTTGTGTTAAGGGAGAATCTAAAAGGCAGCCTAGAAGAAAAAAGGGTATATTTGTAGAACACATTTGTGTTTACAACGAAATTAATAAAACAAATTATAAGTCAAATTCAAAATAGTTCACTGCATTGTTATAAGAAATATTTTGAACAATTTTTCCTAATGTTTCAATATCTGCGGGGTATTCACCGTTTTCAACCCATTTACCAATTAAATCACACAGAATTCTTCTAAAATATTCATGTCTTGGATAAGATAAAAAGCTTCTTGAATCTGTAAGCATTCCTACGAAACCTGCAAGTAATCCAAGGTTAGCCAAAGAAGTCATTTGATCTGTCATACCAGTCTTATGATCATTAAACCACCACGCAGAACCTTGCTGAATTTTTCCAATGGCACTGGAATCTTGAAAACATCCTAAAATAGTTCCAATGCTTGCATTATCATTAGGATTTAAGCTGTAAATAATAGTTTTAGGCAGTTCATCTGTTTGATTCAAAGCATTTAAGAAATCTGCCAATTGAGCGGATGGTGCGTAGTTATTAATACAGTCATATCCTGTATCAGGTCCTAACTTACGATAAGTAAGATAATTATTATCACGCTTACAACCATAATGAAGCTGAAGAATCCATCCAAGCTTCTTATATTCTTTTCCAACAAAAAGCATAAATGCTGTTTTAAACTTTAGTATATCATCAGCAGTAAGAGCCTCTCCATGAAGTCTTTTTTCAAAAATGGAGTTAACTTCGTCTTCAGGTGCTGGAACATACATTACATATTCAAGAGCATGGTCGGATACCTTACAGCCCATTGAATGAAAAAATGCCATTCTGTTAAGAAGCGCAGCTTTTAAAGTGGCAAAGGAAGTGATTTCAATGCCGCTGACAGAACCTAGTTGATTAATATAATCCACATATTCAGGCTTTTCGATGTTCATGGATTTATCAGGACGCCACGCTGGGAGAACCTGAATTTGAAAATCATCATCTTCCCCAATTACTTTATGCCATTCCAATGAGTCAACAGGATCATCAGTGGTACATATTAGTGTTACATTTGACTGTCTTATAAGATTCCTGACACTCATGGATGGTTCCTGAAGCTTCTTATTACAAATGTCCCATACTTCTTTTGCTGTTTTTTTGCATAATGTCCCCTTGTAACCAAAATAACGCTGTAATTCAAGGTGGCTCCAGTGATAAATAGGATTGCCAATTGCTTTCTCCAAAGTTTCAGCCCACTTCTCGAATTTTTCCCAGTCAGATGCGGCGCCAGTTATATAGTGTTCATCAACACCATTAGAGCGCATAAGTCTCCATTTATAATGATCGCCTCCCAGCCATACCTTTGTAATATTCTCAAATTGAATATCTTCCGCAATTTCCCGTGGATTGATATGGCAATGATAATCTAGTACCGGCATTTTACCAGCATACTCATGGAATAAGGTTTGTGCTGTATCAGTAGATAATAAAAAATGTTCATCCATAAACTGTTTCATATATATAAATCTCCTTTTTATAAAAATGTAGTGCCTCGTTTCACCAAATCAGCTGAAAAAACCGTTTTTAACGGTACATCATCGCCAGCAAATACACTCATCAATGAGCTGACACAGTTTTTGCAGACTGTCTCTAATTTATTATCAATACTTGTAAGTTCAGGTTCACAACATTCTGTTATCATAGAATTATTATACCCAATAATAGATAATTCAGTAGGTATTTTAATTCCTTTTTCTTTCGCATATTTCAATGCACCAATGGCAAGATTATCATCAGACGTAATAATAGCATTAAAATCAAATCCTTTATTAGAAAGCTTTAACAGGTGGTTTTTTACTTCTATGATGTTACCTTCAAAATATTGAATATAATCCTCTTTTACCATAAGATGTTCATCTTCAAAAGCAGCTCGGTAGCCAGCAACTTTTTTTAAACCACTATAAGATAAAGAATTATATAAATATAGGATATTACTTTGACCACATCTGATTAATGCCTTGGTTACATCATACACTGCACGGAAATCATCGCACAAAACGCTGTAAATATTTTCTCCGTCCATTGCTCCGTTTATTATCATAATAGGAACATTTTTAGCAACATCGCGGATGTACTGGTTCTTTTCATCCTGCACTTCTACAAAATTAGAACCAACTAAAATTACGGCATCTACTCTCTTAGTGGATAATACTAGATTTAAATACTTTTGTTTTGTTTTTACATGGTATCCCGTACAACATAAAATAGAGTCATAACCATTACCTCTTAAATCACGCTCCAATAAATATATTGCGCGTGCAAGGTATGGATCTGAACTATCTGCACATAATATTCCTACAGTGTTCATTGAATTAAGTCCCAATCCTCTTGCGAAAGCATTTGGTGTATATCCATATTCATCTATAATGGCCATAACTTTTTCCCTGGTTTTAGGGCTTACATTGGTGTTGCCATTAATTACACGGGAAACCGTAGCAATAGAAACACCAGCTTTATTGGATATATCATAAATATTCATATCTGTACCTCGACTTGTTATTTATACTCCGTATGTAAATGCTTTCAAATGAACGCTTTTTTTACACTAGCAATTATACAATATTTTTACCATGATTACAAGTAAAAGATAATAAAATATAAAAAATATACAATTCAGAATAGAAACTTTAAGTTAAAATAGCATTTTTGCTAAAATCAATGAAAAAAAATATTGACTAATTGGTAAATTAATTGTAAAATACAAATGTAAGCACTTACAATTTTGAAAAGAGGTAAGAGTATGGAATTACTGAATAAAAGTATTTCAAAAATGAAAGAAAGACCTATTAAAGTAGTACAGTTTGGTGAGGGTAATTTTTTACGTGGATTCGTAGATTACATGTTGGATGTTGCAAATGAAAAAGGATTTTTTGACGGAAACATTGTATTAGTAAAACCAATAGAGTATGGTAATTTGGAAATGTTTCACAAACAAGAGTGTCAGTATACTGTTTACCTTAGAGGGATTGTGGATGGTAAAGAAGCAAAAGAAAAGCGTAGTATCAGCAGTGTTGCAGATGCAGTAGATGCGTATTTAGAATATGAAAAGTATTCAGAACTTGCAAAGTTAGATTCTTTAAGATTTGTAGTATCTAATACTACAGAAGCAGGAATTGTATACGATGAAACGGATAAGTTTGAATTAAACCCACCAAAAACTTTTCCAGGTAAATTAACTAAGTTTTTGTATGAACGATACAAACATTTTAATGGAGATAGAAACAAAGGTTTAATTATGTTACCTGTTGAACTAATTGATAATAATGGGAAAAAATTAAAAGAGTGTGTTATGAAATTAGCAGTGCTTTGGAAGCTGGAAGCAGAATTTTCTGCATGGATACAGGAAGCATGTGAGTTTTGCAGTACTCTTGTAGATAGGATTGTAACAGGATTTCCATCTGAAGAAGCAAATGCGATATGGGATGAATGTGGATATAAGGATCAACTGATTGTAACAGCTGAAACTTTTGCCTTATGGGTAATAGAAAGTGAAAGAGACATAAAGGGAGATTTGCCTTTAGATAAAGCAGGGCTTCCTGTAATATTTACCAATAACCAGGCACCATATAAAGAGCGAAAGGTAAGAATACTGAATGGGGCACATACATCATTTGTGCTGGCATCTTTCCTGGCAGGCAATAATTACGTTTTGGAATCAATGAATGATAATGATGTTAAGACATTTATGGAAGAAACTATTTTTGAGGAAGTTATTCCAACATTATCTTTATCAAAAGAAGAATGTGAAGAATTTGCTAAATCGGTGGTGGAAAGATTTTATAATCCATATATTAAACATGCACTACTTGCAATTTCTTTAAACTCTGTTTCTAAATGGAGAGCAAGATGTATGCCAAGTCTTCTGAAGTATGTTGAAAAGTTTAATAAGCTTCCGAAACACCTTACATTTTCCATCGCATCTTTAATTGCGTTTTATTCGGGCAGAGAATTAAAGGATGGTGCATTAACAGCATACCGTAAGGATGAAGAATACAAAATTCGTGATGACCAAGAAGTTTTGGAATTTTTTAGAGATTACTCATGTAAACCGACAGAGGAAATCGTGGAAGCGTTTCTGAAGAATGAAAACTTTTTTGGATGTGATTTAACAGAAATAAATGGATTAATGAATGTAGTTATCAGTGATTTGAATGATATTAAAAATTTAGGTATGAGAACTGCTTTACAAAATAATTTAAAGTAAAATGATAAAAGCTAATATCCTGCTTTGAAAAAGGAAAGGATAAGGAAAAGAAAATGCAAAATATTATTAAGATTCATAAAGAAGATGATGTGGCAGTTGCCTTAAAGCCTATATCAGCATTTACGGAAATTACAGTGAATGATGAAACCTTTGCGGTAACAGAAGATATTCCTCAAGGACACAAAGTTGCCCTGAGAGATATACATGAAGGAGAAAAAATTATTAAATATGGTTATCCGATTGGAGTTGCCACAACCACCATTAAAAAAGGTTCTTGGATTCACACACAAAATCTGAAGACGGGTTTAGGAGATATGCTGAGTTATCAGTTTGATCCAGTAGAACCAAAGTTTACAGATAAAGATATTACATCAAAGGCATCTTTTCAGGGGTTCCGCAGAAAAGATGGTTCTGTGGGGATACGAAATGAAATCTGGATTATTCCTACTGTTGGATGTGTAAACAATGTTGCTGTTTCTTTGGAGAAGAAAGCTATGAAATTACTTAAAGGAACAGTTGAAGATATTATTGCATATCCACATCCATATGGATGTTCTCAAATGGGAGAAGATCAGGAGAGTACAAGAAGAATTCTGGCAGATTTAGTGAACCATCCTAATGCAGCAGGGGTACTTGTGCTGGGGTTAGGTTGTGAAAATAGTAATATTGACATCTTGAAAAGTTATATTGGAGAATATGATGAGGACAGAGTAAAATTTTTAGTGTGTCAAGAGGTTGAAAACGAGATTGATTTAGGGTTAGAATTAATACAGCAATTAGTTGATTTTACCTCATCCTTTCAAAGAGAAGAAATTAGCGCAAGTGAATTAATAATTGGTCTGAAATGTGGTGGTTCAGATGGATTATCAGGAATTACTGCCAATCCTGTGGTGGGTGAATTTTCTGATTTACTTATTAGAGAGGGCGGAACAACCATTCTTACTGAGGTGCCAGAAATGTTTGGTGCAGAGACATTACTTATGAATCGTTGTAAAGATGAAATGACTTTTGATAAGACAGTTAATCTTATAAATGACTTCAAACATTATTTTAAGAGCCATGACCAAACCATTTATGAAAATCCTTCACCAGGAAATAAAAAGGGCGGTATTTCTTCTTTGGAAGAAAAATCATTGGGATGTGTACAGAAGGCTGGTATGGCTGTAGTAAAAAATGTGCTGGGCTATGGAGAAAGAACTAATGAAAAGGGTTTGAATCTTTTAAGTGCTCCTGGAAATGATTTGGTTGCTTCAACAGCATTGGCTGCATCTGGTGCCCATATTGTGTTGTTTACAACAGGAAGAGGAACACCTTTTGCCTGCCCTGTTCCTACCGTAAAGATTGCAACCAATTCTCAGCTTGCTACTAATAAAAATAACTGGATTGATTTTAATGCAGGAGAAATGGTAGAGGGAAAAGAAAAAGAATTGCTGGCGAAAGAGCTATTTGATTTTGTTTTAATGGTAGCGTCGGGAAAAAAAGTAAAAAGCGAGGAAGCTGGTTTTCACGATATGGCAATTTTTAAAACAGGTGTTACTTTATAGAAAAATTAATATAAATGGCAGATATTTTGATGTTATCAGAAATCTCAAGGAGGAAGTATGAGCAATATATTAGACACTATTTCAAAAATCGGAATCGTTCCAGTAATTGCGATTGATAAGGTGGAAGATGCAAAACCACTTGCAAAAGCACTTTGTGATGGAGGGCTGCCTTGTGCAGAGGTTACATTTAGAACGGAAGCAGCGGCAGAAGCAATTAAAGTAATGGCAACAGAATTTCCAGAAATGGTTGTTGGTGCAGGAACAGTATTGACAACAGACCAGGTAGACGAAGCTTGGGAAGCAGGTGCTAAGTTTATTGTAAGTCCAGGATTAAATCCTAAGATTGTAAAGTATTGTGTGGAAAAAAATATTCCAATTGTACCAGGATGTGCAAACCCAAGTGATATTGAACAGGCGATTGAGCAGGGGCTAAAAACGGTTAAATTTTTCCCAGCAGAAGCAGCAGGCGGGCTGAATATGTTAAAGGCTATGTCTGCACCTTATAATAAAATGACATTTATGCCTACGGGAGGTATAAATGCCAAGAATATTGTGGAATATTTAAGTTTTGCACCAATTATTGCTTGTGGTGGAAGCTGGATGGTTGACAAGGCAATGATAAATGCCAAAGAGTTTGACAAGATTACAGAGCTGACAAAGGAAGCAGTTAAGACCATGCTTGGCTTTGAAATGAAGCATGTTGGAATAAATATGCCAAGTGAAGAAGAAGCAGATAAAGTTGCATCTGATTTTGAAAGTTTATTTGGATTTCATAAAAAGGTTGGAAACAGTTCTATATTTGCTGGTTCAGAAGTAGAAGTTATGAAAACCCCATATCTGGGAGCTAATGGTCACATTGCAATTGCAACAAACTTTATTGAACGAGCAATGTATCATTTAGAGCAAAAGGGATACGTGTTTGATATGGAAACAGCAAAGTATGATGCTAAGGGTAAATTAGCAGCAGTTTACTTAAAAGATGAATTTGGTGGTTTTGCAATACATTTATTACAGAAATAAGAAACAAATTTCATAGAAGAAAGGATAATAGAAATGAGCAAGAAAGTTATAACATTTGGAGAAATTATGTTAAGACTTGCACCTGAAGGATATTTTCGTTTTGTGCAGGCAGAAACATATGGTGCGACTTTTGGCGGTGGAGAGGCAAACGTAGCAGTTTCTTTAGCAAACTATGGAATGGATGCAAAATTTGTTACAAAACTTCCAAAGCATGAGATTGGTCAGGCAGCGGTTAATTCTTTAAGAAGATATGGCGTAGATACTTCTTTTATTGCTAGAGGTGGTGACAGAGTAGGTATTTATTATCTTGAAAAAGGAGCGTCCCAAAGACCATCTAAGGTTATATATGACAGAGCAGGTTCTTCCATAGCAGCAGCAAGCACAGCAGATTTTAACTGGGATGAGATTTTTCAAGGAGTAGACTGGTTTCATTTTACAGGTATAACACCAGCTTTGGGAGATAACGTTACCGAAATTTGTCTAGAAGCATGTAAAGCAGCAAAGGAAAAGGGAATTACAATCAGTTGTGATTTGAACTATCGTAATAAGTTGTGGTCAAAAGAAAAAGCAAAGGAAGTAATGACGGAGCTTTGCCAATATGTAGATGTATGTATTGCAAATGAAGAGGACGCATCAGATGTATTTGGCATCAAGGCATCTGATACAGATGTGACTTCAGGCAAAGTAAACCATGAAGGATATAAAGAGGTTGCAAAAAAATTAGCGGATCAATTTGGATTTCAAAAAGTTGCCATTACATTAAGAGGCTCTATTTCAGCAAATGACAATAACTGGGCGGCTATGTTATATGTAGATGGGGAATATTATTTTAGTAAAAGTTATTTAATGCATATTGTAGACCGTGTGGGTGGAGGAGATTCTTTTGGCGGAGGATTAATATATGCCAGCTTGAATGATTTTGCACCACAGGACACAATTGAATTTGCAGTAGCTGCAAGCTGTTTAAAACATAGTATTGAAGGAGATTTCAATCAGGTTTCTGTAGATGAAGTATTAAAGCTGGCAGGCGGAGATGCTTCAGGAAGAGTTCAAAGATAGTAAGGGAAAGGATGAGCATTATGGAATTACGTACTGCGGCATCACCAAAAGATGTTAAGCATTATACAACAGATCGATTAAGAGAGGAATTTTTGATTCAGGATTTGTTTCAGGCAGGTACAATTAAAACAATTTATAGTCATATCGACCGTATAATTGTAGGAAGTGCTGTACCAACAAAACCTCTTGAATTAACTGCTGGAGAAGAAATTCGTGCAAAATATTTTTTGGAGAGAAGAGAAATAGGAATTATAAATATTGGTGGGAAGGGTTCCGTTACAGTAGATGGAACGGTTTATGAACTTTCTTACAAAGATGGATTATATATTGGAATGGGATCTGAAAAAATCGTTTTTTCAAGTGAAAATGAGGCTGAGCCTGCTAAATTTTATTTTAATAGTGCACCAGCACATACCACATATCCAACAGTTCTTATTAAGCCAGAAAATTGTGTTAATGTGGAATTAGGTTCTTTGGAAGGATCAAACCACAGAGTGATTACTAAATATATTTTGCCAGGTCAGGTAGAAAGCTGCCAGCTTGTAATGGGTATGACCAGCTTAAAGCCAGGAAGTGTATGGAATACAATGCCTTGTCACACACACGATCGCAGAATGGAAGTATATTTATATTTTGAAATGCCAGAAGACGCATTAGTATTTCACTATATGGGTGAGCCAACAGAAACAAGACATATTGTTATGCGGAACGAGGAGGCGGTTATTGCTCCAAGTTGGTCCATTCATTCAGGATCAGGTACACAGGCTTATACATTTATATGGGGTATGGTTGGTGAAAACCAGGATTTTGATGATATGGATGGAGTTCAGATGAAGGATATTAAATAGGAGGTTTCAAAATGAGCATATTAGATAACTTTTCGTTAAAAGGCAAGGTAGCTTTAGTAACAGGAGCATCCTATGGTATTGGATTTGCGATTGCAGAAGGATATGCAAAAGCTGGTGCGACAATTGTATTTAACGACATTAATCAGGAACTTGTTAATAAAGGGTTAAAGGCATATGAAGAAGCAGGGATTACTGCTTATGGTTATGTTTGTGATGTTACCAACGAAGAACAAGTTAATGATATGGTAAAGGAAATTGAGAATGAAGTTGGAGTTATTGATATTCTTGTAAATAATGCTGGTATTATCAAACGTATTCCAATGTGTGATATGACAGCAGCTGAGTTTAGACAGGTAATTGATATTGATTTAAATGGTCCATTTATTGTTTCAAAAGCGGTTATTCCAAGTATGATAAAAAAAGGTCATGGAAAAATTATCAATATTTGTTCTATGATGAGTGAATTGGGCCGTGAAACTGTTTCTGCTTATGCAGCAGCAAAAGGTGGTTTAAAGATGCTTACTAAAAATATTGCTTCTGAATATGGTGAATTCAATATTCAATGTAATGGTGTAGGACCTGGATACATTGCAACTCCTCAGACAGCACCATTAAGAGAGGAAGGTCATCCATTTAACAGTTTTATTATTGCAAAGACACCTGCTGCAAGGTGGGGTGAGCCAGATGATTTGGTAGGACCAGCAGTGTTTTTAGCATCAGATGCCTCTAATTTTGTAAATGGACACATTTTATATGTTGACGGTGGTATTCTTGCTTATATCGGAAAACAGCCACAATAGAGACTGGACAATAATTGAACTTTAATGTGCATAGAAAAAAGGGTATGTAATTTTCTATATTTGCATATTAAATAAATTAATGCGTTAAACGCAAATATTTTAATTTTAAAGGAGAGAGAATTATGATTAAATTTAAAAGAGCTACAGCATTACTTTTAGCACTTCTCATGGCTTTATCTGCTACAGCATGTGGTAAAAGCGACGACGAAAGCAACACAGCATCTGAAGAGCCAACAGCATCAGCTGATACAGCTGACCAAAGCGAAGCTCCAGCAGCTGACGGAGAAACAAAAGAACCTGTTACAATTAAGTTTTCCTGGTGGGGTGGTGACTCCAGACATGCAGCTACTCAGGCAGCTGTAGAAAAATTCATGGAGAAATATGACTGGATTACAGTTGAAAATCAGTTTGGCGCATGGACTGGCTGGGAAGATAGTATGTCTACTGCTTTTGCAAGTGGAACAGCACCAGATGTAAACCAGATTAACTGGAACTGGATTTCTTCTTTTAGTTCAGATGGCAGTATATTCAAAGATTTAAATGAATACAGCAATGTTATTGATTTAACACAATTTGATCAGGCTGCATTAGATGATTGTACAGTGGCTGGTGAATTACAGGCAATTCCTGTGTCCAAAACAGGTAGAATTTTCTACTGGAACACAGCAACATTTGAAAAAGCTGGTATTGCTGCTCCAACATCTTTAGAAGAGTTAATGGCTGCTGGTGAAACATTTAAAACAAAATTAGGTGAAGAATATTACCCAATTGCTTTAGGCGAATTTGACAGAATGATTCTTATGGTTTATTACTTAGAGTCTAAGTATGGTAAAGAGTGGGTAACAGATAATACATTAAATTATACAAAAGAAGAAATCGTTGATGGTATGAATTTTATTCAGTCATTAGAAGATGCTCATGTAACACCATCTATTCAGACAATTACTGGTGATGGTGCAGAATCCTTAGACAAGAATCCTAAGTGGATGGATGGAAGATATGCAGGTATCTTTGAATGGGATTCTTCCGCAACAAAATTCAGAGATGCATTAACTGATTCTTCAACATTTGTAGTAGGTGACTATTTTAAGGATATGGGAGATTACCAAGGAGGTTACTCAAAGGTTTCTCTGGGATTTGCAATTTCTGAAACTACAGAACATCCAGAAGAATGTGCAATGTTAATTAACTTCTTAGTAAATGAAGATGAAGGTATTGAACTTGGCGCATCTGAAAGAGGTATTCCACTAAGTAAGTATGCTTTACAGTATACTACTGACAAGGGATTATTAGATGCAACTGTATCAGAAGCAAACGCAAAAGTTCTTGCTTGGACTTCTTTCAAATTAGATCCTAAATTTGAAGATGCAGCTTTAAAGAGTCAGCCAGATGGTGTGTATTATGACGTATTTGCAGGATTAAGCTATGGTGATTATAATGCAGATGAAGCTGCTGATACTTTAATCGAAGGTGTTAATACTGTTTTAGGAAATTAATAAAGATATAGACTAATTAAAAAGCTGGCAAATTCTTTGCTTTGCCAGCTTTTTATAGAAATAGGAGATGTTTATGGCTGTCAATGATGAAATCAAGCAGTTTTTTGAACAGTATAAGAACATAGAATCAGCTTGGAGTTTTAAAGACGGCTGCATACTACTAAGTTGTGTAGAAATGTATCAGGCAACGCAGGACTTATTTTATAGAGACTTTGTTTTTGAGTACATGAATGACCTTATGTGTAATAAGCATACAAGGATGGAAGGCTGCACAGATAAGTTGAAAATTATAGATATTTATTACGGGAAAGTATTACTGTGGATGTATCATGTATCATTGAAGGACGAGTACAAAAAGGCAGTTGAAGAACTGATTAAACCGTTACGAGCAAAGATTGAAAAGCAAAGCATTCAATTAGAAACTGGTTTACAGGATGCAAGTGAGGCCTTCTTGCATGAATGGTATATCACCCAATCGTTTTATGTGGAATATGAAACAGTTTTTGGATATAAAGAGCATTACAGTGACATATTAAAAGAATTTGAAAAGGTGAATAACATAATATTTAATTCAGAAGTAAATGTTTCTCAGGAAGTTGACTTGAGAATAATAGAATTATATTTAATGACGCTGATAGATACTTTAAATGTAATGTCCATGGAAATCTTCGAGTATTATAAGGCGTTAGAAGAAATGTTTAAAAAAGCATTGAATTATTTTTTAAAAAGTGATTTTAGAAGGACATCAAATTCTGCACCGGCTGCATATGCAATTTTAAAAGCTTGTAATAAAGGTGTCTTACTTTCAGAAAAATATTGGTTTATTGGAGAGGAGCTTCTCGATAGTCTTATTCAGAATAAATTAGATTTTAGGGATTTACTTAGCTCAGATGTATCTGCTGGTTATTTAGATACAAGTGCAATAATTATGGCGTATGCACAGTTTATAAGCAAACAATGAATTTAAAAATTTAGAATGGGGTGTTTTTATGAGCGCAAGCGCAGTTGCTGGTAAGGATATAAAGCAACCAATTAAAAAAAGAACCTTTAAAAAGGTGTGTAAAGATAATGCTGGATTTCTCTTTATCTTACCATGGTTAATCGGTTTTATCTGGTTCAAGCTATATCCTTTTGGTTCATCACTGATTTATAGTTTTTCAGATCAACATTTATTTAATGGAGTCACAAAGTGGGGACTCATGAATTATCAGGATATTTTTGAAAGTACAAAAATAATGAGAGCGTTTACTGTTACATTTAAATATGCTTTCTTAACTGTTCCACTAAAATTAGTTGCTGCATTGTTTATTGCGTATATCTTGAACTTTAAGATTAAGGGAGTAAACTTATTTAGAACGGCTTACTATATTCCTTCTATTTTAGGTGGTTCTGTTGCAATTGCTGTTTTATGGAAAGCGTTATTTAAGGATGATGGATTGTTAAACACACTATTAGGCATCTTTGGTATAAATGGAATACCATGGTTAAGCGATCCAAAATATGCATTATTTATTATTTGTTTGTTGAGAGTATGGCAGTTCGGTTCCGCGATGGTTATTTTTCTAGCGGCTTTAAAGGGTGTGCCACAGGATTTATATGAGGCTGCATCTATAGATGGAGCAGGTAAATGGCGTCAGTTTTTCAGTATTACAGTGCCAATGATTACTCCGGTTATTTTTTATAACTTAGTTACGCAATTATGCCAGGCATTTCAGGAGTTTAATGGACCATATATCATTACTAACGGTGGTCCTAGAAATTCTACAACATTAATATCACTTTTAATTTATAATAGTGCATTTAGAGCTCACGAAATGGGGGCTGCCAGTGCTATGGCATGGGTGATGTTTATCGTTATTATGATATTCACAGTAATTTCATTCTTAAGTCAGAAATATTGGGTATATTATTCTGATGAAGATGGGAGGTAATTAAAAATGACATTGGGTAAAAAGAAATATTTAGCAACATTTTTAAAATATGCTGTTTTAATTATTGTTGGATTTATCATGGTTTATCCGTTATTGTGGATGATATCGGCAACCTTTAAAACAAACAATGAAATATTTAGCGGTATTTCATTGTGGGTAAATGATCCAACATTTAGTGGTTATAAAAATGCATTTAAAAGCTATGGTGGTGATATTAATATTATGACTGCCATGATTAATACTTATAAATATGTTATTCCTAAGGTTGTATTTACAATTATTTCAGCAACTGTTACAGCATATGGATTTGCCAGATTTAATTTCAAAGGAAAAAGTTTTCTGTTTGCAGTTATGATGTCAACCTTATTTTTGCCACAGGTAGTTTTGAATATACCTCAATATATGATGTATAGTAAAATGGGCTGGATTGATTCTAAATGGTATCTTCCTATTATAGTACCTACCCTATTTGCTATTGATACTTATTTCGTCTTTATGTTAATTCAGTTTTTACGTAATATTCCAAAAGAACTTGAAGAGGCAGCGGAAATTGATGGTTGTAACGTAGTACAGACACTTGTTAAGATTATTGTACCAATGTTAAAGCCAGCTATCGTATCTTGTGCGTTGTTCCAGTTCATGTGGTCGAACAATGACTTTATGGGACCATTGCTTTATGTTAAAACACCTGCACGCTATCCAGCAGCAATTTTTGTTAAGTTGTCTATGGACGGTGATGTTGGTTTCCAATGGAACCGTGTATTAGCAATATCATTAATATCCATTATTCCTTCTCTGATTATCTTCTTTTTGGCTCAGAATTCCTTTGTAGAAGGTATTTCAGCAGGTAGTGTTAAGGGATAAGGAATAGAAAGTGAGAGAAAATGAAACTTAATTTAATTATGAAATCTGCAAGAAATGCAGTAATTGAAATTGAGGATGGTGGAGTTTTCTATTGCAAGGAAGAATACAGGTTAGTTGTAAATAATATAGAATATGGTACTACAAATCAAGTAGTAACCAGTCTGACAGATTTAAAACCCTCTACTCATTACATGATAAGGGTAGAGGGCTCTCTGAATCAATCAGAAGCAATTGAATTTACGACAGACTATGAATATGTAACTCTTAACGTAAAGGCATTTGGGGCAAAGGGAGACGGCTTATCTGACGATACTTCTTTTATTCAAACAGCAATTTTAGCATGCCCCAAGGACGGAAGAGTACTAATTCCAGCTGGTAATTATTTGGTTACCAGCTTATTTTTAAAAAGCAATATAAAACTTGAACTTGAAAAGGGTGCAGTACTGGTGGCTATCACTGATCGCAGCAGATTTGCTGTATTACCTGGATTAATTGAAAGCTATGATGAAAAGAGTGAATATAATCTTGGTACATGGGAAGGGAATCCACTTCCGATGTTTTCTTCCATTATTACAGGAATTGAAGTTGAAAATGTAATGATTTATGGACAAGGGACAATTCATGGAATGGCAAGCTTTGATAACTGGTGGGAAAATGCTAAGCTTATGAGAGGTGCATTTCGACCAAGACTGTTGTTTTTAAACCATTGTAAAAATGTTACGGTGCAGGGAATTACTTTTAAGGACAGTCCATCGTGGACAATTCATCCTTATTTTAGTGAAAATTTAAGTTTTTATAATTTATTTATTAATAACCCAGCAGATTCTCCTAACACAGATGGATTGGATCCAGAATCATGCAGAGATGTAACGATTATGGGCGTGCACTTTTCCCTAGGTGATGATTGTATTGCGGTGAAATCCGGAAAGCTTTATATGGGTGCAAAATATAAAGTTCCATCCGAAAATATTTTAATTAGGCAGTGCTTAATGGAAAATGGACATGGAGCAGTTACGGTTGGAAGTGAAATGGCTGGCGGCATAAGAAAGTTGGTTGTCAAAGACTGTATTTTTCAGAATACGGACAGAGGTCTGCGTATTAAAACCAGAAGAGGCAGAGGTAAGCAGGCTGTAATTGAAGATGTTATATTTGAAAATATAACTATGAATCATGTCCTATCTCCTTTTGTGGCAAACAGCTTCTATTTTTGTGATCCAGATGGACATTCAGAGTATGTGAAAAGTAAAGAATGCCTTCCTGTTGATGACAGAACACCTCATATAAAGAGTTTGTTTTTTAGAAATATTACTTGTGAAAATTGTCATTATGCAGTAGCTTATTTTTGTGGTTTGCCTGAAAAGAAAATTGATATGATTGAAATGACAAATATTACAGCTACCTTTGCAGATAATCCAGAACAAGGTATTCCGGCCATGATGGATGATATTGAGCCATGTAGCAGGCTGGGAATTTACGCATATAATGTTACTACATTACTATTAAATAATGTTCATATCTCAGGAAATGCTGGAGAAACCATTCAGCTGGAAAATGTAGATTCTGTTCAGCAGAACAAATAGAGTATAGATGAGATAAGGAAAGGTTAGAATCGATATGCAGATAGGAATTCGTTTACATGATACAATTAATTTACCATTAGAAGAACGCCTGGCTGTAGTGAAGGAACAGAAGTTTCAGTGCGCACATCTGGCACTTAGTAAAGTAATAAAAGAATATTCTGTGGCAAATGAGGCATTAACACCTGGTTTTGCCATGTATCTGAAAAAACTCTTTAATCAATATGAAATTGATATCGCGGTATTAGGATGCTATTTAAATCTGGCAAATCCAAATGCAGATAAACTTGAAAAAATTAAGGAAACTTACATGGCAAATATCCGATTTGCTTCCATTTTAGGCTGTGGCGTTGTTGGTACGGAAACAGGAGCCCCCAATGAAGCATATCAATATGAACCTGCTTGTAGAAGTGAAGAAGCATTAAATTTTTTTATAGATAATCTGAGTACAGTAGTAGCATATGCAGAAAGTATGGGAGTAGTTGTAGCAATTGAACCTGTATGGAAGCATATTGTGTATAATCCTCTTCGTGCAAAAGAAGTTTTAGACAGAATTCAGTCGCCTAATTTGCAAATAATTTTAGATCCAGTTAATCTGCTTGGAATTGAAAATTATATGAATCAGCAAGAAGTTATAGCAGAAGCAATTGAAGTATTAGGAGATTATGTGTCTGTTGTTCATATTAAAGACTTTATCGTGGATAACAGGGAACTTGTATCTGTTGCGGCAGGTACTGGATTAATGAAATATGACAAGATTATAGAGTTTATTAAGAAAAAGAAGCCACACATTCATGTTACATTGGAAAACACAGTTCCTGCTAATGCTGTAGAAGCTAGAAAGTATATACAGAGACTGTGGAACGAATGCTGTGAGTAAATGAGTCAGAACTAGAGTATAACGGATAATCTGATATATCCAAATACATACTTAGGTTAACCTCTGCATACAATGTAAAAACAAGTATTGTAGGGGGTCTTCCGAGGCTTCGGAGCTTAAATATGAAAGGATATATTGAAGAAAGAGCTGTAGATATTGCGAACTACATTATTGACTTTAATGCAACTGTCAGACAGACAGCAAAGCAATTTGGCATATCAAAATCTACAGTACATAAAGATGTGACCGAAAGGTTAGTTCAGATTAATCCGACTTTAGCCAGTAAGGCAAGAATTGTACTTGACTTAAACAAGTCAGAGAGGCATATACGTGGAGGACTGGCAACAAAGGAGAAATATCTGCACAAACAGCAGTGCAATACAAGGTATTAGTAATCGAATCACTGGGAATACAAATACGGCTGCACGATAGGATAATAATGGGTATCGTGCAGCCGCTATTTAATGAACAAATAAGTTTACTTGTTATCCTCTGTATTTTCGGCAGTTTTTTTGCTTTTTACTTTTATTATCTTATAAATACGATATAGGATAAAAATAAAAATGCCCCATAATATAATGTAAGGAATATTACTAATGAAAACTACAAGTATATTAGTTAATCCATCTGCAATTTCAATTATGTTATTTTTAAAATTCTCTGCAATTTCCTCAAAAGCCCCAGGATTTTCCTCCGCTATTTCCTCATCCTTGACTTCGTATAAATCTAAAGTAACAGTACTATAGGTAACTTGATTTTGCAATGCACGTAATGAGGATTCGTAGGATTCGATTTCATAGCGTACCTGTGTAATCTGGCTTTGAATAGTAAATATGTCTTGTAAATCCGCAGACTCTTCCAACAGTTTTAATAATGCATTCAATTCAATTCTTAATGTTTTTACATGAGTTTCAAGATCTACATATTTTAATGTAACATCTTCCACAGAGTCTTTTCTGTTAACTATGTTACCTAATCCAGATAAATCATCAATAAAATCGTTTAGGCTTGCCTGTGGTATACGAATTACCATATGTCCATTCTTTTCTGTTTCTTCTCCATAGCTGGTTCCATTTATGTTGGTTTGATCAAAGTAGCCTCCATAAAAGTTTACTCGCGTATTAATTGTTGAAATCATGCTTTGAAACGTTTTTGTCTCAATATCCATATAAACATTTTTAATTAGCTTTCTCGTATCAATAACGGCATCTGTAATAGTGGAGGATTCAGTTGTATTTGTGTCACCAGCTGTTTCGGGCTCTGCCGCTTCATCAGCAACGGTTATCTTTTCGTCAAAATCTGTTTCATAGGAGACACCGTTTTCTAATGACTGACTTTCCGAAGTTTGATCTTGAGTCATCTCATAAGGGGTACTGTCTTTTTTACTGCTGCACCCCAAAAGGCCTGCGGTAAGAAAAGCTGTTATTAGAATAAAATAAAAATAGCGTACAAGATATTTCATAAAAATCTTCCTCTCAATCTTATTTTGGATTTTCTGCAACGAAATCTGCTTCATATAACTGGTCTTGGTATAAAAGCCTAAGACGATAGTGGTTTGAGGCAGTATAAACAGCAGATGTGTCCAGATAATAGGTTTTGGTTACATATTGGTGGCCAGAAATAGAAACAGCCTCACCACAATTTAAAGCAAATTCATAATTAATAGATTCCCAGCCAGATTCTGTTTCACCAAACAGTTCAAAGGATGGAGCTATAGATAGGGAATCGGATGTTACATTTTCAAAGGTAATTGTAACTTGAAGATACCCATTGATTAAAGAAGCGGAATCAGCAGTTATTGTTATACTGCGTTGGTCACACGCAGATTCTGATGAATCATTAGCCAATTCGGTTTTATTGCAAGAGTCCTTTTTTTCTATGGATAAACTTTTTATAAATGCAAGTGCAAATAGTACATTCAAAACAATTGCAAAAGCCGCAGCAATTTTTAGATAAGAGGACAAGCGACGTTTTTCAAACAGTCCTTTTTTAGGCGGCTTCTTTTTAATTGAGTCACTAAGCTGAGAAATAGATACTACAAATTCTTCCGAAAAGTCATGCATTATTTTTAATTCTCGTTCAGGCGGAATCTGCGCCAGTTCCTCCTCCATAATCTGATTTAGGACTTTTGACAGGAGTTCTGCCTCTGGCAAAGTATTACTATTTTTCATGGAATCCAACCTCCTCCTCCAGCAGTTTCTGAAGCTTTTTTCTAGCTCTGAAAATACGCACATTTACTACCTTTTCTGTTACATTTAACAACTTTGCAATCTCTTTGTCTGTAAGCTGATGAACATACTTGTATTCAAACACTATACGATAAATAGCATCCAGCTTTTTTACACAAATAAGCAAGGCTTTATAGTTGTCTTTGT
The DNA here is from genome assembly GCF_900112775.1 of Anaeromicropila populeti. Taxonomy (GTDB): domain Bacteria; phylum Bacillota; class Clostridia; order Lachnospirales; family Lachnospiraceae; genus Anaeromicropila_A; species Anaeromicropila_A populeti. The sequence goes on from NZ_FOYZ01000002.1 coordinate 164,905, forward strand.
GGATAAAATCACTTAACAAGTCTTGTTTTGTGGATAAGTCTTCGTAGGTATCTCCTAAAAATTCGTTTTGCCGTGTGCGTTTTCTAAGCAAGTCAATTGCCTTATGTTTTACAATTGTAAAAATAAATTTTTTTGTCTGGCTGCTTGTAACTTCCCCAACCTTGTTCATGTGCATGGATAGAGAAAGAAATGCATCCTGCACAGCATCTTCTGCTAAATGAGGATCCACTACAATCTCATTTGCCACGTACCACATCATGTGTTTGTAACGTTGATATATTTCATTAAATTTGTCTTTATCCTCTGGTAAGTCAATTAAGGTGAGGAAAAGCAACATGAGAACCACCTCCATGTCTTCGCTTTCTAACTATAAAAACGAAGAGTATTTAAACTTTACTACAAGAATTATAAAAAATTTTTATAAAATAACTATATCAAAGACTGGAAGTGAATACAATAACATGTAACTTTTGTCACTTCAAAAATAACTTTAATTACTTATTTATAAAAATTATTAATTATGGTATAATGGCATGAAAGCAATGTTTAAAGGAGGGATAATATGAAGGCTGCAACATTTTTAGGGGGGGTACATCCTTTTGAGGGAAAAGACTTGTCAAAAGACTTGCCCATTAAAATTGTACAACCCAAAGGGGAATTAGTATTCCCAATGTCACAGCATATTGGAGCACCTGCAAAACCAATTGTAGAAGTAGGCCAGCAGATTCTGGTAGGTCAGAAGATAGGCGAGGCATCCGGTTTTGTTTCTGCAAACATTTGTAGTTCTGTATCTGGTACAGTAAAGGCAATTGAACCAAGGCTAACCGTATCAGGTGCTATGTCACAATCCATCATAGTTGAAAATGATAACAAGTATGAAAAAGTAAAAGGATTTGGCGAGAAGAGAGAATTAAAAAAACTATCCAAAGAGGAAATACGAACGTACATTAAGGAAGCTGGTATTGTTGGTATGGGTGGTGCAGGATTTCCAACGCACATTAAGCTCACACCAAAGGATGATACCAGCATTGATTATGTTATCGTAAATGGTGCAGAGTGTGAGCCCTATTTAACATCAGATTATCGGATGATGCTAGAAGAGCCAGAGAAAATAGTGAATGGTTTAAAAGTAATCTTACAGCTTTTTGAAAAAGCGCAGGGAATTATTTCGATTGAAGACAATAAGCCAGAGGCAATTAAGAAGATACAGGAACTGGTTAAGAATGAAGACAGGATTTCAGTCAAGGTGTTAAAAACTAAATATCCCCAAGGAGCAGAAAGACAATTAATTTATGCATCCACAGGCCGTAAGATTAATTCCTCCATGCTGCCGTCGGATGTGGGGTGTGTTGTAAACAATATTGACTCGGTGATATCTGTTTATATGGCAGTATGTGAATCTACACCATTGATTCGCAGGATTGTTACTGTAACGGGAGATGCTATTAAGACTCCGCAGAATTTTAATGTAAGAACAGGTACTATATATGAAGAGTTAGTGGAAGAAGCAGGTGGATTTACGACAGAACCTGCGAAGGTTGTCTCAGGTGGTCCAATGATGGGAATGGCTTTGTTTGATTTACATGTACCAGTAACAAAGACATCTTCCGCATTACTTTGTCTTACAAAGGATCAGGTAGCGGAGCATGAACCTACCAATTGTATTCGGTGTGGACGATGTGTTGCAGCGTGCCCAAGTAAGTTGATTCCACAGAAGATGCTGGAATATTCCGATCATTTTGATGATGAAGGATTCCAGAAGCTGTATGGAATGGAATGTTATGAATGTGGCAGTTGTACTTATGTTTGTCCAGCAAAGCGCAGACTGACCCAATCATTCAAACAAACAAGAAGAAGCATTTTGGAAAATAGAAAAAAATAAGCTGCATTAGAAAAGAAAGAGGTGTTACCATTTGAATGATTTATTAAATGTTTCAGCTTCGCCTCATGTCCGTAGTAAAGATTCAACATCAAGTATTATGCGAGATGTCGCAATTGCATTACTGCCAGCAACGGCATTTGGAATTTACAATTTTGGGGTAAAAGCATTATTTGTTGTTCTCACAGCAATAATTTCGTGTGTTCTTACTGAATATGTATATCAGAAACTTATGAAAAAGTCCATTACAATAAATGATTACAGTGCAGTTGTTACTGGATTGTTGTTAGGGCTGAACCTTCCATCTACACTGCCGCTTTGGATTGCATTTCTTGGCGGAGTGTTTGCTATTCTTATTGTAAAACAGCTTTTCGGAGGCCTTGGCCAGAACTTTATGAATCCGGCGTTGGGAGCCAGGTGCTTTCTGCTTATTTCCTTTGCAGGAAGAATGACTTCATTTACCTATGACGGAGTAACAGGAGCAACCCCTCTTGCTGTTTTAAAAGAAGGTGATAAAGCAGCTTCTGTAGTAAGTGTACTTAGTGCCAGTGGTACAAGTATTAGCGATATGTTTTTTGGAACAATTGCTGGTACTATAGGTGAAACATCCGTAATAGCTATTTTATTGGGTGCAGTTTACTTACTTGTGAAAAAAATAATAAACTGGAAAATCCCATTTATTTACATTGGTACATTTGCGGTTTTTGTAGTGCTTTTTGGTGGAAAAGGGTTAGACATGAACTATCTTGCAGCACAGCTTTGCGGAGGTGGATTAATGCTGGGAGCCTTCTTTATGGCAACAGATTATGTAACAAGCCCGATTACACCAATGGGACAGATAGCTTATGGAATTTTATTAGGATGCTTTACAGGGATTTTTCGTATGTTTGGAGCTTCTGCGGAAGGAGTATCCTATGCCATTATTTTCTGTAATCTCTTGGTGCCATTAATCGAAAAATTTACCATTCCGGTACCTTTTGGAAGGGAGGGGCTGAAAGATGGAAAATAAGACGAAGAAAAAGAATACACTTGTAAAGGATGCCGTTATTCTGTTTGCTATAACTTTAGTTGCGGGATTATTATTAGGCGTTTGTTATGGAATTACAAAGGAGCCCATAAAAGAGGCTAATGAAAAGGCTAAACAGGAAGCGTATGCAAATGTATTTTCAGAAGCAGATAATTTTGTTGCAGACGAAGGATTGAAAGCATTGGTTGATAATTCAGCCCAGTTCTTTACTGACAATGATATTACAGGAGCAGAGATGAATGAGGTTCTTTATGCTGTAGATAACAGTGGAACACCACTGGGTTATGTAATGTCTTTTGCTGCTACAGAAGGATATGGCGGTAATATTGAAATATCTATGGGAATTGATTTTAATGGAATGATTACAGGGTTTGAAGTGCTATCTATGTCAGAGACTGCTGGTTTAGGTGCAAAATGTACGACAAGTGATTTCAAGAATCAATTTGTAGGAATACAGGCAGATGCAATAGAGTATACAAAAACTGGTAAAACAAAAGATAATGAAATTGATGCTATTAGTAGTGCAACCATTACAACAAAGGCAGTGACAAAAGGAGTGAATGCTGCATTGGCTTTTGCAAAAAACTGCAATTCACTACAAGGTTAGTAAGGAGGGGTAAAAATGAACAAATATTCAGAACGTGTTTTTAACGGAATTATTAAAGAAAACCCTACCTTTGTCCTGATGCTTGGTATGTGTCCAACGCTGGCAGTTACTTCATCAGCAATTAATGGTATGGGTATGGGTTTGACTACAACAGCAGTACTTATTATGTCAAATATGCTAATTTCAGCACTACGAAAGGTGATTCCTGGGAAGGTTAGAATACCTGCATTTATTGTAGTAGTAGCCTCGCTGGTAACGATTGTACAGTTGTTATTGCAGGCGTATATTCCGTTTTTATATGATTCACTAGGAATTTATATTCCTTTAATTGTTGTTAACTGTATTATTCTCGGTCGTGCAGAATCTTATGCATCACAAAATGGAGTTATTTTGTCTGCACTGGATGGAATTGGAATGGGACTTGGATTTACTGTTGGACTTACAGCAATTGGTATTTTCAGAGAAATTATTGGAAATGGAACTATATTTGACTTAAATATTATGCCAGATGCTTATGAGCCAGCCGCAATTTTTGTTATGGCTCCAGGTGCTTTCTTTGTTCTGGCAATGCTGACAGCGCTTCAGAATAAGTTTAAGGCACCAAGTGCTACCAATAAGAAAACATCAGAAGCAATAAGCTGTGGGGGGAATTGCAGCAGCTGCAGTGGTTCCGCTTGTGCAGCAAATCACAGTAAGTTATCTGAGCAAAAAGCAAGTAAGGAAAAGGGGGAATGATTTAGATGAAAGAAATGGTTATTATTTTGATTTCGGCAGCATTGGTTAATAATGTAGTACTAAGTCAGTTCCTTGGACTATGCCCATTTTTAGGCGTTTCCAAAAAAGTAGATACAGCAGCTGGAATGGGAGGAGCAGTTATTTTTGTTATTACCATTGCATCTGCGTTAACCAGTATTGTCTATAACGCGATTTTAGTACCATTTAAACTGGAATATTTACAGACAATTGTATTTATTTTGCTGATTGCTGCTCTTGTTCAGTTTGTTGAAATGGTTTTGAAAAAGAATATGCCATCTTTGTATAGTGCTTTAGGTGTGTACTTGCCTCTGATTACAACTAACTGTGCTGTATTGGGTGTGGCATTGATTAATGTGCAAAAGGAATACGGAATTATTGATAGTATTGTGAATGGCTTTGGAACTGCACTGGGATTTACCATTGCAATTATTATTTTAGCAGGAATTCGTGAAAAGTGTGAAAATAATGATGTGCCAGAGTCGTTTAAAGGATCACCAATTGTTTTGATTACAGCAGGACTTATGGCAATTGCATTCTGTGGATTTGCAGGCTTGCTCTAGGAAGGAGGAGATTAGATGGATATTGTAGCAGTTATAACAGCAGCAGCTGTTATTGGAGTCACTGGATTATTAATTGGACTTCTTCTTGGTGTAGCAGGAATCAAGTTTGCAGTGGAGGTAGATGAAAAAGAACTTTTTGTCAGAGAACTTTTACCAGGTAATAACTGTGGCGGATGTGGATTTGCAGGTTGTGATGCATTGGCAAAGGCAATTGCCGCAGGAGATGCTCCTGTTAACAGCTGTCCTGTTGCCGGACCAGATAAGGCTGTGGAGATAGGAAAGGTTATGGGAGTAGACAGCAGCGATGCAGAAAAAATGGTTGCATTTGTGAAGTGTGCTGGTACCTGTGATAAAGCAGGAATTAAATATAATTATTATGGAATTCACGATTGTAAGAAGCTTGCATTAATACCAGGAAACGGGGAAAAGAAATGTTCCTATGGTTGTATGGGATATGGTACATGCGTAAGAGCGTGTCCGTTTGATGCAATTGAAGTTGTGAATGGCGTTGCAGTAGTGGATAAGGATAAATGTAAGGCTTGCGGTAAATGTATTGCTGTATGTCCAAATCAGCTGATTGAACTGGTTCCATATAGTGCAACCCACATTGTACAGTGCAATTCTAAGGATAAAGGTAAGATAGTAAGAGAAGTATGTAAGGCAGGTTGTATAGGATGTGGAATCTGTGTAAAACAGTGTGAAGCAGGAGCAGTTACATTGGAAAATAATCTGGCGCATATTGATCAGTCTAAATGTACTGGATGCGGAAAATGTGCAGAAAAATGTCCTGCAAAAGTAATTATATAGGAAAAAGTAAAATAGACAATAGAATGCATATAAGCAGGCTATTGTCTATTTTATGTAATAGGAAGTTACTCCGCATATCCTATTACATAAAATAGCACCCTAAAAAACAGGGTGCAGGATGATGCGCACTTGTGGGCAAGGAATATTGTGGCTAAAGGACAGCCACACCCACAAGGCGCGGCAAAGTGTGTGGAACACACACTTTGTTCTGCGATAGAAATTAATCCGTATTTCTTGTATAAGGAACTAAGAAATTATTTTAAAATGATCTTCAAACCCTTCTGAAAAATGAAGTTCATAATCATCTGTAATGAAAACCGCATAGGTATCAGAAAGAGAATTAATCAGTTCTAAACCATTTTTTAGCCCCTTAGAAAAGCATAGTGTGCTCAAGGCATCTCCGTCTACGGAATTTTTGGATATAATGGTTACAGATATTAAATTGTTCTCAACGGGATATCCAGTTAGAGGGTTTAGGATGTGATGGTATAAAACACCATTAGCTTTAAAATAACGTTCATAAATTCCAGAGGATACTACTGACAAATCACTGATTTCAACAGCACAGATTGTTTCATTGCGGTCTTCAAAGGGCTTCTGAATACCAATTTTAAATGGCTCTCCATCTGGCTTTTCTCCAATACAAAGGATATTTCCCCCAAGGTTAATCATGCCACTCTTTACGCCGTTTTCCAACAAAAACTGTTTTAGCTTGTCTGCAATGTAACCTTTTGCAATTGCACCTAAGTCAATTACTGTATTTGTATTTTCTTTTATAAGTTGATGATTTTCTATTGAAATTGTTTTATAATTAACAAAAGGAAGATGAGCCTGAATCTCTTTTTCTTCAGGAAGTACAGGCGATTCGGCTGTAAAATCCCACAGTTGGCTGACTGCTCCAATAGTAATATCGAAGCTTCCGTCAGAAAGCTGGCTGTAATACATGCCTTTCTCCAGAAGTGATTCCAAGTCATCAGACAAAGTGGTTTGATACAGGGTGGAATGATTTAGATTCCACAATTCGCTGGATTCTAGTGTACGGCTGAATTTATTTTCATATTCCCTGCATAATGAAAAACATTGCTCTAAAAGACTAGTATCAGTTGTATCATAAAGAGTAATCGTTACAAAGGTGTTGAAAGCAAATTGTGTGTCACTAACTGGTTCATCAGAAGACTGGTTCTTGGTGGAAAGAGACAGCTTCTCGCATCCAGATAACAAAAGTGTAAAACAGATAATGAAGAGTATTATTAATTTTTTCATATATAGTCTCCTAAACTATAAATAGTAGTTGTAGCTTCATTATAGGAATTTGTATAAATACTGTCAAGAAAGAAAATGAATTGGAGGAAAAGCAATGAAAAAAAATGACTTTATTCTGGTGCTTGTAATGGTGGTTCTAGCAGGTGCTTTTTTTATAGGAAGGGAGTTTGTTTTTTCAGAAAATAACTTGGTAGTACAAGTAAAGGTAGAAGGACAAGTTTATAAAACTGTAAGTCTGAGGGAGGATATTTTTCTGGAAATTGTAAATTCAAAAGGTAAAAAGAACGTTTTGGAGATTAAGGACGGAAAAGCTTCTATTACCCATGCGGATTGCCCCAACCAGTATTGCGTGCATCATAAAGAAATTAGTAAAGCAGGTGAATCTATTATCTGTCTTCCTAATCAGGTGGTGGTTAGTATTAAGGGAGATGAAGAGGCAGAATTGGATGCCGTATCATAAAGTTTGAAGGGGGAAGTCTACATGAATGTAAAGAAAATTACACAATTTGGAATGCTTATTGGAGTGGCATTTATTTTGAGCTATATAGAAAATATGATACCCTTTTATATTGGGATTTATGGGGTTAAATTAGGACTTGCTAATATAGTAACTGTCCTGGTACTTTATCGATTTGGGGGGAGAGAAGCACTTCAGATTTCAATTCTAAGAGTGCTGCTGGTAAGCTTTACCTTCGGCAATCTGTACAGTTTAAGTTATAGTCTGGCGGGTTCACTATTAAGTGGTATTGTAATGGTCACTTTAATGAAAACAAAGAAATTCAGCACAGTGGGAATTAGTATTGCTGGCGGCGTAGCTCATAATATAGGACAGCTCATTGTGGCAATGATAGTACTGGAGATGAAAGAGTTGTTGTATTATGGAGGCGTTTTGATAATTAGTGGATCAATTACTGGTTTTTTTATAGGGATAGCAGCAAAAACAACACTAAGCAAATGGAAAAATTAGATAATTAAATGTGTCAGTTTCGTGTTTTGTTTCGTAACTATTTTGTTAGCATTATAAAATAAATTAAGCATAAATGCTGAAAAACCAAGATATAATAGTATTATTTAGTAGGTTATGCATTAAAGAATAAGGTGAAATAAAATTGTGGTTTCGAAACAGTTTAGAAACAAAAAGGTAAAAAATTTAATTTAAAAGAAAACATTTTGTTTATAATGGTAAAAATATATAAATCAAGTTGTAATAGAGTTGTAAAATTGATAAATCTCATAAAAAATAATAAAATCAACTTGATTTCTTGTTAAATATGCTGTATAATGATGATACGAAAACGATATAGTAGTGTTTTTAGTAAAAGCAAGTGAATGATTAGATATGGTGGTGAACAGTAGTGGCAACGATTAAAGAATTGTCATTAAAATGTGGTGTTTCGGTATCTACTGTCAGTAAGGCGTTAAATGGGTATCAAGACATTAGTGAAGAGACTAGGGCATTAGTAATAAGAAATGCTAATGAAATGGGGTACTTTCCTGATGCGAATGCAAGAGCCTTGAAAATGAAAAAGACTTGCAATCTAGGTGTCTTATACATGGATACTTCTAATCAAAGCTTGAGAAATGAGTATTTTGCCCACATTCTGGCTGCCTTTAAGGAAAAGGCTGCTAAGAGGGGATATGATATTACTTTTATTGACCACAATATTGGGAATAGAAAGATGTCATATCTGGAACATTGCAGATACCGTAATTTTGATGGAGTATGTATTGCATGTGTGGCAGAATTTAATGACCCAGAAGTACTGGAACTGGTGAATAGTGACTATCCTGTTGTAACAATTGATCATTCGTATAATGGAGCAATTTCAATTCTTTCGGATAACTTAGATGGGATGAGGCAGCTGGTACAGTATATTATTGATCAAGGGCATAGAAAAATTGCCTATATTCATGGGACAAAGGCATCAGTAACGCATAACAGGCTTGTAAGCTTTAATACTGTGATGCGGGAAAACAATATTGAAATTAACAATGATTTTATTTTAGAGGGGAAATACCGTAGTGTTACGACAACAGAGAGGCTGACAGAAAAATTACTGGGTATGTCCGACAGACCAACCTGCATTATTGCGCCAGATGATTATGCGGCATTAGGAATTCTTAATGTTGCAGCAAGGATGGGAATAAAGATTCCAGACGAGCTTAGCGTGGCAGGTTATGATGGCATCACCTTTACCAAGTCATTAGAACCAAAACTGACAACAGTAAAGCAGGATGTTGACAAAATTGGAGCTGAAGCTGCTAAGCAGCTTATTAATCTAATTGAAAGTCCAATGACGACTTCATTAGAGAATATATGTTTAAAAGTTCAGCTAATTAAAGGTGGATCAGTTAAGAAAATAGATGTGTAATAATCGATCATACTGATTATCTTTGATGCAACATAATAATTTTTAAGGAGGAGAAATGAAATGAAAAGATTTAAGAAAAGTTTAGCATTACTATTAGTAGTAATCATGGCTGTTTCTGCTTGGGGATGTAAGAAGGATGATGATAAAACTTCAACAGATCCAACAGCAGAGGTAACAGAAAGCGCTGCAGCAGAAAGTGAAGAACCAGCAGCATCTGAAGAGGTTTCTACTTCAACAGAACCATTCTATATTTATTCTTGGAACACAGAGTTAGAAGACAGATTGCAGTATTTTAAGGATAAATATCCAGAATATACTGACAGAATCCAATATGTAAACATTGGTGACAGTGCAATCTATCAAGAAAAAATTGATGGTCTTTTAGGAAGCCCTGATTCTGCTGAATACCCAGATCTTTTTGCATTAGAAGCAGATTATATTAAGAAATATGTAAACAGCGATTATACATTAGATGTTGCTGATTTAGGAATTACAGCTGATGATTATGCAAACCAATATGCATATACATTAACAATTCCTACAAACCAATCAACAGGTGCAATTCAGGCACTTTCATGGCAGGCATGTCCAGGTTCTATGATGTACAGAAGATCTTTAGCTAAAACATATCTTGGTACAGATGAACCAGATAAAGTCCAGGAATTCGTAAGTGACTGGGATAAATTCTTTGAAACAGCTAGAACAATCAATGAAAAATCTGGCGGTGCTACAAAGATACTTTCAGGTAACGATGATATCGTTAAAGTTTACTTAGCTACAAAAACAAAACCTTGGGTTGATGAAAACAGCGTATTTTCTATTGATGATAATATGTTAGCATATTTTGATGCTTATAAGACATTAGAAGAAGAAGATTTAACGAATAAAACAAGCCAGTGGACAGAGCAATGGAATGCAAACTGTGCAAACGACAGTACTTTTGCATACTTTGGATGTACTTGGTTCTTACACTGGACAATTAAAGCAAACTGTGGTGGTGAAAAAGTTGGTGAAGGTACATACGGAGATTGGGCTATGTGTCAAGGACCAGCACCTTATTACTGGGGTGGAACTTGGTTAGCTGCAACTGCTAACTGTAGTGACAAACAGCTTGCTGGATTAATTATGAAAACTTTAACTTGTGATACAGAGACTATGAACAAAATGGCTGATGAAACTTTAGATTATGTAAATAACAAAGAAGCTGTTCAGCAGTTAATTGATGCAGGCAAAGGACCTTATGAATTCTTAGGCGGACAGGATTTCTTATCTGTATTCTCTCCTTTAGCTGAAAACGTAGATGTATCCTGGATGTCAGCATATGATCAGAAGATCAATGAACAATTAGATATCCAAGTAAAAGCATATGCAAATGGTGAAAAAGATAAAGATGCAGCAATTGCTGATTTCAAAGCTGGTGTAGCTGATATGTATCCTACATTAACAGTGGAATAAGTAATAATTTAAGGTATATTTAGGAGAACATTTTCAAATTAAGTTGTGGGAATGTTCTCCACATAATAAGTTAGTTGGCTTATAATTAAAGAGTATTGCGCTAATCGTAAGAAAGAGTAGCCAATCCATAGATTGGGTATTTTATAAAATTCAAAAGTGAATTTGGATTTTATAAAATACCCATGATATTGGGGTGAACGGCTATCGTGCATGTTCAATATTATTAATAAGGATGTGAAGAAAGTTGGCTGGGACAGATAAGAAGAAAAAAGGAAGAACAGTCGAATATGGAAGATATGGCTATTTCTTTATCGCGCCATTCTTTATTGTGTATGCAATTTTTCAGTTATATCCATTAATTAATACCATTCGATTAAGTTTTTGCAGAAATTTATTTGATGCATTTGGTAAGGAAATTGGACCAGATTTTAATGGATTAGATAACTATAAAGATGTTTTGTTTGGTACAAGTGGGAAGTTTTTAGATACTCCGACGATTGACGCTTTATCCAATACGTTTATTATGTGGTTTTTGAACTTTTTACCACAGTTACTGCTGGCAACATTACTTGCTGCCTGGTTTACGGATACAAAGATTAAGTTAAAGAGACAAGGCGCATATAAAATCATGGTATTTATGCCAAATATCATTACAGCAGCAACAATCGCGGTATTGTTTTATTCATTATTTAATTTTCCGCAGGGTCCAATTAACCAAGCATTTGTTAATGCAGGTATTTGGGATGAACCATTCAATTTCTGGTTAAGTAAATGGGCAGTACGGTTATTAGTTGCCTTTATTAACTTTTGGATGTGGTATGGAAATACAATGATTGTATTAGTTGCCGGTATTTTAGGTATTAATCCATCTCTGTTTGAAGCTGCAAGAGTAGATGGAGCAACCAGTACTCAAATTTTCTTTAGAGTAACATTGCCATTGTTAAGACCTATTATGTTATTCTCTCTTGTAACATCTGCAATTGGTGGTTTACAGATGTATGATATTCCTAAACTGTTAACACAAAGTGGTTATGGAGATCCAGATTTTGCGTCAAGAACTATTACGATGTATATAAAGGATTTAGCACTGACAGGTGCAAGACAAGTTGGTAAGGCATCTGCAGCATCAATGGTGTTATTTGCAGTAACATTAGTTATTAGTTTGGTTCTTTTCTATATTATGAGAGATAAAGAAGCAATTAAAGAGAAAAAAGCAATTAAATTAGCGCAGAAGAAAGGAGGAAACGCAGCATGAGTAAAAAGGAAGTAGATATTGAAAAAAAAGGTGAACAGGCACAATTAAGTATCCTAATTCAGAAAATACTTCGGAATGCTATATGCATATTCTTATGTGTATTAAGTTTAATACCTTTCTGGATTATGATTGTAAATGCAACAAGAAGCAACGTTGATATCCAATCCAAATTTACTTTACTGCCATCCACCTACTTTTTTAGCAATGTAAATAAATTGTTGGTTCAATGTAATAAAACAGTACCGTTATGGAGATACATGATCAATAGTTTGGTTATATCTGGTTTTTCCACAATTTTGACGGTATATTTTTCTACTATGACGGCATATGGTGTATCTGTTTATAAGTTTAAGGGAAGTAAATTTGCATGGACTTTCATCTTAGCAATCATGATGATTCCTATGCAGGTTACAGCAATTGGTTTTTACAAATTTATGTTACAAATTCATTTAACGAATAACTATATTCCTTTGATTATTCCAGCAATTGCTGCGCCAAGTACAGTGTTCTTTATGAAACAGTATATGCAAAGTGCGTTGCCATTGGAAATTATTGATGCTGCCAGAATTGATGGCTCCTCAGAATTTAATACATTTAATCGTATTGCAATGCCTCTTATGAAGCCAGCTGTTGCAACTCAGGCAATTTTCGGATTCATTTTATCCTGGAATAACCTGTTTACTCCTTCGTTGCTGTTATCTGCATCATCAAAATATACGTTGCCAATGTTTGTTCAGCTTCTAAGAGGAGAGAGATTTAGAACAGATTATGGTATCATTTATGTCGGATTAGTTATTACTATTATGCCAATCTTTATAGTATATTTTGCATTGTCAAAATACATCATTGCAGGTGTTGCTCTGGGTGGTGTAAAAGAATAATAAATAACCTAATGTAATTGGTATATATTTACTCCTATTTTGCAGGTTTAACTTGCAGCGGATTATTTCCGCACCCCTATAAGGTGTCTGCTTTAGTTTACTAAAGTGGACACCTGTTCCGCTATCTACAAGAGATTTCCCACTGAAAAGGAGCTGGTGGTTCGAGTGAAAAATAAAAAAATAACACATGGCGTTTTATCAATTAAGTTAAAAGTAACAATTCTGGTCACAATATTTATTATATTGGCGGTCTTTGTAAATTTCATTTATATTTTTAATGCTTCCCATACAACGTTAAAAACTACAACTGAAGACAGCCTTTGCAATATTGTAGATTCACAGTGCGATTACATTGAAAAGGCTATAGAAAAAGTAAATGCATCCATGTCGTACATGAATGGTTCAGAAGATATGTTTGTCTGCGTTCAGGCAAATGGTGAAAGACGTGAACTAGAAGTAAGTGCTGCATTAAAAAAATATATTTCTCAAAATAATGACTATGAAAGTATCACTTTAGTATCAGCTGAAAACGGTGTGGCAGTATCCAGCACTGATGAAAAGCTTAGAATGAAAGATTACTCGCAAGAGGCATTTGTCCAGAAAATTCTTGAATCAAAACAGCCGGCACAAAGTAATGTATTTTTGTCTGATACAGGTGAGGCGCTTATATCATTAGGTGTACCGCAGCAGTCCCACTTTGATGAGGAAATATTAACAGGGGTTCTGTTTATTACTATAAAGGTGTCTTTGCTTGCAGATACAATTTCTAATTTAAAGGTAATGGATTCGGATACCAGTTTTGCATATTTATGCGATCAGTCTGGTACCTATATTTATCATCCTGATGCAAGTTTAGTTGGTAAAAGTGCAGATATACCTATTGTAAAGGCACTTGCTGAAAAAATAAAAAATGGGGAGCAGCCTGAAACGGATGTAGAGGAAAATAAGATTGAGGGGGTAAGCCAGTATTTGGCATATAGTGTTTCGGATGTAAACGATTGGATTTTTTGTGTAGGGATTTCAGAAAAAGAAGTATTAGCACCTATTGAGGATATGAAAAAAAATGCAGTTCTAAGCAGTCTGATCATTATTATAGTTTTATCTGCATTTGCATATATATTTTCATCTACCATTTCTGTGCCAATTAAAAAAGTTACATCTATTGTTTTAAAAACATCAGAGTTGGATTTAACAGTGGATGAATCATATCGGAAGGTAATGAAACAAAAAGATGAAGTTGGTGAAATGGCAAGAGCAATACAGAAAATGAGGGCTACTTTTCGTGAAATGATGCATAGTATTAGCCAGAGTTCGGAAGCATTAAGTGGAAGTGCAGACTGTTTGAGAGGAATTGCAAATACTGTAAATGATAATGCAAGCGATAATCTGGCAACTACAGAGGAGCTTTCAGTTAGAATGGAAGATAGCGCCAGAAGTACACAGATGATTTCAGAAGATATTAAAAAAATAGAAGCAAGTACGCAATTAATCAGTCAGAAGGCAGCAGATGGATTAGAACTTTCTGCAACTATTATGGAGCGTGCAGGTGGGTTAAAAAGTACAACGCAAATAGCAAATGAGAATACAAAAGTACTATATGAGTCTGTGAAGGCTGAAACGGCAGAAGCTCTGCTGCAATCAAGATCAGTTGATAAAATTAATGAATTGGCTAATACAATAATGGAAATTGCAGATGAAACAAGTCTTTTATCATTGAATGCATCTATAGAGGCTGCTCGAGCAGGAGAAGCGGGTAGGGGATTTGCAGTGGTTGCAGGAGAGATTGGTCATCTTGCGGAACAGTCGTCTAGAACGGTTGTTCATATTACAGACATTGTAGAAGAGGTGAATCTATCTGTTAAGAAGATGGAGAAGTGTCTAACCAAAATACTTGAGTTTTTAGATGCAAGTGTTGTTAAAGATTATATTCAATTTATTGAGATGAGTGAAAAATACAGTCAGGATGCAACTTATGTAAATCATACCATGGATAATATTGATCAGTCTATTAATAAATTAAATACAACCATGTTGGATATCTCAAAAGCAATTTCTGAAATTAGTATTTCTGTATCTGAAGTATCAGAAGGGGTAACAAATGTGTCTGAGAAAAATGCAGATATTGTATCGATGACAGATGATACCTATAAAATGGTGCAGCAGACAATAGAATATGCAAATTCGCTTAAAAATATAGTAGATAAATTTAAGTTATCAAACTAATCTAAAAGGTTCTCATTTATTTAAATTGCATAAATGAGAACCCTTTTATTATGTTAACGAGCAAAATGCAAACAAGCAGTTGAAAATTGGGAACAGCATAGAGTATAATAAAGTACTATTTGACAAGGAAGGTTTTAAGAAGAAAAGAATATGCTTGTATAAAATAAAAACATATGTTATAATATGTAAAAATAAGTTATTTTAGACCAGGATTGAAGGGGTTTGTCATGTATAAAATGTTAATTGCTGAACAAGAAGAAGAGTACATAGAAATTATAAGTGAGTATACTTCTCAGCCAGCTAAGGGTATAGAGGTTGTTGGATACCCTAAGTCAGGGAGTGAAGTGCTTCGGTTAGTGAGTGAATTGACACCAGATATCTTAATTATTTCTGTTGCACTTCAAGGCATTTCAGGTTTGGAAGTTGTTAGAAGACTTCGAAAACATAATAGTGAAATAAGCATTATTATGCTTTCGGAATATGACTATTATGATTTTATCAGAGAGTCTATTAACTATGGAGTAGCAGATTATTTATTAAAACCAGTGAAGAAAAATGACTTGATTCATGTTTTAGATAGGGTTCTAGATGAGTTAAGGCAGCGTGATTTGTTTAAAGAAGAAATGAGAACTGATAAAAGAATTCGAAGTCAGATTTACGAATTTGCAGATTATAGTTTTATCTATTCATTTTTGTGGAATGGGAAAATGGATGGTGAGATAAAGAGATATCAGTCATTATTTAATTTAGGAAACAGAGGCTATGTGCTTAATTTAGAAATTGTTTCTCTGGGAGCAGAGTGTGTTTTAAGTATGGAAAAAGACAAAAGCATCCTTTATCAGACCATAAAGGACATATTGTCGGATAAACATGTTTGCGTAGTGGGACCTGTTATAGGCAATCGTATCATTATTTATATAAGTGAATCAACGCAAGAGGAAAATTATAAAGAACATATTCAGCTTGCCAACAAGCTGTGTGCGGAAATGAAAAGATGTCTAAACATGGAAGTGAAAATTGGGGTTGGTAACACAAAAAAATTGGAAGCCATACATGATTCTTATGAAGAAGCTATAAAGAGTCTTCGATATAAGGAAAAAGGAAATGTAATACATGTTAATGACGTTCTTTTTAATAGTGCTTCACATAACGATTATATAACAGTCGAAAATAAGATGCTTCAAAGTATTAAGTACGGAAAAGATGAATCGCTGGATTTGTTTAGTGAGATATTGGACATGTTGAAGCCTCTTAATATAGATGCAAGAAAAAATAAATTGTTTGAGTTGTTAGTATTAGCGTGTCATGAGGCTAGAATGCAGGGTGAAAATGAGGCAGATAACCTAAATTATTATGATTTTCTTCGTGAAGTTGAAAATGCGTCATGGAAAGAGGTAGAAGAGAAAGTTTATAGGCATTTTGAATACATTATTAAGGCAATACGAACCAGTCGCAGCGATAGAAAATCTGATGTTGTCAAAGAAGCATTGCAATATATTAATGAACATTTTCAAGGTGAGTTAACTTTAGATGATGTATCCAATTATGTAGGTGTAACACCACAGCATTTTAGTAAAATATTTAAAGAGGAAACAGGCTTTAATTATGTGGAGTGGCTCACAAATCTGAGGATTGAAAAGGCAAAAGAGTATCTAATGGAGGGAAATAAAACAATTAAAGAGATTTGTTATCTGGTTGGGCATAATGATCCAAATTATTTTAGTCGTTTGTTCAAAAAGACAGTGGGCAAGTCGCCTTCAGAATTTATAAAATTGGACAAAGAGGGACTTAGCAATAGCCACTAAAAAGCAAACCTGTATAAAAGGAAGTAAGGTAAGGGTTTGGAAAATTAATACTTGACTGATCAGGATAGGTCACTACTTTTTTATTCACATATTCTATTGGATTAAGTAAAATCTGATAAGCATGATTTTTGATGTGACATCCAAAGCTTTCACTTCCAGAGAAAAGAGTAGAAACAGCACCTGACTGAATCCTCTCATCTAATAAAGAGGATTCTGTAAAAAGGAGTCCGTTTTCTTCAAAAGCAATACCACAGGAATTAAGAGCATCAGAATAATGACTTAAAGAACAAAAAAATTCCCGCTGTAGTTTTTGGTTCATCACAGGGCTTGATACAGCACTCAGTTGATTATAATTATGAATAAAAAGATCAATTAGACTTTTTATCTTGTTATAGTCCATAGATGATTGAAGATATATGAAAGGGATACCATTCTCCTCTGCTGTTAAAACCTCAAGAATATCATGCAAGTGTAAGGCAGCTTCTTTTAACTCGATTGATACATCAAAAAGTTCAGGAGTAACCTTTATCAGATAGGTAGGTGACTGTCTGCTCAAATCTACTATTTTACTATAAAGGCAGCTGATTTCATTTCCATGAGAAAAAAGGGGAGAATGATTGCTTGAAAGTTTATAATGGATATATGAGTAACTGTTCATAAGCTGAAACATAAAAGACCTCCCTTTTCAAATTCTTTTTATATCATTAATTATATTCGATATAAATTAAAATGTCGATAGGTAATTTGGTAGTACCTTTCATAAAAGTCGTAGTTCTATTACTTGCAGATGCATTAATATTATAGTATAATACAAAAAACTATTATAGTTTTATTAAAGAAAGAAGGCTGATTTTTATGTATGAAATGAAACAGGAATATTTAACAGGAATTGAGCTAATCGATGAGGAACATAAAAAAATATTTGAAATTGCAGAATCGGCTTACCAGTTGCTTCACAATGAATTGTTGCCTGACAAGTACGATCATATTTCTTTGATTTTGAACGAATTAAGAGATTACACAAAAAAGCATTTTGCAGATGAAGAAGCATATATGGAAAGCATTAACTATAAGAGAATGTTTACTCAAAAAATACAGCACCAGAAGTTTATTGAGAAATTAGAAGAATTTGATATGGACAGCATAGATGAAAATCAGGATGCAGCAATTCTAGATATACTTAATTTTTTAGCAGACTGGCTGATTGAACATATTTTAGAAAATGATAAAAGGATTGGCGAAGAGTAAGGATTCAAAAAACTATTGATTTTATTTAATAAATATGCTATATTTAACTAGCGATGGAATAGGTCTTTTTTTTATGCTTAAAAATATTGTAATAAAAATGAACAATCGGAGGTGGCAGTTGTGCGCGTTAAAATTACTTTAGCTTGTACAGAATGCAAGCAACGTAACTATAATATGACAAAGGAAAAGAAGTTACATCCAGATAGAATGGAAACAAAGAAATATTGTAGATTCTGTAAGAAACACACGTTACACAAAGAAACCAAATAATTTAATCCGATGTACAATCAGGTGAGAACTGGTTGCATGAAAGGAAAGTGAAGATATGGGAGATACTGCTAACACAAAAGAAAAGGCTCCTAAAAAGAGCTTTTTTAAAGGTTTAAAAGCTGAGTTCAAAAAGATTATCTGGCCAGACAGAGAATCACTTATCAAACAATCAGCAGCAGTGGTAGTAATAGCTGTTGTATTGGGGCTTATAATTTCTATTATTGATCTTGGAGTAAAATTTGGTGTTGATAAGATTCTTCAAATAGGATAGGTGATCATATGTCAGAAGCGAATTGGTATGTAGTTCACACTTATTCTGGATATGAGAATAAGGTGAAAGCTAATATTGAAAAGACAATCGAAAATAGAAAACTTCAGGATCAAATTCTGGAGGTTTCCATTCCACTACAAAATGTTGTAGAGGTAAAGAATGGTGTGAAAAAACAGGTCCAAAAGAAGATGTTTCCTGCATACGTTCTTATTAACATGATTATGAATGACGATACGTGGTATGTGGTTCGTAATACAAGAGGCGTTACAGGCTTTGTAGGACCAGGGTCGAAACCAGTGCCTTTGACGGAAGAAGAAATGAAAAGTATGGGTCTTATGGATGGCCAGAATGTACAGGTAGATTTTGAAGAAGGTGAAACAGTTGTAATAACATCAGGTGTATGGAAAGATACTTCTGGTATAATACAGCAAATTAATCATCACAAGCAAAGTGTAACAATAAATGTTGATCTGTTCGGCCGTGAAACACCTGTTGAAATCAGTTTTACGGATATTAAGAAGTTATAAATTATATATGCGTGGGAGAGAATGTGGAGGCAGTCTGTCTGCGGTGTGTACAGGTTATGGCGCAGAGAGAAAGTGTTTCTACGTCGAAATTAGACTCTCGGTAAAACCACAATAATCAGGAGGTATGCTATTATGGCAAAAAAAGTAGACGGTTATATTAAATTACAAATTCCTGCTGGAAAGGCTACACCAGCTCCACCAGTTGGTCCAGCACTTGGTCAGAAGGGTGTAAACATTGTACAGTTTACAAAGGAATTCAATGCAAGAACTGCAAATCAGGAAGGTATGATTATACCAGTAGTTATTACAGTATATTCAGATAAGAGCTTTAGTTTTATTACTAAGACTCCTCCAGCAGCAGTATTGTTGAAGAAAGCATGCAACATTCAGTCTGGTTCAGGTGTACCTAATAAGACAAAGGTTGCAAAGATTTCACAAGCAAAGATTAGAGAAATTGCAGAACAAAAAATGCCAGATTTAAACGCAGCCAGCATTGAAAGTGCAATGAGCATGATCGCTGGAACAGCAAGAAGTATGGGTATCGTTGTAGAAGATTAATTTTAAGAATATTTAAACAAGACGCAACAAATGTAATATAAAATAAATGCAATATTTTAAGCAAGAGTAAGATAATATTCCGCAGATCGTAATAAGTGGGAGGGAATGGCGATACAGCCTAATTACGTCCCCGATACTACCACAGGAGGTTAATAGAATGAAAAGAGGAAAGAAATATATTGAAGCTGCCAAATTAATTGACAGAGGTACTCTTTATGATGCTGCAGACGCAGTAAGTTTAGTGAAGAAAGTAGCTGTTGCAAAATTTGATGAAACAGTTGAAGCGCATATCAGACTTGGTGTTGATGGACGTCATGCTGACCAACAGGTTCGTGGTGCGGTAGTATTACCACATGGAACAGGAAAGACTGTGAAAGTGCTTGTTTTTGCAAAAGGAGATAAGGTTGCAGAAGCAGAAGCAGCAGGAGCAGATTTTGTTGGTGGAGATGAATTGATTCCAAAGATTCAGAATGAAGGCTGGTTAGATTTTGATGTTGTTGTAGCAACTCCAGATATGATGGGTGTTGTTGGTCGTCTTGGTCGTGTACTTGGTCCAAAGGGCTTAATGCCTAACCCAAAAGCTGGAACTGTAACAATGGATGTTGCAAAAGCTATTCAAGATATTAAAGCAGGTAAGATCGAGTATAGATTAGATAAGACAAACATTATTCACGTGCCAGTTGGAAAAGTATCCTTTAGTCAGGAACAATTAAGTGAAAATTTTGAAACATTAATGGGTGCTATTATAAAAGCAAAACCAGCTGCTGCAAAGGGCCAATATTTGAGAAGTGTTACTTTATCTTCTACAATGGGTCCTGGTGTGAAGGTTAGTACAACTAAATTAGGCTAATATAGTATTTATTCATGTAAGGGAAAGCTGTACCAAGGCACAATGAGTTATCTTGGGACAGCTTTTTTCTGCAATAGAACACTTAATAGGAGGAGAGTAGTATGATTATACGAAAAGCAACAAGTGCTGATGTAAATTCATTGGTATTTATGAGGATAGAATATCTAAAAGAAACATTAGGAAGAATGGATGAAAAAGATATTGAGGCATTGAAAAAACAGTTGCAGCTATATTTTAAGACACATATTAATGTTGATTTTACAGCATATGTTGCAGAGCAGGACAGAGCAGTTGTAGCAACAGGTTTTATGATTGTTAATGAAAAACCAGCAAGTCCATTGTTCATGACTGGAAAAACGGGAACAGTGTATAATGTTTATACAAGACCGCAGTATCAAAAAAAGGGGCTTGCAACAAGTATTATGAATCAAATTATTCAGGAAGCAAAGAAAAAGCATATATCTTATATTGAGTTATCCGCTACAGATGCTGGAAAACCATTATATGATAAATTAGGATTTATGGAAAAAATATCAGCTTATACAGATATGAAATTGGTATTGGAAAGATAAAAGGGACAGGTGTGAAGCATATGGCAAATATTCTGATTGTGGAAGATGAGGTTCCAATAAATGAATTGGTGAAGTGTAATTTGCAGTTAGTGGGACATAGATGCCATCAAGCATTTGATGGAA
This sequence comes from Anaeromicropila populeti, assembly GCF_900112775.1. Taxonomy (GTDB): domain Bacteria; phylum Bacillota; class Clostridia; order Lachnospirales; family Lachnospiraceae; genus Anaeromicropila_A; species Anaeromicropila_A populeti. The sequence goes on from NZ_FOYZ01000002.1 coordinate 186,214, forward strand.
ACGAAGCGTTGGATATGATTAAAAATTATAAGTACGATTTAATTATTTTAGATATTATGCTGCCAGCGGTATCTGGTTTTGAATTGATGAAGCACATTGAAAATACAGCAGTAGTTTTTTTGACAGCAAAAGAAAATATTGAAGATAAAATACATGGATTTTCTTTGGGGGCAGAAGATTATATTGTGAAGCCATTTGAAATGCTGGAGCTGATTGCAAGAGTGAATGTGGTATTGCGTAGACAGCAGGGTTGTACTAAAAGCTTTCAGCTGGACAAGGTTCAGGTGATTTTTGACAGTCATAAGGTCTACTATGAGAATGAACTGGTTGAACTAACACCACAGGAATATGAGTTATTAGAGGTTCTAATTCAAAACAGAAACATTGCTTTGTCAAGAGAAAAGCTTCTGGAACTTGCGTGGGATTATTCTTACTTGGGAGATACAAGAACAGTAGATGTACATGTTCAAAAACTAAGAAAAAAACTTGGTTGGGAGGAACGTATAAGAACAGTCTATAAGCTGGGATATCGACTGGAGGTATAATAAAAATGAAATTTTGGCAAAAAACATTTCTGATTTTACTCCTGATTTTTATGATATGTCTTAATTGTGGAATTTTGTGTATTGCGCATATTTCGTATAGCAGCCAGTTGAAGAATGAATCCGAAAAAGCGGTGGAAGGGCAGTATTTTGTCTCGGGTTCCATAAAAAAAGATTTTCAGTCTTTAGAGGAGCGAGAACTATTTTCAGAGGATTCAATAAGAAGTGTGTTTAATAATTATAGTAAATATTATAAAAAAAGTTCTGTTTATTTAATTTTAATAAAGGAAAAACAAATTTTATACAGTAGTACCTCAGAAGAATTAAGGGTAAAAATAGAAAATGAGATTAAATATAAAGATGCTGGTATAAAAATATACAACCAAAAGGGCAATAAAGGAATTCTAGTAATGGGAAGCCTGGGTAGCCCTTATGAAGAGTATTCATTAATTTACATACATGCATTAACAGAGATGCAAAGAGAATGGAGGGTGCTTGGTGCATTTTTTGGAGTTGCCAGTTTTTGTATTGGACTTGTATTAACGCTAGCCTTGATTTACACACTAAAAAATTTGACAAAGCCATTGGAAACCCTTGCAGAGGCAGCAGATATTATTGCCCAGGGTAACTATCAAGAGAGAGTTAAGGTTTCTGGAAATGATGAAGTGGCAACATTAGCTGCAAACTTTAATAATATGGCAAGTAGTATAGACGAAAAAATAATGAGTTTAAAAGAATCAGATGAACAGAAGCAGTTGTTTATTAATAACCTGGCACATGAACTGAGAACACCACTTACAACAATATCTGGCTATGCAGAACTTATTAAACTGACCCAAATGAATGAAGAAAACAGGCTTATGGCGCTGGATTATATAATAACCGAAACAAAACGGTTAGAAAAGATGTCCAGAATTTTATTGGACTTAATTCAACTGCGCAAGGATGAAATTGAAATGTGTGAAAATAGTACAGAGGAATTAGCAGAGAAATTAAGATTGACTTTTTCTCTAAAATTTAAGCAAAAAAGCATTTCATTTTTGGAAAAAATCGAAATAGATAAAATTTATGGAAATGGTCCGCTTTTGGAAAGTCTTTTATATAATATTGTAGAAAATTCTTTACGTGCATGTACAAAAAGTGGTAAAATTATTCTTATAATAAAAAAAATGGAAGATAATAAAACTTGTATTTGTGTGAGTGATAATGGAATTGGAATGGAGGAAAAGGAGCTGGATAAAATAACAGAACCTTTTTATAGGATAGATAAAGCCAGAAGCCGGAACTCAGGTGGAATTGGATTGGGATTATCCCTAGTAAAACAGATTGTGGAATGTCATAAAGGAAATATGTTTTACAAATCAAAGCTAGGAGAGGGAACTACTATTACTATAATATATTAAAGAAAATTGTTTTTACAACTTTATAATAGGACGAATACTCCCTTATGATAGTAAAATGTTAAGATAAAAGAAAGTTATTTATGTGTAACTTTGGCGAGGTGGATGAAATAAAAGAAAAAAATACGATGATTTTTTTGACGCTTGTAACTATTGTTGTACTTATAGGGGGAATTTTATTTTTTGAAGTAGTGTTTCGTCTAGATCAAATACGCCAGGAACGGGCAATAAGTAAGATGGAAAAGATACTGGTTCCTGATGAAATAGAAGAGAATAGAGTTCTTGAAGATGATGTTAATCAAAATAAACAAACTGTCAAAAAGGATATAAAATGGGCATTGCTCACAGAAGATGATTTTTTTGCACCGCTAGTAACAGATTATTCCGTTACAGAAGCAGTAAGGATTGGAGCAGATTTTTTAGAAAATTTTTATGATGTAAGCTTTGAGGACGACATGTTCTATATGACATATTTATACAATAGCGGATTGGTTAACTCTGAGAATTTCTGGGTTGGGACAGCCGTAAATGAAGAGATTGGAAGAGTTAACCGGTTTTCTGTAAATGCAGCAACAGGAGAAGTATGCACGTTTATTCAAATGAAAGAAAACAATGGAGATTATTTGTTGAAAATAAAAGTCAGTGAGGAATATCGTGCGTTATTGGGCATAAGGAATGCGTACGTCCACAGAATAGAGCAGCTTTTAAAAAAAATTAGTAATGAGTATGAATGCAATCTGGAGGACTGGAGTAATACGTTAGATGAAAAATTAAAGGGAAGTTTATCAGAAGAAGACTTGTACGAAATTGACATACTAATTGGTTCTGTAGAAAGGAGGGGAAAGAGAAAATTTAATAAAATTGAAGAGCAGGTTCAAGCACTTCAGGAGGAATTAAAAGATGATATGGAAATATTATTAAATAAGGAGGTGGAAAAATTTCAGCGGTCAGGAGGAATGGAACATTATATTGAAAAGTCCAGAGAATGTATAGCGTGGCTTTACAATGAGGATGTTGAGAAACTGAATGTAACGTTATATGTGGCCGGAGAAATAGGTGGATATGAGGTTGTTGTTACTAAGACAGAATTGCCAAATGGTAAATCTATCTGGATTGCAGTTGACAAAACTGCCTATGAAATCAGAAGTATACAAATATATGATAAGGATAATACATTAAATTATTATCTAAAGTAAAAATTATATAAGGGGTTAGGAGGATTTTGTTATAATGTTTATTTATTATATTATTTTAGGATTACTATTATTAGTTGGTATTCAGTTTTTTGGTGTTCATGGATGGAACGAGGAATATTTAAGTAATGAAAATGGTAAAGGTATAAAAGGATTCTTTGCACTTGTTATTATGCTGCATCACTTGTCCCAAGCGGTTGAGCATCCGGGGTCACTTAAGTACATGTTAGAAATCGGTGTATTATGCGTTAGTATTTTCTTTTTCTATTCTGGTTATGGTTTAATAAAAAGCTATAACACAAAAGAAAACTACTTAAAAGGTTTTTTGGTACATAGGCTGTCAGTAGTATTAATTCCTTTTTTTGTAATTAATATTATATATATCTTACTAGGAGTTGAACTTGGTACAAAATTTTCGGGAATGCAATTATTAAAAGCAGTATCTGGTATTTCTCAAATTAATGGAAATGCATGGTACGTAGTTGCTATCACTATATTCTATCTGGTATTTTATGTTTTATTTCGATTCATTAAAAATAAAAAAATTGCATTTACAGGAATGTTTTTATTTCTATGTGTCTATATAACAGGTTGTTTATTAAAAAAGCATGGGTATGAATGGTTTCAAGGCGAATGGTGGTACAATACAGCAATGATTTTCTTTGTTGGTATGCTGTATGCAAACTTTGAGGAAAAATGTCTTGCTTTTTTCAAAAAAACCTATTGGATTGCATTACCCGTCAGCATAATTTTGTTTGGTCTTTTGTTTTACCGCACACATTATATGCTTAATACATATAGTTATTGGGCACAATATATTAATCCGGGAACTACAGGATATAAAGAATCCTGGATGTGTTTATCATGGCAGCTTCCAGCAGAAATAGTTTTTGTTATAATGTGCATACTAATTTTAATGAAAGTTAAATTTTCAAATAAAGCACTAAAATTTATTGGTACAATATCCTTTGAATTGTATTTAGTACATGATGTGTTTATTCAGTTTTTACATTCAGATGATGTAATGGTTAAAAATGATGTTGTATATGTAGCATTTGTATTTTTATGCTCTATTGTCTTAGCATTAGGTGTATGGTGGACAATTGCTGCTTGTAAAAGAAGTGTAAATAAATTATTTGCAAAAAACTAACTTGACAAATCAATAAAATTATGTTAATCTAACTAAGGCTTAAACAAGCTATAACTGCCTAAGACAGTAGGTGCCGTAAGGCATAAGGTGAAAACGCCTACCGAGGAAATTGTTAGATTAAAATGACGATTCTACCTCTCTGTCTTGCGATGGAGAGGTTTTTTTCTTGAAACAAACAAATTTTAAGAGTTTTGTTGGCGGCGTTATTATTCTAAAAGGAGGTAAACCAAAATGGCAAAGGTAGAGTTAAAACAACCTATTGTAGACGAAATCAAAGGACATGTTGCTAAGTCAGCTTCTATTGTATTAGTAGATTATCGTGGGTTAACTGTAGAACAAGACACTGCTCTTCGTAAAGCGTTAAGAGAAGCTGGGGTTGTGTACAAGGTTTACAAGAACACCTTGTTAAAGCGTGCTTTTGAAGGCACTGATTTTGCACAGTTAGATGGACAATTAGATGGACCTACAGCAGTGGCTTTCGGTATCGAGGATGCAACAGCTCCTGCAAGAATTTTAAGTAAGTTTATGAAAGATGCTCCTGCTCTAGAGTTTAAGGCAGCAGTTGTAGAAGGTACTTTATATGACGTAGATGGATGTAAAGCACTTGCAAGCATTCCTTCAAGAGAAGAACTTATTTCAAAATTACTTGGAAGTTTACAATCCCCAATTACAAACTTTGCTCGTGTTCTTAAGCAAATTGCAGAAAAGAATGGCGAAGCAGCTGAATAATTTATTTAGCAAAAATAACAAAAAATATAAAATGAATATTATGATGGAGGTATGTTAAGATGACAACTCAAGAGTTTATTGATGTTATAAAAGGTATGACAGTTTTAGAATTAAATGATTTAGTAAAAGCATGTGAAGAAGAATTTGGTGTTTCTGCAGCAGCAGGTGTTGTTGTAGCAGCAGCAGGCGCAGCAGAAGCAGTTGAAGAAAAGACTGAATTTGATGTTGAATTAACTGAAGTAGGACCAAACAAAGTTAAGGTTATCAAAGTTGTTCGTGAAGTAACTGGTTTAGGATTAAAAGAAGCAAAAGAAGTTGTTGATGGAGCTCCTAAGATGGTTAAAGAAGCTGCAACAAAAGAAGAAGCTGATGATATCAAAGCTAAACTTGAAGCAGAAGGTGCTAAAGTTACACTTAAATAATTTATATAATCAAGTAACCAAAAAAAGCCACGACTTAGTCGTGGCTTTTTTTGTGATAGGAATATTGCATAACAAATTGTTGACAAAGTAATTTTATTACAATATAATAAAATTTGTGTATAATATTGATTATAATAAAGTTTTTTTGAGGGAAACTGCCGAATGACAGAAGTGAAATACAGGAGGAATCAGTAATGAAGAAAACAGTAAAGAATATGGTAATAGAGTACTTGCTAATTACGTTTGCAACAACATGGGTGTGTTATGGACTTTATATTCTAATTGTTTTGTATAAGCTTCCTGTATTGTTTAAAGCAGCTGGGGCATGCTTTCAGTTTATTGGAGCTTGTTCTCCTTTTGGGGCATCATTGATTATTAGAAGAAAGCATAAAAAGCTGAAGAGAGGACAGAGCATAAAACATTTTTTGATAGGTGAAAAATTGAAAAATAGAGATGTTATTATAATTATGTCATATATGACATGGAAATTAATTACTATGATAATGACATGCGAATTAACACATACATATTCCGTTTCAATACTTAAAATTTTATTGTATACCATTGTAGGATTTGTATTTGGAGGAGGACTAGAAGAATATGGATGGAGAGGGAGCTTACAACCGCTGATGGAAAAAAGGTTTTCCTATCTGACAGCAACTGCATTGGTAGGAATTATATGGGGCATATGGCATGTTCCAGTTTGGTTTGTTCCAGGAAACATGCATGCGAAGATGAATATTTTCTATTTTATTTTTGTAGTGACTGTACCAGTTAGTTTTTCTCTTTCGGCTATACATAAATATACAAAAAGTAATTTACTGTGTGGGGTATATCATGCTTGGTTTAATGCAATTGCCGCTGTGGTAAATATGAAATATACATTGTGGTTAGTGGTATTTTTTGTCTTGGAAGCTGTGATTTCATGGGTTTTAGTAGCGGCTTTAGAAAAAGAGAAAATAAAGAAGTATTACAGCAAGCGCAGAATAAGTCATAATATATAATAGTGAGAATGTTAAGTCTGGATTTTAGTGGTCCAGATTTTTTATGTGATAAGGAATATTTGTTTAACGATCTATTATTCGGATATAATCATAGAAAAAGGTTTATATATATTCCAACATTATGATATATAACCTAAAAATCGTAAATCAGGAAAACAAAATAAAAAACACCATAAAAAGGCTTGACATCTTGACAAGGTTATGCTAAGATGAAAAATGCACTATTGTGGTGTCGTATGCTATGAATTATCTAAAATAATTATAACATACAAATTGAAATCAGTAAAGTATTTGTTTGAATAACGTATTAAAAACATGATTGAAATGTACAGTAGGCCTGGACAGCCCGTTATTCAGATACACATAAAATGTTCAAGGGGTGAAGAGCGTCAATGGAAAAAAACAGAATTCGTCCAGTTAAAGTTGGTAACAGCGTAAGAATGAGTTTTTCAAGGCAAAAAGAAGTGTTGGAAATGCCGAATTTAATTGAAGTTCAAACAGATTCTTACAAATGGTTCTTAGAAGAAGGACTCCATGAAGTTTTCAGAGACATTTCTCCAATCTCGGATTATAGTGGTCATTTAAGTTTAGAATTTGTGGACTTTACACTATGTACCGATGATGTGAAATATTCCATCGAGGAGTGTAAGGAACGTGATGCGACATATGCCGCGCCGTTAAAGGTTAAAGTAAGACTTCATAATAAGGAAAGTGAAGAAATCAATGAACACGATATTTTTATGGGTGACTTACCATTAATGACTGCAACTGGGACTTTTATTATTAATGGAGCTGAGAGAGTCATTGTTAGCCAGTTAGTACGTTCCCCTGGTATCTACTACGCAATTGGTCATGATAAAATTGGAAAAGAACTCTATTCTTGTACGGTGATTCCTAACCGTGGTGCATGGCTTGAGTATGAAACAGATTCGAATGACATATTTTATGTTCGTGTAGATAGAAATAGAAAAGTACCAATTACTGTATTAATTCGAGCATTAGGTGTTGGAAGCAATTCTGAGATAACAGAATTGTTTGGTGAAGAAATAAAAATTTTGAGAAGTATAGAAAAAGATACTTCAAATGACTATGAAAGCGGTTTGCTTGAATTATATAAAAAGCTGCGTCCAGGTGAACCATTGGCAGTAGAGAGTGCCAAGAGTCTCATTGAAAGTATGTTTTTTGATCCTAGAAGATATGATTTAGCTAAGGTGGGCAGATATAAATTTAATAAGAAGCTTGCTTTTAAAAATAGAATTGTTGGATGCAGATTGGCAGAACAGGCTGTAGATGCTACAACGGGTGAAATCTATGAAGAGGATACATTAATTACAGAGGAAGTAGCAGTTAATATACAAAATAGCGGTGTACCATTTGTGTGGGTTCAGACAGAAGAACGTAAGGTAAAGATTCTTTCAAACCAGATGGTAGATTTAAGTGCGCATGTTGATATAGATAAAAAAGAAGTTGGAATTACAGAAGATGTATATTATCCAGTATTAAAAAGCTTAATGGATCAGTACTCTGATGAAGAAGAACTGAAAGAAGCTATTGTAAAAAATATATCAGAATTAATTCCAAAGCATATTACAAGAGAAGACATTTTTGCATCCATTAATTACAACATACATTTAGAATATGGTGTTGGAAATGCAGACGATATTGATCACCTTGGTAACAGAAGAATTCGTGCAGTAGGTGAGCTGCTTCAGAACCAGTATCGTATTGGATTATCACGTATGGAGCGTGTTGTTCGAGAAAGAATGACAACACAGGATTTAGAAGGGGTATCACCTCAGTCACTGATTAATATTAAGCCAGTAACTGCGGCAGTGAAAGAATTTTTTGGTAGTTCACAGTTGTCACAGTTTATGGATCAGAATAATCCACTGGGTGAGTTAACTCACAAAAGACGTTTATCGGCACTGGGTCCTGGCGGTTTATCCAGAGATCGAGCAGGATTTGAGGTTCGTGACGTGCATTATTCTCATTATGGGAGAATGTGTCCAATTGAAACACCTGAAGGTCCTAACATTGGTTTGATTAACTCTCTTGCAACTTATGCCAGAATTAATGAGTATGGATTTATTGAAGCTCCTTATCGTAAAGTCGATAAGTCAGATCCAGTGAATCCAAGAGTAACAGATGAGGTTGTATATCTGACCGCAGATGAAGAAGATAAATATGTAGTAGCTCAGGCAAATGAGGCATTAGATGAAAAAGGATATTTTGTTGGAACAAATATATCTGGTCGTTATAGAGAAGAAACCTCTGAATTTCAGAAGAACAAGATTGATTTAATGGACGTTTCTCCTAAAATGGTATTTTCTGTAGCTACAGCCATGATTCCATTCCTTGAAAATGATGATGCTAACCGTGCGCTGATGGGTTCTAACATGCAGCGTCAGGCAGTGCCATTACTGGTAACAGAAGCACCAGTGGTTGGTACCGGTATGGAAAGAAAAGCCGCTGTAGATTCAGGAAACTGTGTGTTGGCAGTAGAGAGTGGTACTGTAGAAAAAATATCTTCAAATGAAATTATTGTCAGAGAGGATAGCGGTAACAAGAGAGCATATAAGCTTGAGAAATTTGGCAGAAGCAACCAGGGTACTTGCATGAATCAGAGACCAATTATTAATAATGGATCTAGAGTAGAAAAAGGTCAAGTAATGGCAGATGGACCATGTACATGTAATGGAGAAATTGCATTAGGTAAAAATCCATTAATCGGATTTATGACGTGGGAAGGCTATAACTATGAAGATGCGGTACTTTTAAGTGAAAGATTAGTACAAGAAGATGTGTATACATCAGTTCATATAAATGAATATGAAGCAGAGTCCCGTGATACAAAGCTGGGACCAGAAGAAATTACAAGAGATGTGCCTGGAGTTGGTGACGATGCATTAAAAGATTTGGATGAGAGAGGTATTATCCGAATTGGTGCAGAGGTTCGTTCGGGTGACATTCTGGTAGGTAAAGTTACTCCAAAAGGAGAAACAGAGTTAACGGCAGAAGAACGTCTGTTAAGAGCTATTTTTGGTGAGAAGGCCAGAGAAGTAAGGGATACATCATTAAGAGTGCCTCATGGTGAGTTTGGTATTATTGTAGATGCAAAGGTATTTACAAGAGAAAATGGGGATGAATTATCACCAGGTGTAAATCAGACTGTTCGTATTTATATTGCTCAAAAGAGAAAAATTCAAGTTGGAGATAAGATGGCTGGACGTCATGGTAATAAGGGTGTTGTTTCCCGTGTGCTGCCTGCTGAAGATATGCCATTTTTACCAAATGGAAGACCTCTTGATATTGTATTAAATCCACTAGGTGTGCCATCCCGTATGAACATCGGACAGGTGTTGGAAATCCACTTAAGTCTGGCTTCCAAAGTACTTGGCTTTAATGTTGCTACACCTGTATTTGATGGGGCAAACGAATTTGATATTATGGATACGTTAGAGCTGGCAAATGATTATGTAAATACACCGTTAGAAGATTTTAAAGAAAAATATAAGGATGTATTAGATCCTGGATTAATGGAATATCTTATTGAAAACCAAGATTACCGGAAACAATGGGAAGGCGTTCCAATTAATCGGGATGGAAAAGTCCGTCTGCGTGATGGTAGAACAGGTGAGTATTTTGATGGAGCAGTAACTGTTGGTTTCATGCATTATCTAAAACTTCACCACTTGGTTGATGATAAGATTCATGCTCGTTCTACAGGTCCTTATAGCTTAGTAACCCAACAGCCATTGGGTGGTAAGGCACAATTTGGTGGACAGCGTTTTGGTGAGATGGAAGTTTGGGCTTTGGAAGCATATGGTGCGGCATATACCTTACAGGAAATATTAACAGTAAAATCTGATGATGTTGTAGGTCGTGTAAAAACTTACGAGGCAATTATTAAAGGTGATAATATATCTGAGCCTGGTATACCAGAGTCCTTCAAGGTATTGTTAAAAGAGCTTCAGTCACTTGCACTAGATGTTACTGTGCTAGATGAGAATGGTGATGAAATTCCAATGACAGAAAGTGTTGAGTATGGCGATGAGGAATTAACACCATTAATTGAAGGGGATGATTCGTTCCGTTTTGATGAGGGCGACAGCTTTGAGAGTGCAGGATTCAGGGAATCTTCTGTAGAAGAACTGGATGATGAAATATTTGATGTATTTGAAGATGAGGCTAGTCCATTAGAATTGTCGGATGATGAATTGGATTTAGAGGATGATATATAAAATTGGTCCTGAAAATTATTTGAATTTGGAAATGAAGGGAGCGCCAGATAATGCCAGAAGTTAGCAGTAAACAAGAAGAGCAACAGCTATCATATGATAAAATAAAAATCGGCCTTGCTTCCCCGGAGAAGATACGGGAATGGTCAAGAGGTGAAGTGAAAAAACCAGAAACCATTAACTATAGAACACTTAAGCCAGAAAAAGATGGTCTTTTCTGTGAGAAAATTTTTGGACCAAACAAAGACTGGGAATGTCATTGTGGTAAGTACAAAAAGATTCGTTATAAAGGTGTAGTTTGTGATCGCTGTGGTGTAGAAGTTACGAAAGCAAGTGTACGACGTGAAAGAATGGGTCATATCGAATTAGCAGCTCCGGTATCTCACATATGGTATTTTAAAGGAATACCTAGCCGTATGGGTCTAATCCTTGACTTATCACCAAGAACACTTGAGAAGGTGCTTTACTTTGCATCCTATATTGTATTAGAAAAGGGAGAGAGTGACCTGCAATATAAGCAGGTACTGAATGAAAGAGAATATCAGGAATCCCGCGAAAAATACGGAAACAAATTTAAAGTTGGAATGGGTGCAGAAGCGATTCAAGAATTGCTGCAAGCGATTGACCTTGAAAAGGAATCTAAGGAACTGAAACAAGGTCTAAAAGAATCAACAGGCCAAAAGAGAGCTAGAATTATTAAAAGATTAGAAGTAGTAGAAGCATTCCGTGAATCAGGAAATAAGCCTGAGTGGATGATTATGACAGTAATCCCTGTAATTCCACCAGATTTACGTCCAATGGTTCAGTTAGACGGTGGTCGCTTTGCAACCTCTGATATGAATGATTTGTATAGAAGAATTATAAATAGAAATAACCGTCTGAAGCGTTTGCTTGAGTTAGGGGCGCCAGACATTATTGTGCGTAATGAGAAAAGAATGCTTCAGGAAGCAGTAGATGCTTTGATTGATAATGGACGAAGAGGCCGTCCAGTTACAGGACCAGGAAATCGTGCGTTAAAATCGTTGTCTGATATGTTAAAGGGTAAGCAAGGTCGCTTCCGTCAAAACTTGCTTGGTAAACGTGTTGACTATTCAGGACGTTCCGTTATCGTAGTAGGACCAGAATTAAAGATTTATCAATGTGGTCTGCCAAAGGAAATGGCTATTGAATTATTTAAACCGTTTGTTATGAAGGAGCTTGTTTCTAAGGGAACTGCTCATAATATAAAGTCCGCAAAAAAAATGGTGGAAAGATTACAGTCTGAAGTATGGGATGTTTTAGAAGAGGTTATTAAAGAACATCCAGTTATGCTGAACCGTGCGCCAACTCTTCACAGACTTGGTATTCAGGCTTTTGAGCCTACGCTAGTAGAGGGTAAGGCAATTAAGCTTCACCCACTGGTTTGTACGGCATTTAATGCCGACTTCGATGGGGATCAGATGGCGGTGCATTTGCCATTATCTGTAGAAGCGCAGGCAGAATGTAGATTTTTACTTCTTTCACCAAATAACCTGCTGAAACCATCCGATGGTGGTCCGGTTGCGGTACCTTCACAGGATATGGTTCTTGGAATTTACTATTTGACACAAGAAAGACCAGGTGCCATGGGAGAAGGAAATTATTTTAAAAATGTAAATGAAGCAATTTTAGCATATGAAAATGGTTTCTTAACACTTCATTCCAGAATTAAGGTTAGAAGAACAGAGATGGATGAAGAAGGTACTATGATAACAAAAAATGTGGAAACTACATTAGGAAGATTTATTTTTAATGAGATTATTCCACAGGATCTTGGATTTGTGGATCGTAGTAAAACAGAAAACTTTATGCTTCCAGAAGTTGATTTTCATGTTGGTAAAAAACAGTTAAAGCAGATTCTTGAGAAATGTATCAATACACATGGTGCTACAAAGACAGCTGAGACTTTAGATAATATTAAATCTCTTGGATACAAATATTCAACAAGAGCAGCCATGACAGTTTCTATTTCTGACATGACAGTACCAGCCAAAAAGAAAACTATTTTAGAGGAAGCAGAAAAAACAGTTGAACGAATTGCGAAAGATTTTCGTCGTGGTCTGACTACAGAAGAAGAACGTTATAAAGCTGTTATTGAAACATGGAAAGAGGCCGATGATGAAATTACGGAAGCGCTGTTATCTGGTTTAGATAAATATAATAATATTTATATGATGGCGGATTCTGGTGCCCGTGGTTCTGACAAGCAGATTAAGCAGTTAGCAGGTATGCGTGGTCTGATGGCCGATACATCAGGACGTACCATTGAGTTGCCGATTAAATCCAATTTCCGTGAGGGACTTGACGTTTTGGAATACTTTATTTCTGCTCATGGTGCACGTAAAGGTCTTTCTGATACAGCACTTCGTACAGCCGATTCAGGATATTTAACTCGTCGTCTGGTAGATGTTTCACAAGATTTAATTATACGTGAGACAGATTGCTGTGAGGGAAAAGAAATTCCAGGTATGTGGATTAAGGCATTTACAGATGGAAAAGAAGTGATTGAAAGCCTTCAGGAAAGAATTACAGGAAGATATTCCTGCAATACAATATGTGATGATAATGGTCAGGTGATTGTAAAAGCAAATCATATGATTACGCCAAAGCGAGCAGCTAAGATTATGAATACAAAAGAACTAGTTGAAGCTGGTGATAAAGCACAAATAAAGATTCGTACTATTTTAACCTGTAGATCGCATATTGGAGTTTGTGCGAAATGCTATGGTGCAAATATGGCAACTGGTGAAGCTGTTCAGGTAGGTGAAGCAGTTGGAATTATTGCGGCACAGTCTATCGGAGAGCCAGGTACTCAGCTTACAATGCGTACTTTCCATACAGGTGGTGTTGCTGGTGACGATATTACACAGGGTCTTCCTCGTGTTGAAGAACTTTTTGAGGCAAGAAAGCCAAAGGGACTTGCTATTATTGCAGAATTTGGCGGTACGGTTTCGATTAGTGATACGAAGAAGAAACGTGAAGTTATAGTGACCAATAATGAAACAGCTGAGTCAAAGGCATATTTAATACCTTATGGTTCCAGAATCAAGGTTATGGATGGTCAGGTAATTGAAGCTGGTGATGAGTTAACAGAAGGTAGTGTTAACCCACATGATATTTTGAAGATTAAAGGTGTTCGTGCCGTTCAGGATTATATGATTCAAGAAGTTCAGAGAGTTTATCGTTTACAAGGTGTAGAAATTAATGATAAGCATATTGAGGTAATTGTTCGACAGATGTTAAAGAAGGTTCGTATTGAGAACAATGGTGACTCTGAATTTTTACCTGGTACCTTGGTAGATACGCTGGAGTATGATGATGAAATTGAGAGACTTACAGCAGAAGGAAAAGAAGCTCCTGATGGAAAGCAGACAATGCTTGGTATTACAAAAGCTTCCCTTGCTACTAATTCTTTCTTGTCCGCTGCATCTTTCCAGGAAACAACTAAGGTATTGACGGAAGCTGCTATTAAGGGGAAAGTAGATCCATTAATTGGTCTGAAGGAAAATGTTATTATTGGTAAACTAATTCCTGCTGGTACCGGAATGAAGAGATACCGTTCGGTAAAATTGGATACCGATTTAGTAGAGGAAGAAGAACTGATGATTTCCGAGGATATTCTTGAAGATACCATGGATGAAGAAGTAGTAGTAGATTATGAGCAAGATGAAAAATTAGATGCATTCTTGGAATTCGATGAGGATGAATTATTAAGTGAATAATAAAGTTGAGATTCTGTCTTTTTAATAAGACAGAATCTTTTTTGATCAATAAAACAATCATTTTGATAGATGCAGTGTAATTTTTGCACGTTAGACATAATTGTCCCTCTATTTTATACAAACTGGTATAATCCAATTATTGAAAAAAAGGAGGATACATAGAATGAAATCAGTTAGCGTTTTAGTAGTAGTAGATGTTGAAGCAGCTTTAGCAAGTAATGATCTTCAATCTCACCTGTATATGGTAGATACCAATGGAAAGTTAGGTTCTTACAATGAGGGCGGTAATGAATTAGTAACAGCTTGTTATGATACACAGACAATTTATTGGAGAGTTGAGTCTGTTGATCCAGACGGCGATGTAGCAATTTCAGAATTTACAGGACAAATGGTAAATGACAGAGTATGTATGCCAAAGAAAGAGGTTGATGATCCAGAAGTGTGGAAGGGAGTTGTGGAAACCCAAGGTGAAGGTGGTTCATATCAATACTCCATGACACTTCAATTTGATGGAGGCGTTACATTAAGCTTTGATCCATGGATTAGTGTTACAGTAGAATAATCTTATATATATAAAGACGAAGGCATCTGCTATTACAATAGTAGGTGTCTTTTTTATGTGAAAAGAAATTGCTCCGACTGAACAAGTTTTTTCTATTTATAATAAGAAACTTTCGCAGATTTTCGTTGACAGCAGAAAATAGGGAATTTAAAATGGTTTATATATCGTTGAGAGGAGGAAAGGGATAATGAAGAGAGGGCTATTTATTATATTAGCGGCAGTCATGTTGTGTGTGTGTGGCTGTAATGCAAAGAATAAGGAGGAAAGTAATCAGGAAGTAATAAAAAGTGTGGAAACAGAAGAGGCAGTAGAGTTAGTGACAGAAGAAGCTGAGGAAGAAGAAATGGATACAAAGTTAATTGAAAATGGTGATTTTGAAATGCCCAATGAAAATCCAGAAGCATGGAAGGTATATATGCAGGATGGGGCAGGGGTATTTACAGTAAAGGATCAGCAGGGAGTACTGACAATATCAACAACAGGAAACGTTAACTACGGGGTACAGTTATTTCAGGATGTTGGAGAACTGGTTCAGGGAGGTGTTTACAGATTACAATTTGATATTTGTGCGAGCACAGAAAGAACAATTGAATATAGGGTGCAGATAAATGGTGGCGATTACCATGCTTATGCAGGAAAAGAAAAGCTGGGATTAAAGACAGAAATGGTAACAGAATCATTGGAATTTACTATGAATGAAGCGACAGACCCTGCACCGCGCCTGGTTTTCAATTGTGGGAAATTTGATGGTACAGAAGGAATTGGAGAACATAAAATTTATATTGATAATGTATCTTTAGAATTGATAGATGATTCAAACATTGTGAAAGTAGAAGCAGAGGAAAGCACGCTGCTTGATATTAACTTGGATCAGGTGGGATATCAGTTATCTGCTCAGAAGACAGCGATATTTCGAGGAGATTCAATGGATGAAACATTCGATGTTGTGAATAAGGATACAAATAAAATTGTGTATACAGGAAATATTGTAGGCGAAAAAATGAATTTCACCGCGGATGAAAAAAATTATTATGGAGATTTTAGTGTTGTTACAGAAGCAGGTACCTATTTTATTCAAACAAAAAACCATGGAACATCTTACGATTTTAAAATAGGAGACAGCATATATGAAGACGCATACATAGACGTAGTAAAGATGTTATATCTGCAAAGATGCGGGTGTGAACTGGAAGAAAAATATGCGGGAAGGTTTGCTCATAGTGCATGTCATACGAGTGAAGCAGTTATTTATGGAACAGATAAAAAAATTGATGTAACTGGGGGATGGCATGATGCAGGAGATTATGGAAGATATGTTGTGGCAGGAGCAAAGGCGGTAAACGATTTGCTTTTAGCAGTGGAATATACCGATGCATCGAAAAATGACAGCATAGGAATACCAGAAAGCGGAAATGGAGTTCCTGATCTTTTAGATGAAGTTCGATATGAACTGGAATGGATGCTTAAAATGCAGGACGCAGAATCAGGAGGAGTATATCATAAGGTTACATGTGCCAGTTTTCCAGGAGATACTGTTTTACCACAAGATGAAACAGAAGAACTAATTGTATCGCCAATCTCGTTAACAGCAACCTATGATTTTGCAGCTGTTATGGCAAAGGCAAGTACGATGTACAAGGAATACGATAATGATTTTGCTGAAAAGTGCCTGAAACAGGCAAAAAGAGCTATGGAATATGCAGAGACGACAGATAATAAGAGTGGTTTTAAAAATCCGCAGGGCGTTTCAACAGGTGAGTATGGTGACTCAACGACACGAGATGAGAGATACTGGGCTGCTGCTGAGTTATACAAGGTAACAGGGAGTACAGAGTATCTTGAATTGGTTGAAGCAATAGTAAAAAATGAAATACCAACAGGCTTTGGCTGGCAGTCGGTGGGTGGTTATGGCACATATGCCGTTTTGTCCTATAAGCCAGCAGAAGGACTTGAGGTTTATAAGCAGCTAAAGGAAGCGTTTATAAAAGAAGCAGATCAACTTGTTGAAAAATCAAAAAGTGATGGGTATTTTATTTCACTGGGCAATGAGTATGTATGGGGAAGTAATCTAGATGTGGCAAGTAATGCAATGATAATGTTGTTAGCAAACAGGCTGGAGCCAAAAGAGGATTATGTGGTTTATGCCAGAGAACATCTGCATTACTGTTTTGGGGCAAATCCATTGTCGATTAGTTATGTTACAGGCTATGGAACTGTGTCACCAGTTCATGTACATCATAGACCATCAGCTGCGTTAGAAGAAACTATGAAAGGAATGTTGGTGGGAGGACCCAATAAAGATTTTGGTGATCCATACGCAGCGGCTGTTTTAAAGGATGCACCTCCGGCAATGTGTTATGTAGATAATCATGCCAGCTACTCCACCAATGAAGTTACTATATACTGGAACTCACCATTGATTTTTGTTATGAGTGAGTTAAAGTAGGAATGCTATTGTAGAACTCTATAGCTTGCAATAAAACAAAGTATTGTGTAAAATGGGCTATAGAGTTCAAATGCTTAATCTTATCGCGTTGACATTTGTAGTAAATTCAAGTATAATAATTTAACAATACAACAAATAAAGTTTGGGCAAACTTATCGAAAGATAAGGACGCAAAGCCATGGGTCTAAAGAATTTTCAATGATTGCCAGGTTGCTATCTTGTGAAAGTACCGAAGCCTTCAGTACTTTTTTTATTTGACTTGAAATGATTCTGCAACATGTATTAGAAAGCAGCGGCTGCCGAATTTTATAAGAAAATAGGAGGGTATTATGAATCGCTGTAAGGTTATATCCCTGCTGCTGGTTTTTATTATAGTAGTCACAGGGTGTAGTTTTGGTGATTGGGACTTCGGGGAAAATGCAGGTGAAAAAAAGGAAGAACAAGAAGAGATCGAATTATCAGAAGAAGGAAACAGCATGCCAGAGAAAACTTTTAAGATATTACATATTATGAGCTACCAGATGTCGTGGGAATGGACAGAAAGCCAGTTTAAGGGGTTTCAGGATGCTATGGCAGACGTTAATGTGGATTATGAAGTGTTTTCTCTTGATGCCAAGAATAAAAGCACAAAAGCATGGATGGAAAAAGCAGGAGAAGAGGCAAGAAATAAAATTCAGGAATTAAAGCCTGATTTGGTTTATACCAGCGATGAGGAAGCACTAGATTATGTAACAAAGTATTTTGTCAATACGGAAACACCATTTGTATTTAGTGGTGTGAATGAGGTAAAGAAGCAGTATGGATTTGAAGCAGCAGATAATATTACAGGGGTTTTAGAGTTAGAACATTTTGCAAGTAGTGTAGAGCTGTTTAAAATGATAGTTGGAGATGTGAAAAAGATTATAGTGGTTTTTGATACTTCCTCAATTTGGGAAGCATCTAGAAAAAGAATGAAGGAACAGGCAAGGGAATTTCCTGAGATAGAGTTTACTTTTTTAGAACCAATTAAAACATATAAGGAATATAAAGAAATTGTGAAAGAAAATGAAGGAAAGGTAGATGGTATGTGCCTGGCTGGCATTTATGAATTTAAGGATGATAGTGGTGAGAATGTTCCTTATGAAGAGGTTTTAAAGTGGACAGGAGAGAACAGCTCGATACCGGATTTTTCCTTTTGGATAGATAGCATTAATTATGGGACACTTTGCGGGACAATTATTTCAGGTTATGAACAGGGATTTGCAGCTGGCAAAATGGCTAAGGAAATTTTAGTGAATGGTAAAACACCTTCTGATTTTCCTATGACGCCAACAGAAAAGGGGGTAGCAGCAATTAATCTGAAAAGGGCAAATGATTTGAATCTGGATATTGATAGTAAAACCTTATTAAGTTCAACTGTAATAAATAAATATTATTGGGAGGAATAAATGTTTAATAAGCTTCAGGTTAAGATTATATTTTTATTATTTATAGCATTGGCAATTACGGTTAGTGCGAATTATTTTATGAGTAATTCCATTTTAAAAGATGTACTAACGGATGCAATAACTGATCGAGCTTTTACTACTGGGGACATCTTGAAAATGCAGATTGATAACCTTCTTATTCTTCCAAGAGATCTAGATGAACTGGCTGGATTTGAATACATTTGTCAGGATGTAGTTTCTACGAAGGATGACATTCAATATGCAGAGATTGTAGACTTGGAAGGAAAAATTCTCTATAGTAGTGATTTTGACAGGCTCAATACTTTTATAGAGAATGAGGAGTTGGTAGAGGCTGCAAAAAGTGTGGAGGACAATACCGTTCTTTATAAAGATGAGACAGGAACCTACTACGGTTTCTTTCTGCCTGTATATAATAGTAAATCAGAGCATTTAGGTGCTGTATTTTTAAGTTATACCAAGGAAACGATTACAGGACCTGTTACAAAGTTATTACAATCTTTCTTTATTATGGGATGGGCACTTTTTTTACTTGTATTATTATTAATTGGATTCTTTTTAAATTTCTGGGTAACAAAACCCATATTAAGCTTATATCATGCCACAAGAGAAATATTCTATAAGGGAACAGACTCTATTGAGACAGTTCATGTGAAAACAAAGGATGAAATAGGGCGGCTTGCAACATCCTTTAACCTTATGGTTACAAAACTTAAGGAAACCACAGTCTCCAAGTTGTTTGTAGACAATATTATTTCTAGTATGACAGATGCAGTAATAGTAGTTTCTTCAAATAATACAATTGAGACAGTAAATGAAGCAGCACTTTCTTTATTGGAGTATAGAGAGGAAGAGCTATTGAATCAGCCAGTAAGCATTATTTTTGATGATCAGGATTTTGCCATTTTTTCAAGAGAATGGGTGAATGAAGTAAAAGAACAGGGACAGTTGAAGAATTATGAGACAATAGGCTGTACAAAAAGTGGAAAGAGCATACCAGTGCTGTTTTCCTGTTCTGTGATGAAATCCAATGAAAAAAATGTAGCGTATATTGTTTGTACAGTCCGTGATAATACAGAAGCAAAGAAAGCAGAAGATTTAATGTATTACCAGGCAAATTTTGATGTGTTGACAGGACTTCCAAATCGTTATTACATGGAAAATGAAATTACAAGGGTTTTGAAGGAATTTGATACAAACGAAACGCCACATACCTTTTTGTCCCTGGATTTGGACAAGTTTAAAGTTGTAAATGACGTTTGCGGACACCATGCAGGAGATCAGCTGATAAAACATTTAGCACTAATGATGAAGCAGACACTACAGCCTGATGTTATTCTATGCAGAATAGGCGGAGATGAGTTTGGTATACTATTATTTAATACGGATATTAGTGAGGGCTGTAAAATAGCAGAGAGATTATGTAAAGTAGTTCGGGATTTTCATTTCGTGTGGAACGATAATATGTTTACGCTAGGTGTAAGCATTGGTGCAGTTGAGCTTAATTCAAATGTAACCAGTGTCCAGGTACTGCTAAGTTCAGCAGACCGAGCCTGTTATATTTCAAAGGATAAGGGTGGAAATCGTGTTCAGGTATTTGACGAGGATGATAAGGAACTACTGGAACGCCATGAAGAGATGAATGTTATGCCAGGGATTACAAAAGCTTTTGAAGAAGACCGATTTGTTTTACATTATCAGCCGATTGTATCTACAAAAGGCGGTAGTTCAAGGGATTGGTTTGAAGTGTTAATCCGGATGGTGGATGACAAGGGAAATATAATTGCGCCAGGTATATTTCTGCCGGCTGCCCAGCGTTATAATGTGATGCCGAATATTGACAGATGGGTAATTCATCATTTTTTTAAAATTTATAAGGAGCAGGTTGAGGGACATTTTGATGGGGATGATGTGCTGTTTAATATTAATATTTCAGGTGCTTCATTAAATACAGATGATTTTCTAGATTTTGTCATGGAGGAATTTACGAATCACCAAGTGCCGCCTAATACAATTTGTTTTGAAATAACGGAAACCAGCGCAGTATCAAATTTTGTTGATGCCGCAAAATTCATTAATAAACTACAGGATATGGGATGCAGTTTTGCATTAGATGATTTTGGAAGTGGCTTGTCTTCCTTTACATATCTGAAGTATCTTCCAGTAGATTATATAAAAATTGATGGTACATTTGTAAGAGAAATGGAACATAATAAGATTGACTATGCAATGGTTTCTTCTATAAATGAAATTGCTCATTTGATGGGAAAAAAGACAATTGCAGAGTATGTAGAAAATGATGAAATATTTAGCTGTTTAAAAGAAATAGGAGTTGATTTTGGACAGGGCTTTGGATTAGGCAGACCAGATACACTAGAACATTATATGTAGAGCATAAGAGAAGGTGATTGTATGAAAATAGTATTTTTAGAAACCCAGACATTGGGGGAAACCATTGATTTTGAACCGTTTAAGAGGTTTGGAGAAGTGGAATTGTATGAATTAACCAGACAGAATGAAATAAGGGAACGTGTTTTGGGTGCAGAAGTTGTTATTGTCAATAAACTGCCTGTGAATGAAAAATGTTTGGGAGAGGCACAGAATTTAAAATTAGTTTGTATTACAGCAACAGGAACAAATAATGTAGATTTTGCTTTTACACAATCAAGAAATATTACAGTAACTAATGTAAAGGGTTATTCTACAGCTGCCGTTGTGCAGCATACCTTTGCATTACTGTTCTATTTGATGGAACAGCTGCCTTATTATGATAATTATGTTAAGCAAGAAGAATATACCCTATCCCCAATGTTTACGCATTTGGGTAAAGAATTCCATGAATTATGTGGAATGACATGGGGAATTGTTGGACTTGGCAGTATTGGAGAAGGAGTGGCGCGGATTGCCAGAGGCTTTGGGTGTAATGTGATTTACTACTCTACTTCTGGAAACAATCATAATTTTGAGTATACGGAAGTGGATTTTGAGAAATTATTGCAGGAAAGTGATATTATTTCTGTCCATGCACCGCTGACAGAACAGACTGATAAGCTTTTTACCTATGAGGTATTTCAGAAAATGAAAAAGAACTGTTTTTTTCTAAATTTGGGAAGAGGCCCAATTGTGGAAGAAGAAGGATTGAAAAAAGCCTTGGAAGAAGGAGAAATTGCAGGTGCTGGATTGGATGTGCTGACAGAAGAACCTATGAGCGAAGGAAATCCCTTAATAAAAATAAAGGACAGTGGTAAGTTAATTATAACACCACATATAGCCTGGGCCAGCATAGAAGCCAGAGGGCGGTTGATGAAAGAAGTGTTTTTAAATATTGACGCATTTTGTAAAGGCATAGAGAGGAATGTAGTAAAATGATACATGAAAAAATATTTTTTGATGTTCCATACGGGGAATCAGGATGTAAGAGAAGTCAGGAAAAAGCATCTATGGTGACGTATATTTTAGACGATTATACGCAGCATACAATTGTGCGCTATCGTCCGGCAATTGTAATATGTCCAGGAGGAGGCTATGAGTATCGGTCAGAGAGAGAAGCAGAAGCAATTGCTTTACAATTTACTGCAATGGGATATCATGTTTTTATAGTTCAATATAGTGTGAAACCAGATGTGTATCCTGCTCCTCAGCTGGATTTGGCAAAGGCGGTATCGATAATCAGGGAGCATGCACAAGAATGGCATGTTGAAAAGGATAAAATTGTCCTATGTGGTTTTTCAGCAGGAGGACATCTGGCAGGAAGTCTGGGGACTCTTTGGAAGGAACCGTGGCTTTCGGCTGCGCTGTCTGTTCAACCGGAAGATATTCAGCCTAATGGATTGATACTATGCTATCCTGTAATTTCTTCAGGGATTTACGCACATAAAGGCTCCTTTCAAGCCCTGCTAGGTGAAAAAGCCGAAGAGAATAAAGAGTTTTTATCTTTAGAAAAAAGGGTGACAAAGGATACACCAAGAACCTTTATTTGGCATACGCTGACGGATGGAGCGGTACCTGTACAAAATTCCATTTTATTTATGGAGGCTTGCATTGAAAGTCAGGTGCCTGTTGAATTTCACATGTTTCCAGAAGGGGGGCATGGATTAGCATTAGCAAATGAGGAAACCTCTATACTGGAAGGAAGAGAGGACATTCTGACAGCTTGTCAAATGTGGATTCCATTAGTAAGGAACTGGTTAAAAGAACTATAGTAAAGTAAGATAAACCGAGCTAAACGTTATATAAGAAAAGTACCAAATGAAACATTACATTTTAAGCGTCAATAGTTACATTGAAGAGAATTCAACATCAAAATGTGCTATGATAAAAAAGGCAAAAAGTTATTTATGATACAAGCAGAACTCTTATCAATCAAAACCCCAATTTGAAAACTATTGCGCATGAATTACCCCAAACTGTGCAATAGTTTTTTATGTGTTGACAAGATGAAAAAACCGCGTTATAATGATCAAGCATGCGATTTTGTGTGCAAAAAAATGATTAACTTAATGAATTATTACCACAGGAGGTGAAAATTAATGCCAACTTTTAACCAATTAGTAAGAAAAGGAAGAAAGACAGTTGAGAAGAAATCAACTTCTCCAGCTTTGCAAAAAGGGTACAATTCTTTGAACAAGAAGACTACTGATGCATCTGCTCCTCAAAAGAGAGGTGTTTGTACAGCTGTTAGAACTTCGACTCCTAAGAAACCTAATTCAGCTCTTAGAAAGATCGCCAGAGTACGTCTTTCCAATGGTATTGAAGTAACAAGCTACATTCCAGGAGAAGGACACAACCTTCAAGAGCATAGCGTTGTTCTTATCAGAGGTGGAAGGGTAAAGGATTTACCTGGTACAAGATACCACATCGTAAGAGGTACACTAGATACTGCTGGTGTAGCTAAGAGAAGACAAGCACGTTCTAAATATGGTGCTAAGAGACCAAAAGACGCAAAATAATTAAAGAATCAGGTTATATCACTAATTCAAAAAAAGTGCCGTGTTAATTTTTGCTTGACTTTAGAGGAAATCAATTTGGTTTTCTTATCCTGGAAGGTTCAGGTATAGATGATACCAAGATTCGTTTAGAGATAGATTAGTGTGTACAGGGAATACCCTGAACAGCTTACTGAAATTAAAACGAGCGCGAACACAAGTGTGTTATGGGGCAGAATTGCTCTTTATAAGATGAATTTTTGTGAGTACCGATGAATTAATGAATGATCTGTCCTGTTGGACAGATAAGTATTAAGGAGGGAAGAAACGTGCCACGTAAAGGACATATTCAAAAAAGAGATGTTTTAGCAGATCCAGTTTACAAGAATAAAGTCGTAACGAAGCTTATCAATAACATTATGTTAGACGGTAAGAAAGGTGTTGCACAGAAAATTGTTTATGGTGCTTTCGAAAGAGTAGCCGAGAAAACAGGCAAGGATGCTTTAGAAGTTTTTGAAGAAGCTATGAACAATATTATGCCAGTACTTGAAGTTAAAGCAAGACGTATTGGTGGTGCAACTTATCAGGTACCAATCGAAGTAAGACCTGATAGAAGACAGGCATTAGCACTTCGCTGGTTAGCTCTTTATTCTCGTAAAAGAGGAGAAAAGACTCAGGAAGAAAGACTTGCTAATGAAATTTTGGATGCTGCAAATAATACAGGTTCAGCTGTAAAGAAAAAAGAAGATATGCACAAAATGGCAGAAGCAAACAAGGCATTTGCACATTACAGATGGTAAGACTGCTGAGTTGCTTTTGTACTAATAGAGTAATGATTGAACGGTAGTTTTTGCTACCGTTACATTCGCATAAATTGAGTAAGGAGGAAAATCCCTTGGCTGGAAGAGAATATCCGTTAGAGAGAACCAGAAACATTGGAATTATGGCTCACATCGATGCAGGTAAAACTACATTAACAGAGCGTATTCTTTATTATACTGGTGTTAACTATAAAATCGGTGATACTCATGAAGGTACTGCAACAATGGACTGGATGGAGCAGGAACAAGAAAGAGGTATTACAATTACTTCCGCGGCTACAACTTGTCATTGGACGCTGCAAGAAAATTGCAAGACAAAGCCAGGTGCGTTAGAACATCGTATCAATAT
The DNA here is from genome assembly GCF_900112775.1 of Anaeromicropila populeti. Lineage (GTDB taxonomy): Bacteria > Bacillota > Clostridia > Lachnospirales > Lachnospiraceae > Anaeromicropila_A > Anaeromicropila_A populeti. The sequence continues at coordinate 211,180 of NZ_FOYZ01000002.1, forward strand.
TATTGATACCCCAGGTCACGTTGACTTTACTGTTGAAGTAGAACGTTCCCTGCGTGTTCTTGATGGTGCTGTTGGTGTGTTTTGTGCAAAGGGTGGTGTTGAACCACAGTCTGAGAATGTATGGCGTCAGGCAGACACTTACAATGTACCAAGAATGGCATTTGTTAATAAAATGGACATTCTAGGCGCAAATTTTTATGGTGCCGTTGAACAAATTAAGACAAGGTTAGGAAAAAATGCAATTGTACTTCAATTACCAATTGGTAAGGAAGACGAATTTAAAGGCATTATTGACCTGTTTGAAATGAAAGCATATATCTATAATGATGATAAGGGTGAGGATATCTCTATTGTTGACATTCCTGAAGACATGAAAGATGATGCAGAATTATATAGAAGTGAATTAGTTGAAAAAATCTGCGAATTAGATGATGATCTAACAATGCAGTATTTAGAAGGTGAAGAACCTACTGTAGAACAGTTGAAAGCAGGCTTGAGAAAAGGAACTTGTGCTTGCCAGGCTATTCCTGTATGCTGCGGTTCAGCATATAAAAATAAAGGTGTTCAGAAGTTGCTTGATGCGATTCTGGAATTTATGCCAGCACCAACAGATATTGAATCAATTACTGGTGTTGATGAAGATGGTAATGATATTGTGAGACATTCTTCCGATGAAGAGCCATTCTCAGCATTAGCATTTAAAATTATGGCAGATCCATTTGTTGGTAAGTTAGCATTTATTCGTGTGTACTCAGGAAGTTTAAATTCTGGTTCTTATGTATTAAATGCAACAAAAGGCAAAAAAGAACGTGTTGGACGTATCTTGCAGATGCACGCAAATAAGAGACAGGAATTGGATAAAGTTTATGCAGGTGATATTGCAGCAGCTGTTGGTTTTAAATTTACAACAACTGGTGATACTATCTGTGATGAACAGCATCCAGTTATTCTTGAGTCTATGGAATTCCCAGAACCAGTTATTGAATTAGCAATTGAGCCTAAGACAAAAGCTGGTCAGGGTAAGATGGGTGAAGCTTTAGCAAAACTTGCTGAAGAAGATCCTACTTTCAGAGCTCATACTGATCAGGAAACTGGACAGACAATTATAGCAGGTATGGGTGAACTTCATCTTGAAATCATCGTGGATCGTCTTCTTCGTGAATTTAAGGTTGAGGCAAATGTTGGTGCTCCACAGGTTGCTTATAAGGAAACATTTACAAAGCCAGTTGAAGTAGACAGTAAGTATGCAAAACAATCTGGTGGTCGTGGTCAGTATGGTCACTGTAAAGTTAAGTTTGCACCAATGGATCCAAATGGAGAAGAAACATTTAAATTTGAATCTACAGTAGTTGGTGGTGCTATTCCTAGAGAATACATTCCAGCTGTTGGAGAAGGTATTGAAGAAGCTACAAAAGCTGGTATTCTTGGAGGATTCCCTGTACTTGGTGTTCATGCCAATGTATATGATGGTTCTTACCATGAAGTCGATTCCAGTGAAATGGCATTCCACATTGCAGGTTCTATGGCATTTAAAGAAGCTATGCAAAAAGGAAGCCCTGTATTGCTTGAGCCAATTATGAAGGTTGAAGTTACTATGCCAGAAGAGTACATGGGTGATGTTATTGGTGACATTAACTCACGTCGTGGACGTATTGAAGGTATGGATGACTTAGGCGGCGGTAAAATCGTTAGAGGATATGTGCCACTAGCTGAAATGTTTGGTTATTCTACTGACCTTCGTTCAAAGACACAAGGCCGAGGAAATTACTCTATGTTCTTTGAAAAATATGAGCCAGTTCCAAAGTCAGTTCAAGAAAAAGTAATTAATGCTAAGAATAGTTCTAAATAAGATTTTTTTGCTTGAAAAAATTTCTAACATGAAATATAATTAGGCATATACGGCAATACTTCTAGTTAGTGGGAGTATTGCCAAATGAAATATAATAATCCCAATTTGTTATCTGCGTATGCAGGAAAGAAGAAAATGTATTTATTTTAAAGGAGGACGTTTTAAAATGGCTAAAGCTAAATTTGAAAGAAATAAACCACATTGTAATATTGGTACAATCGGTCACGTTGACCACGGTAAAACAACTTTAACTGCAGCAATCACAAAGACTTTACATGAAAGATTAGGAACTGGTGAAGCTGTAGCATTCGAAAACATTGATAAGGCTCCAGAAGAAAGAGAACGTGGTATCACAATTTCTACTGCTCACGTTGAGTATGAATCTACAAAACGTCACTATGCACACGTAGACTGCCCAGGCCATGCTGACTATGTTAAAAACATGATCACTGGTGCTGCTCAGATGGACGGCGCTATTCTTGTAGTTGCTGCTACTGACGGTGTTATGGCTCAGACAAAAGAACATATCCTACTTTCTCGTCAGGTAGGTGTTCCATATATCGTTGTATTTATGAATAAATGTGATATGGTTGATGATCCAGAACTTCTTGAATTAGTTGAAATGGAAATCAGAGACTTATTATCAGAGTATGAATTCCCTGGTGATGATACTCCAGTTATTCAAGGTTCAGCTCTTAAAGCTCTTGAAGATCCTTCAGGAGAATGGGGAGATAAGATTATTGAATTATTTGATGCTGTAGACAGCTGGATTCCAGATCCACAACGTGCTACTGATCAACCATTCTTAATGCCAATCGAAGACGTTTTCTCTATTACAGGACGTGGTACAGTTGCTACAGGACGTGTTGAGCGTGGTGTTCTTCATGTATCTGAAGAAGTTGAAATCGTTGGTATCAAAGAAGAAAACCGTAAAGTAGTTGTAACTGGTATCGAAATGTTCCGTAAACTTCTTGATGAAGCTCAAGCTGGTGATAACATTGGTGCACTTCTTCGTGGTGTTCAAAGAACAGAAATCGAAAGAGGACAGGTTTTATGTAAACCAGGTTCAATCACTTGCCACAAGAAATTCAAGGCTCAGGTTTATGTATTAACAAAAGACGAAGGTGGACGTCATACTCCTTTCTTCAATAACTATAGACCACAGTTCTATTTCAGAACAACTGACGTTACAGGTGTTATCGATCTTCCAGAAGGCGTTGAAATGTGTATGCCTGGTGACAACATCGAAATGACAATTGAACTGATTCATCCAATCGCTATGGAGCAAGGTTTAGGCTTCGCTATCCGTGAAGGTGGACGTACAGTAGGTTCAGGTAAGGTTGCTACTATCGTTGAGTAATTCTAAATAGACAATGATGAATTTATACCGCAGTTCCTTGTAATATAAGGAATTGCGGTTTTTTAGTGAAATTTTTTGCATTTGTAAAAATTTCATTGTAAAATCAATGTAATTTTAGAAAAAAACCAAAATGAAATTGTAATTATTTATACCATGTTGACGAGTAGTAATTATACAGTTATAATAAAACATGCAGCTTGCCCCAAATAATGGATATGAGGTAGTGAAAATGGAAAATAAAACGGGGAAAAATTTAAGGTTTCTGCGAGAAAATAATACTAGAGAGGTACTGCGCTATTTGACAATTCATGGAGATAGTTCAAGAATTAAATTATCCAAAGAATTGGGATTATCTAAAATGACAATTACCAACATAGTGAATGAACTTCAAAAGTATGGATATCTATGTGAGTCAGATATATGTTTAAGGGAGAACATAGGCTCTACGGGTCCAAAACCTATTTTGCTAAGTGTGAAGCAAAATAAAATATTGTCCATAGGTGTTTATATTTTGGCAGAGAAAATCATCTGTACTCTGTCAGATGTAAAAGCTGGAGAACTTTTTGTCCATCAGGAGAAGGTAGACATACAATGTAAGCAGGAAACCTTAAATCATGTTGTTTGTACAATGATTCAGAAAGTATTGGAATTTGATAAGGAATTTAATTCTAGTATTGTAGGAATTGGAATTGTATCAACAACTTCAATAGAAGCTGAAAAGGGTATATTATTACGCAATAAACTTTTTTTAAATCATTACTTAGATGTACTAAAGGAAGTGGTGAAAAAGCAATTTGATTATCCGGTATACATAGCAAATGATATGCAGGCCTCCATTATTGGCGAGGAGATTTATGGATATGGAAAGAAATATTCCAAATACATGTATCTTGGTATTACCACAAGCATTGGAATGTCAGTAATAAGCAATGGGAAACTAATAGTGGGTGAAAGTAATGTTGCTGTAGAAGCAGGCCATATGTCAGTAAACATTGATGGTGAGCTATGCCAGTGTGGTAACAGAGGATGCCTGAATTTGTATGCCAGTCTGCCAGTATTACTGAAGGAAAGTGGCTGCCAGTCAATGGAGGAACTTCTGGAGTTATATGAGAAAAAGGATCTGAAATGTGTAGCAGTAGTAAATAAATTTATTCATATCATTTCCGTTGCTTTAATTAACTGGGCAAAAATATTTGATTTAGAGCTTGTAATTTTAGGACATGAAGGAGCAATGCTGCCTCAGGAAATTATAGAATTAATTTCTACTAATGTAAATAATGTATTACATGTACACTCTGAGAAAAGGATAGAAGTGGTTATAGCAACCTTTAGTACATTAAGTGCCCTAAGAGGCGCAACATCTATTGTATTTAGCAAGTTTTTTACAGGTGAAATAGAATGGATACAAGCAAAAAAAATAGAAGAAATGGTTTAATGCGTAAAATCTACATAATAAAAGACGCCCAGGAAGCAGAAAGGGCGTCTTTTCAAATGTATAAAAATAGTTAATTAATATCATAGCCTTTAAGCATCCTGGCACGGCTGGGATGTCTAAGCTTGCGCAATGCTTTTGCTTCAATCTGACGAATTCTCTCCCGTGTTACATTAAACTCTTTTCCGACTTCCTCCAAAGTGCGGGTTCGGCCATCTTTTAATCCAAAACGCAAAATTAGAACTCGTTGTTCACGCTCAGTCAATGTATCTAGCAACTTGGAAATTTGATCTTGAAGTACAGAATATGCAGCGGCATCCTCTGGACCTACAATAGATTCATCTTTTATAAAATCACCAAGATGGCTGTCATCTTCTTCACCAATTGGAGTATCTAATGAAATAGGATCAGATGAAACCTTAAGTATCTCACGGACTTTCTCAATCGGAAGATTCATTGCATCAGCCAATTCCTGCTCCGTAGGCTCACGTCCAAGCTCTTGCAGCAAAGTACGTGAAACGCGATAGGTTTTATTAATTACTTCTGACATGTGTACTGGTATGCGGATGGTTCGTGATTGGTCAGCAATGGAACGAGTAATTGCCTGACGAATCCACCAGGTAGCATATGTACTAAATTTGTACCCTTTTGAGTAATCAAACTTGTCCACAGCTTTAATTAGTCCAAGATTACCTTCTTGAATTAGATCCAAAAAAGAAAGACCTCTTCCCACATAACGTTTCGCAATGCTTACTACCAGTCTCAAGTTCGACTCTGCTAATATCTGCTTTGCATATTCATCACCATTTTCAATTTTTCTGGCAAGTTCAATTTCTTCTTGCATGGATAGTAAAGGATAATTGCCAATTTCTTTAAGATATAACTTTACTGGATCGTCAGACATGTAACTAGATGCCAAGTCATTAAAGGTAGAAAAATCGTCTTCTTGTTCAATCTGTAACAAGACATCATCATCTGGATCATCATCCGCAACATTTAAAACTACAATATTGTGGCTTTCTAGGTATTCGTAAATTTTATCTATCTGATTCACATTAAGATTTAACTCTTTAAAGAAGTCATTTACCTTTTCAACTTCAATTACACCCTTGTTCTTTTTGGCAAAACTAACTAAATCTTTTAATTTCTGCTCAAAAATTTTAACTGCTTCACTCATATTTGTCCTCCATAAGGATTTACTGCCGTTTGACGCAAATGTCACCAAATAGCATTGTACCATATTAATTGTAAGAATGCTATAGGTTTTTTAAAATTTTAAAACATTACTATTATAACATAAATATGGGTAAAATATTAAGAATAGTCAAAATACCATAACAAATAAAGTTACTGTAAATAGTGGATTTCTTTACAAAATGTGTTATAATAGAAATCGAGTGTGTTATTTTTTTGGCAAACAAATATTTATAAGTTTAATTAGGAGGATTAAAAATGAGCGAAGCAAGTGAAAACTGTAGTGGAAGCTGCGGAAGCTGTTCAGAGGACTGTAGTTCAAGGCAGCAATCAAAAGAAGAACTATATGAACCAGTTAATCAATATAGCAAGGTAAATCGAGTAATCGGAGTAGTAAGCGGAAAAGGCGGCGTTGGAAAATCTTTTATAACCTCATATTTATCCGTACTATTAAATAGAAAAGGTTATGAAACAGCAATATTGGATGCTGATATTACAGGACCATCTATACCAAAGACATTTGGTATACATGAAAAAGCAAAAGGAAACGAACTGGGTATTTTTCCTTGTTATAGTAAAAATGGAATAAAAGTAATGTCTGTAAATTTATTGTTAGAGGAAGAAGAAATGCCTGTTATCTGGCGTGGACCTATTATTGCAGGAACAGTAAAACAATTCTGGACAGATGTGGTATGGGGAAATGTAGAGTATATGTTTGTTGATATGCCACCAGGAACAGGAGATGTTCCACTAACAGTATTTCAGTCAATACCATTAGATGGAATTGTTATTGTAACCTCTCCGCAGGACTTAGTTTCCATGATTGTTGGAAAGGCTGTTAATATGGCAAAAGCTATGAATGTTCCAATTATTGGACTGGTAGAAAACTATAGCTATGTAAGTTGTGGAAATTGTGGGGAACAGATTCAAGTATTTGGTAAAAGTAATATAAACGAAGTAGCTGAAAAGTATCACATTAAAGTACTTGGCAAGTTACCATTAACACCAGAGATATCCAATGCTGTAGATAGTGAAAACATAGAGGGCTTGGAGGGCAGCTGGCTGGATGACGCAGTAGCACTAATTGAAGAAAATTATCCAGGCAGAATTCAGTCCGAATGTGGCTGTAAAACTATGCAAAATCAGAGAATAGCAGTTACAGTGGACGAAGAGGGAAATATTTATCAACATTTTGGCTCTTGTGAGAGATTTGCCATCTATGATATAGAAAATGGAGTACAAAAAAGCAAGAGTATCATAGAAACCAATAGTAAAGGACATGATGAAATCAGCAGGCTTTTAGTAGAGCAAGATGCTACGACATTAATTTGTGGGGGCATTGGAGAAAGTGCCATGAAGATTCTTATGAGTAATCAGATTGTAATAGTTCCTGGACAACAAGGAGATGCAGATGTACAAGTTGCAGCCTACTTAGATGGGGCAACAATAGCAAGCAGTTCTCCAACCTGTGGAAATCATGATGGAGAAGAAGGATGCGGTTGTGGGTGCAATTGCAGCTGCCACTAAAAATATTTTGAAGTAGATACTACTATATTATTTTCTTTTTGGATGATATAGGTTATAATAAACAAGAATTCTATAGAAGGAAAAAGCTTCTTTTAGAAATATACAAAGAGATATGGAGGAATGAAAGATGGCATTAGTATCAGCAAAGGAAATGCTTACAAAGGCAAAGGCAGGAAAATATGCAGTAGGACAATTTAATATTAATAATATGGAATGGACAAAGGCAGTTCTGCTTACTGCACAGGAGATGAATTCACCAGTAATTTTAGGTGTTTCAGAGGGTGCTGGAAAATACATGTGTGGATACAAAACAATAGTTGGAATGGTAAACGGTATGTTAGAAGAGTTAAACATTACTGTTCCTGTTGCTTTGCATTTGGATCATGGCAGCTTTGAAGGAGCAAAGGCATGTATCAATGCAGGTTTCTCATCTGTTATGTTTGATGGTTCACACTATCCAATTGAAGAAAACATTGAGAAAACTAAAATTTTAGTAAATGCTTGTGATGTTTTAGGATTATCATTAGAAGCAGAAGTTGGTTCTATTGGTGGAGAAGAAGATGGAGTAGTAGGAGCTGGAGAATGTGCTGATCCAGGAGAATGTAAGACAATTGCAGAATTAGGTGTTACTATGTTAGCAGCTGGTATTGGTAATATTCATGGTAAATATCCAGAAAACTGGGCAGGTTTAAGCTTTGATACATTAGATGCTATTCAAAAGTTAACTGGAGACATGCCATTAGTACTTCATGGAGGTACAGGTATTCCAGAAGATATGATTAAAAAGGCTATTTCACTTGGTGTTGCAAAAATTAATGTTAACACAGAGTGTCAGTTATCCTTTGCAGCAGCAACTCGTGAATATGTAGAAGCTGGTAAAGATCAACAAGGAAAAGGTTTTGATCCTCGTAAGCTTTTAGCGCCAGGATTTGAAGCAATTAAAGCTACAGTAAAAGAAAAAATGGAGTTATTTGGTTCTGTCAATAAAGCTTAATAGGATATAAATAGTGCTTAACAAATAATTTTTCTTGTTTTCACCAGGACCAGCTATCTGGTTCCTGGTGGGTTGCAATGACGGCAGTTGGTATAGAAAATGGATGGAATAGACATGAAGAAAGAGCTGTTTGAGAGAGAGGACTTGATAGCAGTTGCTGAAAATTTAGCGGTAGGCATCGTTAAAATAGTTCTCGATAATAGTTGTACAGTGCTATATGGTAATGATGTATTTTACGAACTGATTGGATATAATGAGCAGGAATTTGAAAATATGAGCAACAGTCTTAGGCAGATTGTGTTTGAAGAGGAACAGGAACTGTTTTTACAGAAGGTAGAAATGGTACGGAATAATTTAGTTGAAAACATTGAATTTGCAATCTTTACCCAATCAGAGGAAATCAAATATTTAAAAATTTACTTAAAACGTTTAGAAAGCACTACAGAAGATACGATTAATTGTTATAGCGGTGTACTTTTTGACATAACTGATTTTAAAGTAATTCAAAAGGAATTAGAAGTAGAAGAAGAACGATATCGGATTATTTCTGAAATATCCAACGATATTAATTTTGAATATGATATTATTTTAGATACTATGGTTTTTGGACCTCAGTTTGAAAAAATTTATAAAAGTGATGGAGTAATACAAAATTTCAAAGAGGTATTTTTGAAAGAGAAAAATGTAGCTGCAAAAGATGTGACTGCATTTGAAGAAATATTCTTTCATAAAAATGTAGGTGATAAAAGGCAGTATACGGAGCTAAGGCTCAATTTGGCACAAGACGGTTATGAGTGGTTTCGGATTTATCACACCACTATTTTGGATGAGGATGGATGTGAAGTAAAGATAGTTGGCCGTATTGTAAATATTGATTATGAGAAAAGGGAAAAAGAACATTTATTGAAGAAGTCACAGCTGGACACCATGACAAAGCTGTTGAATAAGAAAGCGATTGAGAATAAAATCAATCAGTATTTAATACAGGTGGATGAAAGTAAGCAAAATGCCATGCTTATTATTGATGTGGATAATTTTAAAAAAATAAATGATAATTATGGTCATTTATTTGGAGATGCTGTTTTAATAGAAATTGCAAAAACACTAAAGAAGAATTTTGCAGACGGGGAATTGGTTGGCAGAATTGGTGGAGATGAGTTCTTAGTATACATAACCTCGAATGGTACAGAAGACGAAGTGAAAGAGAAGGCACAAAGATTGTGCCAACAAATAGAACGCATTCATACAAGCAGAGAATGGAAGGGAAGAGTATCAATTAGTGTAGGTGCTTTTGTTCAGGATGGTAAAGAGTACTCCTATGAGGAAATGTTTGTAAATGCTGATAATGCACTATATATAGCAAAAAAAATGGGTAAAAATCAATATGCAATCTATAATGATAAGGTTGAATCATAGATAATAAAACAAGGATGCCACATACTAGCTGAATAACAGCGGTAAGTGACATCCTCTCTATTTGTCTATATTTATGTTTTTAAACGAGCTTTGCCCCACAGTTGGAACAGAAGTTTCCTTCGCCTGTTTTGGCACCACAATTAGGGCAGAAATTAGGTTTTGCCCCACTTGAAGGAGCAGAAGCAGTATTCTGATTATTTTGGTTTATATTATTCATCATCTGGTTTGCCATCTGCATACCCATCATCATACTCGCCATATCAGAAGCAGCACCACCACCTTTCATGTTTCCCGAGGTCATACCGTCTACCATGGAAATCTGGGAATACCGGTTAACGTCACCTACCATACTGTGAGAAGCATTTTTTTCAATCATTTTCTGTATGTTCTCAGGGTAATTAAAACTTCCAATGGTGAAGTTCATAATAGTCATACCTGTATTTATTAGTTCCATATCCAAATCAGTCTTAATTCCCTTGGAAATGTCATATGCATTTGCCATAAGATTAAAAATATCTTTGCCTTCTTTTGTAATCCATTTCATTAAAAGCTGATCTAAAACAGCAACAATTCTTTCTTTTACATCTTCTACGCAATAGGACTGTTTTACCCCAGCAATTTTATCAATCAGGGCAACATAATCATTTACTTTAAAGGTTAATGTCCCATTACCACGGATTGGAAGTCCTCCTGGAAGCTGAGGATTTGGAATATTTATAGGCGCTCTGGTTCCCCATCTGATTTGAAATTCCTTTGTATTGACAAAAAGAACTTCTGCCCGCATGCCGCTGTTAAAGCCAAATTTAAAGCCTTTTAAAGTGGATAAAAATGGAATGATCTGAGATTCAATATCATAATCACCATCATCCTTAAAGATACCTTCGATACGGCCGTTAAACATAAAAATAGCATCCTGGCCAGGGCGAATAATTAATTTACTGCCTTTCTTAATTTCCTTATTACTCCATTTCCAAAAAATCATATCTTCTCGAAATTCATCCCACTCTACTACGTTAGAAAACTGACCTGAAAATAATCCCATATAAATTCATTCCTTTCATATATCATGTTAAGTTAGTGTCTTTTTACAAACGTCTGCCGCCGCCAGAATGGCTTCTGCCGCCAGCAGAAATGCCGCCATGACCACCGCCGTTTCCAGAGGAACGTTCAATTTTTGTTTTTGTAACAGTGGTATGGACATACCGGTCCCGTCTTGCTAAAATTCGGGAGTTTTGTGGATTTAGATACGTGTTAAATGAGGTGGTCATACGACCACCAGAATTAAATACCATAATACCTACAACAACAGCAGAAATTCCCATAGAAATGGCAAGCATTAATAAGTAAGTCATGGCCGTGGGCGCACCAGGTTTTTTTGATGAGTATTTTTCTACTTTATCGGCATAATGCTTAATTGCAGCAACATAATTATGTTGTTTCAAGTTATTGTATATATCGTCTACAATCTGGTCTATTCTAGAATTTGTAATATAGTCCTCAGCTTTTCCGTAACCTTGAATCTCATATCCTGAATCTTGTGGATTCAAATTTAACAGCATTAGCACACAATCTGGTGAGGAATAAGCAGTAGTATCTGCAAAATCCTCTAAATATTCCTTTTGTTCACTGTAGGTAATAGAATCCTCCGTAATTACAATAATGTCAAAGCCACTGGAAAGACTCTTTTCGTTTAAGTAATTCTCCAGTTCTTCAGCATCATTCCCAAATAAATCAATGGTGTCATATACTTTTTGTATATCGGTAGATTCAGCAGATATCTTAATTGGGCAGCCTAAAACAAACAGCAGTAACAGCAAAACCAGTATCCGCACAGGAAAATGTTTTGAACATTGTGTCATACAGCTTCCATCCTTTCTGATATTAATCAAAATAAGTGTTATTATAACCGGCGGCCGCCTCCAGAGTGACTGCGTCCACCAGAAGAAACACCACTATGAGGGGTATAATCCCTTTTGTCATTGTCATTGTCATTGTGATGGTCATGATCATGGTCGGATGAATCATTACGCTCAAAAAAATCATTACGCGTAGAATCATTGTGATGGTGAGAATGAGTGTTATCTTTGTGTTCTTCTGGATATCGAAATCTTTCTTTTGTAACTACAGTATCCACATGTTCATCTCTTCTGTCTAGAAAAACAGAAGATTGAGGAGATAAATAGTTAACTGGACGGTTGTAACTCTTTCCTCGTCTGCCAGGTTTCATCTGGGAGATAAAAAGCCTTGCAATTAACATAGAAAGTAACAATGAAATAATCATGTAAACAGGAGCAGTAGACTCATTATATCCATAGGCATCTACAAAGGCACTAGAATCACCAGAATCAGAGTAAATACGTGAGTAGTGTATGGCATCTTCAGCAAATGTTTCTACTGCTTTCATATAATCACTTTCAATTAGCTTAAGCTTTTCAATAGTTTCTTCTTTTTGCTCTTTGCCAAAAATTTTATTTCCGCTTCCAGAGGATTGAATGGTGTAGGAAGCCGCTTCTGGTGTTATATTCACTAGCATGAGTGCGGAATTCTTAGAAATGTTCCCAGCATTTTCTTGAAAATTATCCAGATAATCCTTTTGAGCTTCTTTATCGAGAGAATCCTCCATAATCACAATAAGATCAAAACCGGTCGAGTCACTGCTTTGGAGTAATTTATCATTGAGCGTTTCTGTTTCAATTACGCCGAAGGTATCGGTATTATCATACAGTCTTATGGGAAGGTTATTTTCGTCAACATCAGTTGTGTAGGCGACTACTTGATCTGCAAATTGATAAATGGCAGAGCTGTATCGCTTAGACTTCATTGCAGGATATATAAGGTCTAAAGTATCGGAAATAGTCTGATTGTTCATATATTTTTGTGCTTTACCATATCCCTGAATCTCATAGCCTGGATCTTCCGGATTCAAATTAATTAACATAAGAACACAATCTTTTGATGATGCCGCAGTAGTATCCGCAAAATTTTGGAGATAGTCTATTTGCTGATCATAGGTAATATCATCTGTTGTAATGACAATGATATCCAATCCGCAAAGCTTGCTCGTAATAGCTAAGTGTTTTTTTAGCCGGTTGGTTTTTGTTTTGTTAAACAGTTCTATTTTATCATATAACTTTTTTATTTTAGTAGATTTACCAACAGGAGAATATGTGATAGGATGCTTAGAGCACTCCACAATACTGCTGGCAAATTGCTTTACAGCAGAAACATAATTGCTGCCTTTTCTATTTAAATCACCTAATATCAAATTGGTTCGATAGGAATTTAAATAAAGTTTCGCATTTCCGAAGGGTTTCATTTCATAACTATAGCCATCGGATTCTATATTGATTAGTAGAATTACACAATCAGCAGAAGATTTTACAGTAGTATTTGCAAAATTTTCTATGTAGGTAGCTCCTTTTCCAAAAGAAATGGTATCGGTGGTAACAACGATAATATCCAAACCACTGGAGTTACTTGCTTTTGTTAAAGCACTGCGTACCTTTTTGGCATTGCTGCTGTTAAAAAGATGAATGGTATCATGTAGTTTTTTCGTATCCGTAGATTTTGCATTTATTTTTAAAGGAATTGCAAAAACAAAAAGTATTGTAATAGCAAGTAGAATAAGTTTGCAAAGTACAGCTGTTTTTGCGGTGTAAGTATTATTTGACATTGTTAGCTGCCTCCCATTATTGTTGTTAAGATAAGAAAAACAATAGGGAAAAAGGCAATAGTTAAGCCCGTAAACCAAAGGAATACTTTTTGTTTGCTGATTGGAGGTTTTCCAACAACCTTTCCAGTCTGGCCGTTCATGGCAAAAATATGTTCAGACTGATTGTAATCATAACATACCAGCCATACAGGCAATAAGGTATAATCAGCATTGCGTTGTTTGATATCAATCCAGCTGTGATTATAAGTAACACTTGTATATCCACTAATAGAATTCCGAATAAAGGAATCTACAAACGATTCTGTTTTTGCTTGTAAACGAGGAAAAAGCTGCCTATCTGTATAATTGTATTTTTCTGCAATATATCCTGACAGGTAAGGGGCATTAAACTCTTTTAGGTTGTCATAAGGAAAAGGTTCCAGCTTATCCATAAGGGTGTCATCCATTTTTTCGGAAGCATCTACAGGTATCTTTTCAAATAATAAATCTACTTTACGATAAATATCATAATATCTAGTTTCTGTATATCGGTAATCACCTCGGGTATAATGACGTACTTTGGTAGCTGTTGCCTGGATTTCACCTCGTCCATTGGCATCATATAGCCAGAAAGGGACGTACATTCCAGTTATACTTTTAATACGATCGGCATTCATAAAACCACGAGGAGTTAAGCGTCCTTTTTTACACCATTTTTTAAATGCTGCCTGTGCCTGTTCTTTGCTGATACAGAACGGCAAAACTTTGGCTGGAGCCATGCTGCCTGTCAGGCGATCTCCTAAGACCATTGGCGAACCACAAAAGCTGCAAGTAGTTGCTGTAGTATCTGGATTTGTAATTAATTCAGCTCCACAGTTATTGCAATGGTAATGAACCGCTTCATTTTCATAAAAGGTGCCAGAACCAGTATGGGTTTCAAATTCCTCAAAATCCCCATATTCTTCATTTATGTCATCAGCATCGGCACCCTCTTCTCGATAGCTGTCACCGTTTGTAGTTGATCCTGTACTAGATTTTGGCATCTGCTCAATGTTCATTGAAGTGCCGCAGCTTTGGCAGGACAGCATGCCAGAATGACTGTCATAGATCATGTCAGCACCACAATTCGGACATTTATATTGTAAAATCATTAATTTATTCCTCCTATTATCTTGAAATAAACGAAAAAAGGCCGTAGCAAAGTGCTACAGCCTAAAGGCTGATATTATTTATTCAAACTTGCCTTTAATGCCTCTAATTCTGCATCGATGGAAGTAGAATCAATATCATACTTACTCTTAAGCTCTTTGATGTCATCCTTTGGTCCAGCGTTCAATTCAGCCATAGCATTTGCAGCATCAAGTGCTTTATCAGCTTGTGCCTCAAAACGTTCAAAGGAAGCGATCGAATCGTTTGCACCATCTAAGGAACTAGTCATTTTATTAATACGCTCCTGTGTTTTAGCAGCAGCAAGTTTTGCCTTGATAGTACTACGGCGGCTTTCAAGCTCTTCAATGTCACCTACAAGCTTGTCATGCATTGCCCGCATATTTTGTGCATTGGTTTTGGCCAGTGTATATGCTTTTTCTAACTCAGTATGTTTGGTAGCTACAAAAGCCTTTTTTTCTAAAAATGCTTTTGCATCTGCTTCATTTCCAGCTTCTAATGCTTTTATTGCATAAGCCTGAAGTTTATTCATTTCTTCAGTACATTCGTCAAATTCTCTCTTTGCTCGTTGTTCCTCTGCCATAACCGTAGCTGTTTCAGCTTTTACTTTTCCAAGATCACTATTTAAGTTGCGTAAACATTGATCGATCATTTTTTCTGGATCCTCAGCTTTGTCAAGTAATGCATTAATATTAGCTGACATAATATCCCTAAAACGTGTTAAGATGCCCATAAATAATTCCCTCCGCATAAAAAATATTTCGTACACGATACGATAGTTATAGTTTATGATTTTTTTACCATTACGTCAAGAAAAATCCACAATTTGTATAAGAAAGGCTTAGCACAATGAAGGAAAAACAACATAAGATAATTAGTAATAGCATTAAGGAATATAAGGAGGGGAAGGTATGAGTATTACTTTCCCGATTAATGGGGAATTTATTGCGTTGGAGAAGGATGGGGTTCCTTTTACGGATCCAGTAGGAGATGAGAATCCGGCTGGTACTGATATTGTGGGAACGCTGGCATTTCCAGCGGTATATTTTGCAACAGATGATGTGTATGCCTTTTTTCGATTTCGGCTTCGTGGGGATCCAAGAAATGTGGCACAGACAGGATTTCAAAATTATGCCTGGGTCATACTTTTTGACATTCAGCAGCAGCTTACCCTGTATAGCTACGCGTGGGAACTTGCTTTAGCAGGAAATACAAATGCAGTACTGCTAAAAGAAAATCTCATTAGGAACTCTCCAGGAACTGGTTTTAACGATCAGGCAGAGGGAAATCCTATTTTATTTCCAATAACAAACTTCGATATTGCTCGTGCAGTAATGGCAGATTCAACATTAGGAGGGGTACAAAACTATTTTCTTGATATTGCAATGGAATTATCCACGTTAAGAGCCTATTTAGGAATTTCAGATGAAGCACCTCTGAGATTTACTTATCTGACGGCTACCAATGAAAATAATTTTAACAAGGATGTATTAGGAAATTTTGATGACAGTTTTTCCGATCCCCTTGCGCTTACTACCACTTTGAGTGGAACCATCATTAATAAAGAAGATGGTAGTGGAATTGCTGGTGCTAAAATAGAGCTGTATCAGGGAAGCGTATTGATAGGGACTACCGAATCCGATTATATGGGAGCATACATTTTTACAGATATTGATGCTGGTAATTATTCCGTTCAAATTACGAAATGCTGTTTTAAGCCCAATTGTTTTTGCAGTGAGGTGTCTGTGCAGGGAAACAAAAATAATTTGTATTATTTTTCACTTGCTTATGATTGTATCTGCCAATTGAAATGTCTAATTGGAGAAATTGAAGCTGAGGTCATAGCAGAAAAGGACAGAATCCTGGAAAAGTTGACGGAGTTTTTTACTTCTGTAACACCTAATCATGATGTTCTTTTAAAATATGTTACCTTGCTATGTGTATTAAATGATAGTACAGCGGAGCTGGATTGCTGCATTTCCAAAATATTAGATGAACTTGTTACATGTGAGGAGGAAAAGTAACATGGCTGAAACCATACTTTGTTCAAATGAAAATGAGGTTTGTAATTGCAGTTGCAATTGTCATGCCTTTTTGTCTAACAGTAGAAAAATAACGGCAGGACCCCTTGTAATAGACGGAAGTCAATATGATTTTCAATATACCATAACAAATCAAGATCCTGCAATTAGTAATGTAGTTTTTTGCATTCAATGTCAGGTTAGTACAATACAAATTTCTAGTAGTAATACATCTGTTGAAATAATTGGGAATCCAGCCACAACACCAGTGCCTTTTACAGAATGTTTTTCTTCTGGCTGTCAGTCAGCATCTCCTAACCGTTTTTATGTAGAATATGACTTTGGTGAAGAAGACAGCTGTTGTTTTTATCAAGGCTTAAAGGTAGAAGTGAATCCTGCGGATACCATTACAGAGCTGGAGTTTCATTTAATTTTCACCCTTCCAGAAGATGTAACATTTGGTTTTCAGCCAGGTACATTAAGGTTAAAGGATGGTCAGAATATAGAAATTGTAAATGATCTATGTATGCCAGGATGCACTGGTAATTGCAGCATGAAAAGTAATGTGTGCCAAATGTGGATACTGGAAAAAAATATTTTGGAATCCGATAAAAGTAACTTTGTCCATTTTGGGCAATTAATTTTTCCAGATGCATTAGATCTGAATACGCTAACAATAGAAGAGTTAGAAAAAAGAATCCGAACCATTGCAAAATTAGAAAAATGTTCAGCAAATTTAATATGTAATATAGCTTGTGTCTTAAATAAGTTAAATAAGTTGGATTCTGATTCTTGTGATAAATAATGCACCAAGTGGAACGAAGTGAATATATTGTTTTGTAGAAATTATTTAATTATATCTTTGGAGGTTTTATTTATGGCATTTCCTATTGTTTCACCACCAACTTTATCACAATCACAATTAATTAATTCGCTTACAGAAGCAGAAGCTGGTATTGCACAGTGCTTAGCAGACTTTTTATGCAATGAGTTTTTCCCAGAGGTAAATGAAATAGAAGATATTACAGAGCAGACAGAATTGGTAAATAAAATTTTATGTGCATATTCCTGTAAGGAAAAAGCAATGGGTACATTAATTGATGCGCTTGCCGACCTGGTTTTAGCGGATAAAGGCATTTCACCATGTGGAGATAGCTCAGAAGGCTGTAAATGTGACTGCTAATTAAAATGGCGGGCAGATTGTTGTGCAAAATATTGAGAAGTATAGTTATATGCTTCTCAATATTTTATATGTAAATAATTGATATGAAATGGAGCTGATAGAGATGAATGGAGATAATAGAAGAGAAACAAATGTAAGAGAAAACAATTCCAGAAATGTGAATGGCAGGGGGATGAATCAAAGCAGCTCCTGTAGTTTTTGCAAGTCTTGCTGTAATACAAAGGGAGAAAATGAAAGCACCTTCTGTATGGTAGAAGATTGTAAAACTTGTATTTTATGTAGTCAAGCTGCGGTAAGCCGTTGTGAAGCTGAGCTTTTTTGCGAGGTGGTGGAAAAAGTAATCTGCGAACTTCACAGAAGTAAAAATTTACAGGAGCTGAAAGAAATTATTGATATGGTTACTTGTTTATTTGTTTCTAGTGCAGAAAAGGAAAAAGCACTGGCAGAAATTTTACAGGCATACTGCAAGTGTTCTAATGGAATGGAATCAGTTTGTAGATGTAAATAGCAAAAAAGCAAAGCACCTAGAGTATTTTCTAAGTGCTTTTTAATGCTATCGAATTATGTATTTATATTTTTTCTGATCTATCTCAAAAATCACAAAAAGTGAGTTATCAGTGTCCTCAACCTCTTGAGGACAGTCAATTAGAAATCTGATTCCTTTGGTTTCCAGTGGGTCGATGGATGTTATATTGTCATAGGTAAAGTCGGTATCACCATTTTCAGGAACAGTAAATCCAGAATAATTGAAGCCATCATTATAATCTGCTTCAACAGAAAGTAATTCATCACAACCTATCTTTTGTTTTAGTATATTTTTAATATCTGTATCAATATGTATGTAGACATGATCAGCATCGGCTTCGTAATGGGTATACATGCCATCTACATTGTCTGGAAGAACATCATGGGAGAATTCCACTTTATTCAGTTTTATTTCCATGCGTTCTGTTACAATTGTGTCGCCTTCTTCCACAACCTCCATTGTACTTTCATCTACGTCGGTGCTTTCTTCGGTGCTTTCTTCTTCCGCTAAGTCAAAACCGTCAAAACCGTCAAAATCGTCAAGGGAAAATGTGTCGAGCTGTTCCTTTAATTCTTCATTTTCACTCTCTAAATCAGTAATCTGCTGCTTAAGTTCTTTAATCTGCTTTTCAAAATCTTCAGTTCCAGTAGAGACTGAGCTGTCTTTAGAAGAGCAGGCTGCCAAGCTGAAGCATAATAAGATTAATAAAATGTAGTGTTGTTTTTTCATTGAAATACCTCCAAAAAATAATATAATAAGGCATAATTGTACAACAAAAACTGTTTAATTACAAGAAAAAAATAAATTTTTAATAAAAGGAAGCTTCTATCTAAGCCATTGGTACTATGTTTAACGCTATGAAAAATGCTTGTAAGAAAGTAAAATATTGTGATATGATAGATATGGATAATAATATATTTAGAACGGTGAAGTTGTTAAAGATAAACAAAGGGGGCGTATAATTGCAGTGGAGTGAGCAGCTAGAAGAAGAACAGGATTTCTTTGATTTAATTGTAATGGAGGTACTGAATCGGCCCAAAACAGGTGCTTCTGGAAAAATCAATGATAAGCTGTACATAAGAGAAGAACGGTGCATATTTGAAAGAAAAACACTCTGTAATGGTAAAATTCGATTACTATTACCTTCGGAGATTGAAACTGGACAATTTGGGGGGGTAGTCGAAATTTATCCAAGTAATTTTTTCCCAGAGGAGTATGTTTTTACAAATAGAAACAGTGGGTTTGTTTGTATGCTGACTGAGCAGCAGGGGAACTTGGAAGAGTCTCTTGAAAGATGGAAAGCAGCAATGGAAGAAACGCAGGAGACCATTGTGTTTTATGATACAAAGGCTTGCCAGCTGGCAGGAAGAACTTTTGGGCGTGTTACAATTAAGGGGTATGATAGAGAGGAACGACAGTGCTATTCCTATGTATTTATCACGAACCTTGGAACAGAACAATTTATAGGCATAATAGGCTGTTTTGCAGATGACGCAGCGATATGGGAAAACGTATCAGAACAGATTATGGAGTCGATGGAGTATTTAAAGTAGAGGAGGTAGTGTATGAGGGAAGTAAAGGTTGTAATATCTGGGTTTGAGCAGTTAGATGTTAAGGAGTGTAAAATACACAAAGGAATCAATGAGCATGGTTATGCTGTGGTGCAATTTACAATCGATGAGGATGCAGTAGATTCTTATATCAGCAGTATCCATGATATTACATGGGGTGCGATTAAAATTTTGGATGAAAATAATACAGAAAAGACTATTTTTTCAGGTATCATAACAGAGTTTAAAGTGGAAAATAGAAGTGGAGATGTGGTGCTTACCATTACATATTCTGGAGGGTCCTGTCTATTGGATTACGATAAGAAAATCAGAACCTTCCAGAAAAGTGATACAAAAGTAGAAAAGATTATCGAGAGGGTACTTCGAGATAATAAGAAAGTTTATGCAGGGCAGAAGTTTAAAATTAATGAAAGTGATACGAGTAAGGGCAAGGAAGATAAGGGGGAACTTATCGTTCAATATCTTGAAACAGATTATCAGTTTATTAAGAGGATTGCTTCTCATTTTAACGAGCCGCTGATTACCATTATTGATCAGCAGGTGACAGATGGTGTTCTAATTCAAATAGGGCTTCCAGCCATTAATGAGAGTCTGAAACAGGAAACCCAGGAATTTGCCAGAATAAAGTCAATGAATAAGTTCATGTTTTCTAAAAAATGTGGATTAGAAAAGGCAAAAGAAGACGACTATGTTGAATTTTCTTATAGAGGAAGAGATTGTTTTGAAATAGGAAGCAAGGTAAAGGTGAATGGAGAAAATCTTTATGTTTATCAGGTAGATACTTCTTATAACTCCGAAGAATTTATTAATACCTATGTGCTGGCATCTAAAAACCGTTTTAAAGTACCAAAGGAATATAATTATGGGATGATAGGAGCGTCTCTAGATGGGGTAATAGAAGAATCGGTAAAGGATAAAGTGAAGATTAGCTGTGTGGCAGATGATAAGGATAAACCAAAAGATTTTAAAGAATTTCCATATGCAACTGTATACTCTTCACCTGACGGAACAGGTTGGTACTGTATGCCAGAAAAGGATGATTTGGTAAGGCTTTATTTTCCTACAGAACAGGAAAAGGATTCTTATGTCATTAATGCAGTTCATCTGAAGACGGGCAGTAAGGATCGAAGTGATGTAAATAGTAAGTCGTTGATGAATAAGCATTTGAAGCAGGTTGAATTCCATGAAAAATACATTCGTATCACCAACAATAAGGGAATGTTTGTTAGTTTGGATGATGACAAGGGAATTACAATTGTAAGTGATAAGGACATTAATATTGAATCCTGTAAGGAAGTAAAGCTGGTAGGGAAAAAGGCGCTAGAAGTCTCTTCACCAAAGGAAGTACTGATTAAGCAAGGTGGAGCCTCGGTAGAACTGAAAGGAAAAATAAATATTAAAGGTGCCAATGTAAATATGGAATAGCCAAAAGCAGTTATGGAGGAGCAATGCGTTATTATATAATTGAACAGGATAAAATGTTTACCAATGCACCACATATACTAAACTGGTTCGGAAAAATTGATGTAGAAAAAATGAAAATGGGTTCCTATTCTTTATTAAAAGAAAGCTATCTGTTAAAAATCAGAGGAAATGCAGATGTTGATTTTATTGATGTTATAAGTGAACCATTTTTTCTTGTAACTAATATGGTGAGATTTGTAATGCAGGCATATGAACCTAATTTGACATTTACAGACTGCAATTTGTTTCATGGGGAGCAAAAAGCATTTGGTGAATACTATATACCTCATTTTGCAGAATATAATTGTCTGACGGAGAAAAGTCAGGTTAACCGGGATCGAAGTGTAGTGGAGCATGCAGAAATCGACCTGCATAAAATCATGGACAAAAGCGTATTTGTATTAGAAGGGCTTGGGAAGAAACATGTGGTAGTCAGGGACGACTTACTAGAAAGTTTACTGCGCAGAGGGTTAAGAGGTGCTAAGGTTAGAAAAGTCAATACGATTCATGAAGTTATGTTATTTGAGTAAGGAGAATGGATATGGGTAAAGAAGAATATGTTGTTATGGGAGCTAGGTTGGAATGTGCATTAGGCGCTACTCCTTCTGTTCTTATGGTTCCAGTGACTAAGGGATTTACAATCAAAAATAAAATTGTTGCAACACAGGTTGATATGGTGCCGCTAATGAATGTTATGCCATTCGGGGTATGTAAAATTTCTTCACCTCCTTTGCCGTGCATTCCAACTCCAGTTGGACCGTGGATGAAGCCTCATTCAAAGGTCACGGCATGTAATATACCAGTACTTACTACCAGCTCTTGTTTAATGTGTGCGCGAGGTGGTAAAATCAGTATTAAAAGTTCGGGTCAATAATGTTTATATTGAAAGATAGGTGAGAAAATGGCTTCAATAACACACGAATGTATTATAATAGAAGGAATTTCTAAGGAAGTAGAAGTGCATGATTTTCAGATGTCCATAAAACCGAATGAACATGCAACAGCACGAGTTGTGGTAAAATATTTGTGCGAAATAACAGCGGAGGAAGTCTACGGGGGGCTTTTTGATAAGAGAATTACAATAAAGAGTACGGCTGAAGAAAATAAGGGGGTACTTTTTGTAGGTTTTGTCAATCAAATCAGTGTCCGTATCGAAGGTGGAATAAATTCTGAAAATAATTACATGGAAGCGGAAATAGAATTGATTTCTACCACTATTAAAATGGATTTGGAGAAAAAATGTCGTTCTTTTCAGGATGTTTCATTCACCTACGAAGCCCTTGTGAAAGAAATGGACTGTATTTGTAAAGGATGTATGAAAAAAGCTCAGTCCGTAAAGATTGAAAAACCATTAATCCAGTATGATGAAACGGATTGGGAGTTTCTATTAAGAATTGCTAGTCACTTGCATGGTCAGATAATACCTGTTGAGACAGCAGAAAAGGCCACCATTATGTTTGGACTGGTAAAAGAGGGAAAGGTTAGTGAGCGGAAGGAAGGCAGCATTAATGTGAAAATGACAACCTTTCGGGCTACAGAGTATACATACATAAAACATTTTGGAAGATACCTACAAACTGGCTTTCAAGAAGCAGCTATAAAGGAAAAAGATTTTGAAAGCTACGATGCTATTTCAATGCATAATTATAACATTGGAAATGAAACTTCCTATAAGAATGAGAGTTTGCTGATTTGTGAGAAAAGGGCAAAGTCCAATGGTTCGGAAATAGAGTTCTCTTATCAATTAGGACATGAAACATTAAATGGATTAAGTCCTTTTTATAATGAAAGACTTCATGGAAGAGCGTTAGAAGGTAAAGTTCTTAGTGTAAACGAGGAGCTAGTTAAGATACATTTAGATATTGATAAAAGTCAAAGTGAAAGTAAAGCTTATGAGTATAACTGGCAGCCAGATACGGGTAATATTTTTTATTGTATGCCGGAAAAGGATATGAGGGTTTCTTTGTACATAGGGGCACAAGATGAGAGGGAAGCAATTGCAATTAACTGTATCAGGCGTGAAGACTCTAAGAGCAAGGATATGAAGAACTTTAAGGAACGTTATATGACTACAATTAAGGATAAAAGATATTATTTCAAAGAAAAAAGCATGGGATTTTCTAATGAAACAAAAGATGAAGGGAAAACTCATCTGGGACTTTTTGATGATAATATGCTTCAGTTAAAAAGTGATAAGCCAATTCAGATGCAGGCAAAAGGCAATTTGATAATTGAAAGTGCATCATATAAGGCACTTTCAGATAAAGATATTTTGCTTTGCCAGAAAAGCAACGGTATTGAATTAAATAAGCAGGTTGATATTAAAGGTTCAAAAGTGGCTATTATGATGTCTTTTGGCGCAGGAACGGCACCGAAGGCAGAGAAGAAAAAAGATGCTGGAAATGCAGAGAAGGAAAAACGGGAAGAGGAAGCAATCCAGAAGTTTTCTGTACATGCTCTTTTAGATAAGCTTTCTTTTGATGATTCACAGCGCAGGCAGAATATTAATGCAGCAGTCAATATAGTGGCAGCAGGAAATCCTGTTTCCAGCAGGAAAGAACTGGATGACATGAGGACTAGATCTTCCTTTATAAAGCTAAAAAACCAGAGAACTCCGGAATATAATTCTTATAATGAAAAGCAAATCGGGGAATCTTATAATAAAGATGAAGTTGCAGTCTTGAGAACGACAAGGGATTTAGAGTCAAGGCCAGATGAAAATACGGTAATGCAGAAGGTAATACATAAGGATTCTTTAAATTATCTAACAGAGGCAGATTTGACAAAGCCAGCAACTGTTGGAGGATTTGTAGCAAAAGCGGAGGATGCACTTTGTGATACAAAAAGTTGTGAGGAAGCCAGAGAAAGCCTGAGGCTGGATTATCTTTCTAAGGGAGAGATCCCATATCCGGAGAATGGTGATGAGATGTTTGTGCTGAGATATGTCGCAGAAAATGATGCTTACTCCGACGATAATTTTGATATTCCATACAATATAGAGCTTGGAGGAGATGGTTCTTATGAAGCAGAAGGAAATACGTCGCCATGGACTGGAAATGGCCAGCTAGGTGGAAAAGATACTTTAATTCCTGAATGGGGAAATAAAACTTATCAGCCAGTTAGGGATGGCGCAATTTTTAAGAAAGATGCAGAGGGAAATGAAGTGCTTTATGCTGCTTATGATAAAAATAATAAAAAATTTGTAGTAGTATAGGAGGAGTTATGACAAGTCACAATGCTATTTATCAAGGAAAACTATACGATGCAGATGTGGAAAGGGATAAGAGAATAGTCCGTCTGAGGACAAAACAGTATCAGATTGGCTTTTATAAAGTGCAGAAAGATTTGTATGTAACAGAGGTAGAGTATGATGAAGTCGAGGGTTATTATGGTGTAGCTTATGATGCGGTTATTGCTGGTGTAGAAGTCCAGTTGAACCGGGTATTAGATAATTTTAAGATAATAGATGTAAATACAACAAATCCAAAACTGAAAACATTATACCAGTCCTATGATGTAAGAGACCGATTTTATTATGATTATCTTATACCAATTACGGAGGTAGAACTGTTTGTTCAGAGAGTATACCGCTATTTACCACCAGATTATCAATCATATGAGACAGAGAAATGTAACTTAACAACAAAAGAATTTGTGGATTCATGGAAAAAAGAAATTTTAGAGCGGGTATAGGAGCTTGTTATTTGGAGGATGTCAGGATGAGTGATTATGAAGTACAGATTCAAAAGATAATAGATATAGAAAACAAGTATATCATATTAAATCCAGTTTCTCCAGTGGAAGGGGAATTTCCTCCATTTATAGTTGAAGAGGAGGAGAAGCAGTTCTCTCTTTTTTCTAAGGAAACAGATGCTAGAAGTAAGGCAGAGGCATTTCCCATTGCAAAAATTAATCACCAGGAACTAGCTGCAATTTTAATGGAATATGCGCTGCATGGGGGAAAAGAGGCGGTATGGTATGAAAATTCTGAAAGCTGTATTTTTCAAAGTATGGATGGGGTGAATGCTTGTTACAGAAAGCTGGAGCGTCCTGAATTTTTGAAGAAAAACCAGATAAAGATAATTAAGGTATTCATGGACGTGCTGAAGGAGGAACGGAAGCTGTATACAATGCCACAAGGAGGAACATTAGGTGGTGATATTTTAGATAATAAATTCATTCCGTTTAAGGAGGAGAATAAAATAGTTTTTTTTGCAGAGGAAGAGCAAGCTCTTTCTTATTATAAGCAAAAAGGAATGCCCGAGGATTGGAATTTTGCTTCCAGCTACAGACAGGTGGTACAGGTTTTATTATATTGCTATGACCAGGGTGTCCGGGAATTGATTTTATATTATGAGAACGAAAAAATTGAAATAGAGCTGGATTTGCTTTTTTGGATTTTGCAAAGAATGGGAAGACCTGAAAAATATATTTTATTAAAGCCTTTGCCTTAGGGGAAATAAGATAGGGGGATAGTAATGAGGGCAGAAGAGTTTCTTGAGGAGTTTCAAGAGGAGATTGGAGAAAGAATACATTTTTCCAAAGAACTGCTTCAAAAAAGTTATGAACTGGATAAAAGGAAGCTGTGTCAGGAGTTTGTAGAACGTATGAAGCAAATAATGAGGGATTGTATAAAGCTTCAGAAGGAAGGTCAGAAGAAAAGCATTCATGCAATTTGCTTTTTTTGTCTTCGACATAGTGCTTTAACGGAATCCTATGAGTATCAAATTAATTTTTATGATGATAGCTTTTATGAGGACAGGACAGAGGTGGGAGGCTATTGGGAGCCAAAATACTACCGTCCTGTTATCCAGGAGGACATAAAATATTTTACGGCGCTATTAAGAAAAAGAAAGCTGCGTGTTTTAGACTATGAGGTGTCAGAGTTTTGCAGAGCATACATTTTCCAACTGCTAACGGAACTGCCCCAAGAGATGACGGAAAGCATTCCGGAATTATTAGATTCAGAAGAATATAAACAACTGGAGAAAACAGAATGCGGCTTCTATTTTGGAGAGTATCGGGAAAGGGTAAACTGGATTGGTTAGACATTTCA
The DNA here is from genome assembly GCF_900112775.1 of Anaeromicropila populeti. Lineage (GTDB taxonomy): Bacteria > Bacillota > Clostridia > Lachnospirales > Lachnospiraceae > Anaeromicropila_A > Anaeromicropila_A populeti. The sequence continues at coordinate 237,592 of NZ_FOYZ01000002.1, forward strand.
GTCCATTTGTGATAAAATGCATGAGTATAAAAAGAAAAAATGTATCAGATAAGGATTGGTAAAAAGTATGTGGACAGCAAAAGACTGGAAGGATTATGAGGTAATAGATACGTCTAGGGGTGAGAAACTTGAGCGATGGGGCAAGTATATTTTATTGCGTCCTGATCCCCAGGTGATTTGGGATACACCTAGAGAAGTGAAGCAGTGGAAGCAGTTAAACGGACATTATCACCGCAGCAGTAAGGGTGGTGGTGAATGGGAGTTTTTTAATTTACCAGAGCAATGGACCATTCAATACAAAGAACTGACCTTTCATCTTAAGCCATTCAGTTTTAAACACACTGGGTTATTTCCTGAACAGGCAGTGAACTGGGACTGGTTTAGTGACAAAATCAAACATGCAGGTCGGAAGGTTCAGGTGTTAAATTTGTTTGCTTATACAGGTGGTGCTACTATTGCAGCAGCCAAGGCTGGTGCCAGTGTAACTCATGTAGATGCTTCTAAGGGAATGGTAACATGGGCAAAAGAAAATGCTATGGCTTCAGGATTAGAAGAGGCACCGATCCGTTGGATTGTAGATGACTGTATTAAATATGTGGAAAGAGAAATCAGACGAGGCAGAAAGTATGACGGTATTATAATGGATCCGCCTTCCTATGGAAGAGGACCAAAAGGGGAAATATGGAAAGTGGAAGAGAGCATTTATCCTTTTATTGAATTGTGTACAAATCTTCTATCCGACAATCCATTGTTTTTTTTGGTGAATTCTTACACAACTGGCTTGCAGCCAGCAGTTCTTTCTTATATGTTAAATACAGCAGTAAAAAAACGTTTTGGCGGTATTGTCCAGTCCGATGAAATAGGACTTCCTGTTTCCAGTAATGGTCTGGTTTTACCATGTGGAGCTTCTGGACGATGGGAACAGTAATACGATGATATAAAAAAATAAAAAAGTGCTTGCATAAAATATAAAACTAATGTATAATAAGCATTGCTGTGGCATTGATAGCTGTGAAGCGTGAGGTTGCTTTATTTAAAATAAAGGTTTTCCGTGGAGCGAATGCTTAGTTTGAAACTGGCGACAAGTCACTGTACAAGAACATAATATTCTGCGTATAATCGAGAGAGCAGATGGGATGTGTGTTAACACAAAAGATCTTGAAAAAGGATAATTTGTGATACACACGGATGAGTGTACAGTCACCGCTTGTCGTACTGAAAAGCGTGAAAAGGAATTTTCACAAAGTGCGAAAAGGAGGCGACTTTTTTTATGGCAAGTCAAGTAATGCGAATTGTATTGAAGGCATATGATCATCAATTAATCGATCAGTCAGCTGGAAAAATTATTGAAACTGTAAAGAAGACAGGGTCAAAGGTGAGTGGACCTGTACCACTACCAACTAAGAAGGAAGTAGTAACAATTCTTAGAGCGGTTCATAAGTACAAAGATTCCAGAGAACAGTTTGAGCAGAGAACACATAAAAGATTGATTGACATTATTACACCTTCACAAAAGACTGTTGATGCATTATCAAGGTTGGAAATGCCAGCTGGTGTATTCATTGACATTAAGATGAAGTAAAAATATTAAGGGAAAATCCTTAGGGTTTATATATAGAGTCCAAGCAACGATAGAAACAAAGGAATTGTTTATAGGATACCAAGTACTCGGTTGTAGACCGTCTAGGATGATCACAGGAAAGCAATGGAATGTGATCCGCTGTAGATTAGTAGGAGGTGCGCAAGCATGAAGAGAGCGATTTTAACAACTAAAGTCGGAATGACTCAGATATTTAATGATGAAGGAGTTTTAATTCCAGTTACTGTACTTCAAGCAGGTCCTTGTGTGGTTACACAGGTAAAGACTTGTGAAAATGATGGTTATAGTGCAGTGCAGGTAGGTTTTGGCGAAATCAGAGAAAAGTTAGTGAACAAACCTGAAACAGGACATTTCAAAAAAGCCGGTGTAAGTGTAAAAAGATATGTAAAAGAATTTAAATTCGAAAATTCTGAAGAGTATGTTGCTGGTCAGGAAATCAAAGCTGACATCTTTAAAGAGGGTGACAAAATTGATGCTACTGCAACATCAAAAGGTAAAGGATTCCAAGGCGCTATTAAAAGACATGGTCAATCAAGAGGACCTATGGGTCATGGTTCTAAGTTCCATAGACATGCTGGTTCCAATGGTGCATGTTCTGATCCTTCAAAAGTATTTAAAGGTAAACACATGCCAGGACACATGGGAGCTGTTCAGGTTACAACTCAGAATCTTGAGGTTGTAAAGGTAGATATTGAAAACAACTTGATCTTAGTAAAGGGTGCTGTGCCTGGACCTAAGAAATCTATGGTAGAAATCAGAGAGTCAGTAAAAGCGTAATAGGCTTTGAGGAAGGAGGAACACACAGATGGCAAACGTATCTGTTTTTAATATGGAAGGCAAAGAAGTAGGAACTATGGACTTAAATGATGAAATCTTTGCTGCACCAGTAAATGAGCATTTGGTGCATATGGCAGTTGTGCTTCAATTAGCTAATAAACGTCAAGGTACACAAAATGCAAAAACACGTTCTGAAGTAAGTGGTGGCGGTAGAAAGCCATGGAGACAAAAAGGAACAGGTCATGCAAGACAAGGTTCTATCAGAGCTCCTCAATGGACTGGCGGTGGAGTTGTATTTGCTCCAAAGTCAAGAGACTATTCTTTCAAAATGAATAAGAAAGAAAAAGTTGCTGCTCTTAAATCAGTTTTAACTGAAAAAGTAAATGAAAAGAAATTTATCGTAGTAGATGAATTAACAATGAATGAATTTAAAACTAAAAAGATGGTTGAAGTTTTAAATAATTTAAAAGTAAATAAAGCATTAATCGTTGTTGCTGAGAAAGACGAAAAAGTGATTGGATCAGCTAAAAATATTCCAACAGTTGCTACAACATTATCAAACAGCTTAAGTATTTATGATATTTTGAAATACGATTCTGTAGTAATTACAAAAGAAGCTGTTGCAAAAATCGAGGAGGTGTACGCATAATGGCAGATTTAAAATATTATGATGTTATCCTTAAACCAGTTGTAACTGAAAAAAGTATGGAAGCAATGAGCTTGAAAAAATATACTTTTTATGTTCATACAGAAGCAACAAAGGGTCAAATCAAAGAAGCAGTGGAAAAAATGTTTACAGGTACTAAGGTAGTAAGCGTTAACACAATGAATTTAGAGGGTAAAAGCCGCAGACGTGGTGCTACTAAAGGAAAGACAGCAAAAAGAAAGAAAGCTATTGTACAGTTAAGTCAGGACAGTGCTGATATTGAAATTTTTGAAGGTCTGTAATCTGTAGATAAAAGTCTCTCATCAGAGAGCAATATTTGATATTATGGTTATTTATAACCGATAAGAATAAATTTTGGATATGATACGCGTGAGCGCGTTGCATCACATCGAAAGGAGTGCAAAAAATGGGAATCAAAAAGTTTAACCCATATACACCTTCCAGAAGACATATGACTAGTTCTGATTTTGCAGAAATTACAACTGATAAGCCAGAAAAATCATTAGTTGTTTCTATAAAGAAAAATGCTGGTCGTAATAATCAAGGTAAAATTACAGTTAGACACCATGGTGGTGGCGCTAGAAAGAAATATAGAATTATTGATTTTAAAAGAAGAAAAGATGGTGTTCCAGCTATTGTAAAGACGATCGAATACGATCCAAACAGAACTGCAAACATCGCATTAATTTCTTACGCAGATGGAGAAAAGGCATATATTCTTGCACCAAACGGTTTACAAGTAGGTCAGACTGTTATGAATGGTGAAACAGCAGAAATTAAAGTTGGAAACTGCCTTCCATTACAAGCAATTCCAGTAGGTTCTCAGGTACACAACATTGAGTTATATCCTGGAAAAGGCGGACAGTTAGTTCGTTCAGCAGGTAATAGCGCTCAGTTGATGGCAAAGGAAGGAAAGTTTGCTACATTGAGATTACCTTCAGGCGAAATGAGAATGGTTCCAATTATTTGTCGAGCTACTATGGGTCAGGTTGGTAATATTGATCATGAGTTAATTAACATTGGTAAAGCTGGACGTAAACGTCATATGGGTATTAGACCAACTGTTCGTGGTTCTGTTATGAACCCTAATGACCATCCACATGGTGGTGGTGAAGGAAGAACTGGTATTGGTCGTACCGGCCCATGTACACCTTGGGGTAAACCAGCTCTTGGCTTGAAGACAAGAAAGAAACACAAATCATCTAATAAGATGATCATCAGAAGAAGAGACGGTAAAGCGTTAGCTAAATAATAGAGAACTTTTGCCTTATAGTATTTACAAAAGACAATAGTATAATGGCAGAAGTTTATTTCGAGAAGTATAAGGAGGTCAAAACCTATGGCACGTTCATTAAAAAAGGGACCATTTGCTGATGAGCATTTATTGAAAAAAATTGATGCTTCCAATGCAAACGGTGATAAGACAGTGATTAAAACCTGGTCACGCCGTTCTACAATCTTCCCTACTTTTGTAGGACATACACTTGCAGTACATGATGGTAGAAAACATATACCTGTATATGTAACTGAAGATATGGTAGGTCACAAGTTAGGTGAGTTTGTAGCAACCAGAACTTACAGAGGTCATGGTAAGGACGAGAAAAAAGGAAGAAGATAGTACTCATTATGAGAGTGATGTCTTTATGAGATAGCAACATCGGAATAGAACGTTTTAGTAATTGAAAGGAGGTTACATCCATGGCAAAAGGACATAGATCCCAGATAAAAAGAGAGAGAAATGAAAGTCAGAAAGAAACCAGACCTTCAGCGAAGTTATCATACGCCAGAGTTTCGGTTCAAAAGGCTTGTTTCGTTTTAGACGCAATCAGAGGCAAGGATGTACAAACAGCACTTGGTATTTTAGCATATAATCCAAGATATGCTTCAAGATTAGTAGAAAAATTATTAAAGTCTGCAATTGCAAATGCTGAAAATAATAATGGAATGAATCCACAGAATCTTTATGTTGCTGCTTGCTATGCAGACAAAGGACCAACTATGAAAAGAATCAGACCAAGAGCACAGGGAAGGGCTTATCGTATTGAAAAAAGAGTAAGCCATATCACAGTTGTGCTTGATGAAAGATAAGGAGGCAAACATGGGACAAAAAGTTAATCCTCACGGCTTGAGAGTCGGTGTTATAAAAGAATGGGACTCTAAATGGTATGCTGAAGCTGATTTTGCTGACAACTTAGTTGAAGATTATAATATTAGAAAATTCTTAAAAAAGAAATTATTCAGTTCAGGAATTGCTAAAATTGAAATCGAGAGACCAGCTGACAGAGTGAAAGTAATTGTTCATACAGCTAAGCCTGGTGTAGTAATTGGTAAAGGCGGAGCAGAGATTGAGAAATTAAAAACTGAATTAGCTAAATATACAACCAAAAAAGTTTTAGTTGATATTAAAGAAATTAAGAGACCAGATAATAATGCACAATTAGTTGCTGAAAATATTGCTCAACAATTGGAAAATCGTATCTCTTTCAGAAGAGCTATGAAATCTTGCATGGGCAGAGCAATGAAATCTGGCGCAAAGGGCATTAAGACAGCAGTTTCAGGCCGTCTTGGCGGTGCAGATATGGCTCGTACTGAATTTTACAGCGAAGGAACTATTCCACTACAAACATTGCGTGCAGATATTGATTATGGATTTGCAGAAGCAGATACAACTTACGGTAAGCTTGGCGTTAAGGTTTGGATTTACCACGGTGAAGTACTTCCAACAAAAGCAGCAAAAAAGGAAGGGAGCGATAAATAATGTTAATGCCTAAGAGAGTTAAACGTCGTAAACAGTTTCGTGGCTCCATGAAGGGAAAAGCAACTAGAGGAAATCAAATTTCTTACGGCGAATATGGTATTGTGGCTTTAGAGCCAGGTTGGATTAAATCAAATCAAATTGAAGCAGCCCGTATTGCGATGACTCGTTATATCAAACGTGGTGGTAAGGTTTGGATTAAAATATTTCCAGATAAGCCAGTAACAAACAAACCAGCTGAAACTCGAATGGGTTCCGGTAAAGGTTCTTTAGAATACTGGGTTGCAGTAGTAAAACCAGGACGTATTATGTTCGAAATTTCTGGTGTCGCAGAGGAAACAGCAAGAGAAGCGTTGCGTTTAGCAACTCATAAATTACCAATAAAGTGTAAGGTAGTTTCTCGTGCAGACTTAGAAGGAGGTGCGGGCAGTGAAGAATAAGGATTTTTATAAAGAGTTGACAGCTAAAACTCAAGCTGAGTTAAGTCAAGATTTAGTAGCTGCTAAAAAGGAACTTTTTAATTTAAGATTCCAGAACGCAACAAATCAATTAGATAATACCAGCAGAATTAAAGAAGTAAGAAGAAATATTGCCAGAATTCAAACAGTTATTTCTGCAAAGGCTGCTAACTAATAGAGAGCAGTTTAATGGTATGGTGCAGATTGTATAGAAAGGAGAATTGTTGTGGATAGAAACCTTAGAAAGACTCGTACAGGTAAAGTCGTTAGTGATAAAATGGACAAAACAATTGTTGTTGCAGTAGTTGATAACGTAAAACACCCACTTTACAACAAAATCGTAAAGAGAACTTATAAATTAAAAGCACATGATGAAAATAACGATTGCAACATTGGTGATAGAGTAAAAGTTATGGAAACAAGACCATTATCAAAAGATAAGAGATGGAGACTTGTTGAAATTATTGAAAGAGCAAAATAGTGCTGAAAGGAGTATTAGCATGATCCAACAAGAATCAAGACTTAGAGTTGCGGATAATACAGGTGCTAAGGAATTACTTTGTATCAGAGTATTAGGCGGCTCAACTAGAAGATATGCGGCTATAGGTGATATTATCGTTGCTACGGTCAAAGATGCAACACCAGGTGGTGTTGTAAAAAAAGGTGATGTAGTAAAAGCTGTTGTAGTTCGTACAGTAAAGGAAACCCGTCGTAAAGATGGTTCATATATTAGATTTGATGAAAATGCTGCTGTTATCATCAAAGAAGATAAAAATCCAAAAGGAACTCGTATTTTTGGACCTGTTGCAAGAGAGTTAAGAGAAAAGCAATTTATGAAAATTGTTTCATTAGCACCAGAAGTATTATAAGGAGGTGTCGAGAATGGCAACTGTGAAGATCAAAAAGGGCGACACTGTAAAAGTGATTGCTGGTAAAGATAAAGGTAAAGATAAAGGTAAAGAAGGAAAAGTTATCTCTGTAAAAGATGGTAAGGTCTTAGTAGAAGGCGTTAACACGATTACAAAGCATGCAAAACCTAGTCAGGTAAATCCAAAGGGCGGAATTATTCATCAGGAAGCAGCGATTGATATGTCTAATGTTATGTATGTTCATCAGGGAAAAGCAACTAGAATCGGATTTAAAATAGAAGATGGCAAAAAAGTTCGTTTTGCTAAATCAACTGGCAAGGTAATTGACTAATTGGAGAGAGGAGGTTTTGTACGTTGAGTAGATTAAAAGAAACTTATTTGAGTGAAATTGTTGATAATATGACAAAGAAGTTTGGTTATAAGAACGTAATGCAGGTACCAAAGCTTGATAAAATTGTAATAAATATGGGCGTTGGCGAAGCAAAAGATAATGCTAAAGTTTTAGAATCAGCTGTGAAAGACTTAGAAATTATTGCGGGTCAAAAAGTTGTTTTAACAAGAGCAAAAAAATCTGTAGCTAACTTTAAAATCAGAGAAGGTATGGCAATTGGATGTAAGGTTACACTTAGAGGCGAAAAGATGTATGAATTTGCTGATCGTCTTATCAACTTAGCTTTACCTCGAGTACGTGACTTTAGAGGTGTTAACCCTAACGCATTTGACGGAAGAGGAAATTATGCACTTGGTATTAAAGAGCAATTAATTTTCCCTGAAATCGAATACGATAAAGTAGACAAAGTAAGAGGTATGGATGTAATATTTGTAACAACTGCAAATACAGATGAAGAAGCACGTGAACTATTAACTCAATTTGGTGTGCCATTTAAAAAATAATAAGGAGGATGTATCATGGCTAAAACTTCAATGAAAGTAAAACAACAACGCCCAGCTAAGTTCTCTACTAGAGAATACAGCCGTTGTAGAATCTGTGGACGTCCACATGCTTATTTGAGAAAATACGGAATCTGTAGAATCTGTTTCCGTGAATTAGCATATAAAGGACAAATTCCAGGTGTTAAAAAAGCAAGTTGGTAAGATAAAAGGAAGGAGGCAAACTTAAATGACAATGAGTGATCCAATCGCAGATATGCTTACAAGAATTCGTAATGCAAATACTGCAAAACATGATACAGTAGATGTACCTGCTTCAAAAATGAAGATAGCAATTGCAGACATTTTATATAAAGAAGGTTATATCAAAAAATACGATTTAGAAGAAATCGGTGGTTTCAAGACGATTCATATTACATTAAAATATGGTCAGGATAAAAACGTTAAAGTTATTTCCGGACTTAAGAGAATTTCTAAACCAGGTCTTCGTGTATACGCAAACAGCGAAGAACTGCCAAAGGTTCTTGGTGGACTTGGAGTAGCAATTATTTCAACCAATAAAGGTGTTGTAACTGATAAAGAGGCTAGAAAGCTTAATGTTGGTGGAGAAGTACTAGCATTTATTTGGTAGTACCAAGCAATAAATTATAGAAAATAAAATTACGGAGGTGCGGGCATGTCACGTATAGGAAGAATGCCTATCGCGGTACCAGCAGATGTTACTGTTGATATTGCAGAAAATAATAAAGTGACTGTAAAAGGTCCTAAGGGAACACTTGAAAGAGTATTACCTTCAGAAATGATTATTACTAGGGAAGGTGATGAAATCACTGTTTCCAGACCTAATGATTTGAAGAAAATGAAATCATTGCATGGTTTAACCAGAACATTGCTTAATAATATGATTGTTGGTGTAACAACTGGGTATCAGAAAGTTCTTGAAATCAACGGTGTTGGTTACAGAGCTGCAAAACAAGGAAATGTTTTAAATCTTTCTTTGGGATATTCACATCCTGTAAACATGGAAGATCCAGAAGGTCTTGAAGTTGTCGTTGAAGGACAAAATAAGATTATTGTTAAAGGTATAGATAAAGAAAAAGTTGGTCAATACGCTGCTGAAATCAGAGAAAAGAGAGCTCCAGAACCTTATAAGGGTAAAGGTATCAAATATGCTGATGAAGTAATCAGACGTAAAGTAGGTAAGACTGGTAAGAAATAGATAAAGGAGTGAATCAGGATGGTTAGTAAAGAATCAAGAAGTGAAATTCGTGAAAATAAGCATAGAAGAATTCGTAATCGTTTTGCCGGAACTGCTGAAAGACCTCGTCTAGCTGTATTTAGAAGTAATAGCCATATGTATGTACAGATTATTGATGATACAGCTGGAAATACATTAGTTTCTGCGTCTACTCTTCAAAAAGAAGTTAAGGCTGAAATTGAAAAAACGAACGACGTAGCAGCTGCAGCATATTTAGGTACTGTTATTGCTAAAAAGGCATTAGAAAAGGGTATTAACACTGTTGTATTTGACAGAGGCGGCTTTATATATCAAGGTAAAATCAAAGCATTAGCAGATGCAGCTAGAGAAGCTGGTCTACAATTCTAGGCAAGGAGGAGAATAAATGAAACGTACAATCGTTGATGCTAGCCAATTAGAGTTAGAAGATAAAGTAGTATCAATCAAACGTGTTACGAAAGTAGTAAAAGGTGGACGTAATTTTAGATTTACAGCCTTAGTAGTAGTCGGAGACAAGAACGGACACGTTGGTGCAGGTTTAGGTAAGGCGTCTGAAATTCCAGAAGCAATTCGTAAAGGGAAAGAAGATGCAATTAAGAGTTTAATTTCCTTACCAATTGACGAAAATGGCAGTGTTCCTCATGATTATGTTGGTAAATTCGGAAGCGCAAGTGTATTATTAAAGCGTTCCCCTGAAGGTACTGGTATTATCGCGGGTGGTCCTGCACGTTCCGTATTGGAATTAGCTGGATTTAAAAACATCCGTACTAAGTCATTAGGATCAAATAATAAACAAAACGTTGTATTAGCAACAATTGAAGGCTTAAATCAATTAAAAACTCCAGAAGAAGTAGCTAAGCTTCGCGGACTCTCTGTAGAAGAGCTCTTGGGTTAGGAGGAAATAAAAATGGCAAATAGTTTAAAAGTAACATTAGTAAAATCCACTATCGGTGCAATACCTAAGCACAAAGCAACAGTTGCAGCTTTAGGGCTTAAAAAACTTAACAAAACAGTTGAATTACCAGATAACGATGCTGTCAGAGGTATGTTATGGCATGTTAAGCACTTAGTAAAAGTGGAAGAAATTTAATAATAAACTTTGTAAGGAGGTGCACACGATGAATTTATCAGAATTAAGACCTGCTGAAGGTTCTAAACAAAGCAATAATTTCAGAAGAGGTCGTGGACACGGTTCAGGAAATGGTAAAACTGCCGGTAAAGGCCACAAAGGTCAAAAGGCACGTTCAGGAGCTCCTAGACCAGGTTTTGAAGGTGGACAGATGCCTTTATATAGAAGACTTCCTAAGAGAGGCTTCACAAATAGAAACACAAAAGAAATTATTGGAATTAACGTTGATGTATTAAATAGATTTGAAGATGGTGCTGAAGTTACGGTGAAAAGCTTAATGGAAATCGGCATTATCAAAAATCCAAAGGATGGAGTTAAGATTCTGGGAAATGGGGAATTAACTAAGAAGCTTGATGTAAAAGTAAATGCTTTTAGTGCATCTGCAGTAGAAAAAATTCAAGCACTTGGTGGAAAAGCTGAGGTGATTTAGGGGATGTTTAAGACGGTCCGAAACGCTCTAAAGGTTAAAGATATCAGAAATAAGTTAATTTATACTTTTGTAGCTTTAGTTATCGTGAGAATTGGCTGCCAGCTTCCTGTACCTGGTGTGGACAGGGATTATGTAGCTAGTTTCTTTGCGCAACAATTCGGTACTAGTGGAACAGCAATGGGCTTTTTTGATGCAATGACTGGTGGTTCTTTTACCACCATGTCAATTTTTGCATTGAATATTACGCCATACATTACTTCTTCCATCATTATGCAATTGTTAACAATAGCGATTCCTAAGCTGGAAGAAATGCAAAAAGATGGAGAAGACGGAAGAAAGAAAATAGCCGAGTTTACTCGTTATTTGACAATTGGTTTATCAATTGTAGAGAGTTTAGCAATGGTAATCGGTTTTGGTAACCAAGGTTACTTAGAAGGTGGAATCACTTTTACAAATGTCCTTGTTGTAGTTGTAGCCATGACTGCTGGTTCAGCATTTTTAATGTGGTTAGGTGAGCAAATTACAGAAAAGGGAGTTGGAAATGGTATTTCCATTATCTTATTAATTAATATCATATCAAGAATTCCTCAAGATATGATAACTTTATACAATCAGTTTATCAAGAATGCTACAGTTGCAAATGCAGTAATTTCTGGAGTGGTTATTATCGGTGTTATCGTGGCAATGGTTGCATTTATTGTTGTATTATCAGGTGGTGAAAGAAGAATACCTGTTCAGTATGCAAAAAAAGTGCAAGGTAGAAAAATGGTAGGCGGACAGTCTACTAATATTCCATTAAAAGTTAATACTGCTGGTGTTATTCCAGTAATTTTTGCGGGTTCCTTGTTGTCAACTCCAATTATTATAGCAAAATTTGCCTCAGTGGATCCTGCATCTGGAGCAGGAGCAACTCTTATTCAGAAGTTATTAAAGATTTGTAGTCAAAATGCGTGGTTAAACTTCAAAAATTTTGGTGAATTTAAGTATTCATTAGGATTAGTAGTTTATATTATATTAGTAATATTCTTTGCATATTTTTATACTTCCATTACTTTTAATCCAATTGAAGTGTCTAATAATATGAAGAAACAAGGTGGGTTTATTCCTGGTATTCGTCCTGGAAAGCCAACTACTGATTATTTAACAAAAGTGTTAAACTATATCATTTTCATTGGTGCTGTAGGCTTAACAATTGTTGCAGTAGTACCTATTTTCTGTCAGGGAGTATTTGGCGCAGATGTATCTTTCAGTGGAACATCATTAATCATTATTGTTGGTGTTGTACTTGAAACAATGAAACAAATCGAATCTCAAATGCTTGTACGTCACTACAAAGGCTTCTTGAATGACTAATAAGATAAGCTTTATGTTTTAGCTGTAGTGAAAACTACAGCTAAAAGTTTTTGTAAAGTAAGTTATGTAAGATTTGAAATCGGAGGTAAATATTTTATGAAAATAATAATGTTAGGCGCACCTGGTGCTGGAAAAGGGACACAGGCAAAAAAAATAGCTGATAAGTATAATATTCCACATATATCTACAGGTGATATTTTTAGAGCAAATATTAAAAACGGAACAGAATTAGGCATAAAAGCAAAGACGTTTATGGACCAGGGGTTATTGGTGCCAGATGAATTAGTAGTAGATTTAGTGGTAGACAGAGTAGCTCAAGATGATGCGAAAAATGGATATGTTTTAGATGGTTTTCCACGTACCATTCCACAAGCAGAGGCATTAGATAAGGCATTAGCAGCAATAGGTGAAAAAGTAGATTTTGCAATTAATGTAGAAGTGCCAGATGAAAACATTGTAAATAGAATGGCTGGACGCCGGGCATGCTTAAATTGCGGCGGTACTTATCATATTGTGCATATTCCTACAAAAGTGGAGGGAATCTGTGATGCATGTGGAGGGACTCTTGTATTAAGAGAGGATGACAAACCAGAAACAGTTCAGAAGCGTCTTACAGTATACCATGAACAGACACAGCCACTTATTGACTATTATACAGTAAAAGGTATTTTAGTAGAAGTAGATGGAACCAAGGATATGTCAGAAGTGTTTGAAGCAATTGTAAAGGTTTTAGGTGAGTAAAGTATGTCAGTGACAATTAAAACTGAAAAAGAAATAGAACTGATGAGAGAGGCTGGGAAAATTCTGGCTATTGTGCATGATGAGTTGGAAAAATTTTTAAGACCTGGTATTTCTACATTAGATATTGACAAGAAGGGCGAAGAAATTATTCGCAGTTATGACTGTATACCTTCTTTCCTTAATTATAATGGATATCCAGCATCAATTTGTGTGTCAGTGAACGATGAAGTGGTACATGGCATTCCTGTTGCTGATAGAATTATTCAGGAAGGGGACATCGTAAGTCTGGATGCAGGTGTTATTTACAAAGGGTATCATTCAGATGCAGCAAGAACGCATGGTGTAGGTGAAATCAGCCAAGAAGCAAAGCATTTAATGGATGTTACAAAAGAAAGCTTTTTTCAAGGTATTAAATATGCCAAAGAAGGGAATCATTTACATGATATCTCAAAAGCAATTCAGGATTATGTAGAAGCAAATGGATGTTCCGTGGTAAGAGATCTGGTAGGGCATGGAATTGGAACAAATCTTCATGAAGAGCCACAAATACCAAATTTTAAGCCAAAGGGACGTGGAATGAAGCTTCAGGCAGGTATGACACTAGCAATTGAGCCGATGGTTAATGCTGGCGAATACGATGTCTGGTGGCTAGAGGACGACTGGACAGTTGTTACAAAGGACAGTTCGTTATCCGCTCATTATGAAAATACAATTCTGATTACTCATGGTGAACCAGAAATTTTATCTATAACGAGGTAATAGGATGGCAGACTTAAAGAGAGGCATGCTTGTACGGTCAAAAGCTGGACATGACAAAAATGAATTATTTGTAATAATTGAAGTAGTAAATGAATATGTTTATTTAGTTAATGGTAAGCAAAAAACTCTGAGTAAGCCCAAAAAGAAAAAAGTGCAGCACATACAGATTACAAATTATGTAGATGAAAATATAAATGGGAAGCAGAATGAGGAGCTTAATGATTCATATGTGCGCAAGCTGATTAAGAAGTTTGATGCTGGTTGTGAATGAAATAGTATGTATGTTTTAGGAGGTAGTTAAGAGATGTCAAAATCTGATGTTGTTGAAATCGAGGGAACTGTAATTGAAAAGTTACCAAATGCAATGTTTCAGGTAGAACTTGAAAATGGTCACAGAGTATTAGCTCATATTAGTGGAAAGTTAAGAATGAACTTTATTCGTATCCTGCCAGGAGATAAAGTTACATTAGAATTATCTCCATATGATTTAACAAAAGGCAGAATTATTTGGAGAGATAAATAAGTAGAGAAAAAAATTGCTAGGATGTAAATTTCTTCTTGCATTTATTTTTACGTTATGCTAAAATAGCAAGTGGACTTTTGCGAAAGGAGAGAATTACGATGAAAGTAAGGTCATCTGTAAAACCAATTTGTGAAAAATGCAAAATCATTAAAAGAAAAGGAAGCGTTAGAGTAATCTGCGAAAATCCTAGACACAAACAAAGACAAGGCTAAGACAAATCATTGTTTATGATTGGATGATTCGTAGATACATTCAATATATAGATAGTCTTGCTTTTTGTGTTACAATGCCTTAGGGCACGTATGATTTGCATACGAAGAGTATTCCATCAGAATACTCGGATGTGATACTGTGAACAGCCTGATTAGCTGACTAAAATATTTTCACCGTCATGAAAAGATTTTAGAGGAATACGCAGGAAAATGCGATATTCTTTCATGGTTTAAAGCGGCTGATGTAATGGCACGCTCGGATATGTTGTCATTACATTTATAATCAATCAAAACAACTTAATTATTAATGGAGGTTAACGTACATGGCTCGTATTAATGGTGTAGATTTACCAAGAGAAAAACGTGTAGAAATCGGTCTTACGTATGTATATGGTATCGGTAGAGTGAGTTCCAACCGTATATTAGCAGAAGCAAACGTTAGTCCTGACACTCGTGTGAAGGATTTGACTGACGAGGAAGTTGCGAAAATTCGTGACGTAATTGATGCTTCTTATACTGTTGAAGGTGATTTAAGAAGAGAAATTGCGCTTAATATTAAGAGACTTCAGGAAATCGGATGCTATAGAGGAATCCGTCATAGAAAAGGACTTCCTGTTCGTGGTCAGAAAACAAAGACAAATGCAAGAACCAGAAAAGGTCCTAAGCGTACTGTTGCTAATAAGAAGAAATAATTCTTAGTTAGTGAAATAATGCGCAGTGTATTACTGTGCAATTGATGAAGTTTAAATGATGAAAAATTCAGACAAATAAAATAAATAAAATCCAATAGGAGGGTTTGTCAATGGCTAAAAAAGTAGCAAAAAAAGTGACTAAAAAACGTGTTAAGAAAAACGTCGATCGCGGACAAGCACATATTCAGTCATCTTTTAATAATACAATCGTTACGCTGACAGATTCAGAAGGTAATGCTTTATCTTGGGCAAGTGCAGGTGGATTAGGTTTCAGAGGTTCTAGAAAGTCTACCCCATACGCAGCTCAGATGGCAGCTGAAACAGCAGCAAAGGCAGCAATTCCACACGGTTTAAAATCCGTTGAGGTTATGGTAAAAGGACCAGGTTCAGGAAGAGAAGCAGCTATCCGTGCACTTCAGGCATGTGGTATTGAGGTTACAAGCATCCGCGACGTAACTCCAGTTCCTCACAATGGCTGTAGACCACCAAAGCGCAGACGTGTATAATACTGGTGTAGCAAGAATAGATACGAATTTATTGTAAAGCAATATGATTTGTACAGATATAAAAATCAAGGAAGTCTGACGGCAGCGTAACATCGAAGTCGCTGCGCAGTTCGATATTGTGAATATAAATTAGGAGGTAAATTCGATGGCAATTGATAGAAGTCCAGTTCTTAAAAGATGTAGATCTCTTGGTCTTGACCCAGTTTTTATGGGAATTTCAAAGAAATCCAACAGAAATGCCAGAACAGGAAAAAAACAAAGTGAGTATGGTCTTCAGTTAAAAGAAAAACAAAAGGCAAAATTTATTTATGGAGTATTAGAGAAACCTTTTAGAAATAACTTTGCAAGAGCTCAGAAAATGAAATTTGGTACAACTGGTGAAAACTTAATGATTCTTCTTGAGTTAAGATTAGATAACGTAATGTACAGATTAGGTTATGCAAGAACTAGAAGAGAAGCAAGACAAATTGTAGATCATAAGCATGTATTAGTAAATGGTAAACAAGTTAACATTCCATCTTACACAGTAAAAGTTGGAGATGTTATTGAGATAAAAGAAAAGCACAAATCAGCTCAAAGATATAAAGATATCCTTGAAATGACAGACAGCAAAGTAGTACCAGCATGGTTAGATGCTGATCATGCAAATTTATCTGGTACTGTAAAGGAAATTCCTACAAGAGAACAAATTGATGTTCCTGTAAATGAAATGCTTATCGTCGAGTTATATAGTAAGTAATCTGTGTAACAACGTGATTTTAACAGCATATAAACCCAAAAGGAGGGTCCATTCGTGTTTGATTTTGAAAAACCCAAAATTGAGATTGCAGAGATTTCTGAAGATAAAAAATACGGACGTTTTGTAGTAGAACCTCTTGAAAGAGGTTATGGTACAACTTTGGGTAATTCTTTACGAAGAATTATGCTTTCATCCTTGCCTGGTGCAGCAGTCAGTCAAGTAAAGATTGATGGAGTTGTTCATGAGTTCAGTGCAATCCCTGGTGTTAAAGAAGATATTACTGAAATTATTATGAACATTAAAAGCTTGGCAATCAAAAATACTAGTGAAACAAACGAACCTAAAACCGCATATATAGAGTTTGAAGGGGACGGTGTTGTAACTGCTGGTGATATTCAAGTTGATCCAGATATTGAAATACTGAATCCAGATTTGGTAATAGCTACAATAAGCGGAGTGGATAGCAAGTTATATATGGAATTAACAATTACAAAGGGAAGGGGTTACATCAGTGCAGACAAGAATAAAAACCCTGACCTACCAATCGGTGTAATACCAGTTGATTCAATATATACTCCAGTTGAACGTGTAAACCTTACTGTGGAAAATACTCGTGTAGGACAAATTACAGACTATGATAAGCTTACTTTAGACGTGTTTACAAATGGTACACTTGAGCCAGATGAAGCAGTTAGTTTAGCTGCTAAAGTGCTCAGTGAACACTTGAATTCCTTTATTGACCTGTCAGAGAATGCAAGAACAGCTGAAATTATGGTTGAAAAGGAAGACAATGAAAAAGAAAAAGTACTTGAAATGAACATTGATGAGTTAGAACTTTCTGTACGTTCTTATAACTGCCTGAAAAGAGCAGGTATTAATACGGTTGAGGAATTAACGAATAGAACTGCGGAAGACATGATGAAAGTTAGAAATCTCGGAAGAAAGTCATTAGAAGAAGTTTTAGCAAAATTGAAAGAATTAGGTTTACAATTAAACTTAGGTGACGAATAATAAATAGAAGGAGGCACTCAAATGGCAGGCTATAGAAAACTTGGTAGAACATCAAGCCAAAGAAAAGCTTTGCTTAGAAATCAAGTAACAAATTTGCTTTATAATGGAAAAATTGTTACTACAGAAGCAAAGGCGAAAGAAATTCGTAGAATAGCTGAGAGTATGATTGCGTTAGCTGTAAAGGAAAAAGATAATTTTGAGACTGTTACAGTTATGACAAAGGTACCTCGTAAGGATAAAGATGGCAAAAGAGTGAAAGATACAGTTGATGGAAAGAAAGTAACTGTATATGATGAAGTTGAAAAAGAAATTAAAAAGGATATGCCATCCCGCTTACACGCTAGAAGACAAATGTTAAAAACACTTTATGCTGTTACTGAAGTTCCACAGGATAACGCTGGAAGAAAGAAGAACACAAAGAAAGTGGATATGACACAGAAATTGTTTGATGAAATTGCTCCAAAATATACAAGCCGTAATGGTGGTTATACTAGAATTGTTAAAATTGGACCACGTAAGGGCGATGCAGCAATGGAAGTTCTTATTGAATTAGTATAATAAAACATTTATAATGGACAGGTGAGGAATATCTTACCTGTCTATTTTAGTATGTCAGCATAATTTGCATTCTGCATGCAAAGGTTTAAGAAAGATTCCTATTTAAGAAAAGGATAGGTTGACCAAGATGGATATTGTAAAAACAAAGGAATTAGTATATGAATATATTCGAAAGAGGGAAGACGGGTCGATTGAAGCAGTTAAGAGAGCGGTCGATGATGTAAATATAACCGTAAAAAAAGGCGATTTTGTTGCTATTTTGGGGCATAATGGTTCTGGAAAATCTACACTTGCAAAGCAATTAAATGCTATTTTAGTACCTAC
Organism: Anaeromicropila populeti; assembly: GCF_900112775.1. GTDB lineage: Bacteria > Bacillota > Clostridia > Lachnospirales > Lachnospiraceae > Anaeromicropila_A > Anaeromicropila_A populeti. The sequence continues at coordinate 255,823 of NZ_FOYZ01000002.1, forward strand.
AGAGGGAACCATATGGATTGATGGAAAGGATACAAAGGATGAAAGCCTTATCTGGGATATCAGACAGACAGCAGGAATGGTATTTCAAAATCCAGATAATCAGATTATTGCTAATGTGGTAGAGGAAGATGTGGGATTTGGACCAGAAAATTTGGGAATACCTACAGAAGAAATTTGGAAGCGGGTAGACGAAAGTCTAAAGGCCGTTGGAATGACAGAATATCGTTATCATTCACCTAATAGGCTCTCAGGTGGTCAAAAGCAGCGAATTGCTATAGCTGGGATTCTGGCTATGAAGCCATCTTGCATTGTTTTGGATGAGCCAACAGCCATGTTAGATCCGAATGGAAGAAAGGAAGTATTGCAAGCATTATTAGATTTGAATAGGAAAGAAAAAATAACAATTATCTTAATAACTCACTATATGGAAGAAGTAATTCATGCGGATTCGGTTATTATAATGGATAAAGGTAAAGTAGTAATGGAAGGTACACCAGGACAAATTTTTCAGCAGGTGGAAAAGCTTCAGGAACTACGGTTAAGCGTTCCACAGGTTACAGAACTGGCTTATAGGTTGGAAAAGGGCGGACTTTTAATAAATAATAAAGCAATTCTCTCTGTGGATGAGCTAATAGAGGAACTTATAAAATGGAAAAAGACATCCCAATGTGTTAATAGAAAATAGGATGGTGAAAAAATGTCAATACGTCTAGAACATGTAAATTATGTATATTCTTCTGGAACGGCTTATGAAAAGCATGCCGTAAAGGATTTAAATATTACAATTGAAAGTGGCGAATTTATTGGAATTATTGGGCATACAGGATCAGGAAAATCAACACTGACCCAGTTGTTAAATGGATTAATTAAAGCAACGGATGGTCATATCTATTATAATGATAAAAGTATATATGATAAGAAGTTTGATATGCGTCAGCTGAGAGGGCAGGTGGGACTAGTTTTTCAATACCCAGAGCATCAGTTATTTGAAACTTCTATTATAAGGGATGTTTCCTTTGGGCCAGCTAATATGGGATTGGCAAAGGATGAAATCGAAAAAAGAGCAAAAATGGCACTGATGCAAGTTGGAATAGGAGAAGATTTATTTGAAGCCTCTCCTTTTGAACTTTCAGGTGGACAGCGGAGAAGAGCCGCTATAGCTGGCGTGCTGGCAATGGAGCCGTCTTATTTAATTTTAGATGAACCTACAGCTGGGCTAGACCCTAAGGGAAGGGAAGAGATTCTTGAATTAATAAGATGGCTGCATGAGACAAGGCATATTACAGTACTGCTTGTGTCTCATAGCATGGAGGATGTTGCAGAATATGTGAATCGAATTATTGTGATGAATCATGGTCAGATAGCTTTTGATGGAGTACCCAAGGAAGTATTTAAGAATTACAGGGAGTTAGAAAAGATTGGACTTGCTGCTCCTCAGGTTACTTATGTGATGAACCAGTTAAAAGATAACGGGTTTCAGGTTGAAACGGATGCAGTAACGGTAGAGGAAGCTTATGAGGCAATCAAGGTTTGGGCAAGGAAAGAGGGGGTGATATTATAATTCGTGATATTACAATTGGTCAATATTATCCTGCCAAATCAGTACTACACAGTTTAGATCCAAGAGTTAAACTAGCAGGAACTTTTTTATACATTATTTCTTTATTTATATTTGAAAGTCTGTCAGGCTATGTATTGGCTGGACTTATTCTTCTTCTGACAATAAAAGCATCCCACGTTCCCTTTTCCTACATTGTAAAGGGATTAAAAAGTGTAGTATTTGTCATGATGTTTGCAGTATTTTTTAATGTATTTTTTTCTCATGGCCAACATCAGCTTGTAAAGTATGGAGTGATTAGTATTACAGTAGAGGGAATTGAACTAGCATGCTTTATGGCAATACGGTTGGTTTATCTGATATTAGGTTCTTCCTTAATGACATTTACAACTACACCAAATCAGCTTACAGATGGATTAGAAAAGGCACTGGCGCCGTTGAATAGACTAAAAATTCCAGTTCATGAGATTGCCATGATGATGTCAATTGCCTTACGATTTATTCCTATTCTATTAGAGGAAGCAGATAAGATAATGAAGGCACAATCTGCAAGAGGAGCTGATTTTGAAACAGGAAATCTTATGACCAGAGCAAAAAGACTAGTTCCATTACTAGTCCCCCTATTTATTTCTGCTTTTCGCCGGGCAAATGATCTGGCCATGGCAATGGAGGCAAGATGCTATCGTGGAGGGGAAGGTCGTACAAAAATGAAGCCTTTAAAATATAAAAGACTGGATTATGTAGGATATTCTTTAGTAGCCTCCTATCTGGGAATTGTGTTTGTTATTGAGAATTATATTATTTAAATAAATCAATGGTAACGAAGGGTGCTTATGAAAAGAGTAAAATTAATTGTAGCCTATGATGGTACAAATTATTGTGGGTGGCAGCAACAGCCTAATGCCATAACAGTAGAAGGTATTTTAAACGAAGCATTAACCAGCTTGTTAAAAGAGGAAATAAGAGTAATTGGTGCCAGCCGGACGGATTCAGGTGTGCATGCCAAAGGAAATGTTGCTGTATTTGACACCTGTTCTCCTATTCCTGCTGAAAAAATTAGTTATGCATTGAATCAGCGGCTTCCAGAGGATATTGTGATTCAGAAATCGGAAGAGACTTCTTTGGAGTTTCATCCAAGACGCTGTAATTGTGTAAAAACTTATGAATACAAAATTTTAAACAGTGATTTTCCCAGTCCAACACACCGCCTTTATTCGTACTTTGTTTATAAAAAGCTGGATTTAGAAAAAATGAAACTAGCGGCAACATTTTTAGTAGGGGAGCATGACTTTAAAAGTTTTTGTTCCATTCACGCCCAAGTGGAAAGTACAGTCCGCACAATTTATAGTATTGAGTGGAAGCAGGACAAGGATTTAATCCACATCATTATTTGTGGAAATGGTTTTTTATATAATATGGTACGTATCATAACAGGAACCTTAGTTCAAGTAGGTATGGGCTTTTATCAGCCAGAACATGTCAGAGAGATTTTGGAGCTGAAGGATCGGAAAGCAGCTGGTCCAACGGCACCAGCAAAAGGACTTCAGCTGAACGAAATTAGATATGAAGTGTAAGATTAGGACGATAAATTTATAAAAAATGTCATGGAAAAGCAATACAGGGTATTGACACAAGCCTATGTTTGTCGTATAATATTTAACTGTGGCATGCTATCTGAAAAATTTTGGATGCATTCCGATAATTGATGCGAAAATACTAAATCCATGCCCCGGTAATAGTATTTTAACATATAAATATTTTTATTAAGGTAGTATTTTCAAGGAGGTAAACCGATGAAGAGTTTTATGGCTAATCCGGATAAATTGGATAGAAAATGGTATGTTGTTGATGCAACAGGTCAAACATTAGGACGTCTAAGTTCTGAAATTGCTAGTATATTAAGAGGAAAAAATAAACCAACATTTACACCACACGTTGATACTGGTGATTATGTAATTGTTGTTAACGCAGATAAAATTAAAGTGACAGGTAAGAAAATGGATCAGAAGATCTATTATAATCACTCTGATTATGTAGGTGGTATGAGAGAAACTACATTAAGAGAGAAAATGGCAAAGAAGCCAACGGATGTTATTTACCTTGCAGTTAAGGGTATGCTTCCAAAAGGACCTTTAGGCAGATCCATGATTACTAAATTACATGTATATGCAGGTCCAGAGCATGACAATGCAGCTCAGAAACCAGAAGTTTATGAAATTAAGAAAAGATATTAATGAGAGCGTGAAAGGAGGAAATAACATTGGCTAAAGCAAAGTATTATGGAACAGGAAGAAGAAAAAGCAGTATTGCAAGAGTATATTTAGTACCTGGTACAGGTAAGATTACTATTAATAAAAGAGATATGGATGAGTATTTTGGTCTTGAAACATTAAAATTAGTAGTATGCCAGCCTTTAGAGCTGACAGAAACTTCAGATAAGTTTGATGTATTAGTAAACGTTCATGGTGGAGGATTCACTGGACAGGCTGGTGCAATTCGTCATGGTATTTCAAGAGCGTTATTACAAGCTGATGCTGATTACCGTCCTGCTTTAAAGAAAGCTGGTTTCTTAACAAGAGATCCAAGAATGAAAGAAAGAAAGAAATACGGCTTAAAAGCAGCTCGTCGTGCACCACAGTTCTCAAAGAGATAAGAAAAAATCATACAAAGCTATTCAAAACCTTGCAGACAAAATGTTTGCAAGGTTTTTTTACATATAATAAAGTGAAAAAGTAAGATGAAACAATCAAAACTAATACAGGAGAGAACAGTTAGAGAACAAGCAAGGAACAAAACATAATTTTAGTAAGCGCCTAATCTGCCCCCGGATAGCATTCCTCAAAAATTCATGCCATAATTAGAGATAATCACTCCAACTATCCTGAAGTTTCTCATTCAATGCTGGAGACGTTTACTACAACATTGAGGAGGATGCCAAATGGCTAACAAACGATTATATTATGAAGAAATTTTTGACCTTGTCATGTAGTCTGGTTAATTCCTTTGCTTCATGTAATTCTAGTTTCGGAGTTTTACTTTTACCAAGAAGAAAATCATAAGAGCAATCTAGAGCTTCTTCTATTAATTTCAATGTATCAATGGAATAAAAAACTTTACCAGAATGTACTTTTTTAGACTAGAAAGTCCAATTCCTGTTTTGAAAGCAAATTCTTCTTATGTGGATCATAGAATTGCTACAAAAAGTTGAGTCTAGTGTACTGCAAGACACGCGATAGCGACGTCGAGGTATTATTGCAACTTTTCAGGGGATAAAATGCCCTAAAACCCCTCATATATTTCATGTGGCTACACTTTCTTTAGCCAAAATTCATTTCTGGCTGTACTTATTCTGAAATCAATGGGTGTAAAAAATGTAACCATAATTAAAAAGTAATTCTATATTAATAAAATTGAGAAAAAATCGAAAATACTTTGACATAGAATAAGAAAAGCGGATATAATATAAAAAGGAGGTGCTAAAATATGTTAGTGCAGTTTTTACTGAAAAATGTTTTATCTTTTAGGAATGAAACAATATTAGATTTGACGTCAATTAATGCGTATAAGGAACATGAAATGAATTTAATTGATATAGGAACAAAGGAAAGGTTTCTTCGAGTAGCAGCAATATATGGTGCAAATGCAAGTGGAAAATCTAATTTATATTTAGCAATGAAGTATTTGCAGAGAATTATTGTTGAATCACTTAATAATGTTGATAATGGTAATGTAACGGCAATTAAAAAATATTATTGCCCATTTTCTTTAGAAAACAACACAGAGAATTCAGAATTTCAAATTGTCGAGATTATAGATGAATATGAATATAGGTATGGTTTTGAGTATAATAATGAATATATTGAAAACGAATGGCTATATAGAAAGAATACTAAAACAAATAGAACTTCTATTATTTTTGAAAGGTCAAAGGATTTTGTAGAATTTGGCGCTTCGGTAAAAAAATACTGTGATGTATATAAAGATCAAATTCCACCAGAAACATTGGTTCTATCTTTTTTTAATAAACTAAAATTGAAATCTGATATATATAAAATTGTATACTCTGCAATTTTGGATACGTTAGCAGTACCAACTAATTTTTGTGAAGATACAGAAATTTTAGAACGTATTTTGCCAAACGTAATTGAACAAGAAAAAGAAAAATTAGTGAAATTTTTAATGGCAATTGATACGGGGATAAAAGATATTTCATATAAATCTAGCGAAAAAGAAATTGAGTTTTATACAACACATTTGGGAAAGGATGGAAATGATTACACATTAACTTTATATGATGAATCAGAAGGTACGATAAAAAGTATAATGATTTTTATATATGCTCAAATAGCAATAAAGAATAATCGTTCTCTTTTTATAGATGAGTTAAATATAAAACTACATCCACTATTGCTAAAATTTATTGTGGATTTATTTTATGACAATGGTTCAACTGCTCAGCTGATATACACCACTCACGATACTACATTATTAGATAAAAGATTTTTCAGGAGAGACCAAGTTTGGTTTGTACAGAAAGATGAATTTGGATATTCAGAATTACTGGCTTTATCTGACTTTAAAGTAAGGCCAGATGCCTCATTTGAAAAAGATTATTTGGCGGGAGTTTATGGAGGTATTCCACTTATTAAGGAATTTGAAATGAAGGAAGGTGAATAAGTGGGAACCGATAATTTGTTTAAAAAACGTAGAGAGGATCGTAAGAAAAGAAATTTTGCATTCAAGTCACCCAAGGCAAATTCGTTTCTTATTGTTACAGAAGGAGAACGAACAGAGCCTTTGTATTTTAAAGGAATAAAGGAAATAATTCAATTAAAAATTGGAGGAGCGGTTGAAGTTATTGAACTTCCGACTATTGACATACATGGAGAAGGATGTTCTACAGGAACATTAATAGAAAGAACGGACGAAATAGTTAAAAAGGCAAATATTATGTATCAAAATGTCTGGGTCGTTTTTGATAAAGACGATTTTGAGGATTTTAACCAAGCCATAAAATCTGGAATGGAAAAAGGGTATAAGGTTGCATGGAGTAATCAATCTTTTGAATACTGGATTTATTTACATTTCAATTATAGTGATGCTGCGTTGCACCGACACGAATGGAATAAGAAGTTGGATGAAATATTTGATCAAAATAAGTTGAAAGATGGAAAGTATAAAAAAATTACGAGGATATATATCAGTTGCTAAGTTTAAACGATGGAGTAAATACAGCTATTAAAAATGCTAAACGTAGAATGGCTGATTTTAGAGAAGAATATGATAAACCATCAGATTATGATCCAGGAACAATGGTTTATAAATTGGTTGAAGAATTAAAAAGATATTTAGAAGAGTAGATCCAAAAAGAAGTATCTAAGCCACTTCCAGCCCCACATTCTCTTTTCTAAGAGATAATTATTTCTGCAACGCAGGATATATCAAAACAACTAAGAACCTCTCAAGCCATTGTTGATAATTGTTATGCTAGAATAATTAAAGGCACATTGCCTTCCAGACAACTTAAATTGATTTTAGCATGGTGTGTAATTCATCAAGATGAATTAATGCAAAATTGGGAATTATCGAAAGATGGAAAACCATTGAATAGAATAAGTCCACTGGTATAAGTCGGAGGTGAAAAACTATGTTTCCAGAAATAGTTCAAGTGGTTCCAAATGAAAATTACACAGTTACAATTTATTTTGAAGATGGAAAGGCTGTTTTATATGACATTTCTCAATTATTGGAGAAAGAGATGTTTCAACCATTAAAAGATAAGAATTTTTTCATAAATGCATATACTATAATAAACGATACATTAGCATGGGATTTGGCAGGTAATAGGGATGTCAGCAAGTGTATTGATATTGATCCTGAAACACTTTATGCATTACAAGCGATAGATGATAGAACTGCATAAACGAAAAGATATGAGACTTTTTGATATGTTTCCCTTTCCAAGCTGTTTGATATTAGGGTATACATCAGATAAAAGACCAATACACATTGTACTGAGTGATGAAGAAACCGCATCTAGAATCATCACAGCATATAATCCATCAATAGAAAAATGGAAAGATGATTATAAAACAAGAAGGAGTGACAATTATGAGGTGTATGAGTTGTAAAACAGAAGGAATGATTGATGCAAGTACAACATATTTTGCCCAGTTGAATAATTGTTATGTTATTATCGAACATGTCCCTTGCAAGAAGTGTGATCAATGTGGGGAAGAATTTATTACGGTATCGGTCATGGAAAAAATAGATGAAATTCTAGAGCGCATTGAAAAGGTTTCAAGTAAGGTATTTATTATGAATTATCATACGGCTGCCTAAAGTATAAATGCCCTCAAAAATTCAGGATGTATAGTGTTTTAAAAAATCAGTTTGTAAACATGTCACAACACCTCAGTAGAGAACAAGAAGCGAACAACCACCATATAAAATGCTAATTATAAAGGGTTCTAGGTTATCAAAGAGATAGTCGTCTTTTACGAGATTTCAATTACAAAATTCAAATCCTCAAGACAGAAATGTTTTGGGGATTTTTTTTATGTGTGCCAGGCATGGCACTAATCTAGCTAGTGAAAGTCTAGCCACGGGTATTTACCGCCAAGTGTAGTGAACCACAAGTTGGTGCCAGTAATGGTATAGATGAAGGAAGTGGTGTAACGAAGTTCTTGAGCCTACGAACAGAAACTTGATAAGGCGATTAGGTGGGTGAGGTTGCATAGCAAATCTAAGCCCAAAAGGTAAACGTAAACCGAAGTTGTAAATCAAGAGGTTGTGGAATGAAAGATTAGTGTCTTACCCTGGGAGACCCTACCCACATATCATGGAGATAAATCTCCTTTCAGATATGGGCGAAAAAGGTTTGGGGAGGGAGTCAGATGAAGTTATAGTAGGCATAACAGCTGAAGGACTGAAGCGATTTATAGTACAAATCGCTACTTATAAAATAATACATTAGCCAGAAATCAGATGAATAAGAAGAGTAGGAACGTAACCGAGGGATATTATTTATATTGGGAGGGGCGATGTGTAGGAATCTTATAGTAGAAAGAGGAGTAACAACAATGGAATTAATGGAAGTGATAGTAACAAAGGAAAATCTAAACCGAGCGTATAAAAAGGTAGTTGCTAATAAAGGTGCAAGCGGGATAGATGAAGTTACAGTAAAGGAATTGGGAAACTATATCAGAGAAAATCAAGAAATAATTATAAGTTCGCTTAGAAACAGGACTTATTTTCCAAAACCAGTACGCAGAGTGTATATACCCAAAAGTAATGGTAAAAAGAGACCGTTAGGAATACCAACTGCATTAGATAGAACAATTCAGCAAGCAGTAGCACAGCCAATATCGGATATTTATGAGAAGATATTCAGTGAGTTCAGCTACGGTTTTCGACCAAACAGAAGTTGTCACGATGCAATCAAACAAGCACTGGAATACTTGAACAGTGGATATGAATGGGTAATAGATATAGATATTGAACAGTTCTTTGATAAAGTAAATCACGATAAATTAATTCAAATTCTTAGAGAGCAAGTAAATGATAGCAGTGTCCTAAATCTCATTCGTAAATACTTACGAGCAGGAGTAATGGAAAAAGGAATAATCAAAGCCACCAAAACCGGCGTACCTCAAGGTGGACCTATTTCAGTTATACTTTCAAATGTGTATCTTGACAAGCTAGATAAGGAACTGGAGCAACGATGTCTGCGTTTCGTAAGATACGCAGATGATGTGCTGATATTCACGAAAAGTGAAGTTGCAGCCAATCGAGTTATGGCTTCCATATCAAGTTGGATAGAGAGAAAACTATTTTTGAAAGTAAATGCAACAAAATCCAAAGTAGTCAGACCGACGAGAAGTAAGTATCTAGGATTCACGTTCTTAAAGAATGGTGGAGAATGGAAAGTAAAGCCTACAAATGAGAAGAAAGTGAAGTTATATCAGGTATTACGTGAGTATCTTAAAAGAGGAAAAGCAATTTCAAGACCCTTAGCAGTTACGATTAAAAGAGTAAATCAAATCGTTATGGGTTGGATTAATTATTTTCGAATTGGAATGATGAAACAATTTATAGATGAGTTTGGACAATGGCTAAGACATAAAATAAGAGTAATTGTTATAAAACAATGGAAAAAGCCTAAAACCATTTTCAGAAATTTAGCTTATCTAAATAGAAAACATAAGAATGGATTTAATAACGAAAGTATCTTCAAAGTTGCTAATTCAAGATTAGGTTGGTACAAAAGATGTAGTATGGATGTAGTAAACTACATTTTAAGTCCTACACTGCTTGAAACAAAAATAAAGGACGGAGCTGGTTTGCTCAATCCTTTAAAATATTATCTAAGAAATGTTGGAATATAAGTTGTAGAGCCGTATACGAGACCCGTACGTACGGTTCAATGAGAGGGAAATAATTCTTAGCAATTATTTCTCTACTCTATTATTTAGCATATACTATTATTGACGTACGACTTATTGTACGTTATAATTAGTGTACAGAAAAGTGTACGTAAGGAGGTGCTTTTATGTTAGCTGTTAACTATACAACGTTAAGAGAAAATATGAAGACATATATGGATAAAATTACCGATGACTATGAGACAATGATAATTACAAGGAAGGACAATAAAAATGTTGTTATGATATCAGAAGAGTCCTATAACAATATGATGGAAAATATATATGTAATGGGAAATAGTAGTAATTATGATTGGTTGATGGAATCAAAGGCTCAGTTAGAAAATGGAATGGTATCTGTACATGCTCTTCCTGAGGCAGAAGCTGATGAATAAAGTATTTACGAAAAATGGATGGGATGATTATATTTATTGGCAGACGGAAGATAAAAAAACATTAAGAAAAATAAATCAATTAAATGAAGATATCGCTAGAAATGGAAATGAAGGAGTTGGGAAGCCCGAAGCATTAAGTGGAAATCTGGCTGGCTTTTGGAGTAGAAGAATTAATGATAAAGATAGGCTGATTTATAAAATTGACCAGGAAAATATTTATATATTGGCTTGTAGATATCATTATGGTGATAAGTAATATACTGATATATTTTGAACTTCTAATGAAGGCGTAAGATAGCAAAATGTTGCTATGGGTAACAAGCACGTAACTAACACTAGACTAAAAGAATCCAGCATTTATGCGGTTCTACAGTTCGCATACACCTATCAAAGAGATAATTATTTCAGCAACGCAGGATATATTAAAACAACTAAGAACCTCTCAAGACATTGTGTCTTTGGAGGTTTTTTATATAGTAATAAATAAATTTCTTGAACAAATGGCATAATAATGATAAAATAATGATAATAAAAAGTAACTGTAGCATATAACAAATCAAGGAGGCGAATCTTATGATACAAATTAGACCGATTTCTGATTTAAGAAATAAATTTACTGAGATAGAGAAAGAAGTGAATAAAGGTGAACCAGTATATTTGACTAAAAATGGATACGGAACGATGGTTGTTATGAGCTTAGAAAAATATTCAGAGCTTACGGATGAAATTGAATTAAAGTTGGACGAAGCGGATAGATTTGCGGATGAGTCCAGTATTAGATATTCAAATGATGAGGTTTTTGGAGGAATAAGGGAGGTATTGCATGGTTCAAAAGCAATACAGGCTTAGTTATCTTCCTTTATTTTATGATGACTTGTTGAAAGCAGTTAATTATATTATGTTGAAGCTAAAGAATGAACAGGCAGCAGAAGAATTACTTAATTTAACTGAAATGGAAATTAAAGAAAGGTTAAATGCTCCAGAATCTTTTGAAAAATTTCAATCTATGAAAGAACGTAAACATCCTTATTATCGGATATATGTAAAGAATTTTATTGTATTTTATGTGGTGATTACTGATGAAAGTGATAGTAATATTGCAATAATGGAAGTACGTAGATTTTTATATAATAGACGTGATTTAGAAAAAGTATTATAGTAAATACTATATTAAGCATGAAACGTCCTGTGACGTAGTAAAATGTCGTGGGTGCGAAACGTATGTGCAACATTGAATGCTAAAAACCTTGCATTTCCGGGCATTTCTGAGCTTAGAACGGTTGACAAAGAGATAGACTGTGCTGTATTTGGAATCGTTCAAAACCGCATATTTACTGGCTTCTTGAAATTCTGGAATGTCGTGAAAAGGCGTGGATTGGATACGGTATCTAATACACAACTAACCAAAATATTGGATGTTTTCAAAGCCTTTGGGTGTTGAGAACATCCTTTTTTTGATGTGAATTTGTTGGAGTTCAAACCACAAATTCTGGAAAAGGTTCAGGAATAATCATATTGTTCATTTTGCACTCCTTATTTCAAGTTCCATATGATATGAAATTTGTATTGTGGGATTAGATTAGGTTAATAGCCTTTACCAACTCTTGTACATCAAAGTGGGTATTCACTTTTTCTGTCAAAGACATGGCTTCCGAATGTCTGGTTTGGGAGTTTTACTTTACGAGAACAAAAATCATAAAGTAAGCCAATGTAAAATTTTGTTGTAGTTTCAAATCGTTTTGATATAATAGAACTATAAGCACTTTTGTGCGAAAACAGATTTATTTCTGTTGGATTTAAGGGTAATTCAACACGATCAGTGAAATTTTTACTATTGTACAAAATAAACTCCACTTTGCGATTCATGGACATACAGCAGCAGAGGTGATTGTAAATAGAGTAGATGCAACAAAGGAACACAGGGGTTTGACCACTTGGAATAATGCACCAGATGGAAAAATTGTAAAGCGTGATGTGAATAAGAGCTATTTAATATTATGTAGACGGGAGTTAATAATGTGTTAGATTTAGAATGGGAACGATCAATACCAGTTATAGATGTAAAACTAGAGGAATTAAAAAATATATTTGCGGAATACGATAAGGAAATATCAATTATAGGCTTTAGTACGATACCATTAGGATGTCGAAATAGCAACTTTGTTGTTAATACTAATAAAGGAAAATATTTATTAAGGCTAGCTAATATTAGTGGCATTAATAACGAAATGCTTGCGTATGAATTAGTACAGGATAAGATTAATGTACCCAGGCTGTTGTATTACATCACGAGGAATGGAGTGGAGATTTTTATATATCAGTATATTAGCGGTGTTTCAATGCAAAAGCATATTATTGAATACAATCAATGTGACCGCGCTTTATTGGAACAAGTTGCTAGAGCTGCTGCTATCATTCATAATACTGCGAAAGAAAAAACTAAAAGTTTGTCAGAATTTGATCTACCACCTTTTAAAATGTGGTATCAATATTTTCTAGAAAATCCAATTGTAAGAACCCAATTAGATACTGAATTATGTGAAAGGATTCAGCGATTGGTGTTAGATAAACAAGAACTAATCACAGAAATAGATAAATACCAATCTTTTATCCATTGTGATTTTAGACCTGCAAATATGCTTGTTGACGAAAACAAACAAGTATTTTTTGTTGATTGGGAAGCTGCATGTATGGGACATTCTTTGGCAGATATAGGCCAATTTTTTAGATACCGCTCATTTTTTAAAGACACTCATTATAGACTTTTTGAGAAAGTCTATAATACATTTGCAATTGGGAAACTTCCAGAAAATTGGGTTGAGTTATCACTATTTAGAGATTTAGTTAATCCTTTGCAACTACTTTCATCAAATCAAGAAGCAACCTATCGGAATTCAGATTTAATCAACATAATTAAGAGAACATTAGCTTATTGGGATTATTAATATAGTAAGCAGTATAAACACAATTAGAATCTGTGTTGTTTTACCTTTGAAAATGGATAGTAGCTTACAACTTTAAATTTAACCAGCTATTTAGGAGAATGAAATATGTATATAATATAGGAAATCATGAGTTTAAAGAGTTATGGGATAAAGAATCAAGTAAGGAAAGGAATTAACATGGGTTTCAAAAGATTTAATTTGCCTTGACGATAATATAAAAACATGATAACATCTTTTTAATTAAATATTTGCACTACTAAGAATTATGATATAATTCGGAGTATAAGAAAAGGCTATGAAAAGAAAGAGTAGCATTTTCGAATCCAAACAGAAAGATGCCGGTTGATGAGAGGCTCATGGATAGAAAATGTGAATACATCTTGGAGCTGCGTACCGAACCGATTGAAGAAGTAGGCTACGACGGAGAGCACACCGTAATCAAGTGCAAGAGTATCGCTAAGGCCGTACTCGATGAGGTAGACAGTGTGAATTGTCTATAAACTTAAGGTGGTAACACGAGAGTAGCTCTCGTCCTTTTGAAAACATTAGGACGGGAGTTTTTTTAGTTATTAGATAGAACTAAGCTCTTTATTTTCAAGGTTTCTTATAGAAATTGCAAATATAAATAATAATATTTCAAGGAGAGATGGAACTATGTTAACACCAAAAGAACAAATAAAAATAATTTGTAAGGGGGTTCATCAATGTGTGAATCAAGAAGAGTTATTAGTAAAACTAAAGAAATCCTATGACAAGAAAGAACCATTGACCATTAAGCTAGGACTTGATCCTTCAGCACCAGATATTCATCTGGGCCATGCTGTTGTGTTAAGGAAAATCAGACAGATGCAAGAACTTGGGCATCAAGCCGTTATTATTATTGGCGACTTTACAGGGAAAATAGGAGACCCTACAGGAAAGTCAAAGGGGAGAATAGCGTTAACAGATGAGAAGGTAAAAGAGAATGCACACACATACTGTGAACAAATATTTAAAATATTAGATAAGGAAAAAACAATAGTAAGATTTAACAGTGACTGGCTTGCAAAATTAACATTTGAAGATATCATTAAGCTTGCTGCAACATCGACTGTAGCAAGAATGCTTGAAAGAGAGGATTTTAAAAATCGTTATAAAAATAGTGTTCCAATTGGCTTACATGAGTTTTTATATCCGCTAATGCAAGCGTATGATTCAGTAGAAGTGAAAGCCGATATTGAATTAGGCGGTACCGATCAAACATTTAATATTTTAATGGGACGTACACTTCAAAAAGCAATGGGGGTAGAACAACAAATTGCGTTATTTATGCCAATCCTGGAAGGCATTGATGGTGTTGAAAAAATGAGTAAAAGTTTAGGGAATTATATTGGGATTAGTGAGCCAGCAGAAATTATGTTTAAAAAAGTAATGGAAGTACCTGATAATTTAATAATGAAATATTTTGAATTAGCAACAGATGAGCATCCTAATGAAATTGATAAGGTTCAAGAGGAACTTTCTAATGGAACAAATCCAAGGGATATCAAGTTTAGATTAGCAAAAGTTATCACATCACTTTACCATACCGAGGACGAATTGCAAAAAGCTATTTCTTACTATGAGATGGCATTTAGTAAAAAGGCAATTCCCCATGATATACCAATACTACTTCTGGAAGATGAGAAGGATATACTTAGGGATATTATATCAAAATTAATTGAAATGGACTATGTGAAGAGTAAAAGCGAATTTATTCGTCTTATAAAACAAGGGGGAATTCAAATCAACGGTGAGAAAATCGAAGAAGATGAATTAAATAGAGTTTTGATAAATGAGGACGTTATTAAAATTGGTAAGAAGAAATTTATAAAAATCAATAAGTAATGATTATTAATTTTATAAGTTGCTATTCTCTATTAAAGAAATGGAATAAAGAATTAAATCGAGGAGCTGAAACATCAATGTGAGAAGGACTAATAAGCCTATTAGATTTAATTTAGAAAGGATTTACTTAAATGAACATAATAAAATGTCAAGTAAGTAAATCCTTATTTAGTATAAAACCTTACGGCTTATAAGACGATAAAACAGTTAAGTCTTATAAGCCTTACGTGCCAATCGGCTCATCTCCAACAACAATGTCTTCGTTAGCCTCTGTGGATTGAATGATTTGGTTACTATGATTTATCACCGTGGTTTCCTCCTGCATTCATATTGGTTTTACAATTATATTATGTGTAGATTACACATGTTTTATACATGAATTTACGAATTTTTATTTACAGGCTCTCTATTTTACAACCAACATTTTCGATACATGATTTAATGGTATTTTCATCTGTTGACTGATTGTAGCCTACTTCAATCGAACCTCTTCCAGCATCAATATTGACCATTGAAATTCCATCTATTTTAGATAATGCATTTTTAAGCTGGGTTTTAATCTCAGAATTTTGGATACCTGATATATTATAGTGAATTTTGTTCATAAGCCACTCCTTTAGAATATGATTTATATTTTATGGACATTAAAAGCACATAGGCCTTTGTCCTCTTGCCGGATGTCAAAATTGACAGATTCACCCTCATGTAAATCTTTATTATGCGTATTTTCTTTTACTTGTGAATGATGTACGAAAACATCCTGACCATCCTGGGCTGAAATAAAGCCATAGCCTCTTTCATTATCAAACCATTTCACTACACCAGTGTAACTGGACATGTTAAGAACCTCCTTTCAAAAATCTATAAATTTATTACTCATTTCAATGATAGTATTACCTTGCATATAAATAATAATGCAAAGTTAAAAACGTGCAGAGTATAAAAATAAATAGTGGATGAATTTTCTGATGTAAATACGATTAATTCTGTAACTTATTAAAATTATTATCTCAGAATGAAAGGAATCAGTTGAAAATATATTAATTTGATGATATGATTTATTTCAAATTCATAAAAAGTATTTACCATAGCAACTAAGAAGAACAATTCCATTAAAGGAGAGTAAGACTATGAATTGGTACAAAAATATTAAAATATCGGTCAAATTAATTTCTTGCATTGTATTTATTTCCATGATTACCGTTGTAGTAGGTTTGTTGGGGTTAAACTATATGGAAAAGTTTAATCGTGCAACAGAGATGGTGTATAGTAAAAGTGAATCAACATTGGTGAATCTAGAAACAGTAAAAAGTAATATGCTCTTAATTCGAATTGATGTAATAAATTTAGTAGAATCCGGAGATTCTACTAAGTTAGAATCAACGAAAACGGATATTCAGGACTTAAGAAATATTAATGAATCTTTATTTCAAGAATTTGAAACACAAATGTTGACAAAAGAAGAAAGCCAGATATATAACACTTTAAAAGAAGAAATGTCATTATTTCGAACAGCTGTTGACTTGGTTTTAGAAGATGTTTCAAAAAATGATTTTGAGAAAGCAGCTGTAGATTCAGACAGTGTTGCAGGATACCGCGCTCAAGTGACAAATACAATAAGTCTTCTGATAGAGCAGACAGATGTTAATATGGAAGCGATTATGTCAGAAAATGCAAATGATTTTTCAAGTATTAGAACAATAATGCTGATTGTAATAATTGTTTCATTTATTCTGGCAGTAGGACTGGGCAGTTTTGTTACACTTGGAATTAACTATCAAATTAAAAAAGCGCTGGGAGTTGCAGAAAAATTAGGAGTAGGAGATCTTTCAGTTCAAGTTGAGAACCCTTCCAAGGATGAAATTGGTATGCTGCTTCGTTCCTTGAATAAAGCAATTGAAAATCTAAGGAATCTGGTTTCAGAGATTGGGATATCTACAACTGAATTAAGTGCAAATAGTGAAGAAATATCAAGTACTGCTGAAGCAATAGGTCAAAGAATGGAGAGTGTGACTGAATCAACAAAAGAGATTACAGGTGCATCTGAAGATTTAAGTGCAACTGTGGAAGAAGTGAATGCATCGGCAGAAGAAATTTCATCTTCTGCACATGAATTAGCTGATATGGCAGACGGAAGTGAAGAATCCTCCAGTCAAATCAGAACTAGAGCACTGGACATTAAAAGCAAAGGACAGCAATCAATGGAAGTGTCGCAAAAGATGTATTCTGCAAAACAAGAAAGTATTTCCAAAGCTATAGAGACTGGAAAGGTTGTGAGTGAGGTACGTGTAATGTCTGATGCCATTGCGTCAATTGCTGCACAAACCAATTTATTGTCATTAAATGCTGCGATTGAAGCGGCCAGGGCTGGCGACGCTGGAAAAGGCTTTGCAGTAGTGGCTGAAGAAGTTAAGAAACTAGCAGAGGCATCCTCAGAATCGGTAGTTCAAATACAAAGTATTATTGGGGAAATTGAAGAAGCCTTTCAATTATTATCAGATAATGCATTGGATGTATTAGAATATTTGGCAACGGATGTAAAAGCAGATTATCAGTTGTTGATTGATACAGGCATGCAGTATGAAAAGGATGCCCTTCTTGTAAATGATTTATCAGTAAAAATTGCAGGAGCTTCAAAGAATATGCAGATTACAATAGAGGAAGTGACAAATGCAATTCAAAATGCTTCCGCAACAGCAGAAGAAACATCTGCAAGTTCAATTGAGATTTTACAGAAAATTACAGAAACAAGTTCTGCCATTACAGAAGTGACAAAAGCGACAAGTGTACAGGCTGAACTGGCAGAAAAGTTAAATTTACTGGTTTCACAATTCAGATTATAAAGTCAATCATAGAAATAGTACTGAAAGAGATAATAACCCTGCAAAAGTAATGTTTGTGGGGTTTTTTTGACAAACTTAATAAAATAAAGTCGAAACATATTGATACTAAATTATATTGCGTAAAATCATAAAATAACTTATAATTATTAAGTACGTAATAGGTACATAAAAATATACGCCAAAATTTTGGATGATTTATTTATCAACAAATCAGATTATAGGAGGAATTATAGTATGGAATACGCAAAACAAAATGACGTATTGGGAACAGTGAACAGAGGTAATCCAGCAGAATCAGGTCTTTGTACATTATGTCGTGCGGATTGTACCGGCCGCTGTGAAACATTTTTATCCAGTTTAAAAGGTAGAAAGATGCTCTATCCACGAGACTTTGGTACAGTAACGGCAGGAAGTTCCAATGTGAATCATGTAGGTGTTTGTTATAATAACCTGAGAATACAGGGCTTTAATTATGGTGCACAGGGTATGCCTGATGAGTCATCAAAAGATGCAGACAATTGCATTTTTCCAAATGTAAATCTGGAGACTGAGTTTGGTAATGAAGTAAAGACAAAAGTAAAAGTACCAATTATGACAGGAGCACTCGGTTCCACATTTATTGCAGCGAAGTATTGGGAATCCTTTGCTGTTGGTGCAGCATTAGTAGGTTTTCCAATTGTAGTTGGTGAAAATGTTGTTGGGATTGACAAACAGGCAGTAATTGAAAACGGAAAGATTAAACAGGCGCCTGAATTAGATCGCCGAATTGATACCTATCTGAAATATTACGATGGATATGGCGCAATTATTATTCAGATGAATGTTGAAGATACACGAAATGGCGTGGCTGAGTATGTGATTGAAAAGTACGGAGATAAGGCAATTATAGAATTAAAATGGGGACAAGGCGCAAAGGATATCGGAGGAGAAATTCAGGTTACAAGTCTGGAGTATGCAACATTTCTTCATGGACGTGGCTATATTGTAGATCCGAATCCAACAAAACCAGAAGTAATTGAGGCTTTTAACCATGGCTCTATTAAAGCATTTGCAAGACACAGCAGACTTGGTTACACTAATTTAAGTAACTATGAGCAGGTGAAAGAAGATTTTTATTCTGCGGTAGCTTATTTAAGAAATTTAGGATATAAGAGGATTACTTTGAAAACAGGTTCCTATGGAATGGAAGCATTGGCTATGGCAATTAAGTTTGCAACAGAAATGAAACTGGATTTACTGACAATTGACGGTTCAGGCGGTGGAACAGGAATGAGTCCTTGGAATATGATGGAAACATGGGGCGTGCCTTCTATTCATCTGCATTCAAAGGCATATGAATACGCGTCTGTTCTGGCAGCGCAGGGACATAAGGTTGTAGACATGGCTTTTGCTGGTGGACTTGCTAGAGAAGATCACATTTTTAAAGCATTATCCTTAGGAGCACCTTTTACAAAGTTGGTTTGTATGGGTAGAGCATTGATGATACCTGCATTTGTAGGTGCTAATATTGAGGGCGTTCTTTATCCTGATAGAAGAGAACGAATCAATGGAAACTGGGATGCTCTTCCTGCACATATTGTGAAAGAATTTGGAAGTTCAGCAGAAGAACTTTTTGCTGGTTACTATGACGTGCAGAAGAAGGTTGGAGCTGACGAGATGAAGAATATACCATTGGGAGCTTTAGGTGTATGGACTCTTTCTGATAAGCTGGCAGCAGGACTTCAGCAGCTTATGGCAGGAGCAAGAAAGTTTTCATTAAACGAATTGTCCAGAACGGATTTATTCTCAGCTAATAGAGAAACAGAATTGGAAACGAAGATACCATTTATGACAGATTATAATAATGAAATGGCATATAAAATATTAAATTCAAAATAATAACGTGCGATTAACTCCCGTTCTTTTGGAAACATTAGAACGGGAGTTTTTTCTAGCTAATGCATTCGTTAATGTACTTATAAAGTAATTTATGGTATATTTAAATAAAAAACGTTGTTGGAGGTTAAGATGGCATTTAGATTAGATAACGTAGTACCGTGGGGAAGAACCTTTGAAGAATATGATATGATGTTTCAAATAAGTAAATTAGACAAATCGGTAAAAATTGCAGGTTTTGGAGATGGGCCTGCCAGCTTTAACTGGGAAGCAAATAATGCAGGGTATTCCGTTACATCTTTTGATCCTATCTATCAATTTTCCAAAGATCAGATAAGCCTCAGAATAGATGAAGTAAGAAAAATAGTCATGAAGCAAATGAAAGACAACCAGGAAAATTTTGTGTGGACAAAAATAAGGGACTTGGAGCAGCTGGAAAAAATACGCATGGGAGCAATGAATATATTTTTGGAGGATTTTGAAAGAGGAAAATCTGAAGGCAGATATGTTTATCATGAACTACCTGAAAGACTTTCAGTTCCAGACAATTATTTTGACGTAGGAATTAGCTCCCATTTTCTTCTGCTCTATGCAGAACTAGGAGTTGAGTTTCATATAAATGCTATATCGGAAATGTTAAGGATATGTAAGGAAATTCGTATTTTTCCTATACTGAATCTGGATTCAAAAGGGACGGAATTGGTAAACGAAATAAGAGATTATTTTGAAAAGTATTGTAAGACAAATATAGTTGAAACAGCTTATGAATTTCAAAAAGGAGGCAATAAACTGTTGGTAATGCGGAAGAATATAGCGAATGAGTTTGAAGGGAGAGGAATACACACATGATATGCAGAACATTTGAAAGTGATACGTTGCAACAATATCAGTTTGTTGTTATATTGTCAAAATATAATGGAAAGATATTGTTAAGCCGCCATAAGGAACGGACAACCTGGGAAACCCAAGGAGGGCATATTGAAGCAGGTGAAACTCCTCTAGAGGCAGCAAATAGAGAATTATATGAGGAGGCGGGAGCCTTGGAGTTTTCCATTGAACCAATGTGTGATTACTGGGCAGGAGATCCAGATTCTAACCAGGGGGCAAATGGAAAAGTGTTTTTAGCCAATATTGATAAGCTTGGACAAATTCCAGAAAGTGAAATGGCGGAAGTAAGGGAATTTGATGTATTGCCAGAAAATCTTACATATACAGCAATTACTCCTGTTCTATTTGCCAAGATTGGATATTACACTAGAAAAAAAGAAATTTGTACAAAAAGGCTGATTTTAGAGCCGCTGGGATTGCAGCATCTCATGTCTGCGCATGCTTATTCTGGTGACATTGAAAATACAAAGTACATGATGTATTTACCAAATTATAGTGTAGAAGAAACGAAAAAGTTTCTAGTAGAAGCAGAGGCTGAGTGGAAAAAGGAAAATCCAGATTATTATGAATTTGCAATTTTGTTAGGGGGGGAGCACATTGGAGCCGTTAGTATTTATTTGAATCAGAATAGGACAGAAGGAGAACTTGGCTGGATAATAAGAAAAAATTACTGGGGTAATGGGTATGTGGCAGAAGCAGCAAGAGAGATATTAACATTTGCAAAAGATGAATTAGGAATCAAAAGATTCATTGCACATTGTGATAGTGAAAATACGGGATCCTACAGAGTAATGGAAAAGTTAGGGATGCACTTGGTCAGCAGAACGAAAGGACGTAAAAATAAAGCGTCAGAGGAAGAGAGAGAAGAGTTAAAATATCTGCTGGAGATAAAGTAATTATGTGATCGGGAGGGGACAAAATGAATTTGTTTCAAGATATCAAGTTGTCAAGTGGATGGAAAGTAATAAATCCAATTGAAAAGGGCTGGTCTGAAGATGCTAAATATTATGTAGAATCGGCGGATGGGAAAAAACTACTGCTAAGAATATCAGATATTTCAAAAATGGAGAAAAAAGAGAAGGAATTTGAGGTGATAAATAAATATGCTCAGTTAGGGATAGAAATGTCACAGCCTATAGAGTTTGGAATTTGTAATAATAGAAAATCAGTATATATGCTGTTGACCTGGGTGGAAGGCGTGGATTTAGAACAAGCATTGCCAGAATTATCTAAGAAGGAGCAATACGCCTTGGGTAGAATGGCAGGAGAAATATTAAAAAAAATTCATAGTATTAAAGTGATGCCGTATGATCTTCCTTCTACAACTAAGGTACAGAAAAAATTAAAACAGCTGGAGGCATATGTGTCATCTGATATTCGCATAGAAGAGGATAAATCAGTAATACAGTATATTGAGCAAAATATAAATAAAATGTGGAGTGTCCTACCTGTTTATCAACACGGAGATTTTCATCCAGGTAACCTGATTTTGACACCAGACAAAAGAATTGGCGTGATTGATTTTAATCGATGGGAAGTGGGCGATCCCTATGAAGAATTTTATAAACTAGAAAGCTTTGGAACAGAGGTAAGCATACCATATTGCATTGGCCAGATAGATGCATATTTCAATGATAATGTGCCAGATTTATTTTGGGAGGTACTTGCGGTTTATGTGGCTCATGCGGCCTTATATTCTATAAAATGGGCAGAGAAATTTGGACAAAATGACGTGAAGCATATGGTGTGTATTTGTAAAAGAATATTTGCACATTACGATAAGTTTAAGTTATTAAAACCAGTTTGGTACACGAAGTATAATTAAATTTCAAATTCTGTTGTTTAGTGCAGGTAAGAATAAGAAATGATATAAAGTTTTTAAATGTACTACTGATAATATTAGAAATGCTACATGATGGGTATAGATAATTGACACATAAAATAGACAAGAGTACTATAAAAGTTGGTAATATTAATTGTATCATAAAGATACGGAGTAAAATGTGAGGAGGAAATTAGAATGATTAAGCATCAAAAATCAAAAAGTGGTTTATTAAGCAGGCTGATAATTGTGTTAGTACTTGCCTTTGCAATGATTCAAGGGACGATAACACCTGTTTGTTCAGCAGAAACGGCGACAACAACGGTTAAAATAATGCCACTAGGGGATTCGATTACGGACTGTGACTTTTGGAGGACCAAGCTGTTTACTAAATTAGCAAACAATGGTTATGATGTTCAGAGCGTAGGTAATCAATATGGAAACCACGAGGGGCATGGAGGAACATGTGTTATTAATATTGCTAATTCTGGTCAATTAAGTACATGGCTTAGTACTACGAATCCAGATATCGTATTAATGCATTATGGAACAAATGATATGTTTGGTCTTCCTGGAACGACTGCAATTTTAAATGCATATACGACTCTTGTTGGTGAAATGAGGGCAAACAACCCGAATATGAAAATTGTTGTTTGTCAGATTATACCAATATATAGTTCTTCTTATGATTATAGCGCTCCAATTGAAGAACTGAATGCAGCAATGGTTAGTTGGGCAGCAAATTTGACAACTGATGAATCACCAATCCTATTATGTGACCAATATACAGGATTTGATGCCCAAGTAGATACCTATGACGGTATTCATCCAAACGAATCTGGAAGTCAAAAAATGTGTGATAATTATTATGAAACATTAACGACTATGTTGAACTCAGTGGTAACGCCAACACCAGTAGTAACACCAACACCAGTGGTAACGCCAACACCAGTAGTAACGCCAACACCAGTGGTAACACCAACACCAGTGGTAACGCCAACACCAGTAGTAACGCCAACACCAGTGGTAACACCAACACCAGTAGTAACGCCAACACCAGTGGTAACACCAACACCAGTAGTAACACCAACACCAGTAGTAACACCAACACCAGTATCGGGTGATACGCTGGAATTATCAACAGAAGTTAACGCTTGGTCAACTGGTTACACGATGAATGTAAATATAAAAAATACATCAGGTTCTGCTATAAATGGATGGAAATTAATTATTAATAAAGAGGATTTCAACATTTCAAATATCTGGTGTGCACAAGTAACAGAATCAGGGGATTCTTATATTATTACTCCAATGTCATGGAATCAGACAATTAGTGCAGGGGGTACAGTAAATTTTGGTTTTCAAGGTGTAGGTGCACCTGCAAGTGATTTTACATATGTACTGGAATAATGAATTGAAAAGAAAAGCATAGAGTTAAGGGTTGGAACTACAAACCTTATACGAAAAATGCACCTGGGGTTAACTTAGCCTTAGGTGCATTTAATTATTTGGCTTTAATAAAAAAATAACTTAACAATATAACTTACAGTATGTATAATGGAAATATACAAATAGAGGGGAAAAAGAACATTGAGGGATAATGTGGTGATAATTGGAAGTGGTTTGTCTGGATTAACGGCAGCAATTAATCTGGCTAAGAATAACTGTAATGTCATATTAGTATCCCAAATGGGTTCAGAATGTACACAATCTGTTATGGCAGCTGGTGGAATTAATGCAAGCTTGAATACAAAAGGAGAAAATGATAGTAGTGAAGAACACTTTAAAGAAACCATCAAGTCTGGCATGTATCTGGCAGATTCTGAAGCAGTCTGGAATATGACGGAAAATGCAGAAGAAGTCGTAAGGTGGCTTCATTCCATTGGAACAGCATTTAATTTAGATGAAAATTATAATATAGAGTTAAGAAATTTTGGAGGTCAAAAAAAGAAAAGAACAGCTTTTGCAATGAGCAATACGGGAAAACAAGTAATGGCTGCTTTGATTGAGCAGACCAGAAGGTATGAATTGCTAGGTTTGATAAAAAGATATCCACATCACTGTTTTCAGGAAATCATATTAAATGAGAAAATGATATGTATCGGATGTCTTATTAAGGATGAATATTCTGATAAAATCGAAGTGCTATATGGAAAAGTAGTGGCTGCATCTGGTGGAATGAATGGGCTGTTTGGAATTACTACAGGCTCCAGTTTAAATACTGGTGTGGTTACAGCCGATTTATTTTTTCATGGAGTAAAAGCTGCTAATTTAGAAATGATACAATATCACCCGACTACCTATCGAACTCAGAGCCGGTTATTCTTAATTAGCGAGTCAGCAAGAGCAGAAGGAGGCAGGCTCTTTATTTACCGTAATAACGAGAAATGGTATTTTCTTGAGGAAAAGTATCCACAAATGAAAAATTTGATAGCAAGAGATGAACTTTCCCTTGAGATATATAATGTTTGTCAAGAATATAATCTTGAGTATGTATTACTGGACATGACCCAGGTATGTGAGGAGGTTTTCCGAAGTAAATTATTTGGTTTTGTGGATTCATGCATTGAATTTATAAATATTAATCCTATGACAGAATATTTGCCAGTATATCCAGCAATTCATTATTTTATGGGTGGAATATATGTTGATTCAAAGCACAGGACAAATATTGAAGGAGTGTATGCTATAGGAGAATGTGCCTGCCAGTATCATGGTGCCAACCGGCTAGGCGGAAATTCTTTATTAAGTACCGTTTACGGAGGGAAAATTGTTGCACAGGCAGTTTTGGAGGATGGAAATACGGAAGAAGTAGGAACGTATTCGGCTTCTTACATAAGTCAATATATTGAAAAAGTACAGGGAATAAAAGAGCATCCAAATTACATATCAATTAATAAATTGAAAAAGCACAAAAATGAAGTTATGAATCAATGTATGGGAATCGTAAGAGATGAGGATAGGATTGAATATGCAATTGGTATCATACATGATATTTTAAAACAGACAGAACAAGGATATGATCCAAGAGCAGATCTGTATACACAATATATGTTTTATAAAGAAGTAATACTTTGCCTTGCCATGTTATATAGTGCAAGGGATAGAAAAGAAAGCAGAGGAGCTCATTTTAGAAAGGATTATCCAGATTCCAATGATAAGCATTTTAGAAAGACAACAGTAGCTTCTTATGTTAATGAAACAATACAAATTGATTTTGTGGACATTAATTGAGGAGTACAAAAGATGGAGTATAAAATTGTTATAAAAAGATTTAATCAGCAAGAGAACTTTTTTTATGAAGAAAGTTTTATTGTTCAGGGCAAAAAGGACAAAACAGTTGCAGATGCATTGAATGAGCTAAATAACAGAGAAATTCTGTTGAATGAGCAGGGAAAAGAGGCAGAGTTAATAAGCTGGGAGTGTAGCTGTAACCAAAAGAAATGCGGAGCGTGTGCAATGCTGATTAATGGCAGGCCAAAATTAGCATGCAGCAGTTTTTTGGTAAAAGTGGCAGATAAGGAAAATACGATTCATTTGGCACCACTTAAATCTTTTGAATTAGTAAAAGATTTAAAGGTAAATCGTTCTGTCATACAAGAGGGAATAAAAAGGATTATTTCAAAGGAAGGTCTGTCAGATAAGTATTATGTTAGAGAAGATATGCATGATTTGAGATATCAGGCGTCCAGGTGCCTAACGTGTGGATGCTGCCTGGAAGTTTGCCCCATATATCAAAAAGACCATAGTTTTTTAGGGGCAATTAAGTACATTGTGTATCTCAAAATGAACTTAGAAGTGCCCAATGAATTATCAGAAAACATGGAAAAACAGTGCTTGGATGAATATTACAATAAATGCATTGGCTGTAAAAGATGTAATGAGATATGTCCAATATCGTTACGGGTCAAAATGCAGGTATTGTTAAAATAGAAGACTTAGTAAGAAAGTGTACATTATGATTATCTGTTTTACTAGTCATAGGAGGAATGGATAATCCGGATGCGATTAATGAAATTGTGTATGAATTTTTGAAACCAATTATGTCTTAATTTTAAAATATGCATAAAAAAAAGTTGCAGCAGAAAGTGTGCTGTGACTTTTTTAATGTTAAGAAAGAAATTGGGGTTAAATTTCATGAATTATGACAATAAAAATAATTTACATTTAACTTTACAAAAGATGTATGCGGTAGTAATATAATTGAATAGATTGGAAGACAATCTATATAAATTACATGCATGTAATGTTTTGAACCGTGAATTTTGTTTAAGGAGGATACTATGATGAAAAAATTGAAAAAAAGATTTTGTTCTATTATTGTATTAATTGCTATGTTATTTGTGGCTGTTCCAAGTGTAGTAGCCGCAGCAGAATCAAATTATTCTCATTTATTAGGTAATTCTAATGTAAAAAAACCTTCAGTGGGAGGAAGGTTGCAGGTACTTGAAAAGAATGGTGTAAAAACATTATGCGATGAAAGTGGAGAGTTAATTCAATTACGGGGCATGAGTACACACGGGTTGCAGTGGTTTCCAGGAATTGTGAATCAGAATGCATTTGTGACGCTGTCCAATGACTGGGATTCTAATGTGATACGTCTTGCCATGTACGTTGCAGAAGGCGGATATGCATCTAACTCATCCATCATGCAGACGGTTATTAATGGCATCAATTATGCAATTGCAAATGATATGTACGTAATTGTAGACTGGCATACATTGAATCCAGGAGATCCAAACGCCAGTGTATATACAGGCGCACAGACTTTCTTTAATACGATTGCTGATTTATATCCCAATAGTAAGTACATAATTTATGAATTGTGCAATGAGCCAAATAGTGAAAATGGTGGAGTATCCAATGATGCCACTGGCTGGGCAGCTGTAAAATCTTACGCGGAGCCTATCATTCAATCCTTGCGTGAAAAAGGAAATCAGAATATAATTATTGTAGGAAATCCATTCTGGAGTCAGAGACCAGATTTGGCAGCAGATAACCCTATTAATGACGTGAATACAATGTATTCTGTACATTTTTATAGCGGTACAAATCCTGTTTCTACAGTAGATACCAATAGAGACAATGCTATGAGCAATGTTAGATATGCACTGAATCATGGTGTTGCTGTTTTTGCCACAGAGTGGGGAACTAGTTTGGCAACGGGGACTACGGGACCTTATTTAGGAAAGGCAGATGCCTGGTTAGACTTCTTAAATGAGAACAACATAAGCTGGTGTAATTTCTCCATTAGCAATAAGGATGAAATAGCGTCTGCACTAACCAGTTCGACAAGTATGGATCCTGGTTCAGACTATGTTTGGTCAGAGAGTGAGCTAACAACCTCAGGCCAATATGTGCGTGCCCGTATTAAGGGAATTTATTATGCAACCCCAGAAGACCCTTCAACAAGCGAGCCAACGGCGCCTATCGATTTTTCATCAGGCTATTGGGACTTTAACGATGGGACAACACAAGGATTTGGGATCAATGCAGACAGTCCTATTACAGCAGTAACTGTTGCAAATGAAAATAATGCATTACGTATTACAGGGCTTAATACCAAGGGAAGCAATGACCTGTCAGAAAACAACTATTGGGCAAATGTCCGGCTTTCAGCTGATATTTGGGGACAGTCCATTAACATATACGGAGATACAAAATTAACAATGGACATCATAGCACCATCACCAGCCAATGTATCCATTGCGGCTATTCCCCAAAGCAGCAGTCATGGCTGGGCTAATCCTACAAGAGCCATACGTGTCTGGACAGGTAATTTTACCGCACAATCAGATGGTACTTATAAAGCAACATTGACAATATCTACAGCAGACAGTCCGAACTTTAGCACCATAGCAGCAGATGCCTCTGACAGTACAGTAACCAACATGATTTTATTTGTTGGATCAGACAGCGACGATATTTCTTTAGACAATATAAAATTCATTCCATAGGCATAAACCCATGTTAAAGTAGAAAAGTGGTAATTATTTTCAGATGGGCAAGTAGTCATTGACAAAGTAGGCCAAGTGGCTTATATTAGTATATATAGCAAATAAAATCTAAAAACTTTATAAAATTTATAATCAAAAAATATAAAAGGATAGAGAAGTGATTTTATGAATGTAGGAGTCAATGGGATTAATAATATTAGCACTTGTGCCCGATGTGGAAAATTGTTTCAATATTCTGGAATTGGATTAAATATTTGCCAAAAATGTAAAGAAATAGATGAGAAAGAATTTAATTTAGTAAAAGAATATATTTATGATAATCCATCTGCAACAGTGAAGGATACCGTGCTGAATACTGGAGTAAGTGTAAGAAGAATCCGATCATTTCTTAGAGAAGGCAGATTAATCATACCAGATGGTTCCCCAATTTTTATTGAATGTGAAAATTGTGGCACCAACATTAAGTTTGGAAGACTGTGCAGGGAGTGTGCAGACTCGTTAACAAATGAAATCAAGAGAGAAATGTGCATTGAAGATTGTCATATTGGCGAGCGTCCTAAAAAAGCTGGGGTACGTATGCATTTTTTGGATGCTGAAAGAAAAGGGTAATGGAATAAAAAGTACAATGTTTTAATTGTACATATTAGTAAAAGGCTGTGCACTGCTGGTTTTAATACCGGGTGCAGCAGCCTTTTGTTTATTTCTACTAAAGAATGCAGGACATAAGGAAAGAAAATCTTAACAATTCATTCATTGAGGTTTGTATTTTTGACAATTATACTATTGATATAAACTTGACAATTTGCTGTTGGAGGTAGACAAATGGAAAAAACAGAACAAATAGTATGTACGTTACGAATACCAAAACAAATTTATATGGAACTAACAGAGGGAGCAAGAGAACTTTTTATAGAGCAGGCTGGCGGGTATTCCACTGTATTTCCAGCTGATACAAGAGAAGATGATTTTCTGGGCGAATTTATTCAGGCTTTTTGTGAGGTGGTGCTGGTTATTAATAATCCTAAGTATGAGGTGACAGATGACTGTAAAGTAAGCACAGAGCTATTAGCCTTAGGTCAGTCAGAAAAATCATTTAGTATGTTGGTGAACATCCAGTATCCAGGTTCAGAAAAAATATATCACGATATTCTTGCCTTTCAGGAAATTTCCCAGAGTCCAGGAAAATATGTGTTTGAGTTGTTGGGAGATCAGACATTTTTTTCGGTAGAGTAATTTTTTATCAAAGGTACGAAAGAAAGGTTATAAAAGGGAGAGCGAAGTTATGAAACAGTTTGAAACCAATGAATGGCTTTTAATCAATAATATGATATATAAAATATATACTACCGATAATTTTGATGAGATGCGAAAAGAGCTTTTGGAACAGCTTCGCATGGTAGTGCATTTTGATAGTGCGGATTTCTTTCTGGCAACTAGTAAGGGCACCAACGGACTTTGTAGCCCTATTACGTTTAATTGCGATAGTGAGCGTTCAATCAAGTATGACGAATTGGATTATAGCAGAGGGATTATGTACGGTGGAAAAAGTATTGTATACCGGGAAACAGATATTATCTCGGATGATAACCGGATTCACACAGAGTATTACAAAAAAGTATACAAGCCTAATAGCTGGCATTATTCACTTCAGATTATTTTAGCAAGAAAGAAAAAATTTCTTGGTGTAATTACATTATATCGATTAATTGGAAAAGAAAATTTTGAGTACGGTGATGTTTTTCTGCTGGACATGCTAAAAGACCATATTGCTTACAGGCTCAGTACAGAAGTGAAACGTCAAATAAACAGCCTTAACAAAATCAGTGTTTCAGAGGCTGCATCACAGTATGATCTTACAAAAAGAGAGGAAACCATACTAAGGCTGCTTATGAAAGGAGAGGATAGCGAAACTATCAGCAGGGAGTTGGTGATAACGGTAAACACTTTAAAAAAGCATGTTCTCAATATTTACAGAAAATTAGGAATTAATAACCGGGTTCAAATGTTTAAAATGATAAGGGAAAGTGAATAGAATACTTAATTAGTGTAGTGAAGTACTTAAAAATAAGTAGATAAATTCTAATTTTAGAATATTGCAAAATACTTTCAATGGGGGTATATTAAGTGTAACAAACAAATGAAGCAACGGAGCTGTCCAATGACGGCTCCGTTTTTTTTATGATAGGAGCGAGCACCACAATCCTATTGGTCAAGGAGGTAAATACTATGAAAGAATTAGCTATCATTATTCGTCCTGAGGCATTAGAAACTGTTAAAAATATATTAGATGAAAAAAGCTGTGGAGGCATGACCATTTCCAGTGTTATGGGTTGTGGTGTACAGCGGGGGCTTAATGAGGAAGGGATTAATCAGATAAAAGGATTTAAAACAAATATAAATCTTCTCCCGAAAATCCGTGTGGAAGTGGTTGTCCCAGACAAGAAAGTCGAGGAAATCATAACAGAAATCAGAGGACGTGTAGCAACAGGTCATGTAGGTGATGGAAAGATATTTATCCGTAATATTGAGGATGCAGTTCGTATCCGCACTGGTGAGCGAGGAGACAAAGTGCTGTAAGAAAAAGAGGTGAATCCATATGGCTGAAAATAAAAAAGTAATTGTTGAGCTAAAAGAGGTAAATAAAATTTATGGTGGCACGAATCAGGTGGTAAAAAACTTAAATCTACAAGTATATGAAGGAGAATTTTTAACGCTTCTCGGATCTTCTGGATGTGGTAAAACTACTACATTAAGAATGATTGCGGGATTTGAAGAATCAACCTCAGGAACTATTCTAGTTGAGGGAGAGAACATTGAAAGGAAAGAGCCCTTTGAGCGAAATGTCAATACAGTCTTTCAAAGTTATGCATTATTTCCTCATATGACTATTTTTGATAATGTAGCATATGGGTTAAAAATGAAAAAAATAAAAAAGAATGAAATAAAAAGCAAGGTTAAGGATATGCTTGAACTGGTTCAGCTGGGGGGCTTTGAAAACCGCTACCCGTCCCAGTTGTCAGGCGGGCAAAAACAGAGGGTTGCCATTGCAAGAGCATTGATTAACCAGCCCAAGGTACTGCTTTTGGATGAACCTTTAGGAGCACTGGACTTAAAACTACGTAAGCAAATGCAGTTAGAATTAAAGCGGCTTCAGAAAAAGTTGAATATTACTTTTATTTATGTTACACATGACCAGGAGGAAGCACTTTCCATGAGTGACCGGATTGCCATTATGCACGACGGAGTGCTGGAACAAGTAGCAGAGCCATGGGAAATTTATGAAAAACCAGCAACAAAGTTTGTAGCAACCTTTATCGGGGAAACCAATCTTTTTGAAGGCTATGTGAAGGAGATTAAGGAGAAAGAGGTTTCGGTGGTAATTGAGTCGGGAACAATCAGAGGAACAGGAGAAAGCTTTGTAGAAAATGAAATGATTGCAGTATCTGTAAGACCAGAGCGTATGCAGTATTCATTAGTACCAGTGGAAGGCTTTCAGCTAAAGGGAAAAGTGAAAGAACAGGTGTATGTAGGTTCCATACGAAAAACAATAGTGATGATAGGAAATGGAAATGAAATTAAAATAGAACGCCTTGCAGGGGAACCACTTCCAATGGATGGAACCGTATATTTATATTGGAATCAGGAAGATGCAAAATTGATTCATACAGCAGATCAAATATTCTTTCACGCAGTAGAAAATATTCAGATGGGACAGGAGGGAGTGGTATGAGCAGAAGAAAATGGAAATCATCAATTGTGCCATCTGCCATTATGATAGGTCCCGTAGTTTTATGGCTGGGGTTTTTCATAATAATTCCTCTTTTATATGTATTCATAATGAGTTTTTGTAGTCTGGATTCCCATTATAATGTAGTATTTAAATTTACAGTGTCCAATTACCAGGGGCTGTTGGATTCCAATTATATTCATATATATGTACAATCGCTAATCATTGCATTGATTACAACAATAATCTGCATTGGTCTTGCATATCCTTTTACCTTTTACATTGCAAGAAGCCAAAGCAAATATAAAAAGTTATTGTACATGTTAGTTATTATTCCTTTCTGGACAAATTCACTGATTCGCATTTATGGATGGAGAACCTTTTTAGGAACCAATGGATGGCTGAATCACATTTTGCAGTATCTGCACGTAACCAATGGATCAATAGAATTTTTATTTAACAGGGGAACCACCATACTTGGAATGGTGTATTGCTTATTTCCATTTATGGTATTGCCATTGTACACTTCTATTGAAAAACTAGATGTCAATTTATTAGAAGCATCGTCTGATTTAGGAGCAAAAAAATACCAGACATTTTTAACTGTTATTTTTCCGTTGACGGTAAGTGGAATTTTTTCTGGATCTATTATGGTATTTATACCATCATTGGGGTATTTCTTTGTAGCTAATATTTTAGGAGGCGGCAATTCAGATGTGATAGGTAATTTAATTCAAAGGCAGTTTCAAAGTGGAAACAACTGGCCGTTGGGAGCTGCATTATCTATTATCTTAATTGCCATAACACTTTTACTTGTAAAACTGTATCAGAAATGCGGCGGTGACATGGAAAATCTAGGTGTTTAGAAAGGAGTGGATATATGAATAGAGGAAGGAAAAAAGCAATAACCAACGTAACAGGAAAAATATATTGCACAATAATTTATATATTTCTATTTCTTCCTATTATAGTTATTATTGTCAACTCATTTAATGCAACGACCTCTAAGCCGTACCTTACATGGAAAGGGTTTACGCTTGATTGGTATGGAAAGCTGCTGGAAAATGAAACGTTAATTCATTCCTTTGAAAATACAATGGTTCTTGCAGTCACCAGTACTATATTGGCAACTATAGTGGGAACGCTGGCGGCAGTAGGAATGTATAAATATAAGTTCAGGGGTAAAAGTGCCATAGATGCACTTCTCTATATTCCGGTTGTGATTCCAGAAATTGTTTTAGGTATTGCGTTACTAACCTTATTTGCAAAGGCAGAAATCCCAAGGGGCATGATTTCATTAGTTTTTGCTCATGTAACCTTCTGCATCCCCTATGTAATATTTAATATTCGTGCCAGACTGGCAGGATATGATAATTCTATTGAGGAGGCGTCTATGGATTTAGGGGCAAACAGAATTAAGACATTTTTTTTCATCACATTGCCTGTATTAGCTCCAGGGATTGGAGGGGGTGCACTTTTAGCATTTACACTATCCATTGATGATGTAATTGTTAGTTATTTTACAAATGGGCAGACCATGACACTTCCGTTAATGATTATGGAAAGCATTAAGAGCGGTGTTTCCCCAGATGTAAATGCATTATCTGTATTAATTTTACTTGGTACCACATTGCTGGTTGTCTTGACGCAGTCAGGAATTTTTAACAGAAATAAGAAGGATTGAAGCTGTAATGTCAGCAGAACGGAGGAAAGTATGAAAAAGAAAATGTTTAGAACAGTGCTGATTTTTACCATGATACTAGCTATGTTTGCAGTAACTGGCTGCAAAAGCGCAAAAAAGAACTATAAAAATGGTGAATTAAATCTTTATGTGTGGACAGAGTACGTTCCAGATTCTGTAATTAAAAAATTTGAAGAGGAATATGAAATTAAAGTAAACGTGTCTGTTTTTTCTACAAATGAGGATATGCTTGCAAAGGTAAAATCTGAATCAGAGGGAGCATTTGATGTTGTACTGCCAAGTGATTATATGGTAACGCAGATGTATGAACAGGGGCTGTTGGAACAGTTGGATCAGTCTGTATTAACAAATTTAAGTAATATTGGCCCACAGTATTTAAATCAGAATTACGATTTGGGCAATGTATATTCGGTACCATATCAGGGTGGAGTGGCTGCTATAGCAGTGAATACGACTAAAATCAATACAGATGTTACCTCATATGCAGATTTATTTAAAGAAGAATTTAAAAATTCCATGGTAGTTCTAGATGATTATCGTGCCGTAATTGGCATGACAGCCCGAAGCATGGGATATAGCATGAATGAAACGGATACTGCTGTTCTAAGTGAAATTAAGGATAAATTATTAACTTTAAAAAATAATATTAAGCTTTATGACAGTGACAGTCCAAAATCCGCTTTGATTTCTGGAGACTGTACAGCAGCTTTTTGCTGGAGCGCAGAAATTGCTTTGGCAATGGAAGAAAATTCGGACATAAAAATTGTATTTCCAAGTGAAGGTGCATATAAATTTATGGATAACTGGTGCATTCCAAAGGGTGCAAAAAACTATGATAATGCCATGAAATTTATTAATTATATGCTGGGTACCGAGCCGGCACAGATGGTAATGGAGGAATATCCTTATTTAAATCCAAATACCTCTGCGGTTGAGGCAATGGGGAGTGAGTATACAAAAAATGAGGCAAAGAATCCGCCACAAGAGGTTATGAAAGCTGGAGAATATGTATTAAGTCTGGATACAGACACGTTGGCGGTTTATGATAAAATGTGGACCGACTTAAAACAATAGGAGGGATTGTATGGAAATAAAAAAAATGTTTATTGACGGTGAGTGGACAGAGGGAACTTCTGGAAAAACAATTGCTGTTGTAAACCCAGCAAATGGGGAAACCTTTGCCCAAGTCTGTGAAAGCAGTCTTATGGATACACAAAAGGCTATTTTGGCAGCAAAGCGGTCTTTTTATGAGACCAGGGAATGGCGGGATATGGATTCCCAACAGAGAGGGGATATGTTGCTGAAGATTGCAGATTTAATCGAAGAAAAGGCAGAAGAGTTTGCAAAGCTGGATGCATTGGATAATGGAAAACCTCTTAGAGAAGCAGAAGGGGATGTAGACGATGGAATTCACACTTTTCGGTATTATGCTGGCTTAATAAAGGCACCATATGGTGGCGTATATGATGTAAATGGTAATTTTGGAACGATGCATTCATATACGGTACATGAACCAGTGGGGGTTTGTGCACAGATTACGCCATGGAACTATCCATTTCTTATGGCAGTATGGAAACTGGCTCCAGCACTAGCAGCTGGCAACAGTATTGTTTTTAAGCCAAGCTCGGAAACTATGCTGTCTACTATTAAATTATTTGAAGTGTTTGAAGAGGCGGGATTGCCTAAGGGATGCGTAAACCTTGTCATGGGACCAGGGGCAACGGTAGGAAATCTGATGGCAAAAAGTAAAGATGTGGATATGGTTACCTTTACAGGAAGTACGGAAGCAGGACAAAGTATTATGCGGGCTGCCGCTGAAAACGTAAAGAAGATTGGTCTTGAACTAGGTGGCAAATCGCCAAATGTAATTTTTGCAGATGCAGATTTGGAAGGTGCTGTAGAATGGGCTATGATAGGAATCTTTTTTAATCAAGGCGAAGTATGTTCGGCAGGTTCCAGAATTATTATTGAAGAGTCTGTCAAGGAAAAATTTGTTGCACGCCTTGCAGAACGAGCCAATGCCATGACCCTTGGAAATCCACTGGACAATCCTGATATGGGGCCACTGGTTTCTGAAAAGCACATGAATCGTGTACTAAAGTATATTGAGATTGGAAAAGAAGAAGGGGCAGCCCTAGTATGTGGAGGTTTCCGTTATACAGAAGGAGAATGTGCAACAGGCTATTATGTAAGACCAACTATATTTGATAACTGTACCGCAGACATGAGAATTGTTCAGGAAGAAATCTTTGGTCCAGTTGTGGCCATCCAGACCTTTCAGACAGAGGAAGAAGCTGTTAAGCTGGCAAATGATACGATTTATGGATTGGCAGGGGCAGTATTCACCTCAGATGGAGCAAGAGCAATTCGTGTCATAAAAGAAATACGGGCAGGAATTACCTGGATTAACTGTTATAATCCAACCTATAATGAAGCACCGTGGGGCGGATACAAAATGAGTGGAATTGGAAGGGAACTGGGGATACATGGTCTGGAAGAGTATCAGGAGGTAAAACAAATCAATATGAATTTAACCCCTGGAATTGTAGGCTGGTATGAACATTAATAAATCACTGGGAGGAAATAAATATGAATTTTTTAGAGACAAGCAAAGATTTGGAGAAAGTAATTGGGTATATTCACTCAGAAAATTTGGAAGATGCTGAAAGGGAACAGATTACGAAGGACACAATTCACTATTTTGATCATTATGTAAGTCCAGGCTGGCTAAAGTACCGCAAGTCTGTTTCCACCAATTCAGCAGTAGTAGAATGGACCGATCATGACGGAGTCTGTGAAGGGCTTTATGGAGAAGAATTTATTGACTGTCTTGGCGGGTTTGGTATTTATACCTGTGGACACCGTAATCCAGAAATACTAGATACCGTTAAAGCACAATTAGATCATCAGGCATTACATTCTCAGGAACTGTTAGATCCGCTTCGTGGTTATCTTGCAAAGGCAGTAGCTGATATTACACCAGGAGATCTTCAGTATTGCTTTTTTACAAATGGTGGTGCAGAGGCAGTGGAAATGGCATTAAAGCTTGCGCGTATTGCAACTGGAGGAAGATGGTATATTTCAACGGTAGGTGCGTTTCATGGAAAGTCAATGGGAGCTATTTCCATGGGAGGAAAGAATACGTACCGTGTTCCTTATACCCCGATGGTACAGCAGGTACAGCATGTGGAATACGGTAATGCAGAGGATGCAAGGAAAGCAATAAAAAATTTAGTTGCAGTTGGTGAAAAGGTTGCAGGAGTCATAGTAGAACCAATTCAAGGAGAATCTGGGGTTATGATTCCGCCAGAAGGCTATTTAAAAGAACTTCGTGAAATTTGTGATGAATATGGTGTGGCCTTGATTTTTGATGAAATCCAGTGCGGTATGGGTCGGACAGGTACTATGTGGAGATGTGAAGCCGAAGGTGTTACACCAGATATTATGACCTTTGGAAAAGCTTTTGGAGGCGGAATCATGCCGATCACTGGTATTATATGCAGACCTAATATGTGGACCGAGGAACTAGTTAATAATCCATGGCTTCTGGGATCTCCTACATTTGGTGGAAATCCAGTGTGCTGTGCAGCAGCAATTGCAACAATCAAGTATATGATTGATCAAGATATACCTGGACAATGTGCAGAAAAAGGCAAAATACTTAAGGCGGGATTGGAATCCTTGAAGAAAAAGTACCCAACGGTTATAGATGATGTCAGAGGAATCGGGCTAATGCTTGCAGTTGAATTTGTATCTTCTGATATTGGTTATAGTATTGCCAAAGGAATGTTTAAAAGAGGCGTTATGACAGCTGGAACCTTAGTAAATGCAAAATGCATCCGCTTTGAGCCAGCAGCTGTTATTACAGAAGAGCAAATTGCGGCAGTCATTCAGAGAATGGAAGAAGCGTTAGAAGAAACAAAGACAGAGTTTGGGTTGTAATTTTTATAAAATAAGAAATGATTCGACAGGATGTTTTCAGTAGAAAGTTCTACTTGAGAACATCCTTTTTGTGTAAAAAATATTTGACCGTTGACATAAAACGACTACAGGAGTATAATTTTGGAATAACACTATGGCAATGACAAACTATAAAATTCTATATTTTGACGAAAAGAATTATAAAATGAGGTTATATTACGAATGAAAGAAAGAGATTTTATAATTGGTGTGTTAAAACAATCCAAAAAAGTAATAATAGTTACATCAGCCATATCCATAATATTAGGCTGTATAGAATTAGTAAGTCCATTGTTAAGTAAAAAGCTAATAGATGATGGCTTGATAAAGGGAAATCTGAATATCATTATGAAAATCTCACTCCTGTTATGTGGGATTCAATTAATCAATGGAATCATAAAATATTGGCTTCAAATATATCAGACAAAAATAAAAACAAAGTATCAGGTAAAGCTGAATAACCAGGTGTTTGCTCATGCTATTAGACTAGATGCTGTTGAATTCGAGAAAGAAGGGCTTTATAAAATATTAAACAATGCGGAATATGATATTAATAAAATATGTGAATTGTTTGGCAATGATTTTTTAGGTATGATACAGGAATTCTTTAAGTTAATAGCATGTTTTATCGTAATGTTTTATATAAGCTGGCAGCTGACCTTGATATTACTAGTAACAGTACCAATTAAATTATTTTTTAATAGATTTATAAATAAGAGATTAAAAGCCCAGTTTAAGAAAATACTGGAGGTAATAAAAAATAATACAAAATGGCTGAGTGGAATCATAGATGGTATATATGAAATCAAATTATTAAATTTATATTCCAAAGTAGAAACTGTTTTTTATAGAAATACAAAGAACCGGGCAGGGGCGGAAATTGAGTTAAATAAAATTACACAGGGAAATCTGTTTTTTATGCTGTATATAGATCAAGTCAGCAGCTACTTTGTTTATTACATAGGAACTATCTGGATGTTAGCAGGAAAAATTTCAATAGGCGGTATTTTGGTGTTTTCGTCCTACATATATTTTTTCTTTCAACCAATTGAATGGTATACAAGAATTAAAAATTCTTTGGCTGGAATTGTACCATCAGTTGGTAATTACATAGAATTAATGGAAAAGCCAGAGGAAAACATGATTGAAATAACTCCAATAGACAACCAGAAGACGGAAATTGAGTTTGAAAATGTGTATTTGGAAATAGGGAAAAAGAATATTCTAAAAAACATATCACTTAAGTTTGAAACAGGGGATAAAATTGCAATAACAGGAAGTAATGGAAGCGGAAAAACAAGTTTAATAAAGTTGTTATTGAAATTATACAATCCCAGTGCAGGTAAAATCTTATTTAATGGTACAGATATTGAAAAGGTTTCGGTTATCTCTTATAGAGAACAGTTTGCGGTAATGAATCAAAATGTGTTTTTATTTAATGAGACTATAAAGGATAACATTACTCTGTTTGAAAGTATGGATTTGCAATTGGATGCTAGTCAAAAAGAACTTCTGGGATTTATAGAAAAGTTACCAGAAGGAATGGAGAAAGTGGCAGGTTTAAATGGTAATAATTTGTCAGGAGGTGAAAAACAGCGCGTTGCAATGGTAAGAACCCTTAAGAAAGGTGGTAAAGTACTAATTATTGATGAAGGTACTTCCAACTGTGACAAGGAAACTACTGTTGTAGTAAATAAAATATTACAAAACAGCAATTACGACATTACGATTGTTATTACTCACGATTTGAATAGAAGTCATTTTGTTAACAGAGTAATAAAAATGGAGGATGGAACCATTGTCGGTGATATAAGAAAGGATGTAAGTCATGATCGTTTATAAGTTATTAAAAACACCAGATAATTATTATGTTTATGATCGAAACAAAAATAAAATATTAAACATTAGTGAGGCAGATTACTTGGAATTAAGTATGCTGAAAAAAAATGAAATATCTGAAAGTGAAGTAAGCTGTTTGAAGAAATTTCAGAAGAATGGGTACTTGCAGGAAAATATTGTGGAAGAAATTCAGCATCCAGAAACGAAATATATCAATCATTTTTTAAACAACAGAGTACGAATGCTGATTTTACAGGTTACGCAAAGCTGTAATTTAAGATGCGAATATTGTTCCTTTTCGGGAAATTATGAGAACAGAGTTCATTCCAACAAATTTATGACTTGGGAAACGGCGAAAAAAGCAATTGATTATTTATATGAGCATTCAAGTGAAATGGACGAGGTCACCGTCAGTTTTTATGGAGGAGAACCTTTGCTTTGTTTAGATTTTATAAAAAAATGTGTGTTATACATAAAAGAAACGTATGCAGACAGAAAAACGTCATTTGGCATGACCACAAATGGAACACTATTAAGCCTGGAGGCAGCAGAATTTCTTTTTATCAATAATTTTTCTGTTACAATAAGTTTGGATGGATCTAAGAAGGATCATGATGCAAATAGAAAGTTTGCAGACGGTCGGGGCAGCTTTGATATTATTATGGAAAACATAAAAAGAATAGCAGAACATAATAAAGACTTCATTGACAAGGTAAGATTTAATACCGTGTTAAACACCAAATCGGATTATGGGACAGTAAGAAATTATTTTCTTTCTGAAGATATTGTATGTGATGCAAGTATTGGAATCGGTTTAGTGGAATCGATTAATAGTAAAGAAGATATTGTATTTGCAGATAAATTTGTGAATCAGCGGAGATATGATTTTTTTCTTTTATTAATTTCATTATTGAAAAAAGCAAATGGCGTATCACTGCCTGGTTTTGTAAAGGAATTAAAAAGCGGATTTGATTTAGATTACTCGTCGATAGAAGATAACAGGTATTTGTCAAAGTCATGCCACCATTCAGGACCATGCATTCCAGGTGCTACAAGAATGTTTGTAAATACAGATGGTGGTATATATTCTTGTGAGAAGGTTTCTGAATACAGTGAAGTAATGAGAATCGGAGAGATAGAAACAGGGATAGACGTTCAGAAGGTTTCGGAAGCAATGAACATAGGAAGCATTTCAGAAAAGGACTGTAAAAATTGCTGGGCACTTAACTGGTGTTCCATGTGTGCGCTATATGTTGAAAAAAATGGACAATTTGATGCTGCAACCAAAAAGGCTAATTGTGCACAGGCCATATTGGGTGCGGAGGATAAACTGTTAAATTTATGTGTACTAAAAGAATTTGGCTATAAATTCGGTAAGGAGGAACTTTATGTATAGAGTATTGGTTTATCCATATAATCAAGGTGACAGTTGTCTGGCAGAGTATAGAAGTATGTTGGAACAATACGAAATTGTTAGTCTGGTATGCCTCAAAGGAGCAAATGAAAATGGAAAATTTGCGGGCGTACAGAAGGATACGTCAGCAGGCATTTTAATTACAGAAAACTATGAAGGTGAAATGGATAAATGTGATGCAGTGCTATTTTTAGAGTATCATTTTTTGGAACACAAAGATACCTATATTGAAAAAATGGGATCGGCACTATTAAAAAACAAGGTCATTATGCTGAATCAAACTATATACGATGAATGTCAGAAATTAATAGGCGATAGTTCAAATATTGTTATTTTTGATAATAGTTTGGAAATGGAACTTCGTCAGCAGGTATATAAAAAAAGGTTGGTACAGCCTGACATTCCAGTAGCAGCAGTTATGTCATTAGGAGAGAATTGTAATAAGTTTGAGGCACAGCTTGAGCTAAGAAAAAAATTTATGGAAAAGGGATATAAAGTATTGCAATTTGGTACAAAGGATTACTGTGAACTTTTTGGGTTTAAGAAATTACCATCCTTTCTTATGGCAGAGGATTTATCAATAGTCAACAAAATTCATATGTTTAATTATTATATAAACAGAGAAGTGTTAAAAGATAACTATGACGTGATCGTAATAGGGGGAGCAGGGGGAATCCTGCCCTTTGATCAGTACATATCAAATCACTTTGGGGAAATTACGTTTATTATCTCATCAGCACTGAATATTGATATAAATGTAATTTGCATATATCACAATGATCAGGCGAAAGTTGAGGAATTGAAAGAATTTCGTGAATATTGCAAAGGAAAAATAGGATGCTTCAGTGATTATTTTTATATGTCTGACAAGCAGTATCGAATACCAGAAAGTCATCAGATAGAGTATTTTCAATTGGACAGGCAGTATTGTATAAAAAGTATTCCAGAAATCAAGGACGATGATATTAAATTTTGCCATTGCTTAGATGAGGAGAAGAAAAGCCAAATGTTAGATTCTATCATATGTGAACTGGAAGAAAATATTGAGTTAGTATAAAGGAGGACGCATGGACAGAAATGAAGTAATGAATACAATAAGAACCATTGTATATCAAGTGCTAAGAATAAATATTGAGGATGAAAATGATAATATACTGGGGTGCCATCATAAGTATCCTGTTGCATATGCAATATACATAGTGGAAAGATTGGAAAAAATATATGGAAAAGGGCTATATGAGATTTTTGCTGAAAATGATTATACTATCTGGAAATTATCCAATTTGACGGATGCCATAATAAAAGTATGCAGCACCAACCAAAAAGAAGTGCAGGAATAATAATACATATGAATAAATTGAAAGTTGCAATAGTAGATGATGGGGTATATGCAAGTGGTGTTCTTTCGTACAGCGTCACCGAAAATAATACAGTAATGCAGATAAATCACAAGCAATGTATTTCTAATCATGGGACACAATGCTACAACATATATTCCAGTATTGCTCATAATAAACAATGTATCAGTATAAAAGTAGGGGATTATGATTCAGCAGGCAGGCTTAACAGTGACAAACTATTGACTGCATTAGAATGGTGTTGTGACAACGAAATGAATCTAATATCTTTAAGCCTGGGCACTTCCTATGTGAATGAATTTTGGAAATACGAAGCGGTATTAAATAAATTAATGGATAGGAAAGCTGTTATTGTGGCAGCAATCAACAACAATAATCGATTAACATATCCAGCAGGCAAGGAAGGAATCATAGCAGTAAGATATGATAAGGAAAATGAACTGCCTCCTGGAAAATACGCTTTTCTTGAGAATGAATTAATCGGAACCAATATTGTTGTAAATCCAGTATTGAAAAATCTAGGAGACAAAACGAGTCAGGTCGCTTCCTGTAATAGTTTTGCTGTTCCTTATATGGCAGCTCTTATCAGCAACGCATTTACAAAAGAAACGGTATCCTTGGAAAATGTTCAGAATTGGCTGAAAACAACTGCCTACATGACAAAAGAAAAATTTGATAATAATTACTACAAAAACCTGTTATCCAAAAATGATTTTCTCAATCCCATTCACATCTGTGTGATTGCAGATGAGAGAATACGTGGATTAGCAGATTGGTTTAATCAAAATCAGTATACGGCAGTTGAATTGGAAATAAATACCTGTATTAAATGGAAATTGATGAAACGGTCGGTTTTAAAAGAGGATTTTAAGCTTTTATGCGAAGTGATATGCTGGACAGCACAGCCAGACATTATTTTTTGGTATACAAAGCCGCCTTATCTTGAGGATGAAATGGCACATTTTTTCGATGCCGTAGTCTTAC
The DNA here is from genome assembly GCF_900112775.1 of Anaeromicropila populeti. Classification (GTDB taxonomy): domain Bacteria; phylum Bacillota; class Clostridia; order Lachnospirales; family Lachnospiraceae; genus Anaeromicropila_A; species Anaeromicropila_A populeti. The sequence goes on from NZ_FOYZ01000002.1 coordinate 299,379, forward strand.
AGAATACTGATAAAGCAGATTATGATTATAGTAAATTACTTTGTACAGACGGAGTTATATTGAGCTATAAGGAAATGGATATTTGTAATGAAAGGGTAGCGCAAGATATAGAGGAGACCTTTTCGTAGATATGTTTCATTGTAAAAATGATTACATATAAATTAAAAATCTAAAAAAGGAGGTGTGAATTATGAAAAAACTATCAAAAAGAAATCAATTAGCACCAAATACAGTACTTGCATTTGGATGCAGCTGTGCATGCAGTTGTGGATGTACTTCAAGATGCATGGGTAATGGAACAATTGAAGCTGCTATAAATAGTAGTATATGGTCAAGCATCAGTGGTGGTACATATACAGCAATGGAGCAGTTTGGTGTGTAAAGTAATGGTTTCAGAAGGATAAGCAAAAAAGAAATTCTTATTTTAAAACAGCTTGGTCTATTAGGACAGGCTGTTTTTTCTGGTATTTAAAATGCTGACATTTGTTGACATGAAAATAATGGGATATTATAATAAATTTATAGAATAAGAAAAAATAAAGGAGAAGGTAAAATGCACCAAATGCTGCAACAATCTATGGACCCGGAACTCCAAAAAACACTGGAGAATAAAGTGAATGGGCCAGAAAAAAAAGAGTATCGTTCTTTTAGAAAGCTAAATCAGCCAAATGCGTTTGCGGACCAATTTGTGCAAAGAAAAGAAGATGACAAGATTGTGATACAAATGGAACGGCATGAAAATAATAAACTAGAACCACAGTCATTTGGACAATCGCCTGCTAAGTATTACGATAAAGGTAATTTAAAAGAACTTGGAATGACCTGCCATCATATCATTCCAGATGATATGCTATCCATTTTTTTTAAATGGCTTACAACTAATGCGACAGTTAATATTAACAGCGAATTTACAAAATGGAAGGATGCCGCAGCTGAAAACCTTGTGGATGATAAGCGGCAGAAGCAGGATAAGGATGAAGCTTCACTTTGCGAGTGGATGTATGGAAATATTTTTATCGGACCAAGCTGTACGTTGCGTGTGGATGATTTTGGTAAATCGGATGAATTTGATTATGGTGGTTATGTAGAATCTGTAAAACCAGAAGATGCAGGAATAAACCCACAGATGGACACACTGCTTGGTATATATAATAGACTTAAAACATTATTTAAAGATATAGATAATCCAAAAAAAGTATTTGTTGTAGCTGATAATGAAGTCAGGATTATCAACATATTAACTGATTTGACCAATGTTGCAAAAAAAAATGCTACATTACATAATAGTGAGAAAACCAAAACAACATCAAAGACGGTAAATCCTGAAAAAGTAGCGTACGCCTTAGGAAATTGGATAAATGTAGGAGATGTGCCACTAAAGGAACCTTCAGAACCATATAATGCAGATCCCTCGCAAGTACCAAATGCAGTTATTGACAGTAAAAAGGATGAGTTTGCAGAATGGATTAAGTATTATATGATTTATGACAAATATAAAAAAAATCTAAAATTAAAACAGGGCAGTAAAGGGAAAAAAGACTTTAGTGCTGTAGTTTTAACGGAAGCAGATAGTACTGGACTAGATGGATTTTACAACACTTTTGGCATGTTTATTAATACAAAAAAATATAAACAAGGAAGTCCCCTGCTTATCGCAAAACATACCTATTTAGTAATTAAACCATCTTACACAAATATAATGGGAATTTTGGGCAAATTAGATGGCATTAGTGCCATTTTATAGGGATAAAATCATTTAAAGGTACAGAGTCCTATAGGAAAGGGCTCTTTATTTTTGGATTAATTTTAAGAAAACATGTAACGAAACCAATTATGAATACACTAATTAAACAGAAACATGTTTCTGAAGGAAGGTGGTTTGTTGCAAAAAGACAATATAGATAAGTTATACCAGCAACATAGTCAGATGATATATCGTTTTCATTATTTTAGGACTGGAAATCGTGAACTTGCGGAGGAACTAACGCAAGAAACATTTTATCAGGCTTTTCTATCTTATGATAATTTCCGGGGAGAATGTAAGGCTTCCACCTGGTTGTACCAGATTGCAAAAAATGTATGGAGACAGTATCAAAGAAAGAAAAGGGAGTGTTATCCCATAGAAAAACTTCTAGAACAAATTCCCCAGGAAAAATCTTTTGATCCACTTAATGCTTATCTTGCAAAGGAAGAAAAAAATACTTTTTGCAATGCATTAAAACAATTGACAAAAGAAATGCAGGAGGTAGTTATTTTAAGGGTTGTAGATGAATTAAAATTTTCAGAAATAGGAGAAATAATGAATAAAAGCGAAACATGGTCCAGGACTAATTATTTTAGAGCCAAAAAGAAATTGCAGGAATATATAGATAATATGGAAAGTGGTGATTAAAAATGAAATTGAATTGTTACATAGTAGAGGATTTAATGCCAGCTTATATTGAAAACTTAACAAGCACAAATACCAGTCAAGATATTCAGGAGCATCTGAAAGAGTGTGATGGGTGTAAAAAGCTGTATAATGATCTGAAGGAAGAAATTTCATTTGAGAAAACAGCAGAAAAAAACAGAAGAAAGCAGGAAAAGAATGATTTAATGTATTTGGGTAAAATAAGAAAATCACAAGATAAAAAGGCTGTTATTAGCTTGGCTGTATTTGTATGCATTACCGTATTACTACTTAAAATTATATGGAATTATAATAAAAATATGGATAGGAGTATTTATTTATCGTATGGAATACTTACACTTGCCATACTAACGGGAGGATTGCTTTGCTATAAAAATTTTGAGGCAGTCAAAAAAGTTAAATATGATTTATGGGCAGGACAGGGAATTGTAGGAATAGCTGCAATTACTAATATTTTTATTACGTATAGAACATTTTCCTGGACAGCCAGTCAAGTATATCCGTTTAATCTACAAGCTTATGAGATGGGCCCATTTGTAGCAAAATTTTTATGCGCAGGCATTAGCATCGGTGCAATAGTATTCTTTTATGGAGCTGTATGTATTATAAAAAAATCTTATGCATACTATTTTCTATGTGGGCATGCTGTTAGCCTGGTATGTATGGACATTGGTTTGTATAGAATTCTAAAAACACTTACTAGTATAGAAGACTATAGAAGGCTTTGTTTCCTGATAGGAGGAATTTATTTATTGGGAAGCGGAATGACAGTGATACTATGGAGTGCGCTGAAGAATTACTGGTTAAAAAAAGTTGACAAGCAAGAATAAAATGTATATAATTTACAATGCAATACAATAAATATGAAATGGAGGAATTTAAATGGCAAACACAGCTACCTATAAAATAGGTAATATTGAAAAAGGCAACATTATGTTTTGGTCTGTTTGTACACAATGTGGCAGTCATGGAGTTGTAACACTGAAAGATGATCAGCAGACATATTTTACTGCAAAGAAGGACACAGACGATTGGAATTTACAGTCGTTAGCGCAAGCCTATGCAATTTATCAAGGAGGAGACAATCTACGTCTTGAAGTTGAAGTTACATATCCAAATGCAGATATTGAGCAAAGTATTAATTCGTATAATATAACAGATCCAAGTTCCAATATTGTTGGATATGGATATAACTATTGTATTGAAGATTCAACGGATAATGACTATAACGATTATTACATAGATCTTGTTGCTTGGAGGAAGAAAGGGTAATAAAGGAATTATGTAAAAAGAATAGAAAAAAGCTGGGTACTGGAAATAAAGTATCTGGCTTTTTTTGTACAGGAAGAACGTCGTTGAATGGACATTATAAATCCCTAGCAAAAAATTATTAAATTAATCCGCACATTTTGCTCATAAAAACAGTTATAATAAATAGAACGGTGAAAAGTCAGAAAGGGAGGAATCAGAAGCAGATGGATTTAGAAGAACAGTATTACAAAATATTTCGCTACTGCTGTTTAAAGGTAAAGCGTACAGCAATTGCAGAAGATTTAACCCAAGAAACTTTTCTCCGCTATTTTAGCCAAAGCACGTACATAGAACTGGGGAAACAGACTGCATATTTGTATACCATTGCAAGAAATTTGTGCAACGATTATTTTAGTAAACAGATATATTGGGAAGAATTAAAGGACGATGTGCCGTATACAGAGGGAGATACGGATATGAAGCTGACTGTGAGACAGGCAGTTGAGATGCTGCCCAAGGATTTGCAGGAGATTGTATTATTGCGTTTTGTAAATGAAGTACCTGTAAAAGACATTGCAGCATTTATGGAACTATCTCGTTTTGCAGTAAACCGGAGAATCAAAGATGCGTTGAAACGGTTAAAAGAAGTGTTGAGAGAGGAGGATTTTTCATGAACCTGTCAGATAATAGAAAAATAGTAAAGCTAGTAAAAGAGAGCTATGAACCTCTGGTTCCAAAAAACAAGCCAGATTTTTTGAAAAAGGCTGAATACCCCAAGCTGTCTTTTAAGGAATTTTTTATTGGGCAAATCCAGTATATCAGACTGAGAACATGGCTTGTCTCCATACTATTGTTTGTGAGTGCGTTGTTTATAATAGAATTAAGCAGCTTTTATAATATGAATGTTAGTGCAATAAAAGCAGCATCTGCGTTTGTACCATTTTTTGTATTGGCAGCAGTTGCAGAAACAGCACGTTCTAAGCAGTATGGAATGAAGGAATTAGAGATGACCTGCCGGTTTTCTTTTGGAACATTGCTGTTGGTAAAAATGATCTTGCTGGGAATCTTGAACCTGCTTTTGCTAAGTGGATGCAGCATTTTCCTACGGTTCCAGACAGATATAAAACTTTTTCGAATTGGAATTTATTTGTTAGTTCCCTTTTTACTAACTTGCAATTTAACCCTAATTCTGGCCAGTCTGTTTAAAAGCAGAGAGATTACCTATTTTTGTGGATTTGTTTGTGGCATTGTGTCAGTCAGCTGTCTTTTTACGGATGCTTTGGTCATAGATATTTACAGTGCAAAGTATGACGTGTATTGGCTTTTATCAGTTGGGGTGCTCATGTTGGTGCTGGTTCAAAAAATCGTTCAGATAATTAAAAATTCAGGAGGTATTCTATGGAACTTGTCATTGACAGGATAACGAAGCAGTTTAAAAATAAAATAGCAGTGGATCACGTATCTCTGAAGCTGAAGGAAGGCGTGTATGGATTACTGGGAGCAAACGGAGCAGGAAAGACAACATTAATGCGTATGATGTGCGGGTTAATGGTTCCAGATAGTGGAACAATAGCATTAGATGGAATCAGCATGGAAGAAGAGCAGTATCGTGATGTGCTTGGATATCTGCCGCAGGATTTTGGATATTATCCAGACTTTACTGCCCTTGAATTTCTCATGTATATGGCATCTTTAAAAGGAATTCCCAAAATAAGAGCAAAGGAAAAGACAGCAATGCTTTTAGAACAGGTGAATTTAAAAGATGTGGCAAAGAAAAAAATAAAGACCTATTCGGGTGGTATGAAGCAGCGCCTAGGAATTGCACAGGCTTTATTAAATAACCCTAATCTGCTTGTGTTGGATGAACCTACCGCTGGATTAGATCCGAAGGAAAGAGTTAAGTTTCGGAATATGATTTCCGAGTTGGGAAAAGACAGAATTGTTTTGTTATCTACCCATATTGTTTCAGACGTGGAATATATTGCGGATTATATCATGGTTATGAAAAAAGGTACTATTATACATAAAGGAGCACGAGAAGACATATTGAAAAGTATCGATGGAAAGGTGTGGGAATGTGTAGTACCAGAGAAAACAGCATTGGATTTGGAAAGGAAATTTCCAGTTATTAATATCCGAAATGAAAAAGAGGGGATATTTCTCCGATTGGTTTGTGAACATATGCCATATGAAACAGCATCTATATGTACCGCATCTTTGGAAGATTTATATCTTTATTATTTTAGTGATGAGATAAGCGAAGGGGAGGGGCAGCCATGAGAGAACTGTTGAATCTAATAAAATTTGAATACTATAAAATGTTTAAGAAAAAGTCTCTTTGGTTTATTTTGGCTGGACTATTCGGACTGAGCATGCTTGGAAGTGTTGCAATGCTTTTGGGAAATACCTATGATATGGAAGGAGAAGTAACTGGAACCAGGTATGAAGAGATGCAGGCGGAACGAAAGAATGCCAGGGCGTTAGGAGGAAGAACCATTGATGCGGCATTAATACAGGAGGTGCAGGAGGCATATAGGTCATATTTTTCACAGGCAGAGGAAATCAGTGATGAAGAGGAAAAGGAAAAGCTTTATGAGGATACAGTAAAAAAATACGAGCCAATCATGGAAATATTGTCTCAAGTATATACAGGTTCGTATAATTCCCAAGAATTCATTTTAGATTTAACAGAAGATGACAGAAATCAATTTTATGAAACGTTAAAGCAGAAGCAGAAGCAATTATGGGAGGAATACTTTTTCCTAACCAAAGAAGAAGAGAGCAAACTATTAGATTATCAACAACAAATTAAAACACCATTTATATATAACTATGGTGCAGGATGGATGCGATATGAAATTTTATTGTATTCGCTCAGTGTATTTTTGATGCTGGCATTGGCAATTTGCCTGGCACCTGTTTTTGGGGGAGAGTATACCAGTAAAATGGATGCATTAATACTTTCCTCTAAGTATGGCAAAAGTAAAGTGATTCAAGCAAAATTAATTATGGCAGTTACTTTTACAATTGGCGTCACAACTGTACTTTTGGGAATTCAATTACTAGAGATTATGTTAATTTACGGGGCCGATGGCTGGAAAAATCCAATTCAGTTCTGGAGCTTAACACAAATTGTTTTTCCATTTAACCAAATAGAAGCAATTGGAATTTATGTGTTATGTGTCATTCTTGCAGTATTATTTTTAACGGCAATTGTTAGTTTGTTATCAGCCAAGTTGAAATCTCCATTTGGGGTTATTGTCATTTGTTTTATGGTTATAATTATACCTATGTTTTTGGATATACCAGAGCAATATCGGATGCTCAATTCCATTTATCGCTTGCTTCCTATTTGCATGACCCAGGAATGGAATGTTTTTTGTCATTATATGTATGGTATAAATAATGTTATTGTTCCCACATATATATTCATACCTTTATTTGCATTAGCAGCAGTTGTATTATTAAATATTTGGGCTTTCAAAGTGTTTAAAAAGCACCAGGTTGCATAAATCTATAGGTCTTATATGGTAAAAGGTATCAGGCATTTGCTATATTTTTTATAGTTAAGAATATAATTTATTGTAATGCAAATTGAGGTGGAGGATTGTAAATGGCGAATACAGCAACTTTCCAACTAAATAATTTTGAAAATGGAAATATTATGTTTTGGTCAGTTTTTGCTCAGACGGGGACACATGGAACGATTACGTTAAAAGACAATAAGAAGGAGTATTTTTCTGTAAGAAAAGGAACGGATGATGAACGGATTGTATCTTTAGCTCAAAGCTCAGCAGTTTATCAAGGAAAAGCAAACCTTTGTATTGAAATTGATATTCCAGATAGAGGGGTAGACATTAAGCAAAGTATTAATTCGTATAATATGGTAGATACAAATTCTAATGTAATTGCGTGTGGATATAATTTTTGTATTGGAGCTGCAACAGATAAGGATTACAATGATTACTATATCAATATTATTGCCTGGAAGAAGAAAAAATAGATATTATAAATAGAATAAATCTAACTAACTGCTGGATATTGTGAAACAAGTACCCAGCAGTTTTAGTCATTAAAATAAGTAAGATAACTATCTTTTTTTTGTTCTTTGGTAGGAATTCATTCGTTCCACCATGATTACCATAAGAACAACAAATAGAATCAGGTAGACAGGATACAGGCGGATGGTAATGTGTTCTGCAAGAAAACCGAACACAGGTGGCATAAAGGTAGTTCCTACATAGGCACATGCCATTTGTACCCCCATAATGGCCTGAGAGTTTTCGGAACCAAAATGGCCAGGTGTCTGGTGAAGTAAGCTTGGGTAAATAGGAGCACAGCCGATACCTGTAAGAATCAGTCCCACTAAAGTAGCAGATTGACCAGGGGCTGCCAGTAATAATACCAATCCGATGGCGGCCATACATTGCCCCATACGTATCATAAGCTTATTGCCTAACCTATCCGCAATAAAACCACAGATAAAGCGTCCAAGGGTAATACCTAAGTAAAACAAGGATGCCCATTTTGCAGCGGTTTTAGCATCAATTCCTTTGTGAAGAACCATGTAACTGCTGGCCCAGAGACCAGTAGTGGCTTCTAAGGCACAGTAACAAAAAAAAGCAGTTAAAATTGCTTTCGCACCAGGCAATTCTATAATTTCTTTTAGGCTAAGCCCCTTTTTTAGTTGAGATTCAGATTGTTCAGAAGGGCTATTTTTTTTCCATAGAGGAAGTGAAAGCAGCAGGCAAAGAACCAGACCTAACTGCATCAGACCAATAAACTGATATCCAGAATTCCATCGCAGCCCATTGGTCAGACATAAGCCCATAATATAAGGACCGGCAGTAGCACCAATACCCCAGAAACAATGTAACCAGCTCATATGCCGTGCTTTGTAATGTAATGCTACAAAATTATTCAAGGCAGCGTCTACACTCCCCGCCCCCATTCCATATGGAATTCCCCATAGACACAACAGCCAGAAGGAATGTGAAAACGAAAAGCCTAATAAGGCAGCGGAGGTCATGGCAACACTGGCAGCGGTAACAATTCCTGTACCAAATTTCCGAATGATTTTATCACTATACAGACTGGATAAAATGGTTCCAGCCGCAATAATCATACTAATAATTCCAGCATAAGAAACAGGTACATTTAATTCTCCATACATAGAAGGCCAGGCAGAGCCAAGAAGAGAATCAGGTAAGCCAAGACTGATAAATGCAATATAAATGACTAATAATAATAACGTAGCTGTCATATTTTTTTCCCCTTTTCAAAAAGCAAACTATGTTATAAGAATAACGTCATTTATATATTGAAACAATACAAAAATGGACGTATAATATAACAAAAAAGACCAAAAGGAGATGAGTATGGCATTACAAAAATGTACATTAAATTTGGATCGTTCTGGCAGAGAACTGAGACCTCATGGAACAATTGAGTTTCCCTGTGCAGGTTATTCTTCAAAATATACAAGCCGGACTGCGGATGAAATTCCATGGCATTATCACGAAGAAATAGAAATGATTTATATAATGGATGGGAATATGCAGGTACAAATTCCAGGAAAGACATTTCACATGAAAGAAGGAGAAGGTATTTTTATTAATTCTGGTATTTTGCACCGAGGGGTGGCAGAACCATGCTGTGAAATCCATTCCTTTGTATTTTCTGCAACACTAGTAGCAGGAAATGAAAAATCAGTTTTTGCTAAAAAGTACATAGAGCCATTAAGCCGGTGTCCAGTGTTAGATGGATGTCTGCTTAGTCCTATAGAGGAGTGGCAGAATAAGATTCTTTCACATTTTAGTCTGGCATTTGATGCAATGTATTCAGATAAACCAGGATACGAGTTTTTGGTGAGAGAGCATTTGTCACAAAGCTGTATTTTACTGTATTTTCAATATGAAAAGGAAATTAACAGGAGTCATGTGGAAACTCAGCCAGATAAAATGCGTATCCGTAAAATGATAGATTTTATTCATGAACATTACATGGAAAATTTGATGTTATCACAGATTGCAGAAGCAGCAGACATTGGACAGAGGGAATGTCTACGATGTTTTCAGCGGGTTATACAGACATCACCAATGCAGTATTTGCTTAAATATCGAATCATGCAGGGAGCTTCCATGTTGTTAAACAACAGTGAGGACAGCATTGCTGATATTTCTATTCAATGTGGTTTTGATAGTCCAAGCAATTTTTCAAAAATGTTTAAGCGTTTCTTTGAGTGTACACCAAAGGAGTATCGGAAAAATTATTTTAATATATATTAAAAGATGCTGCCCAGCTTATAATTTTAAATTATCAGTGTAACAGCATCTTTTTGCTAGTTTAATATACTAAATCATAAAGTAAGTTGTAATCATCTGTATTAATTGCTCCATCTCGGTTCATATCTGCTAAAACATTGTAATAGCCTTCTATAGAGTACATAGCATATCCACGTACTTCATCTGCCATACAGTTTAAATCATATTGGGTAAGTTCTCCATCATGGTTAAGATCACCTATAATGGTATCACATATAGGCAGATTAACTGCGTACATCGATTTATTTACTCCAAAACTGTATTTTGTAAAGGAATTATTACATAAATCCACATATGCTGGATGAATAGAGGAGTATTCTTGAGCTGTCTTTAAAAAGTAAGTTGTGCCAGCATAGCTTCCACAGTCATCCCAGGTTGGATCAATTTCCAACCAGATTCCATTTAGCTGTACCACAACCCAGGCATGGTTTGAACCGGAAACGGGACAGTTAGTAATACCCACTTTATCCAGTAATAATGACATACCTAAGGCATAACCTTCACATACCGTGGTGTCTCCAAGAAAGATAGAACTAATGCAATGGTTTTTCATATCAGATGTTTCGCCACTGGTATAAGCTACTTTATTTACAACATAAGTATAGAGGGCTTTTATTTTTTGATAGTCATTCATACCATCTTCTATGTAAGTATCTACAGCATATTGCACCTCTTGCTCAACTAATGAAATTGCAACAGGTACATCTTCAAATGCATATATATTATCTTGAAAGACTGATTTAATAGCAGGAGTCCAGTTTACATAATCGGCTCTTGTTGTAATGTTATTAATTGAAGTTATTTGACAGCCTCTAAATGCAGAGGCATCAATGGTTTCAATATTTGCTGTTAAATTCAGATTTTGTAAAAGAGATACATTTGTAAAGGAATATGTGCCAATGGTAGTGACACTGTTAGGAATTGTAAAATCAGTTGCAGCCTTTTTTTGAGGATACCAAAGAAGTACAGTTTTATCTAAATTATATAGAACCCCGTTTTCACTGGAGAAAAAAGTGTTTCCTGGTAAAACTTCAACGGCTTCCAGATTTGGAAAGCTAATTTTCTCTAGAGGGTCGCCTGTATAGCTTGATTTTCCTGTGTAACTTGCAGGTATTTTAATAATATGTATGTTAGGACAGGTTTCAATACCATTGATGGAAGATTCAGTAAAGCCATCTGGCAGATTCAGCGTATTACAGGTATTCATTTGCGGTAATCGTAGTAGTTTTGTCTGAGCCTTATTATATAGAATACCATCTATATCACAGTAGTTTGGATTGTCATCGCTTACTTCAATGGAAACCAGACTAGTCATCTTAATAAAGCAAGAATTATCTATCTTTGAAATATTGGATCCAATGTTAACCTGTGTAATAGAAGTGTTCCAACTTAATGCGGTCCATGGAATCTCAGTAATATCATAGGTAACAGAGTTAGATGTAAGCTGTGCTGGAATTGTCACCTGAGTATCAGTACCCAGATAGTTTTGTATTTTACCATCCGCAGTAAATGTCCATAGGCCATCATCAGAGGTCAGCGTGGTTGCGGCATAAACTGTGTTGGAGTGAAATACGGAAGGAAGCATTGTAATTTGATCAAAGCATCCAATGGCGGCAACTAAACCAAGTAAGCATGTAATAATATTGATTCTTCTTACTATTTTTTTCATATCATATCTCCTTTTTCAATTTCAAGTTTTTATATTGCAATATAATACAGTAGACTACAACAAAATGAGATAAAAATCAACACAAATAATAAAATATTAAGAATGTTATAATAAAAGTAATAAAAAAATTGTGGATTGCATTTTATGTAATAGTATGTTATGTTAGAATCAGTATGAAAGAGAGGTGCAGGGATGAAGAGATAATCTACTTTTGAAAGCATGTAACAGAAAACGAATTGCCAGTGCATTTTATGTATTGGTTGGTTTGTCATGTTGCCAAAGGATAGATTACATTCGTGCCACTTCAAAAAATTGGGTTATTCTATATATTAGAAGCATAGTTTTTTGTTTGAGCCGCAGTAGAATCGTTTGGTAACTGACGGTTCTTTTTTTATGTGATAGGAGAGTGAAAGAATGGCTCAAATAAATGTATGTGGATTAACCTTCTGCTATGAAGGGAGTTATGATAACGTATTTGAAAATGTTTCCTTTTGTATTGATACAGACTGGAAGCTTGGATTTATAGGAAGGAATGGAAAAGGGAAAACAACATTTCTAAATCTGTTACTAGGAAAGTATGCATACCAGGGAAGTATCAGCAGACCAGTATGCTTTGATTATTTTCCCTATGAAATAGGCAAGAAACAAATGAAACAAAATACAATAGACGTATTGGAGTATATTCATCCAGATTATGAACTATGGAAGGTTTGCATGGAACTGGATTTATTAAAGACAAATTCAGAAATTTTATATCAACCCTTTGAAACATTAAGCCATGGGGAACGAACAAAGGTAATGCTGGCAATGCTATTTTCTAGAGAAAATTATTTTTTGCTTATAGATGAACCAACCAGTCATTTGGATATGCCAACCAGAGAAATTGTAAAGGAGTATCTAAAATCTAAAAAAGGATTTATTCTGGTATCTCATGACAGATGGCTGTTAGACGCTTGTATCGATCACGTTCTGGTATTGAACAGGAGTGATATAGAAGTGGAAAAAGGTAATTTTTCTTCTTGGTGGGAAAATAAAAGAAAGAGGGATGATTTTGAAAAATCAGAAAATGAGAAATTAAAACGTGAGATTGGAAAACTGAAGGAGTCCGCCAGAAGAACAGCAGAGTGGGCTGATAAAACGGAAAAATCCAAAATAGGATTTAATCCCACAGAAGAGCATGATCGCTTTTTAGATACAAGAGCCTATTTAGGAGAAAAATCAAGACGGATGCAACAGAGAAGAAAAAATCTAGAGCGCAGACAGCAAAATGCCATTGAAGACAAAACTAAACTGTTAAAAAATATAGAAAACCCTATAGAGTTAAAATTATTGCCGTTATCGCACCATAAAGAAATGTATATTTGCTGTAAGAACCTAAATATTTTTTATGAAAATAAAGAAGTGGTACATGAATTTCATATGGAATTAAAACGAGGAGAACGGATTATTTTAGAAGGTAAAAATGGATGTGGGAAGTCAAGTATTATAAAAGAAATTCTGACTGCAACAGGTGCCAGGGTATTAAATGAACTGGTAGAAGACAGCTTACATGAGAAAAGACACAGGCAGGGGAACTTGGAAGTGGCAAGTGGTCTGCTGATTTCATACATCAATCAGGATACCTCTCATATTGCGGGAAGTTTAAAAGATTATATTGAAAAACTAGGGGTTAGTGAAAGGATATTCAAAGCAATTCTAAGACAACTTGATTTTGAACAGGTGCAGTTTGACAAAAATATGGAGGATTATTCAGAAGGCCAGAAAAAGAAGGTTCTTATTACAGGCAGTCTTTTGCAGCAGGCACATTTATATATATGGGATGAACCCCTTAATTATATTGATGTGTTTTCAAGAATGCAAATTGAAAAACTGATTTTAAAATATCAGCCAACGATGCTTCTTGTAGAACATGATAAATCTTTTGAAAGTAAGGTTGCCACTCAGATTGTAAAGTTGTAAAATAGAAAAGTGTAGATTTTCTTTAAGGAAGGATAGGGTAATGAAACGGAATTGTAGCCTAGATGAAATATCAGATGGAAAGCTGTATGAAATAAATGACTTAGTAGAGGTAAGCTGTAATGGATGCGGGGGAAAGGCGTCATGCTGTCATGGAATGGGAAATTCTATTATACTGGATCCCTATGATTGCTACTGTTTATCCATAAATTTGAATACAACGTTTGAGAAATTGCTAGTAGATAAAGTCCAGTTGAATGTTGTAGATGGTATTATTCTGCCGAATCTTAGAATGAATGGTTCGGCGGAATGCTGTGCTTTTTTAAGTGAGCAGGGCAGATGCAGCATTCATAAGTTCCGCCCAGGGATATGCAGGATATTTCCTCTTGGCAGGTACTATGAAGACGGGGATTTTAACTACATCTTACAAGTAAACGAATGCCATAATAATTCAAGGACACAAAGAAAAGTGGGGAAATGGATTGACACACCTGACTTTGAAAGAAATAAAAAGTTTTTGATAGATTGGCACTATTTTTTAAATGAAGTAGAACAAGAAATAAGAGGCACAGAAGATGAGAACTATATAAAGAATAGAAATCTTTTGATTCTAAATACCTTTTATGTGAAGGAATATAATAGGGAGATTGATTTCTATAAGCAGTTTAATCAACGTTTAGAGGAAATTAAAAAAGTAAAGTGAATGGATTGAGGATAAATGCAAGTAAAAGAAGGAAAGCAATATAAAAAAATGACCGAGACGCCGGTTCCCAGACTGATTATTACACTGGGAATACCAACAACAATTAGTATGCTGGTAACAAATATTTATAATTTAGCAGATACTTATTTTGTGGGGCAGATTGGAACAAGTGCCAGTGGTGCAGTCGGAATTGTATTCGGATTAATGGCAATCATACAGGCATTTGGGTTTATGTTCGGACATGGTGCAGGAAGTATTATTTCAAGAAAATTAGGAGAACAGGACACGGATAGTGCAACTAAATTTGCATCCACCAGCTTTTTTTGGTCTTTTGTTGTTGGAATGCTGATTAGTGTATCAGGGTTGGTTTTTCTAAATCCTCTTATGAGGCTGCTTGGCAGCACCAACACTATCCTGCTCTTTGCCCGAACGTATGGTTTCTATATCTTACTTGCGGCTCCTCTTATGACAAGCAGTTTTGTAATGAACAATATTCTAAGATATGAAGGAAGAGCATCCAGTGCCATGATTGGTTTAATTGCAGGAGGAATACTGAATATTCTTGGTGATTGGGTGTTTATGAAAAAATGTAACATGGGAATGGAAGGAGCTGGGTTATCAACAGCGATTTCTCAGGTCATTAGCTTTGGAATTTTACTTTATCTATTTTTGTCAGGTAAGACACAAAGCAAGATTTCTTTTCGGTTTGTGTCAAAAGACATGGGTGATATTTTGAAAGTTATGAATACTGGCTTTCCAAGTTTGACCAGACAAGGATTATCTAGTATATCAACCATGATTATGAATGGTCAGGCTAGAATATATGGCGATGCTGCGGTGGCCGCTATGACCATTGTAAACCGGATCTGTTTTTTCATTTTTGCCATAGGACTAGGGATTGGACAAGGTTTTCAGCCAGTATCTGCTTTTAACTATGGAGCCAAAAAGTATTCCAGAGTAAAAAAAGGTTTCTTCTTTACCTGGGCAGCAGGTGAAATTTTTATGGCAGGTTTTGCTGTTATTGGTATGCTGCTATCTTACAGGCTTGTTGGCTTTTTCAGAAGCGATCCCCAGGTGATTTTAATTGGAACATTTGCATTAAGAGCACAGCTAATAGCATTGTTCTTTCAGCCATTATCAGTCTGTATGAATATGATGCTGCAAAGTGTTGGGAAAAATGGCGCGGCTACATTTTTATCAACATTGCGGAGTGGACTGCTTTTTATTCCGATTATTTTCATATTATCAGGCTGTATTGGATTAACAGGAGTAGAAGTGTCACAAGCGGTATCAGATATTCTTACTTTTTTTATTGCTATTCCATTTATGGTAGTTTTCTTTCGGAACCTTCCAGAGGATGTGTCAGAAAATAATTCATAGCGGGATACTATAAGCGCAATTCTGGTCAAGAAATTTATTTTGCTATGTAGTATTCTTTTATCAGGAGAAACATAGGCGATAAATATATTGTATGAGGTGTAAAGAGATGAGCGAATGGGAAACCAGGGCTGTAGTGCAGAGGATGCAGGAATATATTGAATTACATTTAGTAAATCCAATTACCTTAAAGCAGCTTGCTGATTTTGCAGGGTATTCTCCTTGGTATGTATCAAGAATGTTCAAAGAGATTACGGGAAAAGCACCTTATGAATATATTCGTTCAAGAAGACTTACACAGGCAGCGCTTGTACTAAGGGAAGGAAATAAAAAAGTAGTGGATGTAGCACTTGACTTTATTTTTGACAGCCAAGAAGGCTTTACCCGGGCATTTTCTAAAGAATTTGGTATTACGCCAGGAAAATACCGAATGAAAACTCCTCCCATCAAGCTGTTTCTCCCAGAAAAGGTTTACGATACCTATCGGGCTATTCACAAAAAGGAAAGGATGGAAAGTGGAATGAAATCAGTTTTTGTACAAATTATGGAGCGCCAGAAAGAAAATGCTTAATAAAAAGAGGGACTAAAGCAGAGGAATATTTTGCGTACTGTGAAGAAGTGGGCTGTGATGTGTGGAGTGTATTAACCAGTGTGAAGGAAGCCCTTTATGAACCAATTGGTATGTGGATGCCAAAGAAGCTGATGCCTGAAAACACATCTCTATATGTTCAGGGAGTGGAGCTGCCAATGGATTATGATAAGGAAATTCCAGAGGGCTATGAAATAATCACGTTGGAGCCATGCACAATGATGATTTTTCAGGGAGAGCCTTATGATGATGACAATTTTATGAGTGAAATTTCTGAAATTTTCAATCACATTGAACAATTTAATCCTGAAATATATGGATATCAGTGGGCTCCTGAAGTGGCTCCACGTTTTCAGCTTGCACCAATGGGTTATCGGGGATATATTGAAGCGAGACCAGTGACTAAATGTTAACAGGAAAGTATACTCCTATGAAGATTTCATAGGAGTATACTTTTTTCTAAAATTGGAAGGCGTGTCATGTTTGTATTTTTGAAAACAGCGGTTAAAGGTAGAAATACTGGAAAAACCTGACATCATGGCAACATCTGTAATAGACAGTTTTTCGTTTAGTAAAAGTTCAACAGCCTGCTTTAGCCGTTCATTCGTAAGAAATTCAATAAAAGAAGATCCAGTAAATTCAGAAAAAAGTCTGGAAAAATGATATTTGCTAAAACCAGCATAATTTGCTGCCATTAAAAGTGTAAGGTCTTTTGTGCAATTCTGGGACAGGTAGGAACAAACATCAATCATCTTCTGGGTTATTTCTGATTGGTGAGAGGTTTTGTCTGACTGGCGGGAGGGACAAAGCCAGCGCTGGTTTAATGCGCGGGAAATATAAGAATCAGATATTACATATTCTCCAATCCCCGCAAACATTTCTAAAAGGCGGGCATATATTTTTGCATCCTTGTATAAAGCATTGCTATTGAACAGGTCGTTTATTTCAGATGCCAATTCAATCATATAGTCAGATAAGGCGGGGCATTCTCCATAAGGAAGGTAGTGAAAAGTTTTAATCCAATAGTAATGCTTTTTGAATTCGGGAAGTAAAAAAATAAAGGAAGCATCTAATTGAATTAAAATATAGGAAGAAAGATCTTTGTGGTTGCATACTAAAGAATGAAGTTCTCCAGGATGTACCAGCAGAAAATCTCTTTTATTTAATTTATATGGAATGCTATTTATGTTATATTCAATGGAATCTTGTAAAACAATTAGTACTTCGGCATAATTATGCCAGTGAGCTGGAAATGTTTCAGACATCCCTTTAATGGTAACATTAAAGGGATAATTGTTGGCAAAGGTAATATTTTCGTAAAATTCTTTTCCTAGCATGTTGAAACTTCCACACCCTTTCTAAAAAATTTTTAATATCAATTATTGCGGAACATAGTGAAATCATAGCATATTTTTTGGGAAAAGTAAAATATTTCATGTAATTTATTAATAATAAACGCAATAAATGAGCAGTGTATCGCAAATAGTAGATAGCAGATTATAAAATAAAATTATATAATCGTTATTAATAAAGAAAACATAAAAATAATTTTGGAAAGGGTTAAATAATGAAAAAGTGTAGAATTTTAAACCCCAATATAAGTAAAGAGGCATTGCAGGTATATGAGTATATCTGTGGAACATACAGAAATCATATTATTTCTGGACAGCAGGAGGACCCAAGGGAGGGATGCCATGATAATGAAATGGAGTACATTATGGAAAAAACGGGTAAGCTGCCAGCAATTCGCGGACTGGACTATATCCATAATGATTTTGCAGGAGTAAATGAGCGTGCTATAAAATGGTGGAAAGAGGGCGGTATTGTTACAATATGCTGGCATTGGGGGACTCCGCCAAACGGTATAGGATACCCATCTAGTCAGGGAAGTATTGATATGGAAGAGGCATTAACAGAAGGAACGGCTTTACATCAGGCGATGCTGGACAGAATGGATGAGGCAGCAGAAGCATTAAAAGTATTACAGGATGCCAAGGTGCCAGTATTATGGAGACCTTTGCATGAATTTGATGGAGCCTGGTTCTGGTGGGGAAAAGGAGGAAGTGAATGCTTTATCCGTTTATGGCGTTTACTGTATGAGCGTTATACCAACTATCACCATTTGAATAACCTGATATGGGTACTGGGCTACTGTGGAGATGTCCATAACGGATGGTATCCAGGAGACCAGTATGTGGATTTTATTGGTGCGGATGCTTATGAAGAGGGAATTCGGGAAGAGATGTATGAGAAGGTTGCAGCCATTGTTGGGGATGAAGTACCTATTTGCTACCATGAAAATGGGCCAATTCCCAATCCAGTTCAGCTGGCTGAGTCTAAAGTGCCATGGGCATGGTTTATGACATGGCATACCATTCACATTATGGAACAAAATACACCAGAATATTTACGTGAAGTATATCACAATGAGTATGTAATAACATTGGATAAATTGCCAAGTTGGACATAAGAAAAGAACAGTAAGGAGCAGTAATGGCAAATAATAATGTGTATGATATGACAAAGGGAAAAGAGTTTCCTTTATTAATGAAATTTGCATACCCAATGTTAATTGGAAATGTGTTTCAGCAGCTTTATAATATGGCTGATTCTATCATTGTGGGTAAGTTTGTGGGAACAGATGCTTTGGCTGCTGTAGGAGCATCTGGTTCTCTTCATTTCTTCTTTTTTTCTCTATGTATGGGAATGGCAACTGGGGTGGGTATATTAATTTCGCAGTATTTTGGAGCAAAACAAGAAAAAGAAATTAGAAAAGCAATTGCCAATTCAATTTACCTAATCTTGGCAGCGGGTTTGCTCATGAGCAGTCTGAGTGTGCTGTTTTCTAGAAATATTTTGGTTGCGTTAAACACACCAGACAATATTTTAAAGGATGCCCTAATCTATATGAGGATTGTATGTGGAGGTATTCTTGCAGTAGCTTCCTATAATGCGGTTTCGGCCATTCTAAGGGCACTGGGGGATTCCAGAACGCCCCTTATGTTTTTGGTTTTTGCAAGTTTGGTAAATATTCTGCTTGATTTACTGTTTGTATGCGTGCTTCACTGGGGTGTAGCTGGTGCAGGGATTGCAACAGTGATGTCCCAGGCATTAGCGGCAATTACCTGTATTATCTATGCTGTATATAAAAATCCATATTTTAAAATTAGCAAAAGGGACATGAAATTTGAAAAAAATATTATTTTAAAAAGTATTAAGATAGGCATTCCAGTTGCAGCGCAGTCAGCATTTATATCCATTTCCTGTGTGGTTTTACAGCGAGTCGTAAATACCTTTGGGGATGATGTAATGGCGGCATATACGGCAACCCTTCGGATTGAACAATTAATTCAGCAGCCGTTTAATTCCCTTTGTGCAGCTGTTTCTACTTTTTCTGGTCAGAATATTGGGGCAAAAAAAGTTGACAGGGTTTGCAAAGGTTTTCACAAAAGTGTTATCATTGTGATTGTATTTAGTTTCGCCATGCTGGTTGTGATGCAGTTTACAAGCAGTGGCATTATGCGGCTGTTTGTAGATAAAGAAAAAGTAATTGATTTTGGCAGTACCGCTTTAAAGATCACAAGCTGCTTTTATTTCCCACTTGGAATGATATACGTGGCAAGGGGGCTGCTGAATGGAGTGGGAGATGCTTCCTATGCTATGATGGTAGGATTAGTTGAAGTATTTGGAAGAGTTGTATTTTCAACTGTTTTAGTTTCAATTCCAGTAATCGGAGTATGGGGAATCTGGTATACTTCAGGTTTAACATGGTTGATTACAGGGCTGTTTAGTTTTATCCGGTATAAGCAGGGGAAGTGGAAAGAACTTTCATTAATCTATAGCTAATTTTTTGGGGGTAGGGTATAATGGTACCAGTAAAAGTAACTAACATATGAGATAGGGGAAGTAAAAGATGAAAATAGATTCTATATTTTTAAAGAAAAAACCTGTATTATCTTTTGAAATATTTCCACCAAAAAGGGATACGGCAATACAAAGCATTGATGAGACATTGGCTATTTTGTGTGAACTTAATCCAGATTTTATTAGTGTAACATTTGGTGCAGGTGGAAGTGTTACCAATAACCTAACAGTAGAGCTTGCTAAAAAAATCAAACAGGAGTATCACATAGAGCCATTGGTGCATTTGACCTGTTTAAATCATTCTAAGGCGGAAATACAACAGATTCTCCAACAGCTTCAAGAGGCTGAGATTGAAAATATACTGGCACTACGAGGAGACCGGAATCCAGATGTAGAGCCGAAGCAGGATTTTTGCTATGCCAGTGACCTGATTCAGTATATTAAAGAGTATGGTGACTTTTCAATTAGTGGGGCGTGCTATCCAGAATGTCATTTAGAATCCAAGAACCGGATTGAAGATATCCATAATTTGAAGAAAAAGGTGGATAGCGGAGCAAATCATTTGATTTCACAGCTGTTTTTTGATAATACTATATTTTATTCCTATATGGAAAATTGTAAAATTGCAGGGATAGAGGTTCCTGTAGAAGCAGGTATTATGCCAGTTGTGAATAAAGCACAGATAGAACGGATGGTATCCCTGTGTGGGGCATCCCTTCCTGAAAAGTTTAAAAGAATTATGCAGAAATATGAGGACAAAAAAGAAGCACTATTTGATGCAGGTATGGTATATGCAATCAATCAGATTGTGGATCTGCTTGCTCATGATGTGGATGGGATTCATATTTTCACCATGAACAACCCTGTTGTAGCAAAAAGAATTTGTGATGGAATAAAAAATCTAGTATAGAAAAAGAAATTAGTAGAATAGAAAAAGGGCGTGTGCTAACTATAGAAGCAGCGCTCTTTTTCTATTTAGTTATGTAAAAATATTTAATGCGGTGTAAAGTAAATAAATTTTTATAATAAAGACTTGACGCTATAAGTAATATGTGTTATAGTACATATATAACAAGTAAAACAGATTTAAAAGTAAAAAGGAGGAATATGTTATGTTACTACCAAGTATGTTGCAAGATAATTTTGTAGATGATGTGTTTCAGGATTTCTTTTCTTTTCCTTTTAAACTGAAAGGAAATTTTTCTGGTATGATGAAGACAGATGTGAAAGAGACAGGTGATCAGTATCAGCTGGATATAGAACTTCCAGGGTATGCAAAGGAAGACATTAAGGCAGAACTTAAAAATGGATATTTAAGCATTAGTGCAAAGAAGGAAGAGGAGCATACTGAAAAGAATGAGAATGGTAAATACATTTGTCAAGAAAGATATACAGGACAATGCCAAAGAAGATTTTATGTTGGGGAACATATTACCCAAGAGGATATTAAGGCTAGTTTTGAAAATGGTATTTTAAAAGTAGTGGTTCCTAAACAGGAAGTAAAAGAAAAACTGGAAGAAAGCAGATATATTGCAATTGAATAAAAGAGAGAAGGCTGTTGCACATGGATTATTGTGCAGCAGCTTTTTAAGTTTGCAGTCAAAAAGAACTTGACAAAGAACAAATACTAGTATAGTATGAAAAATAAATAAAAATTGTTAAAAACTGCGAAAGTGATTAAGTAGTCTATGCTTTCCTGACAGGAAAATACATCACCGGCTGAGAGTGTATACAGGTTCAGGTATAGAATGAAATTCGGCACTGGAGTTACTCATAAAATATAATTTTTTATTATAGAAGATGAGTCGGAATACACCGTTATTGTACTGAGGAGCTTGTTTACAGAAACTATGTAATACAGGTTTAAACTTGGGTGGTATCACGAACTTTCGTCCCTATGGATGGAGGTTTTTTTATTTGCAAGAAATACGGAGTAATTATCTGCAAATAACAGGCACCCCATATAACAATGGGAAATTCCGAACAGCTAGTACAGATTGAAATTGAAACAGGAGGTATAACATGTATAATAAACTAAACGAAATCAAGGCTGATTTTGATGAAGCAATTACAAAAGTACAGAGTAAAGATGAGTTAGAACAGCTGAGAATTAATTATCTCGGTAAAAAAGGAATTGTCACAGAACTTTTAAAGGGCTTAAAAAATCTAGATGCAGCAGAGAAGAAGGTAGCAGGAAAAGAAGTTAATCTTGTAAAAAATTCCATTGAGGAAGCACTGATTACAAATGGCAAGAGAATTGAAGAGGAAGCTTTGCTAAATAGTATTGCCTCAGCAGAGAAGTTTGACTATTCCATACCTTCTAAACTGAACACAGGCTCATTACATCCGATTACTATAATTCAGAGGCAGATTGAAGATATATTTAAGAGTATGGGATTTATTATTGAAGATGGATTGGAAGTGCAGACAGAATACAATAACTTTGAGGCAGTAAACATTCCAAAGCATCATCCAGCAAGAGATATGCAGGATACCTATTATTTGGAAAACGGACAGTTATTAAAGACACATACTTCTGCGGCTCAAAATGCAATTATGAAAAAATATGGGGCACCAAAGCCAGGGGAAACCTTAAAGGTGCTATTTCCAGGAAGATGTTTTAGAAATGAGAATATTGATGCTTGCCATGAAAATACATTTTTTCAAATGGAAGGAATGATGATTGGAGAAAATATCTCGATATCCAATTTAATATATTTTATGAAGGTTTTATTATCAGAGGTTTTTCAAAGAGATGTAAAGGTTCGCTTAAGACCAGGATTTTTCCCATTTGTAGAACCAGGATTTGAATTAGATGTTAACTGCCTTATTTGTGGTGGAGAAGGCTGTTCTACGTGTAAGCAGTCAGGATGGCTGGAGTTACTTCCATGCGGTATGATTCATCCAAATGTATTAGAGATGGGTGGAATCGATTCAGATAAATATACAGGATTTGCGTTCGGGCTGGGATTGACAAGATTAGCAATGATGAAATATGAAATTAAGGATATTCGTGTATTTAATAGTGCAAATCTGAAAGCGTTAAAGCAGTTTTCGAAGAAATAAGGAGGTTTAATTATGCTAATATCAATGAATTGGATTTCAGATTTTACAGATTTGTCTGGAATAGATTATAAAGAATTAATCGGAAGATTTACATTGTCTACTGCTGAAGTAGAAGATATTTATGAAGTTGGCAGAAATGTCAATAATGTAGTGGTAGGAGAGATTTTGGAAATAGCTGATCATCCTAAGTCAAAGAAATTACATTTATTAAAAGTAAATGTAGGAGATGAAATTGTGGACTGCGTTTGTGGAGCACCAAATGTTTTTGTGGGTGCCTATGTTCCATTTGCAAAAGTAGGAGGAATGGTAGGCACTTTAGAAATTAAAAGTGCGGAAATTGCGGGTTGCCTAAGTAATGGTATGTGTTGCTCTGAAAAGGAACTGGGAATTAGTGAAGATAATTCTGGCCTTATGATATTAAGTAAGGAGTATAATCCAGGTACAGATATTAAGTCATTTATGCAGTTGGAAGATACAGTTTTTGAAGTGGATAATAAATCATTAACTAACAGACCCGATCTCTGGGGACACTATGGAATTGCAAGAGAAATTTCTGTATTAACAAAACGCCCGTTAAAGCCATTAGATGTATTTGAAACAGAAGAATATGATTCTCTTGATAAAATTTCAGTGGAGGTACAAAGCGATAAGGTTTATCGTTATTCCAGCATAAGTATTGCTAATATTACAAAAAAAGTATCACCAGTAAACATGAAAATTCGTTTAACGTATTGTGGAATTCGTCCAATCAGCTTATTAGTAGATTTGACAAATTATCTTATGCTTGAATTGGGTCAGCCAATGCATGCCTTTGATAATTCTATTGTAAAAGAAATCGTTGTAAAGAATTTTGAAAATACATTTGCTTTTTCTACCTTAGATGATATTGAGCGGACGATAGAGCCAGAAACAGTTATGATTTGTAATGGAAGTGAACCAGTAGCCATTGCTGGTATAATGGGAGGAGCGTCTTCTCAAATTACAGAAGATACCACAACCGTTTTACTGGAATCTGCTAATTTTGATGGGGTTTCTGTCCGAAAATCAGCTGTTAAATTAGGACTTCGTACCGATGCAAGCTCCAGATATGAGAAAATTCTAGATCCAGAACTAACGGTACCTGCAATCAAGCGTTTTCTAAAGCTGTTAGTATCCATTGATCCAGATGTAAAAGTAACGTCAGCATTAACAGACTGCTATGTGAAAAAGTATGATTCGGTTACCATTGAATTTGACAAAAAATATGTAGATAAATATACTGGTATAGACATTAGTGCAGACCAAATTGAAGAAACCTTAACGGCACTGGGCTTTCATGTAACAAGAAATGAGGATGATTTTAAGGCTGTGGTACCATCCTACAGAGTAACAAAGGACGTAACCATTAAGGCAGATATTATAGAAGAAATCACCAGAATCTATGGTTATGATAACTTTGAATTAAAGTCAACCGCAAGTATGCTTAAGCCAGTTGAACCAATGTATCAGCGTGAAAATGAGTACAAAATGAAAATGTATTTGGCAGAGCATTATGCAATGAATGAGGTTCACAGCTACATCTGGTACGATAATAAATTGAATAAGCAGCTTGGAATTGAAACAGATCGAAATGTAAAAATAATGAATTCGGAAATGGCAGATAACGATACCATTAAATCTACCATGATTCCTAGTCTTATTATTGGGGCGAGTAAGAACCTGGATACCTATTCTGACGTAAGAATATTTGAAATTGGACGTGTTGTAAAAGGTCTTAAAAATGACGGATTATGTAATGAAAGAAAGCATTTAGGAATTTTACTGGCAAGTAAAGAAAAGTCAGAGAAGGAACTTTACTTCTTAATGAAAGAAGTATTAGAACAGCTGACAATGAATATTAAAAGCAGCCAGTTACACTATAGTGAAATAAGCGGTGAAGCTGTTCCAAGTTATGCCCATCCTGTGAATGTAGTAAATGTTTATTTAAATAATATAGAAATAGGATGCTTTGGTTGTATTCATCCGAAAATTGAGCAAAAAATTGATAAAAAAGTAAAGATGGTATTTGCTGAAATTGATTTGGAAAATTTTGAAGAGTACCTGCCAAAAGCAATGACCTTTGATGAGGTATCAAAATACCCTGGAAGTACAGTTGATTTGAGTTTTCTTGTGGACAAAACCATGAAATACCAAGAACTGCAAAGTTATTTAAATCAATATGAAAATAAAAATTTAATTCAGTACAGTTTTGTAGAAGCTTATGAAGATGCAAATGTGCTGAAAGATAAGAAGAGTATTACTGTTCGATTTGAATTTGGTTCCAAAGAGCGTACTTTGGAAAGTCAGGAAATCAATGATATGACAGCTGAAATACTTGATTTGTTGGGAAAAGAAGGAATTGGATTAAGATAAGTGAATGATAGGCAGCAGGAAATTTGAAACGAATTTTCTGCTGCCTAGATTTTTGTGTGTCCCAAAAATGTTTTGCTAAAAATCTTTAAAAACCTCTTTACAAAAAAGCAAATAAAGCATATACTATATACATAATATCAAAATGATACTAAGTAAGAGGGAATAGTGCAAATGAGTAAGAAAAAACAGGAATCATTAGAAATGACCGAACAGGAGTTTCTTGAAAGCTATGACAGTTCCCAATATGAACGTCCTAGTGTTACCAATGATATCATTATACTTACCACAGAGAATAAGGAAGAAGAAAATATACGGAAGCTTCCAAGAAAGGGAATGCAGGTGTTACTGCTGAAGAGGAAGGAGCATCCAGAAAAGGGTTGCTATTCTATTCCAGGAGGGTTTGTGGATGTAAAGGAAGGCTTGATGGAAGGGGCTTATCGAAAGCTTCAGGAGGAAACCGGAATAAAAAATGTTTATATTGAACAGCTGTACACTTTCGGAACTGTAGAACGAGATCCAAGAACCAGGGTTATTACCGTGGCAAACATGGCTCTAGTTCCGAAAGAAAATATAGTAGTACAGGAAAATAACAAGTATGAAACTAATTGGTTTTGGATGGAAAAGAAACAGAAGGAGCAGGCCGAAACCAGCCACCACTTTGTACGGAAGTACCAATTAAGTCTTATTTCGGAAGACAATAAAGTTGTGATGGAATATGAAGTTATGGAAAGGATCAAAAAGTCTATTTTACGAGAAAAGGAAGTTTCCTATCAATTGCTGGAAGAGAGTACCCATCGACTGGCATTTGATCATTATTCCATTTTAGATCATGCCATAAGCAGATTGCGTAATAAGGTGGAGTATACACCAATCGCAGTATATTTGCTTCCACCGCTGTTTACAGTTAAAGAACTGCAATATGTGTATGAGGCAATTCTGGGAAGAGAAATTACTAATTTCAGAAGAAAAATTGGAGATATGATAGTGGAAACGGATGAAATAATAGAAGGAAGGCCATTTCGCCCTGCACAAGTATATAAGTTTAATGAAAATTGGGAACATGAGTTTTAAAAAAAGGCTGTTGCAAACATATTTGCAGCAGACTTATTTAAAAACATACTTAGTATCATTTTGATATAAAGTCGGAGGTGAAAACATGTATTCTATTGATGAAATACTAAATATGAAGGAACCCTATGAGCTTTTTGAAGGAAATCTAATTCAGGCAAAGGAGAAAAGAAACCAGTTACTGAAATTATTTCATCCAGATATAAGTTCTAAGGATATGAGGAGAAAGGAAGTGGTAGTGGTTATTCAAGAGTTATATGAAAAGGCTGTAAAACAATTAATGGAGGGAAGCTGGAGTGCACCAGGCTATATCAGATGGAAGGGAAAGGAGGGGAAAGTCCATGAAATGAACTATAAAAGAAAGTATTCCTTTGAGTTAGGAGAAATGTTTTTTGGAAATAACGTAGTGCTTTATGCGTTAGAAGAAGAACAGACAGAATTTGCACAAAATTATTTATGTGCAAGAAGAAAAATACAGTTTGTAAATGATGAAATGAAAACAGAATTTGACAAGTATTTACCTAATATTATTACAAATTTTACGTCACAAAATAACAAGCATTGTATTGTAGTAAGAAAGCAATCAGATTTATATTGCCTGAAGGAAATTCTCTGGTACTATGGGGGCTGTCTGAACGCAGAAAGCATAGCCTGGATTTTAAGCAGTTTGTATAATATTATTTGTCTTTTGGCCTATAACAACATGACTCACAACGGAATTGCAATAGAAAATTATTTTATTTCACCAGAAAAACATTATGGTGCATTGCTGGGAGGCTGGTGGTATGGCAGGGAAGAAAAGCAAAGGATGTTGGGAGTCAGTGAGGAAATTTATAAAATTATGCCCTATGCCATGCAGGGGAATAAATTAAGTAATATTCAGCTGGATTTGGAATCTGTCCGCAGGATAGGACGTCAGCTGGCAGGAGATGAAACGGGCATTAGTCTGGTGGATAAAACGGGCATTCCAGAACCAATGGTAAGATGGCTTAGAGGAACTGCTGGAGAAAATCCATGGGAAGAGTATGAAGAATGGGAACAAGTATTAACAACAAGCTTTGGAGCTAGGCGATTTGTTTCAATGGAGTTCACGCCCTTAGAATTTGAAAGAAAAGCAGGAGGTATGGAAAATGGGATATGGAAGATGGACAAATAAGGACTGGGAAGTATATGCAAAGAAAAATATTGATGGAAAGAAAAATGTAAAGGACATTTACAGGGCATCAGCACTGGCACCCGAACTAGATCCCAAAGGGGTAGTATTCCGGGAAAGTGTGGATAGCAAGATTAATCCTTGTGCAACCCCTGTAATAGTAGGACTGGATGTGACAGGTTCTATGGGATTTATTCTAGAGAGTATGGCAAGGGAAGGACTGAAAAAATTGGCAACAGCAATCTATGACAGAGTGCCAATTCCAGATCCTCACTTGATGTTTATGGGGATAGGTGATGTAAAATGCGACAGGGCTCCACTTCAGATTACTCAATTTGAGGCAGATATCCGAATTGCGGATCAGCTTACTAAAATATACCTGGAGCAGGGAGGTGGTGGAAATAATTCAGAAAGCTATACATTGCCGTGGTGGTTTGCAGCTATGCATACTAAATGTGATAATTACACAAAAAGAGGGAAAAAGGGATACCTCTTTACCATTGGAGATGAATGTCCACCCCAAGAGATTTTAAAAACAGAGATATTCCGGGTGCTGGGATATCAACCGGAGTTTGAAAAAATTTCTACAGAAAAGCTGCTAAATCTGGTGAGCCGTCAATATGAAGTGTTTCATATTATTGTAGAAGAAGGTTCTTACTGTTCATCAAGGAAGGATAAAGTAGTGGGGGAATGGAGAAACGTGTTAGGACAGCGCGCCTTGCTGCTTCCAGATCACGAAAAAATGGCAGAGCTTATTGTCTCTACCTTACAGATAATGAATGGAGAAAGCTGTGAAACTATAATGAACAGCTGGGATCAGTCTACTGCTCTGGTATTGGAAAAGGCAGTCCGGAACTTGCAGGTTAATAAGAAAGGAATTAGAAATCTAATAAAATTTTAGGAGGAAACAGTATGAAGATGGCTAAGGTAGTGATAGGAGCTAATTTTGGAGATGAGGGAAAAGGATTAATGACCGATTATTTTGGCGCAAACAGTAAGAATCCAATTGTTATCCGGTTTAACGGAGGCGCACAGGCAGGGCATACAGTAGTAACGACTCAAGGAACAAGACATGTGTTCAGTCACTTCGGAGCTGGAAGTCTCCTGGGAGTGCCAACCTACCTAAGCCAGTTCTTTGCTGTGAATCCATTGATATTTTTTAAGGAATGGGAAGAATTAAAATTGTGTTTTTGCAGAAAAAAGAATCCAGTTTTTCCGAAGGTTATGGTTTCAGAAAACTGTATGGTTACAACACCCTATGATATGTTGATTAACCAGGTGGTAGAAAGTCAACGTGGGGCAGGCCGTCATGGAAGCTGTGGACTGGGTTTTTACGAAACAATTTTGCGAAATCAAAAAACGGAATACCAGCTTACGGTGCAGGAATTGTTGGATCTAAAAAGGAAGGGAAGTGAAGGAAGATACAAAATAAGAAAAAAGCTGGATTTCATCCGTCAAAGCTATGTAAAACAGCGTTTTTGTCAATTGGGAATAACGATGGTGGATGATAATTTATTATCTGTTTTACAATCGGATGGGTTGTTAGAGGATTCTTTAGAGCAGATGCGACAATTTGTGGATGAAGTTAGAGTAGTTAATTTTGAAACAGCGGTTAAGGACTTTGATACACTACTATTTGAAGGGGCACAAGGGCTGATGCTGCATCAAAGCTATCGTTATTTTCCTCATGTAACCCCTTCTAACACAGGTATGGAGAACGTAGTGGAACTTTTGACACCACTAAAAAGTGAAATATCTGAAATAGAGGCAGTGTATGTTACCAGAACGTATTTGACAAGACATGGGGCGGGGCCCCTGCCTGGTGAATTAAAGGAGAAACCATATGAAAATATTGTTGATTTAACGAATCAGCCCAACGAATATCAGGGAAAACTGCGTTTTGCCTATTTGGATGTTACTATGTTAAAGGAAAATGTGGATAACGATTTGGAACGAGTGAAAAACAGTGGATTTTCTATAAAACCAGCACTAGCAATTACTTGTCTTAATCAACCACAGGGAAATATTGTATTTATAAAAAATAAGAGAAAACAGTCTGCCACTAAAAAGACATTTCTGCAAGTGCTTCAGCAAGTTACAGGGATAGAAGAATTATATGTCAGCTGGGGTGAAAATAGAAATTGTGTAGATCGTTATTGAACTGTGCTACGGTATTCGGTAAAATACATTTATACTACGTAAGAATATTGGGGGATGGACAATGGTTATAAATGAATCGGCATACTATAATGGGAAGTTGTGGTGTGCTTATGAATTAAAGGATACAAGGGGAAATTATAAGGAAGAATACAGGCTTTTTATGAGAAAGGAAAGTCAGAAAAATAAATTTATTTGTCCTGATTGCGGGGAACGGCTGATTTTGTGTGCTGGGCTGATCATGGAGCCATTTTTTAAGCATCATGAAAACTCGGCGTGCATTAACCGGAGTGAGGCTGGCAACCGAAGAAATATAGCTGCCAGAAGAATGTTGTTTCATCTTGCGAAATCCAGCTTTCCAGAGGCAGTGATTGAGTTTAATAAAAAAATACAAGATAAGATAACAGTAGATTTACTGGTAACGACAAATGGAGGAGGGCAGTTGGCGTTAGAGTATTTAAGTTATGAAATAAAGCTAGAGGAGTGGGAGCATAAGCATGAATGTTACCAAAAAAATAACATAATAGATATTTGGTTTTTAAACAGCAAAAGATATCAGATGGAAAAACCCACAACATTTGAATATATGATGACAAAATATAAATCTGTTTTAAATTTCATAGATTATGAAAATAATCTTATTATTTTAAAAGAAAAATGTCAGCTTTCTGTTCATAAGGAAACCAGGCTGCTTGCAAAGGAGTATTGCATTGAAGAACTACAGCTGAGTGAGCAGGGCGAATGGATTTGTGACTATGAAGAGTTTAAGGAAATGGAACTTTCTGCGATGACAGCGTTGCTAGAAAGACAGGAACGGGAAAAGCGGTTTAAGCAGGCTCAGGAGGAAAAGAAAGCTCAGGCTAGACAAGAATATGAAGAGGCCACACGTAAGAGGATGGAAAGTGACAATCCAGTGCCCCAGCAATTCAGTTTGTTTAAAAAGGGCTCTGTTATCCGGACAAAAATAGAAGAAGGAACTGTAACCAAGTACACTATGAAAATGACAGGAATTAAGGAACTGTGGGATTTGCCTGAACTTGTAGGAAAAGACTGGGAAGTCAGAGTTGGAGATAAAAACCGCTTTCAATACTTGAGAAACTTAAATAAGGATCTAAGGGAATGTAAGGATAGTAAGGAAATAAGTGAAAAAATTCAGCGGGCAGTTGATATTTTAGAATCGGCGACGGATGCAAGCCAGTGGAGATAGAGTAGGATAAGATACTGGATATAGAAAGTAGAGGTCTATATCCAGCCTCCGTCGAGGGAAATAATCTGTCCAGTTAAATACTCATTTTTTTGTGTAATGGAATATACCAGTTCTGCCACTTCTTCAGGCTGTCCAAGCCGATTGGCTGGTATTTCTTCTTTTAAGGTTTCTCGTTCTTCTTCACTTAAAAAGTGATTCATTTCTGTATCAATTGCTCCACAGGCAACAGCATTTACCTGAATATTACTTGGAGCAAGTTCTTTTGCCAGTGCTTTTGTAAATGCGTGTATGCCGCCTTTGGCCGCAGAGTATGCCACTTCACAGGAAGCACCTGCCAATCCCCATACGGATGAAATGGTTATGATTTTCCCAGATTTGGAAGAAAGCATATAGGGGATAGCCAGTCTGGAGCAATAAAAAACGGAGGAAAGGTTGGTTTGTATAATCTCATTCCACTGTTCGGGTGTCATATCCTGCAATAATCCAATATGAGAAATTGCTGCATTATTAATTAATACATCTAGTTTTCCAAACTTGTTCTCGATAGACTGGAATAGTCTGTTCACCTCTTGATATTGTGATACGTCTGCCAGCACGCTAAGACAGGATACTCCAAAGGCTTCTATATCTTTTCTGACAACTTCTAACTGCTCTTTATTTTTCTTGCAGTTAATAATCACGTCATAGCCCTCTTCGGCATATTTCAATGCGATTGCTTTCCCTATTCCACGGGAAGAGCCAGTTACTAATACTGTTCTATTACTCATTTTGTTCGGTCACTCCCCAAATATTTAATGGTACTTTTTATCTTATAAGAATTGTGGAAAGGAGTCAAGGGAAAATGTGGTTGAATATTTTGTTGAATAAAAGAAATTGGTGTTTATTAAAAAAGTTAAATAAAGTATTTTGTTGAAAAAAATAAACAACTTTGTATGGTTTTCTATACCTTATAATGTTAAGATAAATATGTACTGATAAATTTTTACATATAAGAACACATTTATAAAAAATTGGAGGTGAAGTGAGTATGGGGAGAGGCATTTAATTGCTAATTTAATAGTAAGGTGCAGTAATGCCTTGCAAAAAAGTATAATGTAATGGAAAGGAGAGAAACATGAAAAAGAAAATTCTTTTTGCTGCTTTTTTGCTGTTGCTTGTTATATTTGGTACGGCAATAACAAGTTATGCGGATAGTTTTATTTTGACAGCTACACCAGACGTGACTAATAATTGTGTGTCATTAAACTGGACAGCTCCCGATGCAGAAACAAATTATTCTTATATGATTTATCAGCAGAGAGGAGCAGATGAAAATGCGGTTTATCAAAGCATTCCTGCAAAGGATGTTGTTAAGGTGCTGGAAATCTACCCCAAAGTTTCAACTCTGACAGGATGGGTTGGGTCTTATGGACAGGGAAAGATAACCTGTACGGCAACAACCATTGAAGCGTTTAATGCAAATCCAAGTATGATTTGGAATTATGATGTCATTGCATTTGGGTTCTGGGATTCTAATAATGAAAAGGATCTTACAGCATCCAGTGCAGCAGTATTGAAACAATACATTGAACAGGGATATGGGGTGCTTTTTGGACATGATACAGTCGCTGGAAATAAAGCATCTGTAAGGGTATTTAATAACTTTGTGGGGTATGTGAATGTAGAATTGTCACCGTATACTTCGGGATGGACGTGGCCGGCATATTCCTGTGGTGGTACAACGGTTACTATTCAAAAAAAGGGGCTGTTAACCAACTATCCTTACCAGATTGGGGATGTTGGAACTGTGCTGACTATACCCAATGCGCATACAGTTGGACAAAAGGCATTGGGGGATGTGTGGATGACTTTTCCCACAGGAACTAATTTAATATATAATGCCTATTTGACGACATGGAATAACTGTGCATTAATACAGACAGGACATTCCAGTGGTGCAGCAACGGTGGACGAACAAAAGCTGATTATGAATACGTTGTTTTATCTGGCGCAAAAAACCAGCACTACATCATGGGAAGATCATATGGCACAGGATTTGACAGGTCCGTCCAAACCAGAATTATCCCACTTGTCTATAGCAAATACTAGTGGACAAATCAGCTTTCAAGCATCTTCAACAGATGTAGGGGATCAGTATCATTACTATATTGAAGCAACTGCGCCAGGAACACAACAGGTGCTGACTTCTTCCAAAGTAGGTGCTTATTTAGAAAGTGGATTAAGTGGCTATTCTTACATAATCAATCAATCGTCAAATACAATTCCTGATAATATTGTGGACAGCAGTAGTGGAAGTATTACTCAAAATTTCAGTTTTACGCAGAAGGGTTATATTCATATAAAAGCTTTAGATAAGGCTGGGAATGCTTCTGAAACACTTCATTATGAATTGTCGGATTTGACAGCACCTACGATGCCAAAAGCAAAGATAATAGAAAAACAGTTAATTCTGATTGCCAGTCAGGATTTAGAGTCAGGTGTTAGCCAATATGAATATAGATTAAATGGATCTGACTGGGTAACATGGAAAGGAAATATTAACTTGACTGAGTTGGAAGACGGTACCTATATATTGGAGCTTAAGGCTGTTGATAATATGGGAAATGAAAGTGAAGTGTATACTTTTACCTTTCAGCTTACCTATCAGCAGGAAGCGGCTGCGGTTTCTTTGGTAGAAAAGGCAGAACTCAGTGAAAACCAGACAGACATTGACGCAGCTTATTTAGTGGTATGTAAACTAAGTGAAGGAGAAGTAAAGCTGGCTCTTTTAAAACGTCTTGCGTTAATTCAATGTATCAAACCAAAGGTTG
Source organism: Anaeromicropila populeti (assembly GCF_900112775.1). GTDB lineage: Bacteria > Bacillota > Clostridia > Lachnospirales > Lachnospiraceae > Anaeromicropila_A > Anaeromicropila_A populeti. The sequence continues at coordinate 333,373 of NZ_FOYZ01000002.1, forward strand.
ATATTAAATTAGCAGTAGGAGATACAGCAGTCAACATAGACAGCTTTAAAGAGGATTTGTATGCCGAGCTTCAAAGAAGGGGAATTAATACGACTAATTTTAATATTATGACAACACAGCAAACAACGGTTTCCACAGAAATGGAAGATGCAGCTGATATTTTTAATAAATGGGGGCGCATAGGATGGACTGGCCAATGGAGTTTTGACAGTGTCGAAAAGGTAATTAAAAATGCGGAAAATACAGATAACTTTACAGGTTTTTATTATCCAAATAATTTTAGTTACAGGGACATTGATTTTACCTATTACAATAATACTACTAATGCTGATGACGATGTAATGGGAGCTATGATTAAATTTAACCGCAATGCAGATGGAACCGTTACAACATATGTGTTTAGCCTGGATAGAGGCGATAATGGTGGTGGAGTTCAAACCCAATATGGCGGCGGCGGACTATATAAAATTGTGAACAAGCCATTTGAATATACGACTGTTACTTTGCTACAGGAAGTCAGTGCCGTATGGGAAAGAAATAGCTGGACCCGATACCATCTAGTTGCTAAGGGAAATAATATTAAGGTATATCAGAATGAGGAACTGTTGATTGATTATACAGACAATAACAATCCTATTATAACAGGATCCTATGGGTTCTTCTCCTTTAGTCAGCCAGATGCCATGTATAAGGATGTAACGATTGTATGTGAAAATACTCAGACACTTGGTGAGGTGCTGGATACAACAGTCTGGTCAGATAATTCTGCTCGTTTTATTATTAACTTAAATGATACGCTGGAGGAGGATTTAAGTGATGCAGGAAAAAGAGCTGCAATGGTTACAAAGACAAAAGCAGCAGGAGCACACTACATAGGATGGGGAACTAGTGTAAATCAACAGCAATCCTTACAATTTATATCAGAAAACAATAAGAACGGTATTTTTGTAGATAATGGAAATTATGCTGCATCAGTTATAGAAATTGCAGATTATATTATCAAAAGATTTATTTTTCCAGAAGGACAAGGAACAATAGACACACCTTACATAATTAGAAGTGTTGAACAGATAGAAAGTATAAAATATGATTTAAGTGCTTATTATAGGCTGGAAGAAAACATAGACCTGGGAGGTAAACTATGGATAGGGTTAGGAAGTGAGAAAACTCCATTTACAGGAGGGCTTAATGGAAATGGATGCACAATAAGCAATTTCACCATGAATAGTGCTGGAAGTGAGTATATTGGTTTTTTTGGTGTAATAGAAAATAGTACCATAACCAAAATTAATTTTACAGGAGTATCTGTTTTAGGAGGAAAATATGTAGGTGTTCTTGCAGGCTATGCAAAAGGAGAAGCATTGTCCATATCTCACTGCTCGGTTGAAGAAGTCAATGTAGAGGGAAATATTGCAGTAGGTGGATTAATTGGAATGATGGAAGGAGGAAGCATGGGAAACTGTTCCAGTGAGGCTGGTATTTATGGTAAAACCTTTGTAGGAGGGCTGATTGGACATGGAAAAGGAATTATAATTAAAGATTGTGTCAGTGCGGCAACCGTTACCGGAGTAACCTGCGTGGGAGGTATCCTTGGGTATAGTGATGGAAACTGGATAGAAACCAGCCAGAGTATAGCTACACTGGTGGGAAACAGTAAAGTAGGAGGTCTTATTGGTTATAACAATGGGGCAACAAGAGATGGGTTGCCATTTATACCAGTAATATCGGAATGTACCAGTTTGGCTACCGTAAAAGGAGATTCTTATGTAGGGGGTATTGCAGGATATTGTGACTTTAGCAACTTAAAAAGCTGTAGGAGTCTGGGAACCTTGGAAGGAAATGAAAACTTAGGTGGACTAATAGGGTATAGCAATGAAGGAAACTGTACAGAGTGTGATGATACATTGTGTATTATGACAGGAAGCAATGTATAAATTTTGAGGGAGGAATGAGAATGAACAGAAAGCTACTTAAAAAAATCTGGGCATATGTGGTGTGTTTTACTATGATCATGTCAATGTGTACCAATGTTCAGGCAGCAGAACTAGGTGATAGTCCTGAGTCGGGTGTAACGGTGGAGTCAGAAATTAGTGTAACGCCAAATCCAACAGAGGCGGAACAGGCGACAACACCAACACCAGAGCCAACCGAGACGGAATTGGCAGTAACACCGACACCAGAGCCAACCGAGACGGAATTGGCAGTAACACCGACACCAGAGCCAACGGAAACGGAATTGGCAGCAACGCCAACTCCGGAACCATCTGGAATACCTGAATTGGCAGAAGATCAGTATTACATAATCACAGACGCAGACCAATTTGACTTTATTCGTGAAAATCTTACAGAACACTATCGTTTAGGAAATGATATTGATTTTAGTAGCATTAACTTTACGGTAATTGGTTCAGTAGATGCTCCGTTTGAAGGGGTATTTGATGGAAATGGTTTTACCATGAGCAATGTAATTATACAATCTGAAAATGATTACACAGGTGTATTTGGTGTCATTTATAATGCAGCTATTAAAAATGTTACAATTAATAATGCTATTATAGAAGGCAAGGATTATGTAGGTGCACTGGCTGGTTTTGCAAAGGGTTCGTCTAAGTACATAGAAAATTGCAGGATAGAGGCTGGAACAGTAAAAGGAAATAATTATGTAGGCGGATTAATTGGTGCAACAGACAGTACAAGCACAGTGAGCAGTATCATAATAAGAAACTGTAGTGTTACGGCAGATGTTAATGCGACAGGCAACAAGGCAGGTGGAGTGGCAGGAAGTATAAAAGGTGGTATTGTCGGCAGTAATGCAGCAAATGCTGTAACGGGATTTGACTATGTGGGTGGAATCAGCGGGCATAGTACAGGAGGTACAATAGAAGCCTGTTATACAAAAGGAAGTATAGAAGGAAATAATTACATTGGTGGTTTAGTCGGATTTATGAGTGGGGGTACTCTTGAACAATGCTACAGCTTAAAAAGTGTAAACGGTAATAATTACATTGGAGGATTACTGGGGGAAAGTAATGGAGGAATTGTAGAGAATTCCTACGTTATATCCAATATACAGGGAAATAGTTTTGTTGGAGGTATGATTGGACAATGTACAACAATTACATACCTGACCAACTGCTATGTTTCTGCATTGATATTAGCGAATGACAGCAACGTGGGAGGATTATGTAGTAAGGAAGACAACTTAGATATTTCCAACAGCTTTTTTGATATCAGCGTAAGTGAACTGGATGCTCAGGCAACTAGTAGTGCAGGAAAGACAACCATGCAAATGAGAAGTGGAGCAACTTATGAAAACTGGAACTTTTCCACAGTCTGGTCTATAGAAGAAGGACAAAGCTATCCTTATTTAAATATATTGCCAAAACCAGAACAGGTAGCGGGACCTCCGATTGAGGAAGAACTGAAAGGAACAGGAACCATTGAAGATCCGTATATTATAACAACTAAAAAGCAGCTTCTTATAATTTATAATAACTTAGGTGATTATTATAAATTGGGAAACAGCATTAATCTAGGTGGAATTGAATGGGAGCCAGTTGGAACTACAGCAGACCCATTTACAGGAAGTCTTGATGGAAATGGATACAGTATTAGTAATTTTACTATTACAAAATCAACAACAAATTATGTGGGTTTTTTTGGTGCAGTAAACAATGCAGTTATTAAAAATATAACATTTGATCATGCAGTTATTACAGGTAAGTCCTACGTAGGAACAGTAGCAGGTATTGTACAGGGAACCACATGGGATATGGAATATGTGGCTGCTGCCAGTGGTTCAGTAACAGGTGCATCTTATGTAGGAGGACTTGTAGGAACGATAGCGGCGGGTAGTGTCAATCCAATTAGCCATTGTTCTTCAGATACAACCATAGTATCAACGGGAATAAGGACTGGTGGATTAATAGGAAATAGCTATGGAAATATACAATATTCTTACACAGCAGGTGTTATTTCAGGAACAAGTTATGTTGGAGGATTAACTGGATACAGCAATGGACAAACAGATATAACAGAGTGTTATAGCGTTGCTGACATTACAGCTTCTGATAATTATGCAGGAGGTCTGACAGGTTATCGCGGAAAAGGAGCCATTACCAATAGTTTTGTTGCAGGCTCTATTCGCGGTAATGGTATTATAGGCGGAATCACAGGAGCTGCTGGTGCAGCTACAACAATAACTAATTGTTATGGGGCTGCACAAATTAGTGCAAAAGCATCAACGGTAGGAGGAATCGCGGGTAGTACCTCTTATTTGACTATTGTGGATAGTTATTATGATGGGACAGTAAGCGGACTGGTGTCTACTAGTACTATTCAGGTAAGTAAAACCACAACAGCATTAAAAAAACAAATAAGTTATGTAAACTGGGATTTTACAACTATATGGAGTATAGAAGAAGGAATTACCTATCCATATTTAAGAAGTCTGCCAAAACCAGATAATGTAAATACTGGTGGCGGGGGCAGCCTGCAACAGGGAACAGGTACGTTAGAAGATCCATATATTATTAATACAATTGCAGATTTGGAAACAATAAAATATGAATTATCTGCTTATTATGTTTTAGGAAATAATATTGATTTAAATGGAACAGAATGGGCACCAGTTGGTTCCAGTGCAGTGCCATTTACAGGTGGATTTGATGGAAATGGTTATACAATAAGTAATTTTACCATAAACCAAAGTACAGCAAGTTATGTTGGTTTCTTTGGCGTAATCAGCAATGCAAGTATTAAGAATTTGACCATAAAAGATGCTTATATCACAGGAAAAAATTATGTAGGTACATTTACTGGTAGTGCCACAGGAGCAGATTTATGGATACAAAACTGTCATGTGGAAGGTGGTTCTGTAACAGGTACATCCTATGTAGGAGGTATAGTAGGAAATACAACGTCAATTAGTACCTATGAAATTCAGCAATGTTCTTCCAATACGGAAATTATTGCATCAGGAAGTTATGTGGGAGGAATTATCGGATATCTTTATGGAGGAATTTCAAGCTGTTATACAAAAGGAAATGTGCAGGGTGTAACAAGTGTGGGAGGAATAGCAGGGTATCATACGACAATATCCAATGTAGTCAATTGCTATTCCGCTGCATCAGTAACAGGTACTACAAATGTGGGAGGCATTGTAGGATATAATTACAGTGCATCCAGTATTATTAACTGCTATACACTGGGAAATGTAAGTGGAACTAGTTACATAGGAGGAATAGCAGGAATTTCAAATGCAGCTTTGACTATTTCAAACAGCTATGTGGCTGCTGCTGTATCTGCTGTAAATACTACAGTAGGAGGTTTGGCAGGAAGAGTCACAAATGTAACGGCAATAAATAGTTTTTACGATGGAGTAGTCTGTGGTATAACTAATTCAAACAGTTCAGGTCTGAGTAGAGTTTCGGATGCTATGAAGAGAAAAGCAACTTATATTGGATGGGATTTTGAAACTACCTGGGATATAGAAGAGGGAGTAACCTACCCATTTTTAAGAAGCTTGCCAAAGCCAGAACAGGTAACTGGAAGTACAGAAAATATTTTTGAGGAAGGAACAGGAACGACAGAAAATCCGTATGTGATAAAAACCAAAGAGCAGCTACAGGCAGTTAGATGGGAATTATCAGCATCTTACGTACTAGCCAATGATATTGATTTAACAGCTGGAGAATGGGAACCACTGGGAACAACAACAGAACCATTTTCAGGACAATTTGATGGTAAGGGTTTTGTTATTAGTAACTTTTCAGTGAGCAGAGGAACGGTTAATTATATTGGTTTTTTTGGTGTAATTAGTGATGCATCTGTAAAAAATTTGACTCTTAGTAATTTGAAGATAAATGGAAAAAATTATGTAGGTGGATTATTTGGAGAAGTACTAGGCACAGGAAATACAATTGATAACTGTCATGTTGAAGATGCAAGAATCAGTGGAACAGCATATGTTGGTGGGTTGGCCGGTTATGTTGCTAAGGCTGGTACAACAGCAATTTTAAAGTGTTCTTCTAATTCAGAGGTAATTGGAACGGATAAATATGTAGGTAATCTGATCGGATACTTATACGGCGGAATTCAGCGATGTTGGGCAGAGGGTACAGTTGAGGCTGTCAGCTATGTGGGAGGACTTGTCGGATACAGCAATGCAGGAGTTATTGAAGAATCCTATTCCAATGTAAAAGTGACAGATGGTACCTATGTGGGAGGAATAGCAGGTTACAAATTAAATGGAACCATTTCCAATTGTTATGCAATAGGTTCAATTATAGGAACTAATTACATAGGCGGAATTTTAGGAAGTGTAGGTGGAAAGACTTACATTACAAATTGTTATAGTACAGTAGCAATTCATACAACAGGAACGTCTGTAGGCGGTTTGTGTACTTCCAACTCCAATATTGTACTAACAGCCAGTTATTATGATGGACCAGTCAGTACAATCATACCGAATACAGCATATGATAAATCATGCTTAACTAACAGGCTGATTCACAAAGCATCCTATGAAGGATGGGACTTTGAAGCTGTCTGGACAATAGAAGAAGGTGTTACCTATCCTTATTTTAAGGAACTGGAAAAACCAGATGGAGTAATCGCAGATATTAGCACAAACTTACCATCAGGAAATGGAACAGAGGAAAATCCTTACAAGATTCAAACAGCAGCCCAGCTTCAAATGATAAAATATGAAGTTACGGCAGACTATGTATTGGAAAATTCAATTGATTTAAATGGAACAGAATGGGATATAATTGGTAAAAGCACAAACGCACCATTTACTGGAAGTTTTAATGGTAATGGCTGTTCCATTAGTAATTATTCAATCAGTAAAAGTACAACAAATTACGTGGGATTTTTCGGAATAGCAAATAATGCATGTATCAAAAATATAACGTTAGAAAATGCAAAGGTTACAGGCTTAAACTATGTCGGAGGACTAGTTGGTTATTTGTTAGGAAATGCATGGACAATAGAGAACTGTCATATTGCAGATTCCCGTATTGCAGGTGTTGGTTACATAGGTGGATTGCTGGGATATGTAGTATATGCAAGTCCAAATGCAATGACTCAGTCATCAGCAGAAGTAGAGGTAATTGGCAGCGGAGATCGGATAGGTGGTCTTGCAGGGTGCTTTGAAGGAACAATTACAAAATCCTATGTAAAAGGTAATATACAAGGTGCTAATTATGTTGGTGGTCTTACGGGATATGATGAAACAGGAGACATTATCCAAAGCTATGCGGTGGCAGATGTAGTTGGCGCAGTAAGAACAGCTGGATTAGTTGGATACAAAACTAGCGGTTCCATTGTTAATTGTTATAATCTTGGGACTGTTACAGGAACAAACTATGTGGGTGGTATTGTAGGAAGTGTATCTTCTACAAAGGTATATCTTACAAACTGTTATACGGCGGCTGTGATTACAGGAACAGGAAGCTATGTAGGTGGACTGTATGGAACAAAAGGAAGTCTTGTAGTCACAAGCAGTTATTATAATCGAACAATTAATGCAGGATTAACTGTAGTGGAGGAAAATGCCCGCTATACAAGTGCTTTAAAGAGAAGGGCTAATTTTACAGACTGGGATTTTGATACAATCTGGAAAATTAATGAGTATAAGAGCTATCCATATTTAATAGATATGGAGATTCCTACGGGAATTGAAGGACCAGTAGCTGATGATTTACCAGAGGGTTCTGGTACAGCAGAAGATCCTTACATCATTAAAAATAAACAGCAGTTGGTAAGTATACAGTATGATTTGACAGCTTACTATGAAATAGTTAATGATATCGACTTGAGCGGTATGGAATGGGTACCTCTCGGTACAGCAGAAACTCCATTTACAGGAAATATTAACGGAAATGGATTTACCATATCGAATTTAACAATCAATCAGACGACTATGGATTACTGTGGCTTGTTTGGTGTGGCAGAAAATGCTTTAATCAGAAACATTACGTTGAATAATATTAATATAAAAGCAGGAAGTTATGTAGGGGCATTTGCTGGCTTAACAAAAGGCAATAGTACGTATATTAAAAACTGTAAGGTACTTTCTGGTTCTATCAGTGGTATTAGTTATGTAGGAGGATTTGTTGGTAAAATAGAAGACGCTATAAAAGCGGTTATTGTAAAATGCTCCAGTTCTGTTACTGTTACAGCAACTAGTGATTATGCTGGTGGACTTGCAGGATATACAACCGGTGGAATAAGCATGTCCTACTCGGACAGTCAGGTGACAGGTGTGAATTATGTAGGCGGACTTGTTGGATATGGCTACAGCATTACAATAATAAATACCTTTGTGCTGGGAAGTGTCACTGGTGCAGAGTATGTAGGCGGAATAATCGGAATTAGTGGAGAAACAACCTATTTATACAGCAGCTATGCTGCTTCTAAAATAACAGCCACAGGAAGCTATGCAGGCGGAATTTATGGAAGTATTCAAAACATTACAACTACAAGTTGTTATTATGACGGAATTGTAAGTACCATTTTACCTAAAACAGCTACAGACACAAGTAAGCTTACAAATGGAATGAAAAAAGCTGTGAATTTTACAGGATGGGATTTCTCATGGTGGTGTATTGAGGAAGGAAGTTCCTATCCATATCTGCGAGATCTGGATAAACCACAGGGGGTTGTAAATCCAGATGGCACAGATTCGCCAACAGGTGCTGGAACAAAAGAGGATCCATATGTAATTATGACAGCAACCCAGTTGATTAATATAAGATATGAATTAAACGCATATTTTGTATTAGGGGCAGACATTGACTTGGAAGGGATTGACTGGATTCCTTTGGGTGGAGTTGAACTTCCATTTACAGGAAGTTTTGACGGAAATGGCTATACAATCTCTAACTTGTTAATTCAACAGACAAATACTAGTTACATAGGCTTCTTTGGGGTAGTAAAGAATGCAGTTATAAAAAATGTAACCATTACACAAGTAACCATTACAGGCGGAAGCTATGTTGGTGGTTTAATTGGTCTTGCAGTAGGAGAAAAGGTATCTGTTTATAACTGTAATGTCAAAACGGGAACAGTAACAGGTATCAGTTATGTTGGTGGCCTAATTGGTAAGCTTGAAGGAGAAGGAACAGCAACGGTTGTAAACTGCTCTACGTTTGTTCAGGTGTCAGTCACCGAAAATTATATTGGTGGATTAATTGGATACATGGACGGGACAATCAGCAGCTGTTATACGACAGGTAATGTGACAGGGGCTTATTATGTAGGAGGTATTGCAGGATATGCAAGCAATACTACGATAGAAATCAGCTATTCTGCTGGAATTATTACAGGAACGTATTATGTAGGTGGAATATGTGGATATAGCTGGAGTGTTTTGGTAAAAGAGTGTCATGTGCTCGGCTCAATAAGCGGACAGGAATATGTAGCTGGTATAATAGGAATTTCAGAATCTACAAGCTATATCAGCTACTGCTATGTTGCATGTAAAATAACAGCAACTGGAACCTTTGTCGGTGGTTTGTGCTCCACAGAATTATTTATTGAAGTTACAAAGAGTTTTTACGATGGTATTTTAACAGGAGTAAATCCAGGGCTTGCAATTGATTATTGTAAGTTGACTGGCGGTATGATGAGAATGTCAACTTATGAAGGATGGGATTTCACCAGTGTGTGGGCAATAGATGAGGGTACCAGTTATCCATATTTAAGACCACTTCCGATACCAGAGCTGATTCATGGAATTATTACGGATGGAATACCAGAAGGTGGAGGAACATTAGAAGATCCATATATTTTAAAGACAACAAAGGAATTGGTCAACATCAGATATGAATTAGATGGATATTACAAACTAGGCAGCTCCATTAATTTTCAAGGCGAACAATGGACAACAATTGGAACTTCTACAAAATCTTTTACTGGATATTTTGATGCAAATGGATATACAATAGAGAATTTTGTTATAAGCAATCAAACAGCGGATTATGTTGGTTTCTTTGGTGTGGTAAATAGTGCAGAAATTAAAAATCTGGTGCTAAAGAATGTACACATTATCGGTGCCAATAAAGTTGGTGGTATTGTCGGAGCTGTAATGGGAAGCAGTACAGTTATAGAAGGCTGTGATGTGATTGACAGTGTAATAGAAGGAGATTCATATGTAGGAGGAATAGCTGGTTATTCAGAGGGTATTATTAAAAATTGCAGCATGGATGGTATTGTCAGTGGTTCTAATTATATAGGAGGAATCGTCGGCTATAACAACAGAGGAAGCGTAAAAGAGTGTTTTAGCTTACAAGACATTAATGGAGTAAGCTATGCGGGAGGTATTGCAGGATACAATTACACAGGAACAATCATTTCTTGTGAAAGTATCTCAACAATTACTGGAACTTATTATGTGGGCGGCATGGCTGGCTATAGCAACTTAGGAATGGTTGCAGACTGTAACAGTTTTACCAGTGTCAACGGGAAAAGCTACGTAGGCGGTATCATAGGCTATAACAATGGAGCAACAATAGAAATTTGTAGTAATCTAGCAGAAGCAGATGGAAACGTATTAGAGCTGATAAAAGAAAACAATGAGACTGCACTTATTACAAATGGAGATTCTTTTGCTACTGTAAATGGAAGAACTTATGTAGGAGGAATTGCAGGTTATACCTATGGTGGCACAGCAAGCTATTGCAGTAATGACGGAAGTGTTACAGGAAACATTTATGTGGGAGGAATTATTGGATATTGTGTTGGAACAGTAACAGAAGAGTGTACAAACAATGCTGCTGTTCAAGGAACAAGATATGTAGATAACTTAATTGGATACACAAAAGCATAGACTAAGTAAAAATAATAGAAACCCCTATGGAAGTGAAATACCTTTTATAGGGGTTTCTATATAGCTTAACGCAAAATCAATTGATCTTATTGGATGTATCTGTTATACTAAGACAATAAAATAATGTCAATTCTGTGACATGAAACAGTATGAAAGAGTAATGAGGTCAGATATGAAAAAGACTCCTTTGAAAATTTTTTTAAGAGGATTTGCTAGAACGTTTATTTATATAAGCCTTTTTGTAGCATTGTTTTCTGGAAGCTATATGGCGACTAAGGCTTATTATAATCGTACAAAGGATGATTTGAAAAATAAATCAGCAGCAGATAAACAGGGAATTTTGACAGAAGCTCAGGTGGATATTGTAGCACACAACCTAATATTTGGAGTAAATAACACAACAGGAGCTATTAAGTATATGCTGCTTGAGATATTTCATAGTGATACATATACACTAAGCTATATCACAATACCTGTAAATTCAGAGATTACACTGTCACAAGATTTTTATCAGAAGCTGTACACCGTGAACCCAGAGATACCTCAGATAATCAGACTGAATGAAGTACATGAATACTTAGACGAAGATATCCGATATGACAGTGTGATTCAGTTTTTAGAAAGTGCCTTGGAACTGGATATCAGTTATTATACAGTAATGAATACAACAGATTTTAAGACTCTATTCAAAATGAAAAAAGGTGAGTCATATCTTATATTTAAAGATAGTTTTAAAGAACAGATTCGTGAATGGTCAAGTGAACAGGACATAATCCAATATATAAAAGAACAGTACAGCAACAGTTTTACAAACATTAGTTTAAAAAATAAGCTTTTATATACACCAGCTTTATACAAAACCAAGATGGAGAATGTGTCATTTTATCAGATGCCAGGAAATGAGTCGGGGGATTCCTTTTCTCTGGACGTGGAAAAATGTAATACCCTATTGGCAGATATTAAAAACGGTACAGAGGAAGAAAAAATACGTGAGGACATTGGTGATTACGATGTCACATCAGAAGGACTTGCCATTAAAATTTTGAATGGAAGCAACATTGCAGGTTTGGCAGCTGCATACCAAGAAAAATTGGTTGCAGACGGGTATAATGTTATAGGGCTTGGAAACTATAACTCTGGAATTTTAACAAATACAATTATTTATGTAAGAGATTCGCAGTATGGAAAGGATTTGCTGGCATATTTTAAAGATGCTTCAATAGAAGTCAGTGGTGGGCTGCCAGAAAATGTCGAAATAGAAATTGTTTTGGGAACAATGGATCAACTTTCAGGGGGAAACTAATTACTGGTAAACGCAAGATTATTAGTAAATGAAAAGGAATGACAGTTATGGAAGCAAAGGTAAGTATAATGGGGCTGGATGTAGATCTGATAAGTACAGACTCGTTTTCATCAAGGATAGAACAGTATTTAACAAATGACTACTTAAATATTATTTTTCTGCTTTCGACTAAAATGGTATATGATGCAATGGAGGTTGAGGAATATAAAGATATTTTGTCAAAAGCACATATGCTCATTCCAGGTGAGGAAGCACTGCTCAGTGAATTTCATGTTGAGGCTTTACGAGAGACGGGGATTGTAACCAACTATAGGTGCATGTACCAATTGCTGGACGGCATTAAAGGTGAACATAAGACAATGTATGTGGTAGGCTCATCAGAAGAAAAAATAAAGCAATTTATGGAATTCTGCCATATGATTTACCCAGGAACAAAGATTTTGGGAGCATACTGCATTAATCCTGAAATAAATGTGGAGCTGGTTATTAATGAAATCAATGGAGCAAATCCAGATATTTTAACAGTAATTTTGGATTCACCAGAGCAGGAAAACTGGATTATAGAAAATTCTGCAACCATTAATGCAAAACTATGCATTGGAATTGGTGGAATTATTGATAAATTACTGGGAAAACATAAAAGTGCTCCTGCTTTGATAAAAAAAATGAAGATGGAGAGATTTTATTTTGACGTTATTTTGTGGATTCCACAAAGAATAAAAAAATTAATGCAAAACAGAATATTTAAAAGAAAAATAGCACACTATAAAAATAAAAAAGGTGAATAGTGTGTCTAAAATATTACTAAGTCAGCAATTTAATTGGAAGAATATAGGATTAATAATAATTGGTACATTTTTAATGGGCGCTACGGTAAATATAATTTATGAGCCGATGAACATGGTACCAGGCGGGGTGTCAGGCTTAGCAATTGTTATCAAACAAATAAGTGAGGGCATTTTACCTGGTGGAGTTCCAGTTTGGCTTACTACTGCGGTTATAAATGTACCTCTTTTTTTATTTGCATATAAAATTAAAGGTAAAAAATTTTTTGCAAAAACATTATTCGCAACGGTGAGTTATACGTTTGCTCTTGCTGTTGTGCCTAGTTACTCCATTGAATCGATGGATAATCTACTGGCGGCATTATTTGGCGGAGTGCTTAGTGGAACTGGATTAGGACTTGTTTTTTATACAGGAACTTCAACGGGAGGGTCAGATTTGCTGGGAGCCATTTTAAATCATTATGTTCACCGGTATTCAGTTGCCCAGTTGCTGCTTTTGGTGGATGGTGCCATTATTACAGCAGGTGCATTTGTTTTCGGGGCCGGCAAGGCAATGTATGCCGTAATCGCCGCCTATCTTACATCCCGGATAATGGAGGGAATTCTGGAAGGTCTAAAATTTGCCAAGCTTGCATATATTATATCGGATAACCATGATGCACTTAGTTATGCCATTATGAAAAAAATGGGCAGGGGGGTTACTCTCATACGTGCAGAAGGTGGCTACACAAAAAGAGAAAAAAATATGCTGATGTGCGTAGTATCCAAAAAGCAAATTATTAAATTAAAGGAGATTGTGGCAGCAGAAGATGAAAAAGCCTTTCTAATTGTTACCGATGCCAGAGAGGTTATGGGAGAAGGTTTTATAAAATATAAACAGTAATAAGTCATGTTTCTCGTGAAATCACTATAAAATTGGTCAAATATTCTTGATAGTATACAAAATATACAAAAGGGAAAAAAGTTATTTGGTTAATTGGGATATGGTTTTAAGAAGACAAATAGTGTATCATATGGTTTATAGTAAGGTATTGATGTACCACAATACAGTTTTAGGGAGGAAATATAATGGCAAGCTTATCATTAAAGAATATTAATAAAACATATCCAAATGGATTTGTTGCCGTAAAAGATTTCAATCTTGAAATCGCAGATAAAGAATTCATCATTTTCGTTGGACCATCAGGTTGTGGAAAATCTACAACACTTCGTATGATTGCAGGTTTGGAAGAAATTTCATCAGGTGAGTTATGGATTGGAGATAAGTTAGTAAATGATGTAGAACCTAAAGATAGAGATATCGCCATGGTATTCCAAAATTATGCTTTGTACCCACATATGTCAGTTTTTGATAACATGGCATTCGGCCTTAAATTAAGAAAAACTCCAAAGGACAAAATTGACAAGTTAGTGCATGAAGCAGCAAAAATTCTTGATATTGAACATTTATTAGACAGAAAGCCAAAGGCATTATCTGGTGGACAGAGACAGCGTGTTGCCATGGGACGTGCAATCGTTCGTAATCCTAAAGTATTCCTTATGGATGAGCCACTATCTAACTTGGATGCTAAATTACGTGTACAGATGCGTATTGAAATTTCTAAGTTACATCAAAGACTGGAAACAACTATTATCTACGTAACACATGACCAGACAGAGGCACTTACTCTTGGTACTAGAATCGTAGTTATGAAAGATGGTCTTGTACAACAGGTAGATTCTCCAATTGATTTATATACAAAACCTAACAATTTATTCGTTGCAGGATTTATCGGTTCACCTCAGATGAACTTTATTGAATCCAAGGTTGTAAAATCAGGAAATGACGTAATGTTGATGTTTGGTTCTCATTCCATTAAGCTTCCAGATGCAAAAGGAAAGATTCTTTTGGATAAAGGATATGAGGATAAAACAGTTATACTTGGAATTCGTCCAGAAGATATTAAAGATGAAGAAATCTTCATTAACAGCACTCCAGAAGGTGTTATTGAAGCAACAATCAAGGTTTATGAAATGCTTGGTGCAGAAGTATTCTTGTATTTCTCAATTGATCAGTTTGAATTAACAGTTCGTGTAAATCCACGTACTAATGCAAGACCTGGAGATACTATTAAGCTTGCGTTTGATTTATCTAAGATTCATGTATTTGACAAGGAAACAGAAATGGTTATTTGCCATTAAGAACAAAGGGGGATACCGTAAGGTATCCCCCTTTAAATGTGTTGTGAGGAACAGGTTAAGTGGAATCAGTATTGTTGATTCTATTTTTTTTATTTACTTTTCCCTAAAATAGTGATAAAATTACATGGAAAATAGCCATAAATTGAAATAAAAGAATGAACTAAAAGGAGTGTAGTGAATGATATCAAATCAAATTCTTCAAAATACTATCGAGGGGTTAAAGTCAATTACCAGAACAGATATTTGTGTTATGGATACAGAAGGAAAAGCATTGGCATCAACGATTTCCAATGCGGAAGAGTATGAAAAAGCAGTTATGGCTTTTGTGGAATCTCCGGCAGATAGTCAGGTGTTGCAGGGATATCAGTTTTTCAAGGTGTTTGATGAACATCAGTTAGAATATGTAATACTGGCAAAAGGCGATAGTGAAGATGTTTATATGATTGGTAAAATTGCTTCTTTTCAAATACAAAACCTTTTAGTTGCTTATAAAGAACGTTACGATAAAGATAACTTTATTAAAAATTTACTATTAGACAATCTTTTGCTAGTGGATATTTACAATCGTGCAAAAAAGCTGCACATTGATACCGAAATCAGGAGAGTTGTATTTCTAATTGAAACCAAGAATGAAAAGGATGTCAATGCGCTAGAGACAGTCAGGAGCTTATTTGCAAGTAAAACAAAAGACTTTATTACAGCTGTAGATGAAAAGAATATTATTCTGGTGAAAGAATTAAAACAGAATGAAACCTATGAAGATTTAAATAAAACAGCTAAGGTTATTGTGGATATGCTGAATACAGAGGCTATGACAAAGGTTCATGTAGCATTTGGTACTGTTGTAAACGAAATTAAAGATGTTTCCCGTTCGTATAAGGAAGCAAAGATGGCACTGGATGTAGGTAAAATTTTCTATAGTGGGCGAAACGTGGTTGCCTATAATAATTTAGGAATTGGACGATTGATTTACCAGCTTCCAATGCCGCTATGTAAAATGTTTATTAAAGAAATTTTTGACGGAAAATCACCAGACAGCTTCGATGAAGAGACTTTAACAACGATTAATAAGTTTTTTGAAAATAGTTTAAATGTTTCTGAAACATCAAGGCAATTGTATATTCACCGAAATACACTGGTGTATCGTTTAGATAAGCTTCAAAAGAGCACAAATCTGGATTTGCGTGTATTTGAAGATGCCATAACCTTTAAAATCGCGCTGATGGTTGTGAAATACATGAAGTACATGGAAAAGCTGGACTGATAATGAGGTAAGGTAAGAAGGGAAGTTACGGAATGACTATTTATGACGAAGATGAATTACCAATTATCGCATTAGAGAATGTGTCAAAATCATATGCTTCTGAAACGAAGGCACTTCAGGATGTCAGCTTGAGAATTCTGAAAGGTGAATTTGTTTTTATAGTCGGAAGCAGCGGTTCGGGGAAATCAACTCTGATTAAGCTTATGTTAAAAGAGGTTGAACCTACCATAGGGAAGGTTTATGTGAATGGAAAGGAACTGACCCGGCTGAGACGTGGACAAGTACCAGCATTTCGGAGAACTCTAGGTATTGTATTTCAGGATTTCAGATTATTAAAAGACAGAACTGTATTTGAAAACGTTGCATTTGCACAGCAGGTAATAGGTGCTGGTAAGCATGAGATTTTAAAAAAAGTTCCAGATATATTAGCCACAGTTGGACTAATTGAGAAAGCAGAGGCATACCCTAAGGAGCTTTCAGGCGGTGAACAGCAGAGGGTAGCACTTGCAAGAGCACTGGTAAACAGGCCATCTATTCTTTTGGCAGATGAGCCAACAGGAAATCTAGATCCAAAGAATTCATGGGAAATCATGTCCTTATTAGAAGAGATTAACAGGAATGGAACAACGGTGGTTATAGTAACCCACAACCGGGAAATTGTGGATAGGATGAAAAAACGGGTTGTTACCATGAAAAAAGGAATCGTAGTAAGTGACGAGAAAAAGGGTGGATACAGCTATGAAAAGAATTAGTTTATTATGGTATTCTATTGTGCAGGGATTAAAAAATTTTAACCGTAATAGAATGTTTTCATGGGCCTCCATTGGAACCATAACAGCATGTTTATTTTTATTTGGAATATTTTATTTTGTAATAAGCAATCTTCAATATATGATAAAAAACGCAGAGACTTCAGTTGGGGTAACTGTGTTTTTTGATGAAGGGATTTCTCAGGAGGCTATTGATGAGATTGGTAATCAAATCAAGGCAAGGGAGGAAGTTAAGGAAGTGAATTTCATTTCTGCGGAGCAAGCATGGGAGAACTATAAGGAAACAGTGTTTGAGGGACAGGAGGAGCTGCTGGACACATTTAATGAGGATAACCCATTAAAAGAATCGGCCTCTTATGAAGTATTTTTAAAGAATATTGAAAAACAGGATCAATTTGTGAAGTATGTAGAGGGACTGGCCGGAGTACGGCAGGTGAATAATTCAGAATTAACAGTACGTGGATTAATTAGTTTTAATTCGCTGGTTGCGTATATTTCAGCAGCTATTATTATTATACTGGTTGCTGTGGCTGTATTTTTGATTCATACCTCGGTTACAATGGGAATCTCAACACGGAAAGATGAGATTAAGATTATGCGTTTAGTAGGGGCATCCGATTTTCTGGTAAAAGCTCCATTTATTGTAGAAGGATTAATTGTTGGTTTGATTGGTGCGGTTATACCATTACTAATATTATTTGCCGTATATGAAAAAATTATTTCGTACATTGCTCAGAAGAGTGGGGATTTAGGAAGCTTTTTGACATTTTTACCAGTCAAAGAGGTTTTTGCTTCTCTTACGCCTGTTTCAATGGCAATTGGAGTAGGGATTGGTTTTATTGGAAGCTATATAACAGTACGGCGTCATTTAAAGGTGTAGTTTTTGAAAGGAGTAAAGTGTGAAGCGTAAAATAAAAATAACGGTATCAGCTGTTTTTATAGCTGCATTTTGTATTCTTTTTTCAGGAAGTGCAATGGCAACAGAAATTAAAGATGCCCAACTGCAAATGGAAAGTCTGATTGATAAGAAAGAGGAAATGGAGAAAAGAATTACTGAGCTGGAAAAGGAAAAGGAAGATGTAGTTCAGTATATTGAAAAGCTAGATAAAGAATTAAACAGCTTAATGGTGGAAATACAGAAAATGCAGGAAAATATTACAGGAACAGAGGCAGAACTTGAAAATACCAGAGTTGATTTAGAGGAAGCCAGGAAAACAGAAAGTAATCAGTATGAAACCATGAAAAAAAGAATAAAATATATGTATGAGCATGGTTCTGAAGACTATTTAGATATTATATTAAATTCCTCCAGCTTTTCAGATTTGTTGAACCGGGTTGAATATGTATCAAAGATTGCAGAGTATGATGATAATCTGTTAAAGGAATATCAGGCAAGTAAGAAACTGGTAGAGCAGAAGGAATCAGAACTGGAAAGTACTTTGAACACATTGAATGCCATGAAGGAAGAACTAGAAATTGAGCAGGATGGAGTGGAGAAGCTTGTTTCTAATAAAACAAGTGAGCTAAAAAAGTTTGAAGATAACATTGCTGTTTCAAAGGATGAAGTGAATAACTATGAGAAGGCAATTGCAGAGCAGGAAGAATTAGTCGAAAAGCTGCTGGAAGAAGAGCGGAAAAGAATTGAAGAACAGATAAGAAAGGAAGAAGAAAAACGTAAACAGGAAGAAGAGAAACGCAGGCAAGAAGAACTTCAGAATAATAATGGAAACAATGACAGCACCAATCAGGACGATACTAGTGATAGTGGTGTAGTATCTTCCGAGGGTTTTCGATGGCCATTAAATGTAAGTGGAACCATAACTTCGCAATTCGGGTATCGGACAGCACCAACTGCTGGAGCCAGTACATATCACAAGGGTATTGATATTGCTGTGTCATCAGGCACTTCCATTGTAGCGGCAGCAGGTGGAACAGTGGTAACATCCGCCTATCAGGCAGCAGCAGGAAACTATATTATGATATATCATGGAGACAGCATTTATACAGTGTATATGCATTGTTCTGCTGTATATGTATCGGTAGGGCAGGAGGTTTCCCAAGGGGAAGTGATTGCGGCGGTAGGTTCTACAGGAGTATCTACAGGTCCGCATTTGCATTTTGGTATTTCTGTGAATGGAAGTTATGTGAATCCACTGACTTATGTTTCTAAACCATAAAAAAGGATGAGATTCATGGAAAATAAAAAATTTCTCGTTGGTTTCTTAACAGGAATAACGGCAGCCTTAGTTGTAATTTATACGGTACTTCATATTGAGAAATTCTCTTTCTTACTAAAAGATTCTTTGAATGGCTCAGTAACTAGAGAGCATAGTATTACAAGAGAAGAAAAGGAACAGATAGGAGAAAAGCTGACTCTGTTGGAGCAATATATTGATCAGTATTATTTAAATGAGATTTCTGAGCAGGATATTGCTAATGGCATTTATAAAGGACTTGTCAGCAGTTTGGACGATCCCTATTCCACCTATTATTCCCAGGAGGAGTATCAGTCTGTAATGGAATCAACCCAGGGAACTTATGTGGGAATTGGTGCGTATGTGGCAAAAAACGCGGAAACGGGTGTTATTACAATTATAAAACCATATGAAAATGGGCCGGCCTATGATGCTGGCATTCAGCCAGGAGATATCATCAGTAAGGTGAATGGAGAAAGTATATCTGGCATGGATTTGAATGCGGTTATTAGTTTAATTAAGGGAGAAGAGGATTCAGCGGTTACCCTGGAAGTATTGAGGGGTGATGAAAGCAAACCTATAGAAATTGTAGTAACAAGGCAGGCGGTAGAAGCTGAAACGATTACGTATTCTATGTTAGAACATTCAGTGGGATATATAGGAATCAGTTCTTTTAAAGATTCGACAGTGAATCAGTTTAAACAGGCAATAGATGAACTGCTGAAGGAAGGAATGACATCCCTTATTTTTGATGTAAGAGATAATGGGGGAGGCGCATTAAAGGCTGTTGTGAGTATGCTGGACCGGATTTTGCCAGAAGGAATGATTGTATACACGATGGATAAAAATGGAGAAGGCGAAGAATATAAGTCTACAGGGGAAGAATCGCTGGATATTCCCATGGTAGTACTTGTAAATGGAAATAGTGCCAGTGCTTCGGAGGTTTTTGCGGGAGCATTGCAGGATTATGAATTAGCAACGTTGGTTGGAACAAAGACTTTTGGGAAAGGAATTGTGCAATCAGTTTTTCCATTGGAGGATGGATCAGCCATTAAGCTGACAACTTCCAAGTATTATACACCGAAGGGAAGAAATATTCACGAAATTGGAATTTTACCTGATGTGGAGGTTGAATTGGATGAGAGTCTGAAAGCTGTGACAAGTGTTCCGCCAGAGGAAGATAACCAGCTTCAGGAGGCAATTAAATTATTGATAAATGAAAAGAAATAAAAGAATTGTAAAGGGTGCCAGGCAGAGTAGTTCTCTGTGAGGTACCTTTTTTTCTTAATCAAAATATAAGAACAAAAGTTCGAAAAAATATTGAATAATAAATATGGTTATGATATAATGTCTAGACATAATAGAACGGATTTGGGAAAACATGTATAAGAAGAAAGGGCAAATATGGAACAGTTTAAGTTAGTATCAGAATTTCAACCTACAGGCGATCAGCCAGAAGCTATTACAGAACTGGTACAAGGTTTTCAAGATGGTAATCAGTTCCAGACACTATTGGGAGTTACTGGTTCTGGAAAAACATTTACCATGGCAAATGTAATTCAGGCATTGAATAAGCCTACGTTAATTATTGCGCATAATAAAACATTAGCAGCACAGCTATATGGAGAGTTTAAAGAGTTTTTTCCTGAAAATGCAGTAGAGTATTTTGTCAGCTATTATGATTATTATCAGCCAGAAGCTTATGTTCCATCCACAGATACCTATATAGAAAAGGATTCTGCGGTGAACGAAGAGATTGATAAGCTGCGTCATTCAGCAACAGCTTCTTTGATGGAACGAAAGGATGTTATTGTAATATCCAGTGTTTCCTGCATTTATGGATTAGGTAGTCCTGAATTTTATAGTAAGATGACATTGTCACTGCGTCCGGGAATGATCAGGGATCGAGATGAGATTATTGCTAAGTTGATTGAAATTCAATACAACAGGAATGATATAGATTTTAAGCGTGGTACATTCCGTGTAAGAGGAGATGTACTGGAGATTTTTATGAGCAGTGCAACAGATACTGCGGTAAGAGTAGAGTTTTTTGGAGATGAGATAGAACGGATTACCGAGATAGATGTTCTGACAGGAAAGGTGCTATACGAGTTAGATCATACACATATTTACCCAGCAACTCATTATGTAGTTCATCCCGAATATATGGAAACAGCCATTCATGCAATCGAAGAAGAGCTGGAGGAACAGTTAAAATATTTTAAAAGTGAAGAAAAGTTATTGGAAGCCCAAAGAATCTCAGAGAGAACCCATTATGATATTGAAATGCTGCGGGAAACAGGGTTTTGTTCAGGGGTGGAGAACTACGCAAGGCATATAGCTGGGTTGGAGGCAGGAAAGCCGCCATATACTTTAATTGATTTCTTTCCAGATGATTTTCTTATTATTGTGGATGAGTCTCATATTACCATACCGCAAATCAGAGGAATGTATTCGGGGGATCAGTCCCGAAAAACAACACTGGTTGAATACGGATTCCGTCTGCCTTCTGCCAAAGATAACAGACCATTAAATTTTGAAGAGTTTGAAGGGAAGATTGACCAATTATTATTTGTGTCTGCTACACCAAATGTATATGAAAGGGAGCATGAGCTGAAGCGGGTGGAGCAGATTATCCGCCCAACTGGTCTTTTAGATCCAGAAGTGAATGTACGTCCTGTACAAGGACAGATAGATGATTTGGTGGCAGAGGTGAATAAGGAAGTTGATAAGCATAATAAAATACTGATTACAACGCTGACCAAGAGGATGGCGGAGGACTTGACCGATTACATGAAAGAAATCGGTATTCGTGTAAAATACCTTCACTCTGATATTGATACATTAGAGCGATCCGAGATTATCCGGGATATGAGATTAGATGTTTTTGATGTTTTAATAGGGATTAATTTACTAAGAGAGGGTCTGGATATACCTGAAATTACGCTGGTTGCCATTTTAGATGCCGATAAGGAAGGGTTTCTTCGATCGGAGACATCCTTGATTCAGACAATCGGACGGGCTGCAAGGAATTCGGAAGGAAGGGTAATTATGTATGCGGATAAAATTACGGATTCCATGAATCATGCAATTAGTGAAACAAACCGAAGAAGAGAGATTCAGCAGAAGTATAATGAGGAACATGGAATTACGCCAACAACGATTAAAAAAGCTGTAAGAGATTTAATTCGTATATCCAAGAAGGTAGATACCAATACGGTTGATATGGAGAAAGATCCAGAATCCATGACAAAGAAAGAATTAGAAACGATGATTTCAAAGATTACCAAGCAGATGCATACGGCTGCCGCAGAGCTGAATTTTGAGATGGCTGCCCAGTTAAGGGATCAGCTAATCGTGCTGAAGAAGCATTTAAATGAACAATAGATTGCAGCATAAGCAGAGAGAAAGGACATGTAAGATGAGCGATACCAGAAAGTATATAACAATAAGGGGTGCCAAAGAAAATAATTTAAAGAATATTAACCTGAAGGTACCAAGAGATCAATTTGTAGTGTTAACGGGGCTGAGTGGTTCGGGGAAATCATCACT
Source organism: Anaeromicropila populeti (assembly GCF_900112775.1). GTDB lineage: Bacteria > Bacillota > Clostridia > Lachnospirales > Lachnospiraceae > Anaeromicropila_A > Anaeromicropila_A populeti. The sequence goes on from NZ_FOYZ01000002.1 coordinate 356,257, forward strand.
TGCCTTTGATACCATTTATGCAGAAGGACAACGTCGGTATATGGAGTCTTTATCCTCTTATGCAAGACAATTCCTGGGACAGATGGAGAAACCCAATGTGGAGAGCATAGAAGGCCTTCCGCCAGCTATTTCCATTGATCAGAAGTCTACTAACCGAAATCCACGTTCTACTGTGGGGACTGTTACAGAGATTTATGATTATTTCAGACTTCTGTATGCCCGGATTGGAGTACCACATTGTCCAAAGTGTGGTAAGGAAATTAAAAAGCAGACAGTAGACCAAATGGTAGATGAGATTATGAAACTACCAGATAAAACGAAGATTCAGCTTCTGGCAGCAGTGGTCCGGGGACGAAAGGGAACTCATGCAAAGCTTTTTGAGCAGATGAAAAAGAGCGGTTATGTCCGGGTTATGGCAGATGGTGCATTGTATGAGCTTTCTGAGGAAATTGTACTGGATAAAAATAAAAAGCATAATATTGAAGTGATTGTAGACCGGCTGGTTGTAAAAGAAGGAATTGAGAAGAGACTAACGGATTCTATTGAAAATGTGCTGAAGCTTTCGGAGGGACTGCTCATTGTAGATGTAATCGGTGGTGAACCAATGAATTTCAGTCAGAGCTTTTCCTGTCCAGATTGTGGAATCAGCATAGATGAGATTGAACCTCGAATCTTTTCCTTTAACAATCCTTTTGGTGCCTGCCCAGACTGTCATGGTATTGGAATCAGAATGGAATTTGATGAGGATTTAATGATTCCAGATAAATCATTAAGTATTGCGGAGGGTGCTATTGCAGCTCATGGCTGGCAGTCCTGCACCGATCCTACCAGTTATGCAGGGGCTACACTGACAGCATTGGCAAAGGAGTATAAGTTTGATTTAAATACTCCGTTTCAAGAGTATCCAGAAGATATACAGAACATGCTGATTCATGGAACAAATGGAAAGTCAGTAAAGGTTTATTATAAGAGTCAGCGGGGAGAAGGCGTGTATGATGTGACCTTTGAAGGATTGCTTAAAAACATGGAAAGAAGGTATCGGGAAACAGGTTCTGAGAGCCAGCGACAGGAATATGAGTCCTTTATGAGAGTAATTCCGTGTAAATCTTGTGGAGGAAAACGGTTAAAAAAAGAAGCTCTTGCTGTTACGGTAGGTGACAAAAATATTGCCGAAGTGACAGAGTACTCGATTGCTGACTTGAAAAAGTTTCTTTCGGGTTTACAGCTAAGTCTAATGCAGAAGAAAATTGGTGAACTGGTGTTAAAAGAGATTAAGGCAAGAGTTGGCTTTTTAGTTAATGTAGGATTAGATTATCTGACTTTGGCAAGATCAACTGGTTCTCTATCAGGAGGCGAAGCCCAGCGAATTAGGCTGGCTACTCAGATTGGTTCAGGACTGGTAGGTGTAGCATATATTTTGGATGAACCTAGTATTGGTCTTCACCAGAGAGATAATGATAAGCTTTTAAATGCCCTGTGTGATTTAAGGGATTTGGGAAATACTTTGATTGTAGTGGAACATGACGAGGACACCATGTTTGCAGCGGATTATATTGTGGATATTGGTCCAGGGGCTGGAGAAGCAGGTGGGCAAGTAGTAGCAGAAGGAACGGCAAAGGAGATTATGGAAAATGAGAATTCCATAACAGGAGCTTATCTAAGTGGAAGGATTAGAATTCCAGTTCCAGAAAAAAGAAGGATACCTAGCGGTTATTTAACAATTTCTGGTGCTAGAGAGAATAATCTAAAGGGAATTAATGTGGAGGTTCCTTTAGGTGTTTTAACCTGTGTAACTGGTGTTTCTGGTTCGGGAAAAAGCTCTCTGATTAATGAGATTTTGTATAAGACTTTGGCTAAAAAGCTGAACCGGGCAAGATGTATTCCTGGAAAGCATAAGGAGATTCTGGGAGTGGAGCAGCTAGATAAGGTGATTTCTATTGACCAGTCGCCAATTGGAAGAACACCCCGATCAAATCCTGCTACCTATACAGGGATGTTTGATATGATCCGGGATTTGTTTGCCAGTACAGCAGAGGCAAAAGCAAAGGGGTATGCAAAGGGGCGTTTTAGCTTTAATGTGAAAGGCGGTCGATGTGAAGCGTGCAGCGGAGATGGAATTATCAAAATAGAAATGAATTTTTTGCCAGATATATATGTGCCATGTGAGGTTTGTGGAGGAAAACGATATAACCGTGAAACGTTAGAGGTAAAATATAAGGGAAAGAATATTTATGAAGTACTGGATATGACTATTGAAGAGGCGCTAAAATTCTTTGAAAATGTACCAACAATCCGCAAGAAGGTAGAAACACTGTATGATGTTGGACTTTCTTATATTCGTCTGGGACAGCCATCCACAACCTTATCAGGTGGAGAAGCCCAGAGAATTAAGCTGGCAACAGAATTAAGTAAAAGAAGTACTGGCAAGACGATTTATATTCTAGATGAGCCGACAACAGGTCTTCATTTTGCAGATGTGCATAAATTAATTGAAATTTTGCACCGCCTGGCTGAGGGCGGGAATACTGTTGTTGTAATTGAGCATAATCTGGATGTAATAAAAACGGCAGATTATATTATAGATATCGGTCCTGAAGGTGGCGATAAGGGCGGCACTCTTGTAGCAAAGGGAACGCCGGAAGAGGTGGCAAAAAATAAGAAATCCTTTACAGGTGCATATATAAAGAAAATGTTAGAGAAGGATGTTCAGGTATAGGTTGAGGAAAAGGGGACAAATATGAATTATCATTTTTTTGCGATGATGTCTCGGATGAAGTACATTGAGCGGTGGTCACTTATGCGTAATTCTGTAAATGAAAATATAAGTGAGCATTCGCTGGAGGTGGCAATGATTACCCATGCCCTTGCTGTAATTAGCAATGTCCGTATGGGGAATTCATTAAATGTTGAAAAAGCGGCTCTGATCGGAATGTACCATGATTGTACTGAGATTATTACGGGAGATTTGCCAACTCCGGTCAAGTATCATAATACCCAATTGCAGGAGGCATTTTTGCAAATGGAAGAGCTGGCAGCCAATAGGCTTTTGGATTTGCTGCCAGCAGATATGAAAGGGGCTTATGAAAGTGTATTCTTTCAGGCAGAAGAAGATGAGTATCTATGGAAGTTAAAGAAGGCCGCAGATAAGCTGTCAGCTTTAGTTAAATGCATCGAGGAAAGAAAGGCGGGAAACAGTGAGTTTGCCAAGGCAGAGAAAGCATTGTGGCAGGCTGTTTCGGACATGCATCTCAGAGAAGCAGAGATATTTATAGAACTTTTTTTGCCATCCTATTCACTTACATTGGATGAATTAAGCTGAGTTTCTTAGAAATATTTTATTTTAGTACTAGTTTTCAAAAAAGAAATGTTGTAAAATGTAGCTGTTATGTTGTGAAGTCTCTGTTTTCGAAGAGATTTTAGAAGAATCGGATGATAATTTTCATATACAAGAACAGGAGGACATTTTGTGAAAAAGGAAATGGTTATTGTTTTAGACTTTGGCGGACAGTACAATCAGTTGATTGCACGAAGAGTCAGAGAGTGTAACGTTTATTGTGAAGTGCTGCCTTATAACCTAAGTGTGGAAAAGATTAAGGAAATGAACCCAAAAGGAATTATTTTCACAGGAGGACCTGCCAGTGTTTATGCAGAGGAAGCACCACATTGTGATAAGAAAATTTTTGAGTTGAATATTCCTATTCTAGGTATATGCTATGGTGCACAGCTTATGACACATTTGTTAAGTGGGCAGGTGGTAAGTGCAGATGTAAGGGAGTATGGAAAGACAGAAGTTAGTGCAAATGTAAATTCAAAGCTTTTCAAGGATGTTACGGAGAATTCGATTTGTTGGATGAGCCACACGGATCGAATTGAGCAATTACCAGAAGGATTTGTTGTTTCTGCAAAATCGGACTCTTGTCCAGTTGCTGCTATGGAGCATGCAGCAAAGAATTTATATGCAGTTCAGTTTCATCCTGAAGTAGTGCATACCCAGGAGGGAACAAAAATGCTCCGCAACTTCTTGTACGAGGTATGTGGCTGTGCAGGAGACTGGATCATGTCTTCCTTCGTGGAGGAGTCTATTCAGGCGATTCGTGATAAGGTAGGCAGCGGCAAGGTTCTTTGTGCCTTATCGGGTGGTGTGGACTCGTCTGTTGCGGCAGTGCTGTTATCAAAGGCAGTAGGAAAGCAATTAACTTGTATTTTTGTAGATCATGGTCTTCTTCGTAAGAATGAAGGTGATGAGGTAGAGAAGGTTTTTGGACCAGAGGGTTCTCTTGATTTGAATTTTGTTCGTGTCAATGTTCAGGAACGGTTTTATAGTAAGCTGGCTGGTGTGGAAGAGCCAGAGGCAAAGCGTAAAATTATTGGTGAAGAGTTTATCCGTGTTTTTGAGGAAGAGGCAAAGAAGATTGGTACAGTGGACTTTTTAGTGCAAGGTACAATTTATCCAGATGTTATTGAAAGTGGTCTTGGCAAGTCTGCGGTTATCAAATCCCATCACAATGTGGGTGGATTGCCAGACTATGTTGATTTCAAGGAGATTATTGAGCCATTGCGTCTTTTATTTAAGGACGAGGTTCGTAAGACAGGACTTGAACTTGGGTTACCTGAATATCTGGTATACCGACAGCCATTCCCTGGGCCAGGCTTGGCAATTCGTATTATCGGTGAGGTTACAGCAGAAAAGGTTGCTATTTTGCAGGATGCGGATTTTATTTACCGCCAGGAACTTGAAAATGCAGGGCTGAATAAGGAAATTGGACAGTATTTTGCAGCACTGACCAATATGCGCTCTGTTGGTGTTATGGGTGACGAGAGAACCTATGATTATGCTATTGCGCTTCGTGCTGTTACCACAACGGATTTTATGACGGCTGAGGCAGCGGAGCTTCCATGGGATATTCTTGGAAAATGCTCTAACAGGATTGTGAATGAAGTGAAGTCGGTTAACCGAGTGCTGTATGACTGCACTGGAAAGCCACCAGCAACGATAGAGTTTGAGTAACCTAGAAACGCTGGGAGCCCGCTAAATAAGCGGACTCCCAGTTTTTGCGTCAGCAAAATTTAGAAGCACGATATAATAATATCGTCGAATCGTTGTGGTGAATATTTAAGAATATTTAAAAAAAGATACGATTTTACAAATAGTATTGTATAATTGTTTTTGTAGAAAAGAGATCTTATTCTGTGGAATGAATGGATTGTGGAATAGTGAAGTATTTATATTTTATTATTGGAGGTTTTGCTATGTCAATATTAAAAGGACTGGAATGGACATTTAATACCGAGGCTAAAAAATATGAAAAAATGCGTCCAGGTTATGTTGGTGAATTATATAATGATATTTTTGATATGATGAACATTAACAAAGATAGCAATGTAATTGAAATAGGTATAGGTGGGGGACAAGCAACACTACCGGTATTAAAAACAGGATGTAACTTAATTGCTGTCGAGTATGGCGAGAATTTAGCTCAGGTTTGTTGTGAAAAATTTAAGGATTATTCCAATTTTTCAGCTGTAGTTGGTAAATTTGAGGATGCTTGCTTTGAAAAAAATTCATATGATTTGATATATTCTGCTTCAGCATTTCATTGGATACCTGAAGACGTAGGGTATCAAAAAGTCTTTAACTTGTTAAAAAGCGGTGGTGTTTTTGCTAGATTTGCAAATCACCCGTTCAAAGATAAAGGTAGAAATGGTTTGCACGAGGCAATGCAAGAGGTATATGCTGTTTATTTGCCAGGGTCACTTGAACCCGATGAATATAGTGAGCAACAAGCAATGGATAGAGCAAATATTGCGAATAAATATGGTTTTGTAGATATTTCGTATAAGCTATATAACAGAACTCGAACATTTACTTCAAAAGAATATATTGAATTGCTTGGCACATATTCAGATCACATAGCTATAGAAGAAAAAAACAGAAAGAGTTTTTTATCGGAAATCGAAGCTGTTATTGATTCTTTTGGTGGACAAATTACTATATATGATACAATTGATTTGCAGTTAGCAAGAAAGCCGTAATTACCTATTTCTCTAGTTTGTTCTTTTAGTTGCTTTCTAAGGAAATTAATACTTCTGTTAAAGACATTGCACTGTCTAGAGTTTGAGAACCCAACCCCAGAACTAGTTTTCCTTCCTTAGAAGTTTTGACCCAGCCATTAAGAGTACTTGTTGAAATACCAAGCTCCTTAGCGGCTTTTGTTAGTCCAATTTCCTTGGATTATTTTACTGATTGAATTTTGTAGTCTGTATCATACTGACGTTGTTTGCGTGCCATGCGAGTACCTCTTTATTCTCTTTATTATTTATCAAAACATACGAGAATAAGTTGTCTAGTTTAATTATACAGCATTTCCAATAATTCGTTTGCAAAATAATTCAAAATGAGTGGCAATATATGAACTTGCACGATATAATTATGTACAAGTACTTTAATTAATAGTCGTTGAAAGCGTAGTGCAAAATTTACAATAAATGATAATGTGAGTAACAACCCTAGACTTCGAAGGGATAATCGTATTCGTAGGATTCATGCTTCCTAAGCCATTGAAAATAACTCTGTATCATGGAATCAAGTGACCGAACAAGTCAAAATACTTTTGGAGGGTGACAATGTCAATTCAAGTTTACAACTGCCCATAATGTGGCAGAACATTGTATTTTGAAGGAATATGCTATGACTGCAAAAACATGAACCAGTGTCAGGAGATTCTAAAACTTACCTGTGAAAAATGCGGAGGAAAGCTATTTGATATTCTTACGATTGACGGAAGAGATGAGCGTCTGAAATTCCTCGAGATAGAAGGCACAATCAAAGCAAAGGTCTGCCCCGACTGTGTTATGATGTCAGACAGTTATTTCTGCAAATACACAATATACGGTGAAAGTGAGATTCTACCAAACGAAGCAGGCTCTGACGAAAGCTATATGACGGAAGAGGATATCGAAGAATTTCAAACGAATGGATTTGTTCTTTCTCCAAAGAAAGTAAATCCTTTCTTTGGGTGTCATGAAGATACATTTAGTACGATAGGCGGTATGCAAATTGGGTTCAAGACCCCACATACTTAACGTGCCCTGTTTGTGGAAAACCCATGAAGTATTTTGCATAACTTCATTGGACAAAGTTTGGTAACGGCGATGGAACATTATTTTTGAGATTTGTCAGAATTGCAGTATTATTGGAATGCTTCATCAGCAAACCTAAAGGAGATTAGATTATGAAATACGATTTTACACTTGAAAATGTTGTTGAAGAACACAACGAAGATCCGCGTACTTTTAGGATTCCGGATAAATATGAAATTGATGAGCTGGAAACGGGTGATATAAAATTTAACAAAAATACTGTCTTAGATACATTTGATGAGGTTAGAGATTTTTAGAGAATAATATTTTGGGAAGAACTGGGACGTAAGAATTTGAAAAATAGTATTAGAAGGAGATATGATGCAGCTAAGAGAAAAATTAGAATATAGTACAAAACAAGAATTATTGGATCAGGCAAGGAGTTTTGAATTGAAAAAGTGTTCAAGGCTTAGGAAAGAACAGTTAATAGATAGAATTGTAACTTGTTTTTGCTCAGAGGAAATGTTACGAAGCAGATTAGCGTGCTTAACAAAAGAACAAATGGATTTGTATCGTAAAGCGTGTATTTCACCTACAGCTGTTTCAGTTAATCAAGTTATGGATGCAATACAGTTAAATCGGTATTGGTTAGGGTATTTTGAAGAACCTACGGACAATTTGTGTGTATTTGACGATGTGGCAGATGCATTTCGAAAAATAGATGATGAAGCATTCAAAAAGGAAAATAGTAGAAAAGGGTGGATGATGAAATGCGTCTGTTTCTTTATTAACTACTATGGAATAGCTCCAGTAGAAGTTATTTATGAGATGTATAAACAGAAAATAAAGTGTTCTCTAGATGAAATGGTGAGCATACTGGAAGGAATGCCAATGGATATTATTGAATCATGCATTTTTTCTATGGATATGATTGGAATACAGGATTGGCCTATGGACTCACCGTTATATTCAAAAAATGGATTATTGATACACATTCCATTATTAGAAAGCAAGGAATTCGGTTATTTACTCCGTCAGCAGGCAGAAAAAGACTTCTTTGTACCTTCTGAAAAAATAATAGACGAAATTTGCAGAAGTGGATACGAAGTAAGTTCTCTGGCGTATCAGAAACTGGAATCATTTATAAGGAAGAGATTTAGTCTGAATTATGAACAGGCAGTGTCATTGTGTTTACAAATCTGGGCTAACAGTTATGATGGCAATTCTCCAACAGATATTCTTAACCATTTGTCAGAAGCAAACATCAGTTTTAGCAGTGATAAAATATTAAATGAATTTGTTGGATTGCTTATGAATGCTTATAATAGCACCAGATTGAAAGAGAATCGTGGACATAAACCAGATGAGTTGAGTAAGGATGTATTCAAAGGAGGAATGCCGACCATTGTACCAGCCAGTAGCAATGCAGCTGCAATGTTGCGAGAAGCTGAGCCACAACTACACGCTATGGGGTTTCCAGTTGATGTGAATGGAGGAGCGGATACGATTCAGACGTCATTTTATCCAAATGGTTTAAATGGACAAGCAGTTAATATGGAGAAAAAAATATATCCCAATGATCCATGCCCATGTGGATCAGGGAAGAAATATAAAAAATGTTGTGGAAAATTTAAATAGGTACTCAATTTTCCTAGTAGATATTTCAAATATATCCTGTATAAATCATGCCTGAGACATCATTCAATCCATTACTTTACTGTTTATGCAGGAAGTAATATCTACGAATAACACTGAAATTCAGTGCCAAGTTTAAAGAATGATTTAGAGGTGTAGCATTGTCCAAAGAACCTTGGTGGCATTTTGAGGAATGATATTATGAAACCATGGAAAGGAATTGAGAAAATGGAATAGCAAGTGGATTTTGTACTTGTAGGCATGGATAGTTGCAAGTTAGGTAGCATTCAGCTAGAGGATGTGCGCAGTCAGAAGGAGTAGGCAGATAATAAGCAGAGATTACTAGCATATAGCAATTTGAAGAAGAAAATGATTTTTCATTCAATCTATCTGGATTGTCAACACTTTGGATTGTCAACAATTTTTTATACAATTTTTATTCGGTCATTTTAGATAAATGCTATTATACTCAAGTCAAAAAGATAAGGATAAACTCCAACTTTACCAAGAAGTGCTTTACACAGAACCATTTAAGGTATTCATAAAAACAGTATTTAGCATCTGCCAATCTTTATTATGGTCATCCTCAAGAGTTTGGGAAATTTCCTTTTGAATTTCAAGCTCATTTTTAATAAATTCATAAATAACAGGTATCTGTGGATTTAAATCTTTTTCATCAGTAATCTTTTTGATTTTAAGCAGCTCATCAATGCCAGTTCTTAGGCTATCAGGAAGATTGAGATTTAAAAGTTCATCAAATACTACTGGTGGGGGACAATGATACTCCTCAATATATTTACAGGCAAGCAGTGGACGTAATGCATAAAAGTATTTTTTGTACTTCACTTGTTCGCCCTGAAGATAACTTAAAAAAGTGTTCTTTGCTGTGCCATAGTAATGATAAATACTAGCCTTTGCTGAAAAATAAGATTTTGCAATATTGTAAATATCATCCCATTCAGGCGTATGAATATAGACAATAGGAGAATTACTCCATTCAAAAAGAGTAGCATTTCCTTTTCGAAATTGAATCAAGCACTTATTCAGATCCCAGCCATTTATATCAAGAACATCATCCAGTTGCCAATCAATAATATCTTTTTGGGTATCTAAGCGTAAGTATTCGGAACGTGGTCTTACATAGATAAATCGGACATCATAATCGCTATCAGGAGATTCAAAACCCCAAGCGCGGCTACCAGATTCTACGGCAAGCAAGATTTTAACATGTTCCACGGTTTCGATTTCTTTTAAATTTTCTTGTATTATAGTTGTCATATTCATGAGTAGTCACCATCAATTACCTTTCTATTTACATATTCTACAAATGCCTCTACCTGTTCCATGTTAGGCTTATCGGGTAAGGAAGTTTCTTTTGTTGCACGTTCTAATTCCTTTTCATAATGTGCCAATATATCACAAAATTCAGTGGAAAATGTATGATCTTCATTTTGAAAACCACCATTTCTGATTTTAAGTAATAATTCAAGGTCATTCCCACGATAAGTCTTAATTATTCCGTTATCTAGGATATCAATCGCCATCATAAATAGTCGGATCAGGTGCATGGCATGTTTATTCAGGTGGTTATCATCCTTCTTTTTATTGCGTTTGCCAATTTTATCATATTCTCGAATCACTGCATTCATTGTAGAAAACATTTTTTCATATTCTCGAAGAGGAACATGAGTGTAGTTTGCATCAACAAATATTTCTTTTGTGAAGCCTTCCGTTACACCGTTGTCAATATATAAGTGTATACTACCTTGTACAAAATTATCATATCTTCGATTAAAATCATCTAATGCATTTTTCACTGAGTTGAAAATGTGCTGTTCTCGATTTGATGGGGGCATAGAATCCCTTGCAACAGCATTTTGAAGTCGGCGTAACTGCGCACTTGCATAGCCACCAAAAGACTTAGCGGCTCTTTTGGTTAGAAATAAACTTGTGTGATTAATAAGTTCCTGTCCAAGGGAAGTCTTGATCAGATATTGGTTTTCCTCAAGACCAAGAATTTCACAGGTATTGGGATTGCATTCTAAAAGCAGTCTAATCATTTTGTTAAAGGAATAGATAACAGTATCGGTATTATTATCCTCGTATTGTTCAAAAGAGGTAAGTCCCAACAAGTCAGAAGTGCTATTGAGTGTAATTCCTCTAAAATCAATGTCGCTAGTTGTGATATTAGTTCCATATGCGTGGCTGCCACCTAAACCAAGAAGAATAATTTTATTACCTAAGCGTGGGTGGGTGCGCAAGAAGTCATATTTTGAACTATTCATAAGATCTACAAAATTCATAGTGTTATGTCTCCTATAGGATTTGTTGTTTCATATACTTTTATATCTGACAGATACATTTGCATTGTAACACAGATAGATGAGTTAAGCAAAATGAAAGTGTATTAGGGATAGTTGATAAAATTCATCTGTCTTTTTTGACTTGCAAGTAGTAAAATAGTTGTAAGCGAATTAAAAGATTGCCATTAAAAAGGAGTTGTCGTTATGAGAATGATATACAAAAAAGAAAGCGATGAGAAAATAAGGTTTAAAAAGAAGCAGACAGCTATGTGGAAAGGAATTATGTCAGCAATGCTATTTACTATGCTTTTCACAGGTTGCAGAAATACAGTTAAAAAGGATACGGATCAACAGGAAAGTACGCCACCACCTGTAACGGAAACACAAGATAATCAGGCTGAAATACAAGAAACACCTCAGACCGCTACAACTACAGTAGAGGAACAAAGTACGAAATCACCAGAAAACCTGTCCTATCAAATAAATACAGCTAAGTTTGACCAGGATGGTATTAACATTGCGTATCCTCAAATAGAAGGCTGGGGAGATAGCGCAGCAGAACAGGAAATAAATGAGCTGATTAAAAAGGAGATTTGGGATAGTCAAGTGCAAGAAGTATTGACAGATTATGAGGGCGAAGAAATCAAATTGACTATAAACTTACAGTATCAGGTTACTTGCAGTACAGATGAAATACTTAGCATTATGTATACGGGAGATTTCTATGTGGAGGGCGGTGCACATCCTAATAATGTATTTCATGGAATTACAATAGACCTGAAAAATAAGAAGAAATTATATCTTTCTGATTTTACTGCTATTGACGACGAAATGATACAATTATTAAAACAGTCAAAAACAGTTAAAAACCCAGTACTGGATGAATTTGCAGATGATAAGGAGGCGGCAGAATTCAAAGATATTTTACTGGACGAGGTGAAGAATATTAATTCGGATACCGTTTGGATGTTGATATTTAGAAGTGAAGATAATTTTTATGTTACAGAGAACTCACTGGTTATCAGTATTGATATTAGTCATGCAATTGGGGATTATATGTTGGTAGAAGTGCCAGGAAATAATGCAGTGATGCAAAACAATCGATATAACGACAGGCTGTGCCTAAATTCAGAAAATTTTATACTAAGTTTTAGGACGAAACAGTCAGGAAAGACTTTGTCAATTTGTACTTCTAAGGATAACGATTATATTGTGTATCGTTTTGGAACGAAAGATCAGATTGATTTAGAATATCCTGAGGATAAGGAAGACTCATGGAATCAATTTAAATATGATTATTATCACCGCGGCGGTGGTGTTGAAAACAGTGGGTATGATGAGGATAGCCTGACCTTTGAAAATGGAGGATATGAGTATCGGGTATATGAGCAATATGATGCTGTAGAAGAGGAAACAACATTGGGGGTTGTGGTGACCGATCTTTCCACAGGCAAAGAAACAGATATAGCAGGGGATTTGGATACTAAAATAGGTTATTGGTATGATTTAAGAGAGAGTGACAAAATCAATAAAGAAAATTCATAAGGATGAGGAAAAGAGTGGAGGTGAGCCAGATGGTCAAAATTCGATGCGTAGTAGAACGAATTACCTATCAGAATCCAGAGAACGGTTATACTGTTCTTAAAGTGAATGTCAAAGGTTATGATGAACTGGTCACTGTGGTAGGAAGCCTTTTGGATGCTAATGTTGGTTCTGTTCTTTTGATTGATGGAAATTGGAAGATTGATACCAAGTATGGCAGGCAGTTTGTGGCGGAAAAATGGGAAGAAACTATGCCAGCTACTATTTATGGAATTGAAAAATATCTGGGGAGTGGGCTGATTAAAGGGGTAGGACCTAAATTTGCCAATAGAATTGTTCAAAAATATGGAACGGACACAATTGCTATTATGGAAGATAATCCTGACATCTTGATTGAAGTAGAAGGGATTGGGATAAAACGTGTGCAAATGATTAAGGAAAGCTGGGAGCGGCAAAAGGAAGTAAAAAATATTATGCTCTTTTTGCAGGATCATGGCGTTAGTACATCCTTTGCAGCCAAGATTTACAAGGCTTATGGGAACGAAAGCATTGATAAGGTAAAAGAAAATCCATTTCGGCTTGCAGACGATATCTGGGGAATTGGCTTTAAGACAGCAGACAGCATCGCAGAGAAGCTTGGATTTGGGAAGGAATCCTATGTGCGGTTACGAAGCGGAATTATGTATACTCTTAGTGAACTTGCAGATGAAGGCCATGTTTTTGCGGTGAAAGAGCAATTAATTGAAAAGGCAGAGGCACTTTTAGAAGCAGGGCAGGAATGTATTATTATGACCATGGATCAGATGTTGAAAGAAAAGGATTTACTTCAAGAAGAGAATGCAATTTACCTGCCGCCGTTTTATTATGCAGAAGCAGGAACTGCAAATAAACTGTTAAAGCTTGCAGCACAGTCAGGAGGGGATAAGCTGTGGGTACGTCTTACCAAGGCAAGAGATGAAACGGGGAATAATGAACTGTCTGTAGATGTTGAGAGAATAGAAGCTGCTGTTAATATGAAATACGATGAGGTTCAGGCGGATGCGATCAGGCAGGCGGCACTTGCCAAAGTAATGGTACTGACAGGTGGTCCAGGAACAGGAAAGACGACAACCACCCAGGGAATTATTGCGGCTTATCGCACGTATGGGCTGAAGATTTTGCTGGCAGCACCTACAGGGCGGGCTGCAAAACGGATGACCGAAGCAACTGGCCTTGAAGCAAAAACCATTCACCGCCTGTTAGAATGTAAACCACCAGAGGGGTATCAGAAAAACGAAGAGAATCCCTTAGAGGGGGATGTGTTGATTGTGGACGAATGTTCGATGATTGATATCATTCTTATGAATTCTCTATTAAAAGCAATACCGCCTAATATGAGGCTGATTTTGGTGGGAGATATTGACCAGCTGCCTTCCGTTGGAGCAGGAAATGTATTAAGAGACATGATTGAATCAGAACAGTTTCCAGTAATTCGGCTAACCAGAATTTTCAGACAAGCACAGACCAGCCGTATTATCACAAATGCTCATAAAATTAACAGAGGTGACCTGCCTGATATTTCCAATGGAAAGGAAAGTGATTTCTTTTTTATTCAGAAGGACGAACCAGAGGATGTAGTTGCAGAAGTAGTAAAACTGGTCAAAAATAGCCTTCCCCAATACTATAAAACACCGTCTTCCCAAATTCAGGTCTTAACACCCATGCAGCGAGGAGTTGTGGGAGCAGCAAATCTAAATCTTGCATTGCAGGAAGCACTGAATTCAACAGGAGAAGGACTGCGTCGAAGTGGTTCTGTCTTTCGAACCAATGACAAGGTGATGCAAATCAAAAACAACTATGACAAAGAGGTTTTTAATGGTGATATTGGAATAATTACCGCTATAGATCTAGAGGATCGTTCCTTAAAAGTGGATTTTGACGGCAGACAGATTGTGTACGATATAACGGAGTTAGATGAAATTGTTCATGCCTATGCTACCACTATCCATAAAGCGCAGGGGTCTGAGTATCCCATTGTGGTAATGCCCATTTTGATGAATCATTATGTGATGCTTCAGAGAAATCTTATTTATACAGGAATCACCAGAGCGAAGAAAGTACTGGTTATGGTGGGAACAAAAAAAGCACTTGCCTATGCAATAAGCCATGTTACGGTTACAAAGCGCAATACATTATTAAAGGAACGATTGGCAGCTGGCAGCATTGATTTCAGATAGAAGAATGAAAATAGGGAAGGTTAAATAACATGAACAAGTATGAAATATTAAAAAAATATTTTGGGTATGATTCCCTAAGAGAAGGACAGGAAGAACTAATTGATGCAGTTCTTCAAGGACGTGATGTTTTGGGGATTATGCCAACTGGTGCTGGTAAATCTATTTGCTATCAAATTCCAGCATTAATGTCTTCAGCGGTTACAGTAGTAATTTCACCACTAGTTTCACTTATGATTGATCAAGTGAAATCATTAAATCAAGCAGGAATTCATGCAGCATATATTAATAGTGCACTTACAGAAAATCAAATTGTAAAAGCTTTAGAATATGCAAAGCAGGGGCGGTATAAGATTATTTATGTGGCACCAGAACGCTTAGAAAGTGCAAAGTTTATGGAATTTGCGATGGAGACAGAGGTTTCAATCGTAGCAGTAGATGAGGCACATTGCATTTCACAGTGGGGACAAGATTTTAGACCAAGTTATGTAAAAATTGCTGGGTTTTTAAAGAAGCTTCCTAAACGACCAGTGGTTTGTGCGTTTACAGCAACAGCAACCAGACCAGTACAAGAAGATATTATGTGTATTTTGCAGTTAGTTGAACCAAAACAGGTTACGACGGGATACGATCGAAAAAATCTTTTTTTCAAAGTAATTCATCAACAGGGAAAAACCAAAAAAGATGTTAACATACTTTCTTATGTGAAAAGTCATGCAAGAGAAAGTGGGATTATTTATTGTGCAACTAGAAAAAATGTGGAAGCGGTTTGGGCGATGTTACGGCAGGAGGGCATTCAAGCGGGGAAATATCATGGGGGAATGGGTACGGAAGAAAGAAATCAGAATCAGGATGATTTTATCTATGATAATATAGTAGTTATGGTAGCTACCAATGCTTTTGGAATGGGGATTGACAAGTCTAATGTTCGTTATGTGCTGCATTATAACATGCCTCAGAGTCTGGAGAACTACTATCAGGAGGCAGGAAGAGCTGGGCGTGATGGAGAAAATGCAGAATGTATTTTGTTCTATTCAGCACAGGATTTGATGATTAATCGGTTCTTACTTGACAGTAAAATAGAAATGCAGAAAATGCTACCAGAAGAGGCACAGATATTGCGAGAGAATGATGAAATGCGTTTGAATCAGATGCGGAATTATTGCTTAACTAGAGACTGCCTGCGGCAATATATTTTACGCTATTTTGGGGAAAATGCAAATGCAAATTGTGATAATTGTGGAAACTGTCAGGCTGAATTTGAAGAAAAAGATGTTACGGATACGGCTAAAGATGTAATTATGTGTATGGAAGAAACAAAACAAAGATTTGGATATAACGTAATTGTGGATGTGCTTTTAGGAAGAGCTATGGCTAAAATCCGAAGCTATGGTCTAAATGAATTATCTTGTTTTGGACGTTGCAGGCAGTTGTCGGGATCTATTTTAAAGTCAGTTATATTTGAAATGGAGAAACAGGGATATATCAGTGCAACAAAAGACAAATATCAGATTATGAAATTAAATAGAGCATGTGAAAGGATTTTGGAGAATCAGCAAAAAATTAGTATGAAGTTTCCCAAGGAAGATTTGTCAATGGATCAGGAACAGACGCAGAATCGTGTTCGAAAAAGCAGAAGTTCAGATATTCTTAACTCAAAGGGATTAGAGTTATTTGACTGTCTTCGAGAAATACGTCTTTTGATGGCAAGAGAACAGGCAGTACCTCCGTACATAATTTGTTCAGATAAGACGCTGATTGATATGTGCTGTAAGGTCCCTATGGATAGAAATGAAATGCTGGAAGTAAACGGTTTTGGTGATTACAAATTTGAAAAATATGGGGAAGCATTTCTGGAGGCTATCCGCAAGTTCACTGATGGTGTAAAGGTTTCCTATACGTATGGAGATTATGATGATAGCAGTGACGCAGGAGAATTGAAAAATGTAAGAGGCAAGGAAAAGAGCAGACAATCTGGAAAAAAGAATTAATAATAAATACTTAGCTGACATTGGTAACTACAGAAAAACAAATTCATAAGAAAGTAGGTAATGCGAATGCATCGTACAAATATATTAGAGTTAGTAAAACCAAGAATAGAATTAAAAGAACAGGCACTTGCATATAGAGCAGAGCATTTTGCCTGTGGAGAAAGAATCATTAACGGAAGTGAGTTGTTTGATCAAATTGATTGTTATGAAGAGTGGATGGAAAAGGTTATAAAAAATACTGAGAGAGATACGGTAGCAGCTGACTGGGTATTAACAGATACTTATTTTGCCTGTAGAAAAACGGATCAAAAGATAGTAGGTATGATAGACTTGCGGTATGAGCTTAACGATTTTCTTAAGGACTTTGGCAATTGTGGATATAGTGTCCGGCCATCAGAACGAAGAAAAGGCTATGCAACAGAAATGCTATTTCATATCTGTAACATTGCCAGAAGGGCAGGGCTTGATAAACTACAGCTTTCTGTAGAGAAAGAAAATATTTCTTCCATAAAAACAATTGTGCAGAACGGTGGGAAATATGAGAGGAGCATTACCTTTAACAATGAAGAAGCGGATATCTATCAAATTCAATTATAGATTACCCAAGATGCCAGGAACCTGTTGACCAGCGTATCAAAAAAGATTATGATAGAATCACTTAAGTTTAGAGGACAAGTCAACAATTTGCTAAAAGATAAAATGGAGACTGAAATGGGAAGAGGTATTATATATGTACAGAGAAGAAGATTTAGTCAAAATCGCCAGACGGGAAAACAACAATAAGAGAAAATATTTAGTAGTAAATAAGTTACAAGGCAAGCACGTTCCGGTTAAACCATCGGATGCATTTAAAATGTTTGAAGAATTAGCGGATAGTCTGAAACAGGAGTATACAAAGGAAAGGCTGTTGCTGATTGGGTTTACGGAAACAGCAACTGCCATAGGAGCAGCGGTTGCCATTAGCGTGGGTGGGAAATATATGCAGACAACCCGCGAAATGATACCAGATGTGGGGTACTTATTTTTTTCAGAAGTACATAGTCACGCAACAGAACAAAAATTAGTTAAAGATGATATAGAGGGTACGATACAGGACATTGACAGAATCATTTTTATTGAGGATGAGGTTACAACGGGAAATACAATTCTAAATATCATTAATATTCTGGAAAAACTATATCCAGGAAGCTTACATTTTTCCATTGCCTCACTATTGAATGGTATGGATGAAGAAGCTTTGGAACGGTATCGGCAGCGAGATATTCACATTCACTATCTGGTAAAGACAAACCATGAAAGCTATACTCAAATTGCTGAGAATTATGAAAATAATGGAGCATATAAAAAGCCAAATTTGCAAAGTGCAGAAGGCAGCTATGAAGAAATGACAGTTTCTGGCTGGCTAGATGCAAGAAGAATGATAGATTCAGCCTGTTACAAGGATGCGTGTGCCGACCTATGGAAAGCCATTGAAAAAGAGTTGGAGATAAGCGCCTCTACTCTTGTGATAGGAACAGAAGAATTTATGTATCCGGCATTGTACGTGGCATCCTGCATAGAAGAAAAAGGAAGTTGTGTGAAATGTCATTCTACAACAAGAAGCCCGATAGAAGTTTGTAAGGAAGAAGGATACCCTTTACATTGCAGATACGAATTGAAAAGCTTATATGATAAAGAAAGAAAAACATTTATATATGATTTGGCGAAGTACGATAATGTGCTGATTATTACAGATTCACAAAGCGAAGAAAAAACGGGAATTGACACATTAGTAAATGGGCTGAAATTGGCAGGAAATAAAAAAATTCAGTTGGTAAGGTGGCGAAAATAGTGAGAAGTTCATATAAAGAAGAGGATGTTATTTTATTATTAAAGGACATAACAGGATTGGTTGACCCCCAGCCAACAGAAGAACGAGAAAAGCTAATTCAGGCTGGAAAGCATTACTGCGAAATGCTTCCAATTGAGTATGTGCCTACGGAAAAGTATATGACAGTATACAAGGAAGCTCTTGAAAAATTTTCACTGCCTACCGCACATGCCATCGGAAAATTATCGGACAAGATTATAGAAGCCAAAGGGAGTAAGGTTGTGTTGGTATCCCTTGCAAGAGCTGGAACGCCAATCGGAATTTTAGCAAAGCGGTATATCAGGAAAAAGTATGGGATAAGTGTACCTCATTATTCTATTTCCATCATCAGAGGGCGGGGGATTGACCGAAATGCAATGAAGTATTTACTGGAACAATATGAGCCAGAACAATTATTATTTGTGGATGGGTGGATTGGAAAAGGTGCGATTTTAAATGAATTAAGGAAGGATGTTGCCGAATTTAAAGGCGTTTCTTCGGAAATCGCAGTTGTGGCAGATCCAGCAAATGTGACGGAGCTTTGTGGAACTCACGATGACATTTTAATACCAAGCTCCTGTTTAAACAGCACCATATCGGGATTAATCAGCAGAACCTTTTTACGAGATGATATTATTGGGACAACTGACTTTCATGGAGCAGTCTATTATGGGGAATTAGAAAAGGCTGATTTGTCCTATGAGTTTATTGATGCAATTGAAGCTTATTTTGACATGCCGTATTATGTAAATGAGAAAACTCGAAAAGGATTTGGCATTGAAGAAGTAAAAGGAATTGCTGAAAAATATAATATTAGGGATATTAATCTGATAAAGCCTGGAATAGGTGAAACGACACGTGTTCTTTTAAGAAGAGTACCATGGAAGGTATTAATTGACCAGCGGCACAGGGAAGAGAGTGAACTTGCCCATGTTATTAGGCTGGCGGAAGAAAAAAATGTACCGGTAGAATATGCGCCACTTGAAAATTACAAATGTTGCGGAATTATAAAAAAACTTGCAGATGCCTAAGGAGAAAATATGTTAAGAGTATGGTTTAATCATTGGTTTAGTACTTCTTATAAAATAATTGAAATGATGAAGGAGGATAAAAACGAAGAAATCTATGTGATTGGCAGTAACAGACAACGATATGCCATTATTCAAAATGTATGTGATGAATGGTATGAAGAACCTGATTTGGACGGAGAAGACTATATTACGTACTGTTTAGAATTTTGCAGGCAGCATAGTGTAGATGTATTTGTTCCACGAAGAAAAATGGTGGAGATAAGTAAAAACAAAGAACGGTTTTCTGCAATTGGTGTAAAAGTGTTAGTAGATGACTATTCCATTTTAAAAATTCTAAATGACAAGGCATCAGCCTATGAGTTCTTAAGAGGTTGCCAAGGAATCAGTATACCTGAGTATGCTATAGTCAATGACTGGGCAGGATTTGAAACGGCATATGGGAAGTTGAAAGAAAATCATGAACAAATCTGTATGAAATTTGTACAAGATGAAGGTGGAATGAGTTTTAGAAAAATCGTAGACCATGTGGATCAGTTTAATCGATTGAGATATTATCAAGGAGCGGAAATAGAATTTGAAGTAGTGAGAGATGCCTTAAAATCGAAAAATCAGTTTGATGATTTAATGGTAATGCCCTATCTGCCAGGAAATGAAATCAGTGTTGATTGCTTAAGTACTCCAAATGGTTTAATAGCAGTAGCCCGGGTAAAGGGTTCTGCAAGACATGAAAAGGTTGCTTTTGATGAAAAAATAATGGAAATGACAAGAATTGTATTAGAAAAAACGAAGTTACAGTATCCATGTAATGTTCAGTATAAAATCAAAGATGAAATACCATATTTTCTTGAGATTAATACAAGGATGTCAGGAGGATTGCAGATGAGTTGTCTGGCGGCAGAGGTTAATATTCCTAATATTGCATTGAATAAACTAATAGGAAGAGATATAAGCTGGGAAATAAATCAAACTGAAAGAATGGTATCCTATATTGAATTGCCACAGTTAATTCAAAAATTCAAGTAAGTTATTGTACCATTTTAAGTTAGCATGTGATATAGTAAAAGAAATGTCACATTAACAAAATAAAAGGAGTTTTTAACAATGAAAGATACAATACTTTACTATAGTGTTGGTGCTCTTTTATATTGTCCTGCAAATAACGAAACAGTTGTTAAATTTATATTAGACCAAAAATTTGGATGTAACTATTCGCTCGCTTTTTGCCTTGAAGATACCATTCAAGACGACTGTGTACTAGATGCTGAAAACAAACTAATTAATACCCTGGAACAAATAAATAATAATCGAAACATATATTCTTTTTATCTTCCAAAGATATTTATTCGAGTGAGAACTGCGGAGCAGATGCTTCATTTGTCTGAACGGCTTAAATCATGCTCTTCCATTATTACGGGATTTATTATTCCAAAGTTTTCTCTCGAAAATGCTGACAGCTATATACAAAATTTAATGAAAATAAATGAGAGATTTTCAAAACCTGTTTACGCTATGCCTATTTATGAAAGCGCTTCTATTGTAGATTTACGTTCTAGATATGAAATTCTTTATAAGCTTAAGGACAAGCTGGAAGCCATTCAGGAGCTGGTTTTAAACATCAGGGTTGGTGGAAATGATTTGTGTCATTTATTTGGTTTCAGAAGACACAATCATGAATCCATACATCAAATTAAGCCAATATCTAATATTTTCTCAGATATCATAACCGTATACGGCATGGAATATGTCATATCAGGTCCGGTTTGGGAATATTATAACGGAACCAACTGGCAGCAGGGCTTAGAAAAAGAACTTGAAGATGATAAGCTATGTGGTTTTATAGGAAAAACAGTAATTCATCCCAACC
Organism: Anaeromicropila populeti; assembly: GCF_900112775.1. GTDB lineage: Bacteria > Bacillota > Clostridia > Lachnospirales > Lachnospiraceae > Anaeromicropila_A > Anaeromicropila_A populeti. The sequence continues at coordinate 377,765 of NZ_FOYZ01000002.1, forward strand.
AGATAGAAGTTGTCAATGAATCCTACAAGGTAGATGTACAAGATCTTGCAGATGCAAAAGCTATTTTAAACTGGGATCAGACATCAAATTCTCTGGTGGCTGGGAACATTACAAGGGAACGTATGAATGAATACAAAACTCATACCAACTGGGCATTTCAGACCATTATGTTAGCGAATGTTTTTGGAACCAAATTATAGTGTTACTATAAATAACAAGAAGAAATAGGAGGGACTAATATGTCTTGGATATTCGAACCACTTATTTGTGCAGTAATCGGAGGTTTTACAAATTATTTGGCAATATTAATGCTATTTAGACCATATGAGGAAAAATATATTGGGAAAATAAAGGTGCCTTTTACACCAGGAATTATATCCAGAAGAAAGAACACAATCGCCCGGGCTGTTGGCCAAGTAGTGGCAGAACATTTAATTGACATCAGCCAGATAACAGAAATATTATGCAGTCAGGAGGTATCTGACCGAATTGTATCGGGTGTGCTTAATTATAAAGTAAGTCTGAGTGACCAGCAAAGCGAGAAAATTGGAGAGGTTGTGTCAGGTGCTATTTGTAGTATCCGAATAGACAAAATAGTTTCAGAAGAATTGAAGGCATACATTACTGCAAAGATAAGCGGCAATATCATTTTTTCAAGATTAATAAATGAAAAAATGAAGGAAGATTTTTGTAATTCTGTTGGTGAGAGAGTAAAAGAATATGTAGATACTGATGGGAAAAGAAAGATTAGCGATGCAGTTGAAATGGAAATAAAAGAGGTTTCAGAGTTAACGATTTTGGAGGTTTTAGAAAGATATAAGATAGATTCCATGGAATTTGAAGCCGTTATTCGCAATAAGTATAAGGAAATTGTAGAAGAAAAATTTGTTTCTATATTTGAGACAATTAATATAAGTGGAATTATTGAAAATAGTATCAATGAGATGAAAATGGAAGAACTGGAGAAAGTGGTTCTGAAGGTAATGGGAAAGGAATTAAATTCTCTAGTGGTAATCGGTTTTGCTATCGGCTTCTTGATAGGTCTGATAAATATTATATTGTAGGTGAAATGATAGGATGTACGAACAAACGGTTATATTTAGACACAATGTAATGGAGATTCATTCATTACATGCATTTATAAACATAAAAGGCGGGTTTAATAACAATTGTAAAGACGTCTATTTTGCAAGGGCCATTGGAAGAAAAGATGGCCTGTTGCAGGATATAAAACAGATGGATCAAGAAGCTTGTTCCCTTATGCAGACAGGGAAAATACGGTATAAGCGGATACAAGGGCTGCCTAGACTTAGTTCAATAGAAGATGCAGATACATATTCAGGTTATTACGCTCAATGGATGGAAACAAGCCGTAAAAGGATGAAAACCAAAGTGTTTTCAAGAGATGAAAGGCTTGCAGAGATATTGGGAAGTGCGTGCAGTTTCGTCTTAAAAAAGTATATGGAGTTAAAGAAAAATATAACGGAATCAATGGAAAAAAATTTTATTGCAAAATTAACTTACTGGTATGATTATGTAATGAAGGATGTATTCTGTGAATGGAACGGGGGAAGTGTAGTTAAGATTGTAGCACATAATGTTACAAATGAGCAGGAATACCTGTTTTATTATATGCTGACACTTACTGGAGCAGATGTTCTTTTAATACAAGCTGAAAAAGATCTGGAAAAGGGACAAGAATTACTGAAATTGTCGTCAGGTTTTGTGCTGGGAGAATTGGGTGAACTACAGACACCAGAGTTCTTTTCTTGTGAAAGGGTGAAATTGCAATTACCAGAAAGAGCAACGGTTACCAAACGAACTACTGTAGTCAAGCCTCCTGACAGCATGGAAAAAAGCTTCGAGGAACTGGCTTTGCTGGCATCTTCCGTAGTTATGATTTCCATTCATGACGGGAACGGTGAAGTAATTGGTACAGGGTCAGGAATTATGGTTGGAAAGAAAGGATATTTATTGACAAACAGCCATGTTGCCAGTGGCGGCAGGTTTTATTCCATACGTATAGAAGAGGACCAACAGATTTATTCCACAGATGAAGTTATAAAATATAATACGGTGCTGGACTTGGCAATACTTAGGATAAACAGAGAATTGAATCCCATACCAGTCTACAAGGGAAAAATGAAATTAGTGAGAGGGCAAAAGGTTGTTGCAATCGGCAGTCCGCTGGGGCTGTTCAATTCTGTGTCAGATGGTATTATTTCAGGTTTTAGAACAATTAATAATGTTGATATGATTCAGTTTACTGCACCCATTTCTCATGGAAGCTCAGGAGGAGCCGTACTGAATATGCAGGGAGAGGTAATTGGTATTAGTACAGCAGGCATTGATAGTGGGCAAAATATAAATCTGGCAATGGGTTATGAAGGTATCAATATGTTTATTCAGGGATTTGTGTGAAATATGATAAAAAGGGTAACAAAAAACTGATAAAATGTGGTATGATTTTAAATATAAGCATTAAGGGAGGTATATGAAATGAAAAGCAATGGTAAAAAAATAAAAATATCATTCAATTCTCCAGTAATATTAGGCTTTACGCTAATATGTTTTGCAGCACTGATATTAAGCTATGTTACAAATGGTGCTTCAAATAATGCAATATTTAGTGTTTATCGTTCCTCCTTGTTTAGCCCCTTGACCTATGTCAGATTAGTGGGACATATATTTGGACATGCTGGCTGGGAGCATTTTATTGGAAATATTATGTTGATTCTTGTGGTAGGACCTCTTTTAGAAGAAAAGTATGGCTCATTAAACATGGTATTTGTAATTTTAGCAACGGCTTTGGTTACAGGAATAGCTAATTGCATGTTATTTTCAAATGTCCAGTTGTTGGGAGCTAGTGGAGTTGTATTTGCATTAATATTGTTGTCATCCTTTACCAGTATTAAGGAAGGGCGTATACCATTAACATTTATTCTTGTTGCTGTAATTTACATTGGGAAGCAGGTTTATGATGGATTGTTTGTTATGGACAATGTTTCCAACCTGACTCATATACTTGGCGGGATTGTCGGAGCCAGTCTTGGCTATATGATGAATAGGAACAAAATGAGCAGATATTGAGGGTGAAAAATCTATGTTTGAACATAAAGAGATATCAAATTTAAATGACTTTTTTGTTGAACTTAGCAGCAGGCAGAGTAAAGGTGTATTTTTTTATAGAATTAACGGCTTTAATAACGAGATTTGTCAATTTATTCGGAAGTATTATGAGGCAGCAAGGGTGTCAGGTGTAATTATTGAAGGTAAAATACCAAATCCAGATGAAAAAAACTTGTCATATTATAATGAGATTATGGGAATGAATTTTCAGATGAGTTTAGGTTTTTTTACATCGAGTTTAATGAAATGGCTGCCTAGAATGAATGACTATCAGAGAAATAATGTAGCCAGTTCTATCTATGATTCACTAGACTCACTGCGAAAAGCAGGAAAAAATGAAAATATGTTAAAAAATGCGTATATCAAATTTATGTGCTGGCTTTATTATAAATTTGAACGCATAGTGAACCAATTAGGTGAAGAGAAAATACCTAAGATTTTGTATGAAGGTGAAATAAGCAGCTACGAACTGATGCTTATTTCGGTTTTATCAAATGCTGGATGCGATGTTGTATTACTGCAATATGGCGGGGATCAAAGTTATTTGAAGTTAGATCCAGATTCAGTACTTTCCAATAATTTAGCTGTGTCTGATATGAAAGCTTTTCCAGAGACATTTAACTTAAAATGGATTCAAAGTGAAATTCTAAATGCCATGAATAATGAAAGGCTGTATGGACGAAGGCCCGAGATTTCAAATTGTACTAATGCATGGATTCAAGGCAAAGGTCTGGATGACATTAGAACAAGTATTGCAAATCGTGGCAGTGATTCTAAACTGTTTTATAATTGTTATTGCCGTATCAATGGTGTAGAAGACAAGCTGACTTATATGAATGATTTGTATCAGTTTCAATTAGAACTGAAAAACAGTAAAAGAAAGGTTGTTGTGGTAGATGAAATAATACCACAGCCATCAATGGAAGAGATAAATTCTATTAACCGTAAGAATTATTCCAAACAAGATCAAATGCTGATGGATTTGTCAAACAATATTCAGTATACGGCAAATATAGAGCTTCAGCGGCTAATGATTCAATCCTTTGTGGATGTTATTCTGGATGAGGCTAAAATACCAGGTATGAATTTGAACAAGCTTACCAATAAAGCAGTTTACCTTGTATGCTGGATAAAAAGATACCAGTCCATGTTATTTTCAAATTGGAAGATGCCAGATATTAGTTGTTTCATTTATATGGGTGGCTGCAAAAATGAAAATGAGGCTATGTTTATAAGGTTTTTGGCAAGACTTCCAGTGGATGTATTAATTTTAAATCCAAACCTTAATTGCAAGTGCTGTCTGGAAGATCAACTTCTATATGAGCAAAATTTTGTTCAAACACTAGTTGTGAATAAATTTCCACAGGAAAACTCGGATGTGCATATTGGCACAGCAGCATATCACGCAGAGAGGGAACTAGATACATTAATGTATCAGGATTCAGGAATGTATCGGAATCAACAGTACACAAAAGCCAATACAGTAACATTGCAGACCATGTATGAGGAAATAGCGCTGCTTTGGAAGGAAGAATTAAAATACAGACCACATTTCAGCATTGTAGATGAGGTAGTAAATATTCCAGCGATATTTGCAAAGGTTTCTGGCGTAAAGGACGGGGTGGTTCCCCAATACTGGTCAGGAATAAAAGCACTAATAGAAGAGAATACCTTTATAATAAAAAAGGTACCATTTATAGAGCCAACAGCGGCAAATCCAATGAAGGCACATACAACAGAATTTTTAAAAAATGGAAAAGTCCAAAAGGCAAAAATAAAAGGGAATTCTAATTATCAATATGGGTTTCTGAGAGAAGAAATACAAAACTATATACTTGATAAATTACAGCTGCTGATTGACCAGAAAGTAATAAGAGGCACATTTGAAAACGGAACAGAGTACACAATTGTTTCAACTGTTCTGAATTTACCAAAGGATATATTAAGGATGATTCAAAAGTTTGATTTTACAAAGAAAAATCCTAAATTAATATATATCAATACAGGAGAAAGTATGATTCCCCTAGAGGATTCAATACTTGTTGCTTTCCTGAATCTGGTAGGATTTGATGTGGCATTTTTTGTTCCTACCGGATATCAAAATGTTGAAAAACATTTTAGCAGACAGTTAATGGAAGAACACCAGATTGGAGAATACGTTTACGACTTGCAGATTCCTAATTGGGACAGTATTACATCAAATACACTATCAAACTGGCGAAAAAAAATATTTAAGAGAGGTACATGACTATGGGACTAGATTTTAGTAAAACACCAACACAACAAGCAGCAACAACCACTGTGCCAGAAACGAAGGATGAACTGGCAGTAGTGGAACAGTATGACATTGTTGCAGATAGACAGCAAATGAGTGCGGAACTAGTTAATTCTGCTGAAGTAGATGCACTTGTAAGTACAATTGAAGTAAATAACCTTGAAACTATTGTTTCATTTGGTGCAGAAGCGGCAGAAGAAATTTCAAAGGCTTCCGATGTAGTATTGAACAGCATGAGTATGTCACAGTTGGATGATTCTAGTGAAATGCTTAAAACGCTGGCCAATATCATGTCAAAGTTTGATATTGAAGAAATTCAAGAGAATCCTGGTTTATTTAATAAGCTGTTTGGAAATCTTAGAAAACAGCTTGATAAAATTCTTGAAAAATATCATACTATGGGAGATGAAGTGGACAAGATTTATGTTCAGCTGAAGCAGTATGAGTCAGAAATTAAGCAGTCAAACAGAAAGTTAAATCAAATGTTTGATGCCAATGTAGCGTATTACCATCAATTAGTTAAGTATATATTAGCTGGTGAGCAGGGATGCAAGGAAATTGAAGAGTATATCGCACAGAGGCAGGCTGATATGGAAGCGACGGGAGACAATTCTATTCAGTTTGAATTAACAAGCCTTCAGCAGGCACTGATGATGTTAGAGCAGAGAACACAAGACTTGCGAACAGCTGAAAATGTAGCAATTCAATCAGTTCCTATGATTAAAACAATGGAATTTAGTAACATGAACCTGGTTAGAAAAATTAATTCAGCCTTCATTGTTACATTACCTGTATTTAAACAGGCACTTGCCCAAGCCATTATGCTGAAAAGACAAAAAATTCAGGCAGAAGCTATGTCTGCATTAGATGAAAAGACCAATGAGCTGCTTATCAAGAATGCAAGAAATACAGTAGAACAATCAAAAATGACAGCAAGATTAGCTTCAGGCAGTTCCGTTAAAATTGAAACGCTGGAAACAACATGGAGAACCATTGTTAACGGCATTGATGAGACAAAGCAAATTCAGGAGAATGCAAGAAAACAGCGTATTGATGATCAGGCAAGGTTGGAAAATATTAAACAAGAATTCAATAAAAGGTATCATATGCCGAATAAAGATGCAAAATAGAAAAGGAGGAATTGATTATGCCAATTAATTTATCAAAAGGTCAGAAAGTAGATTTGACAAAGGGAAATCCAGGATTAAAAAATATTATGGTTGGATTAGGCTGGGATGTAAACCAGTTTGATTCAGGAGCAGCATTTGACTTAGATGCATCCGCTTTTATGGCAGGAGCAAATGGAAAATGTCCAACAGAAAAAGAATTTGTATTCTATGGAAACTTAATACATTCAAGTGAAGCAGTAAAACATATGGGAGATAATCTGACTGGTGAAGGCGATGGTGATGATGAGCAAATCCAGATTGATTTAAGTAAGATACCAGCGAATGTTGAAAAAATTGCTTTTGCAGTAACGATTTATGATGCTGAAACAAGAAGACAGAATTTTGGACAGGTTTCAAATGCTTTTATCCGCATTGTGGATGAAGCAACCAATACAGAGCTGATACGATATGACTTAGGAGAAGATTTTTCAATTGAAACAGCTGTAGTAGTTGGAGAATTATATAGAAATAATGGCGAGTGGAAGTTTAATGCAATTGGAAGCGGATTCCAGGGTGGTCTTGCGGCACTTTGTGGTCATTATGGTATTGAGGTAGCATAAGGAGGAAAGTAATATGCCAGTATGTTTGCAAAAAGGTCAGAAGGTAAGTCTGACAAAAGATAATCCAGGTTTAAGTAAGGTAGTTGTAGGACTTGGATGGGATGTGAATCAGTTTGATACAGGTGGATCGTTTGACTTGGATACAGCAGCATTTTTATTAACAGATTCAGGTAAAGTTTCCAGAAGTGAAGATTTTGTATTTTTTGGTAATTTAAATCATCCTTCAGGAAGTGTACAGCATATGGGGGATAATCTGACAGGTGCTGGAGATGGAGATGATGAGCAAATGAAAATAAATCTTTCTGTCATTCCTGAAAATATTACAAAGATTGCATTTACAGTTACCATATATGAAGCCGAGCAGAGAAGACAGAACTTTGGCCAGATTAATAATGCATTTATCAGAATATATGACGAAGTAACAGGTGATGAACTGCTAAGATATGATTTGGGAGAAGACTTCTCAATTGAAACAGCAGCAGTGTTTGGTGAATTGTACAAGAACGGAAATGAATGGAAATTCAATGCAATTGGCAGTGGGTTTCAAGGTGGACTGGCTGCACTCTGTGCAAATTATGGAGTAGATGTAGAATAAGTGATAAAGTATAGTTTTAGTTATCATAAAGAGTAGAGCAAACAAGGAGGAAATTAGAAATGTCTGTTAGTTTACAAAAGGGACAGAAAGTAAGTTTATCAAAAGATAATGCTGGACTTTCAAAAGTTGTTGTTGGATTAGGCTGGGATGAGGTTAAACAGGCTCGTGGAGGTTTTTTTGCACCAAAACCACAGGCAATTGATTGTGATGCCTCAGCGATTATGTTAAGAAACGGAAAGTTTTGTGATAAAGGTGATGTGATTTACTTTGGAAACCTGATGCACTCATCAAGAACCGTTCAGCATATGGGAGATAATCTGACAGGCGCTGGAGATGGAGATGATGAGCAGATTGTGGTTGATTTAGCAAATGTACCAGCAGATTACGACAGAATTGTTATAGTTGTGAATATTTATCAGGCCATTCAGAGACGCCAGCATTTTGGATTGATTCAAAATGCATTTATTCGTCTGGTAGATGGAAGAAATAATTCAGAAATGTGCAAATATAATCTTACTGAAGATTATTCAGGAATGACCGCCATGATTTTTGGTGAAATATATAAGCATAATGGTGAATGGAAGTTTAGTGCGATTGGTCAGGGAACGAATGACCCAGGATTGGGAGAATTGACCAATAGATACCGCTAACAACATTCTGTTTACCAGCTGGATAAGGAGAAACTAAAGTATATGGTTTCTCCTTATTATATACACATAAAGGAGATTAATGGTATATGAAGTATAACGGACTTGTAGATAAAGAAGTGGAAGAATCTCGGGCAAAGTATGGTTCCAATGTGATACCCGATTCGGAACCAACTACGTTTTGGGAGGAATTTAAGGAAACCTTTGGCGATCCGATGATAAAAATATTGCTGGCTATTGCTTTGCTTATGATTGTAATGTTCTTTTTTGGCTATGCTGAAATATATGAACCACTTGGAACGATCGTAGCTGTTTTGATCGTAGCGTTTGTTTCGGCTAAAACAGGAGTTGCAAGTGATACAAAATATCGAGAATTGAAGGATAGTACAGAAAAAGATAAGTGTAAGGTTTATAGAAATGGAATTGTTACAATAATTGATGTGGATGATGTTGTTGTAGAGGACAAAGTTCTGCTTCAATCAGGAGATAAAATTCCAGCAGATGGTGTTTTAATCTCGGGCTCATTAAGTGTAGACAACTCAGCGTTAAATGGGGAAGCAGAAGAATGTAAAAAGTCTGAGGCAAAGGAAGGCTTTCAGTTAGCGGAAGACATTACTGGAGATACTTTTGTGGATGCACATTCTCTCTTTAGAGGCGCGGTCGTATTTGATGGAGAAGGTGTTCTTGATGTCAGAAAAGTAGGGCTTAAAACCATGATGGGAAAAATGGCAGAAGAAATGCAGGAAGATGAGCCAGATTCTCCATTAAAGGTCAAGTTGTCTAAATTAGCAAAACAGATTTCTACGTTTGGTTATATCGGAGCCATTGTAATTGCTGTTTTATATTTTGTGTACTTTATTGTTCACGCAGGAGGCATTTCCCCATATTTTGCAAGTGGGGCTGATAACATAATTAAGGATATTGTAGAAGCAGTTTCATTAGCAATTGTAATTATCGTATGTGCAGTTCCTGAAGGTCTTCCACTGATGATTTCACTTGTATTAATGCAGAATACAAGTAAAATGCTGGATCATAATGTACTTGTCCGGAAGGCAGAGGGTATTGAGACAGCAGGTTCCTTAAATATTCTCTTTAGTGATAAAACAGGTACCATTACAAAAGGTATGCTGGAGGTAGTAAATTTCTTTTTAGGCGATGGGAGTTCTATTGAGATAGCTGAACTGAGCAAGCATAGTAAGGTTAAGGGATTAGTTGATCTTGCTATTGGTAAAAATACAAAGTCAATGTTTGATGGTTCACATCGGGTAATTGGTGGAAATGCAACGGATCAGGCACTGATGAAGTTTATTGGAGAATCCACCTTTAAAGCACTGGAGTCAAACGCAGATTGTATTGTTACTGAGCAGCAGGGTTTTAACTCTGCCAATAAATTTAGCCAGGCCAGAATAGAAAAGCTAGGAAAGACTTTTTACAAAGGTGCACCAGAAAAGCTGTTAGCATCTGCTACTAAGTATATAGATGATAAGGGCAATTTGCAGACCATTGATATGGCTGCTTTAAATAAGAAAATTGATGAACTGGCATCAAAAGCAATGCGTATTCTTGCATTTGGTTATTCTGAAAAAGCACTGGTTGAGAATACAATTAATGATGATGTGGTAATTATCGGTCTCGTTGGTATCCGTGATGATGTCAGGGCGGAAGCCAAGGAAGCAATTAAAGAAGTTCAGGATGCTGGTATTCAGGTAGTTATGATTACGGGTGACAGACTGGAGACGGCGGTTGCCATTGCAAAGGATGCAGGATTGCTTCAGAATGAAAGCGATAAAGCATTATCTTCAGCTCAGTTAAATGAAATGTCAGATGATGAGATTAAGAAAATCATACCTCATATCAAAGTAATTGCAAGGGCATTACCGACGGATAAATCAAGAATGGTCAGAATATGTCAAGAAATGAATATGGTTGTGGGTATGACAGGCGATGGAGTTAACGACTCTCCAGCACTGAAAAGAGCCGATGTTGGTTTTGCAATGGGAAGTGGAACAGAAGCAGCAAAAGAGGCTGGTGAAATCGTAATTCTGGATGATAACTTTAAGTCCATTAAGGATGCAATTTTATACGGAAGAACAATTTATCATAATATTTTAAAGTTTTGTAAGTTCCAACTTGTGATTAATGTAACAGCTGTAATTGTAAGTGCGATAGCTCCATTCTTTGGAGTAGAGGAGCCATTAAAGGTGACACACCTGTTGTTTGTCAACTTAGTAATGGATGGTCTTGGGGCAATTATGCTAGGAAACGAGCCAGCACTTGCAAAATATATGCTGGATAAGCCAAGACGGCGAGACGAGAATATTATTAGTAAAAAGATGATGGCACAGATATTAACGATGGGTCTTTGGCTTACCACGCTCAGTTTTATTTATTTAAAAGCACCATTTTTTAAGGAACTGTTTGAAAATGAAGAGCAGCATTTGACAGGATACTTTGTACTATTCATTGTAAGTGCTTTATTTAATGGATTTAACGTAAGAGATGATGGATTTGGTATTTTCAAAGGCTTGAACCAAAATACTGGGTTCCTGAAAGTATTCTTTGCCATTATTGTTGTACAGGCATTTATCGTTAACGCACCATTAGTACCACTGACTGCTTTCAAATGGATTGGAAATATGTTTAGCTGTGTTCCGTTTGGAATCCAGGGATGGATTTGGATATTACTTCTTTCTGTTACTATGATACCAGTTGATATTGTTAGAAAAGCAGCTATAGGAAGTAGAAACTAATATATTTTGTTATTACAGGATGTGTGATACAATATTTTGTATCACACATTTTTTAGGAGAAACATATGATAATATTTAATTCTGATTTAGATAATACCATGATATTTTCATACAAACATGATATAGGAGAACATAAGAGAAATGTTGAACAATATCAAGGGAGAGAAATATCTTTTATAACAGAAAAGACATATGAACTGCTTCAACAGGTTCAAGAGAAGGTTTTATTTGTACCTACTACGACCAGAACAAAAGAACAGTATGAACGGATTAATTTTCAAATTGGAAAGATTAAGTATGCGTTGACTTGTAATGGGGGTGTATTGTTGGTTGACGGCATTGAGGACGAGGAGTGGTATAATAAATCCTTGGAAATGATTTCGGGGTGTAAGAGTGAACTGAAAAAGGCACAAGAATATTTGGAGAAGGATGCAAGAAGGACATTTGAAGTGCGTAATATTAAGGAGTTGTTTATTTTTACAAAATGCAATGAACCAGAGAGTGTTGTGGCTGATTTGAAACAGATACTAGATCTGAACCAGACAGAGGTATTTCATAATGGGGTAAAAGTATATGCAGTGCCGAAAGCATTGAGCAAGGGAATTGCATTGCAAAGATTTAAACAATACATGAGTGCAAATCAGACAATTGCAGCAGGAGACAGTGAATTTGACGTTTCCATGCTTCGTGAGGCAGATTTGGGATTAGCCCCAAAGGCATTAATGGAGAAATTCCAGTTTAGCAGTAACGTAGTGGGGATGGAAGAAAGACACATTTTTTCTGAAAGTGTATTAGGGTATGTGTTAGATTATGTAGAGAAGAATAGAATAGGAGATGTTTGAATTATGACAAGAGACGAAGCGTGGGCATTGCTTACAGAATATAACCAGGATGCATTTCACTTGGAACATGCGGAGGTTGTTGAGAAGACGATGAGATACTTTGCAGAAAAACTGGGATATGGTGAGGAAAAGGATTTTTGGGGAGTCGTTGGATTACTTCATGATTTGGACTTTGAACAATTCCCTGAACAGCACTGTATTAAGTCCCAGGAGATTATGCGTGATCGAGGCATTGGGGAAAGCATTATACACGCCACAGCCAGTCATGGATATGGCATTACAGTAGATATTGAACCAGAACACCAGATGGAGAAGGTGCTGTATGCGGTGGACGAGCTGACAGGATTGATAGGAGCGGTTATTATCATGCGCCCCTCTAAAAGTGTGCAGGATCTGGAATTAAAGTCTGTAAAGAAAAAGTATAAGAGCAAAGGGTTTGCAGCAGGATGTTCCCGAGAAGTGATTCAAAGGGGGGCAGATATGCTTGGCTGGACGTTGGACGAATTGATACAACAGACGATCGATGCGTTAAAGACGTTTCTTCCGTAGAAAGGAAAATTGAAAATATGAAATATAATTATAGTAGAAATGTAAGACAAGATGAACAGCTTCGTGCCAGTTTCAATGAGCTGACACAGAAGGTTTATGGGTTTAATTTTATTGACTGGTATCAAAAGGGGTATTGGAGTGATAAATATATACCACATGTTCTAGTCGATAACGGCAAAGTGATATCCAATGTATCAGTTAATCTCATGAAGTTTGAAGTGAATGGAGAAATCAAAAACTATATTCAGCTTGGTACGGTTATGACGGATCCGGATTACCGCGGCCAGGGGCTTAACAAATATATACTGGAGAGAATACTGGAAGAGTATGAGGGAAAGGTTGACGGTTTTTATTTATTTGGAAACGACAGCGTTCTGGAGTATTATCCTAAGTTTGGATTTCGGCCGATTCAAGAATATGAGTATAGCCTCAAATTGAGAAGAGAAGCAGTAACGGATGGAGAAATGAGCGGTTACCAAGTAGTGAAGGTGGATTTATCTGACCAAAATGCATGTGAGAGATTGTACCAGGTCATTCAGAAATACGATGCAGGAAATAAAGAGCATAATCCAAACGACAGTTTTTCTATGTATGATAATCTTGGTTTATATCAATTCTGTCTGGCAGAAGAGTACAAAGAAAGTGTGTACTATCTGCCAGACATAGAAGCCTATGTGATTGCGGATTTCAAGTCCGGAATACTGAATGTATATCAAATTATAAGCAAAAGTGCAATTGATATGGAGCAGTTTGCTGTATCACTGAATGGCGACATAACAGAGATTAAGTTATGGTTTACACCTACAAATAAAGATGAGTATGAGGTCGGGCTACATAAAGTAGAAGATTCCACTTTATTTATCATAGGAGAAAGTTTAGAACAGGTGGAAACAGAGAAGAGGATGTTTTCTGTGATATCACATGCGTAATAAACATATACACATATTATAAGATAGGGCAATATAATAAAATGTAGAGAGGACAAGATGTGTCTTGAGCAAATTAAAGGAGTGGTTTAAAAATGATAAATTTATCAGATGAAATACAAGCCAAGAACATTGAATTACTATTTGAAGGATATTGGGATGATGACTTACCTCCGATATTGGATATACAGAGTATGCTGCCTTGTTTAAAGGCAGTAATTAGTAATATTGATAACAATGTTTATACTGATTTTGTGAAAAATTCTAACGGTGTTATTACAGAATTTTCAAATACATTTGCGCCACCTTATATATTTAATGATGGAATAGAACCTATTACTTTTTTCAATTTCAAAAAGAACGGTGCACTACGAGAAATACAAATTCCCAATTTAAAATACTATTGTGCATTTGTATTGAATTCCATTACTGTATTTGATGAAGTGTTTAAAAAAATATATAATGAAGAAAATTTTAAGAAATATATCGCAAATTCAAATTCATATATTATTTTTAATAGAAATTTTTATATTCACAGAGAATATGATGGGGGAACTGTTGAAATAGAATCAGGAGAATTTGCTGTTAAAAATAACAAAAATACAGGGCAGCTTGCTTATGAAGAAAATAATGCAAGATATTTAGAAAAACAAGGATCTCATTTGTATTCTGTAAAAGTTGATATAGAATCATTTTATCCTAACATTTATACACACTATTTAGGGAAGATTAAAGATATGGAACCTTTTCAGGGAGAGATTAATTGTGATGAATTTTTTGAGTTTTTAGATTACTATAACATGAAAGTCAATAATAATCAGACAAAAGGAATCATTACAGGAGTATTTTCATCTACAATATCAGCGGAGTTATTGATGCTTTGTGTTGACTATGATATTAATAAAGCAATTGGAAGTAATGCTAGTTATATAAGATATGTTGATGATTTGACATTTTTTTCAGATTCATTAGAAAAAATACATTCTAAAATGCCAATGGTTCAAAAGATTTTAAATAAATATAGACTGCGAATTAACAATAGTAAAACCCAGGAAAGAAAGAGTATTTATAATACGTCTTATGTGGACAGCTATTCCATAAAAGAAAAGTTTATTTTTTTTGATTTCGATTCGGCGGAAGACGTCAAGTTAGATAAAGATATTTTTTATAGTATAAAAAGTTATGTTTCGGAAAAATATGATGCAGATGAAAAAACAGAAATTAAAGCCTTTCTTACTTTGCTCAAAGGCGCAATTTCTCAAGAAAAACTGGTCTTTGATCAAGAAAGTATAGTATCGGAAGCCGTGTATCTTGCATTTTATATGATACAGCTGGCATGTACGGAGCCGCTATTAGTATCGAGAAGTTATAAGGTTATTTCGGAAATATTAGAAAAACAAAAGGGACAAGAGGGGTATCAGAAAATTATTAATGAATTAAAGAATAAACGCGGTTTTATTAATGATACATATCATGATTCTATTTTACAAATCTGGCATTACTACATTTTGAGCAAATACGATGAAAATCTTGACATAAGCAATTATATAACTGATTTTAATGAAAGTGAGGTAAATCCCTTAATTTTATCGATGCTAGTCCGTACAGGCAATGATACTAATAAGGATATAATTAAATATATTAAAGATAGATATTTTCAAGTAGCAGGTAATTCAAATGAGCCAAATAGCTGGATGAATACAGTAATGTTTTCAAAATGGTGGTTACCATTGTTTTCTATTTATTCAAAGGATAAAAAGGATTATTATGGTTTTTATTCAAGTAACCATTTCCATTTAATTTACAAGGATATGACAAATGAAATTTAGAATAATGAAAGTAATTCAGTAAGTAACTAACAGAAAAAATTAAAAAAGGGATGCGGCACAGTGTAAAACGTGCGCATCCCGGATTTTATTTTGAAAACAGTTTATTTAAAAATTTTTCTAACAAACTTTAATTTACCATCACTGTATGGCGCATAGAGCAAAGGAGGATCGATCCATTGCTTTGTTTTCAATATACTTTTTTTATGAGAAAAGGCATCAAAACTGCTTTTTCCATGATAGCGCCCCATTCCACTGTTGCCAACTCCTCCAAAAGGCAAATTAGGATTAACCAGATGTAAAATGCCATTATTGATACAGCCACCGCCAAATTCAAAAGTCTCAATGACAAACTTTTCTAGTTCCTTGTTTCTTGTATACAAATATAAGGAAAGTGGATAGCGGTTTTTTCGGATAATAGGAACAATTTCGTTGATATCCTTGTAAGTAATGACAGGAAGAATAGGTCCAAATATTTCATCCTGCATAATACTGCTCTCGGGAGTTATCTGATCTATTATGGTTGGAGCAATAAAAAGGGAATTTTTATCACATTGTCCGCCAATCAGCAGAGTACCTTCGTGCAGCCAGTTTTCTAGAATTTCATATCTTTTTTTGTTGATAATTCTTGCAAAATTTTCACTTTCTATCGGATTTTCACCAAAAAAATCTTTTATATAATAAATCATTTTTTCAATAAATACATCCTTAATACTTTCGTGAATTAATAAATAGTCTGGACATACACAGGTCTGCCCAGCATTAAAAAACTTTGCCCAAGTTAACTTTCTTGCTGATATGTCAATATTAGCATCCTTATGCACGATAACGGGACTCTTTCCACCTAATTCTAAGGTGACAGGTGTTAAGGTGTCTGCTGCCATAGATAAGATTTTTTTCCCAACAGAGGGGCTTCCAGTAAAGAAAATATGATTAAACGGAAACCGTTGTATGAGATGGGAACCAATGATTGAGCCAGGTCCCTGAACGACACTAATGTAGTTATCCTCATAAGTTTCCTGAATTATTTTTGCAACTAAATTACTGATATGCTTTGTTTGATCAGATGGTTTCAGTATGGCACAATTGCCAGCAGCGATTGCACCAACAAGGGGAGCAAATAGCAGCTGAAATGGATAATTCCAAGGACCAATAATTAAAGTGACTCCCAGTGGTTCGGAGTAAAGATAACTGGAAGAGGGATGCAATACAAAAGAAGTATGTACTCTCTTTGGCTTCATCCATCCCTTTAAATGTTTTAATGTATAGCGTATTTCTTCATATAGAATACCTATTTCTGAGGTAAATGCTTCAAATGCTGGTTTATGAAGATCTAAATAAAGAGCCTCCATAATTTCTGATTCATATTTTTTAATTACATTTTTTAATTTTATTAGATTTTCTTTTCGAAATTCATAGCCTTTTGTTTTTCCTTCATCAAAAAACTGCCTCTTCTTATTAAAAGATTTATCGATCTTAAGAACGTCCATGTTTAAAACCTCCAAACAAATTGGTAAAATATTGGTAAGAATGTATAAAGTTGAAGTATGTATCTATTATTGTGTTAGATGAAACATTTTGTCAATACATTTATAAATTTTTTCCCCTTTGAAAAAGAAGAATTCGTATGCTAGAGTACTATTTAATAAAATATAGTTTGTAAACGACACATGTAATACCACTGGTATGTAAATCTGATTACGGAACATAATTTCGCAACGATGCAGTAGAACAGGTAGAAATGATATAATATATCTTGACTTTGATACCGTGCTGTACCTTAGAATCAGTATAGAAGGAGGACTTATTTCTAACGCACTGTATAAAATTTGAAGATTTTATGGAATGGGAGGCTGTCTAGAGGAAGTACTAAATATTTTTACGACTATTAAGGAAGGTGAAACAAAGGCAAGACAACTGGATTTACTTGTTCCTATAAAAAAGCGGCAGGCAGAACAGTAAATTTTTGAAGTTTTGTAACCTTTTTGCCTGTTTCTGTACTAACAATTAGGAGGTGTAAAATGAACGAGGAGTTTCAGATGCTTTATGAAAAATATTTTCATGAGATTTACTTGTTTGTCTTAAAGCTTGTTAGCTATAGAACGGATCTGGCGGAGGAGTTAACCCAGGAAGCATTCTATCAGGCATTTATTTCTTTATCTCGTTACCGTGGTGAATGCGAAATAAAGACCTGGCTTTGTCAAATAGCAAAGAACACATGTTTTAAGTATTTCAAGAAAAATCCAATTCAAGTCAGCACTGACACAGAAGAATTTCAGAATAGTAATTTGGGAAAGGGGGGCAATATGCCAGAAGAATATTTTATGAAACAAGAGCTGATAGAAATTGTAAACAAAAGTATTCTGCAATTGAAAAAAAAGTATAGAGATGTGCTGGTTTATCGTTTGCATTTTGATATGCATTTTAACGAAATTGGTCGAATCATGAATATCAGTGAGAATTCGGCTAAGGTAATTTATTATCGTGGCAAGGAAATGTTAAAATTAAAATTGGAGGGATACTATTATGGAAAATAAAATATGTGCAGTAATAAGAGATATATTGCCTTTGTATTGTGACAATGCAGTAAGTGAGGAAAGTAAGAAGATTATTGAAGGACACTTAGAAGGTTGTGAAGGATGTAGACAGTATAAGAAGGAACTGAAAGAAGCAGGCAATGTGAATGTTTCAAATAATAAAAACGCTATAAGTAATGAGACTGCAAACATCAAGCAAATAGCGGACCGGCTCCGGCGGAGAAAAAGAAATATTGTGATTGGGGTAAGCGCTGCATTTGTACTGGCACTAATCGTATTATCCCAGATATTCCAGATCTCCGTAATAGCAGGAACAAGTATGGAACCAACTTATTCCGACAAACAGGATATTATAATAAACAGAATGTCATATCGATTTTCTTCACCAAAGAGAGGGGACATAATTTATTTTTCACACAATGATGTGCTGAGTATTAAAAGAGTGATTGGTCTTCCTGAGGAAACAATAGAGTTAAAAAATGGAAAACTATATATTGATGGGGAATTACTTGAAGAAAACTATTTTGATAGGGAAGTAGGCAACCCAGGTGATATTACGTATCCTGTTACATTAGGTAACGACGAATATTTTGTGATTGGAGATAATTTAGACAACTCACTAGATAGCAGGCAGTCGGCATATGGTATGATTCAAAGAGATGAAGTCCTGGGAAAAGTGATAAGATAACCCTTTAAAATAGTATTGACTCTATAATTGTTGCAGAGTGTATAATACTCAAAATTATTATTTTAAAGGAGAACGTACAGATGACAAAAGAAGACATTCAAGAAGTAGTTGTAATTGGAGCAGGACTTATGGGAGCTTCTATTGCTCAATCATTTCCGGAATATGTTACAAATACAAGTATTTACTGCAACGATGCAAAAGAGTTTGAGAGGGCAAAAACTATCATCAGAAATTGTCAGGAAACTTTGGTTTTACATGGGGTAATAGGGGAAGAAGAATCAAAGAAAGTTCAAGACAGTATCGTGTATACTACGGAAAAAAGCTGTTTTGCAAAAGCCGATTTAGTAATTGAGGCAATACCAGAGGTGCTAGAATTAAAGAAAGAGGTTTTCTATGAAATTTCGCGGCTGGTTCCAAACGAATGCATCCTGGTAACGAATACATCAGCAATTTCTATTAATGAATTGAGTACGGCTGTTCAATATCCAGAGCGATTTTGTGGATCTCATTGGCTGAATCCGCCACATATTATTCCTCTTGTTGAAATTACCAAGGGGGATTACACGTCGGATAAGGTGGCAGAATTATTATATGACTTGTATAAAAGTATGCATAAACAGCCAGTTATTCTGAAAAAGGATGTAAAAGGTTTTTTATCAAACAGACTTCAGTTTGCACTGTTAAGAGAAGCCTCCTATCTGGTTGAAAGTGGAGTTGCAACACCAGAAGATATTGATAAAACTTTGAAATATGGAAACGGACTTCGTTATATGTGCTCTGGTCCATTTAGGATTGCAGATTTAGGTGGAATCCAGGTATTTAATAATGTGGCAAAATATCTCTACCCTGATCTTTCGGATGAAAAGAGGGAAAACAGGTTATTAAAGGAGCGGGCAGAAAATGGTGAGCTTGGAATCTCCACAGGGCGCGGTTTCTATGAATATACATTAGAATCGGCTCTGAAGGAGGAATATGAAAGAGATAAAAAAATACTTCATATTCTACAGATGAATCAGGAAACAGAGGCAAGCCTATAAGATTTCCTTGAAATTATGCGCCTGATGCTTTAAGATAATTTACAATGGAGGTATGAAGACGTGGATGGATTATATTCTATTGGAGAAACTGCTAGAATTATGGGGATTTCGGTACAAACACTGCGGAATTATTCAAATCTTGAACTGCTAAAACCGCAGTATATCGATCCCAACACGGGGTATAGGTATTATTCGTTCAAGCAATTTCATTATATTGACCGTATAAAATATCTAAGGAATCTTGGTGTATCGCTTAGTGAAATTGAAGATGTGTTTAAAAGCAACGATATTCATAAGCTGTCTTATTATCTGGACAAACAAAAACAAAGAATTGAAAAAGAAATTAAGGAATTAATGGAAACTAAGGAAGATATCCAGTGGTATATGAATTATTTCAACTATTTAGATACCCATCATCTGGATAATATACCGTATATTAAGCATCTGGAAAAAAGGTTTGTTTTAAGTATTCCTTTTGAAAAGGGAGATACAGTAGAAACGGTAGAAACAAGACTGGCAATATTAAAAACAGGACCTTCTATGGAAAAGGTACATTTTTTAAGACAGTTTGGTTATATTGCGGATTTTAAAGATTTGTTAGTGAAAAAGTTTACCAGGCAAGAATATTTTATTTATATAAAAGATACAGCCGGATTGGAAAAGGAACAATATAGAGAATTACCAGCAGGTGAATATCTTTGTTTTCGGGCAAAAATCTGTACGGAAGACTGGGACGTGGAATTGTTAAAAAAATATTTTGAGCATTTAGAAAAGTATCCGCCATATATTATTGCAAATGAACATGAGGACAATCTAAGCGAGTATCATAACTGTCCTTATGAAGTACAGATTTTAATTAATGAAGATTTGTAATAATAATATAATTTAGGGCTTGACTCTATAATTACTATAGACATTATGATAAGTGTAGGTGAAACAGCTATATATTCTGTAAGGAAGCAGAGTATATAGCTGTTATAATTTTATTTTGGAATTTTGGAAAAGGAAGTGATACGGTGTCGGAGCTAAAGAAATTTGTGGAAGACATAATAAAAAGAACAGCAGCAGAACATTCGCAGAGTAATATGTTTTTAGAGCCTATTGTAGGGTTTGCCTCAGCAGAGAATCCTTTGTATGATAAGCTGGACGAACTGATTGGAAGACCACAGGTACATCCC
The DNA here is from genome assembly GCF_900112775.1 of Anaeromicropila populeti. Taxonomy (GTDB): domain Bacteria; phylum Bacillota; class Clostridia; order Lachnospirales; family Lachnospiraceae; genus Anaeromicropila_A; species Anaeromicropila_A populeti. The sequence continues at coordinate 398,473 of NZ_FOYZ01000002.1, forward strand.
AAGGAATTTTTAGAGACAGCAAAAACAGTAATTGTATACTTCATCCCATTTTCCAGGGAAACAGTAAAAACCATTCAGGGAAAGAATGCAATTTCCAAGGAGTGGTCCAGGTCATATACTTATGCAAATGAAATATTAAGTAATATTGGGAGAAATCTTCATAAAGAATTAGAGTTAAATGGAATTACAGTCAAAAGTGAGCCGCCTACTTATACCAATGCTACCTATGACAGCATTAATCTTTCTGCAAAATGGTCTCATAAATCTACGGCTGTTATTGCGGGGATAGGAACATTTGGGCTGAATCATTTACTTATCACAGAAAAGGGAACTGCGGGAAGACTTGGGAGCGTAGTAATTGATGCAGAGATTGAGCCGACAAAGGCAAGAGAAGATTCATTTTGCTTATATTATAAAAGTGGAAAATGTAAGGTTTGTGTGGAAAAATGCCCGTCAGGAGCGTTAAGTGACGATGGAAGCTTTAACCGTTTTCGCTGTAATGCTTACTTAGATGGGAAAAACATACGTGATAGTGAACAGGGCTGTGGCATGTGCAGTTCAGGTCCTTGCGCAACGAGAGGGTTTTAATATGAGTAAATATACGGATTTGGAGCATAAAAGTGCTTTGGAACAAACAATATACTGGGACAGTACAAGTATAGATACGCCAGAAAAAGAGTATGAATATGGAAGATATCTGGAACGGTTAAAGGACTATGAAGAAGCCATGGTATATTACGAAAGAGCATGGAAAAACGGAAGTATGCCAGCCGCCTATTTATATCTTAAGGGAATGTCCAGGCAGCAGGAAACTATCAGAGAAGAAAAACAAGCTGAGGAGTTACGGAAAACGGTGTTTTCTTATTATAGAGAAAAGAAAGAATCAGCAGAAGATTATTACAGGCTGGGAACTTTATATAAAGAAGGAATAGGTGTAAAAAAAGAAATGGATCAAGCTATCCAATGTTTTTATACAGCGGCAGAGGACAATTTTGGAGGAGCCTTTTATGAACTGGGGATAGTTTGCTTAGAAGGACTTGGTGGATGTGAGAAGGATTATCTTACAGCTAGGAAATACCTGAGAAAAGCTTATGATGCTCATTGGGAAGAAGCCATATTTAAGGATTTTGAAATATTTCAGGGACAATTCTCGGAATATGAGTACCAGAGAGAAATCATGGAAGCCTATAGCTTTCGCCTTGGCCAGCTTATCAGAGCAGCTGAATTAAGGAAGACTGCGGAATGTTACCAGCGTGTTATAGAAATGTATCAGAAAGGGTTTCCTGGAGATACAGGAAAAAAGAGAGAGTTGTTTATTAGAAAGGCAGATAAATATAGGAATTGACTCTATGACTAGTATAGATATTACAATAGATAAAAAGAAACATATCAAGTAAAAAAAGTTGTGAATGGAGGATAAAAATGGAATTTGAAAATTATAGTGAAGCAACACGGATATTGTATGAGGGACACACCATAAAGGGAATGAGTATGTCACCAGAGGCATTTCCACTGTTTAATACAACAGCATTTAATATGGGAGATTTAAATGATGTGGACAAGACCTATGAGGAAAAAGGCTACACCTACGTCAGAACAAGAAACCCTAACCGGGAGGCACTTGCTCAATTAATTTCATTTTTGGAAAATGGAAAGAAAACGCTGATTTTTTCATCTGGAATGGGAGGAATTACAACAACCTATTTTGCCTTATTAAATCCAGGCGATCATTTTATCTGTAATTCCTATATCTATGGTGAAACTTTTGATGCCATTAACCAGTTGTTAAAAAAGTGCTCTGTAGAAGTAGATTTTGTGGATTTTACAGATTTGCAATCAGTAAGGGCAGCAGTAAAGCCAAATACAAAAATGCTTTATACGGAGGTGGTATCGAATCCTACGGATATCGTAGCGGATATTGAAAATCTGGCGGATATTGCCCATGAAGCAGGTGCATGGCTTATGGTAGATAATACCTTTACAACACCGCTGGCGGTGAAACCGATGGAGTTAGGAGCCGATATTGTACTGAATAGTCTGACAAAATTTATGAATGGGCATAGTGACGCTCTTGCAGGTTCGATTACGGTCGATGACTGTGCTTTATATGATAGAATTCATGAAATCAGAATGCTTACAGGAACCTCCGCTTCTCCCCATACAGCTTGGACTGTATTCAGAGGTATGCAGACAGTACATTTAAGGGTAAATAAGCAAATGGAAAATGCTGCAAAGCTGGCAAAAGCATTAGAGGAACATCCCATTGTTTTAAAAGTAAATCATCCTTCTATTCCATCCAACCCACAGCACGAGCTGGCAGGCCGGATTTTTAAAGATAATACTCATATGACAGGAATGTTAAGCTTTGATATGCCAGATGATAAAGATAAAATTAACGCTTTTATGAACAGATTGAAGCTGGCTCGTTATGCACCAACCTTAGGTGGAATCAGAACTACCCTTTCTCATCCTCTTCATTCCTCACATCATCATGTGCCAGAAGAAGACAGAAAGAAAATGGGTATCAGCTATGGAACTATGCGGGTATCTTGTGGAATCGAAGAAGGAGAGGATTTAATCAGGGATTTTATGTATGCACTTGAAGTATTTCAATAGAAGGAGAGATGGATATGGAACAATTTAAGAGGACAGAAAAGGAATTTTCGTTTGAAACAGAAATTTTAAAGCAAGGTGCATATATCAACGCATTGGCAAGTAACCCAGAAACAGCACCGATTTATTTGACAACAGCCTTTAATGTGGAAGATCTGGATGATTTGTATGACCGCTACGAGAAGAAAGGTTTTTGCTATAATAGAAATAGAAATCCAAACAGAAATGCCTTAATTGAGCTAATGACATATGCAGAAGGCGGCGAAGATTCTATTATATGCAGCTCTGGAATGGGTGCTATCTCAACTACTATATTTTCTCAGGTAAAGTGTGGCGATCATATTGTGTCGGATATGACTCTTTACGGGGAAACCATTGACATTTTTAAAGAAGTGCTGCCAGCTTATGGAGTAGAGGTTACCTTTGTAGATTTTACAAAGCTGGAGGAAGTGGAAAGGGCCATTAAATCCGAGACAAAAATTTTGTATACGGAAACAGTTTCTAATCCAATGATTACTGTGGTGGATATAGATGGGGCGGCAAAACTGGCTCATGATAATAATTGTATCTTAGTAGTGGATAATACCTTTATGACGTCGGTTGCCTTTCGGCCAATTGCCCATGGAGCTGACCTTGTAATCAATAGCCTGACAAAGTTTGCCAATGGACATAGTGATGCGGTGTGCGGTAGTGTTACAGGAAAGGCGGAATTGATTCAGAAGGCATACCGGTACCAGGTGCTTCTTGGAAATACAGCCGATGCCTTTACATCATGGCTTGTACAAAGAGGAATGCGCACTATGTCTCTACGCATAGAAAAACAGATGAAAAATGCGGCAAAGCTTGCAAAAGCATTGGAGGAATCTCCTTATGTACTAAAGGTAAATCATCCAAGCTTAATGAGTCATCCCCAGCACGAACTTGCCATGAAATTATTTGGAAATGAATATAGCTGTGGAGGAATGTTAAGTATTGTACTACCGGACAGTATGGAAAAAATCAATCTGTTTATGCGCAAGTTGAATTTAGCACATTATGCTATGACGCTGGGGGGCTATCGAACCACATTAGCTCATCCTGTCTCTTCTTCTCATTATGATACACCAGAGGAGGAAAGAGCGAAAATGGGGATTACGTTAGGTCTTATTAGAATTTCTGTGGGAATCGAAAAGGCTGAAGATTTAATTCATGACTTTTTAGAGGCATTGAACGTATACAAAGAATAAGTTTTTTTAAAGGAGTGATTGTGAAATGAATGAGGAAGAACCTTTATCGAAACGGGGCTTTCTGAAAAAAGCAGTTCCCAATATAATGGCTTCAATTTCTATTCCCTTATTAGGAATGGCGGATATAGCTGTGATTGGAAATCTAAACAATGCTGATTTTATTGCAGGTGTCTCTGTCGGAACCCAAATACTAGAGACTTTATATTGGGTATTTGGTAACATACGATATATTGCTTCAGGGCAAAGTGCACAGTCACTTGGTACTGGAAATCCAAAAGAGCGTTTAAATGCTCTTTTACAGCCTTTGGCCTTTGCAATTATTATTTTTGCAGCGCTGGTGCTTTTTAGAAATCAGATTTTTTCTCTTTTTCTTCTGTTTATTCAACCAGAGGCAGGTGTTACAAGGGCTGCCTCTCTATATTATAATATTCTTATTTTTGCAAGTTTTTTTGTGCTGGCTGATTATATTATCAGAGGATGGATGTTAGGGCAGGGAAAAACAGTGCTATGTATGTTCATACAAGTAGGATGTACTCTTTTAAATATTGTTCTGGATCTTGTGTTTGTAAATGTTCTTCATGCAGGGATAGCCGGTGTAGCCTGGGCAACCTTTATTGCCCAGCTGACAGCAATTCTAATAGAAATAATCTATCTGACTGTGTTTGGAAAATTTAAAAGAATTGATTTTGATAGAGAGCTGATTTTGAATAGGAACAACATCTTTGCTTATTTGAAATTAAATTCTGACTTTTTCTTGAGAACTCTTTTTCATACTACGGTAAGAAATGGATTTTTAGCCTATGGAAGCAGGCTGGGGACTGTCATTTTAGCCGCTAATGGAATTATCAGCCAAATTAATGCAATTACCATTTATGCTTTAGAGGCACTGGGTAATACATCTACATACTATGCAGGCAAGTACTGGGGAAGCAAAGATAAAAAGAGTTTGCAGAAGCTATGGCGGATTGCGATACAAACAGGAGTGAGCATGGCTCTGTTTTTAGCTGTTTGTTTTGAAATTTTTTGTATTCCAGTTTTTCATTTGTATACAAATATTTCCGAAGTACTTGCGTTACTGGTGGAATATAGAATCTGGATCTTTATTTGTCCTGTTGCTTCTTGCATTATGGACGTGTTAACAGGATTTTATAGTGGATGTACTTATATTAAGCCAATACGAAATGGCGCGTTTCTGGCAATGGCATGTTTTTTTCTAAGCGGTACGATTCTGATTCCATACATAGGAAATCATGGATTGTGGGTGTCCCAGTGCATATACTGGGTAGTGACAGCATCGGTACTTCTCTTCAGTTATAAGAAGGTGCTTCAGGGGTGGTAAAATAGTAATACATTAAATTGACGTGAACAAAAAGTAATGATAAAACCGTAATCAGCAATAATGGAAAAGTATTTACAAATCAGCACTCTTTATGTAGCTTTTTCTAATAACCTGCGTTGATTGTAGCTTTATAATGCACAGTTAAATTGGTTTTTATGCTGAACACATATCAAGAACATATATGCTTTTTTCGAAATGCTATCTCTGTAAGTATACATGTTAAAAACAGAATAGCTACTTGAGCATATACCAAAATATCAATTTTTATAAAAGGTTCATTCGATATCCTACCATGATATTACGTTGTTCGAGAGGATGATATTTCATAATTATACACACCCAACCTTCAACAACCCCCTATCCTAATCAAAAAAATATCAGTATCGTTTCTAAATAATATAACATTTCAAGTATTACAAAGTCTATATATGCTAAGCAAAGTTAAATTTATTAGTTACCTTATATAGATTTTAAAATATATAAACTAAAAAATACAATAACATGATGAAAATTTACATTAGTAAGCATTTTGTAAAAGTCTATGGTATTATTATAAAAAATAGAAAGGAATGGTTATATGAAAAAAATCACAACATTTATATTAGTATTAGTATTATGTATTGTTAGTTTTTCCAATGACATTGTTTGGGCAAAGCAAAGTATAGAAAAGGAGAGTTATAAACATAGTAAAAATGAAATCTTAGGATCGGTACTAGATAAAAATAATATGAGTAGTGTAATATCAAATAAGTCTTCTATTTCAAAGCTGCAAATAAAATTTGAGGATGGAGTTGCTACAGTATCATTTGAGTTAGATAATAAATCATTGTTTTATAAATTAGACTTATATCCAGGAAAAATTCATTATGGAGAGAATAATGATTCTATAATAGGTATTACTGAAGATGTATCTGAAAACTATGAGATTTTAAGTTTTAGAATAGAAAAGAATGCAGATTCAATTACTTTAATGAATTCAAATTTGGATTTTGAAAATAAAACAGTATTATCATTAGCAATATGTAAAAATAATTCATCAGATGTGATCTATTTTCAAGATGCATTAGAGGATGTTGATTTTGCAGATATAAAAGTAATGTCAAATGATAATGTTCTATATACAGAAGAAGAATTATTAGAAATTGAAAAAAAATATGTTTTTGGAAAAAAAGAAACTGAAGGTAAAAGTAAATGTGAAATAACCATTAATCAAGATAATAACATTATATCTTCAAAAGGATACGAAGAAGGTGTTAGTGGAGTAAAAGAAGACTTGATGATGCTTGAAAAAATTGAAAAAAATAATAATGTATATGGAACCAACAGTTGTAGTGAACCCAATATAGCAACAATGTGTAGCTTAATAACAAATATTTCTGACTCATTATTTAAATCAATAAATGGTACAGTGGGTAAATTTTATTTTAATAATTATAATAATGAAAGAGTATATGGATATGCGCAAAATTATTTTATGGGAACATCAAATGTGGCAACAGACATTATGGTATTTGATTGGGATCATTATACAAATACGTCTGAAGGAGTAGTGCATCAATTAAGCTGTGCATATGATTCTTTAGTTTTATATAATGTAACAACTAGTGCATTAGGTATTAGTGTTGTTGAAGAAAATCCGCTTAAAGCAACTAGTGCTTATGTAATAAGCGAACTTACATCGAATGAAACTTCAAACTGCTTTGTTTCTTGTGAAATAGGGCAAAAATGTAGTGGTTCAACAAGTTATCTTGCTGCTATCGTAGAATGTGCCTTGGAGTGGACAAACATATCAACAATTGTATGGAATTTGCAAACCTTAAAAAGTTATGCATCAAGTTCTTCTAATACAACATTGTTTTATAGAGGAACACCTTCGTTACAAAATACATATTATGGAGGATCAATGCAAAAAATTTCGGCTAAAAATTCAAAATCGTTAACACAAGAAGGGGATTTTGTGTATGTACGAGGAGCAACATATACATCAGTAAGTACATGGTCTTATACATATGGATATGCGTTATCATATTAATTAAATATATAAATTGATAGTTAAAATTTTTTAACTATCAATTTTTTTCTAAGATGATAAAATAAATCAATGTAATAATATGTTACAGTATTTTAATATGAATTTGTGAGGAAGTTGAATGAAAAAGAATATTTTAGTAATTGTTACGCAAATTATATTAATAATTACGATAGCTGTATTTTGCGTTTTTCATAAAAAGCAGATTGTTTTTAGAAGTTATACTCTGACAGAGAACAGTAAAAATATGTTCGAAGTTACAAATGGTGAAAAATATAGAGGTGAAACGTGCTATTTTTATGATGGAAATAAAGTGGAGTTTCAGGGAGAAACTTATCAATATGAGCTAACAGGAGATGCAGAAAATTATAATTTAAAAATATATCTGCCAGATGGAGAAGCTGTAATTGAAATGAGTAATGCTTCCGGGTTAGGTGCTGCTTCAGGGGTAAGTGCAAAAACTGATTATGATACAGATTTTATATCATCATTAATTAAGGCGGTCAAATTACATAAGTCATTGCAGTATATCGTGACACCTATACTATTCATTTTTGTAGGAGTCCTACATTTGTTTTGCCCTTACTTTGTATTTGAGATAACAAGAAAATGGAAATATAAAAATATAGAGCCGTCGGATGCTTATATTGGGTTTGAACGATTTTTAGGTGTTATGTTGATAGTAATAGGAATCTATGGGTTTTCAGTTTTGTAAGGAAATTCGCACTTCGGCGTACAAAGGATCTGTTGCAGGGCAGCCGCCGAAGGCGTTAAAATTCATGTGAGGAGTTTGTTATTCTACCGTCAAAATAGAACTTAATAAGTTCCGTGTATAATGTTCTTTTGGATTTGAAATGACTTCACTGGTAATCCCAGCCTCTACACAGCTTCCATTTTTCATAACAATGACCCGATGGCAGATTTCACTGACTAGGGCGAGATCGTGACAAATAAAAATAATTGCAATGTTCATTTCTTTGCCTAGACGCTGTAACAGCTTTACCACCTGGGCCTGTGCAGATACGTCCAATGCACTTGTAGCTTCATCACAAATCAGAATTTTTGGTTTTAAGGCAAGAGCGCGAGCAACAGCAGCACGCTGGCATTGGCCTCCACTTAATTCATGGGGAAAACGATCAGCCATTTCAGGAGTAAGTCCTACTTTTACCATTAAATCATCAATCAGTGCGTTAATTTCATTTGAATTACGAAGCTGGGTCATGTTTCGAATTGCCTCAGTGATTGAAGTACGGATTTTCATATGGGAATCAAAGGAGCCAACCGCATTTTGAAATATCATTTGCATATTTGCATATATCTTTGAGAATTCACGCTCCTTCAAGGTAGAAAGCTCCAGTTCACCCATTTGAATGGAGCCATGAGAAGGCTTTTCTAAGCGGATTAGCTGCTTTACAATCGTACTTTTTCCAGAACCGCTTTCACCTACAATGCCCAGAATCTCGCCCTCAGATAACTGGAAATTTACATATTTCACAGCCTGAAAGGTGTGCTTTCCTTTGCCATATGTTTTACATAGTTCTTTTACTTCCAGCAATTTTTTACCATGAGAAGGAGCAGAAGGGTTTTCAGTTTTGATTTGAGGAATGGAATCAAGCAACATACGTGAATAAGCATTTTGAGGATTTTTCAAAACCTCCTGGCTTGGGCCATAATCCACAACCTTTCCCTGATACATAATCATTGTTTTATCCGCAAGTTTTGCAGCAACTCCAATATTATGGGTAACTAAAATAATAGAGGTATGAAATTCATTTTTCAGCCGTAATAATTCATCCACAACCTGTGCCTGTGTCGTAACATCAAGTGCACTGGTTGGTTCATCTGCTAGTAAAAGCTTTGGAGCCATAATCATGGAAAGAGCGATGGCAACTCTCTGGTTCATACCACCACTAAGCTGATAAGGATAAGCATTTAAAATACGAGTACCATTTTTCAAATTTAACCGTTCAAAAATGGATAAAACCTGTGCATACGCAGCTTTCTTTGAAATTCTTTTATGGCTGTTCAGGGTTTCCCAAAACTGTATTCCTATTTTTCGGATGGGATTCAGTGCAGCAGAAGGATTTTGGAAAATGGCTCCCATTTTCGTGCCTCTAATATTTATCATTTCTCTTTTTGTCATTTTCAATAAATCCCTATCTTCAAAATACATTGTTCCCTTGGATGCACAAACACCAAATCCAGGCATCTGCATAATGGCTTTTAAAATAGTACTTTTACCGCTGCCGCTTTCCCCAACAATAGCTAGTATTTCCCCTTCGTCAACAGTAAAAGATACGTCATGTACCACTGTTTTCGGGCCATAATTAATACTTAAATTTTTAACATCAACTAAATGTTCCATTTACGAATCCCTCCTATCCTTTGGCTTTGTGCTTTGGATCTAAAATGTTTTGTACAGAATCGCCAAAGCAGTTAAAAATCATGATTGTGATGATGATTGCTATGCCAGGACCAAATACAGTCCATGGTGCAAGCTGGAAACAGGTACGGGCTTCACTTACCATAGAGCCCCATTCAGCATGTGGAACCTGAACGCCAAGTCCTAAAAAGGAAAGGCCAGCAATTCCCATCATGGTGGAACCAATTTGTACAGTAGCATTTACAACAAGAGGACCAATAATATTAGGAAGAAGATGCTTAAACATAATTGCCGTTTTGCTGCTGCCATTTATTTTAGCTGCTTTAATAAAATCTTCTTCCTTAATGGCAAGCACGTGGCTTCTTGCAAGTCTTGCATAGGTTGTCCATGCAGTCAGCCCAAGAGCCAGCATTGCGTTTATCAGTCCACCTCCAAGTATACCAGCTACTGCAATGGCAAGAACCATACTTGGGAATGCCAGTAAGATGTCTACAAACCGCATTAGGATGCTGTCGAAAATCCCCCCAAAATAACCGCTGATAATTCCAATCAGAGTTCCAAAGGCAAAGGTGATAAAAACAAGAACTAAAGCTGAGAAAATAGATGTTTTGGCGCCAACCATTACACGGGAAAGAACACATCTGCCTAAGGAGTCTGTTCCAAATGGATAGCTCTTGCAGGGGGCAAGCTTTCCAAGAAGCACATTGGTTTCATACGGATCATTTGGCGTCAGGTAAGGAGCAATTAAACTGAAAATTATGATAATAAGTGAAACAATACTAAAAAATAGAAAACGCTTTTTTACTTTATCCATAGTATTCCTCCTATCCAACCCTGGGATCTAAAATTTTATAGCAGATATCAGTAAATAAGTTGATTAGGACATATACAGTTGCCATAATCACAACGAAGCCTTGTATTACAGGATAATCACGATAGCTTATGGAATCAATTACTAATTTGCCCAGCCCTGGCCAGGAAAAAATAGTTTCAATAACAGCAGTACCTGCTAACAGAGTTCCTACTGACAATCCAAAGATGGTAATAATCGTAATCATTGAATTATGTAATACATTTTTAAAAAGTAAGGTGCTTTCTTTTACACCACGCACCCTGGCACTTAGTACATACTCTTTATCCATCTGCTCAAGAATTTCAGCTCGAACTTGTCGGATAAATTTACTGGACTGCATAATTACAAGAGTAATAACAGGAAGAATGAGTCCTTTATAGGTGCCAGATGTAACAACAGGCAAAAGCTTTAGCTTTAGACAAACAACATAGATTAACAGCAGGGAAATCATAAAATTAGGAATAGATGTTCCGATAAAAGTAAGAAGGCGGATAAAATTATCGATCCATTTATTCTGCTTAATTGCCATCAAAATTCCCAGAGGAACTGAAATCAGTAATGTAATCAGCATAGAAAAAAAGGTTAACTGAATAGTGGGAATTGCTGCACGCTGCAATTTAATCATAACCGGTTGATCATCGTGATAGGAGGTGCCAAAGTCACTAGTAAGTAATCCTTTCAGCCAGTTCCAGTACTGCACCAGAAATGGCTCATTTAATCCCATGGACTCTCTAGTGCTTTCTAGTGCTTCGTCTGATACAACGGTTCCCTGTGCTAATAATCTTGATTGGGCAGGATCACCAGGAGCGAGATAGAGCAAAGTAAATGTCATAAAGGTGACGCCTAAGATAATGGGAATAAGCTGTAATAATCGTTTACTAATAAATGAAAACATATAAACCTCCTTAATAACCTTGTGTTGAAGTGAATATCGGCAGTTCAACACAAGGTATATCGTTTTATTAGCCGATGCAGGTATCTTTTGTAAGAAAATAAAATGTCAGTGGATTAGTTTCATTACAGTTTGAAACAGTTGATTTGGAAACGGTAACTTTATTTGTCATGGCGTAGTAGCCCACCGCGTGGTCATCTAATACTTGCTGCTGTATTTGCAGGGAGAGATCTACACGCTTACTACTATCGGTTTCTGTTACAAGTTTATTTAATAAGGCATTTACGTTTTCGCTGTTGTAATTACCACAGTTTTTATTACCTGTTGCAGATAGCGTTGCATTTAAAAAGGAATAAGCATCTCCTGAGGTGGTAGTAGAGTAAACATACATAGCCATGTCAAAATCACCAGTTTCCATATAGGTTGCATCAGGATCTTCATACAACTGGAGTTCCGTATTAATTCCACTCTTTTTTAATTCGTCTTGAATTAAAGTTGTAATTTTGTCAATAGAACGAGCAGCAAAATAAGCTATTCTTATTGTCAGCTCGGTGCCATCTTTTTCGTAAAATCCATCTTTATTCAATGCGTAACCAGCAGATTCCAATATTTTTTTTGCACCCTCTGGGTCATAGGATGGGCCACTTACTGCACCCAGAGCTGTATCTGGTCCATATGCACCTTCTGCGGCAACTATAGAGCCTGCCAGAAGAGTTACAATATCAGATTTATTTACACTTTTCATAATAGCTTCACGAACTGCGTCATCCGTCATAGTGTCCATATTAAAGATATAATAGTATGCCTTTGTGGAAGCAGTAGAAGTCACTTTAAAACTGTTGTCGGCTTCAAAAAGGGCAATAGAGTCTGTATCAGGGCCAACAAAGACATCAATTTCACCACTTTGTAAACTCATGGATTCTGTAGAGGAATCAGGAATATAGTATACATTTACAGTGCCCAAGATAACATCCCCGTTCCAGTAGTTTTCGTTTTTAGTGAGAACTATTTTATCTTCCGCTGAATAAGATTCTAATTTAAAAGGACCCGTACCAATAATACTGTTGTTATAGTCATCTTCTGGAATATTTTCAATATCCATAATAGAAGTGAACGGATCGGTTAAGTCTGACAATAAGGTTGGATAAGGCTGTTGGGTTGTAATTTTAAAGGTCGTTTCATCAACTTCTTCAAAGCTTGCAGCTGCAAGAAGTGCAGCACGTTCATTCATTTTTCCGGCACGTTGCAGGTTTGCAATGACAACAGATGAATTGACAGGATTGCCGTTTGAAAAAACTACAGTATCTTTCAATTTTATGGTCCAGGTATTGCCTTCGCAGGTTCCTGTTTCAGCGATCCAGGGTTCGGTTGAATAATCATCTCCTACCTTAAAAAGTGTTTCCGTAATGCCATACATAGATGAATACCAGCCGTTGTAATCTTTATGGGCATCTAATTCATACCAGAAGGCGGTTGCCATGTTCAAGGTTTCTCCAGTGGAAACGGCTTCCGTAGAACTGTTCTTTGTTTCCTCGGTACTGCTTGTAATATCTGAAGATGAACTACAACCACTTACGAAGCCAAGAGTCAATGCTGCTGTTAATAATAGGCTAAAAATACGTTTCTTCATAATGTTACCTCCATTCATATATAAAAATAGTTGCATAAAAAAACAGACTAAAAACAATGGCAAGAAACACCTTTGTTCTGGTCTGCCTATAAAATTAATTCTATAACAATACGTACATTATAAACTCTATACTTAATATAGTGTCAACAGCAAGTTTTGCTAAATTATATTCCAAACTTTAATTTCAGGTATTGACGGATTATCTTAACACAATTTTCTTCCCCAGCTTTTTCGCTGTTTAAGGTAATATCATAGTTTACGGGATTTGTCCAGTAATTCCCATGTGTATAGTATTTATAATAATCAGCGCGGTATTTGTCTGTTGATGTAATGATAGCGTTTGCTTCTTTTTCACTGACTCCCATTCGTTCCATCACACGAGCCACACAATAATGGCGGGGGGCTTCAATATAGACGCTGATTACATTGTCATAATTTTTTAATACATAGTCAGCACATTTTCCTACAATTACACAAGACTCTGTATCGGCCAGGTTCCGAATGATTTCTGCTTGACAGGCAAATAGCTGATCATCATTAATAAAATTATTTGTAATAGGTTTGGGTAAAAGTGTTTTAGGAATCATTCTTAAAGAAGAGCCTCGTAGTCTTTCATCTACTGCAACAAATTTTTTTTCTTCATATCCGCTATACTCAGAAGCAAGTGTAAGAATTCTATTTTCATAGCATTCAATATTTAATTCAGCAGCTAGTTGAGAAGCAATTTGTTTACCGCCGCTGCCAAACCCTCTGGCAACTGTAATAATGTAATGTTCCATGTTCATACCTCCTCGTAATTTTTATTTTTTATTATTATAAAGTCTATATTACATATAGAGTCAAATACAATTTTCTTGACAAAGCTTAATGGGTTGGGCATTATAAAAATATGTTGTTTAATAAAAAAGAAATGGAGGGTACATGATGAACGCTATTTTCGAAAGAGTTAGTGTAAGAGAGTATGTGGAAAAAAAAGTGGAGGATGAAAAAATCGAAAGGATACTGAAGGCGGCAATGGCTGCCCCATCAGCAGGAAATCAGAGGCCTTGGGAGTTTTATGTAGTAAAGGATAAAGCAGCTCTGGGGCAGTTGGCGGTGTCCAGTCCATATGCCGGCTGTACTAAAAATGCAGATGTTGCGATTGTGGCATGTTACCGGACAGAGGGACTGATGTTTCCAGAATATGCTCATATTGATATGAGTGCATGCTGTGAAAATATTTTATTAGAAGCAGCAGAACAAGGACTTGGGTCTGTCTGGCTTGGAATAGCTCCAGCACAGGAACGGATGGAAGCAGTAGCAGAAGCGTTAGAACTTCCTTCTGGTCTGGCGGCTTTTGCAATACTTCCTTTTGGATATCCTGTAAGAAAAGTTGAACAGGAGAACCGATATGAAGAATCTAGGGTACACTACATTTAGTTTTTTACAATAATGCAGACTCCCCTTGAACAATCTGGGTATTCACATAAATAACAGCAGTAGGGGCAGTTGGATGGCTGATGCGGTATAAAAGCTGATTGGTCAGACGGCTGCCAAGTGCTGTAGTTTCTACCTCAACGGTAGTAAGTCGGCCAGTAATTTCGGGATATTCCGCATTTCCATCAAATCCAGTAATAATAATATCTTCTGGAACCCGATATTTATGCTTAGTCAGATATTTCAGTACAAAATGAGCGACAAAATCGCTGACGCAGACATAAGCCTTTGGGAGATTTTTATTGTTCTGTAAAAAATTCGTAATTTCCTCCTCGTAGGTATAAATTCCAATTCTTTTCGTAAGGCAATGTTCATGCTCTACATTGAGTGAATATTCATTCATAGCATCTAAAAAACCTTCATATCGCTGTTGGTTGGTGATTGCATATTCGGTGTCTCCAATAAAGCCAATGTCCTCTATTCCTGATACAATCAATTTTTTTGTAATTTCGTAAATCTTACTTCTTCCTTCCAAAAGAATTAAATCACCACTTAACGTATTAGTTGGAAGGGGGGGCGTATAATCAAGAAATACCTTTGGCAGGGGCAGCTGGTTCAGCAAGGACAGCAGAGTACTGTCATATACATTTAATACAATAATTCCATGAAGGGCATTTCCAGTTAAAATGTTAGGTAAGGTATAGTCGGAAGGAATGGTGGAGGGCAGATAGGTATACATAAGGTTAATCTCCTGCGCATCCAGTTCCTTAGCAATCTGATGAATTATTTTCATCCAGAAGGCAGAGGACTCTGGTCTGGCAACAACTACAGATACAGTAACCGATTCCTGCTGTACGGACGAACAAGAGTCAGAAGCTGAATCTGGCATATCAGAAATTCTTTTAGTGTAACCCATTTCTTCTGCTTTATCCAGGATTTGTTTTTTTAAAGCTTCCGATACACCAGACTTATTATTAAAAACCTTCCAGACCGTTATTCTGGATATGTGAAGTGCATCTGCAATATCCTGCATGGTTATTTTCGACATAAATACCTCCATAATTCTGTTTATTCCAGGGAATAATTGATTTAACAGAGTATAAATGCTGCTCTGTCTGATAGCATTATAGCACAGGACATGGATTCCTACAATACATTACATTTACTTTGTTAACAAAAATAAAAAAATGTTAACAATAAAAATTAACAAAAGTAAAAAATATATTGCAAAAAAGTTAATGCGATGTTAAAATTACAGTAAATTAACTGGATTACAAGGAGGAAACGATATGAGCAAAATAATTGGAAAAGGATTGCCGGATATGCCATGGCAGGAGAAACCAGAAGGATATGATATGCCTGTCTGGCGGTATAGCCAGAATCCTATTATTCAGAGGAATGCCATTCCAAGTTCCAATAGTATTTTTAATAGTGCTGTGATACCATATAAACAAGGATATGCGGGAGTATTCCGATGTGACAGTAAAGCAGTTAGTATGGACATATATGCAGGGTTTAGTGATGATGGAGTTCATTGGAAAATCAATGAAAACCCCATTCAATTTGATGGTGAAGACCCTGAGATTCTTAATCGTGAATACAGATATGATCCAAGGGTATGCTTTATTGAGGACCGCTATTATATTACATGGTGTAATGGGTACCATGGTCCTACAATTGGGGTAGCTTATACTTTTGATTTTGAAAAATTTTATCAGTTAGAAAATGCTTTTCTTCCTTGCAACCGTAATGGAGTACTTTTCCCTAGAAAAATAGATGGAAAGTTTGCCATGCTGAGTAGACCAAGTGATAATGGACATACACCTTTTGGAGATATTTATTATAGCCAGAGCCCTGATTTGGAATATTGGGGACATCACCGACATGTGATGTCTCCTTACAAAGGAGACGAGTCTGCATGGCAGTCCACCAAAATAGGCCCAGGACCTATTCCGATTGAAACAGATGAGGGATGGCTGCTAATTTACCATGGAGTAATTACAACCTGTAATGGCTTTGTATATCGAATGGGATGTGCCATCCTTGATATTGATCAGCCATGGAAGGTAAAATACCGTTCAAAATATTATATTATGGCACCTTATGAACAATATGAATGTGTAGGAGATGTTCCCAATGTTGTATTTCCATGTGCCGCTCTTACCGACGCCGATACAGGGCGGATTGCAATCTATTATGGCTGTGCAGATACTGTAACGGGGCTTGCATTTACAACAGCAGAGGATTTAATTCAGTTTACAAAACAAAATAATATGAACTAGAGGAGGAAATGACATGCATTTTCTTGATAAAAGAGTTGGAGTTATCTGTAATGAACTAAATAAATTAAAAGTGGTGCAAAAACAACCACTGGAAAACTGGAACTATAAAAAAGGCAACTATTTGTATCCACAGGATGCGGATAGGTCAGAAGAAGCATGGGAGCCATTTGACAGCAGAACTATGCATTGGTATGGGCCAGATCAGCACTATTGGTTTCGGACAGAACTTACGGTACCCCAAAATTTTCACGGAAAATCACTGTGGCTTAATGTGAAAACACAAATAGAAGAATGGGATGACGCTAAGAATCCACAGTTTCTTCTGTTCGTGAATGAACAAATTGTACAGGGAATTGATATGAACCACCGTCAGGTAAAACTGTGTGATTGTGCCAAGGCGGGAGAACATATGGTTCTGGATTTACAGTCTTATACGGGGATTCTGCATACAGAGTTTAATTTGATTACAGAAATCCAGGAAGTTGATCCGGCAATTGAAAAATTATACTATGACCTTTCTGTACCACTTAACGCCTTTCCAAGAATGGACAAGGAGGATAAGGTTCGTAAGGATTTGGAACATGTGCTGAATGAAACAGTGAATCTGTTGGATTTACGCAGCCCTTATTCAGAAGATTTTTACTGTTCCCTGAAAGCAGCAGACCAGTATATTTCCAAGGCATTGTATGAGGATATGGCAGGCTATGAAGAAATCATTGCTACCTGCATCGGTCATACCCACATTGATGTTGCCTGGTGGTGGACGGTAGAACAGACAAGAGAAAAAGTAGCCAGAAGCTTTGCAACGGTATTAAAGCTGATGGAAGAATACCCTAATTATAAATTTATGTCCAGTCAGCCACAATTGTATCAATTTTTAAAAGCCCGCTATCCAGAGCTTTATGCAAAGGTAAAGGAAATGGTGAAGGCGGGAAGATGGGAACCTGAGGGTGGAATGTGGCTGGAGGCAGACTGTAATCTGACTTCAGGCGAGTCACTGGTGCGCCAGTTCCTTCATGGAAAACGCTTTTTTAAGGAAGAGTTTGGTGTAGAAAACCGCATTTTATGGCTTCCTGATGTGTTTGGGTATTCTGGAGCACTTCCGCAGATTATGAAGAAATCTGGAATTGAATATTTTATGACCACTAAGCTTGCCTGGAACCAGTTTAATAAAATGCCTTATGATACATTGCGCTGGAGAGGAATTGACGGAACTGAGATTTTAACTCATTTGATTACAACCTTGGGAGTTGGCCAGAGTACAGATGAATTTTTTACTACCTATAACGGTATTTTACATCCAGATTCTATTATGGGTGGATGGATGCGTTATCAAAATAAAGATATTAACAATGATATTTTAATTTCCTATGGATATGGAGATGGCGGTGGCGGGCCTACTAGAGAAATGCTAGAAACTTCTGTCCGAATGGAAAAAGGAATAAAGGGCGTTCCCAAGGTACGTCAGGAATTCGCAGGAACTTATTTTGAAGAACTGGACCAACGGGTTGGGAATAACAAAAGACTTCCTGTGTGGGAAGGTGAGTTTTATTTTGAATACCACAGAGGTACTTATACTTCTATGGCAAGAAATAAAAAAGCTAACCGTAAATGTGAATTGATGCTGATGGATTTGGAACTATTATCAGTTTTGGCTGGTTCGGAAGGCGTAGACTATCCAGCCGCAGATTTACAGCAGATGTGGGAAAATGTTTTGCTGAATCAGTTTCATGATATTCTCCCAGGATCTTCGATAAAGGAAGTATATGAAGTGACAAAGAAGGAGTATGAGCAATTACAGAAGAAGGGTGCTGAGCTTATAAACCAGCGGTTAGAAGCACTTTCCAGAGAAGGGGAAGGGATTACAATATTCAATACCCTTGGTTTTGAACGGAGTGATGTGGTTCAGCTTGGTAAAGTTTCTGCTAAATCGTTACAGGATCAGGATGGGGTGCTTTATCCAGTTCAGCAAACAGAAACAGGAGCTGTTGTATATTTAAAAAATCTTCCATCCAAGGGAAAAAGAACTTACTCAATATCTTCAGCAGATGTAAATGAAGAAGCTTTTACTTTAACAGGAAATCATTTAGAGACTCCATTTTACTCCATTGATCTAAATGAAGAAGGGCTGTTTACTTCAATTTATGATAAAGAATTTGAGCGTCAAGTTTTACAGGAAAGCAAAACTGGTAATCTGTTACGGGTTTATGAGGATAAGCCAATTTATTATGATAACTGGGATATTGACATTTACCATACAGAGAAATTTTATGATTTAAAACAAGTAACACGCATGGAGTGGACAGAAATAGGAAATGTACGTGCAGTATTGGAAATTGACAGATGCTACAGCAAATCGGTTGTTAAGCAGAAAATATATTTTTATAGTAATATGAGACGAATTGATTTTGAAACTTATGTAGATTGGAAAGAATCACAACATCTTCTCAAGGTGCATTTTCCAGTAGATATTCATACGGATGAAGCGTCTTTTGATATTCAGTTTGGAAATGTTACTCGTAAGGTTCATCGTAATACAAGCTGGGATGTGGCTAGATTTGAAAGCTGTGGTCATAAGTGGGCAGATATTTCAGAAGGCCATTATGGGTTTAGTATTTTAAATGACTGCAAATATGGACATTCCGTTAAGGACAGTGATTTTGCATTAACGCTGATTAAGTCAGGAATCGAACCAAATCCGTCTACGGATCAGGAAGAGCATTATTTCACCTATTCCATATATCCACATGGAGGTGGCTGGAGAGAAGGCAATACTGCCCTGGAGGGTGCAAAATTAAACCAGCCTGCATTAGTATCCATGGGAGGAAGGCCAGGAACAGAGGATTCATTTGCGTCAGTTGATAAAAAGAATGTTATGTTGGAAACTGTAAAACTAGCGGAAGACGAAAGTGGCGTTATCATAAGATTATATGAGTATGAAAATGCAAAAACAAAGACAAATGTAGTTTTTTCAAAGGAACTTTTAAGTGTAAAGGAATGCAGCCTGATGGAAGAGGAGCTGGAAGAAATACTAGCAGTGGGAACTGGATTTCAGATTGTTGTCAAGCCATATGAAATCAAAACCTATAAAGTGGTATTCAAATAGGCTGGGAGGATAAAAATGCAGGTTTATAAAGCAAAGGATTATAGGGATATGAGCAGAAAGGCGGCAAATCTCATTTCAGCCCAGGTGATTTTAAAGCCAGACTGTGTTTTGGGACTTGCAACGGGTTCTACCCCTATTGGTACCTATCAGCAGATGATCGAATGGTATCAAAAAGGAGACATTGATTTCTCAAGGGTAAAAACGGTTAATCTAGATGAGTATAA
The DNA here is from genome assembly GCF_900112775.1 of Anaeromicropila populeti. GTDB lineage: Bacteria > Bacillota > Clostridia > Lachnospirales > Lachnospiraceae > Anaeromicropila_A > Anaeromicropila_A populeti. The sequence goes on from NZ_FOYZ01000002.1 coordinate 418,466, forward strand.
GGGGATTTCAAATGAAAATCCCCAGAGCTACCACTATTTTATGAAAACCCAGTTTTTTCAGCATATCAATATCAGGGAAGATCAGAGCTATCTTCCAGAGGGAATGGCAGAAGAGGAAAAGGCGGAATGTGAACGCTATGATAATGTGATAAGCAGACTAGGGGGGATTGATTTACAGCTTCTTGGACTGGGACATAACGGACACATTGGATTCAATGAGCCAGGTGATGCATTTCAATTAGGTACTCACTGTGTAGCGTTGTCGGATAGTACAATAAAAGCCAATTCTCGGTTGTTTGCAAAAGGTGAAAAAGTACCAGAACAAGCTTATACGGTAGGAATGAAAACAATTATGCAAGCAGGAAAAATACTATGTATTGTAAGTGGAAGTGATAAGGCGGAGATTGTCAAAAAAGCATTTTTTGGACCAGTTACGCCCGCAGTACCTGCTTCCATCCTACAGCTTCATCCAGATTTTATTTTAATAGGGGATGAAGAAGCACTATCTATGTGTCAGCTTTAGTCAGTATAAAGCATGATTAGAAGGGGGATTGTTATGATTATAAAAAATGCAGAAGTATTTTGTGAAGATAATCAGTTTCATTGGGGAGATGTTTTTATTCAGGATGGATTATTTGTAAATTCTGTACAAGAAGAGGATAGTGTCATAGACGCCTCTGGATTATATGCAGTACCAGGCCTTACAGATATTCATTTTCATGGATGTGCAGGATATGATTTTTGTGATGCCAGTTTGGAGGCAGTGCAGGCGATGGCTGAGTATCAGGCGGAGCATGGTATTACCTCCATATGTCCGGCTACTATGACTTTGCCAGAGGAAGAACTGGAAAAGATTATGCAGACAGCCGAAGTATACGAAAGTATTTCTGGTGCTGATTTTTGCGGAATTCATATGGAGGGCCCGTTTCTTTCTGCAAAGCGAAAGGGAGCACAACATGAGAGTTATTTGCAGAAACCAAATTTAAAGGTATTTCAAAAGCTTCAGAAGCTGTCTGGCGGAAAAATCAAACTGGTGTCTCTTGCACCAGAACTTACAGATGCTATGGATTTTATTGAAGCTGTAAAAGAACAAGTTATGGTATCTCTTGCCCATACAGATGCAGACTATGAAACGGCAAAAGAGGCATTGGAAAAGGGTGCTGGACATGTCACTCATCTTTATAATGCAATGCCTCCTCTGCATCATCGTAATCCTGGTGTGATTGGGGCAGCCAGGGATCAGGAAAACTGCCGGGTGGAGATAATCTGCGATGGAATGCATATACATCCCAGTGTAATCAGAGCAACCTTTGAACTGTTTGGGGATAACAGAATTGTTATGATTAGTGACAGTATGCGGGCAACAGGTATGCCAGATGGAGTCTATACGCTGGGAGGTCAGGAGGTAGAAGTTTGTGGGCGGAAAGCGGTTTTGAAATCAGATGGCAGCCTTGCAGGTTCAGTAACAAACCTTATGGATTGTGTAAGGTATGCGGTTTTGCAGGCTGGGATTCCGCTGGAAAGTGCTATAAAAGCTGCCGCTGTAAATTCAGCTAAAGCAATTGGCATTTATGATAAATACGGAAGCATTACATTTGGAAAAGCAGCTAATCTGGTTTTGCTCAATCAGAAACTAGAGATTCAAGCAGTCATTCTAAGGGGCGAACTATATAAATGCAACTGGTGATGATAAAATGATTTGGAAAGGGAGAACAATATGTTATTTGGTGCATTAGAAGCTGGTGGGACTAAAATGGTTATGGCTGTGGGAGATGAAAAAGGGAATATTTTGGAACAGAAGTCTTTGCCGACGCTGACTCCAGAAGAAACGGTACCAGAGCTTCTTTCTTATTTTTCAAAAAAAGAAATTTGCGCATTGGGAATCGGGGCATTTGGACCTGTGGATGTGAATCCTCAGTCAAAAAGCTTTGGACATATTTTGGATACCCCTAAGCTGGCATGGAAAAATTATAATTTATACGGAGCATTTCAAGAAAAATTAGGAATACCCATTGGTTTTGATACCGATGTGAACAGCTCCTGTCTGGGGGAAATTACCTTTGGCCAAGCTGGAAATTTAAATTCTGTTGTATATCTTACCATTGGGACAGGAATTGGTGCTGGAATTTATGTAAATGGAAAACTGCTTCATGGTATGCTTCACCCAGAGGGTGGACATATTATGATTACACGGCATCCAGAGGATTCTTTTGAAGGCTGCTGTCCTTATCATGGAGGATGTCTGGAAGGGATGGCAGCAGGTCCTGCCATTGAAAAAAGATGGGGGAAAAGGGCGGCGGAGCTAGAGCAGGAAAGTGCTGTCTGGGAACTGGAGGCATACTATATTGCTCAGGCACTGACAAATTATATTTTAATCCTGTCACCAGAAAAAATTATTCTGGGGGGAGGCGTAATGCATCAGAAGCAGCTGTTTCCTCTTATTAGAGAACAGGTGAAAAAAATGCTGAATGGGTATATAAATACGAAAGAAATCAGCAGTCTGGATCAATATATTGTTCCTGCGTCATTAAAAGATAATCAAGGTATTCTGGGATGTTTACAGTTGGCAAAACTAGAATATGAACAACAAGTGAAATATGTACAATAAAAATGAAATTTTGCAAATTGGTTTTTTTATCAATTCCTAATACAATGATATTGTAGCAATACACAATAATGAAAAGGAGAGGTAATATGAAAAAACTAGTTAAGAAACTTTCATTACTTCTAGCTATGGTGCTTATGGTTTCATCTCTTGCAGCATGTGGTAAAAAGGAAAGCACAACTCAGAGCGGAACATCAGATAATGAGGCGTCAGAGGCTGGAACAACAGAAACTGAAACAAAAGAACCGGTAATCCTAAAATGGATACAAATTGGAGGAGAACCAAATAATTTAAAAGCAGCAGTAGAGGCAATGAATGAATACTCCATTTCTAAAATCGGAGTAGGAGTTGAATTTGTATATTTAGACTGGGGTATCTGGGGTGACAGAGTTACCGCTATGATAAATTCTGGAGAAGAATTCGACATTATGTTTACTAATTCTGATAAATATTCAGCAGCAGTATCTCTTGGAGCATTTGCTGATATTACAGATCTTCTTGCAGAAACACCTGAACTACAAAGTATGGTTCCTGATTTGGTTTGGGATGGTGTGAAAATTAATAATAAGATTTATTCAGTTCCTACTTATAAAGATTCTTCTCAGACACAATACTGGGTTTGGGATAAAGAACTAGTTGAAAAATATAACGTTGACTATACAAACATTAAAACCCTTGCCGACTTGGACCCAGTAGTAAGAATGTTCCAGGAAGAAATCAATGCAGGAAATATTACAGATGCTCAGTATGCATTTAATATTGCAAAGGATGGCGTAAATGGACTTCTTATTAACTATCAGGGACCTTTGGATGCAATTGGTGTCCGTTATGACGATTCTAGTGCAACTGTAGTTAATGTATTTGAACAAGAAGATATTGCAGAAAGCCTTTCTTACCTTCATACATGGTACGAAGATGGTATCATTAATCCAGATGCAGCAACAGTAGACAGAGGCCCTTCTTGGGTAATTGTAAGCTCTGGACAGGGATTCCCTGGTGCAGACGTAAGCTGGAGTGCAGGACGTGGAAAAGACACAGTAAGTAATCCATTTGCAGGACCTATTTACTCTACTAGTTCTATTCTTGGTTCAGCAAATGCCATTTCCTCTTCTTCTAAATATAAAGTGGAAGCATTAAAATATCTGGAGCTTTGTAATACAGACCCAGTTATGAGAAATATGCTTGCTTATGGTGTAGAAGGCGTGGACTGGACTGATAATGGAGATGGAACAATTACAAGAAGTGCTGACTGCTACAGCCCAGCAACTTATTCACAGGCAACCTTCTTTACGATGTATCCAGTGGCTCCTAACGCAGCAGACCAGTGGACAATGGTACAAGAGTGGAATGAAAAGGCAGAAGCATCTGTTCTACTTGGATTTTCATTCGACCGCAGTAATGTGGAAAATGAAATGGCAGCATGTGATTTAGTAATGTCAAGATATAAACAAGAGCTTTACACAGGAACCGTAGATCCAGCAGAAGCAGTACCTAAGTTATATCAGGAATTAACTGATGCAGGTCTTGAGACAATTCGTACAGAATACCAGAATCAGATTAACGACTGGTTAGCACAGAAATAATAGAATAAGTACCACAAGTGGGGAGCTTTTTGCTCCTCTTTGTGCTATAGAAAGGTTGGTAAGCATGTTTTTTATAGATAATAAGTTAGAGGCAAGAGTAAATGAATTAAAGGAATATAGATACAGGGATAGGAAAAGTCTAGGTGGATTATTGTCTCTTGAGGATAACCAGGGTAAGGTAAATCCAGAACTGCCTTCAGAAGATGAAAATTGGGAGCTGATTCTGGCGGGACAATGCTGGTCAGGCAGGGACCGGTATTTATGGTTAAAAACAGAACTAGTGATTCCCGAGGAATGGAAGGGAAAAAAGGCGGTTGGACTTTTCGATTATGGCATTACAGGAGATGGAAATAATTCGGGGTTTGAATCGCTTCTTTATGTTAACGGACAACCTTTTCAAGGGGTAGACATGAATCATAAGGAAGTTTTTTTCCCAGCAGATTTGTATGGAGAAAAATTAGAATGTATATTTCGGCTGTGGTCTGGCCTAGAAGGCGGTGGTGTAAAAAGGGAACAGGTGCATAAAATAAACTATGCTGACCTGGCTTGGCTGGATGAAAAAACAGATGATTTATATTATATGGGATTTGCAATCATAGATGCAGTGAAAACCCTGAAAAACGACGACCCAACTGTTCATGAGCTGCGCCGCATTTTAGATGAGGCATTTCTCTGCATTGATTGGTCTTATCCAGGAAGTGAGGAGTTTTATCAAAGTGTTCACGAAGCAGATGACATGCTAAATCAGCAGTTAGATGAAATAGAAAAAAATGCTTCTGTTCAGGTAAAATGCATAGGACATACACATATTGATGTGGCGTGGCTATGGAGGCTGAATCATACCAGAGAAAAATGTTCCCGTTCCTTTTCTACTGTAATTCGCCTTATGGAACAGTTTCCAGAATATATTTTTTTACAGACCCAGCCACAGCTGTATGAATATGTAAAAAAAGATTTTCCAGACCTGTATCAGAAGATAAAAGAGAAGGCAGCAGCAGGAAACTGGGAAGTAGATGGGGGTATGTGGGTAGAAGCAGACTGTAATCTAACCAGTGGAGAATCCCTTACCAGACAAATCTTAATGTGCAGAAAGTTTATGATGGATGAATTTGGGAAAGTTCCAAGCTATTTGTGGCTCCCAGATGTATTTGGCTATTCGTGGGCGTTGCCGCAGATTTTAAAAAAATCGGGAATTGATATGTTTATGACAACAAAAATCAGCTGGAATCAGTACAATCGGATGCCCCATGATACATTCCGCTGGGTTGGTATGGACGGAAGTGAGGTGCTGACACATTTTATTACAACACCTGCACCATGGGACAGACCAGACTCTTGGTTCTATACCTATAACGGACAATTAATACCCAATACAGTGAAAGGTGTATGGGATGCTTATCAAGATAAAGCGGTAAACAAAGAGCTATTAATTTCTTATGGATATGGAGATGGCGGTGGAGGAGTTAATCGTGATATGCTGGAACTTCGCAGGCGAATTGATAAGATTCCAGGAATTCCAGAATTGAAAACATCTACTGCCAAAGAGTATTTTGAACATTTGAAAGATACATTTAAACATACAAAGCAATATGTGCATACCTGGGATGGTGAACTATATTTAGAATATCACAGAGGAACCTACACCAGTCAGGCATATAATAAAAGAATGAATCGAAAAATGGAATTTTTATATCGGGAAACAGAGTGGCTGACCGCTATGGCAGCAATTGTTAAGGGAGATGTTGCTCTTGCCCGTCAGGATGAAATGCGGGAGGGATGGAAAATTCTTCTTACCCACCAGTTCCACGACATTATTCCAGGGTCATCGATTCACGAGGTATATGAAGATTCCAGAGAAAATTACAAACAGGCAGAGGCTATAGCAGATACAATAAAAGAGGATGCGTTAGAACAGCTTATCTCTGCACACAGCCAATACTTTACAATAGTTAATAATTCAGGATGGGATCGAGATGGAATTGTCTCCGTTCCTTATCAGAAGGATGCAGTTTATGTGGACGGAGCAGGAAATGTTTTGGAATCCCAAGATAGTGCCGCCAATACATTGGTAAAGGTTGGACAGGTACCAGCTATGGGCATGACGGTTATCAGCAGAGAGACAGGAGTAAAACAGGTTTGTAAACCAATATTTTTTATAACCAATAGTGGGGCAGAGTCACCATTTTATTGTATAAAATGGAATGAAGCTGGACAGCTAACAGATGTTTATGATAAGGAAAATGATATTCATGTTATTCCAGAGGGCAAAAGGGCAAATGTATTCCAGTTGTTTGAAGATAAACCATTGGGAAACGATGCATGGGATATTGATCTTTTTTATCAGGAAAAAATGAAAGAGGTAGATCAGTTAATCAGTGTAGAATGTGTGGAGCAGGGACCTTTGCGGGCAGTGATACGTTTTACCTGGAGCTTTTTAAACTCAAAAATTACGCAGAATATGATGTTATATGCACAATCTAGAAGAATTGACTTTGAAACAAAGATGGATTTTTATGAACATAAAAAAATATTGAAGGTAGCTTTTCCTGTAGATATAAGGACTACGTATGCTACGTACGATATACAATATGGAAATGTAAGACGTGCTAATCACTGGAATACCAGTTGGGATCAGGCAAAATTTGAAACCGTTGCCCATCGCTTTGCAGACTTATCGGAACAAGGATATGGGGTTAGCCTGTTAAATGATTGTAAGTATGGACATGATATAAAAGGAAATGTAATGCGGCTGACACTGGTAAAAGCTGCTACACATCCAGATCCACAGCAGGATCAGGGAGAACACTATTTTACCTATTCTCTGTTTCCACATAAAGGGGATTTTGCTGCGGCAAATACGGTTCAGGAAGCATATGGACTAAACCAGCCATTGTATGCAGTAGAAGGTTCAAGCATTTTAGGCAATTATAGCTTTTTATCACTGGATAATGAATATGTGGAGATAGATGCAATAAAGCTTTCAGAAGATGGAAAAAGCCTGGTAGTTCGTTTTCACGAGTATATTGGTGCCAGACATAAGGTGACAATAGCTCCGCATTTTTCGATTCAAGGGTATCAGGAAGCTGATTTGATGGAGCAGCCTCAAGGTGAGTACAAAGAAGAGAAGGTAATTAGACTGGAATTTAAACCATATGAGATTAAGACGGTTTTAATAGATGTGAAAAAAGAAAAGAAATGAGGGTGAAAAAGTATGTTTGGAAAGTTGTTGGGCTATCAAAAGCTGGAAAACAGAATTTTATTACAGTTTGAAGAGAAAGTCTGCTACATTGAAATAATGGAAGAAACGGTTATTCGTATTTTTGCGTCATTAGAAGAAAAAGAACAGATTTCTTATGGAATTACAGAGTTGTCCAGACAGCAGTATTGCAATGCCTGTCAGCAGGTATCAGTGCAGATAGAACAGAGAGAACAAGGACTGGTTATTAAAACGGGAAAACTATGGGTGGAAGTAAATGACGACTTTAAGGTTGATATTTATAATAACCAGCATGAGATTTTATGCAGAGACTACCGGATGGAGAGAGAGTCTTTTATGCAGCCTGAAGCAGGCTGGCAGCAGGCTGCTCAGGAAGGACATACGATTCAGGAAAAGACTGGAAAACATAAAATTCAGGTAATAAAAACAATGGAGGGGGAAGAAGTATTTTACGGATTAGGAGATAAAACAGGTTTTCTTAATAAAAGAGGATACGAATATGAAATGTGGAACAGTGACATACCAGATCCACATGTAGATTCCTTCCGCGCGTTATACAAATCCATTCCCTTCTTTATTACGATGAGAAACTCACACTTTTATGGCATATTTTTTGATAATCCCCATAAATCAGTTTTTGATATGGGCAAGGAAAGTGAAAAATACTATTTTTTTGGCGCAGAGCAGGGAAACCTGGACTACTACTTTATGTATGGAAACACCATGGCAGATGTGTTAAAAAGTTATATGGGACTTACGGGAACCCATCCATTACCACAATTATGGACATTAGGATATCATCAGAGCAGATGGTCCTATGAAACATCTCAGGAAGTAAGAGAAATTGCCAAAAGCTTCCGGGAAAATGATATTCCATGTGACTGCATTCATCTAGACATAGATTATATGGATGGATGCCGGGTGTTTACCTATAGTCCGGAAGGCTTTCCGGATATGAAAGAACTAATCCAACAGCTTAATCAAGAGGGCTTTCAAATCGTAACGATTATTGATCCAGGGGTAAAATTAGAGGAAGGATATCCGATTTATGACCAGGGACTGGAACTGGATTGTTTTGTAAAAGATAAGGAAGGAACAAACTATACAAACTGGGTGTGGCCAGGGACGGTAGTATATCCTGATTTTTCTGATGAAAAGGTTCGTTCCTGGTGGGGTGAAAACCATCGTTACCTAATAGAACTTGGTGTCAGTGGAATATGGAATGATATGAATGAACCGGCAAGCTTTCATGGAGAACTTCCAGATGACATACAATTTTCAGAGGAAGGACAAGGAGCTGATCATAGAAGAATTCATAATGTATATGGACATTTAATGTCACAGGCTACTTATGAGGCGTGGAAAAAATATAAGAAAACCCGTCCTTTTGTTATCACAAGAGCCTGCTATGCAGGTACCCAGCGATATGCAACTGCATGGACAGGAGACAATCACAGCATATGGGCACACCTTCAGATGGCAGTTCCACAGCTATGCAATCTTGGATTAAGTGGTATGGCATTTGTTGGAACAGATGTTGGCGGCTTTGGTTCCGACTGTACACCAGAACTTTTATGCAGGTGGGTGCAGACAGGATGTTTTTCACCATTGTTCAGAAATCACAGCTGCAAAGGAAGCCGCAGACAGGAACCATGGGCTTTTAATCAGGAAACGCTTGATATTAACCGGAAATATATTAAGTTACGGTATCGTTTACTTCCATATTTTTATGACTTATTTTGGGAACATGAGAGAAATGGTCTGCCAGTAATAAGACCTTTGGTACTAGAATTTCCAGAGGACCGAAATACATGGGAAATGAACGATCAATTTATGGTAGGAAGTCATATTTTGGTGGCTCCTGTAGTAAATCAGGGGCAGAGAATGAGACTAGTGTATTTGCCAGAAGGAATCTGGGAAGATTACTGGACAGGAGAAAGGCATGTAGGGGGGACCTATATCAAAAGAGAAGCGCCGTTAGAGGTTTGTCCTATGTATATAAAAGCGGGTACGATACTGCCAAATTATCCGGAAATAGCGTATACAGGTGAGAAAAAAATAAAACAGCTTATTCTAGAGGTATATGAAGGGGAAGGTGAATATTATCATTATCAAGATAATGGAAAGGATTTTTCCTATCAGGAAGGAGTTTATAACCAGTATTTATTCAGGCTTTCTGAAAACAGGAAATTACAGCTTGATATTATTCATCAGGGATACGAAGAAGGGTATACCACTTTTCTGATTCGCTGGAAAGGCAGGGAAAAGCAGATATGTTTTGTTCAGGACACACAAATTGTGTTACTAGATGAAATAGAAAGTGAAGTATTATGATTCGGAAAAAGACGATTTACCGAAAACTTTTTATAAATTATACAGCGATTATTTTCAGTATTATTATTTTCTTTGAAGTTTTTTCTATTTCAAATGTGCGAAAGCAGGCTGCGGATGAAAACATACGGTTTAATCAGCTGGTAAGTGAAGAAGTTGCCAATAATGCTAAAAACATGTCCGATACGGCAGATTTAATTTTATATAAATTGTATCAGAAAGATTCGGAATTGTCCGATACGCTGCTTTACTTGGAAAACGATTTGGATACGTATTATCAAATAAGACTGGATCGGTTTTCAAATAATCAGTCAAATGAGTATTATGGAAATGATGATTTTGCAAAAGAGTCCTTTAGCCTGGATAGTCAGATAAAGGAAATCTCTTTTGTCAGTCATGCCAAAAAGCACAGAATCACATATAGTGACGGTGGAGATGTACGGGTTTCTGAGGTAAGCAGCAGTTTTTTAGAACGGCTGAATCAATATATTTTATTAGAAGATAATCATATTGTTTTTGTGGAAAATATTCAAAATCCTATGACCATGGAACTAACGGGTTACATGTTGGTTTCTTATAATCTTAGCTATTTTGAGAAAAACTACAAGGAAAACAAAGAATCTGAATTAATTGTATTTTATGATCAGACAGTACTATTTGACTCTACTGGAAAAAATACAGTGGACTATTTGCTTAATGATAGTGGAGTTTTGAAAAGTGAACAGGAACTGGAAAAAATTCTGGCTGCCTATGTATGCTGCTATGGAATGAATAAAATTAATGTAGTCCGTTATATTCCAAAAGAAATTGGAAACCGAATTTCTCCTTTTTTAATGCTTTCATTGATTGTAACGGGAATTTTTATCTTTGGGGCAGGTGAGTTTCTAGTGCTGAGACGACTGGAACATCTAACCCAGAGACTGGTTTCCCTTTTGAATGGTATGGAACGGGTGCGTGGTGGTGAAATTAATTCTCAGGTGGAGATTAAATTTGAAAATGATGAATATGACATCATTGCTGAATATTTTAACCAGATGTGTACCGATCTCCAGACCTATATCCAGAAAAGCTATATGGCGGAAATTGAGCAGAAAAATGCGGAACTGAATGCACTTCAAAATCAAATTAATCCTCATTTTCTCTATAATACACTAGAGGCAATCCGTATGAAGGCAATTTGTAATGGGGACAAGGAAGTGGGGAAAATGCTCTATGGACTTGCTATTATTTTCCGAAGTCAGGTTAAGGAAAGCAGTATTATTACAATAGGCAAGGAACTGTATTTTTGCAAAAAGTACTTGGAAATGTTTGAATTCAGATATCAGAATAAATTTCGATTTGCTATTGATTGTCCTGTAGAATTTATGGAAGTTAAAGTAAACAAATTTATTTTACAGCCGATGATTGAAAATTACTTTGTCCATGGAATACGCCTTATGGATACGGATAATTATCTGTGTATTAAGATGGAGGCAGCAGGCGAAGATATTCTCATATATATTGAAGACAATGGAAAGGGAATAGAAGATAATAGACTGGAGGAGATAAATCAGAAGTTAAAGGATAACAGCAGTCCAGAAGGCAGTATTGGGGTAAGAAATGTAAACAGCAGGATTACGGCTATGTATGGGAAGGAATATGGTGTGCACCTGGAAAAAAATGATCCGAGAGGGGTCAGAGTGATCATTAGATTCCCTATGGAGGTGTAGAAAATGTATAAGGTTATGATAGTTGAGGACGAAGAATTTATCATGCAGGGTATCTGTCTGATTGTAGACTGGGAAAAGCTTGGTCTGGAGGTAGTTCACAAAGCTCAGGATGGAACAGAAGCAATTGACTTGTGGGAACAGGAAAAAGTAGATATTATTATTACAGATATCTGTATGCCCCAAATGGGAGGTTTGGAGCTTCTGAAAAAAATCAGGGAGCAAAGTGAGCAGGTGCGGTTTATTATACTCAGTGGCTATGATCAGTTTGAATATGCCAGACAAGCCATTACGTTAGATGTGGAGGACTATATTTTAAAGCCCATAGACGAAGAAAAACTGATGCAGGTGCTGGAAGATACCGTTAGCAAAATTCAGTCATTGAATAAGAAAAAAAATTATTCGATTGATGAACTGCGAAAAGCAGGGTGCTTGCTGAAGGAACCATGGGATCCAGAGAAAGCAGCTATTCATATGAAGGAACTGGAATTGGCTTTATATCAACCTTGTTTTGCATTTGCAACAATGAAATATAAAATCAGTACATTAAAGGAGGATGAGCTGGCATCTATTTATAATTATCTTGTCACAGAGTATAAAGGGGATAATATGAAAGTACTGTTTACAGAAAAGGATGAATTGCTTTTACTTATATCATGGGAAGAAGTAGGAAAGAAAAATCCTTTGGCATATTTTAAAAAGCTTCAGAACCAGCTAGAAGAAAAGTTTGACAAGCCAGCCTTTATTACAGTGGGTCCAGTACTAAGTCAAATGCAGGATTTGGCAAAGGCATACCGGCATACCCGCAAACTGCAAAGATATTTAATCATTGAAGGATATGGAAGTTGTATTGACGAAAGCTATGTTTGTAATAGGATGCATGAGGATATCGACTTTGATGAGGATAAACTTTACAATCTAATTATCCATAAGGATAAAGAGGGAGCTGCTGCGTATTTAGAAGACCTTATTGTGAATAACATTACAATGGAAAAGTACTCCATCGAAGTAATTGATACAACCCTAGTGCGTGTGATGATTTTATTGCAGAAAATAAAGGATGAGTTTGGAATTGAGTCAGCCAGTCACCAGTTTTATGTAACAGAGCTGCTAGAAGAAATCTATCATGCAGATGATATTTCCATTATTAAGGGTGCTATTATTGTGGAAATGGTGGAATTGATTGAGCTTCTTCAAATCGAAAATTCTCAGTATTCGCCAGTAGTAAAGCAAATCATGGCTAAAGTAAAAAATGATTACAGGGAAGATATGAGCCTGAAAACACTAGCTGGAAAATACAGAATGAATCCTTCTTATCTGGGGCAAATATTCCTTCGGGAAGTAGGGTGTACATTTTCTCAATATTTAAATAATACCCGGATTAAAGTAGCAAGAGAGCTGATTTTAAAGACAAATATGCGTATGCATGATATTTCTAATGAGATTGGCTATGTTGACATCAGCTATTTTTACCGCATGTTCCGAAAATATTATGGCATATCTCCCGCATCATTAAGAGAAATCAAAAGTACCACAGAAGAAATAAATACCTGGCAGGAGGTCAATCAGATTGAAAAATAGAATAAGGGCTTTGTTTGTCTTTTTATTTCTGGGGACTATTCTTGGAAGCAGTGCAGGCTGTCATAATAAGCTGGAACAGAAGAAAGAACAGTCGAATACAGTAAAGCTGATTTGGTATCAGATCGGGGAGCCACAAAAGGATTTGGCTTTGGTACAGGAAAAGGTAAACGAATATACGGCTGAAAAAATAGGGGTAACAGTTCAGATTGAACAAATCGGCTGGGACAAATACACAAAAACAATGGAAACCATTGTGAAAACAGGGAAGGAGTACGATTTGGTATTTACTTCTTCTTGGGCAAATGATTATTTGACCAATGCTCAAAGAGGCTTTTTTCTTCCGCTGGACGAACTTCTTCAGAAATATGGGAAGGAAATGTATGAAGCTATTGATGATAAGTTCTGGGAAGCTGCCATGGTGGATGGAAGGATTTATGGGGTGCCAAATGAAAAGGAACTGGGCAGTATGCCGATGTGGGTGTTTACTAAAGAATATGTGGATAAATATCATGTACCCTATGAAGATATACACACTCTTGAGGATTTAGAGCCATGGCTGGAATTAATCAGTGAAAATGAGCCAGATGTGGTTCCACTGTATATTACACAAGATTTTTCTGCGCCTACCTATATGGATAAAATTCAAGATATTGTAGGGATTGAATATGATGATACAACCTTAACGGTGCAAAATCTCTTTCATACAGATCGGATGCTGTCCACATTAAGAACAATGAGAAATTATTATTTAAAAGGATACATTAATAAAAATGCAGCAATGGAGACAGATAGTAAAGAAGTAAAACGGTTTGTGACAAAGGGGGATGGACAGCCTTATGCAGAACTAATCTGGTCCAAGGATTTAGGATACGAGGTAGTGACGTCCAATATCATGGAGGTTCAGATAACAAATGTTTCAGCCAGAGGAGCTTTGACCGCCATTTCTAGTAATACGAAGCATCCAAAGGAGGCTGTGGAGTTTTTAAATCTGGTAAATACAGATGAATATTTAAGAAATCTTTTGAATTACGGGATTGAAGGAATTCATTATGATAAGACTGCACTTTCTGAAGATGATGAAAAATTGGTGGAGGGAAAGGAAAACACCTATTCTTTTAAAGTGCATTTAAATTCTGAGAATCAGAAAAATTATTCTGTTCCCTACTGGGTTCAGGGGGGACTTTTTAATACGTATGTGCTAGAGACAGAACCTATAGATAAATGGTACCAGTTTCAGCAGTTTAACAAAGAACTGAAGCCAGCATTGTCCTTTGGCTTTAATTTTGATTCAACCAATGTGTTAAAGGAAATATTAGAAGTAAAGAGTGTTTTAAATGAGTATGGTACGATGCTGTATTCGGGAAGTGTGGATCCAGATCTGTATGTTCCAAAGCTCAATCAGAAATTAGAGTCCGCTGGTATTCAGACTATTATTGATGATATGCAGAAACAAGTAGATGATTGGAAGAAAACGGCCTACCCGTAAATAATCAGCACTTTGGTATAGATAAAAATAAAATTTGTTCAATAAATCTTCAATTTAGCAACTGTTTGGGAGACAGATGCCTTGCTATAATAATAGTAAGGCAATTAATCGTTACAGTACTGTTTTAGACAATACAGATTTGCTAAAACAAAAGGAGGTTCTTATGAGCAAAAAGAGTAAGGGTGTCAAAAAAAAGAGATGGACCAGAGATGATACTCAGCTGGCATTACTTGCACTACCTACAACCATTTGGTACGTATGCTTTTGTTTTCTGCCAATGTTCGGTGTACTGATGGCATTCAAGAATTATCGTATCGTGGAAGCAGGAAGAAGCTTTTTCTACAATTTGTTACACAGTGAGACCACTGGGTTTAAGAATTTTGAGTTTTTATTTTCAAGTGGTTCTGGTACCAGAGTACTTAAACTTACGTTAACCTATAATATTGCATTTATTATTTTAGGCATTGTAGTACCAGTAATATTATCTTTGATGATGAGTCAACTCCATGGAAAACGTTATGGGAAAACATGTCAGACATTGATGTTTCTTCCTTATTTTATGTCATGGGTTATTGTTGGATATTTCGTGTATGCATTTCTAAGCCCTGATAAGGGATTATTTAATACCATACTTACTATGTTAAATAAGGATACGGTAAACTGGTATCGTGAACCAGAGTACTGGCCATATTTTCTTGTTTTCTTAAATGTGTGGAAGGGCATGGGATATGGAATGGTAGTTTACTTAGCCAGTATTACTGGTATTGATACTTCTCTATATGAAGCAGCCATGATGGATGGCGCTACTAAATTTCAACAGGCGGTTAAAATTACGCTTCCACTTATGAAAAGTGTAATTATCATGATGTTTATATTGAGTATAGGAGGGCTTGTCCGTTCTGATTTCGGTCTGTTTTATCAGGTACCTAAAGCATCAAATTCTCTGTATACGGTTACAGAAACCATTGATGTATTTATTTATAAAATGATAAAAGAACAGCCAAATCCAAATATGGGTTCTGCGGCATCATTTTTACAATCTGTTGTAAGCTGTGCATTGATTCTAATCACAAATAGAATTGTAAAATGGATGGACAAAGACAGTGCAATCATATAGAAAGGTCAGTGATGTATAATGAGTAAGAAAAAAAGAACGGATTATGAAAACGAACAGCCAAAAATTAACCGGATATCTAAAAAAACCAATTTTATATTTTCCGCAATATTCTTTCTGCTGGCACTTATCTGTGTGGTTCCTGTAGTATATATTATTATCATATCCTTCAGCAGTTCCGAGAGCATAGCAGCAAAGGGATACAGCTTTTTCCCAGATTCCCTGACACTAGAGGCATATCAGTATCTTTGGAATAACAAAGTTATGATATTAAAAGCATTTGGAGTTTCTGCAACGGTTACTATAACGGGTACTATCGTTGGGTTGTTTTTGACAAGCTCCATGGGATACGTGCTGACCAGATCCAAGTTTAAATTAAAGGGTCTGTTAACTTGGGTGGTATTTATACCTATGGTGTTTGGCGGCGGTCTGGTATCAACGTATAATGTTTATACAACGGTACTAGGACTGAAAGATTCTGTTTGGGTTTTAATTCTCCCTATGGCGGTATCTTCATTCCATGTCATTATTGCAAAAACATTTATAAGAACAACAATTCCACAGTCTATTTTTGAATCAGCTGAAATAGACGGAGCATCTCAGCTAAGAATTTATTTTCAAATGGTTATTCCACTATCCAAACCGTTACTGGCAACGATAGGTCTCCTCCTTAGTTTTGGCTATTGGAATGACTGGTGGCTTTCTCTGATGTATATTGACAGCCGGGATCTGTATTCTTTGCAGGCGGTATTAATGAGCATTGAACGTAATATTGAATATCTTGCCCAGAATGCCAATACTATGGGAATTTCTTCTGCCCAGTATGCCGCAACTATGCCAAAAGAATCCATGCGCATGGCAATGGCAGTTTTAATTGTGGTACCAATTGCTTGTGTGTATCCATTCTTTCAAAGATATTTTGTTTCAGGTCTTACGATTGGTTCGGTAAAAGAGTAATGACGATTCATGTTATAAAGTTAAAAAAGAGCAGAGTGCTGAAAATGTACTTTGCTCTTTTTGGGTGGAAAAGGTTAGGGATTGTTAATAGGATGTTATGGAGTCTATTGTTAATATGCTGTTCAGCTGAATTATTTTAATTGATTAACGTAAATATGATACTGTTCGATATAATCTTTTGAATTACTACTTACTAATGAAGTTACTAGTTCGTTATAGGTGACATCTTTATCATTGACAAGTATGTAGGCGTCTAGCTTAGAAAAAGAGGAATTCTCGTCTCCATCAACTAAATAGTGATTAAGGTATGAATGATGTTGTATAATAAAAATTGCCACCCTATTCTCAAGGATTTTGATATATAATAAATACAAGAAGAGGAGAATTGAGATGGCAGAAAAACGAATTACAAAATCATATGATCAAGAATTTAAAGCACAAGCAGTAAAACTTGCACAGGAAATAGGCGGGCATAAAGCCGCTGCAGAACTTGGGCTTCCAACAGGTACTATTTATACATGGATAAAAGCATTTAAGGAGGGACGCTTAGAGGCAAAAGAGGCTGTTCATACGCCAAATAATGCATTATCTCTTAATGAAGAGTTAATTGAGCTCAGAAAACG